>NZ_JACVAZ010000010.1:0-3391 GCF_014852125.1 Delftia sp. DLF01
GGCTGTAAGAGCCTGACGATGACCTACTTTCACACGGGAACCCGCACTATCATCGGCGCAAAGTCGTTTCACTGTCCTGTTCGGGATGGGAAGGAGTGGTACCAACTTGCTATGGTCATCAGGCATAACTTGTTGTCATGCTGCTCTTTCTGAGCAACACAACGAATTCATAGAGTCTGTAAATCAGCTTTGTATTTTGACTGCGCCTTACTTGGCATAACCACCTTGATGATCACGTCATCAAAGTTATAGGGTCAAGCCTCACGAGCAATTAGTACTGGTTAGCTTAACGCATTACTGCGCTTCCACACCCAGCCTATCAACGTCCTGGTCTTGAACGACTCTTCAGGGGGCTCAAGGCCCCGGCAGATCTCATCTTGAAACGAGTTTCCCGCTTAGATGCTTTCAGCGGTTATCTCTTCCACACTTAGCTACTCGGCAATGCCACTGGCGTGACAACCGATACACCAGAGGTGTGTCCACTCCGGTCCTCTCGTACTAGGAGCAGGCTTCCTCAAATCTGCAGCGCCCACGGAAGATAGGGACCAAACTGTCTCACGACGTTTTAAACCCAGCTCACGTACCTCTTTAAATGGCGAACAGCCATACCCTTGGGACCGACTACAGCCCCAGGATGAGATGAGCCGACATCGAGGTGCCAAACACCGCCGTCGATATGAACTCTTGGGCGGTATCAGCCTGTTATCCCCAGAGTACCTTTTATCCGTTGAGCGATGGCCCTTCCATACAGAACCACCGGATCACTATGTCCTGCTTTCGCATCTGCTCGACTTGTCAGTCTCGCAGTTAAGCACGCTTATGCCATTGCACTATCGTCACGATGTCCGACCGTAACTAGCGTACCTTCGAACTCCTCCGTTACGCTTTGGGAGGAGACCGCCCCAGTCAAACTGCCTACCATGCACTGTCCCCGATCCCGATAAGGGACCTGGGTTAGAACCTCAAACGCACCAGGGTGGTATTTCAACGTCGGCTCCATGAGAACTAGCGTCCTCACTTCAAAGCCTCCCACCTATCCTACACAGATCCGTTCAAAATCCAATACAAAGCTACAGTAAAGGTTCATGGGGTCTTTCCGTCTTTCCGCGGGGAGATTGCATCATCACAAACATTTCAACTTCGCTGAGTCTCTGGAGGAGACAGTGTGGCCATCGTTACGCCATTCGTGCAGGTCGGAACTTACCCGACAAGGAATTTCGCTACCTTAGGACCGTTATAGTTACGGCCGCCGTTTACTGGGACTTCAATCAAGAGCTTGCACCCCATCATTTAATCTTCCAGCACCGGGCAGGCGTCACACCCTATACGTCCACTTTCGTGTTTGCAGAGTGCTGTGTTTTTATTAAACAGTCGCAGCCACCGATTTTTTGCAACCGCTTTGGGCTCCCTTTGTTCAAGTTCACCTACTTGCGGCATACCTTCTCCCGAAGTTACGGTATCAATTTGCCGAGTTCCTTCTCCAGAGTTCTCTCAAGCGCCTTAGAATACTCATCTCGCGCACCAGTGTCGGTTTGCGGTACGGTCGTGTGTAGCTGAAGCTTAGTGGCTTTTCCTGGAAGCAGGGTATCACTCACTTCGTCTGCAAGCAGACTCGTTATCACCCCTCATCTAAGCCCGGCGGATTTGCCTACCAGGCACGACTACAGGCTTGAACCAACATATCCAACAGTTGGCTGAGCTAACCTTCTCCGTCCCCACATCGCACTACACATCGGTACAGGAATATTGACCTGTTTCCCATCAGCTACGCATCTCTGCCTCGCCTTAGGGGCCGACTCACCCTACGCCGATGAACGTTGCGTAGGAAACCTTGCGCTTACGGCGAGGGGGCTTTTCACCCCCTTTAACGCTACTCATGTCAGCATTCGCACTTCTGATACCTCCAGCACCCGTTACCAGGCACCTTCACAGGCTTACAGAACGCTCTCCTACCACTTGCAATAAATTGCAAATCCGCAGCTTCGGTAACTGGCTTAGCCCCGTTACATCTTCCGCGCAGGACGACTCGATCAGTGAGCTATTACGCTTTCTTTAAATGATGGCTGCTTCTAAGCCAACATCCTGACTGTTTTAGCCTTCCCACTTCGTTTCCCACTTAGCCAATTTTAGGGACCTTAGCTGGCGGTCTGGGTTGTTTCCCTCTTGAGTCCGGACGTTAGCACCCGGTGCTCTGTCTCCCAAGCTGTACTCTGCGGTATTCGGAGTTTGCATAGGTTTGGTAAGTCGCCATGACCCCCTAGCCTAAACAGTGCTCTACCCCCGCAGGTAATACTTGAGGCACTACCTAAATAGTTTTCGGAGAGAACCAGCTATTTCCAAGTTTGTTTAGCCTTTCACCCCTATCCACAGCTCATCCGCTAGTTTTGCAACACTAGTCGGTTCGGACCTCCAGTACCTGTTACGGCACCTTCATCCTGGCCATGGATAGATCACTTGGTTTCGGGTCTACACCCAGCGACTGGACGCCCTATTCGGACTCGATTTCTCTACGGCTCCCCTATTCGGTTAACCTTGCCACTGAATGTAAGTCGCTGACCCATTATACAAAAGGTACGCAGTCACCCTTGCGGGCTCCTACTTTTTGTAAGCATGCGGTTTCAGGATCTATTTCACTCCCCTCCCGGGGTTCTTTTCGCCTTTCCCTCACGGTACTGGTTCACTATCGGTCGATGATGAGTATTTAGCCTTGGAGGATGGTCCCCCCATATTCAGACAGGGTTTCTCGTGCCCCGCCCTACTTTTCTCTAGCTCAGTACCACCAGTCGGTTTTCACATACAGGGCTATCACCTACTATGGCCGGACTTTCCATTCCGTTTTGTTAACCGTCTGACTATCACTAGAAGGCTCTTCCGATTTCGCTCGCCACTACTTTCGGAATCTCGGTTGATGTCTTTTCCTCTGGGTACTTAGATGTTTCAGTTCTCCAGGTTCGCCTCGCATACCTATGTATTCAGTATGCGATACCCTTGCGGGTGGGTTTCCCCATTCAGAAATCTCCGGATCAAAGCTAATTTGCCAGCTCCCCGAAGCTTATCGCAGGCTATCACGTCTTTCGTCGCCTATCATCGCCAAGGCATCCACCACATGCTCTTAGTCACTTGACCCTATAACTTTGATCTCTCTTGCGAGATTTCGCCGTTTTCTTTCAAGGACTTGCGAGGTCTCTCACCTCGCGCGTTATGCCGTAATGTGAATGAATTCTTTGACATTTCTGTCAAGAGAACAATTCGTCATTACTTGAATAAAACAAAGTTTCATTCGTTTTGACGCAATCAAAATGTTGCTGACGGCACGGTGAGATTGAAATCTCTTTCCGTCAGCAACGCTGATTTCGACTCTATGAATTTTTAAAGAACAGCCGATTGATAG
>NZ_JACVAZ010000012.1:0-749 GCF_014852125.1 Delftia sp. DLF01
TAAAACAAAGTTTCATTCGTTTTGACGCAATCAAAATGTTGCTGACGGCACGGTGAGATTGAAATCTCTTTCCGTCAGCAACGCTGATTTCGACTCTATGAATTTTTAAAGAACAGCCGATTGATAGCTTGATAACTATCAACACTAAAGCAGTCTCACACGAGACTGCTTTAGTGTTGAGTCAAATATTATAGCACGCTTTTTTCGTGCTCTTTTCGCTTCCTCCAGCCGCTTTTTCAAGCTGCTGCCACCAGCGCGATCTTGGTGGAGGATGACGGGATCGAACCGACGACCCCCTGCTTGCAAAGCAGGTGCTCTCCCAGCTGAGCTAATCCCCCGGGATCCTCGACAACCAGACATTGGAATCTTGGTGGGTCTAGTTGGGCTCGAACCAACGACCCCCGCCTTATCAAGACGGTGCTCTAACCAGCTGAGCTACAGACCCAGTCCACACACCCTGCAACCAGGGCACATGGCTTGTTCCAACAACCGATAAGTGTGGGCGTTCAACTTGAACAGCAGTTTTCCAGAAAGGAGGTGATCCAGCCGCACCTTCCGATACGGCTACCTTGTTACGACTTCACCCCAGTCACGAACCCCGCCGTGGTAAGCGCCCTCCTTACGGTTAGGCTACCTACTTCTGGCGAGACCCGCTCCCATGGTGTGACGGGCGGTGTGTACAAGACCCGGGAACGTATTCACCGCGGCATGCTGATCCGCGATTACTAGCGATTCCGACTTCACGCAGT
>NZ_JACVAZ010000013.1:0-489 GCF_014852125.1 Delftia sp. DLF01
GTCTGTTCCACCAGGCTTACCTGTACCGTCATCGGCTTGATCGCGTTCTGGTTGTCAGACCAGTACGCGCCAGGCACGCTCAGCACCACATAGAAGTTGTCCCGCAGGCTGGAGGTCGAACGCTGCCTGTCCAGGCTTACGACCCACACCTGCGGCACGATGACTTGCACCGGCAAAGGCGTGGCCGCTGTGGCCCCCTCAGCCGTCGCCTCGATCTGCGTGGAACCCAACTCCAGGCCGCTCACACTGATGTATGCGTAGCTCTGTCCTGCAGGAATCGTCACCGTCGCAGGCGTCTCGCATATCTGCGCTGCCGCGCAACGCAGATTCACCGTCACCGCATCGGCCCCGTTGCCGACCACGCCATTGATCAGGCGCTCCACGTACAACTCGCTGCTGTAGCTGTACAGCCCCTTGCCCACGATCAGCTTGTCGCCGCCATACCGCGTGAGCTTCAGCGCCTGGTTTGCAGCCACCACGGTCTGCACC
>NZ_JACVAZ010000014.1:0-433 GCF_014852125.1 Delftia sp. DLF01
GGTCCATTCAACATAAGCGCGCCATTATAGGGATGCACCCGAAGCTGTCAAAGGAAATTAGCCATAAACCGCTGTATGGACAGCCCTTTTCGCTAGAATCGCGGTGACGCTCCGAAGGAATTCTCCATGCTACCCCTGATCCTTGCTTCCAGCTCGCCTTACCGCCGCGAATTGCTGCAGCGCCTGCGCCTGCCGTTCGAATGCGCCAGCCCCGACATCGACGAAACCCCGCTGCCCGGCGAGAGCGCCGACCAACTGGTACGCCGACTGGCGCAAAGCAAAGCCCGCGCCCTGGCCCAGCGCTACCCCGCCCACCTGATCATCGGCTCCGATCAAGCCGCGGTAAACGGCGACCGGATCCTCGGCAAGCCCCATGGCATCGAGCGCGCGACCGAGCAACTGCAGGACGCCAGCGGCAAGAGCGTCAGCTTCC
>NZ_JACVAZ010000015.1:0-380 GCF_014852125.1 Delftia sp. DLF01
TATGCCTGATGACCATAGCAAGTTGGTACCACTCCTTCCCATCCCGAACAGGACAGTGAAACGACTTTGCGCCGATGATAGTGCGGGTTCCCGTGTGAAAGTAGGTCATCGTCAGGCTCTTACAGCCAAAACGCCCGGCTAGCGCCGGGCGTTTTCTTCTCTCTCCTGCTGAGCAGGGTAGAGAAGAAAACGCAAAAAGCGTTGAAAGTGCAGCGAAAGTTGTGCTAGAATACAAGACTTCACTGATCGCAGTGAGTCGGAAGTAAAGAAGAAATTCTCTGCTTCGATCCTTAAAAATATACAGCCGATAAGCGTGGGCGTTTGAGGCGAACAGCCAAGTTCTTTGGAACTCGGCTCTTTGAAGCCAAAAACGCTCATGA
>NZ_JACVAZ010000016.1:0-377 GCF_014852125.1 Delftia sp. DLF01
TACAACTCGCTGCTGTAGCTGTACAGCCCCTTGCCCACGATCAGCTTGTCGCCGCCATACCGCGTGAGCTTCAGCGCCTGGTTTGCAGCCACCACGGTCTGCACCTCCGACTGGCCTTCGGCCAATCCCTGCACCTGTGCCAGAACCCGGTACGTTCCCGCAACACTGGGCCGCTCGATGTAGCCCCACCCCGTGTCCCTGCGGTCCTTGCCAATCGCAAGCTGCGTGACCAGCACCCCTCCATCGGCTGCGGTGTAGATTCCACCGACCACTCCTGAAGGAGTCTGTTCCACCAGGCTTACCTGTACCGTCATCGGCTTGATCGCGTTCTGGTTGTCAGACCAGTACGCGCCAGGCACGCTCAGCACCACATAGAA
>NZ_JACVAZ010000017.1:0-360 GCF_014852125.1 Delftia sp. DLF01
GCTGCAGGCGTTCGGTGTGGATGAGGCGGTCGCCGTCCCAGCCGTAGTAGTGGGTGCGGGTGGATTCTGTGGAGTCCGCGCTTTCCACTTGCTGCTTGAGCCTGCGGCCCAGGGCGTCGTAGGTGTAGCGGCTGTGGTGGCGCAGCTGCTCGGCGTTGCCCTGGATCTGGCTGCTGCGCACGGCGATGAGCTGGTGGGCTCCGTCGTAGTGCAGTTGCTGCTGGCTGTGGTCCGCCTGCATTTGCGCGATGCGGTTGCCGCAGGGGTCGTAGCGCCAGACGCGGTCTTCAGTGAAGCCTATGCGGTTGTCTTCCCAGCGCTGCACGGGGCCTTGGCGCTGGCCTGCAAGGTGGCCCAGGC
>NZ_JACVAZ010000018.1:0-353 GCF_014852125.1 Delftia sp. DLF01
TCTTGCTGCATGTCCCTCGGCATGGCGTCGAGCATGGTTTGAATCAGGGCCAGGGCTGGCGTGTGGTTGGGGTCGTCCGGGTCGGGCAGGCCTGCGGTGATGGCTTGCACCAGCAGGTGGGGCTCGTCTTGGGGGTCGCCGCTGGCCGTGGTGCTCAGGCACACCAGGGGCGTGAAGCTGCCCGGTTCGTAGATGGTGTGGTCTATGTGGCGGGTGTCGTCGCCATGCTGCAGGCGTTCGGTGTGGATGAGGCGGTCGCCGTCCCAGCCGTAGTAGTGGGTGCGGGTGGATTCTGTGGAGTCCGCGCTTTCCACTTGCTGCTTGAGCCTGCGGCCCAGGGCGTCGTAGGTGTA
>NZ_JACVAZ010000019.1:0-350 GCF_014852125.1 Delftia sp. DLF01
AGTCGTAACAAGGTAGCCGTATCGGAAGGTGCGGCTGGATCACCTCCTTTCTGGAAAACTGCTGTTCAAGTTGAACGCCCACACTTATCGGTTGTTGGAACAAGCCATGTGCCCTGGTTGCAGGGTGTGTGGACTGGGTCTGTAGCTCAGCTGGTTAGAGCACCGTCTTGATAAGGCGGGGGTCGTTGGTTCGAGCCCAACTAGACCCACCAAGATTCCAATGTCTGGTTGTCGAGGATCCCGGGGGATTAGCTCAGCTGGGAGAGCACCTGCTTTGCAAGCAGGGGGTCGTCGGTTCGATCCCGTCATCCTCCACCAAGATCGCGCTGGTGGCAGCAGCTTGAAAAAGC
>NZ_JACVAZ010000001.1:0-1892599 GCF_014852125.1 Delftia sp. DLF01
GATTGGCCGAAGGCCAGTCGGAGGTGCAGACCGTGGTGGCTGCAAACCAGGCGCTGAAGCTCACGCGGTATGGCGGCGACAAGCTGATCGTGGGCAAGGGGCTGTACAGCTACAGCAGCGAGTTGTATGTGGAGCGCCTGATCAATGGCGTGGTCAGCAACGGGGCCGATGCGGTGACGGTGAATCTGCGTTGCGTGGCAGCGCAGATATGCGAGACGCCTGCGACGGTGACGATTCCTGCGGGGCAAAGCTATGCGTACATCAGCGTGAGCGGCTTGGATGCTGGCTCAACCCAGATCGAAGCTTCTGCTGCAGGCATGGATCCCGTCTATCTCAACGCGGAAACCGTGGCGCCGACGCTGCGCCTTCAGTCCGCTCCTGCCTCTTTGGCAGAGGGGCAGAGGGCGGCCTATATCTCTGTCTCTGCTGAAGTCCCCGGGGCCTACTGGTCAACGAACCAATACCCGTTAGCCCCCCTGACCATCACCTTCACCAGCTCCGTCCCCTCCGTAGGCACGATCACCGACAGCGTCACCTGGAATGCCAACTCGGGCAACTCGGGCTACGCCACCTTCACTGCGGTCGCCCCCGGAACCACCCAGATCACGGCCAGCTCCCCCGGCTTCACGCCGGCGACCAGCGGCCCGATCACGGTGAACCCATAAGAAAGAGATGAGCATGCAACGCTCCCCATTTTTCCAGTGCGCACGCTTTACGCTTTCCGTGGTCGCATGGCACAAACCGCTGTCAGCGCTTCGGCGTCGTTCCGTTGCGGCCCTGGCCATCGCATTGGGCATGAGCACGGCCATTGCCGCCGACACGGCGCAACTGACCATTGCTGATGGCGTGATCGTCAAATTCGGCCAGGGCGCCGGCATCAGCGTGCGCAGCGGCCTGCAAACGGGATCTTCCGTGGTGCTGACCAGCAGCCACGATGACTCGCAGCTGGGTCCGGTGCAGGCGCAGGGGCCACAGTCCCGGGCGCCGCAGGCCGGCGATTGGCTGGGTGTGCTGGTGGCGCCTGAAGCCGCTCCCGCCAGCCTGAAGCTGGACGGCCTGGCCGTTCGCTATGCCGGAGGCACGGACGGCTTGCCCGGCCACATGGCAGGTGGGGCCGCTCTGGTACTGGCGGGTGCAGGCTACGGCTTCGAACGGCTGCAGTTCACGGACAACGCCGTGGGAATCCGGGTGGTCGGCAGCGGCAGTCCCCGCATCATGCGTTCGCGCATTGCTGGCAACGGCGTGGGCCTGCTGGCAGAGCAGGGCGCCACGCCGGCCATCGGTGAATCCGATATCTCGGGAAACAGCCAGTTCGGCATACGCAACACCAGCCCGGCCAGCACCGTCCAGGCCCAGGGCAACTGGTGGGGCCATGCCAGCGGCCCGCGCGATGCGGTGGCCAACCCTGCAGGCCAGGGCAATGCCGTCAGCACGGGAGTGGACTATGGCGCCTACCTGACGGCCGAGCCCGTACTGGCCTGCACCATCGTTCCCACGCAAGGCTATGCCACGCGCGTGCGTGCCGTGGAGCTGCGCCTTGACTGCCCGCAGGCCTCGCAATTCCGTCTGCAGGAAAGCGATCAGTTCGAAAGTGCTGCATGGCAGAGCATGACGGGCCACCCCATGCTGGCAAGCTACACGCTGTCCCTGGGGGCGGGGGACAAGATGATCCATGTGCAGTTCCGCACGGCACAGGGTGGCATCAACCAGTTCTCGCTGCCACAACCCATTGCATACGCACCTGAAGGTCCTCTGGTGCAGTTCGCCCAGCCGGCCGCTGGGGCCGTGCTGGAGCAGGACACGACCATCGCCATCAACGTGACCGATCCTGAAGGCGTGCAGCAGGTGGAAATCCTAGTGGATGGCCAGCGCCTGGCCCTGCTGACCGAAGCACCTTTCCAGACCACCTGGGCGCTGGCTGCCGTGCGCAACGGCAACTACACCCTGCAGGCCAGGGCCACCAATGGCATAGGCCTGAGCAACACGGTAACGCGCCCCGTGCAGGTGCAGAAAAAGGGTGGTCAAGGTCCGGTCATCACCGCCACTTTGGCAGGCACGGCGCTTGTGCCCGATGCGACCATTTCCGCCGCAGGCGAATTGGCCGTGTCCGCACAAAGCCCCATCGGCATTGCCAACGTCAAGGCCACCATCAACGGCCTGCAGATCTTCGAGCGCAGCGGCGACGCCAGCAGTTCCTTCAGCCACAGCCAGTTCATCGACTTTGCGCAACTGCCCAACGGCACGCACAGGTTCGGCATCACGGCCACCGACGTGGACGGGGTCGCAGCGGTACTGGACATCCCGTTCACGCTCAGCCTCAGCGCGCCGCCGGCTCCCGTCATCGCGCAGCCCGTCAACAACGCACAGGTGTCCACGCCGCAACTGGCCGTCTCCGGCACGGCCATGGCGGGCTCGCAGGTGCAGCTGTATCTGGGCGGTCAGGCCGTGGGCAGCCCGATGGCCGTGCCAGCCAATGGCAGCTTCTCCGGCAGCCTGACCCTGCCATCCGAAGGCGCGCACCGCATCGAGGCGACGGCCAGCAATGCGCGTGGCACCAGCCCCAGGAGCACGGCGGTTGCCGTGACTTATGCCATCGCGGCTCCGACGGTGAACTTCACCATGCCCGGCCAGGATGCCACCGTGGTCGGCAGCACGGCCGTAGGTGTCGCCGCCTCGGCACCGGACGGCATTGCCAAGGTCGATTTCTTCGCCAACGGCAGCCTGATCGGCTCGGCCACGCAGGCTCCGTACAGCATGCAGTGGGATACGTCGGGCGTGGCCAACGGTGCCTTCACGCTCAGGGCCGTGGCCACCAGCAAGGCAGGCAAGACCGGTGAAGCCACGCGCTCCGTCATCGTGAACAACAAGCCGCCCGAGCCCGAGCAGCCCAAGACACCCTACACGGGCACGGTCAGCTCCGTCAGCCCGGCGGTCTCGTACGGCGCGCAGCGCGTCGTCATAGCCGGTGCCGCCGTGTCACGCGCCAGCGGACAGCCCATGCCCAATGCAGCATTGCGCATGGTGCTGGACATCTCGGGCTTCAAGCGGCGCATAGGCATCGCCACCGACGACAGCGGCCAGTACCGCTACGAATTCGTGCCCACGGCCAATGACAACGGCACCTACATCGTCTCCGTCATCCATCCGGAAGAGACCACCACCACCGAGCAGGGGCGCTTCACCATCAACCGGCTGAGCTTCGACCTGGCCAGCTACCAGCTCACCGCGCCGCGCGGCTTTGCTGCCAGCATCACGGTCAACGCGCGTGCCAGCGCCGGCACAGGCGCCACCGGCGTGCGCTGGGCCGTGGTTCCGGCACAGCAGCCCAGCGGCAGCCTGCCGCCGGGCATCAGCGTGGAGCCGGGTGCGCCGGTCAACGTGGCCGCAGGCGCCTCGGTGCCCATGGTCATCCGCTTCACGGGCAGTGCATCGGCCGGGGAGACGGGCACCGTCGTGCTCACGGCCTACGCCAGCGAGACAGGGGATACGCCCCGGGGAAGCTTCACCATCCACTACCGGCTGGTGCAGGCCCTGCCCGAGCTGTTTGCCAACCCCACCTACATAGAAACCGGGGTACAGCAGGAAAAAACCGTCACGGAAGGCATCACCATCGGCAACCGTGGCCTGGTGGCGGCCCAGGACGTGAAGGTCCAGCTGGTGGACAAGGATGGCCGGGCCGCGCCTTCCTGGATCTTCCTGTCCAGCGCCAGCCACATCGGTGCCGTGGACGTGGGCGCCCAGGTGCCCATCCAGGTTACGGCAAGCCCCGGCAAGGACGTGGCCGACGGCATCTACAACTACCGACTGCAGATCACGGCCAGCAACCAGGGCACGGGCACCATTCCCGTCTCGGTGGCAGTCACGCAAAGCGGGCAGGGCGGGCTGAGCTTCCATGCCACCGACCTGTTCACGGAAACGCTGGACGCGGGCGGCAAGCCCATACCGGGCGTGGCCAACGTGCGCATCCGCCTGCAAAACGATGCCGTGCTCACCTATATGCGTACCCTCACCACGGACGCGCAGGGCAAGGCCGTGCTCACCGACCTGCCGCCCGGCACCTACACCTACCGCGCCAGCGGCCCGCGCCATGCCGACAGGTCGGGCCGCATCTTCGTGCGCCCGGGTGTCACCACCTCGGAGCGCGTGCACCTGCAGTACCAGACCATCAGCATCGACTTCAGCGTGACGGAAACCACCATCAAGGACGAGTACCAGATCACCCTGGAAGCCACCTTCCAGACCCAGGTGCCGGCACCCGTGGTGCTGCTGGAGCCCCTGTCCATCAACCTGCCCGAGCTGCAGGTGGGCGAGGAATTCACGGGCGAGCTGACGCTGACCAACTACGGCCTGATCCAGGCCGACAAGGTTGTCTTCACACCGCCGCAGTCCGACGAGTACTACCGCTACGAATTCCTGGCGGACATCCCCAAGACCCTGGCCGCCAAGCAGCGCGTGGTCATTCCCTACCGCATCACGGCCGTCAAGCTGCACCCGCGCAGCATGGGCTTCAGGCAGGCGCGCTCGGCGGAGATGGGGGCCGTGCAGAGCATCGTGGTGAATGCGCGCAATGCGGGCAGCTGCGCTGCCTATGCCATGTGGGCCATGGTGGAGTTGGCGTGGATCTGTGCGAATGGAGAAGAGGAATCGCGCTCGCTCTCTGCCACGTTCAATCGGCTTGTTGGAGGCGCGTGCGGGAACACCGGCATCGGAGGGATTGGCGGTACTGGAGGCCATGGCGTGGGTGGTGGCATTGGTGGCTGGGGCAGTGGCGGTACTGGTGGTGGCGGAACACCCATCGGCTTGACGCAGGGCTGCACGCCCTGGTGCCTTGGGGGTGGCTGCAGCTCTGAAGGCGGTGGCCCTGGAGGAGGGCGCGGCGGCAGTGGAGGCAGTTCAGGGGCTGGCGGCGGCCAAGGCGGTGGGATGGGCAACGGTCCCTTGTTGGGTGGCTATGGCGGCGGGTTTGGCGGTGGCTCCAAAGGTGGTGGAAACGGGTCGGGTGGAGCTGGAGGGGCTGGGGCAGGAGGGGATGGGGCAGGAGGGGATGGGGCAGGAGGGGATGGGGCAGGAGGGGATGGGGCAGGAGGGGATGGAGCAGGAGGGGATGGGGCAGGAGGGGACGGGGCAGGAGGAAACGGTTCTGACAGTGGGGGAGCAGGCGGTGACAGCCCTAGTGCGCCGGGGGACGGTGGAAAAAGGCCAGATGGCCCTCCCTCATGTAGGCGTTGACGTGGGTGGGCCTGCCAGCCGGCAGGCCGGTCCAGGGGCGCAGCGATCACAACGCTGTGCAGAGGTTTGGAGAGGGGCCCACCAGCGGCCCACAGGGAAGCGTAAACAAATGACCCAGGCACTGAAACATCTGATTGAAACAGCCCAATATCCAGACAAGTGCGCCGCAGCACGGCGGGCCTTGTCCTGGACTTCCAGGCACATCCTTGCCTGGGCGTTTGCCCTGCTGAGCCTGGCAGTTCTGCAGGCACAGGCAAGCGAGTATCCGTACATCAAGTGGCCCAACGGAGAATACCGGGAGGTCAACACCGATCTGCAGGTCAAGGTACTGGGCGGAAGCATCGACATCGCCCGCACCTGGACGCTCGGACGCTGGTGGCTCAACCCCGCATGGGCGCCGCTGGACTTCGAGTTGGATCCCCTGGGCAGGGAGGCCAAGACCATCCAGCGCGCCGGCACGCTGTATGAAAGAAGCGGCCAGTCTGGCCTGTTCATCGCCAAGGACCGAGTGAATGCGCCCACCTTCATCCGGCAGGTCAGCCGCAATGGTCAGGATGGCTGGCAGTGGTATGACCGCCGCGGCAACACCATCGACTATGACGCGCAGGGGCGTATTCAGGGTTATGCGGACTTCAACGGCATCCAGGTCCGGTTCAGCTACGACAGTACGTCCAGCATCCGCATTCTTGACCACCATGGGCAGGTCGCTTTCAAGCTCACCTTGGCCGATGGCCTTGTCACCAGCATCGAAGACCGTGCAGGCAGTACTGTCCGATATACCTGGGCTGGATCGGGCAGCGCCAAGCGCCTGACCGAAGTCCTTGATGCGAGGGGCAACCGCTGGACATACACCTATGACGGCAACGGCCAACTCACCAGCCGCACGGACCCGCTGGGGGGCAAGGTCATGGCCCAGTACAGTGCCAGTGCGCCAGCACCCGCTGCCCAGTTCACGCTGGGCAACCTGGGCATCACCCTGGATCCCACGGGAACCAGTGGCACCACGCAGAAACTGCAGACCAACTGGGGAGGCGGGCGTGTCGGCAGCTTCAGTGACCGCCAGGGCACCACAACGGGCTCGGTGCAATACCTCAGGGAATCGCGCAAATTCATCGCCACGCTGACCGATCCTCGTGGCAATCGCTTGGTGGTCCACTATGACAAGGACGGCCTGGAGTCGGGTCGCAGCCTCAATGACAAAACCATTCGGCAAAGAAGCTGGGATGGCAATTACACGGACAGGCTGGTGGACGAGCGCGGCAACACCCGCACCACCTATTGGGACTACAACCGGCGTCCGTTGAGGATTCGCCACTCTGATGGCAGCGAGGAAAGCTACACCTACGATCCCGTGCATGGCGAAACCACCAGCCATACCAATGAACTGGGTACCGTCACCGCCTGGCGGCATGACAGCAAGGGGCGTGCGTTACAGCGCATCGAAGCCCAGGGCACTGCGCTGGAGCGCATCACGGCATGGGAGTACGACGAGCAGGGGGAAATCGTCCGGCAGACCCTGGGCACAGGCGCCCAGGCCAGCGTCACCACCTATACCTACGACGGCAACGGCAACCGCAAAACGGCCACGGACGCGGAAGGCGGCGTTTGGAGCTACACGCACACCGTCACCGGGCAGATTGCAAGTGTCACCAACCCGTTGGGCCACACCACACGCCATGAATACGACAGCCATGGCAATCGCATCAAGACCGTCTATCCCTCGGGCCTGACATCATCGGCACGCTTCGATGCGTTAGGCAACGAAACCCAGAGCATGGATGGCGAGGGCCATGCCACCGTCGCTACCTATGACAGCCAAAGCCGCCTGGTCACCGCCACCAACGCCTTGGGCCACGCCTACCGCTATGAATACAACACCTATGGCGACATCGTTTCGCAGAACACGCCTACCGGTAATCGTCACGAACTGGGCTATGACAGCCTGGGCCGCGTCGCCAGCTACAAGAACCCTGCAGGCGACAGCTCCCAGTACGAATACGGCGCACTGGGCACTCCGCAGGCCAACCTGCTGCAAGCCATCAACTACCCAGGCGGCCTTGCCGAGCTGGGCCAGTATGACCAGCGGGGGCGTCGCACCTCCATCATCCGCAAGGCACGCAACGGCGAAAGCCTGACCCTGCACTACAGCCTTGACAGTGCAGGACAGACAGCCGCCATCACCAGCCCGGGCGGCAAGACAACCATCTATGAGCACGACGCACTGGGCCGCGTCGCTAAGTCCATCGACGCGAACGGCCAGGCCACCCAGATGGCCTACAACCTGCTGCATCAGATCACCCGCGTCACCGATGCCAACGGCAACGTGCATACCCGGCAATACGACCGGTTGGGCCGCCTGACCGAGGAAATGCGCCCGGAAGGTGGCAAAACCACCTATGCATACGATGCCGCGGGCTTTCTGATCAAAAAAACCAACGCGGCAGGAGATGTCAGCAACTACACCTACAACAGCGATGGCCTGCTGACCCTGCTCACCCGCACCAGCCCGCAGGCCGGGCAACCTGGCTTGAGCAGCAGCATCACCTACCGTTATGACAAGGCCGGCCGCCTTGCCGGCTACGAACAAAAGGATGGCATTGGCAAGCTCATCAGCCAGGCCGACTACAGCCGTGACGCCCTGGGCCGCATCAGTCAGGAGCAACTGATCTACGGTGACGGCGCCAACCGCGTCACCGCCACCCTGGCCCAGGGCTGGGATGCCGATGGCCGCAAAACCAGCCAGGGCTACCCCGACAGCAGCGCCGCTGCCTTCAGCTACGACAAGGGCCACCTGAAGGAGGCCACCCAGCCCGGCAGCACCGACAAGATCGCATGGACCGACTACCAGTGGATGCTGCCCACCAAGGTCCAGTACCCAGGCGCCAGCAGAAGCATCGCCTACGACGGCTTCTACAGAATCCAGGGCATCCAGGTCCAGGGAGCCTCTAACGCCAACCTCCTGACGCTGGGCTATCAATACGACGTCGAGAGCAGCATTACCCGCAAGACGCTGCAACTGGGCAGCGATATCAACGGCAGCGTTGACTACGCGTATGACGCACTGGATCGCCTGACACAGGCGCGCCCCAGCACCAGCCTGGCTGGCCTGGGCCTGCCCCAGGAGCAATACGGCTACGACGCCGTTCACAACCGCATCAGCAGCCTGCACCAGCCCGGTGAATGGCAATACGCCAGCGGCAACCGCTTGACTCAGCGAGGCCTGGGTACTGACCTCGTGCACTATGACTACACCGCCACAGGTCACATTCAGAGCGCCACGCGCAATGGCAGCGTCACCACCCACCTCTATGACGCCACAGAGCGCAGGGTCGCCGTGGAACAGGATGGGCAACTCATCGCGCGCTACCAGTACGACCCGTTTGGTCGGCGCATCAGCAAGACGTTGGGGGCGGGGCAGACCACGTGGTTTATCTACAGCGAGGAAGGACTGCTCGCAGAGTTAGATGCTGTGGGTAATACGATTAAAACCTATGGCTGGCAGCCTGATGCTGAGTGGGGTACTGAGCCGCTATGGCAAGCCGATCACGCCAGCGGCCAGAACTCCAGCAGCAGGACCTATCACTACCTGCACAACGACCACCTGAGCCTGCCTCAGGCAGCCAGCGATGCAACGGGCAGTTCATCCTGGCAGGCGTTGAGCGAGAGCTTTGGACACACGTTTGAGCTCAGCGGAAAACGCACGCGGATGAATCTGCGGTTTGCAGGGCAATATTTTGATGAAGAGACGGGAACGAATTATAACTATCAACGTGACTATAGTCCTGGATTGGGGCGGTATTTGCAGAATGATCCGATTGGGTTGGATGGTGGGGTAAATATATTTGTATATGTTGAGGCTAATCCTCTTAAATATTTTGATTTTAATGGTCTTGGAAAGGGGGAAAGAGGATATGGTAGAGGGCCAAATTCTACAGATAATCCTGGAAAGCATTGGAAAGACGATCCAAAGAAACCTGGGTGGGGTTGGCAGAAAGATCCTCAATCAGGAAAGCCTACATATAAAAAAAGGCCTCCATGGTTGCCGCCTATTAAAGGATTGGGGCCGTTGTTTTGTCCTCTTTGTGAGTATATGCCGCCGCCAGAGCCTCCGGTAGGTCCGGAGTTGTGTTGATATTCTATTGGGTATGTTTATGAATAGAGATAAACAAAAGAAGGCTATGAGAAAAAGATATTTGGCCAGAATTAATTTAGAGGCTGCATGTAATGCTCAAGATTCTGGGTGTCTAGACCATGCAATTGAATTGTACGCTTTGGCCGCAAAATTCGGATCTGTAGAGGCTATGGTTAATTTGGGCAATTTGTATAGTGATTCGCGTGGAAAAAAAAGAAATTTACTCGCAAAAAAATTATATAAAGATGCTTATAAAAAAGGCTGTGCTTACGGCGCAACAGCTCTTGGGTGTCAATATAGAATTGAGGGTGATTTGAATGCCGCTAGAATATGGTTTAAGCGCGCTTTGAAATATGGGGATTTGTGGGCTGGTGATTATCTGGTTGAAATATCTCCTCCCATTTCATCGAATTCATTTAAATGAATTTTGATTAATTGTTATTTGAAAATAATCTATAGGAACGGATGAGCTGCTCTGTTCTCGAAAAAATAGTGCAATAGAATTCATTGCGTGTATAAGATGGCCCGATTTTCTGACGCCTTAGCATGCCTCAGAGGGCAGCGATGCAACGATAGTTCCATTTTTGCAGGCCTTGAGCGAGAGCTTTGGGCACACGCTTTAGGGCAGCGGCAACCGCACGCGGATGAACCTGCGGTTTGCGGGGCAGTATTTTGATGAAGAGACAGGGACGCATTACAACCAGCAGCGGGACTATGCTCCAGGCTTGGGGCGCTACATTCAGCGTGATCCGATCGGGTTGAGCGGTGGGATCAATGTGTATGGATATGGCTATGGCAATCCGTCGGCCTATGCTGATCCGGATGGACTTGTTCCTCTTGCTCTGACGCCTTGTGTTACCAGTCCACAAGGAGCCATGGCATGCGCAGCCCTAATAGGAGCGACTGCAACTGCTGTTGCCAATGCCTGCTCGAATGCTGTAAGTACGATAAATGATTGGATGTTTTCGGATGGAGGGGGCGATGAAGGAAATAGATTTCCCGACCGTGATCTTCCAAGAGATCCGAAACACGGAACACCAATGCCTGATCCGGAGGCTGAGGGTAATCCACATACTCAACTTGGACAAAAAGATGGTCGTCGTGGCAGGTACGACCAAGCTCGTGAATTTGATAGCAATGGGAAACCGGTTAGAGACATAGATTTTACCGATCATGGGCGCGGTCATCCGAATCCGCATCAGCATGAATATGAACAGAATCCCAAGGGTGGAACCCTAAGTCGTGGCAAAAATCATAAACCAGTTTACTGAAGGATTTTTATGGAAAGTACGCTAAATGATTTCCCTATCACTGGAGAAGCATGTTGCAAAGTTATCTCTAAAGGATCTCATCCTTCTGAAATTTGGACTCTTAAAGACATTGAAACTATGTCAAATAGTGATGCTGGAAAACTGGCCTTTCTATGGCAAGAAACAAGAGGGAAGTCAATGGAGATTAGTACAAAGGAATTGTGCGATGCCTTGATTTTTGCATCACAAATTATTTGTTTGGATATAACTTCAACTGAAAATTCTTCTAAGCAATTATTTATAGAGGATGGTGAGTTAATAGAGCGGGATAATATTTGATGCAATAGATGCTAAGGATCATATAGAGATTTAATGGTGGGCCGACCATGCCAGCAGCCAGAACTCCAGCAGCAGGACCTACCACTACCTGCACAACGACCACCTGAGCACGCCCCAGGTCGCCAGCGATGCGACAGGGTGCTCAACGTGGCAGGCCATGAGCGAGAGCTTTGGGCACACGCTTTAGCGCAGCGGCAACCGCACGCGGATGAATCTGCGGTTTGCTGGACAGTATTTTGATGAAGAGGTGTGGACGCATTACAACTACTGCCGTGACTATCAGCCAAAGTTGGGGAGGTATATAGAAAGTGATCCATTTGGATTGAGTGGTGGCTTGAATTTGTTCGTATATGCGGAGCAAAGTCCGCTAGATGTTTATGACAATAATGGATTGGCTCCTAAATATGTAAAGCCTGATAATCCAAACAAGAGAAAACCGCCTGATCATAGAATTCCAAGTGGGGAAGAGAGCGTAATGTTGGACATGAAAATGCAGAAGAGCATTCTAGACAATCAAAAAAACAGCGAGGCTCTGGTGTGAAGGGGTCGCGCGGAGCGAGAGGCGTCGGAGGGTTACTTATTTGGGATATTGTTAATGACATATGTAATGAAAATCCAAGTGTTGGTGGTTGTGGTGTTATACAGCCGCCGCCTCCCATAGATCCTTGTTAAGTAGGGATTAAATTTGAAAGAAAAATCTTTTGACGAAGTGAATTCCATGCTTCTGAATGGGGAGGAGCGCGAGGTAAGGGGAATTTTGGTTGACCCTGATACTGGAAGAATCAAACGGGAGTATGCCTGGGATAGGAATCATGCTTGGTATTGTGTTGGTGATGCAGATTTTAAAATGGGAAAATACAAAGATGCTATAAAATCTTTTAGAAAAGCATATGGTTATGATTCGGACGATGTTCAATGCTTGCTGGCAATTGGAAACTGCTTTGATGCAATGAAAGAGCCAAAGAAGGCTGAAAATATTTTAAAAAAAGCTCTTGATATTGGTTTGAAGGGAAAAGTCAGGTCCGCCGTTATTTTTAATTTGGGAAATGCGTTGTTTGATCAAGAGAGGTTTGATGAGGCTATTGCTTATTATTTGGATGTAAAAAATAGGCGCGACGAAATTGGAAAAAAAGCTCGTAAAAATATCAAACTTATTCTTGATGACAAGAATGATTGAGTATTTCATACATAGATAAAAAATCTACCATCAAAACTAGGCTGCATCGCGCAGGATGGCCATAATGCAAGATAGTTAGATAATAATTTAGGCTACGCCGCAGGTGTCCAGCGCCGCAACAGGTCGTTCATCCATGCAGGCATTGAGCGAGAGCTTTGGGCACACGCTGGAGCGCAGCGGCAACCGTACGCGGATGAACCTGCGGTTCGCGGGGCAGTATTTTGATGAGGAGGCCGGGACTCATTACAACCAGCAGCGGTACTATGTCTCAAATGTTGGTAATTTCATTTATCAACTAGAAAATAAAAGAGGAAGATTGGATTGTGTGATCTGGACTGTTGTGACTACGTGGTCTATATCATGTGCATTGACAAGCGCTTTGATTTCTGAGGGAGTGGTTGCTCAAAAGGGTATTCGTACGGTTACACATTGGGGCCAATAGTCCTTATCGAGGAACTTCTTGGGGAACTGGATCAGGGTAGGTGGACCTGGACTTGGCTATCCTATGATCAGTGCTGTCACATCGCAAGTATCTGCAGCTTCTTTAAGTTGGCCTGCTGGTTGGGTGTTTGTAAAAGGATTGATAGGGCAGAGAATTCTCCGGTAAAATGAAAAAGAGATTGTTGGAATATGGATTATTTAATATGCGTGGTGATTTTTTTCTGGGGTCGCAATTGATTTGCTATCTTGTTTTTTGAATATAAGGAGGGTGATGTATGGTCGCGGCGCCTCCGGTTTGATAGGTGTTTCTCTGATATTATGTTACTTTTTACCACTTATTTACATTAAAAATCCTATAGTCACGAAATATTATTTTGTGGATTTTTTGATTCTATTTTTCGTACATATATTTCTTGTTATTATTATTCCAAGGGTTTACAAAGGCTACAAGGTTCGTTAGATTGATTGTGAATGCTGTAACATCGAATAATTCCAGTGAATAAAAGAGATTTGTGGATCAGGATCCTGTCTGGGGCCTTTTCTGACCGATCCACGCGTCATCTTCCTCTGCGCCTCAAAGTGCATTGATATGGTTTTTGACGATATGGACGTCGGCTTGTTTCTGGAGGGGGATTGCATGTGCTCCCCATGCAGGACTTTGGCGGGGATGGCGTGGTGAGTTCTGGCGTCGGTTTTGGGGGTAGTCTTTGCGTTGCCAGACAGTGGCCAGCGCCTTTAAGTGCTGTGTCGCCGCGTGACGATGACATGCTGCGCGCCCGCTTTGCCCGTCCCCAAAGCCGCGCTCCCCACACAGCTACAGTACAAACCCTAGAATCCCCCGACGACTGCGCCACGCCGCGTTCGCTGTTGCGCCGGCCCACAAGCCGGCCCCAAGAGAGAGCCAAGTCCTCCGATCCCGAAGTCTTGCAGAACGATCTGCCGCTGCACGCTCATCCGTTGCCGTGGCATCCACCGCGCCGTCCTGCTGTTCGATCCCTGGAAAAAAACCATGACTACGCTTGACCAAGCGCAGCCGGGCATGGCCCCCGCTGTTGCGACCGCACGTCCTCTCAACCGACAGGACTACAAGACCCTGGGCCTGTCGGCCCTGGGCGGCACCCTGGAGTTCTACGACTTCGTCGTTTTCGTTTTCTTCGCCAACGTCATCGGCAAGCTGTTCTTCCCGGCCGAGATGCCGGACTGGCTGCGCCAGTTGCAGACGCTGGGCATTTTTGCGGCGGGCTACCTGGCCCGGCCCATCGGCGGCATTCTGATTGCACACTTTGGCGACATCCTGGGCCGCAAGAAGATGTTCACGCTGTCCATCTTCCTGATGGCCGTGCCCACGCTGGTGATCGGCCTGCTGCCCACCTATGCCTCCATCGGCATTGCCGCGCCGATTTTGCTGCTGGCCATGCGCGTGCTGCAGGGCGCGGCCATTGGTGGCGAGATGCCGGGCGCCTGGGTCTTCGTGGCCGAGCATGCGCCGGCGCGTCACTATGGCTTTGCCATCGGCTCGCTGACTTCGGGCATCACGGGCGGCATTTTCCTGGGCTCCATCATCGGTGTCTGGCTCAACAGCACCTACAGCGCCGAGGAGATCCACGACTGGGCCTGGCGCATGCCCTTCATCCTGGGCGGCGTGTTCGGCCTGGTGTCGGTCTACCTGCGCAAGTTCCTGCACGAGACACCCATCTTCCAGGAGCTGATGGCACGCAAGCAGGCCGACCGCGAACTGCCGCTCAAGACCATCGTGCGCGACCACCGCCAGGCCTGCGTGCTGGTGGCGCTGATGACCTGGGTGCTGTCCACGGCCATCGTGGTGGTGGTGCTGTTCACGCCGGCCTATCTGCAGAAGGTCTTCCACATCGACGCGGCCCTGGCCATGAAGGCCAACGCCGTGGCCACGGTGACGCTGACGCTGGGCTGCGTGTTCTGGGGCTGGCTGTCCGACAAGATGGGCACGCGTGTGGCCATGGTCACGGGCTGGCTGGGCATGACGGTGACGGCCTATGCGTTCTATCTGAACCTGCCGGGCACGGCGTCCTCGCTGGTGTGGAGCTACGCGCTGGTGGGCTTTTTCGTGGGCAGCATTGCGCTGCTGCCGGTGGTGGGCGTGCGCGCCTTCCCGGCCGAGGTGCGTTTCACGGGCCTGTCCTTTGCCTACAACATGGCCTATGCGGTGTTCGGCGGCATGACGCCCATGCTGGTGTCCGTGTGGCAGCAGGTGGATGTGATGGCGCCGGCCCACTATGTGGCGGCCATGGGCATCCTGGGCGCGGCCATCGGCTTCTGGCCCCTGGCCTGCCATGGTTGGCAACCCAGGCGCGGCTGAGCTGGGCAGGGAATGAAGGGCAGCATGGCTGCCCTTTTTCTTGGGCGCCGCATGGATCGCTGACAATCCTTTCATGAGTACCACGCGACAAGAACTCCTGGCCCACTTCGACGGTTTGCTGCAGCCGGAGCGCTTCAAGGACTACGGTCCCAACGGCCTGCAGGTGGAGGGGCGCGGCGAGATCCGCCGCATCGTCAGCGGGGTGACGGCCAGCCGCGCGCTGATCGAGGCGGCCATCGAGGCGCAGGCCGATGCCATCTTCGTGCACCACGGCCTGTTCTGGCGCGGCATGGATGGCCGCATCACGGGCTGGCTCAAGGAGCGCATCCGCCTGCTGCTGGCCCACGACATCAACCTCTTTGCCTACCATCTGCCGCTGGATGCCCATCCGCAATGGGGCAACAACGCGCAGCTGGGTGTGCAGCTGGGGCTTGAGGGCCAGGCAACGTTTGGCGAGCAGAACCTGGGCTGGATGGCCGCGGCGGAGTTTGCCGACGCGGCGGCGCTGGGCAGGCATGTGGAGAAGGCGCTGGGGCGCACGCCTGTCTGCGTGGGGGGAGAGCGCTTGCCACCCATTCGCCCCATTCGCCGCATTGCCTGGTGCACGGGCGGCGCGCAAGGTTTCTTCGAGGCTGCGATTGCCGCTGGGGCCGATGCCTTCATCACGGGCGAGATTTCCGAGCCGCAGGCGCATCTGGCGCGCGAGACGGGCGTGGCCTTCCTGGCTGCCGGCCACCATGCGACCGAGCGCTACGGCGCGCCGGCCCTGGCGGGGCAGGTGGCATTGGAGCTGGGGCTGGAGCACCGTTTCATCGAGATCGACAATCCGGCCTGATGCTGGCCTGTTAGTGGCCCACTATTGGCCCGCCCAGGGGGCGAGGCCTTTTGCTGCAAGCGCGGCGCGAATGACCGGCTTGCCTGATCCGGATACTGAAAATGCCTGATTCCACACAGTCCACGACCTTGATGGCCATCACCCAGGGCGACTCTGCCGGGGTGGGGCCCGAGACCATCGCCAAGGCGTTCATGGGCGCGCCCGAGCAGATGCGCGGCTGCTTCGTCGTCGGCGAGTTGCAGACGCTGCGCCGGGCAGCCGCCGTGGCGGCGCGTGCGCGCGATGGCGACAACGCCATTCCCATGCCCGTGGCTGTCATCGAGTCGGCTGAGCAACTAAAGCAGGTGCCGCCGAACTGCATTCCCTTGCTGGAGCTGCCCGGGCTGCCCGGTCCTGCGCCCTGGGGCCAGGTGAGTGCCAGCGCTGGTGACGCGGCTGCGCGCTGCGTGGTCTGGGCCGCGCGGGCTGCCTTGCGAGGCGAAATCGCGGCTCTTGTAACGGCGCCCCTGCACAAGGAGGCGCTGCATGCTGCGGGCGTGGACTTTCCTGGTCATACCGAGCTGCTGCAGTTCGAGGCTGCGCAGCATGCGGGTGTGGGCCTTGACCGCATGCCGGTGCGCATGATGCTGGCCAACGATGAGTTGCGGACGGTGCTGGTCAGCATCCATACCTCGCTGCGCAAGGCGATCGATGCGGTAACGAAGGACAACCTGCTGCAGACCTTGCGCATCACGCATGAGGCCCTGTCGCGCAGCCTGGGCCGCCCGCCGCGGATCGGTGTGGCAGGGCTGAACCCGCATGCGGGCGAGGGCGGCCTGTTCGGCAGCGAGGAGGTCGAGATCATCGCCCCGGCCATCGGCCAGGCGCGTGCCGAGGGCCTGGACGCCCATGGACCTTTTGCGCCCGATACGGTGTTCATGCGCGCCCGCAATGCGCCCGGCCACCCCGGCGAGTTCGACGTGGTGCTGGCCATGTACCACGACCAGGGACTGATTCCCGTGAAGTACCTGGGCGTGGAAAAGGGCGTGAATGTCACATTGGGGCTGCCGCTGGTGCGCACCAGCCCGGACCACGGCACGGCTTTCGATATTGCAGGGCAGGGTCTTGCAGAGGCGAGCAGTCTGATTGAGTCCGTGCGAATGGCGCGCAAATTGGCTGCTTGAATGGCTAGCCCAAGCGCCGGGAATCTGCAGTAATGGAAAACGCCCGTGGCAACCATGCCACGGGCGTTTTGATTTGCGTCAAAACACGGATTTCAGCGCTTGAGGCTGTCGCGAATCTCGCGCAGCAGCACGATGTCTTCAGGTGTGACGGGGGCCGGCGCGGGGGCGGCCGGGGCCTCGCGGCGCAGGCGGTTGATCTGCTTGACCATCATGAAAATGATGAAGGCCAGGATGATGAAATTCACCGCCACCGTGATGAAGTTCCCATAGGCAAATACGGGGACGCCGGCCTTCTTGAGGGCATCGAGCGTCATCGCTGTTCCGGGGGGCACGCTGCCCAGCACGACGAACAGATTGGAGAAGTCCAGCTTGCCGAAAACCAGGCCAACGACCGGCATGATCAGGTCGTTTACCACGGAATCGACGATTTTGCCAAACGCTCCGCCGATGATGACGCCCACGGCGAGATCTACCACGTTTCCCTTAACTGCGAACTCACGAAATTCCTGCATCATGCCCATGGCTGGCTCCATCTGGAAAGAGTTTGAGATAGCGCAGTATTGCGCGGCTTTGGAGCCTGTCAATGTCGGAGTCGGTATGGAATAACCATACTCGCCCCGCTACAATTTATTGTTGACCCCAACTCAAGCGACGTAGTTCGAGGAACCCCATGAGTGACACTCCAATCGACTCCAGCAAGCGGACGTGGATCATCACGTCGGCGTGTGCTGGCGCGGTGGGCGGCGTGGCGACAGCCGTCCCGTTCGTGAGCACCTTCCAGCCATCCGAGAAGGCCAAGGCCGCCGGGGCTGCAGTGGAGGTCGATATCTCCGCACTCAAGGACGGCGAGAAGCTCACGGTCGAGTGGCGCGGCAAGCCAGTCTGGATCATCAAGCGCACGCCGGAACAGATCAAGGAACTGCCCGAGCTGGACAGCCAGCTGGCCGATCCCCAGTCCAAGCGCCACCCTGAAGAGTTCACGCCGCCCTACGCGATGAATGAAGCCCGATCGATCAAGCCCGAAGTGCTGGTCGTCGTCGGCATCTGCACGCACCTGGGTTGCTCGCCTTCCGACAAGTTCCAGCCCGGCGCGCAGCCTTCGCTGCCCAATGACTGGAAGGGCGGCTTCCTGTGCCCCTGCCATGGCTCGACCTTTGACATGGCTGGCCGTGTCTTCAAGAACAAGCCGGCCCCCGACAACCTGCAGGTGCCACCGCACATGTACCTGTCGGAGACCAAGCTCCTCATCGGTGAAGACAAGGCTTGAGGGAGACAAGAACAATGGCCCACGAATTCAAGGACATCGATCCGAACGCGCCTGCGGGCGCCAAGCTCACGAACTGGTTCGAGAACCGTTTTCCAACGGCTTTCGACGCCTACCGTGTGCACATGTCGGAGTACTACGCTCCGAAGAACTTCAACTTCTGGTACATCTTCGGCTCGCTGGCGCTGCTGGTGCTGGTGATCCAGATCGTCACCGGCATCTTCCTGGTGATGCACTACAAGCCGGACGCCGAGAAGGCGTTCGCCTCGGTCGAGTACATCATGCGCGATGTGCCCTGGGGCTGGCTGATCCGCTACATGCACTCCACGGGCGCGTCGGCCTTCTTCGTCGTCGTCTATCTGCACATGTTCCGCGGCCTTCTGTACGGTTCGTACCGCAAGCCGCGCGAACTGGTCTGGATCTTCGGCTGCGCCATCTTCCTGGTGCTGATGGCCGAGGCCTTCATGGGCTACCTGCTGCCCTGGGGCCAGATGTCGTATTGGGGCGCCCAGGTGATCGTGAACCTGTTCTCGGCGATCCCCTTCATCGGCCCTGACCTGGCGCTGCTGATCCGTGGTGACTACGTGGTGGGCGATGCCACGCTCAACCGCTTCTTCAGCTTCCACGTGATCGCCGTGCCCCTGGTGCTGCTGGGCCTGGTCGTGGCCCACTTGCTGGCGCTGCACGATGTGGGCTCCAACAATCCGGACGGCATCGAGATCAAGGGCCCCAACGCGCCCAAGGACGCCAAGGGCCATCCGCTGGACGGCATCCCCTTCCATCCCTACTACACGGTGCACGACATCTTCGGCGTGACGGTGTTCCTGTTCCTGTTCTCGGCCGTGGTGTTCTTCGCGCCCGAGTTCGGCGGCTACTTCCTGGAGTACAACAACTTCATTCCGGCCGATCCGCTGAAGACGCCTTCGCACATTGCGCCGGTCTGGTACTTCACGCCGTTCTACTCGATGCTGCGTGCCATCACCAGCGAGATGATGTATGTGCTGATCGCCTGCGTGTTGCTGGGTGCGGGCTTTGGCGTGCTCAAGTCGCGCCTGCCGGCCGCCGTCAAGGGCGTGGTCGCCATCGTGGCCCTGGGCGTCATCGCCATGATGTTGTCCATCGACGCCAAGTTCTGGGGCGTGCTGGTGATGGGTGGCGCCGTGATCATCCTGTTTGCGCTGCCCTGGCTCGATTGCAGCCCGGTCAAGTCCATCCGCTACCGTCCGAGCTGGCACAAGTACCTCTACGGCATCTTCGTGATCAACTTCGTGATCCTGGCCTATCTCGGTGTGCAGCCGCCTTCGCCCATCGGCGAGCGCGTGTCCCAGGTCGGAACGCTGTTCTACTTCGGCTTCTTCCTGCTGATGCCCTGGTGGAGCCGCCTGGGCAAGACCAAACCCGTTCCCGATCGTGTGACGTTCAAGCCGCACTGAAGCTGGAGAGAACAACAATGAAGAAACTGATTCTCACGTTGATCGCGGCCCTGGGCATCATGACCGGTGCACAGGCTTCCGAAGGCGGCATCGCCTGGGACAAGGCCCCGGGCAAGACCAATGACACAGCATCGCTGCAAAACGGCGCCAAGCTGTTCGTCAACTACTGCCTGAGCTGCCACTCGGCCGCATTCATGCGCTTCAACCGGCTGCAGGACATCGGGCTGACCGAGCAGGAAATCAAGGACAACCTGCTGTTCACCACCGACAAGGTGGGCGAGACCATGAAGGCGGCCATCAACCCGAAGGAAGCCAAGGAGTGGTTCGGTGCCAATCCGCCGGATCTGACGGTGATCGCGCGCTCGCGCGCAGGCCACAACGGCACGGGCGCCGACTATCTCTACACCTTCCTGCGCACCTTCTACCGCGATGACACCAAGGCCACGGGCTGGAACAACCTGGCCTTCCCCAGCGTGGGCATGCCCCATGCACTGTGGCAACTGCAGGGCGAGCGCCGTGCCATCTTCGAAGAAGCCGAAGAGCACGGCGTGAAGACCCAGGTTTTCAAGGGGTGGGAGCAGGTCTCTCCCGGCTCCATGAGCCCAGTGCAGTACGATCAGGCAGTTGGCGATCTGGTGAACTACCTGCAATGGATGGGTGAGCCGGCACAGAACAGCCGCATCCGCATTGGCGTGGGCGTGCTGCTTTTCCTGGCGGTCTTCATCTTCATTGCATGGCGCCTCAACGCCGCGTTCTGGAAAGACGTCAAATAAAACCGTGACTGCAGAAGGTCGTGCAAGCGATTGCGCGGCTGAACTGTGTGCAGAGTGGGCGCCGCGAGCGACCCACTCTTTTTGATTTTTAGGAGCCTCCACCATGATGGTGCTTTATTCGGGAACGACCTGCCCCTTTTCACACCGTTGCCGTTTCGTCCTGTTCGAAAAAGGCATGGACTTCGAGATCCGCGATGTGGACCTGTTCAGCAAGCCTGAAGACATCAGCGTGATGAACCCGTACGGCCAGGTGCCCATCCTGGTCGAGCGCGACCTGATCCTGTACGAATCGAACATCATCAACGAGTACATCGACGAGCGCTTCCCGCATCCCCAGCTGATGCCCGGCGACCCGGTGGACCGCGCCCGCGTGCGCCTGTTCCTGCTGAACTTCGAGAAGGAACTGTTCGTGCACGTGAGCACGCTCGAGGAGCGCAACGTCAAGGGCAACGAAAAGGCCATCGAAAAGGCGCGCGCCCATATCCGCGACCGCCTGACGCAACTGGCTCCCGTGTTCCTCAAGAACAAGTACATGCTGGGCGAGAACTTCTCCATGCTGGACGTGGCCATTGCCCCGCTGCTGTGGCGCCTGGACTACTACGGCATCGAGGTGTCCAAGAACGCCGCCCCGCTGCTCAAGTACGCCGAGCGCATCTTCTCGCGCCCTGCCTACATCGAAGCGCTGACGCCTTCCGAGAAGGTGATGCGCAAATAATTCGCATCGGTTGACGACTGATTGCGCGGGCAGGGAAGGCGGTCAACCGGTCGCCATCCTGCCCGTTTTCGTATTACGACCACTCTTTTCCTGGGATCGTCATGACTGCCCCCGAAGCAACTTCCACCCGCCCCTACCTGATCCGGGCCCTGTACGAGTGGTGCACCGACAACGGCTTCACACCCCACATCGCAGTGCGCGTGGACCGCAACGTGCAGGTGCCGCGCGAGTTCGTGCGCGACGGCGAGATCGTGCTCAACGTCAGCTACGACGCCACCAGCGGCCTGCAGATGGGCAATGACTTCATCAGCTTCACGGCCCGCTTTGGCGGCAAGCCACGCGAAATCATGGTGCCTGTCGAGCAGGTGATGGCCATCTACGCACGGGAGACCGGCCAAGGCATGGCTTTCCCGGCACCGGAGTCGGATGCCGACGCCGACAACGAAGTTTCGGTCGAGCAGGAATCCGATGAGCCTGTGTCGCAGGACGCAGCTGCTGAAGTGCCGGCCGAGCCAGCTGCCGACGAACGCGTGGTGCAGCTGGTGAGTATCCAGAACGAGGGTGATGATGAAGAGCCCCCGCGCACGCCGCCGCCCTCGGGCACGCGGCCCTCGCTGAAGCTGGTGAAGTAGGTTTTTCGTACCCTGGGCCTGCGATCACGCGCGCAAGCGTGTTCGCAGGCGCCGGGAACGGCTGAAGCGGTCTTTTTCTGCGCTAGAATTCGTGCTTCGCCGGTTTAGCTCAGTTGGTAGAGCACCCGCCTTGTAAGCGGTAGGTCGTCAGTTCGAATCCGACAACCGGCACCAAAAGGTCTCCTTCGGAGGCCTTTTTTCATTGCTTTCTTCATTTTTGGCCGCGTTTGTTTCAGCGGCCGATCAGGCCTGCACTTTGAGCCGGATCTCGGTCACATCCCATCCCTTGGTGCGCAGGTGGGCGGCCATGGCGGGCAGCAACTGGCGGATCTTGGCGGCGGCCGCATTGTTTCGCACCAGCAGGCACCAGGTGCTGCCCTCGATGGGGCCTGCCTGCAGGCTGGCGCGCAGCAGCGGCGGCACCAGGGGCAGGATGGCCGTCAGGCGATTGCTGGAGTCCCGGGTGAGTTGTGCGAGCCGCGCCAGCGTGGGCGAGTTCTCGACGGCGTGCAGGGCGGTGACGGCGTGGTGGCGGCGTGTGAAGGTCATGGGCTTGAAGGGCTGGACTGGCAGCGTTGGCATGCGCCGGCCCGGAGGGTCGTTATAGCAGCATCTGCGGGGTGGCGCGGGTCCGGGGATTCGGGTTCGGGGTTGTGCGGCTGCATGCGTCGGCCTGCCTGAGAGAGGGTTGGACAGAGGCAGTTAGAATCAATTGTTCGGTTCTCGCTTCGGCCCGGTCGCATGTGTTCTTCAGAAGAGCACTTGCAGGCAGGTGGAGCGGCCCCATCTGAAATCCAACAATCTAGGGATTCCAGGCACACCGCAGTCCGCTTCAGCGGGCGGCGGTGTGTCTTTTTCGCATGGCCACCAACTTCCTCACCAAACTATTCGGCAGCCGAAACGATCGGCTTCTCAAGCAATACCGCAAGACGGTTGTTCGCATCAATGCGATGGAGCCCGACTACGAGAAGCTCAGCGACGAGGCTCTGCGTGCAAAGACGCAGGAGTTCAAGGAACGTGTGGCCAAGGGCGAGTCGCTGGACGACCTGCTGCCCGAAGCCTTCGCCGTGGTGCGCGAGGGCTCCAAGCGCGTCATGAAGATGCGCCACTTCGACGTTCAGCTGCTGGGCGGCATGGCGCTGCACTACGGCAAGATCGCCGAAATGCGCACCGGCGAAGGCAAGACGCTGACCGCCACGCTGCCGGTCTACCTGAACGCACTGTCGGGCAATGGCGTGCACGTGGTGACCGTGAACGACTATCTGGCCAATCGCGATGCGACCTGGATGGCCAAGCTGTACAACTTCCTCGGACTGTCGGTGGGCATCAACCTGCCCAACATGCCGCGCGAGGAAAAGCAGGCCGCCTACAACAGCGACATCACCTACGGCACGAACAACGAATACGGCTTCGACTACCTGCGCGACAACATGGTCTACGAGTCGAGCGACCGCGTTCAGCGCGTGCTCAACTACGCCATCGTCGACGAGGTGGACTCCATCCTGATCGATGAGGCCCGCACGCCGCTGATCATCAGCGGCCAAGCCGAAGACCACACGGCCATGTACATGGCCATGAACAAGATCGTTCCCAACCTGGTGCGCCAGGAAGGCGAGGCCGACCCGCGCACCGGCGAGGGCGTGACCAAGCCCGGCGACTTCACCGTGGACGAGAAGAGCCACCAGGTGTTCCTGACCGACCAGGGCTACGAGGCTGCAGAGCGCCTGCTGGGCCACGCCGGCATGATTGCCGAGGGCGCCTCGCTGTACGACCCGGCCAACATCACCCTGGTCCACCATCTCTACGCGGCGCTGCGTGCCAACAACCTCTACCACCGTGACCAGCACTATGTGGTGCAGAACGGCGAGATCGTCATCGTTGACGAGTTCACGGGCCGCCTGATGGCAGGCCGGCGCTGGAGCGATGGCCTGCACCAGGCGGTTGAGGCCAAGGAAGGCGTGACCATCCAGGCCGAGAACCAGACCATGGCCTCGATCACCTTCCAGAACTACTTCCGTCTCTACGGCAAGCTGGCAGGCATGACGGGCACGGCCGATACCGAGGCCTACGAATTCCAGGAAATCTATGGTCTCGAGACCATGGTGATTCCGCCCAACCGTCCCAGCAAGCGCGACGACCAGCTCGACCGTGTCTACAAGACCACACGCGAGAAGTACGAGGCGGCGATCCGCGATATCCGTGAATGCCATGAGCGCGGCCAGCCCGTGCTGGTGGGCACGACTTCGATTGAGAACTCCGAAATCATCGACGAGCTGCTCAACAAGGAAAACCTGCCCCATCAGGTGCTCAACGCCAAGCAGCACGAGCGCGAGGCCGACATCGTGGCCCAGGCCGGCCGTCCCGGCATGATCACCATCGCCACCAACATGGCCGGCCGCGGCACCGACATCGTGCTGGGCGGCAACATCGAAAAGCAGGTGGCTGCTGTCGAGGCCGATGAATCCCTGTCCGAAGCCGAACGCCAGCAGCGCATCGAACAAATGCGCGCCGACTGGAAGATCGAGCACGACAAGGTCTCGGCCCTGGGTGGCCTGCGCATCATCGCCACCGAGCGCCATGAATCGCGTCGTATCGACAACCAGCTGCGTGGCCGTTCGGGCCGCCAGGGCGATCCCGGCTCCTCGCGCTTTTACCTGAGCCTGGACGATGCGCTGATGCGCATCTTCGCGGGCGACCGTGTGCGTGCCATCATGGACCGCCTGAAGATGCCCGATGGCGAAGCCATCGAGGCCGGCATCGTGACCCGCTCCATCGAAGGCGCTCAGCGCAAGGTCGAGGCCCGCAACTTCGACATCCGCAAGCAGCTGCTCGAATACGACGACGTGTCCAACGACCAGCGCAAGGTGATCTACCAGCAGCGCAACGAGATCCTCGACGCCTCGGACCTGTACGAGATGATCACGGTGATGCGCGACGACGTGGTGTCCGATCTGGTGCGCCAGTACGTTCCTGCCGAGTCCATGGAAGAGCAGTGGGATCTGGCCGGTCTGGAAAAGGCGCTGGAAAGCGAATGGCGCATCCAGCTGCCGCTGCAGTCGCAGGTGCAGTCCGCGCACGCCATCACCGACGAGGAAATCCTCGAAAAGGTGCTGCAGGCCGCCCGCGAAGTATTCGATGCCAAGGTCGAGCTGATCGGCCGCGAGAACTTCACGCAATTCCAGCGCGCCGTTCTGCTGCAAAGCTTCGACACCAACTGGCGTGACCACCTGTCTGCGCTCGACTATCTGCGCCAGGGCATCCACCTGCGCGGCTATGCGCAAAAGCAGCCCAAGCAGGAATACAAGCGCGAAGCCTTCGAGCTGTTCCGCCAGCTCATCGACCAGGTCAAGACCGAAGTCACGCGCGTGCTGATGACCGTGCAGGTGCAGTCGCGCGAACAGGTGGAGCAGGCCACCGAGGCCCTGGAGCAGCGCAGCGCCCACAGCCTGGAGCACATGACCTATGGCGCTCCGTCGGATGGCGACATCGGTGGCTCCGTCGAGGACGAGCCGCTGGAGCTGCCCGAAGGCGCTCGCGTGGGCCGCAATGATCCCTGCCCCTGCGGCAGCGGCAAGAAGTACAAGCAGTGCCACGGCAAGCTGTCGTGATGCGGCGGGCGTCGTAAGACACCGCAAGACACGGAAAACGGCACGGATGCACTCCGTGCCGTTTTCTTTTTTAAGGTCGATGAAATACGTGCCGCTCCGGTTTGTTCCGATAATGGAGCGCGTTTTTCTTTCACTGTAGGAAGCCCTCAATGCCTGTGAATCTCTCCGCTCCCGTGCACGCCGACCTGTTGGCGATCGACGGCGTTCGCATCGGCGTCACCGAAGCCGGTGTGCGCAAGGCCAACCGCAAGGACCTGTCCGTGTTCCTGCTCGACGAGGGCGCTTCGGTGGCTGGCGTGTTCACACAGAACCGTTTCTGCGCAGCGCCTGTGCAGGTCAGCCGCGAGCATCTGGTTCAGACAGCGGGCGCCATCCGTGCCATGGTCATCAACACAGGCAATGCCAATGCAGGCACCGGCGCCGACGGCCTGGCACGTGCGCGCCGTACCTGCGCAGATCTGGCAGCGCTGCTGCAGCTCAAGCCCGAGCAGATCCTGCCGTTCTCCACTGGCGTGATCATGGAAGAGCTGCCTGTGGACCGCATTGCAGCCGGCCTGCCGGCCGCCATTGCTGCAGCCAAGGCCGACAACTGGGGCACGGCTGCCGAGGGCATCATGACCACCGACACCCTGCCCAAGGCCTTCAGCCGGGCCGTGGACATTGGCGGCAAGCGCGTGAGCATCACCGGCATCAGCAAGGGCGCGGGCATGATCCGCCCCAACATGGCGACCATGCTGGGCTTTCTGGCCACCGATGCGGCCATCGCTCCCGAGCTGCTGCAGCCCCTGGTCAAGGAACTGGCCGACGGCTCGTTCAACCGCGTGACCATCGACGGCGACACATCGACCAACGATTCCTTTGTGCTGGTGGCCACGCACAAGGCCGGCAATGCGCAGATCACTTCGCTGACCAGCGCCGAAGGCCAGGCCCTGAAGGCTGCATTGCTGGATGTGTCGCGTTTGCTGGCCCAGGCCATCGTGCGCGATGGCGAAGGTGCCACCAAGTTCATCACCGTCAAGGTGGAAGGTGGCAAGACCGAGGCCGAGTGCCGCCTTGTGGCCTACTCCATCGCGCATTCGCCCCTGGTCAAGACGGCGTTCTTTGCCAGCGACCCGAACCTGGGCCGCATCCTCGCGGCGGTTGGCTATGCTAGCATCGACGATCTGGACCAGACCAAGATCGACCTGTACCTGAACGATGTGCATGTCGCAGTCAATGGCGGCCGCAACCCTGCCTATCAGGAGGAAGACGGCCAGCGCGTGATGAAGCAGCAGGAGATCATCGTGCGCGTGCTACTGGGCCGAGGGGAGGCCGAGCAGACCGTGTGGACCTGCGATCTGAGCCACGACTACGTGAGCATCAACGCCGACTACCGCTCCTGACTCTCCACCCACCGTGCCGCCGGCAGCCGCAGGCCTTGTGCCTGGCTGCTGCCAGCTTTCAATGGCGGCCGGCGCGCAAAAGCTCTGGCGTTGGCATGAGATCCATCTCGATTCCCGGGCATATCCAGCGTCGGTGGCCGTGAGATCCGTATTCGAGAGACATCCATGACATTGCCCACAGAAGCCGTCGCCGCCCCTTTGCTGCAATTGGTGCAGCGCGCCGAGCAGCTGATGCAGCGCATCGAGGCCATCCTGCCCCAGCCGCTGCAATCCCCTGCAGACTGGAATACCGCCATCGCCTGGCGCTATCGCAAGCGCGCCAACGGCTGCGGTTTGCTGGAGCCCGTGCGCCACGTCGGCGCCATGCAACTGTCCGACCTGCAGAACATCGATGTGCAAAAGGACAAGATCGCGCGCAACACCGAGCAGTTCGTGACCGGCCGCACGGCCAACAACGTGCTGCTCACCGGCGCGCGCGGCACGGGCAAATCCTCGCTGATCCGTGCCTGCCTGCATGCCTTTGCGTCGCAGGGCCTGCGCCTGATCGAGGTGGACAAGGCCGATCTGACCGACCTGCCCGACATCGTCGATGTGGTGGCCGGCCGGCCCGAGAAGTTCATCATCTATTGCGACGACCTGAGCTTTGAGGAAGGCGAGCCTGGCTACAAGGCCCTGAAGTCCATTCTGGATGGATCGGTCAGCGCCGCCAGCCCGAACGTGCTGGTCTATGCGACCAGCAATCGCCGCCACCTGCTGCCGGAGTACCAGTCCGAGAATCTGACCTACCAGCGCGGCGAGAATGGCGAGCTGCATCCCGGCGAGGTGATTGAGGAAAAGATCTCGCTGTCCGAGCGCTTCGGCCTGTGGGTGAGCTTCTATCCCTTCAGCCAGGACGAGTACCTGCGCGTGGTGGCGCAATGGCTGGAGGCCCTGGGACTGGACCATGCCACGATCGAGGCCGCGCGTCCTGAGGCCCTGGTCTGGGCGCTGGAGCGTGGCTCGCGCAGCGGCCGTGTGGCCCATCAGTTCGCCCGTGACTATGCGGGCCGCGCCGAGCGCCCGAACCAGCGCCAGACCGGCATCGCCGATGTCCAAGGGCTGGCCGAAGAGGCCGAACTCTGACAAGCCTGCTGCCTGGCCTTGGGGTCGGGCGGTTTTTTGCGAAAGATCAAGTGACTGAAAAAGAAATCTCCCTGAACACCGGCGCCGATGCTGCCCAGTCTCAAACGCCGTCTCAAGCGCCGGCCCAGCGCAAGCACACAGAAGTCGCCGTTGGCGTGCTCCTGCGCGAGTCCGATGGTGCGCTGCTGATCACCAGCCGGCCGCCGGGCAAGCCCTATGCCGGCTATTGGGAGTTCCCTGGTGGGAAGATTGAAGCCGGCGAGACCGTGGAGCAGGCATTGCGTCGCGAGCTTCAGGAAGAGCTGGGCGTCGAGATCGCAGCAGCCCCCGTCTGGAAGGTGACCGAGCATGACTATCCGCATGCCCTGGTGCGCCTGCACTGGTGCAAGATCACGCGTTGGAGCGGGGAGTTCGAGATGCGAGAAGGCCAGCAGATGGCCTGGCAGCAACTTCCGCTGCAGGTGCAGCCAGTGCTGCCTGGCGCCTATCCGGTGCTGCAATGGCTCAGCGAGGAACGCGGGCTGCCTTTTGATGCCGGCTTCTACGAGGCAGGCCAACCGAAAGTCTGATCAGGCCTGATCAGGGTTCAGTACGAGGATCGCCGAAGGGCGAATCCTCGGGAGGCATGGGCGCAGGCACGCGGAATTCCTCGTTGGCCCAGGCCCCGAGGTCGATCTGGTAGCAGCGCTCGCTGCAAAAGGGCCGAAAGCGGTTGGCCGGCGCGAACAGGCTGGGACCGCTGCAGGTTGGGCAGCGCACCGTGGGCCCTGCGGATGCGGATGATGCATCGACAGAGGGCGTGGCTTTCGTGGACATGCCGGCAGTCTTTTCCATCAGCTGCAAAGCGTGACCTCGAACGAGGCATCTTCGCTGCAAGGCTGGGGTTTGGCGCCGCTCTCGGGGCGAAGCAGGCGCACTGAAACCAGCAGGCGATTGCCGCTGATTTCCGGAACAAGATTCAATGCCGGGTCTATGCGAAGGCGCAGCAGCTGAAAGCTGCGACCGGGCGGCATGGCCTGCTGGAACACGCCCTTTTCTGCGGCCACCCATTGCGGCACGCCGGTTTCGCGCAGCATCTTGAGCAGCAGCTGCAGCGACTGACCCAGCGGGGTCAGTGTGCTGGCCCAGTCCTCCAGATCACGCAGTCGCACCTGGGGATCATGGAACTGCCAGGCGTGATAGGCCGGCAAATCGAAACCGCAGGTGCCGCCAGGGATGCCGATGCGGCTGCGCACGGCCATCAGCCATTCGTTGTCGGTCAGGGACTGGCCGGCCTTTCCGTTCTGGGCATTGAGCTGGGCAAAGCACTGCTCCACATGGCGGGACACCTGGTCGAGCATGTGCTCGGCGATATCGGGGTTGCCGCGCAGGCTGTCGAGCAGGCTTTTGTGGCGTTCGAGGTCCTTGAGCACGTCCGTCTTCAGGTCGGTGCGTGCTGCCACGTCCATGATCTCGAAGATGGTGACCAGCGCGAAATGGTGATCGATGGAATGAGCGCGCGACAGCAGCTCGCCCAGGCGGCGATACAGCTGCTCCAGCCTGAGGTAGGTCCTCAGGCGCTCATTGAAGGGATATTCGTACAGGATCACGCTTGCTGGGCTCCTCGGGGTGCTCAGGAATCAGCTGTCTACGTCGTGCACATGCTGAATTACACGCACAGGCCAAGCCATGGCGTGCATCATAGCCCGAACCATGCCGAGATTCGATCGGTGCATGCGTGCAAAGCCTCTATCGTCATGGCTTCGTCGTTGTAGATCACCCAGTCGGCTGCCGCCAGCCGTGCCGCGCGGGTGGCCTGGGCGGCGATGATGGCTTGCACGGCATCGCGGGGCAATTCGTTGCGGGCCATGACGCGTGCGATCTGTGTTTCCGTCCGGCAGTCCACGACCAGCACGGCATCGAGCAGGGCAGGCCAGCGGCCGGACTCCACAAGCAGCGGGATGTCATGCACGATGAGCGCGCATCCGGCATCGGTGGCCTGCTGCACTTCAAGGGCCGTTTGCCGAGCCACCAGAGGATGGATGATGGCTTCCAACTGCTGGCGTGCGGCAGGCTGCTGGAAGACCAGTTCGCGCATGCGCGCACGGTCCAGAGCACCGTTCGCATCGATCAGTTCAGGTCCGAAGCTGCGCGCAATCTCGGGCAATGCGGCACCTGCCGGGGCGGTGAGGCTGCGCGAGATCTGGTCGGCATCGATGATGCTTGCTCCGCGCAAGGCAAGCTGTGCGGCCACGGTGCTCTTGCCGCTGCCGATGCCGCCGGTCAGGCCCAGCCGGAAAGGGCGCGGGTGCGGACGTGGTGGCGGGGCGTTGCTGGATTCCATGCCGCAGTGTCGGATCAAAGACCGATGGCCGCCAACAGGGATTGCAGCATCTGCTGGGGTCCGAACACCATGGCGGCAAAGCCGGCTCCCGCAAGAAAGGGGCCAAAGGGAACATAGCCACCTTCGCGCAGGCGGCTGTTGATCTTCAGCGCAATGCCCACGATGGCGCCAATCACGGACGAGATCAGGATGATGGGCACAAGAGCCTGCCAGCCGAACCAGGCCCCCAGCGCGGCAAACAGCTTGAAGTCGCCGTAGCCCATGCCTTCCTTGCCGGTGACCAGCTTGAAGGCCCAGTAGACCAGCCACAGCGAAAGATAGCCCGCTGCGGCACCCCAGACCGCGTCGGCCAGAGGCACGGCGGTCCAGTGCAGTGCCGATGAAAGCAGCCCGGCCCACAGCAAGGGCAGGGTGATGTCGTCGGGGAGCAGTGTGGTATCCCAGTCGATCAGCGCCAGGCTCAGCAAGGCGGCGCTGAACAGGCACCAGATGCCGCCCGTGGGCGTGATGCCCCATTGCATCGTGCAGTAGGCGAATAGCGCGGCGCAGGCCAGTTCCACCAGCGGGTAGCGGATGCTGATCGATGCCTTGCATTCCGAGCACCGGCCCCGCAGCGCCAGATAGCTGAGCACGGGAATGTTCTCGTACCAGTGGATGGCATGGCCGCAATGCGGGCAGCGCGAGCGGGGGCGGCTCAGGCTCAGGGGAGCCTCGGCAGGGGCAGTCGCAGCAGCAGAGGGAGGCGCGGCGCCGGATTGCTCCTGTGCCCATTGGGCGCATTCCGCGTTCCATTGCTGTTCCATCATGCGTGGCAGCCTGTGCACCACCACGTTGAGAAAGCTGCCCACCAGCAGGCCAAGCAGGCCGCCCAACGCGGCCTGCATCCAGGGATCCAAGGGCATCAAACCACCTGGCCCAGCTTGAAGATGGGCAGGTACATGGAAACCACGATGCCGCCGATCAGGGTGCCCAGGAAGACGATGATGATGGGTTCCATCAGGCTGGACAGGCCTGCCACCATGTCATCGACTTCCTCTTCGTAGAAATCGGCCGCCTTGCCAAGCATGTGGTCGATGGAGCCGGATTCCTCGCCGATGGCGCACATCTGCAGGACCATGGAGGGAAAGACGTTGGCATTGGTCATGGCCACGGTGAGGCTGGTGCCGGTGGAGACTTCCTGCTGGATCTTTTCCGTGGCATTGGCATACACGGCATTGCCGGATGCGCCGCCGACAGAATCCAGTGCCTCGACCAATGGGACGCCCGCGGCAAACATGGTCGACAGCGTGCGCGTCCAGCGTGCGACGCAGGATTTCTCGATCAGCACGCCAAAGACCGGCACCTTCAGCAGCGTGCGGTCCATGAATTGCTGCATGCGCTCGTTGCGCTTCCAGGCCTGCATGAAGAAGTAGAGGCCGCCGCCAATCACGCCGAAGATCAACCACCACCATTGGACAAAGACATCGCTGATGCCCATCACGAGCAGCGTCGGCGCCGGCAGGTCAGCGCCGAACGAACTGAACACTTCCTTGAAGGCCGGGATCACGAAAATCATGATGATGGTCACGACGATGAAGGCCACGACGATGACCGAGATCGGGTACATCAGCGCCGATTTGATCTTGGACTTGATGGCCTCGGTCTTCTCCATGTACGTGGCCAGGCGGTCCAGCAGGGCTTCCAGGATACCGGCCGCTTCGCCCGCCTCCACCAGATTGCAGTAGAGGCTATCGAAGTACATGGGGTGCTTGCGATAGGCCGCGTTCAGCGAGGTGCCGGTCTCCACGTCGGCGCGAATATCGGCCAGAAGGCGCGTCACGCTGGGGTTGGTGTTGCCCCGTCCGACAATGTCGAAGGCCTGAAGCAGCGGGACGCCCGCCTTCATCATCGTTGCCATCTGGCGAGTGAACAGTGCAATGTCCTTGGGCTTGATCCTCTTGCCGCCGCGTGTGCGGCGTTTCTTGATCTTGCTGGGGAGCACGCCCTGGCGGCGCAGCATGGCCTGGACCTGATTGATGCCTCCGGCCCGGGTTTCGCCTCGAATGATCTTGCCGTTGCGATCCTTGCCTTCCCACTCGAAGACAAAGTCCTTGATTCCCTTGGACGCGGCTGTGGCCATCGTGCTCCCTCTTTTGTTGTCTGCGCTGTCCGCGCTATTTACTCATTGGTGACTGCCAGCACTTCTTCGAGCGAGGTCAGTCCTAGTCTGGCCTTGTGCAGTCCGGATCCGCGCAGAGACCGCACGCCTTCACGCTTGGCCTGTGCCGCGATCTCCAGTGCGCTGCCGTCCTGCAGGATGATGCGCTGGATTTCTTCGCTGATCGGCATCACCTGGTAGATGCCGACGCGTCCCTTGTAGCCGTTGTTGCATGCCTGGCAGCCCACGGGCTTGTAGGTGACCCAGCTGCCATCGATGTCCGCCTCGTCATAGCCCGCCTCCAGCAGTGCCTCCCGCGGGATATCCGCAGGCTCCTTGCACTGGGGGCACAGGCGCCTGGCCAGCCGCTGGGCGGTGATCAGGATCACGCTCGATGCGATGTTGAAGGGGGCAATGCCCATGTTGCGCATGCGCGTCAACGTGGTCGGTGCGTCGTTGGTGTGCAGCGTGGACAGCACCAAGTGGCCGGTCTGCGCGGCCTTGATCGAGATGTCGGCGGTTTCCAGGTCGCGGATTTCACCGACCATGATGATGTCGGGATCCTGGCGCAGAAAGGCCTTGAGCGCCGTCGCAAAGGTAAGGCCCGCCTTTTCGTTTACATTGACCTGGTTGACGCCGGGCAGGTTGATTTCCGAGGGGTCTTCTGCCGTCGCGATGTTCACCCCGGCCTTGTTCAGCATGTTCAGGCAGGTGTACAGCGACACCGTCTTGCCCGAGCCGGTGGGGCCTGTCACCAGAATCATTCCGTAGGGGCGCCCGATGGCTTCAATCAGGCGAGCCTTTTCCTCGGGTTCGTAGCCCAGGGCATCAATGCCCATCTTGGCCGAGCTCGGGTCAAGGATACGGATCACGATCTTCTCGCCGAAGAGCGTGGGCAGGGTGCTCACGCGAAAGTCGATGACGCGGTCCGGACCCACCTTGAGCTTCATGCGCCCGTCTTGCGGAACCCGCTTTTCCGAGATGTCCATGCGCGAGATCACCTTGATGCGCGAGGCCAGCTTCTCCTTGATTGCAATGGGGGGGGATGCAATCTCACGCAACTCACCGTCAATCCGGAAGCGCACGCGGTACTGATGTTCGTAGGGCTCGAAATGCAGGTCCGACGCGCGCATGTTGAAGGCGTCGAGCAGCATTTTGTGCAGGAACTTGACGATGGGCGCGTCCTCGACGTCCGTTGCCGCCGTGTTGTCCTTCTCCTCGGCAACCTCGTCGGGCTTGAGGTCGCCGAACTCGAAATCGCCGCCCCCGCTGTAGCTCTCCATGGTTTCGCTGGCGCTTTTGCTCTGCTGAGCTATCAGGCGTTCCAGCTTGTCGGCCTCGACGATGATCCAATCCACGCCTAGCTGGGTGGTGAACTTGATCTGCTCTGCAGCTTCCTGTTGTGTCGGGTCGGCCGTGGCCACCGTGATGCGGTTGCCGCGCTTGCTCAAGGGGAGGACGCGATAGGAGCTGATGATCTTGGCGTCCAGCAACTCATGCGGCAGGCGCGCGGCGTTGACGGCATCAAGATCGAGCAGCGGCGCGCTGAACATGGTGGAGACCGTCTCGGCCACTTCCAGGGCCGAGAGGATGCCCGCGTTGCTCAACTCGGCAATGAACGAGGTGCGGTTGGCGCCGGCCTTGCTGGCGGCGGCTTCCGCTGCCTGCTGCGATACCTTGCCTGCTGATATCAGGGCTCGCCCGATGCCGGGAAGCGATGCAACAGCGGAAGCATTCTTGAGCGAGGAGTCAGCAACAGCCATGTAGCAAGACGTTTGAGAGGAAAGGACATTTATCCTATCATCCCTGAAGGCTTGAAAGGCCAGACGCACTGTTGCGCACCCAGGTCTTGAACCTGGCTCAATGGTGGCATGGTAATGAAGTGACCAGAAATGGTCGGGGTGAGAGGATTCGAACCTCCGGCCTCTACGTCCCGAACGTAGCGCTCTACCAGGCTAAGCTACACCCCGTTGCTTTTGTAGACAAAGCAATGCAGCCTGAAATCAGGTGCGTCGCTCCAAAAGCTGAGAGGCTAATTGTAGCAAACTTGCCCTATGCAAATTGCTCGGGAGCACATTTATTGCGTCGATGGCGCGGCGTGCCTCGGCGTGGGCGGCTTCGCGTGCCACATCCAGCGCGCCTGTGCTGCGCACGATATCCACCACGGCAGACAACTGCTCGGTTGAGCCCTGCTCGATGGCGTTGCGCACGATGGCAGCCTGCTCCGGAGTGCCGCGCTGCATGGCGGCAATCAGCGGCAGGGTGCACTTGCCTTCGCGCAGGTCGTCGCCCAGGTTCTTGCCCATTTCCTGGGTGTCGCCTGTGTAGTCGAGCACGTCGTCAATGATCTGGAAGGCGGTGCCCAGGGCCTGTCCATAGATGGCGCAGGCCTGTTCGATCTCGCGGGGGGCGTCAGCCAGCACGGCGCCCAGCTGCGCGCTGGCCTCGAACAACTGGGCGGTCTTGGAGCGGATGACGTGTAGGTAGCCGGCTTCGTCCAGCGAGGCGTCGTGCGTGTTGATGAGCTGCTGCACCTCGCCCTCGGCGATCACGTTGGTAGCGTCCGAGAGAATCTTGAGCACACGCATGCTGCCCACTTCCACCATCATCTGGAAGGAGCGCGAGTGCAGGAAGTCCCCGACCAGCACGCTGGCCGGATTGCCGAAGGTCTCGTTGGCCGTCGGGCGGCCACGGCGCAGGGTGGACTCGTCCACCACGTCGTCGTGCAGCAGGGTGGCGGTATGAATCAGCTCGACCACGGCCGCCAGGACATGCCTGTCCCTGCCTTCGTAGCCTAGCGCATTGCAGACCATGAGCAGCAAGGCCGGGCGAAGGCGCTTGCCGCCGGCAGCAATGATGTACTGGGAGATCTGGGCAATCAGCGGGACGGTGGTCGTCAGGCGCTGGGCGATCACATGATCCACCTCGCGCATGTCGTCAGTGATCAGGGCAAGCGGATTGGGGGTGGAGAGAGCTGTGGTCAAGGTACTGTGGCCGCCAAGTGGATCGGCAATTATAGGAAGAGCGATCCCGCCTGCGGCCCGCCCTGATGGTTGTTTGGGCGCGGGGTGGGAGCGCTTCATGCAAAGAATGTGAGTGCGTGCTAGAATCTCCGGCTTCCGTGGAAATTCGTTCGCGGAACTCTCAAATTCAAGAGGTTTAAATGTACGCAGTCATAAAAACCGGCGGCAAGCAGTATCGCGTTGCAGCCGGCGAAAAGATCAAGGTAGAACAGATTGCTGCGGACGTAGGCCAAGAAGTTGTGATCGATCAGGTTCTGGCAGTCGGCAACGGCGCTGAAATCAAGGTCGGTACACCTCTGGTGTCCGGTGCGTCTGTCAAGGCAACCGTGGTTGCTCACGGCAAGCACGACAAAGTGCACATCTTCAAGATGCGCCGTCGTAAGCATTATCAGAAGCGCCAAGGCCATCGCCAGCAGTTCACAGAGCTGCAGATCGTGGCGATCGCTGCTTAATTCAGGAGCTGAGTCATGGCACAGAAAAAAGGCGGCGGCTCTACGCGAAACGGGCGCGATTCCAAGCCCAAAATGCTCGGCGTGAAGGCTTTCGGTGGTGAACTGATCACGGCCGGCTCGATCATCGTGCGCCAACGTGGCACCAAGTTCCATCCCGGCGACAACGTCGGCGTGGGCAAGGACCACACCCTGTACGCTCTGGTGGACGGCCACGTGTCGTTTGCTGTCAAGGGTGCACTGTCCAAGCACACGGTCAATGTGACGGCTGCCTAAGCCCTGTCACTTCGACGCTCGAAGCCCCGACCTGTCGGGGCTTTGTCGTTTCAGGAGGGTTGTGCATCGTGCCTTCGCCCTCTTTTCCGTCTCTGAGGTGTGGCCTGGGGCTGTCTGGTGCACACTGCTTTTTGTAAACTGGATGCCTCATGAAGTTCGTCGACGAAGCTTATATCGACATTTCCGCCGGTGACGGCGGCAATGGCTGCGTGTCATTCCGGCACGAAAAATACAAGGAATTTGGCGGTCCCGATGGTGGAGACGGTGGCCGTGGCGGCCATGTCTACGCGGTGGCCGATGTCAACCTCAACACCCTGGTGGACTACCGCTTCTCGCGCCGGCACGATGCCACGCGCGGCGAGCATGGCAAGGGCTCGGACATGTTCGGCGCAGCGGGCAACGACATCACGCTGCGCATGCCGGTTGGCACCATCATCAGCGATGCCGAAACCGGCGAGGTGCTCTACGAACTGCTGACGGCCGGTGAGGTGGTCACCATTGCCAAGGGGGGCGACGGCGGCTACGGCAACCTGCGTTTCAAGAGCGCGATCAACCGCGCGCCTCGGCAAAAGACACCGGGCTGGCCTGGCGAGCGTAAGAACCTCAAGCTGGAGCTCAAGGTGCTGGCCGACGTGGGCCTGCTGGGCATGCCCAATGCGGGCAAGTCCACCTTCATTGCCGCGGTCTCCAATGCGCGTCCCAAGATTGCCGACTACCCGTTCACCACGCTGCATCCCAATTTGGGCGTGGTGCGCGTCGCTGCCGAGCAGAGCTTTGTGGTGGCCGACATCCCTGGCCTGATCGAAGGCGCCTCGGAAGGTGCGGGCCTGGGTCACCAGTTCCTGCGCCATCTGCAGCGCACCCGATTGCTGCTGCATGTAGTGGACCTGGCGCCGTTTGATGACAGCGTGGATCCCGTGGCCCAGGCCAAGGCCATCGTGGGCGAGCTGCAGAAGTACGATGCCGAGCTGTACAACAAGCCTCGCTGGCTGGTGCTCAACAAGCTGGACATGGTGCCGGCCGAGGAGCGCGCCGCACGCGTCAAGGACTTCGTCAAGCGTTTCAAGTGGAAGGGTCCGGTCTTCGAGATTTCCGCCCTGACGCGCGAAGGCTGTGAAGTGCTGATCCGCACCATCTACAAACATGTGCATGAGCAGCAGCAGATTGAGGCCGGTCCCAAGGAAATCGATCCGCGCTTCGTCGAAGTCGAGGGTGATGGCGTGGATCTCACCGATCCGCGTTTTGCTCCCCGCGATTCCGAGTAAGAGCCGCCTGCCGCTCCCATCGCCTTGAACACAACAGCGGCGCGGCCTGCCTGGGCCTGCGCTGCAAGAATCACTATCCATCCATGTCTTCCAACTTGTTGCGTGATGCCCATCGCATCGTGGTCAAGGTCGGCTCCAGCCTGGTGACCAATGAAGGTCGCGGTCTTGATGAAGCCGCCATCCAGGAGTGGAGCCGCCAGTTGGCGGCCCTGGTGCGCGGGGATGAGAGCCATGGCGGTCAGCGGCGCGAGGTGATCATGGTCTCCAGCGGCGCGGTGGCTGAAGGCATGAAGCGCCTTGGCTGGGCCGCGCGGCCCAAGGAGATCCATGAGCTGCAGGCCGCTGCAGCCGTGGGCCAGATGGGGCTGATACAGATGTACGAGTCCAAGCTGCGCGAGCAGGGCATGGGCAGTGCCCAGGTGCTACTCACGCATGCCGACCTGGCGGACCGCGAGCGCTATCTGAATGCGCGCAACACCTTGCTGACGCTGCTGGAGCTGGGCATCGTGCCGGTGATCAACGAGAACGACACCGTGGTCAACGATGAGATCAAGTTCGGCGACAACGACACCCTGGGTGCTTTGGTGGCCAACCTGATCGAAGCCGATGCCCTGGTCATCCTGACCGATCAGCGAGGCCTTTACAGCGCCGATCCGCGCAGCAATCCCGATGCGCGTTTCATCGACGTGGCAAATGCCGGCGATCCTGCACTGGAGGAGATGGCGGGCGGTGCGGGCTCGTCCATCGGCAAGGGTGGGATGATCACCAAGATCCTCGCAGCCAAGCGTGCGGCGGGGTCGGGTGCTTCAACCGTCATCGCCTGGGGCCGTGAACAGGACGTGCTGGTGCGTCTGGCTGCGGGCGAGTCCATTGGCACGCTGCTCGTGGCGCAGACCCACAAGAACCAGGCGCGCAAGCAGTGGATTGCCGACCATCTGCAGCTGCGCGGCTCCGTGTCCGTGGATGCCGGCGCCGTGGCCAAGCTGCGCGACGAAGGCAAGAGCCTGCTGCCCATCGGCATGGTGAATGTGGATGGTGAATTCGCCCGCGGCGATGTGATTGCCGTGCGTGATGCGCTGGGCATCGAGGTGGCGCGTGGTCTGGCCAACTATGCCAGTGCCGAGGCGCGCCTGCTTTGTCGTAAGAGCTCGGTGGAGATCGAGCGCCTGCTGGGCTATTCCGCAGGCCCGGAGATGGTGCACCGCGACAACATGGTGATTGCCGGGCACTGATGCCTGCGCAATCGGGGCAAAGAAAAAGCGCACCCTCGGGTGCGCTTTTGCATGGAGCCTTTGGCTTCAGGCCTTGCCTGGATCGGGGTGCAAGATCTGCTGCTGCCCTGACTGTGGATCAGGGTCGAAGCAGGCACCAGGCGGCAACTCCATGCCGGGATTGACGCGAAAGCTGCCTGAGCGCGCCGGATGCAAGCCTGGGGCACCATAGGTTTCGGGGCCTGTTTCATGGGCTTCCCTGGGGCGCATGCCGCTGCGAAGATAGCGGTTGCGCTGCTGCTCGCCGCGTGGCAGAAAGCGTGCCAGCTCGGTCAGGGCCATCTCGTAGACGCCGCGTTTGAACTCCACCACCACATCCAGTGGCACCCAGTAGTCATTCCAGCGCCAGGCGTCGAATTCGGGGTGGTCCGTGGCACGCAGGTTCAAATCCCAGTCGTGACCCATGAGTTGCAGCAAATACCAGATCTGCTTCTGGCCTTTGTAGTGTCCGCGCGCATCGCGGCGGATGTACCGGTCTGGCACCTCGTAGCGCAACCAGTCCCGGGTGCGGGCGACCACGCGAACGTGGTTGGGCATCAACCCCACTTCCTCATGCAGTTCCCGGAACATGGCCTGTTCGGGTGTCTCCCCCCGGTCAATGCCGCCCTGTGGAAACTGCCAGCTGTGGGTGCGGATGCGCTTGCCCCAGAACACCTGGTTCTTTTGGTTGAGCAGGATGATGCCGACGTTCGGGCGAAATCCGTCCCGGTCAAGCATAATCGAACCCCAATTTTCTGAATTGTGTCCATTATGCACGGTGCCTTGCCAGCGGCAAGCACGCTGCCCCGATTCCCGCGAAGCCCCTGATCCATGAAAGCCTCCCAATTTTTCATCTCCACCCTCAAGGAAGCTCCGGCCGATGCCGAAGTGGTCAGCCACAAGCTCATGACGCGGGCCGGCCTGATCAAGAAGCTGGGCGCAGGCATCTATAACTACATGCCCATGGGGCTGCGCGTGATCCGCAAGGTCGAGGCCATCGTGCGCGAGGAAATGAACCGTGCCGGTGCCGTGGAAGTGACCATGCCCGTGGTCCAGCCTGCCGAGATGTGGGAGGAGACGGGCCGCTTCGAGAAGATGGGCCCCGAGCTGCTGCGCATCAAGGACCGCCATGGCCGTGACTTCGTGATCCAGCCCACCAGCGAAGAGGTGGTGACGGACATTGCGCGCCAGGAGCTCAAGAGCTACAAGCAGCTGCCCAAGAATTTCTACCAGATCCAGACCAAGTTCCGCGATGAGCGCCGCCCGCGCTTTGGCCTGATGCGTGGCCGCGAGTTCATCATGAAGGATGCCTATTCCTTCGACAAGGACCGCGATACCGCCCAGATCAGCTACCAGACCATGCGCGCGGCCTACAAGCGCATCTTCGATCGCTTCGGCCTGCAATACCGTGCCGTGCGTGCCGACAGCGGCGCCATCGGCGGTGATCTGAGCGAGGAATTCCAGGTGATCGCCTCCACGGGCGAAGACGCCATCGTCTACTGCCCCAGCAGCGACTACGCCGCCAATATCGAGAAGGCTGAGGCCCTGGCGCCTGCAGGCCCCCGTCCCGCTGCAGCCCAGGCCATGGCCCGTGTGGCAACGCCGGGCAATAGCACCTGCGAATCCGTGGCTGCCCAGCTGGGCCTGCCGCTGTCGCAGACGGTGAAGTCCCTGGTGCTGGCTACCGACAAGCTCGACGACAAGGGCGATGTGGCGGGAAGCCAGGTCTGGCTGCTGCTGCTGCGCGGCGACCATGAGATGAACGAGATCAAGGTGGCCAAGGTGCCTGGCCTGGACGTGGGCTTCCGCTTTGCCACCGTGGCCGAGATCGAGGAGCACTTCGGTTGCCAGCCCGGGTACCTGGGCCCCATCGGCCTGAAGCAGCCCGTGAAGCTGGTCGTGGACCGCGAGGTCGCCGTGATGGCCGACTGGGTCTGCGGCGCGAACGAGGCCGACTTCCACATCACCGGCGTGAACTTCGGCCGTGACCTGCCCGAGCCTGATGTTGTGGCCGACCTGCGCAATGTGGTGGCCGGCGACAAGTCCCCCGATGGCGCAGGCGAGCTGGCCATTGAGCGCGGCATTGAAGTCGGCCATGTGTTCTACCTGGGCACCAAGTACTCCCAGGCCATGAACGCCACCTTCCTGGCCGAGAACGGCAAGCCCTCGCTGTTTGAAATGGGTTGCTACGGCATTGGCGTGACACGCCTGCCGGCTGCCGCCATCGAGCAAAACCATGATGAGCGCGGCATCATCTGGCCCGACGCGATTGCGCCCTTCACCGTGGTGGTCTGCCCCATCGGCATGGACCGCAGCGAGCCCGTGAAGGAAGCCGCCGAGAAGCTGCATGCCGAGCTGCTGGCACTGGGCGTGGACGTGATCCTGGACGACCGCGGCGAACGCCCGGGCGCCATGTTTGCCGACTGGGAACTGATTGGCGTGCCGCACCGCGTGGTGCTGTCCGACCGCGGCCTCAAGGAAGGCCAGGTCGAGTACCAGCATCGCCGCGACACGGAAGCGACCAAGCTGGCTGCTGCCGATGTGCTGGGCCATCTCAAGCAGAGGCTGGGTCTGTGAGCCAGGCCCCCGTGATAGCGCGCCGCGATTGCCTGCGCCTGGCGGCTTCGCTGGGTGCTGCGCCGTTGCTGGGCGCGGTGGCCGCGCCCGCCTGGGCCGGCGGGCAGCTGGAAGAGCCGCTGGCCGATTCGGTGCGCACCGCGCTGAGTTCGGCCGTCACGGGATCGGCGCCGCCCGAGCTGCGCTTTGCCTCCACCGAGGCCCGCATGGACTACCTGCGCTGGCTCACGGCCAGCAGCGAGCGCCTGCGCTCGCGCAAGCCCGAACTTGCAACACGGCTGGAGTTCCTGCAGACCGTTTGGTACGAGGCCAAGCGCGCCGGCCTGGAAGTCTCGCTGGTGATGGGACTGGTGCAGGTGGAGAGCGCGTTCCGCAAGTTCGCCATCTCCAGCGTGGGCGCGCGCGGCTATATGCAGATCATGCCGTTCTGGATGCGGCTGATCGGCGATGGCGACATCGGCAAGCTGTTCCACATGCAGACCAATCTGCGCTTTGGTTGCGTGATCCTGCGCCACTATCTGGACCGTGAAAACGGCGATGCCTACATGGCGCTGGGCCGCTACAACGGCAGCCGCGGCCAGCCCCAGTATCCGAATGCGGTGTTCGCTGCGCAGCGCCGCTGGGAGATCGAGCCCTCGCGCTCGGCCTGAGGGGCCGCAGGCTGGCGCCTGGCGGCAGGCCTGCCTTGCTGCGTTTTCAGGACGACGTGTCCGGCGACATGCTGGACACCTTGGCCACGGCGGCGGCCGTGTCGCCTGCGTTGGGCGGGGCGGCCGGGCTGCTGCCGGACATGCGTGTGACCAGCACCTGGTCGATGCGGTAGCTGTCCACGTCCATGACCTCGAAGCGGTAGCCGCCCCATTGCACGGTGTCCGTACGCCTGGGAATGCGCCGAAGCATGACCATGAGAAAGCCCCCCAGGGTTTCGTAGTCCTCGGAATGCGGCAACTCGTCGAGCTCCAGGGCCTGCATCACATCCTCGACCGGCGTGACGCCATCGATCAGCCAGGAGTTCTCGTCGCGGCGCAGGATCTGCTCCTCGTCGCCGGGGCTGACCAGGCCGCCCATCACCGTGCTCATCACGTCATTGAGCGTGACCACGCCGACCACCAGGCTGTATTCGTTGACGATGACGGCAAAGTCCTCATGCACCTGGCGGAACTGCTCCAGTACCTCGGCCAGCGTCAGGCGGTCCGGCACGACCAGCACCTTGTGGACCAGCGAATCGTCCATGAGCGACAGGGACTGGTTGTTCAGCGCGCGCTGGAACAGGTCCTTGGCATCGACATAGCCGACGATGTGGTCGATGTCGCCATCGCACACGGGGTAGGTGGAAAAAGGCTCCTCGGCAATGCGGACCCGGATCAGTTCGTCGGGGTCGTCGCGGTGGAAGTAGGCGATGCGGTCGCGCTGCGTCATGGCCGAGCCGATGGTGCGCGAGTCCAGCTCGAACAGGTTGGCGATCACCTGCTGCTCCTTCGCGGCCAGCACGCCGGCGCGTGCGCCGGCTTCGGTCATGGCCAGGATGTCTTCGTGCGTGATGCGGTCATCGCGCACCGTGGGCAGGCCGAACAGCTTGGCAACGGCGTCGGCCAGGTGGTTGAAGCACCAGACCAGGGGCTTGAGCACGGCCATGCACCAGAGCATGGGGCGCAGCACGCGGATGGCCAGGGCCTCGGGCTCGGCCATGCTCAGGCGCTTGGGCAGCAGGTCGGCAAACAGGATGAACAGGGAGGTGACGCTGGCGAACGAGAGCAGGAAGCCCACGGTCTGCGCACGGCTGTCAGGCAGCCAGAGCATCAGCAGCTCGGCCAGATAGGGGGTCAATGCCCCTTCGCCCACCACGCCGCCCAGGATGGCGACGGCATTCAGCCCAATCTGCGTGACCGTGAAATATTCGCCCGGCTGGGCCTGCATCTTCATGACCAGTTCGGCGCGGGGTTCGCCGTCCTCCATCATCTGCCGCAGTCGCAGGCGCCGCGAGGCGGCCAGCGAGATCTCGGCCACGGAGAAGAAGGCACTGGTCAATATCAGCGCGACGATCAACAGCAGACTTTGGGACAGACTCATAGGCAGGGCGGAGAAGCGGGCGCAGGCGCGCTTTTCCGGATGTGAAAGATGTGACCATTCGACCACACATCGCATGCCCCTGGCCCTGAGGCATGCCCGGGGAGTCCGCCGGCAGCGCGGCACAGGCGTAAAAAAGCCACCCGAAGGTGGCTCGATGCTGCGCTGAAGGCGCGTGGTGCGAGAAGGCTCAGGCCTTGGGTGCCAGCAGCTGCTGCAGCTCGCCCGACTCGTACATCTCCATCATGATGTCCGAGCCGCCGATGAACTCGCCCTGCACATAGAGCTGGGGGATCGTGGGCCAGTTGCTGTAGTCCTTGATGCCCTGGCGGATTTCCTGGTCTTCCAGCACGTTGACGGTGGAGATGTCCTTGGTTTCCACGCCGCAGGCCTTGAGGATCTGGATGGCGCGGCCAGAGAAACCGCACATGGGAAAGCTGGCGCTGCCCTTCATGAACAGCAGGATGTTGTTGCTCTTGACCAGTTGGTCGATGCGTTGCTGGGTGTCGCTCATCTGTGTGGTGCTCCGGGGTCGTGGTGGGCGCCGCAGGCGCGGCGGCATGGATGGGATTATTTCACTCTCGGCGCGGACTTTGAAAGCATGCGGGATTGCTGCGCCCAGGCCAGAGCTCAGGTCAGAGCTCTGGCCTGCCCTTGCCATTGCCCGCCCGTGCAGCGGGCAATGCCGCCCAGGTCGTGGCGATGCTGCACGTCGCCAAAGCCGGCATGGCACAGCAGGGCGGCCACGGCATCGGCCTGGTCCCAGCCATGCTCCATCAGCAGCCAGCCGCCGCGGGCCAGCAGCGCGGGCGCCTGGGCGATGATGGCGCGGATATCGGCCAGGCCATCGGCACCGCTGGCCAGTGCCGACAGCGGCTCATGCGCCAAGGCCTGCAGGTGCGGATCGTCGTCGCGGATATAGGGCGGGTTGCTGACGATGAGGTCGAACGGTGCTTGCCCTGCCAGCGGCTGGAGCCAGCTGCCATGCGCGAACTGCACGCCCAGTTGCAGGCGCGTGGCATTGGCGCTGGCCACGGCCAGTGCGTCGGCGCTGGCATCCACGGCCCAGACTGTGGCGCCGGGGCGCTGGCTTTGCAAGGCCAGGGCTATGGCGCCGCTGCCGGTGCCCAGGTCCACCACGCGGCAAGCGGGGCCTGCCTGGGTCTGGGCAGGCATGAGCTCCAGCGCCCAGTCCACCAGGGTCTCGGTATCGGGGCGTGGGTCGAGCACACGCGCGTCCACGGTCAGATCAAGCCCGTAGAACTCCTTGTGGCCGAGCAGGTAGGCAACGGGTTCCGCGCCAAGACGGCGTGCGCACAGCGCGGCATAGGCCTCGGCCTGGGGGGCGGTCAGCATGTCCACGTCATGGGTCAGCAGCCAGGCGCGGCCGCCAGACTGGCGCCCGAGCACGTGCAGCAGCAGCATTTGCGCGTCGATGCGCGCAAGCCCCAGGGCCTGGGCCTGCTGCAGCGCTTCTTTGACGATGGGGGGATTGGCCATGGCCCGGGCCTCAGTTGTTGACCTGCAGCTCGGCCAGCAGTTCGGCCTCGCGTGCGGCCTGCAGCGCGTCGAGCACATCGCCCAGGTCGCCTTCCATCACGGCCAGCAGTTTGTAGATGGTGAGGTTGATGCGGTGGTCCGTGAGCCGGCCCTGCGGGAAGTTGTAGGTGCGGATGCGGTCGCTGCGGTCGCCGCTGCCGATCAGGCCCTTGCGCAGTGCGGCCTCCTTGGCCTCGCGCTCGCTGCGCTCCTTTTCCTGCAGGCGCGCCTGCAGCACCTGCAGGGCCTTGGCCTTGTTGCTGTGCTGGCTGCGGCCGTCCTGGCACTCGGCGACGATGCCCGTGGGCAGGTGGACCACGCGCACGGCCGAGTCGGTCTTGTTGATGTGCTGGCCGCCGGCGCCGCTGGCGCGGAAGGTGTCGATGCGCAGGTCGGCCGGGTTGAGCGTGATGGCCTGGGTTTCGTCCGGCTCTGGCATGACGGCCACGGTGCAGGCGCTGGTGTGGATGCGGCCCTGGGTCTCGGTGGCCGGCACGCGCTGCACGCGGTGGCCGCCGGATTCGAAGCGCAGGCGACCGTAGACATCCGTGCCTTCCACGCGCAGCACCACTTCCTTGTAGCCGCCCAGCTCGCTCTCGTTGGCGCTCATGATCTCGACCTTCCAGCCTACGGCGTCGCAGTGGCGCGTGTACATGCGGGCCAGGTCGCCTGCGAACAGGGCCGATTCGTCGCCGCCCGTGCCTGCGCGGATTTCGAGGTAGGCGTTGCGCGCGTCATCGGGGTCCTTGGGCAGCAGCAGGCGCTGCAGCTCGTCCTCCAGCTGGACCAGCTCGGCCTCGGCGCTGGCGATTTCCTCCTGCGCCATGTCGGCCATGTCGGGGTCGGAGAGCATGTCCCGCGCAGCCGCCAGATCGGCCTCGCGCTGGCGGTGGCGCGCATAGCGGCCTGCAATGGCGGTGACGTCCGCGTGCTCGCGCGAGATGGCGCGGTACTGCTTCATGTCGCCCATGATGTCTTCGCGCGAAAGCAGGAAGTTGAGTTCTTCAAGGCGCTGGGCGTAGCGCTCCAGTTGTTGGCGCAGAAAGTCTTGCATGGTGTGAGGCGGTGATGCGAAGGGCTGCTCGGGCAGCACTGCGGCGGGAAACGTGGGGGCCTGGAAGGGCGGATGGGCCTTAAAAACCGGGAGGGGCGGGGAGGGGCCGCAAGTGCGGCCGGGGCGCCACAGGCCCGCTGGCACGCAGCCCTGCGCAGGGGCGGCGAGCGCCGCTAGAGCGCCTTGTCGGGGGCCGTGCCGCGCGGGCCGCTTTGGGCCGAGCGCAGGAACAGGCGCGAGACCGTGTCCATGGTCTGGCTGCGCTGGTCGGCATCGCCCTTGTGCAGTTCGGCCAGGGTGCCGTGCAGCATTTTCTGCGTGAGGCCGCGCGACAGGGCCTCCAGCACGGTGTCGATGTCTTCGCCCTTGGCCAGCAGCTTCTTGGCGCGCGCAATCTCCAGCGCACGCCATTCATCGGTCTGGGTGTTGAGCTGGCGGATCAGCGGCACCACGCCGGCCTGCGGGCGGCGCTGGTCCAGCCAGTGCATGAAGCTTTGCACGCCATGGTCGATGATGACTTCGGCCTGCTCGACCGCTGCCTGGCGCTGGGCCTGGCCCGTGCGCACCACGGTGGCCAGATCGTCCACGGTGTAGAGGTAGACGTCGCGCAGGTCCTTGACCTCGGATTCGATATCGCGCGGCACGGCCAGATCGACCATGAACATGGGGCGATGCTTGCGCTTCTTGAGCGCGCTCTCGACGGCGCCCAGGCCGATGATGGGCAGGCTGGACGCCGTGCAGCTGATCACGGCATCGTATTCATGCAGATGGTCGGGCAGGTCGGCCAGCCGCATGGTGCCGGCGCCGAACTGGGCAGCCAGCTTCTCGCCGCGCTCCAGTGTGCGGTTGGCGATCATGATCTGCTTGGGGTGGCGGGCCGCGAAGTGGGTGGAGACCAGCTCGATCATCTCGCCCGCGCCCACGAACAGCACGCGGATCTGGGACAGGTCTTCGAACAGCTGGCCGGCCAGCCGCACGGCGGCAGCGGCCATGCTGATGCTGTGGGCGCCGATCTCTGTGGAGCTGCGCACTTCCTTGGCCACCGCGAAGCTGCGCTGGAACAGCTGGTTCAGCGTGCTGCCCAGGGCGCCTGCGTTCTCTGCGGCGCGCACGGCATTCTTCATCTGGCCCAGGATCTGGGCCTCGCCCAGCACCATGGAATCGAGCCCGCTGGCCACGCGGAAGGCATGGCGCGCCACATGGCCGTCTTCCAGCAGATAGGAGTGCGAGCGCAGCAATTCGGACGAAATACCGCCGCTGTTGGCCAGCCAGTGCAGGGTGTGGTCCATGGCCGGCATTTCGGCCGCGCAGTAGATCTCGGTACGGTTGCAGGTGGAGAGAATGGCGGTCTCGACGGCGCTGTGCTGGCGGCCCGGGCCGGTCAGCGATTCGCGCAGGCCCTGCAACGTGGGCACGATCTGGTCAAGCGCGAACGCGAAACGTCCCCGCATATCAAGCGGAGCCGTGTGGTGGTTGATGCCGAGTGCCCAGACTGCCATAACCCGGGATTATAAAATTTCGCGCAGTTTCAGGCATCCCTGATCACAACACCCTGGAATCGGAGCCCGCACATGGGATGGATTGCGAGTACGAATCATTGGCTGAACTTCCTGGCGCCTGCGCTCTTCCTGTCGCCGGCCCTGATGTTGTGCGCGCTTTTGATCTATGGAAAATCGCAGCAATCCCTTGCCTGGTGGTTGCAGGTTGCTATCAATTTGGTTGTTGGTGCGCTGGTGTTGCTGGCCGGTTTGTGGTGGTTCGGGCGCGATGCAAAGATGGCCACCTACACCGCCCTGGTCCTCGTGATGGCGCTTTGCCAGTGGGTGCTTTCGCGCGGCTGGCGCTGATCAGCGAGAACAAACCCCGACACAGAAGATTGATCCAGGTCAACGGATCCGTGGGGCGGCCGGCCATGCGCCCGCAGCCACTTTGCCGGGTCCATGGCGCAGCACTGCAGGCCCGGAGCATTCCTAGAGTTATTTTCAGAGCAGTCTGATAGATTTTCTTGCGCCGCTCATTGATTATCGAAAGCCTTTTTCTATCGATGAGTGGCGTTAGGCGCACAGTAGCGCACGCTTGCTGCACATCAGCAGCTCTTCTATCTGCCATCCCCGCATCGTCTCTCCCGAATTCGGTAGTGCCAGGCTGTACTGGGTGGATGGGCAAATGCCGCACTGCGGGGCGCAGCCTCTCATCGATGGATTCCTTTTGGATCTGAATCGACTCATGGGAGGGTCAATGCCTCAACGGTATTTTTGTGGGAATGCGGCTTCGCGCCGCTGTGTGCTCTCGCTCGCAATGGTCTTGTCCGGCGTGGCGTCACCGGGCTGGGCGCAAGTGCAGCGCAGCTTCATCAATGAAGGCTTTGAATTGCCGGTACTGAGCTCGGACACGGCCGCAGCCGAGTGTTCCGTGGAAACCTCCAGCGACGAGGTGCCGGGCTGGGAAACGACGCATCCTGACATGACGGGGCGCGGAAACTGCGCCAGTCCCAGTTACAAGAGCGGCCGCTTGATCGAATTACGCAAGGGCTCCAGTTCCGGCGTGGTAGCGCGACAGGGGGCCGCGTATGCCGAACTGAATGCGGCAGTGCCATCACGGATCTATCAGAACATTTGCCTGCAAAAGGGTGAAACTATCCGCTGGCAATTCAGCCACCGCGGTCGCTTGGGCACCGATGTGGCACAACTAAACATTACCAGTGGCAATTCGTCGACAGAGCCGGTGGTAGATGTCACGTCCGGAACGGACGGCACGTTTGAGGTACCCACCCAGCACCAGAACAACCTGGTGCTTTTCCATCATGATGTGTCTGCGCAGCCCCACATGGCAGGCGCCAACCCCACTGGCTGGGTGGACTACGCCGGCAGTTTCGCCTATGGAGGGGAGACGGGCGCGGCAAGCCTGGGATTTGAATCCATCAGCGCTGCCGGTGGAGACAAGGCCTACGGCAACTTCCTCGACGGTGTGCAGATTGGCATCACGCCCTTCGTCGACTTCGTCAGCGCCGCCATGGCGGCACGCGAATCGGAGGGCAACAACCTGCCCCGGCTGCGCATCAACGGCAACGTGACCACGGCCTTCGACGTCGTCGTGCGCATTGTGGGCGGAACGGCCATCGGGCCCGGTGGCGCCACCGGAGCGGCGGTGGACTATTCCACGCCGAGTGGAACGGATACGCTGACCATCCGCATACCGGCGGGCCTGTACGACGGCGCCGGCGCCGGATCGCTGATCGCGCTGCCGGTGAGCATCATCAAGGATTCGGTCGCGGAGCCCGGCAAGACCATCCGCTTCGCGATCCAGGAAGCTCCCGGCCCGCTTCCCAGCTACCTGCGTGCGTCGAATGCGGCCTGCGGCGATGCACCGGTGGTGGAGTCCGAGTACACCATCATTGACGGGGGGCTGGATCTTGCCAGAGCCGTTGGCGAGCCTGTGCCGGTTGCCGGATCGCTGTCCCAGTACGACGTTGCCTACACGGTCAGGGCCAGCAATGCAACGGGTGCCGAACTGGCCTATGACCTGAGCGATGCCCTGGCCACGGATCCCGGCATCGGCTCCGTCAGCGTGCAGTCCTTGTCCTGTTCCAGCTCGGGTTCGGTTTCCAGTTGTGGCGACAATCTGCCTGGCAAGCTGCCGGCAGGCGCGGGCCCATGGAAGCTGAACCAGACGCGGCGCTCACTGGAGAGCGGGGCTGTGGATACCTACACCCTGGTCGTGCGCTTCAGCGTCCTGCCGGCCGCCGGCGTGCGGGCCTGCGCGGGTGCGGGAACCGGCTTGTTCGGGCTGGCAACGGCCACCGTTCTCAATGGCATGCCAGCCAGCGTGCAGTCCGAGGCCTGCGTCGATACGCCGCCAACTGCGCGCGTCATGCTGACGCAGCAGGTGGCAAGCCGGGTCGCATCCACGGACCAGTTCCAGGTGAAGATAACCTCGGGCGGCGCCACAGCCGGCATGGCTACCACGGCGGGTGCTGCTACCAGCGCATCCACCGCGCAAATCGTGGTGCCTGCGGGCGCGGCGCTGCAGTTCACCGAGGTGCTCAAGGCCAATGGCTCCGGGCCTGATCTGGTGCCAGATGGCTACGTAGCTGAGTTGAGCTGCACCAACGGCTCGGCAGGCTCCACCACGGCGCTGCCGAGCGGGGCCGGCACGGCGACGGCCTCCGCGCTGCAATGGCCCGCCATCACGCCTGCCGCAGGCGATTTGCTGGACTGCACCGTGGTGAGCACGGCCAGGCCGCCCAAGCTGGTGGTGGGGCTGGAGGCCAGCGCCAAGCACTCCGAACCCGGCAAGACGGTCAACTACGTCATCACCGTGGGCAATGCCGGGCCGGTGGCGACAACGGCTCCCATCCAGGTGAGGGATGTGGTCTCTGCAGGGCTGACTCTCGGCAGCTTGCCTGCCGGTTGCACGGCGAGCGGGCAGACGGTGAGCTGCGAGATCGCTGCGGGCCTGCCTGGGCGGGCGCCAGGTGCAGTCACTGCGGTTGGCCGGGCGGCAGAGATCAGGTTCACCATTCCCGTGACCGTGACACCTGGCGCGACTTCGGGCGGCAATACGGTCCAGGTGTGGGGCGGCGGAGATCCCGCGTGTACCGAGGCATCGCCTTGCTCAGCGAGCGCGAGCTTCTCGCTGCCCGCGCCCGGCGCGAGGCCGGTGCCGGTGGACTCGCGCAGCATGCTGGGTCTGCTGGGCATGGTGTTGGCAGCCTTTGCCGCGCTGCAACTGCGCAGCAGGTCCGCACGACGGCCTGAGTAAGCCGGCTCTCTGGGTCGAGCCTGCCAGCCCCGGGGCCCGCCGAATGTTTGGCGGGCCCCGGGGCCTTTTTCATGGCGAAGGGGTCACCGCTTGCGCAGGCACGGCCCCCGGCGCGGCCTGCTCCAGCAGCCATTGGCGGAACTGCGCAAAGGCTTCGGAAGGCGCCCGCGTAGCCGGGCGGCACAGAAAGTAGCCGCGTTCGATGTGGACGGGTGCAGGCAAGGCAAGGGCCACGCGGCCGGCGGCCAGGTCTTCCTCCACCAGGCAGCGCTGCACCAGGGCCACGCCCATGCCGGCGGCCACGGCCTGGACCAGCAGGGCCACCAGTTCGAAGTCCGCCGCAGGCGCGGGGCAGGGCCCAGGCAGGCCGAGGTGGCTCATCCAGCGCGCCCAGTTGCCCGGATAGTTGGTGTGAAACAGCAAGGGGCGCGCAAGCACATCCGCTGCGCTGCGAATGGCTTGCGGGCCCTGCAATTCGCGCGGATGGCAGATGGGCACCAGATCGCGGCCCACCACATAGTCGGCCACCACATGGGCGGGCCAGGGCTCGCTGCCCACGCGCAGCCAGCCGTCGATCTCGGCGGCGGACAGCGGGTCATCGCGCCGGTAGGGGGCGAACGAAAGGACGATGCCCGGATGCAGGGCATTGAATTGCGGCAGGCGTGGAATCAGCCAGTGGCTGAACAGCGTGGGAACGACCGACAACCGCAGTTGCGGGCCGAAGTGGCGCCTGCGTGCGGCGGCCGAGGCCGATTCGATGGCGTGTACGGAGGGCTCCACGGCCTGCAGGTATTCACGGCCGGCCTCGGTCAGCACGCTGCGCCGGCCCTGGCGCTCGAAAAGGGCAAAGCCCAGGTGCTCTTCCAGCCGGGCGATGGCGCGGCTGATGCCGCCCTGGGTGACATACAGCTCCTGGGCTGCCAGCGAGTAGCTGCCCAGGCGCGCCGCCGCCGCAAAGGCGTGCAGCTCGGAAAGCGAGGGAGAGTGCATGCGCATGACGGACGCAATTATGACGGTTTGTCATAGTTGCTTGCCGTCTTGTCTCTTTTCGCGCGTGCGGCGGCTGTCCAGAATCGGCGCCTGTTCCGCGAAGCCCTGCCCTGCAGCAGGCCGCTCTTTCATCCATCACGAGAGGAAACACACCATGGCAATGCGCCGCACCCTGTTGTCCAGCCTGGCCGCCTGCGCCGCCACTGCTCTTTTGGCTCCCGTCGCCTGGGCCCAGGGCCCGGCTGCCGACTATCCCAGCCGGCCGATCCGCCTGGTCGTGCCGTTTGGCGCGGGCGGCTCCACCGACATGGTGGCGCGTCTGCTGGCCGAGAAGATGAGCGTGATCCTGGGCAAGTCCGTGGTGGTGGACAACCGGGGCGGGGCGGGCGGCTCCATTGGCGCCTCCGAAATTGCGCGTGCTGCGGCCGATGGCTACACCATCGGCATGGCCACGGTGAGCACGCATGGCTCCAACCCGGCCATCTTCCGCAAGCTGCCCTACGACCCGATCAAGGACTTCGCGCCCATCACCAATGTAATGTCCGTGCCTAGCGTGTTCGTGATCAACGCCAGCGTGCCCGCCAAGACCATGAAGGAGTTCATCGCCCTGGCCAAGGCCAACCCGGGCAAGTACAGCTTTGCCTCGCCGGGCACAGGCTCCCTGGGCCACGCCAACATCGAGAATTTCATGAACCTGGCCGGTATCGACCTGCTGCACATCCCCTACAAGGGCGCGGGCCAGGCCATCACCGACGCGCTGGGCGGCCAGGTCAATGCCATGACGGACAACCTGCCCTCCACGCTGCCCCACATCAAGGACGGCAAGCTGCGCCCGCTGGCCGTGCTGGCCTTCAAGCGCGCCGACGTGCTGCCCGACGTGCCCACCTACACCGAGCTAGGCTTCCCGCAGATGGGCGACGGCGGCTGGTTCGGCCTGGTCGCACCTGCCGGCACGCCGCGCCCCATCATCGACAAGCTCAATGCGGCTGCGCACAAGGCCATGGCCATGCCTGACTACCTGGAAAAGCAAAAATCCATCTCGGGCGAGTCCATGGGCAACACGCCCGAGGAATTTGCCAAGCAGATCAAGGCTGCCATCGAGCGCTACACGGCCGTGGCCAAGCGCGCCAACATCAAGCTCGACTGATGGACCGCATGGCACAGACCGATTTCCTGCGCCCCCGGCCGGACACCCCGGTCGTGGTGCATCCCGCCACCGGCGAGGTGCTGCCCATCGTCTGCGACTCGCCGCACAGCGGCACGTCCTATCCCGAGGATTTCGGCCATGCCGTGCCCATGTCCCTGCTGCGCCGTGGCGAGGACACGCATGTGGCCGCGCTCTGGGACCAGTGGCCCGCGCATGGCGCAACGCTGATCGAGGCCACCTTTCCGCGCACCTACATCGACCCCAACCGCAGCGAGGCCGACCTGGACCCCGCCCAGATCGACGGCCAGTGGCCCGTGCCCCTGGCGCCCAGCGTCAAGACCCGCCAGGGCCTGGGCCTGATCTGGCAGCGCATCAGCCGCGACGGCGTGGCAACGCCGCTGTATGACCGTCCGCGCACGGTGGCCGAGGTGGAGCACCGCATCGCGCGCTACTGGCGTCCCTACCATGCGGCGCTGGCGCAGGCCATCGATGACAGCGTGCAGCGCTTTGGCGGCGTCTGGCACCTGAACCTGCACTCCATGCCCAACGATGTCTACAAGCGCCTGGGCCGTACCGACGCGCCGCCGCTGGCCGACTTCGTGCTGGGCGACCGCGACGGCACGACCTGCGCGCCCGAGTTCATCCAGCTGGTGGGCGAGACGCTGGCGGGCTTTGGCTACAGCGTGGCCTACAACGAGCCCTACAAGGGCGTGGAGCTGATCGGCCGCATAGGCCAGCCCCACCTGGGCCGGCACAGCCTGCAGATCGAGATCCGCCGGCCGGTCTACATGGACGAGGAAACGCGCGAGCCCAACGCGGGCTTCGAGCCGCTGCGCGGCCATCTGCGTGAGCTGATGGCCGTGGTCGCGGCGCATGTGCGCGCTGAAATGGCCGGGCGAGGCTAGGCCGGGCTGGCGGGGTCGCCGGGCATGGGCGGCGTGCCTGGCGAGCCCGGCATGCCTGCCACCACCGGCGCCGCCACCGAGGTGGTGGCCGGTGGCGACAGGTACAGGCCCGCGCCCTTGAGCGATGCCAGGATGCTGAACAGCACATCGCTGCGCACCCCACCCGCATTGCGCGGGTTGCCCACGTAGCCGATGGCCAGGAAGGTCAGCGTGCCGTTGGCAATGCCTTCGAGCTGCACCAGAGGCTCGGGCGTGTCCAGGATGCCTTCATGCGTGCGAAAGGCCTCCAATATCAGGGTGCGCATGCGTTCGGCATCGGTGTCCAGCGGCGCGGGCAGGCGCAGCAGCACGCGCCCGGGCGCGCCGGCCAGCGTCATGTTGCGCACGGTCTTGGTGATGAATTCCGAGTTGGGCACGATGACGGTGGAGCGGTCGCCCAGCTGGATCTCGGTGGCGCGCACGTTGACGCGGCGCACGTCGCCCTCGGTATCGCCCAGCACCACCCAGTCGCCCACTTTCACGGGCCGCTCTGCCAGCAGGATCAGGCCCGAGATGAAGTTCTGCACGATGGCCTGCAGGCCAAAGCCAATGCCCACCGACAGCGCGCTGGCCACCCAGGCGATGCGCTCCACGCTGATGCCCAGCCCCGCCAGCGCCACGGCCACCACGAAGATGCCGCCCACATAGCCCAGCAGCGTGGTGATGGAGCTGCGCATGCCCGGCTCCAGCGAGGTGTTGGGGAAGTAGCGGTCCGTCAGCCAGCGCTTGATCACGCGGATCACGATCAGGCCCGTGACGATCACGGCGAATGCCGTGAACAGGGCCTGCGGCGCCATGGTGAAGTCACCCACCTTGAGGCTGTGGTTCACCGTGCTGCCGCGGCGAAACACCTCGTCCGGCCCCGTGCCCAGCGGGGCCAGCAGGGCGATCACCATGTAGAACAACAGGGCCACGCGCAGCAGGCCCGAGACCAAGACCGAGGCCTGGTCGAGCAGCCGGCCCTCGATGCCCAGGCTCTGGTTCAGCCGGGTGCCGAAGCTGCCCTTGGACGACAGCAGGGCCTCGCACAGATCGTCGCCCAGCTGGAACAGCAGGTAGGTGGTGGCAAAGACCACGCCGGTCCACACCATCTGGCGCGCCAGCGTTCCGGCCAACGCCACGTAGCCGGTCACGGCCAGCGCAATGGTGGCAATGCTGGCCACCGCCGCGCAGGCCACGAGCAGACCCACCCACAAGGGCCGGGGCGGCGCAGGCTCTGCCTGGGCGCCGTCTTCCTGCGCAACCGGCGCCGGCGCGCGCAGATGCCGCAGGGCCAGCATGACCACGGCCGAAATCAGCAGGGCCGACAGGGCGTGCACCGTGACCTCGGCGGCCAGGCTGGCGCCGATGATGGCGTTGACCTCGGTCACCAGGCCGTTGAGCGCGGCTCCGGCGGCAATCCACCAGGGATAGGGACTGAGCCGCTCGGCCAGCTCGTCCGACACGCCGGGCAGGCGCCAGGAACTGCGTCTGCGCGACAGCAGGGTCTGGCCCAGCGACACCACGAAGGCGCCGAACAGCGTGACCTGCACACTGGCCTTGGCCAGCGCGTCCAGCGATTCGCTGAAGCCATCGCCGGCCTTGAGCACGCTCCAGGCCAGTTGCGCTGCCAGGCCGATCAGCAGCGTGTTGATCAGCACGGTGGCCGCCGCGCGCAACGAGCGGCGCAGGCGGCCGCTGGGCAGGCGCGCGGGCGCGGCGCGCACCAGCAGACGCTCGGCCAGCCAGGGGCCGAGCAGGGCGATCAGCAAGGCGGCGGCCAGGCTGGCGATGAAGCCGCCTCGGCGATCGGATGCCATGGTGGAGGCGACGGCCTGGCGCAGCTCGCGCCCCAGGCCCTGCAGGCGCGCCGCGTCCAAAGGCGCGGCAGCACGCAGGTTGCGCCAGAAGGGCCGGCCCAGCGGCGAGTCGGTGCGGGCCGTCAGTGCGGCCTGGAATTGTTCGCGGCGCTGGCGTATCAGCTCGTTGCCGCGCTGGTCGGCATCGACCGACACCAGCCGCGCGAGTTTGAGTTCGGAATCCACGGCACTGCGCTGCCTGGCCAGGCTGGCGCGCTGCTCGGCCACATCGGGCGCATCGGCAGGGGCGCCTTTTTCGGGCGCGGGGCCCAGGCCGGCTAGGCGCGAATCGATGTCGGCCAGTTCCTCGGTGCGGCGGGCCGCCACCTGGTCGGCCGCCGTGCCAATGGCCGCAGCCTCGTCCAGCAGCTTGCGGCCGTCATCGTCCTCGGCCAGCTTGCGGGGAATGGCGTCCAGCTGCTTGCGCAGATCGTCCACGCTGGGCAGGGCGGGCCGGCCGTCGGGTGCCGCCGTGGCCGCCGCTGCCGCGCGGTCCTGCGCATGGGCCGGAGCGGGCGCAGTGAGGACCAGCATGGCCAGGACCATCAGGCCGGTGGCCAGGCATTGGCGCAAGGCCTGCGCCCACGTAGGGCGCAGCGGGAGAGGGCACGGGCGGGGCGGTGTCATGGACGCACATTGTGCGGCGGGCCGCCGCGACGGTTGTTTCCAAAGGTCCGGCCCCGCCAGCCGGCAGCCGCCTCAGCGCGATGCGGGACTGAACATATCGACACGGTCGGTGATGACGCCGTCCGTGCCCAGGTCGATCAGGCGCTGCGCGGCCCATTCATCGTTGACCGTATAGCTGCTGCAGCGCAGGCCCGCGCCATGCACCTTGGCGACCAGGGCTGCATCCCACAGCGCATGGTTGAGCACCATGGCTGCGCAGCCCAAGTCCAGCGCGGTGCGCAGGTCGGCATCGCCCGTGGCATCGGCCAGCTTGTCCACCAGCAGGCCCCGCGGAATGTGCGGTGCCGTGTCGCGTGCGCCCTTGAGCGCATCGGTCTTGAACGAGGTGAACAGCGGCTGGATGCGGTCCCTGGGCCAGATGCGGTTCATCAGCTCGCCCGTGGCGCGGCCCGTGGCCTCTTCCTGGCCGGGCGTGGGCTTGATTTCCACGTTCAGGAAGAAGTGGTTGGCCAGGCACCAGCGGGCCAGGGCTTCCAGCGTGGGCAGGGCCTCTCCCGCAAAGGCGCGCGAGTGCCAGCTGCCGGCGTCCAGCTGGGCGATCTCGCCCATGGACAGGTCGCCACCCGTGCCGTGGCCGTTGGTGGTGCGCTCCAGCGTGGCGTCATGCATCAGGAACAGCACGCCGTCGGCAGACAGCTTGGCATCGCACTCGAACATGCGATAGCCGTGCGCGGCGCCCAGGCGGAAGGCGGCCATGGTGTTCTCGGGCGCCAGCTTGCCGGCGCCGCGGTGGGCCACCCACAGGGGGTAGGGCCAGGATTTCAGGTTCTCGGTCATGGCGAGTCCGTCAAAGGAAGGGAGCTTGGATGGAAAAAGAGAGCCTCTGGGGCTCTCTTGGAAAAGGTCGGAGATCCGGCCTTCAGGGGATCAGATCCGCTTTCCGGATTCTGCGTCGAACCAGTGCAGGCGACGCTCTTCGGAAGGACGCACGCGCATGGTCTCGCCGGACTTGGGGAAGGGCGCGCCTTCGTCGATGCGCACCGTCATCGTCTCGCCATTGAGCGAACCATAGACCAGGCGCTCGGCACCCAGCATTTCCACGGTGTCCACCTTGATTTCCCAGCCGCCTTCGCTGACGACGACCAGGTGCTCGGGGCGGATGCCCAGGATGCGGCCGGCCGTGCCTCCGGGCGCGTTCTTGAGCAGGTTCATCGGGGGCGAGCCGATGAAGCTGGCCACGAAGGTGGAGGCGGGCGTGTGGTAGACCTCTTCGGGCGTGCCGAACTGCTCCATCACGCCGCCGTTCATGACGATCATGCGCTGGGCCAGGGTCATGGCCTCGACCTGGTCGTGGGTCACGAACAGGCTGGTGATGCCCAGCTCGGCGTGCAGCTTCTGGATCTCGATGCGGGTCTGGCCGCGCAGCTTGGCGTCCAGGTTGGACAGCGGCTCGTCGAACAGGAAGACCTTGGGCTGGCGCACGATGGCGCGGCCCATGGCCACGCGCTGGCGCTGGCCGCCCGACAGCTGGCGCGGCTTGCGGTCCAGCAGGTGCGACAGCTCCAGGATCTTGGCGGCCTTGTCCACGCGGCGCTTGATCTCCTCGGGCGGCACCTTGGCGATCTTCAGGCCGTAGGCCATGTTCTCGTAGTTCGACATATGCGGGTACAGCGCATAGTTCTGGAACACCATGGCGATGTCGCGCTTGGCCGGTTCCACGTCGTTGACCACCTTGTCGCCGATCAGCAGCTGGCCGTCGGAGATCTCCTCCAGGCCCGCCACCATGCGCAGCAGGGTGGACTTGCCGCAGCCCGAAGGGCCGACGATGACGACGAACTCGCCGTCCTTGATTTCGGCGTTGACGCCGTGCAGTACCTGGTTGGCCGACGGGCCCTGGCCGTAGCGCTTGATCAGGTTGCGAAAGGAAATGGATGCCATACGAAGATTCTGGTTGAGTCGCAGAGCGAAGGGCGCTGGCGCTTGCTCTGCGGGGTTCTATACGGTGGGTTGGGGCGGCGGCGGGCGGTTTACTTTTCGGTGTCCACCAGGCCCTTGACGAACCAGCGCTGCATCAGGATCACCACGGCGGCGGGCGGCAGCATGGCCAGCAGGGCCGTCGCCATCACCACGTTCCAGTCGTTGCCGGTATCGCCGCTGGCCACCATGCGCTTGATGCCGATGACCACGGGGTACATGTCTTCCGAGGTGGTCACGAGCAGCGGCCACAGGTACTGGTTCCAGCCGTAGATGAACTGGATCACGAACAGCGCCGCGATCGAGGTCTTGGACAGCGGCACCAGCACATCTTTGAAGAAGCGCATGGGGCCTGCGCCGTCGATGCGGGCGGCTTCCACCAGCTCGTCCGGCACCGTCAGGAAGAACTGGCGGAACAGGAAGGTGGCCGTGGCCGAGGCGATCAGCGGAATCGTCAGGCCGGCGTAGCTGTTGAGCATGCCCAGCGTGGAGACGACTTCGTAGGTGGGGCCGATGCGCACTTCGACGGGCAGCATCAGGGTCACGAAGATCAGCCAGAAGCAGATCTTCTTGAACGGGAAGCGGAAGTACACCAGCGCGAAGGCCGACAGCAGCGAGATCGCGATCTTGCCCACGGTGATCACCATGGCCGAGACGAAGCTGATCCACATCATGCGTGCCACGGGCGCGCTGGAGCCGGGGCCCGAGCCACCGAACAGCGCGGCCTTGTAGGTTTCCCAGAAGTTGCTGCCGGGCACCAGGGGCATGGGCACCTGGATGATGTCCTGCGGCGTGTGCGTGGAGGCCACGAAGGCCAGGTACAGCGGAAAGCCGACGATGATCACGCCCAGCACCATGATCAGGTGCGAGAAAAAGGAGAGAAGGGGACTGCGTTCAACCATGATCAGTACTGCACTTTCTTCTCAACATAGCGGAACTGGATCACGGTCAGTGCAACCACGATCACCATCAGAACGACCGACTGCGCGGCCGAGCCGCTCATGTCCATGGCCTTGAAGCCGTCGTGATAGACCTTGTAGACCAGGATGGAGGTGTCCTGTCCCGGACCGCCCTGGGTCGTGGCGTCCACGATGCCGAAGGTGTCGAAGAATGCGTAGACCACGTTCATCACCAGCAGGAAGAACGTGGTGGGGGACAGCAGCGGGAACTGGATGTCCCAGAAGCGGCGCATGGGGCCCGCGCCGTCGATGGCGGCGGCCTCGATCAGCGACTTGGGGATGGACTGCAGGCCCGCAAGGAAGAACAGGAAGTTGTAGGAAATCTGCTTCCAGATCGCGGCGATGACGATCAGCGTCATGGCGTTGCCGGAGTTCAGCAGGTGGTTCCAGTCATAGCCGATCATGCGCAGCGCATAGGCCACGACGCCGATGGACGGCGAGAACATGAACACCCACAGCACACCCGCCACGGCGGGCGCAACGGCATAGGGCAGCAGCAAGGCGGTCTTGTAGGCAAGCGCGCCCTTGATCACGCGGTCCGCAAAGATGGCCAGCATCAGCGACAGCGCAATGCCGAACACCGCCACCAGCACGGAAAAGATGGCCGTGGTCTTGAACGAGGCCAGGTAGGCAGGGTCATCCAGCAGGTGCTGGAAGTTGGCAAACCCCACCCATTCGGTGGAGAAGCCAAACGTATCCTGCGCCTGGAACGACTGCACGATGGCCTGGCCTGCAGGCCAGAAAAAGAAGACCAGCACGATGACCATCTGTGGTGCTATCAGCAACCACGGCAGCCAGGCGGATCGAAAAAGAACGCGTTTTTCCATGACGGAACTCGGTAGAACAAAACAGCCCGCAAACCGGATGGCCGTGGGGCCGCCGGTTGCGGGCCTGTGATGCACGGTGCGGGCTGCCTGCGCAGCGGCCACACCGCAAATCACATGGGAGGATTACTTGTTGGCCCGGGCGAAGCGGCCCAGTTGCTCGTTGCCACGGGTGACAGCGGTGTCCAGGGCTTGCTGGGGAGTCTTCTTGCCAGTCCAGATCTGTTCGGTTTCCTCATCGATGATGGTGCGGATCTGAACGAAGTTGCCCAGGCGGATGCCGCGCGACTTGTCGGTGGTCTTGCGGATCATCTGCGTCACAGCGGTGTCGGTGCCGGGATGCTTTTCGTAGAAGCCCGAAGCCTCGGTCAGCTTGTACGCAGCGGTGGTCACGGGCAGGTAGCCGGTGCGCTGGTGGCTGGCGGACTGGATCTTGGTGTTGTTCAGGAAGTTGAAGAAGTCAGCCACGCCCTTGTAGCGTTCGGCGCTCTTGCCGGCCATCACCCACAGGGAGGCACCGCCGATGGCCGTGTTCTGGGGCGCGCCCTTCACATCGGCGTAGTAGGGCAGTTGCGACTGGCCGAAGGCGAACTTGCCTTCCTTGACCACGCGGGCATACAGGCCGGAGGAGCCGGTGATCATCGCGCACTCGCCGGAAGCGAAGGCGGCGTCAGGCACGTTGCCGCGGCCCTTGTAGACGAAGCTGCCGTCCTTGGCGGCCTTGGCCAGGTTCTCGAAGTGCTTGACGTGCAGCGGCGAGTTGAACACCAGCTTGGCATCGGTGCCGTCAAAGCCGTTGTTCTTGGTCGCGTACAGGGTGTTGTGCCACAGCGAGAAGCTCTCCAGCTGGGTCCAGCTCATCCAGCTCGTGGTCAGTGCGCAGCGGTGGCCCGAGGCCTTGAGCTTTTCGGCGGCGGCGAACACTTCGGGCCAGGTCTTGGGCGGCTTGTTCTCGTCCAGGCCTGCCTTCTTGAAGGCGTCCTTGTTGTAGTAGAAGATGGTGGTCGAGCTGTTGAGCGGGTAGCTCATCATCTGGCCGTTGGGGGCGGTGTAGTAGCCGGCCACGGCGGAGATGTACTCGCCCTGGTCGAACTTGAAGCCGCCGTCGTTCATGACCTTGGTGACGGGCACCACGGCGCCCTTGGAGGCCATCATGGTGGCCGTGCCCACTTCGAAGACCTGCAGGATGTCAGGCGCGTTGCCGGCGCGGAACGCGGCGATGGCGGCCGTCATCGACTCGTCATACTGGCCCTTGTACGTCGGCACGATCTTGTACTGGGTCTGGCTGGCGTTGTACTCCTTGGCCAGGTCGTTCACCCAGTCGCCCAGGGCTGCGCTCATCGAGTGCCACCACTGGATTTCGGTTTGGGCTTGTGCCGAGATGGTGGTGGCCGCGATCGCGGCTGCCATGGCCAGTTGCTTCAGTTGCATGAGGACTCCTCTAGTTCGGTGACGGTTTCAGACCGCTGCCACGGTAAGGCAGGGGCATGACATGTCTGTGTCATTGTTTTCGGATGCTTCGTACCGCACTACAGGCCAAACCCGGTGAGCCGCTGGTCCCGTATGTCAGTCGTGTGACAAAAAATGACACGCGAAGCGGCGCTATTTTAGGTCAATACCATTTCGTTTCAAAAGCCGGGTTGTTCGTATTGGCTCGTTTGTGCTCTTTCTGTATAAGGCACCTTCACCGGGCTCCGCAAGATCCCGCCACGTTGGCGAGGGCTGGCTTCGCGGGCCGAGACGGCGCGCCGTCCAGAGCCCCGTGGGAAGCGCATCCTCGGGGCGCTCGCTTAAAATTGCGCTCCCACTTGGCTTAGCGGCGCCCCGAGAGCGCCAGACACGGTCTACCCCATGAATGTACCGATTGCGTTGGCAGCCCTGCAGGCACAGGCTGCCGAACCTGCACGTCTGCGAGAGATTCCCTACAACTACACCTCGTTTTCCGATCGCGAGATCGTGATCCGCCTGCTGGGCACGTCCATGTGGGATGTGCTCAACCAGCTGCGCCAGGAGCGGCGCACGGGCCGCTCCGCCCGCATGCTCTACGAGGTGCTGGGGGACATCTGGGTCGTTCAGCGCAATCCCTACCTGCAGGACGACCTGCTGCACAGTCCCGACCGCCGCAAGTCGCTGGTGGAGGCCCTGGAGCACCGCCTGGGCGAGATCGACAAGCGCCGTGCTCCGCAGCAGGACCCCGTGCGCGATGCGCTGGTGGGCCAGCTGGTGGATGCAGCGCGCCGCGCCGTGCATGAGTTCAACGCCACCTTCGTCGAGGCCGAGCAACTGCGCCGCCGGGTGCAGAAAAGCCTGGGCCGCCACACGGCCAAGGACAACATCAAGTTCGACGGCCTGTCGCGCGTGGCCCATGTGACGGATGCCACCGACTGGCGCGTCGAATACCCCTTCGTGGTGCTCACCCCCGATACCGAAGCCGAGATGGCCGCCCTGGTGCGTGCCTGCATCGAGCTGCGCCTGACCATCATTCCGCGCGGCGGCGGCACGGGCTACACGGGCGGCGCGATCCCGCTGACCTGGCGCAGCGTGGTGATCAACACCGAAAAGCTCGAAGCCATGACCGAGGTGGAGATGCGCCGCATTCCCGGCGTGGACCACGAGGTGCCCACCATCTTCACCGAAGCCGGCGTGGTCACGCAGCGCGTGGCCGATGCGGCCGAGCGCGCGGGCTTCGTTTTCGCTGTGGACCCCACATCGGCCGAGGCCTCGTGCATCGGCGGCAACGTCGCCATGAATGCGGGCGGCAAGAAGGCCGTGCTCTGGGGCACGGCGCTGGACAACCTGGTGTCCTGGCGCATGGTGACGCCCGATGCGCAGTGGCTGGAAGTCACGCGCGTGGGCCACAACCTCGGCAAGATCCATGACGCCGAGATGGCCAGCTTCGAGCTGCAGTACTTCGAGGCAGACGGCAAGACCCCCATCCGCAGCGAGCGGCTGGACATTCCCGGCCAGAAATTCCGCAAGGAAGGCCTGGGCAAGGACGTGACCGACAAGTTCCTGTCGGGCCTGCCGGGCATCCAGAAGGAAGGCTGCGACGGCCTGATCACCAGCGCGCGCTGGGTGGTGCACCGCATGCCCGAGCACACGCGCACGGTCTGCATGGAGTTCTTCGGCAACGCCAAGGACGCCGTGCCCAGCATCGTCGAGATCAAGGACTTCATGTTCGCCGAGCAAAAGCGCTCGGGCGTGCTGCTGGCCGGCCTGGAGCACCTGGACGACCGCTACCTGAAGGCCGTGGGCTACGCCACCAAGAGCAAGAAGGGCAACGGCCATCTGCCCAAGATGGTGCTGCTGGGCGACATTGCCGGCGACAACGCCGACGATGTGGCCCGCGTGGCCGCCGAGGTGGTGCGCATTGCCAACTCGCGCAACGGCGAAGGCTTCACGGCCGTCAGCGCCGAGGCGCGCAAGAAATTCTGGCTGGACCGCAAGCGCACGGCCGCCATCTCGCGTCACACCAACGCCTTCAAGATCAATGAAGACGTGGTGATCCCGCTGCCCCGCATGTGGGAGTACACGGACGGCATCGAGCGCATCAACATCGAACTGTCGCTGCGCAACAAGCTCAAGCTGTGCGACGCGCTGACGGACTTCTTCCAGCACGGCGACCTGCCGCTGGGCAAGCAGGACGATGCGGGCGACATCCCCTCGGCCGAGCTGCTGGAGGACCGCGTGCAGCAGGCCCTGGCCCTGGTGGCCGACGTGCGCACGCTGTGGCAGGGCTGGCTCGACGATGTCGAGAACCTCTTCCCGCAGCTGCAGGACCACACGCTGCGCGCCAGCTGGAAGACCCAGCTGAAGGCGCCCATGGCCCAGATCTTCGCGGGCGCGGCCTTCCAGCCGCTGCTGGCCGAAGTCAACGCCATCCACCAGCGCGTGCTCAAGGGCCGTGTCTGGGTGGCGCTGCACATGCACGCCGGCGACGGCAACGTGCACACCAATATTCCGGTCAACAGCGACGACTACGAGATGCTGCAGACCGCCCATGAGGCCGTGGCGCGCATCATGGTGCTGGCACGCCATCTGGACGGCGTGATCTCGGGCGAGCACGGCATCGGCATCACCAAGCTGGAGTTCCTCAGCGACGACGAGCTGGCGCCCTTTGCCGCCTACAAGCAGCGCGTGGACCCCGAAGGCCGCTTCAACAAGGGCAAGCTGATCCGCAACGAGAAGCTGCAGGCTGTGGTGGGCCAGAGCCATGACGGCCGCTCGCCGCGCGAATCGCTGATGTTCGCCGACCTGACCAACGCCTACACGCCCAGCTTCGGCCTGATGGGGCACGAGTCGCTGATCATGCAGCAGAGCGACATCGGCGCCATCGCCGACTCGGTCAAGGACTGCCTGCGCTGCGGCAAGTGCAAGCCCGTGTGCGCCACCCACGTGCCGCGCGCCAACCTGCTGTACAGCCCGCGCAACAAGATCCTGGCGACCTCGCTGCTGGTCGAGGCCTTCCTCTACGAGGAGCAGACGCGCCGCGGCGTGTCGCTGCGCCACTGGCAGGAGTTCGAGGACGTGTCGGACCACTGCACGGTCTGCCACAAGTGCTTCAACCCCTGCCCGGTCAAGATCGACTTCGGCGACGTGACCATGAACATGCGCAACCTGCTGCGCAAGATGGACAAGAAGAGCTTCAGGCCCGGCAACAAGCTGGCCATGGCCATGCTCAACGCCACCAATCCGGACACCATCAAGTTCATGCGCTCGGCCATGGTCGGCGTGGGCTTCAAGGCCCAGCGCCTGGCCTCCGACGTGCTGCACAGCCTGGCCAGGAAGCAGACCCAGCGTCCGCCCGCCTCGGTGGGGCGCGCTCCTCTCAAGGAGCAGGTGATCCACTTCGTCAACAAGAAGCTGCCGGGCGGCCTGCCCAACAAGACGGCGCGCGCCCTGCTGGACATCGAGGACAAGGACTACGTGCCCATCATCCGCAGCCCGCAGACCACGAGCGCGGACACCGAGGCGGTGTTCTACTTCCCCGGCTGCGGCTCCGAGCGCCTGTTCAGCCAGGTGGGCCTGGCCACCCAGGCCATGCTCTGGCATGCCGGCGTGCAGACCGTGCTGCCACCCGGCTACCTGTGCTGCGGCTATCCCCAGCGCGGCAGCGGCCAGTTCGACAAGGCCGAGAAGATGATCACGGACAACCGTGTGCTCTTCCACCGCGTCGCCACCACGCTCAACTACCTGGACATCAAGACTGTGGTGGTCAGCTGCGGCACCTGCTACGACCAGTTGCAGGGCTACGAGTTCGGCAAGATCTTCCCGGGCAGCCGCATCATCGACATCCACGAGTACCTGCTGGAAAAGGGCGTGACGCTGCAGGGCAAGGAGGGCTACCTCTACCACGACCCCTGCCACTCGCCCATGAAGCTGCAGGACCCGATGAAGACCGTCAAGGCGCTGGTGGGTGAGGGCGTGGTCAAGAGTGAGCGCTGCTGCGGCGAATCGGGCACGCTGGGCGTCACGCGCCCCGACATCTCCACGCAGATCCGCTTCCGCAAGGAAGAGGAACTCAAGAAGGGCGAGGCCGCGCTGCGCGCCAGCGGCGCCCTGGCCGAGAAGGACAACGTGAAGATCCTCACCAGCTGCCCCAGCTGCCTGCAGGGCCTGTCGCGCTACGGTGGCGACATGAACAACGGCCTGCTGGAAGCCGACTACATCGTGGTCGAGATGGCGCGCCAGATCCTGGGCGAGAACTGGATGGCCGAGTACGTGCAGCGCGCCAACGCCGGCGGCATCGAACGGGTGCTGGTCTGATGGCTGCTCCCGCTTCCTGCCCCCTGTGCGCCACAGAAGGCGGCGTGCCCATCTGGCGCGGCCGGCGCCTGCGAGTGATCCGCGCGCAGGAAGAAGGCTTTCCGGCCTTCTACCGCGTGGTCTGGAATGCGCATGCGGCCGAGTTCTCCGACCTGGACGCCGCCGACCGCCAGCACTGCATGGATGCCGTGGTCGTGGTCGAGCGCGTCTTGCGTGAGCGCCTTGCGCCGGCCAAGATCAACCTGGCGGCGCTGGGCAACATGGTGCCGCACCTGCACTGGCATGTGATTGCGCGCTTTGACTGGGACAGCCATTTCCCGGGCGCGGTCTGGGCTCCGGCCCAGCGCCCGCGCAATGGCGAGCGCGAGGCCGAGGTGGCAGCGCACTTGCCAGCCATAGACACGGCGCTGGTCCAGGCACTCGATGCCTGGCAGCAGCACCCCGCCACTGAATGAGGAGCACCGCATGGCCGGCCTGACCCCTGACACCCCAACCCCCGAAGCCCTGACCGTGCACGGCGCATCGCGCGTGCTGGAAGTCGCCTACTCCGACGGCGCAAGCTTTCGCATCCCCTTCGAGCTGCTGCGCGTGTACTCGCCCTCGGCCGAAGTCCAGGGCCATGGCCCGGGCCAGGAAGTGCTGCAGACGGGCAAGCGCGAGGTGTCCATCACGGCCATCGAGCCCGTGGGCAACTATGCCATCAAGCCCTTCTTCAGCGACGGGCATGAAAGCGGCCTGTACACCTGGGAATACCTCTACGAACTGGGCCGCCGCCAGGACGAGTTCTGGGCGCAGTACCTGGACCGGCTGCAGGAGTCCGGCATGGACCGCGACACGCCCATGCCCGGCAAGGCCAGCGGCGGCGGACACGGCTGCGGCAGCCACTGACGCCGCGCACGGGTGCGCGCTGTATGGCGCCGTTCCCCTCGCACCACATTCCGGACCTCTGTACGGCACAGGGTTATTGGGGGTGGTGCTATATTTAAAATAGCTTGAAAGTCTTTGTTTGAAGGCGTTTCAAGCTGTTTGTTCTTGATAACCCTTGCCCGGCAAAGCCCGTGGCCACACGGGGTTGTCGCTGTACGCATTACTACTGCTTGCTTAGCATCGTTGTTATGAGCACCACACATTTCGGATTCCAGTCGGTGGACGAGCGCGAGAAGGCCAGCCGCGTGCGCGGCGTGTTCGACTCGGTCGCTTCGCGCTACGACGTCATGAACGACCTGATGTCGGGTGGTCTGCACCGTGCCTGGAAGGCCTATACGGTGATGGTGGCCAACCTCAAGGAAGGCGACAAGGCGCTGGACATCGCGGGTGGCACGGGCGATCTGGCCCTGGCCTTCGCCAAGAAGGTCGGCTCCACCGGCCAGGTGGTGCACACCGATATCAACGAAGCCATGCTGCGCGTGGGCCGCGACCGTCTGATCGACAAGGGCGTCATCCTGCCCACCATGGTCTGCGATGCCGAGGCCCTGCCGTTTCCCGACAACCATTTCGATCTGGTCAGCGTGGCCTTCGGCCTGCGCAACATGACCCACAAGGATGCGGCGCTCAAGGAAATGAACCGTGTCCTGCGCCCCGGCGGCAAGCTGCTGGTGCTGGAGTTCTCCAAGGTGGCCAAGCCCCTGGAGAAAGCCTACGACTGGTACTCCTTCAAGATTCTTCCGGCCATGGGCAAGCTCGTGGCGGGCGATGATGCCAGCTACCGCTATCTGGCCGAGTCCATCCGCATGCACCCCGGCCAGGAGGATCTCAAGCGCCTGATGCAGGAATGCGGCTTCGGCCATGTGGACTATCACAACATGACGGGCGGCATTGCGGCCCTGCATGTGGGAATCAAGTGCTGAGCGCGTGAGGCGTTCGGTGAGGTGACGGCAACACGATTATTCGAGGAGATGACATGAAAAAGCTATGGTCTATGGTCTTGGTCGCGATGCTGGTGGTGGTCCACGGCACGGCCGACGCCAAGCGCATGGGCGGTGGCGGATCGGTGGGCAAGCAGTCGAGCAATGTGACGCAGCGTGAAGCTACGCGCGCGCCGGCGCAGAACACGCCGCCGCAGAACGCCGCCACACAGAACGCTGCGGGCAAGCCTGCCACGCCGCCTGCAGCCGCTCCGGCCAAGAAGCCCTGGGGCGCCATGCTCGGCGGCCTGGCCGCCGGCCTGGGTCTGGCATGGCTGGCCCACTCGCTGGGTCTGGGCGCCGCCTTCGGCCAGTTCCTGCTGATCGCCCTGCTGGCCCTGGTCATCATGGTCGTGGTGGGCATGGTCATGCGCTCGCGCCGTGCAGCGGCCGGCGCGCAGCAGGCATCGTCCAGCCCCTTCGCCTTCCAGAACGCGGCCCCTGCGGGCGCGGGCAACATGGGTGGCAACGTGGACAGCGCACCGCTGGCACGCCAGTACAACCCCGAGAAGGTCGGCAACGACGCCTCGGCCCGTCCCTGGGAGCAGAACCACCAGCCGGCCGCCCTGGCCTCGGGTTCCGGCGTGCAGATCGGCTCTGCCCTGGCAGGCTCGCAGAACTGGGGTGTGCCTGAAGGCTTCGATACCGAAGGCTTCCTGACGGCTGCCAAGCGCAACTTCGTCACGCTGCAATCGGCATGGGACCGCTCGGACATCGCTTCGCTGCGCGCCATGATGACCGACGAGATGCTGACCGAGATCCGTGGCCAGCTCAGCGAGCGTGAGGTGCAGCGCCCTGGCCAGCCCAACCAGACCGACGTGGTCATGATCGATGCCCAGTTGCTGGGCATCGAGGATCTGGGCAATGACTACATGGCCAGCGTGGAATTCTCGGGAATGATCCGCGAGGACGCCTCGGCAGGCCCCACGCCCTTCCGCGAGGTCTGGAACATGACCAAGCCCAAGAGCGGCAGCAGCGGCTGGCTGGTCGCCGGCGTCCAGGCACTGCAGTAAGTAATTTGCAGAGGACCGGCGCAAGCCAGGGATGCGACAGGGGGTCACGCCATGGGCTGGCCACTTGTCTCGACCGGATTTGCGTCGGCCGCATCCTCTCACTTCGGGAATAATCGGGGACTATGGCAACACAGTCCCCTTTTTCTTTTCTGAACGGTCTCATGGAGCGCGTGATGGCCGGTCCGCAACCGCCGCAATGGCTGGTCAGCGAGGTGCATCAGCGCCTCGTGCTGTTCCTCAACCATGTGCTGATGCAGGAGAAAGAGGCGATGGAGCGCCTCGTGCGGCAAAAGGGCCGCGTGGCGCGCGTGCAGTGGCGCGGCTACTCCATGGCCCTGCAGATCACGCCCGCCGGCCTGTTCAACGTGGCGCCCGAAGGCGCGCAGCCCGACCTGCTGCTTGAAGTCACCGAGACCTCCCCGCTGGCCCTGGCCCAGGTGGCCCTGCGCGGCGACAAGCCCTCCATCCGCATCGAGGGCGACGTGCAACTGGCCGCCGACATCAACTGGCTGGTGGACCACGTCGAATGGGACGTGGAGGAAGACCTGGCCCGCATCATCGGCGATGCGCCCGCGCACACCGTGGCCAAGGTCGCGCGCAGCGCCGCCCAGGCACTGCGCCAGTTCGTGGGCGCCCGCATGGCCGGCAAGCCCGATGCCGATGCCCCCGCCCCCGAGGCCGCACGTGCGGCAGCGCCCGCCAGCGCGCCCGTTGGTTCCCCCGTGGTATCCCTGCCCGGTTTCGAGAACGACAAGCCATGAGCCGGTTTCTTCGCGGGCTGACCATCCTCTGGGTGGTGTTCCGCTACGGACTCGACGAACTGGTGCTGTCGAGCTTCGAGCATCCCTGGATGCGCCGCGCACGCGCGGTGCTCACGCTCGGCCGGCGGCTGGACAAGCCGCGCGGCCAGCGCCTGCGCGAGGCCCTGGAGGAGCTGGGGCCCATCTTCGTGAAGTTTGGCCAGGTGCTGTCCACGCGCAGCGACCTGATGCCGCCCGACGTGGCCGAGGAGCTGGCCCGGTTGCAGGACCGCGTGCCCCCCTTCGATTCGCAGATTGCGGTGGACACCATCGAGCGCGCCTTCCGCAAGAAGCTGGACCAGATCTTCGTGAGCTTCGAGCGCGAGCCGGTGGCCAGCGCCTCCATCGCCCAGGTGCACTTTGCCGTGATCAGCGACCGCAACGGCGTGCAGCGCGACGTGGCCGTCAAGGTGCTGCGTCCGGGCATGAAGACCGTGATCGACAAGGACCTGGCGCTGATGCACATGATGGCGCGCTGGGTCGAGCGCCTGTCGGCCGACGGCAAGCGCCTCAAGCCCCGCCAGGTCGTGGCCGAGTTCGACAACTACCTGCACGATGAGCTGGACCTGATCCGCGAAGCCTCCAACGCCGCGCAGCTGCGCCGCAACATGGAAGGGCTGGACCTGGTGCTGATCCCCGAGGTGTACTGGGATTTCTGCCGCAACGACGTGATGGTCATGCAGCGCATGACCGGCGTGCCCATCAGCCAGGTCGAGCGCCTGCGCGAAGCCGGCGTGGACATCCCCAAGCTGGCACGCGACGGCGTGACCATCTTCTTCACCCAGGTCTTTCGCGATGGCTTCTTTCACGCCGACATGCACCCGGGCAACATCATGGTCAGCCTGGAGCCCGAGACCTTCGGGCGCTACATCTCGCTGGACTTCGGCATCGTCGGCACGCTGACCGAGTACGACAAGGAATACCTGGCGCAGAACTTCACGGCGTTCTTCCGCCGTGACTACAAGCGCGTGGCCGAGCTGCACATCGAAAGCGGCTGGGTGCCGCCGAGCACGCGCGTGGACGAACTGGAGGCCGCCATCCGCGCCGTCTGCGAGCCGTACTTCGACCGTCCGCTGGCCGAGATTTCGCTGGGCATGGTGCTGATGCGCCTGTTCCAGACCTCGCGCCGCTTTCAAGTCGAGATCCAGCCGCAGCTGGTGCTGCTGCAAAAGACGCTGCTCAACATCGAAGGCCTGGGGCGCCAGCTGGACCCCAATCTGGACCTGTGGAGCACGGCCAAGCCCTTCCTCGAAAAATGGATGCTGGACCAGATGGGCCCGCAACGGCTGTGGCGCGAGCTGCTGGCCGAGGCGCCGCGCTATGCCAAGCTCATTCCCGAGCTGCCGCGCCTGATCCATCGCCGGCTCACGCGCAACTCCGGCGAGCACGACGAACTGCTCAAGGAGCTGCTGCAGCAGCAAAAGCTCACCAACCGCCTGTTGCAGGCCATCGTCAGCGCCGGCATCGGCTTTGTCATCGCGCTGATCCTGCTGCAACTGGTGGTGCGGCTGCGCTGGTACTGAGAACACTGACGGGTTTCCGGACCTCTCCCTTTTCCCACTTTGAAACAGGAGTGCCAGCGTGCTGCTCTCTATGGTGATCGCCTACCTGTTCGTGACCATCGCCATCGGCCTGTGGGCGGCCAGGCGGGTCAAGAACACGGCCGACTTCGCAATTGCCGGGCGCCATCTGCCCATGTACATGATCATCACCACCACGTTTGCCACGTGGTTCGGCTCGGAGATCGTGCTCGGCGTGCCCGCCAAGTTCATCGAGGGCGGACTGCGCGGCGTGGTCGAAGACCCGTTCGGCGCGGGCATGTGCCTGATCCTGGTGGGCCTGTTCTTCGCGGGCAAGCTGTACCGCATGACGCTGCTGACCATCAGCGACTACTACCGCCACCGCTATGGCCGGTCCATCGAGATCGTCTGCTCGCTGATCATCATGCTCAGCTACCTGGGCTGGGTCTCGGCCCAGGTCACGGCCCTGGGCCTGGTGTTCAACCTGCTGTCGGGCGGCACGGTCAGCATTCCCGTGGGCATGGCCATCGGCGTGGTGTCCATCCTGGCCTATACGCTGTTCGGCGGCATGTGGTCGGTGGCGGTGACGGACTTCCTGCAGATGATCATCCTGGTCGTCGGCCTGGTGGTGCTGGCCTGGTTTGCCAGCGACATGGCTGGCGGTGCCGGCAAGGTCATCGACCTGGCCGTGAGCCGCGATCTGTTCCAGTTCTGGCCCGAGCCCAGCTGGCATGAAATCCTCTTCTTCTTTGGCGCGGCCATCACCATGATGCTGGGCTCCATTCCCCAGCAGGACGTGTTCCAGCGCGTGATGTCGGCCCACAGCGAGAAGGCCGCCACGCGCGGCACCGTCATCGGTGGCTCGGCCTATATCTGCTTCGCCTTCGTACCCATGTTCCTCGTGGCCAGCGCGCTGATCATCATGCCGCAGGAGGCAGTGGAACTGCTCAAGCAGGACCCGCAGAAGGTGCTGCCCACCCTGGTCATGGACAAGATGCCCTTCGTCATGCAGGTGCTGTTCTTCGGCGCGCTGCTGTCGGCCATCAAGTCCTGTGCCTCGGCCACGTTGCTGGCGCCCAGCGTGACCTTCACCGAGAACATCTGGCGCCAGTTCCGCACCCAGGCCAGCGACCGGGAAATGCTGCTGGCCATGCGCATCAGCGTGCTCGTCTTCAGCATCTGCGTGCTGGCCTACTCGATCAAGATGGAAGGAACGCCCATCTATGAGCTGGTCTCCAGCGCCTACCAGGTGCCGCTGGTCGGCGCCTTCGTGCCGCTGGTCTTCGGGCTGTACTGGAAGCGCGCCACCACGCAGGGCGCCATTTGCGCCGTGGCACTGGGCATTGGCGTGTGGGTGGTCTTCATGACCACTCCTGCTTTGCACGAGGCATTTCCGCAGCAATTGGCGGGCCTGCTGGCGGCTGTGACGGGGATGGTGGCCGGGTCACTGGCACCGCAGTGGCTGGCCAATCGCAGCGCAGACATTCTTGAATTCAGCCCCGAAAGGTAAGCGCAGCTGCCTCGTTATTTGCGAAAACAATTGATGACAATCATCAATAGTTATTAACTATATAGTCGGCGGCTGGGATTGTGGAGGTCCCGGAATGCTGACTTGGGTGGTGTGAAGCACAGGTCGTGACAGTACGGCGGACCTCCGAATAGCAAACGCTTGGGAGGAAGCACCGTCATGAAAACACTCAAACTGATTGCGAGGGCTCGCCGGCTGAAGCTGCGGCCTGTCGCTGGCGTCCGGTTCCGATGGAGTTGGCTTGGAGGCGCCTTGCTTGTGCCAGCCCTGTGCGGCCAGGTGGCAATGGCTGCGCCGAGGATCCCGGTCGCGCCGGTCATTGTCTGGAGCGAGGACTTCGAAAACCCGCAGACACCCCCCATCACCACGGAGGGGCGGGATCTGCTGGTCTACCAGGGCGCGGACCCTGCGGGGCAGATGTATACCGCCGACCCCCTGTACCGGATGAGCGCCAACCAGTGCAATGGCATAGTCACGTCCTTCAACCAGGATCCAACTTCGGCGACGATGAGTGCGGCCTGCGGTTCCCAAGGCAATTGGAACGCCCTGCAGCAGATGGCGGAGGTCGCAGGGCGCTATCAGGGCCAGAGTGCGGCGGATGCGGTCAAAAATCACGTCATGGCGATGCTTACAGCGAATGGGACCTTTCCTGCTGGCGCAATTGCCTTTCGCACCAAGGCCAATATTCCGCAAAGTTCCGGCAGCAGATTCCTCACGGCCCGTGCCGATGTGGTGGCGAACTTCTGCTCGTCAGGATTCGTCGCTCCGTTGCTGCGTTTTTCTCTTGTCAATGACGCTAATGCGGAACTGCCCATCTCCATGAACGCTGTCGATCCATGCGTGGATGGTGTGTCGTTCAATACGATGCCTATCGGTATTGGGATCATACAAACGGCCAGGGCCCAGACAGTGACCTCTCCCGGAGCCCTGCTCTTCAGCGGAGCCTCTGTCGGGTTTGTTCTGCACAACGACCAGACCAGCTCCATGGGCAACGATTCGTCGATCGACAACGCGCAGATCATCGATGTCACGCCGCAGCTGGACAAGGCCTTCTCGCCTGCCAGCATCCACCTCGGCCAGGTCTCCCGGCTGACCATGACCATCACCAATACGACCGATCTGCTGCGCAAGCGAGGCTGGTCGTTTACCGACAACCTGCCTGCAGGACTGGTCGTCGAGGGCAATGCCAGCACCACCTGCCCCGGCACGACCGTGCAGGCGGCAGCAGGCGGCAGCACCGTGACCGTGTCCAACGGAGACCTGGCCCAGGGCGCCGCCTTCTGCGAGGTGAGCCTCGACGTGCGTCCGACCGCGACAGGCAGCTTCACCAACGGTCCTTCCAACCTCAGTCTTATTGGCCTGAACCAGCCGGCCACACTGGCTGTGCTGGCGGTTGCGCCAGCGGCCGACATGCAGGCCACCAGCGTCGATCTTCCGCCGTCCATGACGGTGGGGGCACCGGTATCCGGCAGCTTCAGCTGCACCAATGCGGGACCCAGCCCTGCGGCGGCAGCATCGTGTGCCATTTCAGGTCTGCCGGCAGGCGCTTCCGTGTCCTGCACTCCCGCTGTTCCTACAGGATCGCCGCTGGCCGCAGGCGACAGCATCGCCTGCACGGTAGGCTTCACGCCTGCTGTCACGGGCGCCATCACGGCACTGGTGACGGCCGGCAGTGCAACGACAGATCTGGTGCCAAGCAACAATACGATGTCCTTCCCCTACAACCCAGGGGAGTCGGCGGACATGAGGGCCACGGAGCTGACCCTGCCGGCCTCCATGGCTGTGGGCACGCCGGCATCCGGCAGCTTCAGTTGCACCAACGCGGGGCCCAGCCCTGCGGCGGCAGCCTCGTGCGCCATTTCAGGTCTGCCCGCAGGCGCTTCAGTGTCCTGCACTCCCGCTGTACCTACAGGATCGCCGCTGGCCTCGGGCGCCCGCATTGACTGCACGGTGGGCTTCACGCCCACAGCGGGCGGGGCATTCACGGCCCTGGTCTCCGCCAGCAGCGGCACGCCGGACCCGGTGCCTGCCAACAACACCATCTTGCGCCCCTACAGCCCTGGGGAGCGTGCCGACATGCAGGCCACCTCCATCACGCTTCCCCTGACCATGACGGTGGGCGCGCCGGTCTCCGGCAGTTTCAGCTGCACCAATGCCGGCCCCAGTGCGGCCACGGCGGCCTCGTGCGTGATCTCCGGCCTGCCAGCCGGGGCGACCACGTCCTGCACGCCCGGCGTGCCCACGGCCTCGCCATTGGCATCGGGCGGCAGCATTGCCTGCACAGTGCAGTTCACGCCCACCACAACGGGCACCATCGCGGCCTTGGTGACGGCGAGCAGCAGCACGGTGGATCCGGTGCCGGCCAACAACACCAAGGCCCACCCCTTCAACCCCGTGGAGCGGGCCGATATGCAGGCCACCAGCGTCACGCTGCCGGCCACCGCCAACGTGGGTGTTCCCGTGAAGGGATCTTTCGTCTGCACGAACGCCGGCCCCAATGCGGCAGCCTTTGCCAATTGCTCCATCGCAGGGCTGCCGGCAGGTGCCAGCACCTCATGCACGCCTGCGGTGCCGACTGGCGCACCGCTGGCCTCGGGTGCCAGCATTTCCTGCACGGTGAGCTTCACGCCCACCACGCAGGGCAGCCTGACAGCCACCGTGACGGCGGTCAGTGGAACCACGGACCCGGAGCCGGCCAACAATTCGCGTGACCAGGAGTTGGTGGTTGCTGCCGCATTGACGCCGGAGCCGGTCCCCGCCACCGGGGTGCCTGCCCTGGTGCTGATGGGCCTTGCCGTCATGCTGGCCGGTATGGGGATGCAGCGGCGCCGGGCACGGCGCTGAACATGGACGCGGCAGGCGCCCCGGCAGCGGGGCCGGCACCGCCCTGATGGAATGCCAGTCCGCGCGACTGGCATTTTGCATTTCGGGCCATCAGCTACCGACTGATGCATGGGGCCTGCGGCTCTCCGGCCTGGGCCTTTGGGGGCAAGGCAGCCGCAGTATCGGGCGGATGCCTATAATCGAAAGTTTTGCATCTTCTCTCGTATAAGCATTAGCGCCATGCCTATTTATGCATACAAGTGTGGCTCCTGCGGTCATGCCAAGGACGTGCTGCGGAAAATCTCGGATGCTCCGCTGACGACCTGCCCGGCCTGTGGTGCCGAGGCCTTTTCCAAGCAGCTGACGGCTGCCGGCTTCCAGCTCAAGGGCTCGGGCTGGTACGCGACCGACTTCAAGAACAGCGGCAGCAAGAGCGCCGCCACGCCGGCTCCAGCGGCAGACACCCAGGCCTCGGATACATCTGCCGCACCTGCGACAACTGCGCCTGCGCCTGCTGCGGCCCCCGCATCCGCTCCCGCACCCTCCACGGGCCATTAATCAAGGCTTGCATTTCTCATGTCCGCTCTGCGCAAATGGCTGTTCGCCGGCCTGCTGGTGATTGTTCCTCTGGTGATCACGCTGGGCGTGCTCAACTGGATCATCGGCACGCTGGACCAGACGCTGGCCATCCTGCCCGAGGCTTGGCATCCGGACCGGCTGCTGGGTTTCCACATTCCCGGCTTCGGCGTGGTGCTCACGCTGCTGATCCTGCTGGTGGTTGGCGCTGCGGCCAGCAACTTCATCGGCCGCAAGCTTGTCTCCTGGGGCGATGCGGTGGTCAGCCGCATTCCCGTGGTGCGCTCCATCTATTCCAGCGTCAAGCAGGTGTCCGACACCGTCTTCTCGGACAGTGGCAATGCGTTTCGCACCGCCGTGCTGGTGCAGTGGCCGCGCGAAGGCGTCTGGACCGTGGCCTTCGTCACCGGCTCGCCCAGCGGAGAGGTCGCCGCCTATCTGCGTGACGAATACCTGAGCGTCTTCGTGCCGACAACGCCGAACCCGACGGGCGGCTATTTCGTCATCGTTCGCAAGAGCGATTGCATCGAGCTGGAAATGAGCGTGGATGCCGCGCTCAAGTACATTGTTTCGATGGGCGTGGTGACTCCTCCGGATCTCACACTGCCCGCGGAATCCAAATAACAAACTGTCGCGCCCGTCCCGGGCGCAGGAAGCTTTTCATCATGGCCATGCGCTCCCATTACTGCGGTCTAGTGACCGAAGCCCTGATGGGCGAAACCGTTACCCTGTGCGGCTGGGTGAACCGTCGCCGCGACCATGGCGGCGTGATCTTCATCGACCTGCGCGACCGCGAAGGCTATGTGCAGGTGGTCTGCGACCCCGACCGTGCCGAGATGTTCAAGACCGCCGAAGGCCTGCGCAACGAGTTCTGCGTGCAGGTCAAGGGCCTGGTGCGCGCACGTCCCGAAGGCACGACCAACGACAAGCTCAAGAGCGGCCAGATCGAAGTGCTGTGCCACGAGCTGAACGTGCTCAACGCCTCGGTCACGCCCCCGTTCCAGCTGGACGACGAGAACCTGTCCGAGACCGTGCGCCTGACCAACCGCGTGCTGGACCTGCGCCGCCCCTACATGCAGCGCAACATGATGCTGCGCTACCGCACGGCCATCCAGGTGCGCAACTTCCTGGACAAGGAAGGCTTCATCGACATCGAAACGCCCATGCTGGGCAAGAGCACGCCCGAAGGCGCGCGCGACTACCTGGTGCCCAGCCGCGTGCACGATGGCGAGTTCTTCGCCCTGCCGCAGTCGCCCCAGCTGTACAAGCAGATGCTGATGGTGGCCGGCTACGACCGCTACTACCAGATCACCAAGTGCTTCCGCGACGAAGACCTGCGCGCCGACCGCCAGCCCGAGTTCACGCAGATCGACTGCGAGACCTCGTTCCTGGACGAAGAGGAAATCCGCGCCATCTTCCAGCGCATGATCACCGAGGTCTTCAAGACCCAGCTGGACGTGGATCTGGGCGAGTTCCCGATGATGACGTACCAGGATGCGGCCTTCCGCTTCGGCTCGGACAAGCCTGACCTGCGCGTCAAGCTCGAGTTCACCGAACTGACCGAAGTCATGAAGGACGTGGACTTCAAGGTGTTCTCCACCCCCGCCACGACCAAGGGCGGCCGCGTGGTCGCGCTGCGCGTGCCCGGCGGCTCGCAGATCTCGCGCGGCGAGATCGACCAGTACACCGAATTCGTCAAGATCTACGGCGCCAAGGGCCTGGCCTGGATCAAGGTCAACGAAGTGGCCAAGGGCCGCGATGGCCTGCAGTCTCCCATCGTCAAGAACCTGCATGACGCGGCCATTGCCGAGATCCTCAAGCGCACGGGCGCACAGGACGGCGACCTCATCTTCTTCGGCGCCGACAAGGAAAAGATCGTCAACGACTCCATCGGCGCGCTGCGCCTGAAGGTGGGTCACAGCGAATTCGGCAAGGCCAACGGCCTGTTCGAGAACCGCTGGGCGCCGCTGTGGGTGGTGGACTTCCCCATGTTCGAGCACGACGAGGAAAACGACCGCTGGGCGGCCGTGCACCATCCCTTCACCTCGCCCAAGGACGGCCACGAGGAACTCATGGTCACCGACCCGGCCAACTGCCTGGCCAAGGCCTACGACATGGTCCTGAACGGCTGGGAGCTGGGCGGCGGCTCGGTGCGTATCCACCGCGCCGACGTGCAGAGCAAGGTGTTTGACGCGCTCAAGATCTCGCCCGAAGACGCTCGCGCCAAGTTCGGCTACCTGCTGGACGCGCTGCAGTACGGCGCGCCCCCGCACGGTGGCCTGGCCTTCGGCCTGGACCGCCTGATCACGCTGATGACGGGTGCCGACTCCATCCGTGACGTGATCGCCTTCCCCAAGACCCAGCGCGCCCAGGACCTGCTGACGCAGGCACCTTCGCCCGTGGACGAAAAGCAGCTGCGCGAGCTGCACATCCGCCTGCGCAACCCGCTGGCGGCCACCCAGGGCTGAGGACCGGGCCTGGCGGCTTGATACGGACGGCAGAAGCTGGCACAGCTTCTGCCGTTTTTCTTTTTGCGGAGAGCTTTCATGCGTTTTCAAGGCATTGCATCGGTGGCGCTGGCTGTGCTGGCAGGGCTGGCAGGGCTGGCAGGGCTGGGCCTGTCCGGCTGCGGGGAAAAGAAGACCGAGCTGGGGCAGGGCGGCTCGGAGATCACCGGCTCCGCCGGGCCCCTGGGCGCGAACAATGGCTCGCGCGAACTCGTGCGCTGCGACGCGCCCGTGGCCACGCTGGCCCTGGCCGAGAATCCCAACGGCTACGTCATGGGGTCGGGCTACCAGTTGCCCGCCTCGCCCGTGCCGCTGATCAAGCTGCTGGCCCAGCAAAGCGGGTGCTTTCGTGTGGTGGACCGGGGAGCGGGCCTGCGCGGCACGGTGCAGGAGCAGGACCTGAAGAACGCCGGCGTGCTGCGCGAGAACTCCACGGTGCGCAAGGGCCGTGGCTATGAGGCGCAATACACGCTGACGCCCAGCCTGACCTTCAGCGAGCAGGACGCGGGCCGGGGCCTGGCCGGCGTGGTTGCCATGATTCCGGTGCTGCGGGACATCGCAGGGCTGGCCGGCATGGTCGAGCAGGTCAAGTTCAAGGAGGCGCAGACCGCGCTGCTGCTGTCGGACAACGAAACCACCGAGCAGGTGGCCGCTGCCACGGGTGCGGCCCGCACCACCGATCTGGGCGTGGGCGGCATGGTGCTGGGCCGCCTGGGCGCGGCGGGCGCGGGCTGGAGCAATACCAACGAGGGCAAGGTCATCGCCGCCGCCTTTCTGGATGCGCACAACCAGCTCGTGCATCAGGTACGCGCGCTGCAGGCCAAGGATCTGCCACCGCCCGTGGCGACCAAGGCGGTCCAGGGCAAGGGCTGATGCCTGCCATGCCAGGCTACAAGATCCCTGAATCGGTGCTGGTCGTCATCTACCGCGATGACGGGCAGGTGCTGCTGATGCGCCGCACGGCACCGGCGCCTGAGGGCGGGGAGTTCTGGCAGTCGGTGACGGGCAGCAAGGACCATGAAGGCGAGTCCTGGCGCGAGACCGCAGTGCGCGAGGTGCGGGAAGAAACCGGCATCGACCCCGAGGCGCCCGGCTGCCTGCTGCAGGACTGGGCGCTGGAGAACATCTACACCATCTACCCGGCCTGGCAGCACCGCTATGCGCCCGGTGTATGGCACAACCGCGAGAGGGTTTTCGGCCTGCGGATTCCGTCCTACACCCCTGTGTTCTTGAATCCGAGGGAACATACCGCATCTGCTTGGCATCATTGGCATGGCGCTGCCGAGCGCTGCTACTCCCCGTCCAATGCGGAAGCCATCCTGATGCTGCCGCGATTCGCTTCACTGGAGCTGGACTGATCCCGATCCCTGTGTTCCTGACCGCCTATGACTGACAACGTGAAATCCTCCCACGAGGTGGACCCCGGCCCGTCCATACTGCGCGTCGCGACCTACAACATCCACAAGGGCGTGCAAGGCATGGGTCCCGTGCGCCGCCTGGAGATCCACAACCTGGGACACGCTGTGGAGCAGCTCGATGCCGACATCGTCTGCCTGCAGGAAGTGCGCAAGATGAACCACAAGGAGGCCGCCTACTTCGAGCGCTGGCCCCAGGTGTCGCAGGCGGAGTATCTGGCTCCCCTGGGCTACGAGGCCGTCTATCGCACCAATGCCTACACGCGCCATGGCGAGCATGGCAACGCGCTGCTCACCCGCTGGCCCGTGGTGGGCCACCAGCACGAAGACATCTCCGACCACCGCTTCGAGCAGCGGGGCCTTCTGCATGTGGAGGTGGAGGTGCAGAACCGGCGTGTGCACACCATCGTGGTGCACCTGGGCCTGATCCCCGGCAGCCGCGTGCGCCAGGTCTCCCAGCTCAAGCGCTTCATCGAGCGCGAGGTGCCGCCCGGCGCGCCCGTGGTGGTGGCGGGCGACTTCAACGACTGGGGTGGCCAGATCAAGCGCATGCTCGGCGGTTTCGGCCTGTACGAATACGACGAATTGCCCAGCGTGCCCACCTATCCCTCGCGCCTGCCGCTGGCCCAGCTGGACCATGTCTACGTGCGTGGCCTCACCCCGCTGGGCCTGCATGTGCCCAAGGGACGCATATGGTGGCGCATGTCCGACCATCTGCCGCTGATTGCCGAATTCCGCCTCTAGCCCCGGGTTCTGTCACACAAGCCATTCTTTTGCTATTGAAATGATAGCTTTCAGCGCGGGCAGAACCTGCGTTTGGGTGGAAAATCCCTTGCGTGCCATGCCGCGGGTTTCGCTGTTACCATGCCAGCCATGTTCAGAGAACTCGTCGACATGAAACAAGACAGCCAGGCCGAGGGCACCCCCGTCTCGGTCAAGATCCGCGAACGGTTGAAGCAGGCGCAAAAGCGCTTTCATGCGAACGACAACATCTCCGAATTCATCGAGCCCGGTGAACTCGAGCTGCTGCTCGACGAAGTCCAGGACAAGATGCAGGGCGTGCTCGACAGCATGGTCATCGACACCACGCACGACCACAACACGCGCGCCACGGCGCGCCGCGTGGCCAAGATGTATGTCAACGAGGTGTTCCGTGGCCGCTATGTGGCGCAGCCCGCCATCACCGAGTTCCCCAATGCCGAGCACCTCAACGAGCTGATGATCGTCGGCCCGATCACGGTGCGCAGCGCCTGCAGCCACCATCTGTGCCCGGTGATAGGCAAGATCTGGATCGGCGTGCTGCCCAACAAGAACACCAATGTCATCGGCCTGTCCAAGTACGCGCGGCTGGTGGACTGGATCATGGGCCGCCCCCAGATCCAGGAAGAGGCCATCATCCAGCTGGCCGACCTGATCCTCGACAAGACCCGCCCTGACGGCCTGGCCGTGGTCATGGAGGCTTCGCACTTCTGCATGTCCTGGCGCGGCGTGCGCGAGATGGACAGCAAGATGCTGAACTCCGTCATGCGCGGCGCCTTCCTCACCAATCCTGAACTGCGCCGCGAGTTCCTCTCGCTGGTGTCCAGCCGCAGGTAACTCCCCGGGGTGGCGTCCCCGGACGCCTCAGACAAGACCCCAGGCTGCGCAGTGCGCGGCCTTTTTTCTTTCCCGCGCCAAGCCCGAGCCCCGCTTTCCCCGGACCTGACCATGTCGCTGCAAGCCTTTGCCCTGATCATCATTGCCGGCCTCATCCATGCCGGCTGGAACATCGTGGCCAAGAAGGCGGGCGGCGATTCGCGCTTCGCCTTCTTCACCTCGGTCATCATGATGGTGATCTGGGCACCGCTGGGCTGGTGGGTGGGGCGCGATGTGGTGCCCACATGGGGCCGCAACGAATGGCTGGTGGTGCTGGCCAGCGGCCTGCTGCACGTGGCCTACTACGTGACCTTGCTGCGCGGCTACCGCAGCGCGGACCTCACCGTGGTCTATCCGCTGGCGCGTGGCTCTGGGCCGCTGCTGTCGTCCATGGTGGCGGTGGTCTTCCTGGGGGAGCAGATCTCCTCGCTGGGCGTGCTGGGCATTGCCGGCGTGGTGGTTGGCGTGTTCCTGATCGCGGGCGGCCCCGGCCTGCTGCGCGCACGCCATGACCCCGAAGCGCGCGAGCGGCTGCGGCTGGGCCTGTGGTACGGCCTGCTGACGGGCGCCTTCATCGCCAGCTACACCGTGGTGGACGGCTACGGCGTGAAGATGCTGCTGATGTCGCCCATCCTCATCGACTACATGGGCAACTTCGTGCGCGTGTTCCTGCTCGCTCCCGTGGTGCTGCGCGACCTGCCCACTGCGCGCAGCCTGTGGCGCACGCAGTGGCGCTTCGCGGCCCTGGTGGCGCTGATCAGCCCCATCGCCTATGTGCTGGTGCTCTACGCCATGCAGGATGCACCCATGTCGCACGTGGCGCCTGCGCGCGAAGTCTCCATGCTGTTCGCGGCGCTGATCGGCGGGCACATGCTGCGCGAAGGCGACCGCCTGGCGCGCATTGCGGGCGCGGTGTGCATTGCCGTCGGCGTGACGGCGCTGGGCCTGGGCTGAGCGCCATGGCTGCAATGCGGGTGTTGGGCTGCGATTTCAGCAGCCGGCCTACGGCGCGCAAGCCCATCACCATGGCCCTGGGCCGTCTGCTGGCTGGCGACACGGTGGTCCTGCAGGAGCTGCTGGAGTTCGCCTCGCTGGACGCATGGGCCGCCTGGCTGGCCCGGCCCGCCGATGCGGCGCAGTCGGCGCAGTCGGCCTGGGTGGGCGGATTCGACCTGCCTTTTGGCCTGCCGCGCGAACTGGTGGAGCAACTCGCCTGGCCCACGGACTGGACGGCCTGCATGGACCACTATGCCGGCCTCACGCGCCAGGCCATACGCGAGCAGTTCAAGGCCTTTTGTGCGGCGCGGCCCGCAGGCGGCAAGTTCGCACACCGCGCCACGGACGGGCCTGCGGGGGCCAGCCCTTCCATGAAATGGGTGAACCCGCCCGTGGCCTACATGCTGCATGCCGGGCTGCCCTTGCTGCGCGCGGCCGGCGTGCATCTGCCGGGCCTGCAGCCGCCCGGCGAAGGCGATGCGCGCCGCGTGGCACTGGAAGCCTACCCGGGCATGCTGGCGCGTGCCGTGATCGGCCGCCTCAGCTACAAGAGCGACGAACCCGTGCGGCAAACGCCCGAACGCCATCAGGCGCGTGTGCAATTGCTGGCGGCGCTGGAGAGCGGCGACAACCCGCTGGCGCTGCGCCTGCGTATCGACGCCGAAGAAACCCGCAACCAGTTGCTGGCGGACGGCAGCGGAGACCGGCTGGACGCCGTGATCTGCATGCTGCAGGCCGCCTGGGCCGCAGCCCGCCATGCGCAGAGCGATGCGCTCTACGGGCTGCCGCACGACCTGGATCCGCTGGAAGGCTGGATCGTCACGGCGCAAGCCTGACCCAAGCCGCGCTGGAACATGCGATGAATCGAAAAGAGAGAAGCGATGCCGACCTTTGAAACCCTGCTGGCCTTTTTTGGCGTGGCCGTGCTGCTGGGCCTGAGCCCGGGGCCTGACAACCTGTTCGTGCTCATGCAATCGGCCCAGCGCGGCTGGCGCGTGGGGCTGTGCGTGGTGCTGGGCCTGTGCCTGGGGCTGGTGGTGCATACGGCGGCGGTTGCGTTGGGACTGGCTGCGCTGGTGGCTGCATCGCCCCTGCTGTTCACCGCCATCAAGCTGTGCGGCGCGGCCTATCTGGCCTGGCTGGCCTGGGGCGCGCTGCGCGCCGTGGCCCGGCCGGGCGAGATACCGCAGGCCGGCGCAGCCGACCCGCTGACCCCCGCACGGGCGCTGCGCTGGGTGGGGCGTGGCGTGGTGATGAACCTCACCAATCCCAAGGTGCTGATCTTCTTCCTGGCCTTTCTGCCGCAGTTCGCGGACCCCGGGCGCGGCAGCGTGGCCACCCAGGTGATGGTGCTGGGCTGCGTGTTCATGCTGGCGGCGCTGCTGGTGTTCGGCGCCATCGCCTGCTGTTCGGGCTGGTTCGGCGTGCTGCTTCAGCGCTCCGTGCGCGCCCAGAACTGGCTCAACCGCGTGGCCGGGCTGGTCTTCCTGGGCATGGCCGTGCGGCTGGCCCTGGTGCAGCGTTAGGAATACTCTGCTTTTCGCTGCGGGCCACGGCGCAAGGGCCGGGCCGTGGCACAGTCCACGCCATGCTTTCCCGATTGCGCAATCTTTCATGGTCTGCCGCCTTGCTGATGGCCGGATTGTCCGGACTGGCCCTGCTGATGGTGGCGGCCTGGCTGGTGGGCAGCCTGTTGAGCCAGCCGGACCACCAGCCTGTCGGCGCGCCGCCCGCGGACTGGCCGGTCCAGACGCTGCAGTTGCCCACCGACGAGGGCGGGCAGGTCCGGGGCTGGTTCGCCAAGGGGCAGCCGGGCCATGGTGCCGTGCTGCTGCTGCACGGCGTGTACGCAGACCGGCTGGCCATGCTGGCGCGTGCGCGCATGCTCCGTCGGCAGGGGTACTCCGTCTGCCTGATCGACCTGCCCGCGCACGGCGAAAGCAGTGGCGAGCGCATCAGCTTCGGCATGGTCGAGGGTGCAGGCGTGCGTGCCGCCATGGCCTATGTGCGGCAGCAGCTGCCGGGCGAGAAGGTGGCGGTGATCGGCACATCGCTGGGCGGCGCGGCCCTGCTTTTGTCCCATGTGGAGCCGGGGCCGGATGCGGTGGTGCTGGAGTCCGTGTTCCCTGACATCCGGCAGGCCATAGACAACCGCGTGCGCGCGCACATCGGCTGGCTGGCGGACGTGGTCACGCCCTTGCTGGCGTGGCAGCTGCCGCTGCGCCTGCATCTGGAGCTGGCGCAACTGCGTCCCATCGACCATGTGAAGGCGCTGGGCGCTCCCGTGCTGATCGCGGCCGGCCTGCAGGACCGGCACACCACGCCCGCAGAAACGCGTGAGCTGTTCGATGCGGCGCGTGAGCCCAAGGCGCTGTGGATGGTGGAAGGCGCCGCGCATGTGGACCTGTACGACTACGCGCCCAAGCCCTACGAGCAGCGGGTGCTGGGATTCCTGGATCGATATCTGGGCCATTGATGGAGACAATGGCGGGCAGGCCTTGACCTGCCCATCTGACGCCGTCTCCACCAAGCCCATGCCACAGACCACGGCCCACACCATTGCCATTGCCCAGGTCCTGCAGATCGTGCAGGGCGTGCAGCGCAATGGCATGGATGTGCCAGCCATCCTGCGCCGCGCCGGCATTGCGCCGGCCCTGCTGGATGCGCCGCTGTCGCGCGTGACCCAGGCGCAGTACGCGGCGCTGATCCGCGTGCTGCGCCGCGTCTGCCGCGACGAGTTGTGGGGCCTGTGCCGCCATCCGCTGCCCGTGGGCAGTTTTGCCCAGGCCTGCCGCACCATGCTACCCTGCCGCACGCTGGGCGAGGCATTGCAGGCCGGGCTGCGTTTCTACCGCCTGGTGCTGCGGGACTTCGCTCCCCGGCTGCAGGTGGTGGATGGCGTGGCCCGCATCGCCATGGTGTCGCTGCGCGAGCGTGATGCGCCGCTGGCCTATGCCGAGCGTTCCTTTTGCTTTCTGGGCTATGGCGTCATGTCCTGGCTGGTGTCGCGCAGGATTGAGTTGACGGGCGTGTGCGCGCCGGCCGGAGCCAGCATGCCGTATGGCACGGAGGCGCAGCGCCTGTTCCTGGCGCCGCTGCAGCGGGACCGCGACTTCACAGGGCTGGAGTTCGATGCGCGCTGGCTGGAGCTGCCCGTGGTGCAGACCCCGGAGAGCCTGGCCGAATTCCTGGACCAGGCGGCCATGGGCCTGGTGATCCGCTACCGAGACCGCACGCGCCTGGGCGAGCGCATCCGCCGCCTGCTGCGCCGCGATCTGGCGGGGGAGCTGCCTTCGCTGGAGCAGGTGGGCGCCGCGCTGTCCATGACACCGCAGACGCTGCGCCGCCGCCTGCGCGACGAAGGCCTGGGCTTCCAATCCCTCAAGGACGACCTGCGCCGCGACGCCGCCATCGAATTGCTGAACCGCCCGGATCTGACCCTGGCCGACATCGCGGCCCGCGTGGGGTTTGCGGAGGCCAGCACCTTTCACCGCGCCTTCAAGAGCTGGACCGGCCTGCCGCCGGGCGCCTACCGGCAGGCCCAGCATCGCGGCCGCTGATCTTTTTTGCCAATCATTTTGAGACGATCGGCGATTGGTGGCTGAAGGCCCGGTGGCCACACTGTCCATGGACCCTGCCACTGCGGCAGGGCACACCGCCCCGCCAACGAGGGCGGAGCACCGAAGGACAAGGAGACAAGCCATGGAATCGAGCCGACGCGGCTGCCTGCGGGCAGCGCTGGCATGCGCCGCCAGCGCCTCACTGGGTGCCGCCCTGGGAACGGCATCGCCGATCGCCTTTGCACAGCCGGCAGGCGGTGCCTATCCATCCAAGCCGCTGCGCATGGTGATTCCCTATCCGGCGGGTGGCGGCACGGACATCATCGGCCGCATCATTGCCCAGCAACTGAGCCAGGCCTGGGGCCAGCCCGTGGTGGTGGAGAACCGGCCGGGCTCCAGCGGCATCATCGGCGGCGATGTGGTGGCCAAGTCGGCGCCCGATGGCTATACGCTGCTGCTGGGGATCACGGCCATGATCCAGTCGCCGGCGCTGTACGCCAGGATGCCTTATGACGTGCTCAAGGACTTTGCTCCCGTATCGCAGGTGGCCCTGTCCTCGGACCTGTTCGTGGTGCCGCGCGACGTGCCGGCCACGACGCTGCAGGAGTTCATCGCCCTGGTCAAGGCCCATCCGGGCAAGTACAGCAACGGCAACTACGGCAACGGCACCTCCTCGCACATGCATGGCGAGCTGCTGCGTGCCAGGGCCGGGCTGGATCTGGCGCTGATTCCCTACAAGGGCGCGGCGCCGCTGGTCAACGATGTGCTGGGCGGGCAGCTGTCGTCGGGCTTCATCGACGTGTCCTCGGCCAATGCGCACCTGAAGTCCGACAAGATCCGCATCCTGGCCATCACCGGCATGCAGCGCCATCCGGCGCTGCCCGAGGTGCCCACCTTTGCCGAGCTGGGGCTGGCGGGCTTCGAGGCCAATGGCTGGTTTGCCACCTTCGTGGCGGCGGGAACGCCCCGGCCCATCGTGGACAAGCTCTCGGCCGAGGTGCGGCGCATCGTGGCCTCGCCCGAACTCAGCGGCCGCCTGGCGGCCATGGGGCTGCGCCCGGTGGGCGGCACGCCCGAGGAGCTGTCAGCGGCCATGGCGCGCGACCTGCCGCGCTGGGCGCGCATCGTCAAGGATGCGGGAATCAGGCTGGAGTAGCCGGCACTGCTCGTGCCCGCGCCTGTGCCCTGTCTTCGCTGTCGCCAGTGCCCCGGCCCGGCGGCAGGGGCTGTGGCCAGGCAGGCTGCGGCGGCCGCAGCTGCTCCAGCACACGGCTGAGCCGCAGCACGCCCAGGTCGTCAAAGCGGCGGCCCGCGATCTGCACGCCGATGGGCAACTGCCCGTCATGCCCGCAGGGCACGGACGCGGCGGGCTGCTCGGACATGTTGTAGGGCACGGTGAAGGCAATGTGCTCCAGCGGTCGCAGCGGGTCGTTGGTGGGGCTGGGCAGGTGGGCCGGGAAAGCCGTGATGGGCGCCACGGGCGACAGCACATAGTCGAAGGCCGCCGTGGCACGCACCGTGGCCACGCGCAGCAGGTGCGATTGCTGGCTGGCCACGAACAGCTGGGTGGCGGTGATGGACCCGGCACTGTCGGCCCAGTCGCGGATGAAGGGCAGGACCACGCGGCGCTGGGCGTCCGGCAGCGACTGCATTTCCACATGCGAGCGCATGCGCCAGAAATGGTCGAGGCCGTCGAGCATGTCGCGGGTAAGCCAGGGCTGGATGATCTCGATATGGGCGCCGGCCGATTCCAGCCAGGCCGCAGCCTGCTCCACCACGGCACGCACGCGGGGCTGCAGGGGCAGGCCGCAGCCGGCATCCAGCAGCAGGCCTATGCGCAGGCCGCGCACCTGGGCGGGGTCCATGTCGAAGCCGCTCCAGGCAATGTCCTGGTGCGGCAGGCCCATGCTGTCGCGCGCATCGGGCAGGGACAGCGCCTGCATCATCAGCGCGGCATCGGCCACGCTGCGCGTCATGGGGCCGGCGCAGCGGCCGGTATAGGGCGGGTCTATGGGCACGCGGCCCAGGCTGGGCTTGAGGCCGAAGATGCCGCACCAGCCTGCGGGCAGACGGATGGAGCCGCCAATGTCCGTGCCCACATGCAGCGGCCCGTAGCCGGCCGCCGCAGCGGCGCCCGCGCCTGCGCTGGAGCCGCCCGGCGTCTTGTCCGGATCCCAGGGGTTGAAGGTGTTGCCGTGCAGCGAGGACAGGCCGGAGGACAGCATGCCGTAGTCGGGCATGGTGGTCTTGGCGAAGAGGATGGCGCCCGCTTCGCGCAGGCGCGCAGCGGGCGGTGCGTCCAGCGGGGCCGCGACCTGCGGCATGGCGGCCGTGCCCACGGGCGTGGGGTCGCCGCGCGTGGCGATGTTGTCCTTGACCGTGGCGGGGACGCCGTCGAGCAGGCCTGCCGGCTCGCCGCGCAGCCAGCGGGCCTCGCTGGCGCGTGCCTGGGCCAGTGCGGCCTCGGGGCGCAGCAGGTAGGTGGCGCCCAGGGCCGGCTCCCAGCGCTGCACATGGGCCAGCAGGTCTTGCATGACCTCGACGGGCGAGAGGCTGCGCTCCCGGTAGGCGCGCAGCAGCGCATGGGCGGGTAGGTCGTGCAGGGCCTGTGTCGTTCCAGTCATCGCGGCTTCCTCGAGGGTGGCGGTTTCAGCGGCAGATCTGCCGCAGTGTGGACCGGGGCCACCGGCGCGCCTGTCGCCTGTGGCTCAGCCGGTGCGCGGTTCAGGTGGCCCAGGACAGTGCCGAGAGATCGTTGACGAAGATGGGCATGTCCTTCCACAGTCCGCGCAGGTTCTTGTTGGCCACGGTGACCCATTGCGGCGTGTAGAGGAAGGCGTGCACGCAATCCTGGGCCAGCAGGCGCTGGGCATCGCCCAGCAGGCGCGAGCGGTCGGCGGGGCGCGAGGCGTTCTTGATCTTGTCGTACAGCTCGTTGAACTGGGCGGACTCGTAGCCCCAGTAGTAGTCGGGCTTGGCGAAGTTGCCCAGGTCGAAGGGCTCGACATGGGAGATCAGCGTCAGGTCGTAGTTCTTGAGGGTGTAGGTGCCCGACAGCCACTGCGCCCATTCGACGTTCTGCAGCTTGGCGCGGATGCCGATCTTGGCCAGCTGCGCGGCAATCACCTCGCCGCCCTGGCGCGCGTAGGGCGTGGGTGGCAGGGTCATGGTCAGCTCCAGCGGAGTCTTGACGCCGGCCTCGGCCAGCAGCGCCTTGGCCTTTTCCACGTCGAAGGGGTTGATGCCCGTGGTGTCCACATAGCCAAAGGCCGTGGGCACGTAGTAGCTGCCGATGGGCAGGCCGTAGCCGTCGCCCGCGCCGTCGATCACGGCCTTGCGGTCGATGGCCGCGGCAATGGCGCGGCGCACGCGCGCGTCGCCCAGGGGCTTGCGTGCGTTGTTCATGGCCAGGATGGTCTTGGCACGCGAGCCGCTGACCACGACCTGGAAGCGCCCGTTGGCCTTGAACTGGGCCACGCTGCGCGGCGTCACGCGCGGGAAGGCATCGACGTCGCCAGCCAGCAGCGCAGCGACCTGGGCCGCGGGGTCGGAGATGAAGCGAAAGCTGGCGCGGCGAATGCGCAGGCCGGAGGCCATGCGGTGCTGCGGCCAGGCCGTGAGCGTGACCGAGGCACCCTTGCTCCAGTTGCCCAACTGGTAGGGGCCCGTGCCCACGGGGCGCGTGGCGTTGGTGGCCGCGCTCTTGGGCTCGACGATGATGGACGTCGCCTGGCCGAGCACGAAGAGGAAGTCGGGATCGATGTCCTTGTTGATCACGACCACGGTGTGGTCGTCCACCACGCGCGTGGACAGGGAGGCGAAGGTCCGCTTGTCCTTGTTGGTGCTCTTGTCGTCGCCCGCCCGGTCGAAGGAATACTTCACGCTGTGGGCGTTGCAGGGCTCGCCGTTCTGAAAACTCACGCCCTTGCGCAGGCGGAAGGTGTAGGTCTTGAGGTCGGGCGAGACCTCCCAGCTCTCGGCCAGCAGCGGCGAGACGCTGCCGTCCGGGTTGATCTTGGTCAGCGTCTCGAACAGGTTGTAGAGCACGATCTCGCCGATGGAAGATGCGGCGCCGGCCGTGGGGTCCAGCCCCGGGGGCTCCAGCGTCATCGCCAGCGTGATGCTGTCCTTGCGGCTCTGGGCCAGCGCAGGCCAGGGCATCAGCAGGGGCAGGCCGGCAGCAGCGGAGCTGGCCAGCAGGGAACGGCGGTTGAACATGAACAGGTCTCCGGAAATTCTTGCAGATGGTTCTCGGGCCGCTGTCTGCGGCCTGCAGCAGTGTTTTTACACCACGGCGCACGGGTGCGTGGCCCTGGGGGGCTGGTCCGCGCGGGCGGCCGTCAGCTTTCAGGCCCGGTGCTGCAGGGCGATGCGCGGCACGGCCCGGACCAGGGCCTGCGTATACGGGTGCTGCGGGGCGTGGAACAGCTGCTGCGGCGCTCCGCGCTCGACGATGCGGCCCTCGCTCAGCACGATGGCGTCGTCGCACAGGTGCTGGACCACGGCCAGGTCGTGGCTGATGAACAGATAGGACAGGCCCAGCTGCTGCTGCAGATCGTGCAGCAGGTTCAGCACCTGGGCCTGCACCGAGACGTCCAGCGCACTCACGGGCTCATCGGCCACGATGAGGCGGGGCCGTGTGATCAATGCCCGCGCAATGGCGATGCGCTGGCGCTGGCCGCCCGAGAACTCATGCGGGTACTTGTCCAGATCCTGCGCACGCAGCCCGACCTGTTCCAGCGTGGCGCGGGCCAGGTCCCGCCGGGCTGAGCGCTCGGGCGGGGCAGGCTGGGCGGTCAGGGGCTCGCAGACGATGTGCTCCACCGTCATGCGCGGGTCCAGCGAGCCGTAGGGGTCCTGGAACACCATCTGGAAATCGCGGCGCGCCATGCGCAGGGCCTGGTTGCCGAGCCTGTGCAGATCCTGGCCCAGCAGCTGCACGCTGCCGGCGCTGGGCGTGTCCAGCGCCATGACCAGGCGTGCCAGCGTGGACTTGCCTGAGCCCGACTCGCCCACCACGCCCAGGCTTCGCCCCGCCGTCAGCGTGAAATCCACGCCGCGCAGCGCATGCACCTGCTCCGGCGCGCGCCACAGCGACCGGCGCGGCAGCTGGTAGTTGCGGGCCAGGCCTGTCACTTGCAGCAGGGGTGCATCGGCGGCCGGTGGCGTCTGGCCCGGTGGCGCCTGGAGGGGGTGCCCTGTCATGCGCATTCCTGTGCAGGCAGGCCCTGTGCAATGGCCTCGGGGCGCAGGCAGCGCACCACATGCGGCTGTGCCCAGGCCTGCAGGGATGCGGGCGTGGGCCGCTGCGGGCGCTCCAGTACCACGGGGCGCGGGCGCTCGCTGTGGCAGGCCGGCTCGGTGAAGCTGCAGCGGCCCGCGAAGGCGCAGCCGGCCGGCAGGTCCACCAGCTCGGGCACGGTGCCGGCAATGGTGGGCAGCCGGGCCGGCGGCAGGCTGCCGGGGGCGGACAGGTCCAGCTGGGGCCTGGCCGCGAACAGGCCGCGCGTATAGGGATGGGCGCGGCGCGCGAAGATGGCCTCGGTCATGCCGCTTTCGACCACGCTGCCGCCGTACATGACCAGCAACTGCTCCACGTTCTGCGCGATCACGCCCAGGTCGTGCGAGATCAGCAGCAGGGCCATGGAATGCTCGGCCACCAGTTCCTGCAGCAGGTCCAGGATTTGCTGCTGAACGGTCACGTCCAGCGCCGTCGTGGGTTCGTCGGCAATCAGCAGGTCGGGCCCGCAGGCCAGGGCCATGGCGATGGTGATGCGCTGGCGCTGGCCGCCCGAGAACTGGTGCGGATAGTCGTCATAGCGCTGGGCCGCACGGGCAATGCCCACGCGCTCCAGCAGCGCCACCGCATGCGCGCGCGCGGCCTGGCGGCCCAGGCGCAGGTGATGGCGCAGCGGCTCGGCCACCTGGCGGCCGATGCCGTGCACGGGGTTCAACGCCGTCATCGGCTCCTGGAACACCATGGCCATGCGGTTGCCGCGCAGGCGGCACAGCGCGTTCTCGTCCATGTCCAGCAGCTCCTTGCCGTTGAGCTGGATGCTGCCGTCCACCTGGGCATGCTCTGGCAGCAGGCCCATCAGCGCCAGGGCGGTCAGCGACTTGCCGCAGCCCGACTCGCCGATCAGGCCCAGCGTGGCGCCGCGCTCCAGGATGAACTCCAGGTTCTGCACGGCGCGCGCGCGGCCGCGCGGGGTCTGCAAGGTGATGGTGAGGCCGGAGACTTCGAGCAGGGGCATGGGCGCGTGCCTTCCTCAGCGCTGGCGCGACAGGCGCGGGTCGAGCAGATCGCGCAGCCCATCGCCCAGCAGGTTGAGCCCGAGCACCGACAGCGCAATGGCCAGGCCCGGCCACACGGCCAGCAGCGGTGCCTGGAACATGAGGGTCTGGGCCTCGCTGAGCATGCGGCCCCAGGAGGCCTGGGGCGGCTGCGTGCCCAGGCCCAGATAGGACAGAGCGGCCTCGGCCAGAATGGCCAGCGCGAACTGGATGGTGGCCTGCACCACCAGCACCGGCAGGATGTTGGGCAGCACGTGGCGCCAGGTGATGCTGGCGCGGCCATGGCCGCAGGCGCGTGCGGCCAGCACGTATTCGCGTGCCCACACGGCCTTGGCCGATGCCCGCGTGATGCGCGCGAAGGTGGGAATGTTGAAGATGCCGATGGCAATGATGGCGTTGACGATGCCCGCGCCGAACACGGCCGTGAGCATGATGGCCGACAGCAGCGCGGGAAAGGCAAAGCTGAAATCGGCCAGCCGCATGATGGCCTCTTCCACCCAGCCCCTGCAGGCTGCCGCGACCAGGCCCAGCGCCACGCCCATCGACAGCCCGATGCCCACGGCAATCACGCCGACCAGGATGGAGCTGCGCGCGCCCAGGAACAGCAGCGAGGCCACGTCCCGCCCATAGGCGTCGGTGCCCAGCCAGTGCAGGGCGCCCGGTGCAGCCAGCTTGGCGTCCATGTCCATGTCGTAGGCAGAGCCCGGCGTCCACCAGAAAGACAGCAGGGCCGTGAGCAGCAGCAGCGCGGTCAGCACCGCTCCCAGCAGGAAGCTGCGGTGGCTCAGCATGCGCCGGCCCGCTCCGGCGGGCGCGCCCAGGGTGACGGCCCGCGTGGGCCGGTGGCCCGCTGGCGAGGCGGAGGGCGGGGGCGAAGGAGGGCTGTGCGGCTGGCTCATACGTCGCTGGCTTCGATGCGCGGATCAATGGCCGCGTACAGCACGTCCACGATGAAGTTGATGACCACCACCATGGCCGCCAGCAGCAGCACGCAGTTGCGCACCACGATCAGGTCGCGGTTGGCGATGGACTGGAAGATCAGCCGGCCCAGGCCCGGCAGGTAGAACACGTTTTCCACCACGATGGTGCCTGCCAGCAGCTGGGCGAACTGCAGGCCCATGACCGTGAGCACGGGAATCATGGCGTTGCGCAGCACATGGCCCCAGAGCACGGCGCGGCGCGACAGGCCCTTGGCGCGGGCCGTGCGCACGAAGTCTTCGCGCAGCACCTCCAGCACGGCCGAGCGCGTGATGCGCGCCAGGATGGCCGCCTGCACCACGGCCAGCGAGATGGCCGGCAGCAGCAGCGCCTGCAGTGCCTGCAGCGGGCCGCCGCCGTCGGCCTCGCTCCAGCCGGGAAAGCCGCCGGCGGAAAACCATTGCAGCTTTACCGAGAACACCAGGATCAGCAGGATGGCAAACCAGAAATTGGGGATGGCGATGCCGACCTGTGCCAGGCCCATGACGCCCAGGTCGCCCCAGCGGTTGTGGCGCGAGGCGGCATAGATGCCGGCGGCCAATGCCAGCACGGTCGTGATGAGCATGGCCATCACGGCCAGCGGCACGGTGACGGCCAGCCGCTCCAGCACCAGCTCGCTGACCGGCGTGCTATAGGCGTAGCTCAGGCCCATGTCGCCGTGCAGCAGCCCCTGCAGCCACTGCAGGTAGCGCTGCCAGGCCGGCTGGTCCAGCCCCAGTTGCACGGCCAGCGCTTGCACCGCCTCGGGCGCGGCGTCGGGGCCCATCAGCGTCTGGGCGGCATTGCCGGGCAGCACTTCCAGCACGCCGAAAACCACGGCCGATGCGCCCAGCAGCGTGGCTGCCAGCATCAGCAGGCGCTTGAGCAGAAAGATGCTCATGGGCAATCGGCCTCGGCAGGGTGGGTGGCGGTCACGTCGGCGGAGTGGGTGGGTTGTTCTTGGAAGGGCCCGAATGGTACTGCGCACGGCCCATGCGCGCAGCATAGCGGCCTTTGAAGCGGCAGGGCCCCGATGGACGGGGACGCGGCCATCGATTTCAGGTCGCCGGGCTTGCCCGTGCAGCCTCCATGCTTATGTGGCGGACAGGATAATGGCGGCATGACTGATGCCACCTTGCTGCAAGGCCCGTTCGGGGCGCATGGGCCCGCCCGGCCCGGAGCGTGGCTGGCACTTGCGAGGGACCTGCCATGGCTTTGATGATCACCGACGAATGCATCAACTGCGATGTCTGCGAGCCCGAGTGCCCGAACGATGCGATCTCCATGGGCGAGGAGTACTACGAGATCGAGCACAGCAAGTGCACGGAGTGCGTGGGCCATTTCGATGAGCCCCAGTGCGTGCAGATCTGCCCGGTGGCCTGCATTCCCGTGAATCCCGCCCATGTGGAAGACCGCGAGACGCTGATGCAGAAGTACCTGCGTCTGCAGTCCCAGGCTCCCGCTTCTTACTGAACGTTCAGCCCTTGTCGCTCTCGGCCGTGGCCGGGCGTACGGGCTTGGGGCGCGGCGGCTTGGTGGTGTGGATCAGCAAGGTTGCCTTGTCCATGTTGCCGGCCTGCAGTTCGGGCCAGGCCTTGAGGGAGTGGGCGATGCTGTCCTCGATCAGCTGGCGCTGGTCGGGCGCGGGCTTCTTGAGCACCCAGTTGGCGACTTCGGCCTTGTGGCCCGGATGGCCTATGCCGATGCGCAGCCGCCAGTAGTCGGCCGAGCCCAGCTGGGCATGGATATCGCGCAGGCCGTTGTGGCCACCGTGGCTGCCGCCGCGCTTGAGCTTGACCTGACCGGGCTCGAAGTCCAGTTCATCATGGACCACCAGGACTTCCTCGGGCTGGATCTTGAAGAAGCGCGCCAGCGCGCCCACCGACTTGCCCGACAGGTTCATGAAGGTCTGCGGCTGCAGCAGCCAGACGTTCTCGCCGCGCACGCTGGCACGGGCCATGAGGCCGAAGTAGCTGCGCTCGGGCACCAGATGGACCTTGAGTTCGCGCGCCAGCGCATCAATCCACCAAAAGCCCGCGTTGTGGCGGGTGTCCTCATACTCCGGCCCGGGGTTGCCCAGGCCGACAAACAATTTGATCATCGGGCGATTATCTCCATGGCGGCCGCAGCCGGCGGGCGAGGGTGCTCCCCCATGCAAAAGGCCCACGCGAGGTGGGCCTTTTGCAGGTTTGCGGCAGCCGGGGCCACCGCAAGGGAAAGCCAAGAATTACTTCTTGCCCTTCTTGGCCGGAGCGGCCGGGGCTGCCACGGGAGCTGCCGATGCATCAGGAGCCACTTCGGGCAGCTTGATGGAGATCAGGGCGGGGTTCTTGTTGGAACCGCGCACCACGGCCTTCACGCCGTTGGGCAGCTTGACGCCTTGCAGGCCCAGGGTGGACTTGGAAGTCAGGCCGCTCAGGTCCACGGTGATGAACTCGGGCAGTTGGGCGGGCATGCACACCACGTCCAGTTCATGGACCAGGGGAGTGATCGTGCAGTTCTCGACCTTGACGGCCTGGGACTGTTCCATGCCTTCGAAGTGCAGCGGCACCTTCAGGTGAACCTTGGTCTTGTCGTCAACGCGCTGGAAGTCCACGTGCAGGATGAGCTGCTTGTAGGGGTGGAATTGCACGTCGCGCAGCACGACCTTGGAGGTCTGGCCGTTGACTTCCATGTCCAGGATGCTGGAGTGGAACACTTCCTTCTTCAGGGCGTGCCACAGGGCGTTGTGATCGATTTCGATCAGTTGGGCTTCGGCAGCACCGCCGTAGACGATGCCAGGGGCCTTGCCCGAATTGCGCAGACGGCGGCTCGCACCCGTACCTTGCTTGGCGCGCTCAAAAGCGACGAATTGCATAACTAACTCCTAGATGGATGGACCGCGACCAGCCTCATCCGTTGATAAAAGAACGCCTGTCCGATGCGGACCAGGCTGCTCTTGCGGTGTCCCGGGGTGGTCCTGAAACCACTCCGGAACGCGCAAACCTCCCGAAGGAGGTTTGCTGGGTTCCGACCACAGGGGCCGATATTTTATTCAGAGAACAGGCTCAGCACCGAATCACCGGTGGAAATCCGCTGGATCGTCTGGGCAATCAGGGGTGCCACGGACAGTTGGCGGATCTTGCCGCAGGCCTGTGCCTCGGCGCTCAGGGGAATGGTGTTGGTCACCACGACCTCGTCCAGGGCGTTGCCGTTGCCGATGCGCTCGATGGCCGGACCCGAGAAGATCGGGTGCGTGCAGTAGGCATAGACACTCTTGGCGCCGCGCTGCTTGAGCACTTCGGCCGCCTTCACCAGCGTGCCGGCGGTGTCGATCATGTCATCCATGATCACGCAGTTGCGGCCGTCGATGTCGCCGATGACATGCATGACTTCGGAGACATTCGCCTTGGGGCGGCGCTTGTCGATGATGGCCAGGTCGCAGCCGAGCTGCTTGGCCAGCGCACGTGCGCGGACCACGCCGCCGACGTCAGGGGAGACGACGATCAGGTCTTCGTAGTTCTTCTGGCGCAGATCGCCCAGCAGCACCGGCGTGGCATAGATGTTGTCCACGGGGATGTCGAAGAAGCCCTGGATCTGGTCTGCGTGCAGGTCCATGGTCAGGACGCGCTCGACGCCCACGGCCTGCAGCATGTTGGCCACGACCTTGGCCGTGATCGGCACGCGGGTGGAGCGCGGGCGGCGGTCCTGGCGGGCGTAGCCGAAGTAGGGAATCACCGCGCAGATGCGCTCGGCCGATGCACGCTTGAGCGCGTCCACCATGACCAGCAGTTCCATCAGGTTGTCGTTGGTCGGTGCGCAGGTGGATTGCACGACGAAGACGTCGCGCGTACGCACGTTCTGCTTGATCTCGACGGCGACTTCTCCATCGGAGAAACGACCCACGTCGGCTGCGCCCAGCGTGGTGCCGAGGTGCTGAACGATTTCAGTGGCCATGCCAGGATTGGCATTGCCGGTGAAGACCATGATGTCAGGATGATGTGAATGCATTGAGCGCCCCAGTACGATGGGTTTGCCTTGACGCGAAAGACGTTTGGCAGGGGAGGAAGGACTCGAACCCTCGCATGCCGGAATCAAAATCCGGTGCCTTTACCAACTTGGCGACTCCCCTACACAGGCCTTCTGCCGCAGGCAGACAGCCTATAAACTTTCATCTTTCAGCCAATCCTTGAGAGGATGGGCCTGCAGATTGCTGCAAACTCTGACGTTCCAGGCGCCAGGGGCATCCTTTAAGTCAATCGTTTGCGTCAGTGGTGCAAATACTGCACTTCCTGAGCCCGTCATTCTAGCATGCAGTTTTAGTGAGTTTAGCCAATCGATGGCTTTTTTCACTTCAGGCTGCAGCCTTTCGGCGACAGGCTGCAAGTCGTTTTGGCCAAAGCCATAGTGATCTGCAGCAAAGTCTTCGATTGTAGCATGGGCATGATCGCGCTTGAGGGTTGCGTCGCGGAAGATGGACAGGGTCTCCAGCCCCGCCTCGGGCTTGACCACTACGAACCGCTGGGGCGGCAGGGCATTGGCCTGTTCCAGTGGCGTGATGTGCTCGCCTATGCCTTCCACCCAGGCGGAGTTGCCGCAAAGAAAGAAGGGCACATCGGCGCCCAGGTCCAGTGCAATGCGCTGCAGCTCGCGCCGCGTCAGGTTCAACTGCCACAGGCGGTTCAGTGCGATGAGGGTCGATGCCGCATCCGACGAGCCTCCGCCCATCCCGGCCTGCGCCGGCAGGCGCTTTTCCACGCCGATGTGCACGCCCGCGCTGCAGCCGGTCGCCTGCTGCAGGGCCCGTGCGGCCCGCACGATGAGATCGTCGGCAGGAAGTGCCATGCCCGACAGGTCCTCGCGGCTGATCTGGCCGTCGCCACGCCTGTCGAAATGCAGCGTGTCATGCCAGTCCAACAGCATGAAGACCGATTGCAGCAGGTGATAGCCATCGGCGCGGCGGCCGGTGATATGGAGGAACAGGTTGAGCTTGGCCGGAGCCGGCACGTCGTGGAGCGAGCGCATGGGCTGGAGAGGATGAGGAAAAGGAGGCAGGGGCGGCAGGCGGGGATGGAGCAGGCGCGCCCGGCGGAAATCAGGGCGTGTCGAGCACGATGCGCAGCGCGGCCGGCGGCTGCGGGTCATGGCGCCGGGCGGACAGGCGGCCCTGCTCCATGCGGGAGAGGTCGACCTGCCAGCCTGCGGCTGCGGTGGCCCGGCCCTGCAGCCAGTCGAACAGGGCGGCAATGGGCAGATCGCTGCCCGTCAGCTCCTGCACCAGGGCGGGCAGCGAGTCCGAGGTCTTGCGCTCCTCGCCTTGTTGCAGGCTTGCCTGTCCCGGTTCCCAGAGCAGACGCGCCAGTGTCGAGCCCAGGGGCGTGAACAGCAGCAGCTCGCCGCGCTGGGGGGTGCCCAGCAGCTCGAAGCCTGCGCTGAAGGATTGGTTTTGCGCATCTTCCACCTGCAGGGCCAGCCGGCCCGCCCAGTGGCCTGCAGCGGCGGGTGCAGTTGCATCGGCCTGCAGCTGGCGGGGTGGCAGGGCGCAGCCGGCCAGGGCCAGCAGTGCGGCGGCGGCCGCCGTGGCGCACAGCTGCCGGCGTGCAAGGGCGGGATGCGGCAACCCGGGCACGGCGCGGTAGCTCAAAGCGAGACGCCCAGGCGGCGCAGGGTTTCGCGCAGGGTCGTGTTGTCGGGACTGGTGGCCAGGCCCTGGCGCCAGATCTTCTGCGCGCGTTCGCGATCACCCTTGGCCCAGAGCACTTCGCCCAGGTGTGCGGCGATCTCCACGTCGGGGCGTGATGCGTAGGCGCTTTCGAGCAGCCTGAGGGCTTCGTCCAGGTCGCCCCGGCGGAATTTCACCCAGGCAAGGCTGTCGGTGATGAAGGGGTCGCCAGGCGACATTTCCAGCGCCTTGCCGACGAGCTTTTCGGCTTCATCCAGATGGATGCCGCGTTCGGCGAAGGAGTAGCCCAGCGCGTTGTAGGCGTGCTGGAAATCGGGCTGGCGCGCGATGATGCCGCGCAGCAGCCGCTCCATTTCGTCATGCTTGCCAATGCGCTCCGCCAGCAGGGCGGTGTCATAGGCGAGCTCGGCGTCTTCAGGGTCCTGCTTTTGCAACTCGGCCTGCAGCGCGTAGGCCTGGGCATTCTGATTGGCATCGCGCAGCAGCTGCACTTCGGCCAGGCGCTTGAGCCGCTGCTGGCTGGGGCCGCTGGCGGGCACGGCCTCGATGAGGGCGCGGGCTTCCTTGAGCTTGCCCTGGCGCGCGAGCAGGGCGGCACGGCGCGCCTGCACGCTCAGCAGGTTGGGCGCGTCGTCGATGCGGCGCAGCAGGGCGTCGGCCTCGGCGAACTTGCCTTGCTTTTCTGCAATCTGGGACTGAAGCAGGTAGTACTGGGACTGGGCTGCGCTGCGCGCCACACCGGCGGGAATCTGCGGCACGAGCTTGCCGAAGCGCTCGGTGGACGCCTGGGCTGCATCCACGTCGTTGGACTGCAGCTGCAGCGCGGCCAGGGTGGCCCAGGCTTCGGCGTAGTCGGGGGAATCCACGGTGATGGAGACCAGCTGCTGGCGGGCCTCGTCCAGGCGCTGCTGGCCCAGCAGCACGCGGGCATAGGCCATGCGCATCTGGGCTGAAGGGTTCTTGGCCAGGTAGCGTTTGACGATGGGCTCCGCCTCGGGCATGCCGGCTTCCAGCAGTTCCATGGACAGCAGGGCCACGGGGCCGGTATCGGGTGTCAGCGCCTGTGCCTTTTGCACGGCCTGCATGGCGGCAGCCTTCTGCCCGGCGCCCAGGCGCATGTGGCCGATGGTGGCCCAGGCAAGGGGGCCACTGGCGGGGTTGTCGGTCTCGCCCGCCATGGCCTGCTCGACCACATCGGCCGCCAGGGCCTTGTCGCTGGCGTTGTTGTAGAGCTGGGTGATGCCCAGGTAGGTGGCGGGCTTGGAGGGCGCAGGCGTGGCCTCGATCTCCCGCTTGAGATAGCTGCCGGTATCGGCGATGCGGTTCAGTGCCACCAGGATCTGAAGCACGAAGCGGTTGGCGTCGCGGGACTGGGGAAAGGCGTCGAGCCAGGCGCGGGCATTGGCCAGTGCGCGCTCGCCGGAGCGCGACTGCAGCGCCAGCTCGGTGCCACGCCGGTACAGCTGCTCGCTGCCGCTGGTGCGAGCGGCCTCCATCATCATGGCCTGGGCGTCGCCCAGCGCACCTTCGCTGGCGGCGATCTCGCCGACCAGGATCTCGTAGAACAGCTCGGCGTTGAGGGCGGCGCGATCGTCCTCCGCAGAGGCGGCGGCGGACGAGGGAGGTTCGGGGGATTCCGTCTCGATGGTGGCTGCGGTCTTGCCTGGGAGTGCCCAGGCAGTGGCGGAACCCATGGCCAGGGCTGCTGCCACGGCAAGTCCCTGAAGGCGAAGGCGATGATCCATCGAACCATAATAATCGAAGCCCAGACCACATTTCGCACAACTACAGCACAACCCGGATCGCATGCCTGAATTGCCAGAAGTAGAAGTCACGCGGCGCGCTTTTGCCGCGCAGATCGCCGGAGCGCGCATTGAATCCGTGGCCTTGGGCAAGCCCTTGCGCTGGCCGTTGGGCATTGCCCCCGAGCTGCTGGCCGGGCGCGATGTGCACGGCGTGCGCCGGCGCGGCAAGTATCTGCTGATGGAGCTGAGCGAGGGCCTGCTGATGCTGCACCTGGGCATGTCGGGCAGCCTGCGTTTCGTGGCCCCCCATGAAGCACCGCTGGGGCCAGCAGGAACGCATGACCATTTCGACCTGCAGACCAGCAAGGGCCTGCTGCGGCTGCATGATCCGCGGCGCTTTGGTGCGGTGATGTATGTGGCGGCCGAGAGCGATCCCTGGGCGCGCAGGCTGCTGGATCATCTGGGGATGGAGCCGCTGGATGACAGCTTCTCGTTCGAGACCTTCCGGGCCGGCCTGAAGGCCAGCCGCACGCCCATCAAGCAATTGCTGCTGAACGGCAGCGTGGTCGTGGGCGTGGGCAATATCTATGCGTCCGAGGTGCTGTTCATGGCGCGCATCGCGCCCACGCAGCCGGCCTGCGAGGTCGGGCCGCGCAAGGTGCGCCGGTTGTTCGAGGAGATCCGCCGCGTGCTGGCCCTGGCAGTGGAGCAGGGCGGCACGACGCTGCGCGATTTCTCCGCGCCCGACGGCATGGCCGGCCACTTCCAGCTGCAGGCCAAGGTCTATGGCCGCGAAGGCCTGCCCTGCACGCACTGCGGCTCGCCCGTGCAAATGCTGCGCCAGGGGCAGCGCAGCACCTACTTCTGCGCGCGGTGCCAGAAGGCGGGATGATCGCTTCAAAAAACGGAGCGAATTCTCAACGTCTCGTAACGCCTGTTGCGGCTGCATTGCGGCAGGTCCCGCGAAGCATTTGCAAAAAGCGCTTGTTTCTTCAAATTTCAGGCACCAGCCGCCGCAGATTGATGGTGAAATATTGTTTCATTTGTAAATAAACGATATTTTGTCCTTAATCCCCCCGCTCCAGGGGCCGGCCTTGGGGCGCCGCAGCAGGCAAAACGGGGCGACGGTGCTATATTTTGAAGAGAACAGGCATCACGCTTGCGGCGCAATGTCGAGGCGATCACTAGGCATCGGCAGACATTGGCGATGCAATGGCGGGGGAAACACGTGGGACCATCATTCAACGAGCAATTCGACCAGCACGGCGCATGGCGCCGCGGCTTTGCGCAGCAATTGCATGCGCTGCGCGAATGGCTGCAGTCCCAGGAGCTGCTGGATATCGCGGTGCAGGAGCGGCTGCAGCGGCTGGAAGCCCAGGTGCGTGGCGACAAGGTCATGGTGGCCTTCGTGGCCGAGTTCTCGCGTGGCAAGTCCGAGCTGATCAATGCGGTCTTCTTCGCCCACTATGGCCGCCGCCTCATGCCTGCCAGCGCAGGGCGCACGACCATGTGCCCCGCCGAGCTGGGTTGGGAAGCAGAGCTGCAGCCCAGCCTGCGCCTGTTGCCCATCGATACGCGCGAATCGCTGGAAAGCCTGGGCCAGTGGCGCGCCCGTCCCGAGGCCTGGCTGCAACTGCCGCTCGACGTGAACAATGCCCAGCAGATCGCCGACACGCTGGCCAAGGTGGCCGAAGTGCGCAAGGTTTCCGTGGAACTGGCGCGGACCTGGGGCTTCTGGCATGACGAGGACCAGGGCGGCAATCCCTTCGTGGATGAGCAGGGCCTGGTCGAGGTGCCCATGTGGCGCCATGCGCTGATCAACATGCCCCATCCCCTGCTCAAGCAGGGTCTGGTCATTCTGGACACGCCCGGCCTGAATGCCGTGGGCGCCGAGCCCGAGCTGACCGTCAACCTGATCCCTCAGGCCCATGCCGTGGTCTTCGTGCTGGCGGCCGATACCGGCGTGACCAAGTCCGATCTGGCCATCTGGCGCGACCATGTGCTGCCGCCCGATGTGGCTTCCGGCCAGCATGCGCTGGCCGACTCCCGCCTCGTGGTGCTCAACAAGATAGACACGCTCTGGGACAGCCTGAGTTCCGCGTCGCAGGTGCAGGCCCAGCTGCAGCGCCAGCGCCAGGAGTCGGCACAGATGCTGGGCCTGCCCATGGAGCGGGTGCTCCCCGTGTCGGCGCAAAAGGGCCTGGTGGCCAAGGTCTCCAGCAACGATGCGCTGCTGCAGGCCAGCGGACTGCCCGTTTTCGAGAACATGCTGGCCGAGGGCATCATGGGCCAGCGCCAGAAGGTGCTGCAGACGGCCGTCAGGGCCAATGTGCAGCAGTTGCAGGTCGAGGTGGAGCGCGTGCTCAACATCCGCCGCCGCGACCTGGACGACCAGATGGCCGAGCTGCGCAGCCTGCGCGGCAAGAATGCCAGCGTCATCGCCTCCATGCGCCACCGCATCGAGAGCGAGCAGCAGGATTTCGATGCCAGCGCCGCCAGGATCCAGGCCGTGCGGCTGGTGCACATGCGCATGCTGCGCGACATCTTCCGCCAGCTGGGTTCCAGCGCGCTCAAGCAGGAGCTGGTCGATCTCAAGGATGCGCTGGAGCAGCGCGGCCTGAAGCTGGGCGCCCGCAAGGTCTATGCCGAAACCTTCGAGCGCCTGCGCACCGTGGCGACCCGCGCCCAGGCGCAGGCCGGAGAGATCCAGTCCATGCTGGGCGCGACCTTCAAGGAACTCAATGCCGAGTTCGGCTTCTCGCTGCAGGCTCCGGCCCAGCTGGAACTGGCCGAGTTCGGCGGCGACCTGCAGCGCATCGAGGCCAGCTACACCCAGTACCTGGGCCTGGGCCACGCGCTCAGGCGCAGCAATCCTGCGTTTGCGCAGCGCCTGATCAAGGCGCTGGCGATGCGGCTGCGCACGGTGTTCGAGTCTGCGGCCAACGACGTGGACATGTGGAGCAAATCCGCCACGGCCCAGCTCGATGCCCAATTGAAGGAGCGCAAGCGCAGCTTTGCCCGCCGCATCGAAGCGGTGGACCGCATACAGAATGCGGCCTCGGGCCTGGTGGAACGCATTGCCGAGATCGAGACCGCTGACGAACAGCTCACGGCCTTGCAGCTGCAGCTGGGGCAGGCCACCATGGAACTGCTGCAACCCCTGTCGCCCACGCCCGCCTTCCCCGGCCTGGCAAAGGCTGCACAGGAAACTTCACTGACTGCTTGATATCTTGACCTTTCCCTCGATTGCCACGCCCGTCGTGCAGTGGCAGGCGTCGCATGGACGCAATCACCTGCCCTGGCAGCAGACGCGCGATCCCTACCGCGTCTGGCTCTCCGAAATCATGCTGCAGCAGACCCAGGTGAGTACCGTGCTGGGCTACTACCAGCGCTTTCTCGATGCCTTCCCCGATGTCGCCAGCCTGGCGGCCGCACCGCATGACGCGGTGCTGGCGCTGTGGAGCGGCCTGGGCTACTACAGCCGCGCGCGCAACCTGCACCGCTGTGCCCAGGCCGTGGTCGAGGACTGGGGTGGTGCCTTTCCCGGGAGGGCCGAGGATCTGGCCACGCTGCCCGGCATAGGCCGGTCCACGGCGGGCGCCATCGCCTCCTTTTGCTTTTCCGAGCGTGTGCCCATCCTCGATGCCAACGTGCGGCGCGTGCTCACGCGCGTGCTGGCTTTCGATGCCGATCTGGCTGTTGCCAGGAACGAGCGCGAACTGTGGGACCTGGCCGAGCAGCTGTGCCCCACCGAGGACCTGCAGCAAGCCATGCCCCGCTATACCCAGGGCCTGATGGACCTGGGTGCCACCATCTGCACGCCGCGCAAGCCCAGCTGCCTGGTCTGTCCGCTGCAGCCGCAGTGCCGGGCAGCCCGCTTTGGCAATCCCGAAAACTATCCCGTGCGAACGCGCAAGCTCAAGCGCAGTTCCGAGGCCTGGTGGCTGCTGATCGCCGTGGACGGGCAGGGCCGCGTCTGGCTGGAGCGCCGTCCTCAACAGGGCATCTGGGCGGGGCTTTATGCGCCGCCCGTGTTCAACGGGCGCGAGGCGCTGGAGCAGGCGGCGGCACAGCATTGGCCGGGAACGGCGCCCCTGGACTGGACCGATCTGCCCGCCTTCCTGCATGTGCTCACCCACCGCGATCTGCACCTGCATCCGGTGCGCGTGCGCGTGCAGGGCGGCGGCATCGATGCCGCCACGCCGGACGGCCAGGGCTGCTGGGCCGATGCCGGGGCCTGGGCCGATATGGGCCTGCCAGCCCCCGTGCGCAAGCTGCTGGATGCGCAATTCGCGGGCTGAGGCCACGGCCGGCCCGGCTGGCTAGAACCTGCGGCGCGGCAGCAGCAGGGCGCAGCGCAGCAGCATCCAGGCCAGCCACTGTTCCCGTGCGCCGGGTGTGCGCCTGGCGCGTGCGGTGGCGTCGGCAATGTGCAGGCGCAGGGAGCCAAGGGCATGGCGGTCCCCGCTTTGCACGGCCTGTTGCCAGGCCTGCTCGCAGCGCTGGCGCTCCAGCGCCTGATTGTCCGGGCTGCTGCGGATATCGCTGATGGCGGTGATGGTGCTCATGGCTGCAGCGCTCCCACGGTGGGTGGGGTGCCCGCGTCTTCACCGCCGCGGTCGCCATCCTGCCGGCCGAAGGCATACCAGTCCACATGCCGCGTGCAGACCATGATCAGGGCCAGCACCGCGAACAGCGCGATCGATCCCACGATGAGCGCGCTTTGCTCCAGTTGCAGCAGCACGTACAGCAGGCCGTAGAGGGCGGCGATGCCCGCCGCAAACGGCAGGCCGCGGCGCAGGCTGCCCAGGATGTGGCTGGCGTAGTAGGCCAGCAGCAGCACGCAGGCCGAGGCGGCAATGCCGTAGGCGCTGGCAAATCCCATGTGCTCCGACAGGCTGATCAGCAGCAGGAAGAAGCTGCACAGCGCCGATCCCACCAGCAGGTACTGGATGGGATGCACGCGCAGCTGCTTGAGCACCTCGAACAGGCCGACGGCCACGAAGGTCAGCACCACGAAGAGCAGGCCGTACTTGGTGGCGCGGTCGCTCAACGAGTAGGCGTTGATGGGGTCCACGAAGTCCGTATCCAGCGATTCCAGGCAAGGGCCGCTGTTGGGGGCATGGGCGGCGGCCGCGTATTCCTCCATGTCGCGGCGGCCGGGCTGGCACAGCGGCTGCTGGTCGGTGAAGGCCTGGCGTGCGGACGAGGCCAGGGCCGAGAGGTTCCAACTGGCTTCGAAGCCCTTGTCGCTGATCTCCCGCCGGTTGGGCAGAAAGCTTCCACCGAACGAGGGATGGGGCCAGTCGGCCGACAACTGGACCTGGCTGTGGCTGCCCAGCGGCACGAAGGCCAGCTTTTCGGTGCCCACCAGTTCCAGGGCAATCTTCAGTTCAAGGGGCCCGTCCTTCTTGAGCAGGGCCGGCGCCAGTTCCGCCTGCAGGCCCTGCGAGTAGCGCTCCAGTGATGTGCCGGGGCCCACGTCCAGGCTCTTGCCATCGGCTTCGATGATGGCCGAGCGTATGCCGCGCGGATCGGTGAGCGACAGCGCCACGCGCAGTGCGCCGCAGCGCACGGTCTGGTTGGCCGCCGTGTCGATGGAGGGCCTTTCCAGGTACTGGGCGGCGTTCGTGAAGCTGGCGCTGATGCTGTCCTGCATGGCATAGGTGCTGACCTGGTGCAGGCCGCGCGAGCGCTCCTCCATGCGCGCCGTGGCCTGGTGGCGCAGTTGGTCGGGCAGCAGCATGCGCTGGAACTGGCGCGTGGTCCATTCGGTCTTGCTGCCTTTCTCGATGCCCGTGGTCTCGGTGCAGTTTTGCACCAGCACCGGGCCCATCAGCGTCTGGCGGCCAGCCAGGCTGGCGACCACGCCCTGCACGGCGTTGTCGCGGTTGCGTATGCGGTCCCGCACCACGTCGTGTATCAGGCCCAGGCCCAGCATCAAAAGGCCCATCATGACCAGCAGGGCCACGCCTTTGGCAAGCAGTCGGTTCTTCATTCCACATCCCGTTCGTTGATCGTGGACGCAGTCTGGGCGGGGGTTGTGTGGCCGGAATGAAGTGTGTGAAGCGGGTGTGAAGTCGGATTTGCAGGACCGATAGGGGCGTCAGTGTGCCCGCAGTGGCCAATTCAGCGTGACACGCAGCCCGGGGTGGGCGTTGGCGGCCTGCATGCTGCCGCCGTGCAGCAGCATGATGCGCAGCACGATGGACAGGCCCAGGCCCGTGCCGCTGCGCTCTCCGTTGGGGCGGGGGGTGGTGAAAAAGCGCTCGCCCAGCCGGCCGAGTAGCGCCTCGGGCACGCCGGGGCCGTGGTCGCGCACGCTGACGCGGCCGGGCTCCAGGTCCACGTGGATGCTGCTGCCCTCTGGGGCGAAGTCGATGGCGTTGCTCAGCAGGTTGCTCAGGGCCAGCACCACCAGGTCCTGCTCCCAGGGGCCGCTGCTGTCCTGGCCTTGCAGAACCAGCTGGATGCGGCGCTGGTGCGCAGCGCTGTGGACTTGCGCCATGGCCTGTTCGGCACAGGCCTGCAGGCTGCAGGCCGTGTGCGCGTGCAGGGCGCGGCGCTGCTCCAGCTGGCTCAGGCGCAGCAACTGGTCCACGAGGTTTTGCAGGCGCTGGCACTGGTCCACCACCTGGCGCGCGAACAGTTCGCGGTCGGCTGGGGGCAGGTCTTCCTGCAGCAGCTCGCCTGCGCCACGGATGGCAGCCACGGGGCTCTTGAGTTCGTGCGTGAGGGCGCGCACATAGCCTTCGATGTAGTCGCGCCCTTCCAGGCGGCTGCGCATGTTCTCCATGGCGCGGGCCAGCTCGCCCAGCTCGCCGGGCATGCGCGGGGCTTCGGGCATGGGGGGCGCCGTGGTGGGCGAGGTGGCCTCGTTGAGCGTGGGCGCCTGTACCTGCTGGGCATAGCTGCGCAGGCGCCGCACATGGATGACCAGCCACCAGGTCACGGCAAAGCCCACGCCGGCCGACAGCAGCAGGAACAGCAGGCCGCCGCGCAGCATCTTGCTTTCCGCGCTGTCCACGATCTTCTGCACCGAGTGGGCGGGCTTGGAGGCGGTGAGCACGCCCGCCACGCGGCCATCGACCATGATGGGTGCCGAGACATACATGACGCTGCTGGCCTCGTCGTTCTGCACCTCGCGCGTGGTGCGTGCGCCGTATTCGCCGCGCAGCGTGCGGTACACGTCGCGCCAGCGCGAGTAGTCGGCGCCCTGGTCCAGGCCGGCGGAGTCGAACAGCACCAGGCCCTTCTGGTCCGTGACGGTGACGCGCATGTCCAGGCTGGTCTTGCGCGTGTCCCAGATCCAGACCTTGACGGTCTGGTTGGCATAGGCCTGCATGTGGTGCGCGAAGCGGCTGTCGGCGGGGCTTTGCTGCAGCACGCCGCTGGCCATGTCGTCGCTGGCCAGCGCGGCCAGGGCGTAGGCGGTCTCGACCAGCGTGTCCTCGGTCACCTTGCGCACGCTGGGCTTGACCTCGACCATGAAGACGCGCAGCACGAAGAATGCGGCCAGGCCGTTGATGACGAAAAAGGCGAAGAACAGCCGCAGTCCGAGGCGCATGGCGTGCTGCGGTGGCTCAGCCCGGCAGCGTCAGGCTGTAGCCCATGCCGCGGTGGGTGGTGATGAAGTCCTGCTGCGGCGCCTGGGCGCGCAGCTTGGCGCGCAGGGTCTTGACGTGCGTATCCACGGTGCGGTCCGTGCTGTCGCTGTCCTGGCCCCAGATGCTGTCGAGGAGGAACTCGCGGCTGAGGATGCGCCCGGGGCGCTCCAGCAGGCAGCGCAGCAGCTGGTACTCGCGCCGCGTCAGCTCCAGGGGCACGCCCTGCATGCGCACGCGCTGGCCTTGCGTATCGATGCTGAACAGGGCATCGGCCGGCGCTGCGCTGGCCGTTGGCGCGGGCTGCAGGCGCTGCGCACGGCGCAGCAGGGCGCGGGTGCGGGCCACCAGCTCGCGCGGGCTGAAGGGTTTGGTCAGGTAGTCATCGGCACCCAGCTCCAGGCCCAGCACGCGGTCCATTTCCTCGCCGCGTGCACTGAGCACCAGCAGCGGCACGGTGGCGCCGGCCTGGCGCAGCTCGCGGCACCAGTCCAGGCCGTTGCCATCGGGCAGGCCCACGTCCAGCAACAGTGCATCGGGCGGCTGCGCCTGCCATTGCGCGCGTGCATCGGCCAGCTGCAGGCAGTGGCGCACGGCGATGCCGTCGCGCTCCAGCGCATAGCAGACGGTGCGCGCGATGGCGGGGTCGTCCTCCACCAGCAACACACGCGGAGCGTTCGTCATCGGCAAGCCTTGCATCGCAGTGTTCCGGAGGCGGGGCCTGGCGCTCAGACGTCGTGCGCAAGCAAGTCGGCAGGCTTGAGCGTGGGCCGGCTGTCCAGCGAGCGGTGCCGGCACAGCGTGGGCCAGCGCGGGGCAAAGTGCCGCGCCAGTTCCTCGACCAGGAAGACCGAGCGGTGCTGGCCCCCCGTGCAGCCGATGGCCACGGTGACATAGCTGCGGTGGTTGCTGGCCATCATGTCCAGCCAGGACTCCAGGAACTGCTGGATGTCTCGGCGCATCTGGTCCACGCCGGGCTGCTGGCGCAGGAACTCGGCCACGGGCGCGTCCATGCCGGTCAGCGGGCGCAGCTGGGGTTCGTAGTGCGGGTTGGGTAGCATGCGCACATCGAACACATAGTCGGAATCCGAGGGCAGGCCGTGCTTGAAGCCGAAGGACTGGAAGACCAGCGTCATCTGGCCCACCGGGGCCGCAATCAGCTCCTTGATATAGCTTTGCAGCTGGGACGAGCGCAGGTGGCTGGTGTCGATGACATGCGACTTCTCGCGCAGGTCGCCCAGCAGCTCGCGCTCGGTTTCTATGTCCTGCACCAGGGCGCGGCGGCCTTCGGCGACCGGCCCCTGCGACAGCGGATGGCGCCGCCGGGTTTCGGAGAAGCGCCGCACCAGGGTGCCCGTGGTGGCGTCCAGAAAGACCAGGTGGGGCACGACGCCCTGGCGCTGCAGTCGTTCCAGCTGGCCGGGCAGGTGGGGCAGTCCGCCGGCGCTGCGCGCATCCATGGCGATGGCCACCTTGTTGCTGTGGCGGCCGTGCTCCAGTTCGACGAAGGCGGACAGCAGCTCGGGGGGCAGGTTGTCCACGCAGTAGTAGCCGGCATCCTCCAGCGCATGCAGGGCGACGGATTTGCCCGATCCGGACATCCCGGTGATCAGCACGATCTCAAGCGACATGGCATCAGCCTCCATTGGTGTTGCGCGCGCCGTTGGCCGCGCGTCCCGGCTTGGACCGTGTGCGGTCGGCATCGGCCTGGGGCCGCTGCCGGCCGGCCCGTCGCGGGGGTGGGCGGGGCGCGGGTGCCTGGCGCGCCATGGCCAGCATTTCGCGGGCATGGGCCATCGTGGTTTCGGACTGGCGCTCGCCACCGAGCATGCGCGCCAGCTCGGCCTCGCGTGCGGCGCTGTTCAGCGGCTGCACGGTGCTGAGCGTGCCTTGCCTGGCGCGCTGCTTGGCCACCAGGTAGTGCTGGTCGGCGCAGGCGGCAACCTGCGGCAGGTGGGTGACGGACAGCACCTGCCGCGATCGGCCCAGCGCATGCATGAGGCGGCCCACGGTCTCGGCGACGGCGCCGCCCACGCCCGAGTCCACCTCGTCGAAGATCAGCGTTCCGGCCTCGCCCAGCTCGCTGGTGGTCACGGCAATCGCCAGCGAAATGCGCGACAGCTCGCCGCCCGACGCCACCTTGGCAATCGGCTTGGGACTGGCGCCCGGGTGGCCGGCAACCAGAAAGGCCACGCTGTCCACACCAAAGGCACCGGGGGAGTCGGCCGTGGACAGGGCGGCCTCGAACAGGCCGCCTTCCATGCCCAGGCCCTGCATGGCCTGGGTGATGGCGCGCGACAGGCGCGGCGCGGCCAGGGCGCGTTGCTGCGACAGCACCCGGGCGCTGGCCTGGTAGTGCTGCTGCGCGGATTGCTCTGCAGCGTGCAGGGCCTCGATGTCCACGGCGGCGTCCAGCTGCTGCAGCTCCTGGCGCCAGCCGGCCAGCAGTCCCGGCAGTTCATCGGGCGTGCGGCGGTAGCGGCGCGCCAGCTGCATCCACAGCGACAGGCGTTCATCGAGCTCGGCCAGGCGCTCGGGGTCCAGGTCGGCGCGGCGCAGATAGCTTTGCAGCGAATGGCGCGCATCCTGCGCCTGGGCCATGCATGAGGCCAGCACGTCGGCAATGTTCTGGAAGTCGGGCTCCAGGTGTTCCTGGTTCTGGATCAGGTGGCTGGCGCGGCCCAGCGGAGTGATCACCCCGGCCTCGTCGTCCTCCAGCATCTGCAGAGTGGTCTGGGCGGTGTCGATCAGGGTCTGGGCATGCGACAGGCGCGTGTGCTGGGCATTGAGCTCGTCCCACTCGTCGGCCTGCGGGGCCAGCTTGTCGAGTTCGGTGATCTGCCACTGCAGCCGCTCGCGCTCGCGCTGCAGGCTGTCCTGGGCGGATTGCGCATGCTGCAGCGCCTGCCGGGCCTGGGACCAACGGCTCCAGCAGCCCTGGACCTCGCGGCTGTCGATGCCCGCATAGGCGTCCAGCAGCGCGCGTGCTGCGTCGGGCCGCGTGAGGCTTTGCCAGGCATGCTGGCCGTGGATGTCGATGAGTTGCTCACCCAGGGCGCGCAGCTGCGTGGCCGTGGCTGGTGTGCCGTTGATCCAGGCGCGGCTGCGGCCCTGGGTGTCCACCGTGCGCCGCAGCAGCAGGCCGCTGTCCTCGCAGGCTAGGCCTGCGGCCTCCAGCCAGGGGCGCAGCCGTGCGCAGCCGTCGAACTCCACGCAGATGTCGGCCTGGGTGCAGCCTTCGCGCACCACGTCCGCGTCGGCGCGGGCGCCCAGGGCCAGCTGCAATGCGTCGATCAGGATGGATTTGCCGGCGCCGGTCTCGCCGGTCAGCACGGTGAAGCCCGCATGCCAGTCCAGATCCAGGGCCTGCACGATCACGAAGTCGCGCAGAACGATGCGCTTGAGCGCCATGGTCAGGCGCCTCCCTCGTTCCAGCCCAGTTTCTTGCGCAGCGTGGCGAAGTAGTTCCAGCCCTTGGGATGCAGAAAGCGCACGCTGTGGTGGGCGCGGCTCACGAGGATGCGGTCGCCATGCTGCAGCGAGGCCAGGGACTGCATGTCGAAATTGGCGCTGACATCGCGCCCGGCCACGACCTCGATCGTGACCTCGTTGGCATCGGACAGCACGATGGGGCGGTTGGACAGGTTGTGCGGCGCAATGGGGGCCATCACCCAGGCGGGGATGGAAGGGTGCATCATCGGCCCGCCAGCAGACAGGGCATAGGCCGTGGAGCCCGTGGGCGTGGCCACGATCAGGCCGTCGGCGCGTTGGTTGGAGACAAAGCGGCCGCCCACCTCGATGCGCAGCTCCACCATGCCCGAGGTGCCGCCGCGGTTGACCACCACGTCGTTCATGGCCAGGGCCTCGAACACGCACTGGCCGTCGCGGATCACGCGGGCGCACATCAGAGGACGCAGGTCCTCCTCGTATTCGCCCTGCAGCATGGGCGTGAGCGTGGCCTCGAAGTCCTCCAGCGCGATGTCGGTGACAAAGCCCAGGCGGCCCTGGTTCACCCCGATCAGGGGCGTTCCGTATTGCGCCAGATGCCGGCTCACGCCGAGCATGGTGCCGTCGCCGCCGACGACCAGGCCCAGGTCGCAATGCCTGCCCAGGCCATCGACATCGAGGGTGGGGTAGTCTGTGAGCCCTGCGTGCAGGGCCGATTGGGTATCAAGCACGACTTCGCAGCCCTGGCGCCTGAGGAAGTCCGCAATGCGCTCAAGCGCGTTGCTGGCATTCTCGGACGGGGCGCTTGCGCTGGGAGCGTGGTACTTCCCGATCAAGGCAACGTGGCGAAACGTGGACGTCATTTCTGGAAATTACATCATTAAAATCATCACATGCTCGACGAACGTGCCAAGTTGTTGCTCAAAGCGCTGATCGAGCGTTATATCGCTGACGGCCAGCCTGTGGGCTCGCGAACCCTGTCGCGTGCGTCGGGGCTTGAATTGTCGCCTGCCACGATACGCAATGTGATGGCTGACCTCGAAGACCTGGGGTTGATCATCAGCCCGCACACCTCGGCGGGCCGCATTCCGACCGCCCGGGGCTACCGGCTGTTCGTGGACACCATGCTCACTGCAGACCGTGCCGATATCGTGACGCCCGAGCTCGCGCCCGAGCAGCCGCAGAAAGTCATCGCCAACGCCGCCAACCTGCTGTCCAGCCTTTCCCAGTTCGTGGGCGTGGTGCTGGTGCCGCGCCGCACCTCGGTGTTCAAGCACATCGAATTCGTGCGGCTGTCGGAGCGGCGCTTTCTGGTCATCATCGTATCGCCCGACGGTGACGTGCAAAACCGCGTCATCTTCACCGACGTGGACTACTCGTCCTCGCAGCTGATCGAAGCCTCCAACTTCCTCAACAGCCACTACGCGGGCCTGGCCATGGAAGAGGTGCGAGAGCGCCTCAAGGGCGAGGTGGAGCTGCTGCGCGGCGAGGTGGCCACGCTCATGCAGGCGGCCGTCAACATCGGCACGGAAGCCATGACCAGCGCCCAGGAGGACGTGGTCATCGCGGGCGAGCGCAACCTGCTGTCGGTCAGCGATTTCTCCAGCGACATGGGCAATCTGCGCCGCGCCTTCGACCTGTTCGAGCAAAAGACCCAGATCCTCAGGCTGCTGGACTTTTCCAGCCAGGCGGAAGGCGTGCGCATCTACATCGGTGGTGAAAGCCAGGTCGTGCCTTTCGAGGAGCTGTCCGTGGTCAGCGCGCCCTACGAGCTCGACGGCAAGGTGGTGGGTACGCTGGGCGTGATCGGGCCCACCCGCATGCACTACGACCGCATGATCCAGATCGTGGACATCACCTCCAAGCTCGTCAGCAATGCGCTGAGTCACAAGCGCTGAGTCCTGCGGGTTAGGCTCTACAATAGTTGTTTGCCATGGCCTGCATCCGTGCTGCCTTGGTGAATCAGGGGCCTTAGCTCATGCTTGGTTAGAGCAGCGGACTCATAATCCGTTGGTGCCCAGTTCGACTCTGGGAGGCCCTACCATCCATTGGTATGAAAAGCCTGCCGCCTTTCCGGGCGGCAGGCTTTTTTGCTGGGCACACGGCGCTGCATGGCGATGCCATCGCCCGGTTGCCAGGGAATGCGGTCGCCGGGTTTTTTGCAGAAATATGGCGCTTTTGTCCGGGAGCCCCAAAACCCGCTGCTACAATGCGAAGCGTTGCGGCTGTAGCTCAGCTGGATAGAGTACTTGGCTACGAACCAAGGGGTCGTGGGTTCGATTCCTGCCAGCCGCACCAAAAAACGCAAAGCCCTGAAGTTGAAAGACTTCAGGGCTTTTTCGTTTTCTGCATCCGCATCCGCGTCCCTGAGATGCCAGTCAGGCCTTTTCCGCTTTCGGCAGCACGATGCTGAAGGAGCTGCCCTGGCCGGGCGTGCTTTCTATCTCAAGCCGCCCACCATGGCGGGCGGCCACGGTGCGCACAAAGGCCAGGCCCAGGCCCACGCCGTCGAGGTGCTGGTGATGGTCCAGGCGCTCGAACGGCTGGCTCAGCCGGGCAACGGCCTGCCCATCCATGCCGGGCCCGTGGTCCCGGATGGTGATGCGGCAATGGCCTGCGTCCTGCCGCAGCAGGCATTGCACCGTGGCGGGGTTTGCCTGATCTGCGCGCGCTCCGTATTTGATGGCGTTGCCGATCAGGTTGACGGCCGCGCGGTGGAGCATGCCCGCATCGCCCAACACGGGGCATTCCTGTTCGGGCAGGTGGAACTCCAGCTGCACATGGGCCGCAGAGGCCTGGGCCCAGCAGCTTTCCACGGCCTGGTCCAGCACCAGGCCCAGGTCCAGCCGTTCCCGGCGCAGCGCCTGCTGCTGGGCGCGTGCCAGGTGCACGAAATCGTCGGCCAGCTGCAGGGAGGCCTGGGCATAGCCTTCGATGCGCGGCAGCAGGAGGCCGAGGTCGGGTGCCTGTACGGCGCCGCGCTGCATCTCCAGCAAGGTGATGATGGATGCCACGGGCGCACGGATGTCGTGCGAGATGAACTGCATGGCCAGGTCGCGCTGGGCCTGGGCGCTGCGCAGATCGCTGATATCGACCAGGGTGATCAGCCAGCCCGTGGTGGGCGGTGCCTCGAAGGTCTGGGTCAGCAGCATCAGGCTGCGTCCCATGGGGTCGCGCCCCTCGCTGCTGGGCGGCAGGCCGTGGGTGGCAAGTGCCTCGAGCGTGAGCAAGGGCTGGCCGGCGGATGCGCCGGCTGCCGTGTCCAGTGCCCGCAGACCATCGAGCAGCCGGGGCAGGGCATCGCCGGCACGCAGGCCATGCCCCAGGCTGCGCGCATAGGCGTGGGCTGCGGCATTGGCCAGCAGCACATGGCCCTGCCGGTCGCAGACAAAGGTGGGCGAGGGCAGCTGGCGCAGGCTTTCGCTGACGAAATGGTGCAGGGCGCGCAGTTGGCGCGAAGCCTGCTCCACGGCCGCGATGCGCTGGTCCAGCAGGTCGCCTCCCAGGCGCAGCGCGGTGGGCAGGCCCTGCCCCTGCAGGTCGCGCAGCTCCAGCGCCAGAAAGCGCGCGGCGGCGCGCAGGCGCAGCCAGCTCCATAGCGGATAGGCCAGGGCCAGGCCCAGCAGGCCGGCTGCAGGCGCCGTCTGCACCTGCCACAGGCGCGGTGCAAGCCCGGCCAGCGAAAGGCAGGCCAGGGCCAGCAGCGCGCAGGCCAGCATGCCGCCCGACGGGCCCAGCCAGGCCAGGGCCAGCAGGGCCAGCAGCACGGCTGCCGCATTGAGCGCGCGGTTGAGCGTGGCCGACGCGGGATGCACATGCGAGCCCTGCAGGCTGCCGTTGAGCACATGGGCCAGCATCTCCACGCTGGAGATGGGCCGCGCGCTGGTGCCCAGCGGTGCGGTGAAGCGGCTGCCCAGGCCGGTGGCCGTCGTGCCGATGAGCACGTATTTGCCGCGGAATGCCGCTGCAGGAATGCGGCCGCGCAGCACGTCGATGTAGGAATAGGTGGTGAAGGGCGAGCGGTCCCTGGCGCCTTGCTCCGGCCTGGCCTGTGCAAAGGCAATGATCTCCTGCTGGCGGCGTTGCCAGGGGGTTGCGTCGGGGTCCATGGGCGGCACGGGCTCCGGGCGGGCGCATGCGCGGCCGTTCTCGCCCACGCAGTGCAGGGCCAGCGCCATGTGCCACCAGGGCTGCTGCGCACTGCCTTCGATGGCATGGAAGCCGCGCACCGCGCCATCGGCGTCCACGGGCAGCTGGGTATGGCCCAGCGCCGCTGCCGCCTGTGCGAAGGCCGGCAGCGGACCGCTGCCTGGCGCCACGGGCAAGACGGTGCGGCCGCTGCGCTGCAGAACGCGCGCCAGCAGCAGGTCGTCACCGGGGTAGTCCAGGTCTTCCTCGCTGAGCATCACGTCCAGGCCTATGGCGCGCGGCGGTGCCTGGCTGATGCGTTCCAGCAGGCCGGCGTGCAGGGCGCGGCGCCAGGGCCAGCGGCCAATGGCGTCAATGCTGGCATCGTCGATGGCGACGATGACGATGTCCTGCGATGCCTTGGGGCGGTGCAGCCAGCTGGCCGTGTCCTGAACGAAGCCGTTGATACGGTCGAGCTGCCCGTCGCCGCTGAGCCAGAACACCAGGGACAGCAGGCCCGCCGCCAGCAGCAGCCAGTCCCGCCGCAGTCCACGGCCACGCGCAGGCGCTGGCTGCGCCGGCGTGGCGGGGCTGTCAGGCAGGGGCGGCTGGGTGGACAAGCGCGGTCAGGGAATGAACGGGCACGGCTACTGGCGCTGCAGGCGCTCTCCGTTGCCCGAATGCATCATCTCGCCGCTGGCATCGACGATCCAGCTGCCGGTGCGGAACTGGCGCGCGGCCGAGAAATCGCTGCGCAGGCCGTTGGCATCCTCGATCTGCAGGCGCAGGTAGTAGCTGCCTGCGGGCAGCTCCTCGGTGCTCCATTGCGGCTGGTCGGTCCAGAGGTCCACCAGCGGCGCGGTGAACTCCTGGTCGCGCGCCACCATCACATGGTATCGCTGGCCGGGCTCGCCGCTCCAGCGGATCTGGCGGCTGCCTTCGGCCGGGCCGTCACCCATCTGCAGCGCGCTGGCCGAGGGCTGGGGCGGAACGGCAGCCAGTTGCATGGCCTGGGCTGCGGCAAACGGGCCCTGGTCGGGCTGTCCATCGGCCAGCGTGCGAATGCTGGCGGCACGCCAGAGATAGCGTCCGGCCGGCAGGCGGGCCAGCGTGGTGGCGGGCAGTGTGCAGTCGTTCAGGTCGCGTGCATCGATGGCGGGCTCGGCAAAACCGGCCTGCGCATCGGCAGAGACGACCTGGATGCGGTAGCGCGCGGCGCCCACGACCTGGGTGCATTGCAGGCTGGCGCGGCCCAGGCCCACGGTGGCGCCGGCCTGGGGTGATTCATACAGCGGCGGCACGGGGTGGGCCTTGACGCGCAGGGCGCGGCGGCTGGCGGCGCCCGGAATGCCCTGGGCATCGATACCGCGCAGGGACAGCACGTAATCACCGTCCTCCACGCCCGCCAGGCGAAGCGGCGATGCCGTGGCCTGGAAGCTGGCGCTGCGCAGCACCTGGGTCATGTCGGCATCGCGCGACAGCTGTAGCTGGTAACGCACGGCGCCCGGCAAGCCGGGCAGGGGCAGGCTGATCCAGTTGGCGTCTTCCGCCAGCGCGGGCCACGCCGTGATGTCGGGTGCACCCAGCATGGGGCGGGGCTCGCCCACGCGGCCATTGACGGCCACGGCCACGCCCTGGCCCGGGCGCAGCAGCGCATCGCCAGTGTTCGCGCTTGAGGCGTCGGAGCCCACGGCGACAGTGCCTTCATCGACGGCGGCCGCCGTGCTGCCGGCGGCATCGGCCTGGACCAGGAAGCGGGTGCCGCGCACGCTGGTCGATGCAGCGGGCGTGCGGATCTCGAAGCGGCGCTGTGCGTTGCCGGGCTCGGGCGGCACCGAAGCCTCGACACCGCCCTCGCGCAGATCCAGCACGGACTGCAGGCTGCCGGCACGGCCCTTGCGGCGCATCTGGCGCAGCACCACATCGGACTGCGACTGCACGCGCACCAGGGAGCCATCGGCCAGGCGCACGGCGACGAATGCGTCCGGGGCCAGCTGCAGGCGCTCGCCTTCCTGCAGCGTCTGTCCCTTGCGCAGGGGCTGGCCCGCATCGTCTCCGGCCGCGCCCTGCGTATCGGCCAGGTGGTCCAGCGGGCGCGTGCTGCGTGCATCGCCCTGCACGAATTCCACGGAGGCGACAGCGGCGCGCAGCAGGCGCACGGGAATCTCCAGCACGGAGCCGGGCCGCAGGCGGTAGGGATTGGCCACGCCGTTGTGCTGCTGCAGGTCGGTCCACTGGCGGGCATCGCCCAGGTAGCGCGCCGCCAGCTGCTCCAGCGTGTCGCCGGCGACGACCCGGTGTGCCATCGTGTCGCCGTTGCGGCCCACGGGTTTGATCTGGGCCTGCGCGCCGCCCAGGCCCAGCAGGCCGAGAGCGGCCAGCATGCAGGCCCGCGATACGGGCCTGCCCAGGGCGGCAGGCATGTGTACGGTCATGATGCCTGCTGCAGCGCCTGCAGCGCTGCGTCGGGCACATCGAGGCGATAGCCATAGCCGTACACGGCACTGATGGCGTAGGGCTGTCCAGCGCGCAGGTTCAGCAGGGCGCGCAGGCGCGAGATATGCGTGTCCAGCGAGCGCGACTGCACTTCGGCGTTGTGTCCCCACACGGCTTCGCGCAGGTGCTCGCGCGACAGCAGCCGGCCCTGGTTCTGGAACAGGGTCAGGGCCAGCGTGTACTCGCGGTGCGTCACCTCGATGGGCTGGCCGTGCATTTCCAGGCTGTTGGTGGTGGTGAGGAAACGGTAGGGGCCGAACTCCAGCACGCTTTGCGTGTTCACCGGATAGGCGCGGCGCAACAGGGCGGCCATGCGCGCGCGCAGCTCGGCATGGCGCACGGGCTTGACCATGAAGTCGTCGGCGCCGCAGGACAGGCCCTCGACGATGTCGGCCTCTTCGCTGCGGTGGGTGATGATGAGGATGGGCAGCTCGCGGCTGACATGGCCACGCGCCCATCGCACCAGGTCCGTTCCTTCCATGTCCGGGAGGTGCCAGTCCACGATCAGCAGGTCGAAGCTCTCGCGGCGAAGCTCCAGTTGCAGGGCCGAGCCCGTCTGGTAGGTGTGGCAGCTGTGGCCCGTCTCCAGCGCGACCTGACGCAGCATCTCCAGTTGCAGCGGATCATCGTCCAGAGCAGCTATACGCATCCAAATGTCCTTTCACGCACGCGCCGCAATCCCGGCGCCGAGCCCGCGGGCAAGACTGCCCGCAAATAGGCGGTTTCTAAAGCGAAGCTTACCCTTACTCTGCGGCATCGCGCAGTTGCTGCAGGGCGGCCAGCACCAACTGGGGGTCTGCGGGCTGCAGCCGGGGCTGCAGTGCGGACAGGGCCGCCTCGCCTTCCTTTTGGAGCTGGCCAATGGCCTGGCCGGCTTCCTTGGGGGCGTCGAAGCCCAGGCTTTGCAGCAGCAGCTGGCCGTCGGCGGCGACGAGCTTGAAGTAGAACTTGCCGTCGGCTTCGCGGTATTGCTTGAACTGGGGCAGGGCCTGCCTGGCGGCCTTGGCCTTGGCGGCCACGGGCGCCTGTGCCAGGCTGCGCAGGCCGACGGCCGAGCGCAGTTCGCGGATCAGGGGCAGGGTCTCGCGGCGGGCCTTGGCGGCGCCGGCCTGCAGGATGTCCTCCAGCTCGGCAGGGTGGGCCACCAGGTGCTCGTAGCGCTCGCGCATGGGCGCCAGCTCGCGGTCGATGCGCTCGAACAGCTGCTGCTTGGCGTCGCCCCAGGCAATGCCTTCGGCGTATTGGCGGCGCAGCGCCTCGGTTTCCTCTTCGCTGGCAAAGCCCTGGTAGATCTGGAACAGGGCCGAGCCCTCGACTTCCTTGGGCTCGCCGGGCGTGCGCGAGTCGGTGGTGATGCTGCCGATGAGCTTGCGCAGCTGCTCGCGCGAGGAGAACAGCGGGATGGTGTTGTTGTAGCTCTTGCTCATCTTGCGGCCATCCAGGCCGGGCAGCGTGGCCACGTTCTCCTCGACCTGCGCCTCGGGCAGCGTGAAGAACTCGCCGCCGTAGATGTGGTTGAAGCTGGAGGCCATGTCGCGCGTCATCTCGATGTGCTGGACCTGGTCGCGGCCCACAGGCACCTTGTGCGCATTGAAGGCCAGGATGTCGGCCGCCATGAGCACGGGGTACATGAACAGGCCGGCGGTCACGCCGTCATCGGTCTCGGTGCCGTCCGCGTGGTTCTTGTCCACGGCCGCCTTGTAGGCGTGGGCACGGTTGAGCAGGCCCTTGCCGGTCACGCAGGTCAGCAGCCAGCACAGCTCGGGGATCTCGGGAATGTCGGACTGGCGGTAGAAGGTCACATGCTCGGGGTCCAGCCCCGCCGCCAGCCAGCTGGCCGCGATCTCGATGGTGGAGCGCTGCACGCGTGCCGGGTCCTGGCATTTGATCAGGGCGTGATAGTCGGCCAGGAAGTAGAAGTTCTCGACCTCGCGCGAGCGGCTGGCCGCGATGGCCGGGCGCAGCATGCCGGCATAGTTGCCGAGGTGCGGGGTTCCGCTGGGAGTGATGCCGGTGAGGAAACGGATAGTGCTCATGACGGGAGGCTTCGACAGGCAAGAGAGAAAAACAGGGAGCCGCAGAGACAGCCGGTGGGCCGTTCTGCAGCGCGTTCAGCGCAGCAGCGCGATCAGCGGGGTCAGCGCGAAGTCGATCACGGCGTAGCCCAGGTCCATCAGCGGGCGCAGCCACAGGCTGCCGACCACGCCGGCGATGACCAGGCCCATGACGATGAAAAAGCCCCAGGGCTCGATGCGCGCCACCCACTGCGCCTGACGCCAGGGCAGCAGGCCGACAAGGATGCGGCCACCGTCCAGCGGCGGCAGCGGAAACAGGTTGAAGGCCCACATCACCAGATTGACCAGGATGCCGGCGCGGCACATTTCTATGAAAAAGCGCTCGCCCACGCCCGATCCCACCAGAACCACCAGCAGCACGCCCCACAGCAGGGCCTGCACGAAATTGGAGGCCGGGCCTGCCAGGGCCACCCAGATCATGTCGCGCTTTGGGTTGCGCAACTGGTCGAAGCGCACGGGCACGGGCTTGGCGTAGCCGAACAGAAAGGCGCCCGAGGTGGCGAAGTACAGCAGCAGCGGCATCAGGATGGTGCCGATGGGGTCGATGTGCTTGATGGGGTTGAGCGTGATGCGTCCCATCATGGCGGCCGTGTTGTCGCCGAAGTGGCGCGCGGCATAGCCATGGGCTGCCTCGTGCACCGTGATCGCGAAGAGCACGGGCAGGGCATAGATGAGTACGGTCTGGATGAGGTTGGAGATGTCCACGGCGGGCATTGTCTCAGACGCTGGCCACCCTTGCCGCTGGCAGCCGCCAGAGCCCGTGCGCTGCGCTCTGGCCGCGTGGATATGGTGGTTTCCCGCAGATTGGCAATGCCCCATTCTGTGTTGCAAAATGAAACACCGATGGGATGATTCCCTCAACAGGTTTTTCACCAAGGCCCTCGGGCCATATGTACAAGAGGTGGCACGTGGGCGTACTGGGCTTGGGCAGGCTGCCGATAGGCTGGCGACTGGTGATTGCGTTCGGCGGTATCAATCTGCTGGTCTTCACGATGATGGCGGTCACGGTGTTTTCACTGGGGCAGGCCGAACAGGCGCTGGCGGCCGGGGGGGCGACCACGGTGGCCGAGCAGGCGCTGGTGCACACGCGCTGGTGGGTGCTGGGGCTGGGGGCTGCCGTTTGCGTGCTGGCCCTGGTGGCCTGGTTCAGCCTGCGGCGGGGAATCGTGCAGCCGCTGGGCCAGGCCATCCTGATTGCCGAGACCGTGGCGGCCGGTGATTTGAGCCAGGAGTTCTCGACCGAGCTGCAGGGCGACTTCGGCCGCCTGCTGGGCGCGCTGGGCACCATGGAGGACACGCTGACCGAGCTGGTCGGCCGCATCAAGCAGTCCACGGATTCCATCGGCCTGTCGGCCGGCGAGATCGACGCCGGCAACTCCGACCTGTCGCGCCGCACCGAGGCCCAGGTCTCGGCGCTGGCCCAGACGGCGGCCAGCATGGAGCAGCTCACCGCCACCGTGCGCCAGAACGCTGACCGCGCGCATTCGGCCAGCGGCCTGGCCGTCGATGCCTCGTCCACCGCCAGGCGCGGCGGGGCCGTGGTGAGCGAGGTGGTGCAGACCATGGAGGCCATCAGCGGCAGCTCGCGCAAGATCGTGGACATCATCCAGGTCATCGAAGGCATCGCCTTCCAGACCAATATCCTGGCGCTCAACGCGGCCGTGGAGGCGGCGCGTGCGGGCGAGCAGGGCCGGGGCTTTGCCGTCGTGGCCAGCGAGGTGCGCAGCCTGGCCGGGCGCTCGGCCGAGGCCGCCAAGCAGATCAAGGAACTGATCACCACCAGCGTGCGCCAGGTGGAAAGCGGAGCCGGCCTGGTCAACCAGGCGGGCGCCACGATGCAGGAAATCGTGGGCGCCGTGGGCCAGGTATCGGGCCTGCTGGGCGAAATGTCGCAGGCGCTGCGCGAGCAAAGCGAGGGCATCGCCCAAGTCAACACCGCCGTGGGCCACATGGACAGCGCCACCCAGGAGAACGCAGCCCTGGTGCAGCAGGCCTCGCGCGCGGCCTCGGCGTTGAGCGAGCGCGCCCAGGATTTGGAGCAGGCAGTGGGCGCCTTCAAGCTCGATGACGAGCCCGAGTCTGCGGCGGGCGCGGGGTTCTCGGCAGCGCAGGCCAGGCCCGCGCTGGCCCCGTCCGTTGCCGTGGCGCCCACAGCAAGTTTGCCAAGTTCGCCAAGGCCACAGCAGCGTGCGCCGACTCCTGCGGCCCGGCCGCTGCAGTCGCTGGAATTGGCCCAGCACTGATGTGCATCTTTCTCGTCAGCGTCCCTTCACAACACAAACGCCGGGCTTGCCCGGCGTTTGTCTTTCATGCGGTGCGGAGCATGGCCCCTGCTCGGGCCATCTTCGTCAGGCCATCTTCATCAGGCCATCTCAAGGCCCAGGGCGTCCAGGCTGCCCCTTCCCTGGCGCACCACGGTCGGCGGATTGCCCAGGGCCATGGGAACCAGGTCGATCACGGTGGTCGGCTCCGACGGGCAGGCGCCTGCATCGACGATGGCGTCAAGCTCGTGGGGAAAGCGTTCCAGGATGGCGTCCGCGTCGTGCAGGGCCTCGGTCTCGCCCGGCGGGATCAGCGTGGTGGCGATCAGCGGCTCGCCCAGTTGCTCCAGCAGCAGCTGCGTGCCCTTGCGGTCCGGCACGCGCAGGCCGATGGTCTTGCGCGAGGGATGGCTCAGGCGCTTGGGCACTTCCTTGGAGGCTTCCAGGATGAAGGTGTACGGCCCCGGCGTGGCCAGCTTGAGCAGGCGGTACTGGCGGTTGTCCACGCGCGCATAGCTGGACAGCTCCGACAGGTCGCGGCACAGCAGCGTGAGATGGTGCTTGTCGTTGATCTGCCGGATGCGGCGAAGCCGCTCCACCGCAGGGCGGTCGTCCAGATGGCAGACCAGCGCGTAGCTGGAATCCGTGGGAATGGCCAGGATGGCGCCCTGGCGCAGCATGTCGGCGGCCTGCTTGATGAGACGGGGCTGGGGATTGTCGGGGTGGGCTTCGAAGCGTAGGACCATGGTGTGCGTTGTTGGCGGGAGGAGCTCAGGCCAGCTGTATGCGCTCGCTCAGCAGTTCCCATACCGGCGTCAGCTGGCCCGGCAGGTAGGGCAGGTCGCCCAGATCGGTGTGCGATTCCTCGGGGCTGTGGAAGTCGCTGCCGCGCGATGCGGCCAGGCCGAATTCGCGCGCCATGTCGGCATAGATGGTGTATTCGCTGGGCCGGTGGCTGCCGGTGACGACCTCTACGCCCTGGCCGCCATGGGCCTTGAACTCGGAAAACAGCGCGTATTCCTCGTTGGCGGTGAGCGCGTAGCGGGCCGGATGGGCGATCACCGCCACACCACCGGCCTGCGTGATCCAGCGCACGGCATCGGCCAGGCGGGCCCAGGTGTGGGGCACGTAGCCGGGATGGCCTTCGGTCAGGTAGTGACGGAACACCTCGCCCGTGTCGCGGCAGCGGCCGGACTCCACGAGAAAGCGTGCGAAATGGGTGCGTGAGATCAGGCCGGGATTGCCGGCGAAGCGCAGCGCGCCTTCGTAGCTGCCTTCGATGCCGGCCAGCTCCAGCTGGCGGGCCATCTCGCGGGCGCGTGGGCCTCGCCCGTCGCGCGTGGCGTGCAGCCCTTCAAGCAGGGCGGGGTCGTCCGCGTCAAAGCCCAGTCCCACGATGTGCACGGTGGCACCTGCAAAGCTCACCGAGATCTCGGCGCCCGTCAGGTAGTCCATGCCGCAGGCGCGCGCGGCGGCGGCGGCGCGGTGCTGGCCGCCGACTTCGTCATGGTCGGTCAGCGCCCACAACTGCACGCCCCGGGAGGCGGCGCGTTCGGCCAGTTGCTCCGGCGTCAGCGTTCCATCCGAGACCACGGAGTGGCTATGCAGATCGGCGTTCAGATAGGACTTGGGCACCGGTCCATTGTAGGTGTCGGTGCTTTTCCGAGCCGGGCAGTGCGGCTGGGGGACTTCCCTGAGTGCGGGTTAACAGGGCTCAATAGTGACGGATGCATGACGATGATCAGCCAGGCGCCGTCAAGGGTGGACAAGAATGGTTTCCGGAGCGATGGGCGGCAGGGGCGCCATGGCCTGGCTCCGGCATTGTTATAAAAAAGATCGGTTTTTCCATGAATCTGAATCAAATCACGGTCGCCCAGAAGCTGTGGGCCCTGGTGCTGGGACTGCTGGTGAGCATGCTGGTGGTCAACGGCGGCATCCTGGTCTATCTGCACGGGGTCAACGAGAAGATCAACACCGATGTGATGACCGCGCAAAGCGGCGCCACGCTGGCGCGCGAGTGGCGGCATCTGACGCAGATGAGCGTGGAGCGCTCCATCGTCGCGGCCATGTCGCCCGACGAGACGCTGGCAGCGCAGCAGCGCGCGTTGATGAGCAAGGGCATAGAGCGCATCAACGTGCTGCAAAAGCAGGTGGGCGACCTGCAGCTGGGCACGCAGTCCAAGCAGGCGCTGGACGCCGTGGCGGCCGAGCGCCGCGAGACGCTCAAGGCCAACTCGGCGGCCCAGGAGGCGCGCAAGGCCAGCGATTTCGCCACCACGTTCGACATCGTTGAAAAGCAGCTGCGCCCGGCGGCCGAGCGCTACAACAGCGCGCAGGAAGCCTTCGTGCAGCAACTGGAGCGCCAAAGCGAGCTGGCGCGCGAGGAAGGCGTGGCCCATCGGCGCCAGGCGTACTGGATCGGTGCGCTGGCCAGTGCGGTCATCGTGGCCCTGGGCCTGTTCATGGGGGTGGCCATCATGCGGTCGATCACGCGGCCGCTGGACCAGGCCGTGGCCCTGGCCGACGGCATTGCCGCAGGCGACCTCACGGGCTCGGTGCAAAGCAACCGGGGCGATGAGCTGGGCCATCTGCTGGGCGCACTCAACGGCATGGCGCAGCGGCTGCGCGGCGTGGTGGGCGAAGTGCGCTCTGGCGTGGAGTCCGTGTCCACGGCCTCCAACCAGATCGCCAGCGGCAACCAGGACCTGTCCTCGCGCACCGAGCAGACAGCGGCCAACCTGGAGGAGACGGCGGCCAGCATGGAAGAGCTGACGGCCACCGTCACCCAGTCGGCCGACACGGCGCGCCAGGCCAACCAGCTGGCGGCCACGGCCGCGCAGGCGGCCGAGCAGGGCGGTGCCGTGGTGGCCCAGGTGGTCACCAGCATGCAGCAGATCACGGACAGCAGCCGCAAGATCGCCGACATCATCGGCGTGATCGACGGCATTGCCTTCCAGACCAATATCCTGGCGCTGAACGCCGCCGTGGAAGCGGCCCGCGCTGGCGAGCAGGGCCGGGGCTTTGCCGTGGTGGCGGGCGAGGTGCGTTCGCTGGCCCAGCGCAGCGCCGAGGCGGCCAAGGAAATCAAGCTGCTGATCACCACCAGCGTGGACAACGTGCAGTCGGGCTCGAAGCAGGTGGAGCAGGCGGGGCGTTCCATGGAGGAAATCGTCTCCAGCGTGCGCCGCGTCAGCGACCTCATCGGCGAGATCACGGCCTCGTCCACCGAGCAGCGCGACGGCATCGGCCAGGTCAACCAGGCCGTGACCCAGCTCGACCAGATGACCCAGCAGAACGCGGCCCTGGTCGAGGAATCCAGCGCGGCTGCGCTGGCCATGCAGGACCAGGCGCGGCGCCTGTCCGAGGTGGTGGCAGTGTTCAAGCTGGGGCAGGAGGGCAGCGCACTGGCGCCGGCCAGGGCACACGTGCCGACCACCGCAGCGGCACGCCGGCCGGCATCTATCGGTGCAACCGGTGCAACTGCTGCGGTGCGCCCTGCGCCTGCGGCACCCGCACGTCCAGCGCCGGCCGTGCGCAATGCACCGGCGCCCCAGAAGATCCAGCAGCCCGTGGCGAAGGCCCCCGCCAGGACAGCGGCCAAGACCGGGGCGGACGACGACTGGGAGACCTTCTGAGCGGGAGGAGCGGGGATGCAGGCCGGCGTGCAAGTCAGCGCCGGCCTGCAGGCCTTCGTCAGTTGCGCGGCTTGCCGTAGTCGGGCGAGCGCGGGCCTGGCAGCAGTCCGCGCTGCGCCATGGGCGACAGCAGGCGCTGGTTGGCGATGGAGGCGATCTGCACGCTGCGGTCGTTCATGGTGTCCAGGATCTGGTTGAGCAGTGCCGTCACCAGGATGCCGACCAGTCCGCCGCCTGAGCTTTGTCCTTCGGCGCTGGAGGCCGTGGCACTGCCATCCCACAGCTGGGTGCCGGTGCGCAGGTCCACCAGCCTGGCCTCCAGCGTGACCACCGAGGCGCTGCTGATCACCGCATAGCTGGTGCCGTAATTGCGGATGTTCAGGTACAGGGCCGCATCGGCGCCAAAGATTTCACGGAGCTTGGCCACGGGCAGTTCCTGGGCGTCGTCGGCGCTGACGATGCCGTTCTGGCGGAACATTTCCTCGGTGACCGCCACGGGCAGAACGTAGTAGCCGGCCTCGGCCAGCGGCAGCGTGATCTGGGACAGCACGCCCGCCGGTGCATTCACTTCCGGGGACTGGTTCAGCGCAGGCATGACCAGGATGGAGGCAGGCTTGGATGCCCGCAGCGCCGAATAGTCATAGGGCGCGGTGGTGGCGCACCCGGTCAGCGCCACGGTCATGGCAAGAGCCAGGGTCTTGATGTGATCGGTCAGGCGCATGTCAATTCTTGCGGGCCGTGAAGGTTTGCAGCAGCGTGTCCATGAAGGTGGCGGACTCTGGGAAATGCTGTTTTTCCTCGGCCAGTTGCTCCACCGTCTTTTCGTTGTTGCCGGTTCGGGAATAGAGCATGGCCATATGGGCGCGGTAGCCGGGCGGCAGCGCCTTTCCCTCGGCCTGCACCTTCAGGCGGGCTTCTTCCAGCTTGAGCAATTGGTCCTCGGCGCCGGTACTGCCGTCATCCTTGAGGTATTGGTAGACCTGGGGCTGGTAGTCATTCCAGGCATACAGCGGCTGGCGCGGCGCAGCGCAGCCGGCCAACGTGGCGCAGATGGCCAGCGCGGCCAGGGCCGTTGCCGAATGGACGGGGCGCTTCATTGCGCGGGCTTCCATGCGCCGCTGTCAATGCCGGCGGCCAGCTTATCCACGGCTTCGCGGATGGCCAGATCCAGTACCTTGCCGTTGAGCGTGGAGTCATAGCCGGCCGTGCTGCCGAATCCCACGATTTCGCGGTTCGACAGGCTGTATTCGCCGGCACCCTGCACCGAATAGACGACTTCGGAGGTCTGCACCCGGACGATGTTCAGGCTGACCTTGGCATAGGCCACCTGCTCCTTGCCACGGCCGAGCACGCCGAAGAACTGGCGATCCCCGACCACCTTGCGGCCGAACTCGCTCACGTCGCCGGTCACGACGTAGGTGGCGCCCTTGATCGCTTGCTCCTGCTTGTTGAAGCCCGCTTCCTGGCGGGTCTCGGACATGTTGTCGCGGTCCAGCACGCTGAATCGGCCGCTTTGCTGCAGGTGGGTTACCAAGATGGTTCTGGCCTGGCCACCGAGACGATCGACGCCGTCCGAGAAAATGCCGCGCTGAAAGCTGGAGCGGTTGTCGAATTTGCCCACGGAAATGGGGCTGCGCGGGCCTTGATAGGCGCTGGATGCAGAAGCGGGCTTGGCTGTTTCAAGCGTGCGCGATTGCTCGGTGGTGGCGCAGCCGGAAAGGCCGGCGGCCAGGGTGATGGCAATGGCCGTGCAAGGCCACAGGCGAGAGATCATGAGTATTTCCCCGGTTTTCTTGGAATGAATTTGCAATAATTTGTTGCAAAAACCGGGGATATTAACCGAGGGGCACCGTGAATGGCGCCCCGGGTCTCTAGGACGCGTCCGAATGCACTCCCTCGATCAGGAATTGCACCTTGCGCTCTCCGCGCCATTCATTGATGTCCATGCGAAAGGCAATGCAGGCCGATGGCGGCAGCGGGTCGGTATGGCCGAACCAGATTCCGTCCACGGTTTCGCCCTGATGGCGCAATTGCAGTTTCAGGTGCTTTTCACCGACCAGGCGTTGTGACAGCACTTCCAGCTGTTCGCTGAAGGTGGGCGGGGCAAAGCCCTGGCCCCAGACCGCGAGATTGAGCTGCTCGACCATTTCGGGCTTGCGGAAATCCGGGTCCAGCGGTCCGTCGGTCTCTATGCGGCGCGTCAGCGTGGCTGCGTCCAGCCATTCCTGTGCCACCTGGGCCAGGGCCTTTTCGAACACCGCGAAACCGGCCTCGGCAATGGTGCAGCCGGCCGCCATGGCGTGGCCGCCAAAGCGCAGCAGCAGGCCGGGGTGGCGCTTGGATACGAGGTCCAGCGCGTCGCGCAGGTGAAAGCCGGGAATGGAGCGGCCCGAGCCCTTGAGTTCATGCTCGTGCCCCGGCGCGCCGCTGGCGGCGAAGACGAAGCTGGGCCGGTGCATGCGGTCCTTGATGCGCGAGGCCACGATGCCGACCACGCCCTCGTGGAAGTCGGGGTCGAACACGCTGATGGCGGCCGGCGGCGTCATGCCGTCCTCGCACAGGCCTTCGGCCATGAGCAGGGCCTGCTCGCGCATGCCGCCTTCCAGTTCGCGGCGTTCGCGGTTGATGGCGTCCAGCATCTGCGCCAGGTTGGCGGCGCGGCCCGCATCGTCCGTGGTCAGGCACTCGATGCCGATGGTCATGTCGGACAGCCGGCCTGCGGCATTGATGCGCGGGCCCAGGGCAAAGCCGAAGTCGAACGTGGTGGCCGCAAAGGCCTTGCGGCCAGCGGCTTCGAACAGGGCCAGCAGGCCCGGCTGCATCTGGCCACGGCGAATCTGCTTCAGGCCCAGGGCGACCAGGCGGCGGTTGTTGGCGTCCAGCCGCACCACGTCGGCCACCGTGCCCAGGGCGACCAGGGGCAGCAGGGCCTCCAGACGGGGCTGGCTGGCCTTGTCGAAGCGGCCGCGCGCGCGCAGCTCGGCACGCAGGGCCAGCAGCACGTAGAACATCACGCCGACACCGGCCATGGACTTGCTCTCGAAGCTGCAGCCGGGCTGGTTGGGGTTGACGATGGCATCGGCCAGCGGCAGGTGGTTGCCGGGCAGGTGGTGGTCGGTGACGACCACCTGCAGTCCCAGGGCCTTGGCCTCGGCCACGCCTTCGACGCTGGCAATGCCGTTGTCCACGGTGACCATCACCTCGGCGCCGGTTTCCTTGACACGGCGTGCGATGGGCGGCGTCAGGCCGTAGCCGTCCACCACGCGGTCGGGCACCAGGTAGCTGACCTCGGTCGCGCCCAGCATGCGCAGGCCGCGCCAGCCCACGGCGCAGGCGGTGGCGCCGTCGCAGTCGTAGTCGGCCACGATGCACAGGCGCAGGCCGCGCTCTATGGCATCGGCCAGCAGCTGCACGGCGGCCTCCATGCCCAGCAGGCCGGAGGGGGCCAGCAGGCGTGCAGGCGTGTCGTCCAGTTCGTCGGCGGAACACACGCCGCGTGCGGCGTAGAGCTGGGCCAGCAGCGGGTGAACGCCGGCCTGGCGCAGTGCCGAGGCCTGCTGCGCAGGGATCTCGCGGGGGATGATTTTCATGGGCAATGTGTCAGAGCATGCGGCCCAGGTCGGGCAGGGCGCGGGGGCCGAAAAGGCCCGTCAGCCTGTCCAGCCAGCGCGGCGGGCGGCTGCTCCATGCGATGGCATGGCGTTCGCCGCACAGCGTCAGCGTGAGCGGGTGGCCTGCGCGCACGCGCTCCAGCAGGCGGGCGATGAGCCCGGCGTCCAGCGCCTTCCAGGCCTCGCGCCACGCAGCGGGGTTGCCCTGCAGGGCTGCGGCGTGAAGGTCGTCCAGGCATTGCACGGCGGCCTTGACGCCGGTGGCCGTGCCGGGCTGCAGGCGCCCGGCGCCGTGGACCCAGAAGGCGTTGATGGGCACCTGGCCGCGGGCGGCGCGGGCGTCGTTGAAGACATGGGTGTAGAGCAGCATCTGCACCTCGCTTTGCAGGCGGTGCAGGGCGCGCGCCTGCTGCGCATCGGGCAGCCAGGGCCGCACGTCGCGGCCGATGACGCGGTCCATGGAGGCCGTGGCCAGGTCATCGAACAGCGCACCGCGCGCCAGCCAGCGCTGCGGCTGCTGGTACTCCAGCACGATGCCGTCGTCAGCGAACCAGGGCGCCAGCAGGGCCAGCAGCTGGCGGGATTCCTCATCGCTGAGGGGTGTGGTGGCGGGATCGCTCTGGTGGACCTGGTCTGCGCCTATGTGCCAGTGGCAGGGCGTGACATAGGCGCAGGCCTGCGCCGTCTCACCGGCCTGCCAGGCGGCCCAGGCAATCAGGCCCGGCGCATCGGGCAGGCCCAGCGAGCGAGCCAGGGCGCTTTCGTGGGGGGGAGAAAAATCCATCTCCGTGCCGGTCTGTGCGGGCGCGGGCTGCATCAGCGCCAGCAGGGATTGGAGATGGGGCAGCTCCAGTCCGCCCCAGACGGCCGCGACGGCAGCGTCATCCGCTGCATCCGAGGACGGACCGCCGGCATAGGGAATGATCCATTCGGTCGTTTCCTCCAGCGGGGCTTGGGTGGAGGACACCAGGGGCGCGGTCAAAAGCATGGCCGCTATTGTCGGGCATGGGGTGCCGCAGTGCCGACGCCTTCGTTTTTCCCCTTGGAGCGCGGTTCAGCGCTGGGGCATGTCCCGGGCCGAAGAGACCAGGCTGACCGTGGCGTCCTCGGGGATGGGCGGCATGCCCTGGTTCCAGTCTTCCCAGGCGCTGCGCATGGCGGCCAGACGCTCGGGCGCGCGCGCTGCCTGGTTGGCGCGCTCGCGCTCATCGGCCGCAAGGTCGAACAGGTAGTCGATGCCGTCCACGCGCAGGTATTTCCAGTCGCCATCGCGCAGGGCACGTTGGCCGCGGTGCTTCATGCGCCAGTGCAGGGTGCGCGGGAATTCGGCATCTTCGGCGCGCAGCACGGGCAGCAGCGAGATGCCGTCCAGCGCATGGCCCTCTGGCGCCTGCACGCCGGCGGCATCCAGCACCGTGGCCGACCAGTCCATGCTCATGCAGTGCTGGGGGCTGCTGCGGCCCGGCGCGATGACGGCCGGCCAGTGCGCGATCCAGGGCACGCGTATGCCGCCCTCGGTCAGGTCCATCTTGCCGCCGACCAGGGGCCAGTTGTCGGAGAAGCGTTCGCCGCCGTTGTCGCTGGTGAAGACGATGAGGGTGTTGTCCAGCTGCCCGTTGGCGCGCAGCGCCTCGACGATCCAGCCTATGCCTTCGTCCATGTGGTGGATCATGCGGCGGTACTGGTGGATGTTGCCGCCGTCCAGATGGGCAATGCCTGCGCCCAGCGCCTCGGCCGTGCTGCGGTCCTCGCGCGTTTCCCAGGGCCAGTGCGGCGCCGTGTAGTGCAGGCTCAGGAAGAAGGGCGCATCGCCTTGGGCCATGCGGTGGACGAAGTCCACGCTGCGCTGCGACAGCAGGTCGGTCAGGTAGCCCTCGTCATGGTGTTCCTCCTCGCCCACCCACAGGTCGTGCTGCCCCGAGCTGCTCAGGTGGGTGAAGTAGTCCACGCCGCCCGACATGGGGCCGAAGTATTCCTCGTAGCCCGAGCGCAGCGGGCCGAAGTGCGGCGGGTAGCCCAGGTGCCATTTGCCGATCAGCGCCGTGCGGTAGCCCGCATCCCTGAGCATGGAGGCGACGGTGGGCATGTCCGGCGGCAGGCCCAGCTTCTCGCCCAGCGGCGTGCCGCGTGTCTTGCTGTTGATGGGCTCCTCGGCCGCACCGCGCAGGCGGTACTGGTAGCGCGCCGTGGCCAGGGCAAAGCGCGTGGGAGAGCACACGGGCGAGTTGGCATAGCCCTGGGTGAGCCTGAGGCCGCTGGCGGCCAGGCGGTCAAGCACGGGAGACACCGGGCCGAAGTCGGCCGCGCGGCCGCCGTAGCAGCCGAGGTCGGCATAGCCGAGGTCGTCGGCCACGATGAAGAGGATATTGGGACGGGACATGGAAATGCGCTCTGTGCAGGGTCGTGGGCGGGAAGCGGCGGCGCTCATTCCATCTTCATTCCGGTGGACTGGATCACGGTCCGGTAGCGGTCGGCCAGCGCCTGTATGCGTTCGGCGGCGGCCGGGCCGGTCAGGCCTTCGTAGAACAGGTCGTTGGCGCGCATGCGCTCGCGCAGGGCCGGATCCTTCATGGCCTTTTCCAGCGCGGACTGGATTCTTGCGACCAGGGGCTCGGGCGTGGCGGCAGGCACCCACAGGGCGAACAGCACTTCCTGCTCCAGGTCCTTGTGACCCAGCTCGCCCACGGTGGGCACGCCGGGCACCAGCGGGTTGCGCTGGCGCGTGGTCACGGCCAGCGGCACGACCTTGCCGGCCGCCACCTGGCCCAGCATGGCCGAGGAGCTGATGATGCCGCCGTCCACCTCGCCCGCCAGCACGGCCGTGCTGGCCGGGGCGTTGCCCTTGTAGGGCACGTGGCTGACCTTGGCGCCCGTGGCATGGGTCAGGATGGCCGAGGCCAGGTGGCCCGGCGTGCCGTAGCCGGCCGAGCCCAGCGTCAGGCCGCTTCTCTTGCCCTGGGCGATGAACTGGTCCAGGGTCTTGAGGCCGGTGCGCGGGTTGACGGCCACCATCATTCCCTGCGAGGCAATCATCATCACGGGACGCAGGTCCGCGCCCTTGAAGGGCATGCTTTTGTAGATGAAGGGATTGACGGTGAAGGTCGTGTCGATGCCGACCAGCAGCGTATAGCCGTCGCCGGGCGCCTTGGCCGCGTTGTCGGTGCCGATGTTGCCGCCCGCGCCGGGCCGGTTGTCCACGACGAAGGGCTGTTTGAGTTCACGCTGCAGTACCTCGCCCAGGCTGCGCGCCAGGATGTCGGCGGCGCCGGCGGGCGCGAAGGCGACGACGATGCGCACGGGTTTGGCGGGCCAGGCCGAGGCATCGGCGGCCGCATCGGCCCGGGCGCCAGCGCCGGAGCCCAGGCCCAGCAGAAGGGCCAGGCCGGCCCGCAGCAGCGGGCTGCGCAAGGCATGGGTGGCATGGGTGGCTTGGAACAGGGAAAACATGGTGGCGAACTTTCTGCGCTGCGGGGGCGCCGGGCTTTGCGAGAATCCCCAGGCCGGCTCCGGACGGTGGCTCCCGTTGTCTCCTTTCCGGACGGGGCCACTGTAGAAGTCCCCGCAGCAATTGATCTAATCAACTGTTCCCCGTGAATACCCGTCCCGCTCCCACCTCCATCCAGCAGATGCTGCTGTTTCGCATCAACCGCTACTTCGGTGCAGCGGGCGGCGTGGCCATGCGCATGTGCGAGGCGCATTTCGGCATCACGCGCCGCGAGTGGGGCGTGATGGCCACGGTGGCTGCCAACGAGGGCCTGCTGTCGTCGGAGCTGGCCGAACGCGCGCAGCTGGACCGCGCACGCACCTCGCGCGCCCTCAGCGGGCTGGAGGAAAAGGGCTGGGTGCAGCGCAGCCCCATGCCCGGCGACCGCCGCCGCGTGGCCGTGTCGCTGACCGCCGAGGGGCGGCGCATGTACGGCCTGATCCTGCCGCGCATGGCCCAGATCCACCTGGACCTGGTGTCCGTGCTCAGCGACGAGGAACTCGCACAATTCGATACCTTGCTGGCCAGGCTGCAGCGCCATGCGCTGACGCTGGAGGCGGAGGGCCGCTACGACGCCCTGCCGCGTGTGGACCGCGGACGGCACCGGCGCTGACACGCCGACGGCAAAGCCTGCCGCCATGCAGGGCCTGTGGGCGATGACACAATGCATGCCCATGCAATTTCCCTACGAACTGGCCGTCGGCTGGCGCTACACCCGGGCGGGGCGTGCCACGCGCCGCAACGGCTTCATCTCGTTCATCTCCGGCGTCTCCATGCTGGGCATCGCCCTCGGTGTGGCGGCGCTGATCATCGTGCTCAGCGTGATGAACGGCTTCCAGAAGGAAGTGCGCGACCGCATGCTCAGCGTGGTCTCGCACATCGAGATCTTCGCGCCCCAGGGTGCGGCGCTGCCCGATCTGGAGCGCACCATGCGCGAGGCGCGCGCCAACCCCGACGTGCTGGGCGCCGCCCCGTTCGTCGCGGCCCAGGCGCTGCTGGCGCGTGGCGAGGACATGAAGGGCACCCTGGTGCGCGGCATCGATCCGGCGCGCGAGGGCGAGGTCACCGATGTGGCCGCCACCAATGCCGAAGTGCTCAAGCGCCTGGTGCCCGGCGAATTCAACGTGGTGCTGGGTGTGGAGCTGGCGCGCTCGCTGGGCGTGCGCCAGGGCGACATGGTCACGCTGATCGCCCCGGGCGGCCAGGTCACGCCGGCCGGCGTGGTGCCGCGCCTCAAGCAGATGCATGTGGTCGGCACCTTCGACTCCGGCCACTACGAATACGACTCGGCCCTGGTGATGATGCATTACGAGGACGCGCAGCGCCTGTTCCGCCTGGAAGGGCCGACTGGCATCCGCCTGAAGCTCAAGGACCTGCACGAGGCGCCGCGCGTGGCCATGGAACTGGCCCACACCATCACCGACCGCCTGCTGATCCGCGACTGGACCCAGCAGAACCGCACCTGGTTCGCGGCCGTGCAGCTGGAAAAACGCATGATGTTCATCATTCTCACGCTCATCGTCGCCGTGGCTGCGTTCAACCTGGTGTCCACGCTGGTGATGACGGTGACCGACAAGCGCGCCGACATCGCCATCCTGCGCACGCTGGGCGCCTCGCCGTCCAGCATCATGGGCATCTTCATGGTGCAGGGCGCCATGGTGGGCGTCATCGGCACCTTTGCGGGCCTGCTGCTGGGCCTGGGCATCGCCTTCAACATCGATGTCATCGTGCCGGCCATCGAGCGCCTGCTGCACGCCAACTTCCTGCCCAAGGACATCTACCTGATCAGCAAGATGCCCAGCGATCCGCAGTACAGCGACATCATGCCCATCGCCGTGATCTCCCTGGTCCTGGCCTTTGTCGCCACCATCTATCCCAGCTGGCGCGCCAGCCGCGTGAACCCCGCCGAGGCGCTGCGCTATGAATGAAGTGAATGTGATGCCCGGTTTCGAAGTGTCCCAGCAGGGCGCCGTGGTCCTGGATGCGCGCGGCCTGACCAAGCGCTTTGCCGAAGGACGGCTCAACGTGCAGGTGCTGGCAGGTGTCGACCTGCAGGTGCGTGCGGGCGAGACACTGGCCATTGTCGGCGCCTCGGGCTCGGGCAAGAGCACGCTGCTGCACCTGCTGGGCGGGCTGGACGCCCCCACCAGCGGCAGCGTCACCCTCAAGGGCGAGCCCCTGCATGAACTCAGCGCCCAGAAGCAGGGCGCGCTGCGCAACCGGCACCTGGGCTTCATCTACCAGTTCCACCATCTGCTGCCCGAATTCAGCGCCCAGGACAACGTGGCCATGCCGCTGCGCATACGCCGCGACGACAGGGCCGAGTGCATGGAGCGCGCCGCACGCATGCTGGCGGCCGTGGGCCTGGGCGAACGCATGCTGCACCGTCCGGCCGAACTGTCGGGGGGCGAGCGCCAGCGCGTGGCCATTGCCCGTGCCCTGGTCACCCAGCCGGCCTGCGTGCTGGCCGACGAGCCCACCGGCAACCTGGACCGCAGCACGGCCGACACCGTGTTCCGCCTGATGCTGGAGCTGGCGCGCAGCCATGGCACGGCCTTCGTCATGGTCACCCACGATGAGCAGCTGGCGGCGCGCTGCGACCGCATGGTGCGCCTGGTGCAGGGCCAACTGGCCTGACCGGCAGGCCTGAGTCTGGACTCAGGCCATGCGCAGCAAGGTGCCCGGCAGGCGCTGAGCGCCTGCGGGAAGCACGGCCGCTGCCGGGGCCGACTTGATCTGCGGCGCAGCGGGAACGATGGATGCCGGCAGCGGCTTGCGCTGCGCCTGGTCCCTGGATGCATCCGCGACGGCCGCGCTCTGCGCCGTCAGGTCGGCCGTCACCTCGCGCAGGCGTGCCGACTGGGCCATGGACGCCTGCACCACATCGCCCATGATGGCCGTGACCTGGTGGGAGGAGTCCACGATCTCCTGCATGGTGCCGCCGGCCTGGCGCACCTGATTGGCGCCCAGTGCCACCTGCTCCACCGAGGTGTGGATGAGCTGCTTGATTTCCTTGGCGGCGGCGGCGCTGTTCTGTGCCAGTGCCCGTACCTCGCCCGCCACCACGGCAAAGCCCCGGCCCTGCTCGCCTGCGCGGGCCGCCTCCACGGCAGCGTTGAGCGCGAGGATATTGGTCTGGAAGGCGATGCCGTCCATCACGCCGATGATGTCGCTGATCTTGCGCGAGCTGGCGCTGATGGACTCCATGGTGCCCATCACCTCGTGCACCGTGCGTCCGCCCTGCTCGGCCACCAGGCAGGCCTGGCGGGCCAGTTCGTTGGCCTGGCCTGCGTGCTCGGCGCTTTCGCTCAGGCCCTGCATGGCCTCGCCCAGGGTCTGCGCGGCCGTGAAGCGGCGCGTGATATCGCGGGCGTACTTGACCACCTTGAAGGGCCGGCCGTCGGCATCGAGGATGGGGTTGTAGCTGGCCTCGATCCAGACCTGGCGGCCGTGCTTGCCGATGCGCAGGTACTGGCCCGCATCGTGCTGGCCGCTGGCCAGCTTGCGCCAGAACTGCGCATATTCTGGGCTGTGGCGTTCATGGGGCTGGACGAACATGCTGTGGTGCCGCCCGACGACCTCGTCCAGCGTGTAGCCCATGGCCTGCAGGAACAGGCGGTTGGCATGCAGGATGTTGCCCTGCAGGTCGAACTCGATGATGGCCTGCACCTTGGAGATGGCGGCCAACTGGCCTTCGGCGTCGGCGTTGCGGCGCTGCTGCTCGGTGATGTCGGTGGCGTACTTCACCACCTTGAAGGGCCTGCCATGGCGATCGAAGATGGGGTTGTAGCTTGCCTGCAGCCAGACATCGCGCCCGTCCTTGGCAATGCGGCGGTAGCGCCCCGCGTCGTGGATGCCGCTGCCCAGGCGCTGCCAGAACGCGGTGTATTCAGGCGACTCGCTCATCTGGTGGTCCACGAACATGCGGTGGTGCTGGCCGATGACCTCGTCCTCCTCATAGCCCATGGTGTCCAGGAAGTTCTGGTTGGCGGCCAGCACATGGCCTTGCAGGTCGAACTCGATCACCGCCTGGGACTTGTGTATGGCGGCCAATTGCCCGTCAAGCTCCGCCTTGCGGCGTGCGCCACCGAGGTCCAGGATTCGACTCCATGCTGAGCGCTTCATGGGAATTCCTCTCTCCAAAGCATGCCGGCCGGTGATGCGGGAGCCCGATGCGGGGTGTAAGTGTTACTTTATGTATTTTTATGGAGGCGCAAGCCATTCGTGTATTGATTTTGTCAAACGGAGCCGACTCGCAATAAGCCAAGGGTTTGCCCTTGCTCCGGGCCTCGTCTGCCCCTTGGACGGGCGCCGCCCGGGCCGGTGGCATGATGCGGCCATGCCCGCCTGGATAGACACCCACTGCCACCTCGATGCTCCCGAATTCGACGCCGACCGCGACGCCGTGCGCGCGCAGGCGGCCGAGACAGGCGTTGCGCATCTGGTGATTCCGGCCGTGGCGCGCGAGCACTGGGACACGGTGGTGGCGCTGGCGCGGCGCCATGGCGACAGCTATGCGCTGGGCATCCACCCGCTGTACACGCCCAATGCTCGCGAGCAGGACATTGCCGCATTGCGCGAGACGCTGGCGCGGCTGCGCGGCGATGCGCAACTGGTGGCCGTGGGCGAGATCGGCCTGGACTTCTTCGTGCCCGGGCTGGATGCGGAGCGGCAAATCTGGTTCTACGAGCAGCAGGTCGCGCTGGCGCGCGAGTTCGACCTGCCCGTCATCCTGCATGTGCGCAAATCCAGCGACCGGCTGCTCAAGACCTTGCGCGCGAGGCCTGTGGCGGGCGGCATTGCCCATGCCTTCAACGGCAGCGGGCAGCAGGCCCAGGCCTTCATCGACCTGGGTTTCAAGCTGGGCTTTGGCGGGGCAGTGACCTATGACCGGGCGCTCAAGCTGCGCGAGCTGGCAGCCGCCCTGCCGCTGGATGCGCTGGTGCTGGAAACCGATGCCCCCGACATTCCGCCGCACTGGCTCTACACCACGGCCGGGCAGCGTGCCCAGGGCCAGGCCCAGGGCCGCAACACGCCGGCCGAGCTGGCAGGCATTGCGGACGTGATTGCGCAGTTGCGCGGCATCACGCCCCAGGCCCTGGCCGAGGCCACGGGCCGCAACGCGCGTGCCGCGCTGCGAGGCCTGCCCGCCATGGCCTGAACCAGGCTTGAGCGGAACCTGAACCTGAGCGGTCTTGCCGCCCGCTGCCAGCAGCCCGGCGACCGCTGGGCGACAATGCCGGCCATGTCCTTGACCGTTCCCGACCTGCCGCCCCCCGGCACCCCGCGCTGGCAGGGCCTGGCGCCGGTGGCCGATGCGCGGACCCGGGCCCTGGTGCTGGGCAGCTTTCCGGGCCTGCGATCGCTGCAATTGCAGCAGTACTATGCCCATCCGCAAAACCAGTTCTGGCCCTTGCTCCAGGCCCTGTGGCCCGGGCATCCGCAGCCCGGCCGCGACGACTATGCGGGCCGCTGCGAATGGCTGCTGGCCCGCGGCCTGGGCCTGTGGGACGTGTATGCCAGCTGCGAGCGCGAAGGCAGCCTGGACAGCGCCATCCGCGCGGCCGAGGTGAATGATTTCGTGGCGCTGCGCACGCATTGTCCGCAGCTGGCGCTGGCCCTGCACAACGGTGGCGAGAGCTTCAAGCATGCCGGCCGCACGCAGGCCCTGGGCCTGGCCGCCGTGAAGCTGCCATCGACCAGCCCGGCCAACGCGAGCTGGAGTTTCGAGCGCAAGGTCCAGGCCTGGCGCGAGGTGCTGGCTGCCCATCAATTGCTCTGATTTTTTGACTGTTCCCGACGTGATACGCAAGACCCGCGGCGCCGCCAAGGCAGCCCCATCCTCTTCCTCCAACGGCACCACCGCCGCAGACATCGAGCTGCCCGAAGTCAGCGTCTCTGACGATGGCGATGTGCGCCACCTGCACCTGGGCACGCCCTGGATCCAGGGCTCCATGCGCATACGCGAGCCGTTCGAGATCGAGCTCGAATACGTGCAGCGCATGATGGGCTGGCTGCTGTTCATGGAGCCCGCCAGCGTGGCCGGCCGCCATGCCATGCAGCTGGGCCTGGGCGCGGCCGCCATCACCAAGTTCTGCCACAAGAAGCTGCGCATGCGCACCACGGCCATCGAGCTGAACCCGCAGGTGCTGGCCGTGTGCCGCAGCTGGTTCAAGCTGCCGCCCGACAGCGACACGCTGCGCGTGGTGCTGGCCGATGCGGCCCAGGAAATCCGCAAGAGCCAGTGGCTGGGCACGGTCGATGCGCTGGCCGTTGATCTCTACGACCACGATGCGGCCGCGCCCGTGCTGGACAGCGCCGAGTTCTATGCCGACTGCCGCAATCTGCTGACCGAGGACGGCATCATGACGGTCAACCTGTTCGGCCGCACCTCCAGCTACGAGCGCAGCCTGGCACGCATGGCCGAAGCCTTTGGCGAAGAGGCCATGTGGGCCTTCCGCCCCACGCGCGAGGGCAACACCGTGGTGCTGGCCCAGCGCACGCCGCGCGCGCTCGACCCCGCTGCGCTGCAGGCTGCCAGCGCCCAGGTGCAGGCCCGCTGGGACCTGCCCACCACGCGCTGGCCCAAGATCTTCGTGCGGCCCTGGTAGAGCCGCCCTGGTAGAGAGCGGCTGGTCGGGCAGTGCGGCCGGCAGGCTTACCATAGGGCGCAGTTCAGCTTCCGGCCCAACGCCATGTCCGATCCGACCTCCACCACGCAGCCCAAACCCGCCGTTGTTCCAAGCAATCCTTCGGGGCCCCTGGACTGGCGCAGGCTGGTGCAGTGGCTGCTGGCCGATGGCGTGATCACGGCCGAAGAGGCCCAGCGCACCGTGGCGCGCTGCTCGCAGGCCGAGAGCACCCAGCACCCGCTGGTCCGGCTGGCCAACGTGGGCGTGGCCCGCGCCGGTGACGGGCGCGCGCTGGACATCGAGGAGCTGACCCAGTACCTGGCAACCCGCAGCGGCATGGCCTACCTGCGCATCGACCCGCTGCGCGTGGATGCGGGCCGCGTCGGCGAAATCATGAGCGCCAGCTATGCCGAGCGCCACAAGGTGCTGCCCGTGCAGGTATCGCCGCAGGAAGTGGTGGTGGCCACGGCCGAGCCCTTCATCGACGACTGGGTGGCCGAGGTCGAGCGCCAGGCGCGCCGCAAGGTGCGCCGCGTGCTGGCCAGTCCGCTGGACCTCAAGCGCTACACGGGCGAATTCTTTGCGCTGGCCAAATCGGTGCGCGCAGCCGAGAAGGCGGGCGGCGCAGCCAGCGCGGCCAGCTTCGAGCAGTTGGTGGAGCTGGGCAACAGCAGCAAGCAGCTCGACGCCAACGACCAGGGCGTGGTGCGCGTGGTGGACTGGCTGTGGCAATACGCCTTCGACCAGCGCGCCAGCGACATCCACATGGAGCCCCGGCGCGAGCAGGGCGTGATCCGTTTTCGCATCGACGGCGTGCTCCACCCGGTCTACCAGGTGCCCATGGGCGTGCTCAATGCCATGGTCTCGCGCGTGAAGCTGCTGGGGCGCATGGACGTGGTGGAAAAGCGCCGCCCGCAGGATGGCCGCATCAAGACCCGCAACCCGCGCGGTGACGAGGTGGAAATGCGCCTGTCCACGCTGCCCACGGCCTTTGGCGAGAAGCTGGTGATGCGGATCTTCGATCCCGACAACACGGTCAAGGACCTGGATGCACTGGGCTTCACCAGCCATGACGCCCAGCGCTGGAACGAGCTGGTGCGCCGCCCGCACGGCATCATCCTCGTGACCGGGCCCACGGGCTCGGGCAAGACCACCACGCTGTACTCCACGCTCAAGCGCGTGGCCACGGAGGCGGTCAATGTCAGCACCGTGGAAGACCCGATCGAAATGATCGAGCCCAGCTTCAACCAGACCCAGGTGCAGCCGCAGCTGGACTTCGGCTTCACCGAGGGACTGCGCTCGCTGATGCGCCAGGACCCGGACATCATCATGGTGGGCGAAATCCGCGACCTGGCCACCGCCGAAATGGCCGTGCAGGCCGCGCTGACCGGCCACCTGGTGTTCTCCACGCTGCACACCAACGATGCGCCCAGCGCCGTGAGCCGGCTGATGGAGCTGGGCGTGCCGCCCTACCTGATCAATGCCACGCTGCTCGGTGTGCTGGCCCAGCGCCTGGTGCGCACGCTGTGCCCGCAGTGCAAGCAGCGCGACGAGGAGACCTCGGCCGCCACGCTGGCCGAGGCCGTGCGGCCCTGGAAACTGTCAGGCAGCTACCAGCCCTACAAGCCCGTGGGCTGCGTGGAGTGCCGCATGACGGGCTTTCGCGGGCGCATGGGGCTGTACGAGCTGCTGACCGTGAGCGAGGCGCTCAAGCAGCAGGTCCACACCTCGCCTTCCATGGATGCGCTGCGCCGCCAGGCCGTGCAGGACGGCATGCGCCCGCTGCGCCTGGCAGGTGCCCTGCGCGTGGCCGAAGGCGTGACCACGCTGGACGAGGTCATGGCCAGCACGCCCTTGCTGGGATGATGGGCAGGCGATTGGTGGGTTGGAGCGTGAGTGCCTGCTCTGGCGCAGGCCTTTGAAATGGATGGATCGGGTGCCCCCTGCTGGCACCTTTTTTCATTCATGCGGGTAGGACATGAGGGTATGCCCTTTGTAGGTGGAATCCACATCCAGACACAGTTTTTCTGAACGCAAAATCGCCGGGTCGTGATTCCGTAAGGAGACATTCTCGTGAAAATCAAGAGTCAGAAAGACTTTTTTTCGGGCGTGATGTTTTTGGTTATCGGCCTCGCTTTTGCGATCGGCGCTACCAACTACACCGTCGGCACCGGTGCCCGCATGGGCCCGGGCTATTTCCCGCTGATCCTGGGTGTGCTGATGTCCATTCTGGGCACGGCCATCTGCTTCACCGGCCTGACCAAGGGTCCTTCGGGCGGTGACAAGATCGGCAAGTGGGCGTGGAAGCAAGTGTTCTTCGTCCTGGCTGCGAACTTCGCGTTCGGCGTACTGCTGGTCGGCGTTCCCAATCTGGGCATTCCCCAGTTCGGTCTGATCGTCGCCATCTACGCGCTGGTGTTCATCGCCAGCCTGGGCGGTCATAGCTTCAAGTTCAAGGAAGTGGCAATTCTGTCCACCGTCCTTGCTGTGGGCAGCTATGTGGCCTTCGTGTGGGCACTGAATCTTCAGTTCCCCGTCTGGCCCAGCTTCATCACCGGTTAAGCAGGAGCATCGTCCGTGGAACTTTTTCAGAACCTGGCGACCGGCTTCGGCGTCGCCTTCACTTTCCAGAACCTGATCTACTGCTTCGTCGGCTGTCTGCTCGGTACGCTCATCGGCGTGCTTCCAGGCATCGGCCCCGTGGCAACGATCGCCATGCTGCTGCCAGCAACCTACGCCCTGCCTCCGGTGGCGGCGCTGATCATGCTGGCCGGTATCTACTACGGTGCGCAGTACGGTGGCTCGACCACCGCCATTTTGGTGAACCTGCCTGGTGAATCCTCGTCCGTGGTGACCGTGATCGACGGCTACCAGATGGCAAGAAAGGGGCGAGCGGGACCCGCTCTCGCTGCCGCAGGCATAGGCTCGTTCTTCGCAGGTTGCGTGGGCACCGTGATCCTGGCCGCCTTCGCGCCTCCGCTGACGGAAGTCGCCTTCAAGTTCGGCCCTGCCGAGTACTTCTCGCTGATGACCCTGGGCCTGATCGGCGCCGTGGTGCTGGCTTCGGGCTCGCTGCTCAAGGCCATTGCCATGATCGTGCTGGGCCTGCTGCTGGGCATGGTCGGCACCGACGTGAACTCCGGCGTTGCCCGCTACAGCTTCGACATTCCCGAGCTGACCGACGGTATCGACTTCGTCGTGATTGCCATGGGTGTGTTCGGCTACGGCGAAATCATTGCCAACCTGTCCAAGCCTGAAGACGAGCGCGAAGTGTTCGCCGCCAAGGTGACGGGCCTGATGCCCACGAAGGAAGACTTCAAGCACATGATTCCGGCCATGCTGCGCGGCACGGCCCTGGGTTCTGCCCTGGGTATCCTGCCCGGTGGCGGTGCCATGCTGTCGGCCTTTGCTGCCTACACGATCGAGAAGAAGACCAAGCTCAAGCCGGGCGAAGTCCCCTTCGGCCAAGGCAACATCCGCGGCGTGTGCGCTCCCGAGTCGGCCAACAACGCCGGTTCGCAGACCTCCTTCATCCCGCTGCTGACGCTGGGCATTCCGCCCAACGCCGTGATGGCGCTGATGGTGGGCGCGATGACCATCCACAACATCCAGCCGGGCCCGCAGGTGATGACCAGCAACCCCGAGCTGTTCTGGGGCCTGATCGCCTCGATGTGGATCGGCAACCTGATGCTGATCGTGCTGAACCTGCCGCTGATCGGCATCTGGATCAAGCTGCTGACCGTGCCTTACCGCTGGCTGTTCCCGTCCATCGTGCTGTTCTGCGCGATCGGCGTGTACGGTACCAACAACAACACCTGGGACGTGTGGATGGTGGGTATCTTCGGCTTCGTGGGCTATGTGTTCCACAAGCTGGGCACTGAACCGGCTCCCTTGCTGCTGGGCTTCATCCTGGGCCCGATGATGGAAGAGAACCTGCGCCGGGCGCTGCTGCTGTCGCGTGGCGACTGGAGCGTGTTCGTGACCCGTCCGATCTCGGCCGGCCTGCTGCTCGCCGCCGTGGTGCTGCTGGTGGTGGTGCTGATGCCTGCAGTGAAGAACAAGCGCGAAGAAGCATTCGTAGAGGATTGATCGCCTCAGCGTTGCAACCATGTTGCTTGACGGCCCTTCGGGGCCGTTTTTTTTTGGTCAACAAGCGATCCCGGTGGAAAGCTGTTGATCCCGGATGCCTGGGAGCCGACGCGCCCGTGACTGCACAATAGCGCGCAGTCTTTCGAGGTCACGATGTCCCCACTACTGTCATCCCAGCACCCGCAGCGCGTGCTGCTGCACAACGAGATCCACGCCCGCCCCGCCGAGGAGATGCAGGCGCCGCTGGCCATCACCCACGTGGTGATGCTCACCGATGCGGCCCAGCGCGAGGCCAGCCGCGCCCATGTGGCCACCCTGCTGCGCAACCACCACCTGCCGCCGCCCGATGCGGCGACCACCCATGTGTTGATCGACCTGGGCGCCTTTCACCTGCGCTGGGAACTGCACACGGAGTTCGTCTGCTGGACCTTCAGCAAGCCCATGTCGCAGGCCGGCATGGACGATGTGCGCGAGCCCGAGGCCGCCATCGACTACGTGCCGCGCGACTGGCTGGCTGCCTTGCCCGGCCAGTGCCTGAGCGGCCTGCACCTGTGGGCCTTGCAGGAGCAGGCAATCAATGAGCCGCATCTGGTGCGCCACCTGCTGCAGGAAGACACGCTGGTGGGTGCGCGCGTGGCCGGCGATGCGGGCAAGGTCTACACCGACTTCGCCATCCATGCCGATGGCTTCTCGCGCATGCTGCTGCTGGCCGGCGAGTCATTGTCGCCACGCCGTCTGGGGCGGCTGGTGCAGCGGCTGCTGGAGATCGAGACCTACCGCATGGCGGCCCTGCTGGGCCTGCCGGCAGCCCGCCAGGCAGCTGCCGTACTGGCCACGGCCGAGCGGGATCTGGCGGCCCTGGCCCATTCCATCCGTCTTGCCGACCGCGATGCCGAGCCGGCACTGCTGGACCGGCTGACACGCCTGGCCGGGCAGGTGGAGAGCGAATACGCCACCACGCATTCGCGCTTTTCCGCCAGCGCGGCCTATTTCGAACTGGTGGACAAGCGCATTCAGGACATCCAGGAATCGCGCATCGACGGCATACAGACCATCCGCGAGTTCATGGACCGGCGCCTGACGCCGGCGCGCAGCACCTGCGAATGGGCAGCGCGGCGGCAGAACGCGCTGTCCGAGCGCGTCTCGCGCGTCAGCAGCCTGCTGCGCACGCGGGTGGAGATCGAGCAGCAGCAAAGCAGCCAGCAGTTGCTGGGCGCCATGAACCAGCGCCAGGACATGCAGTTGAAGTTGCAGTCCACGGTGGAAGGCCTGTCCGTGGCCGCCATCACCTACTACTTCACGGGCCTGATCAGCTACCTGGCCAAGGGCGCCAAGACGCTGGGCTGGCCCTGGTCGCCGGAGAGCACGGCCGCCGTCGCCATTCCCGTGGTGGCACTGGGCGTATGGTGGTCGCTGCGCAGGCTGCACCACAGATTGTTCCGTGGCCAGCACGGGTCCGGCACGCACTGAAGGGAGCTCCCGCAGCCCCGTCCATGCGCCTGTGTTCCCCTGCACCGGCGTTTTCGCGTTTTCACACGTTTGGCGTGAAAGCATCGAAGCCTCGCGCACAATGTGCGCTGCCGTTCTGCAAGGATCGAGCAAGGCTTTTTTTGTTCAGGAGTGAGACATGGATCTGGGAATCGCGGGCAAGTGGGCCCTGGTATGTGGCGCCAGCAAGGGCCTGGGCTTTGGCTGTGCCAAGGCGCTGGCGCAAGAGGGCGTGAACCTGGTGATCAATGCGCGCAATCCCGAGGCCCTGCAGGAGGCTGCGGCCAGCCTCGCCGCCCTGGCGCCGCAGGTGAAGGTGCTGGCCGTGGCGGCCGACATCACCACCGAGGAAGGCCGCGCCGCCGTGCTGTCGGCGGCCGGCGGCCCGGGCGTGGATTTCGACATCGTCGTCACCAATGCCGGCGGCCCGCCGCCCGGTGATTTCCGCGACTGGGACCGCGCGGCCTGGCTCAAGGCCGTGGATGCCAACATGCTCACGCCCATCGAGCTGATCAAGGCCACGGTGGACGGCATGGCGGCGCGCGGATTCGGCCGCATCGTCAACATCACCTCCAGCGCCGTGAAGGCGCCCATCGACATCCTGGGCCTGTCCAATGGCGCGCGCAGCGGCCTCACGGGCTTTGTGGCGGGCCTGGCGCGCAGCGGCATCGCGGCCAAGGGCGTGACCATCAACAACCTGCTGCCCGGCAAGTTCGACACCGATCGCCTGCGCACCACCTTCACGGCCGCCGCCAACAAGAGCGGCAAGAGCCTGGACGATGTGCGACTGGTGCAGCAATCCCAGGTGCCGGCCCGCCGCTTCGGCACGCCCGATGAATTCGGCGCCATCTGCGCCTTCCTGTGCAGCGCGCACGCAGGCTACATGACGGGTCAGAACATCCTGCCCGACGGCGGCCTGTACGCAGGAACCTTCTGATGCGCCGGTGCACTGCCTCCATGAACGGGTCCAGGGCCGGCAAGGCCCGGGAAATGGTCCCTTGCATGGCTGCGCAGTGCCGAGCGGTCCATGGGCAGGGGCGGCCTTGAAAGTCCCGTTCCTGCATCGTGGCCAGCGGCCTTGCCGCAGCCTGCCCATTCCAAACGCCATGCAGGGAGCCCGGAGATGACGGGCCAGCCCCATCAGACGGACTGGGCAGCGGCCGACCCCGTCCGCGCGCCCGGCCCGGCAGCGGCCGCAAGCCCTGCGGGCATGCGCCATACCCTGGCGCTGATGCTGGTGCTGCTGACGGTGGCCCTGGCGGCCGCCATGGTCTGGCTGCTCAGCGGCATGCGGACCACGGCGCAGGAAGAGGCTTCGCTGCGCCTGGTGCGCTTTGTGCTGGGCACCGAGGCGGCCATCAGCCGCAGCCTGGAATCCCTGGATGCCCTGGCGCTGGGCGTGGACGAACTGCTGGGTTCGCGCAACCCCGCATCAGCATCGCAGCCGCAACTGCAGGAAATGCTGCACACCATGGTGCGGCAGAACACGCTGGCGCAGCGCGCCTCGGTGCACGATATCCAGGGCCGGGAACTGGCCGCTTCGGGCGATGGCCCGTTCATCGACCTGCCTGCGCAGGCCTGGGAGCGCCTGGCGGGCCAAAGCCGCTCCGAATTGCTGGCAAGTCCACCCTCCGTTGCGCCGCAGGTGCCGGGTGGCGAGCGCATCCTGTACCTTGTGCGGCCCCTGAGCCGGGCGGAGCAGGGCGGCTATGTGCTGATGCAGGTGCCGGCTGCGGCGCTGGGCGCCGTGCTGGCCCAGGGTGGTGTGCTGGACGGCCTGGAGGTCACGCTGGAGCAGGGCAGCGGCGAGCTGCTGCTGTCCATGCCCCAGTATGGCGATGTCGCCGCTGTGCGGCTGCTGCCGACGACGTCGCAGCTGCCGTCCAGCGGCGTCATGCACATGGCCGCACGCCTGAGCCGCGTGCCCGCCCTGGTGGCTGCGCATCCGCTGCCCAAGGGACATCTGTGGGTCACGGCCAGCCTGCCCATGTCCTCCGTGCTGGCCAGCTGGCGCGTGGCTGCCTGGCTGATGGTGCTGGCCGTGATGATCTTCGGCGTGCTGCTGGCCGTGCTGGGCTGGACTGTGCACCGCTACATGGACCGCCTGCATGCCGCGCGGCGCCAGGCCCAGCGGTCCGAGCAGTGGCTGGACCAGGCGCTGGACAGCATGGTCAGCGGCTTTCTGCTGCTGGATTCGCAGCAGCGCGTGCTGCGCTGGAACCGCTGCTACGAGGAAATGTTCCCCTGGCACGCGGACCAGCTGGAGCCTGGGCGGCCCCTGCAATCGCTGCTCGATTCCTGCCCCAGCGCCGTGGGTCTGGCGGCGGCGCCGGCGCAGGCCGACGAGGCCAAGGACCTGCACCGCCAACTGGTGCTGCGGCCTGGCGTGCCCTTTGAGCAGCAACTGCCCAGCGGCCGCTTTGTCCAGATGACGGCACGGCTGGCCGCCGAGGACGGCGTGGTCATCACCTACAACGATGTCACCGATATCCGGCTGGCCACGGCCGAGATCGAGAGCCTGGCCTTCTACGATCCGCTGACCAGCCTGCCCAATCGCCGCCTGCTGCTGGACCGCCTGGCCCAGGCCACAGTGCTGGCCGCACGCGAAGGCTGGACCGGGGCGCTGCTGTTCCTGGACCTGGACCAGTTCAAGATGCTCAACGACACGCTGGGCCACGAAGTGGGCGACCAGCTGCTGCAGCAGGTGGCGCACCGCCTGCGCAGCGCCGTGCGATCTTCGGACACGGTGGCGCGCCTTGGGGGGGATGAGTTCGTGGTCATGCTCTGCGAGCTGTCGCACGAGCCTGCCGAGGCGGCCACGCTGGCCCAGCGCATCGGCGAGAAGATCCTGGCGCGGCTCAACCAGTCCTATGTGCTGGGCGCCCACCTGCACCGCAGCGCCTGCAGCATTGGCGCCACGCTGTTCGGCCGCCAGCCGCAGTCGGCGGCCGAGCTGCTCAAGCAGGCCGATATCGCCATGTACCAGATCAAGGCGCGCAACGGCAGCGGCCTGTGCTTCTTCGATCCGCAGATGCAGGTGGAAATCCACCAGCGCGTGCGCATGGAAGGCGACCTGCGCCAGGCCCTGGCGCAATCCCAGTTCGAGCTGCACTACCAGCCCCAGTTCACGCTGGCCGGCGAGGTCATAGGCGCCGAAGCCCTGCTGCGCTGGCGCCACCCCGAACGCGGCCTGGTGCCGCCCGGCATGTTCATTGCCGTGGCCGAGGAAAGCGAGATCATCGTGCCGCTGGGCATGTGGGTGATCCGCACGGCCTGCGAGCAACTGGCGATCTGGCAAAAGGATGCGCGGCTGCGCCATCTGCAGGTGGCCGTGAATGTCAGTGCCCGCCAGTTCCGGCACCAGGACTTCGCCTCCCAGGTCATCGAGCAGGTGCGCAATGCCGGCATTGCGCCCCATCTGCTCAAGCTGGAGCTGACCGAGTCGCTGGTGATCGAGAACGTGCAGGAGTCCATCGACAAGATGAAGCAGCTGCGCAGCCATGGCGTGTGCTTTTCCATGGACGACTTCGGCACTGGTCACTCCTCGCTGACCTATCTCACCCAGTTGCCGCTGAACCAGCTCAAGATCGACCAGTCCTTCGTGCGCCACCTGGGCTTGCGCCATACCGATGACGTGATCGTGCAGACCATCATCGGCATGGCGCGCAACCTGAACCTGGATGTGATCGCCGAAGGCGTGGAGACCCTGGAGCAGCGCGCCCTGCTCGCGCACTACGGCTGCGAGTATTTCCAGGGCTACCTGTTCAGCCCGCCCGTGCCCATACGCGCGTTCGAGCAACTGCTGGCCAAGGTGCCCGTGCGCACCGTGGCGCATGGCCTGCCCAAGGCTATGCCCGGCGCGAAGACACCATGATGCCGCCCACGATGAGCGCGAAGGCCAGACCGTGGTACAGCTGCGGCGTCTGGCCCAGCAGCGGAATGGACAGCAGGGCGGTGAACAGGGGCATCAGATTGCCGAAGAAGCCCGCCACCGCAGGGCTGCTGCGCTGCACGCCCAGGCCCCAGAAGCGATAGGCCAGGATGGCCGGCCCGACGGCGATGAACAGCAGGGCGCCCAGCAGCGGCCACCCTGCCTGAAGGTGAAACCGTCCCGATGCAGCCTCCAGTCCCGTGAACAGGCCGGACCACATCAAGCCGAAGACCATCTGTGCCAGCAGAAAGCCCGACCAGTCCGCGCGCAGCTGTCCTGACACGCTGGTCCTGGACAGCAGCCACGTATAGAAGGCCCACAGGATCGTGGCCAGCACCATGAACAGGTCGCCCGGCACCAGCTGCAGCTGTCGCAGCACCTGCGGATCGCCGCGCGACAGCACCACGGCCACGCCCAGCACCGACAGCGCAGCCCCCAGCAACTGGCGGCGGCTCACGGAAATGCCCCAGCAGATGCGGCCCACGGCCAGCATCCACACCGGCATGCTGGAGCCGACCAGGGTGGCATTCAGCGGCGTCGATGTTTTCAGCGCCAGGTACAGCAGGGCGTTGTAGCAGCCGATGCCCAGCAATCCCAGCAGCGCGAACTGGCGCCACTGCGGCCAGACGGCGCTGTCCCGGCGCAGCACCCATCCCGCCAGCGGCAGCAGCAGCATGAAGGCAATGGCCCAGCGCAGGAAATTCAGCGCGAAGGGCGAGATCAGGTCATGGACCATGCGGCCCACGATGGCATTGCCGGCCCACAGCAGCGGCGGCAGCGTCAGGATGGCGGCGGTGGAAGGCTTCAGCGGCTGGCTCATCGGGATCATCCGGCTTTCGGGCTCGCCACTATAGGCGTTGCGCGCTCTTTGCGCCGACCATGCGCTGCCGTCTTCCGCGAGGCGGGCCGAAACATGGCACGATGCCGCTCTTGTCGCTTTTTGCAGGAGTGCTCCCATGGGTATTGCAGTGCAGATCCGCCACAACGGCGGCCCCGAAGTCCTGGAGCTGGTGCAGGTCGCCGTGGGCGAGCCCGGGCCAGGCGAGGTACGCATACGCCACCATGCGGTGGGCCTGAACTTCATCGATGTGTACCAGCGCTCCGGCCTGTACTCGCTGCCCATGCCCCTGAGCCTGGGCATGGAAGGCGCAGGCGTGGTTGAAGCCGTGGGGGCCGGCGTGCAGCACCTGGGCGTGGGCGATCGCGTGGCCTATGCCAGCAATCCGCCGGGCAGCTACAGCGAAGTGCGCGTCATGCCCGCCATGTGCGTGTGCCGCCTGCCCGATGCCATTGCGTTCGAGACGGCTGCCGCCATGATGCTCAAGGGCCTGACCGCGCAGTACCTGCTCAAGAAATGCATTCCGGTCGAGGGCCTGGCACCGGGTGATGCCGTGCTGTTCCATGCGGCGGCCGGTGGCGTGGGCCTGATCGCCTGCCAATGGGCCAGGGCCCTGGGCCTGCAGCTCATCGCCACTGCAGGCTCGGACGAGAAGTGCGCGCTGGCCCTTGCCAACGGTGCAGCCCATGCCATCAACTACCGCAGCGAGAACTTCGCCGAGCGCGTGCAGGAGATCACGGGCGGCCAGGGTGTGAAGGTGGTCTACGACAGCGTGGGCAAGGACACATGGGAAGGCTCGCTGGCCTGCCTGCGGCGCTTCGGCCTGTTGGTGAGCTTCGGCAACGCCTCGGGCCCCGTGGCGCCTTTCGCTCCTGCCGTGCTGGCGGCCAAGTCGCTGTATGTGACGCGCCAGACCCTGTTCTCCCACATCACCAGCCGCGAGGCCACCCAGGCGATGGCAGACGATCTGTTCGCCGTGGTGGAAAGCGGTGCCGTGAAGATCCATATCGACCAGCGCTATCCGCTGGCCGAGGTGCGCCAGGCCCACCTGAACCTGGAGGCGCGCAAGACCACCGGCTCGACCATCCTGCTGCCATGAGTGTGTCAAAGCACCTTGCCGACCCAGCCGTGAATGCCTGGCTGGACCGCCTGCGTGCCGACACGCGCCAGCCCGCGCTGCAGCCGCGCCGGCCGTTGCTGGTGTCGGGGCAGGAAACTGGTTCGCTGGAAGATGGCCTGGCCGCGCTGCTGCCGGACGATGTGATGCATGCCCACGGCGTGGCGCTGCGCCTGCAGGCCGGCCAATGGCATCTGCAAGGCCAGGGCGATGCCACGGTCCTGCTCAACGCCCTGGCCCGGGTGCTGCGTGCCACGGGCCACAGCGGCCCCTGGCGCGATGAGCAACTGGCCGTGTGCAACGTCCAGGGCCAGCGCATTGCCACCGTGGAGCGCGGCGCCGTGCGCCCGCTGGGCATTGCCACCCAGGCCGTGCATCTGGTGGGCGAGACGGCCGATGGCCGCATCTGGGTGCAGCAGCGCGCCGACAACAAGCCCACCAACCCCGGCATGTGGGACACGCTGATGGGCGGCATGGTGGCCGCTTGCGATACCGTGGCCGAGGCCGTGGAGCGTGAAACCTGGGAAGAGGCCGGCCTGCGCGTGGCCGAGCTGCAGGGCCTGCGCCATGGCGGCCATGTGCTGTTCGAGCGCCCCAGCGACGAGGCCGAGGGCCGGGGCTTCATGCGCGAGCGCATCGACTGGTTCAGCGCCACCGTACCGCCGGCGCTGGAGCCCGGCAACCAGGATGGCGAGGTCCAGGCCTTTGCGCTGATCGAGCGCGACCAGCTCGTCGAATGGCTGCTGCGGGGCCGCTTCACGCCCGAGGCCGCCCAGGTGCTGGCGGCCTGGCTGGGCTGGTGAAACGCTTCAGCGCGCCGTCTTGTTCAGTGCCGATTCCTTGAGCCGGCTGGGCGCCAGGGCGCCGGCCGATTCGAGGATGGGGTAGGCCACCGAGCACAGCAGCGAGTTGATGCGCTTGAGGTCACTGATCAGGTCGATGTGCAGCGAACTGGTCTCTATGCTGGAGACGGTGTTGTCGGACAGGCGCGCCAGGTGGGTGGCCGAGTAGGCCAGCTCCAGGTCGCGGAAACGCGCCTTTTCCTCCAGCAGCTTCTGCGCCTCGCGCACATTGCCGTTGAGGAACACGCTCATCGCCAGGCGCAGATTGTCCAGCAGGTGGTGCAGCAGCTCGCGGATCTCCTGCGTGCCGGCCTCGGAGAACTGGCGGCCCTTCTTTATCTTCTTGTCCTCGATGTCCAGCAGCACGCGCTCGATGATGTCGCCGATCTGCTCCATGTTGATGGTGAAGCTGATGATTTCCGTCCAGCGCTGGCCCTCGCGCTCGTCCAGTTCGGCGCGCGAGATCTTGGTCATGTAGTACTTGATGGCCGAGTACAGATCGTCCACCGTGCCTTCAAGCTCGCGCAGCTCCTGGGACAGCTTGAGGTCGTCGGTCTCCAGCACCCGCTGCATGCCGATCAGCATGGACTCGACCATGTCGGCCTGGTGCAGGGCCTCGCGCGCGGCGCAGGAAATGGCCAGTGACGGCGTGCTCAGCGCCGACGGGTCCAGGTGGCGGGGCCGCAGCAGGCTGGTGGAGCTGGCCTCGGGCTTGGGCAGCAGGGCCGTCACCCAGCGAGCCACGGTCTGCGTCAGGCCGATGAAGCACAGGCTGTTGAAGATGTTGAAGGCCAGATGGAACAGCACGATGTTCTGGCCCTTGCCGTCGATCATCGGCATCACGTAGGTGGCCCACAGCCCCAGGAAGGGCGCGACGATGGCCACCCCCATGATCTTGAAAAGCATGTTGCCGATGGTGACCTGGCGCACTTCGGTGCTGGACTTGGCCGTGGTCAGCACGGCCACCAGGCCGCTGCCGATATTGGCGCCCAGCGTCAGGCCGAGCGCCACTTCCATGGGAATCGCGCCCGAGCTGGCCATGGCCGCGATCAGCAGCACGATGGCCAGGCTGGAATAGGCCATCACGGCCAGCAGCGCACCCAGCAGCAACTCCATGAAGATATCGCTGGTGACCGAGCCCAGCAGGGTGCGCACGGCGGGGGCTTCCAGCAGCGGTTCGGTGGCCTCGACCACCAGGCGCAGGGCCAGCAGCATCACGCCCAGGCCGATCAGCACGCGGCCTATGCGCCCGGCCGTGGTGTCCTGGCGGGTGATGAACAGCACCACGCCCACGAAGATGAACAGCGGCGACAGCCAGGACAGGTCGGTGGAGAACAGCACGGCCATCAGCGCCGTGCCCACGTCGGCGCCGCGCATCACGGCCAGCGCGGCCGGCAGCGAGATCAGGCCCTGGCCCACGAAGGCCGAGGTCATCAGCGAGGTCGCCGTGCTCGACTGCACCAGCGCAGTCACACCCAAGCCCGACAGCGCAGCCGAGAAACGGTTGCTCATGCTGTGGGCGAGCAGGTCGCGCAGGTTGGCGCCGAACACCCGCAGCACGCCGGTGCGGACCATGTGCGTGCCCCAGACCAGCAGGGCGATGGCGGCCAGTAGATTGAGTAAGTGCTTCATGTGCTGTGAGCGGAGAAGCGGACCAATATAACCCCGGTCCCGGCTTGCGCGCAGGAGAGTCGGCCGCATGAGCGCACAGTTTGGTGCGAAATAAAGAAAATTGTAGAAATAAAACGAATCAAAAAGAATTTCGGTTGACCAAAAACGCACTCAGGAAAACCCGAGGAGAAAGCCCGTCGGCACGCAGTTGGCGGCAGCCTCCATGAAAAAGCCCCTCGCAGGAGGGGCTGGGCTGGCTGTCGTGGCGTGCGCCGCGGCGGGGATCAGGTTCCTTTGGCCCGCCGTGCGCGCAGCACCTCGTCCAGGATCAGCAGGCCCGCGCCCACGCTGATGGCGATGTCGGCGGCATTGAAGGCCGGAAAGTGCGAACGGCCCCAGTAGAAGTCCAGGAAGTCCACCACGTAGCCGTGCTGCAGGCGGTCCACCACGTTGCCGATGGCGCCGCCCAGGATGCTGGCCAGCGAGAAGCAAAACAGCTTCTGCCCCGGATGCTTGCGCAACTGCCAGACGATGAGCAGCGTGGCCGCCACGCCGATGCCCACGAACAGCCAGCGCTGCCAGCCGCCCGCTCCGGCCAGGAACGAGAAGGCAGCGCCCGTGTTGTGCGCCCGCACGATGTTGAAGAAGCCCGTGATCGGCGTCCAGTCGCCCAGCTGGTAGGCACCAAGGATCAACTGCTTGGTGAGCTGGTCGATGGCGATGATCGCCAGCGACCAGGCCAGCCAGGGCCAGATGCGGCTGTTGCGGGATTCGGGGACCGCAGCAAAGGTAGGGGTCATGGCAGCGCCTCAGGGGTTGATTACGCCTTGTGGCGCTCTTCGCCAGCACCGTGCAGGTTGCTGTCGCAACGGCCGCACAGGCTGGGGTGCTCGGGGTTGATGCCCACGTCGGCACGGTAGTGCCAGCAGCGGTCGCACTTGGCGTGGCTGCTGGGTGTGACGGCGGCCTGCAGGGCCTCGCCCGCCAGGGCCTCGGCCGCCGAGGTGATGAAGACGAACTTCAGGTCGTCGCCCAGGCTTTGCAGCAGGGCCAGGTCTTCGGGCTGGGCCGAGACACTGACTTCGGCCTGCAGCGAGGAGCCGACCCGGCCTTCGGTGCGCACGGCCTCGATGTCCTTGTTCACCACGTCGCGGATCTCGCGCAGGCGCGCCCACTTGGCCAGCAGGGCCTCGTCACCGGCCGGCAGGTCGGTGTAGGTCTCCAGGAAGATGGACTCGCTGTCGCCGAAGACCTTCCAGGCCTCTTCGGCCGTGAAGGACAGGAAGGGCGCCATCCAGCGCAGCATGGCATGCGTGATCTGGTGCAGGGCGGTCTGGGCGCTGCGGCGGGCCAGGCTCTTGGGCGCGCTGGTGTACAGGCGGTCCTTGAGCACGTCCAGGTAGAAGCCGCCCAGGTCTTCCGAGCAGAACAGCTGCAGCTTGGCCACCACGGGGTGGAATTCATAGACCTTGTAGTGGGCCAGCAGCTCGGCCTGGAACTGGGCCGCGCGGGCCAGGGCCCAGCGGTCGATTTCCAGCAGCTCTTCGGTGGGAACCGAGTCCTGCGCAGCATCGAAGTCGCTGACGTTGGCCAGCAGGAAGCGCAGCGTGTTGCGGATGCGGCGGTAGGCATCCACCACGCGGGCCAGGATCTTGTCGTCGATGCCCAGGTCGCCCGAGTAGTCGGTCGAGGCCACCCACAGGCGGATGATCTCGGCGCCCATCTTGTTGCTCACGTCCTGCGGGGCGACGGTGTTGCCCAGCGACTTGGACATCTTCTTGCCCTGGCCGTCCACGGTGAAGCCGTGGGTCAGCAGGCCGCGGTAGGGCGCGCGACCGAAGATGGCCGAGGCCAGCAGCAGCGACGAATGGAACCAGCCGCGGTGCTGGTCATGGCCTTCCAGGTAGAGGTCGGCCTCGGGGCCCTGGTCGTGGTGCATGTCGGCGTGCGTGCCGCGCATCACGTGCCAGAAGGTGGAGCCGGAGTCGAACCAGACTTCGAGGATGTCGGTGCTCTTGGTGTAGTGCACGGCCTCCTCGGCGCCCAGGATGTCCTCGGCCGTCACGCGGCTCCAGGCCTCGATGCCGCCCTTCTCGACCATGGCGGCCGCCTGGTCGATGATCTCCATGGTGCGCGGGTGCAGCTCGCCGCTGTCCTTGTGCAGGAAGAAGGGCAGGGGCACGCCCCAGCTGCGCTGGCGCGAGATGCACCAATCGGGGCGGCCGGCGATCATGTCGCGCAGGCGGGTCTTGCCGTTCTCCGGGTAGAACTGGGTGTGCTCGATGGCCTCCAGCGCGATCTGGCGCAGCGTCTGCGCGGGCTTGTCGCCGGGCTTGGTGAACACGCCCTCGCCCTCGTCCATGCGGATGAACCACTGGGCTGCGGCGCGGTAGATCACGGGCGTCTTGTGGCGCCAGCAGTGCGGGTAGCTGTGGGTGATGGTCTTGGTGTCCATCAGGCGGCCGGCCAGCTTGAGCGCGTCGATGATGGCGGGCGTGGCCTTCCAGATGTGCTGGCCGCCGAACAGCGGCAGCTCGGGCGCGTAGACGCCGTTGCCCTGCACGGGGCTCAGGATGTCTTCGCGCGTCATGCCGTTGTTCATGCAGCTGTTGAAGTCGTCCACGCCATAGGCGGGGGCCGAGTGCACGATGCCGGTGCCGTCATCGGCCGTTGCGTAGTCGGCCAGGAACACGGGCGAGACGCGGTCGAAGCCCTTGTCCATATCGGCCAGCGGGTGCTTGAACTGCAGGTGGTCCAGCTTCCTGCCCACGGCGGTGGCGACGACCTGGCCTTCGAGCTTCCAGCGTGCCAGGCATTTCTCGACCAGGGCCGAGGCCACGATCAGCAGGCCGCGCTCGGTGTCCACCAGGCTGTATTCCAGCTCGGGGTTGACGTTGAGCGCCTGGTTGGCGGGGATGGTCCAGGCCGTCGTCGTCCAGATGACGATGAAGGCTGGCTTGGCCAGCGAGGGCAGGCCGAAGGCGGCCGCCAGCCTGTCGGGCTCGGCCGTGGGGAACATCACGTCCAGCGTCTGGCTTTGCTTGTCGGCGTATTCGATCTCGAACTCGGCCAGCGAGGAGCCGCAGTCAAAGCACCAGTACACGGGCTTGAGGCCGCGGTAGACGAAGCCACGCTCCATGACGCGCTTGAGGGCGCGCAGCTCGGCGGCCTCGTTGGCGTAGTTCATGGTCTTGTAGGGATGGTCCCAGTCGCCGAGCACGCCCAGGCGCTTGAAGTCCACCATCTGCTGGGCGATCTGCTCTGTGGCGAAGGCGCGGCTCTTGGCCTGCATCTCGTCGCGCGGCAGGTTGCGGCCATGCAGCTTTTCGATGGCGTTCTCGATGGGCAGGCCGTGGCAGTCCCAGCCCGGCACGTACAGCGCGTCGAAGCCTTCGAGCTGGCGGCTCTTGACGATCATGTCCTTGAGCGCCTTGTTCACCGCGTGGCCGATGTGGATCTTGCCGTTGGCGTAGGGCGGGCCGTCATGCAGGATGAACTTGGGCGCACCGTGGCGCGCGTCGCGCAGCTTCTTGTAGAGCCCCTTGTCCTCCCATTCCTGGACCCAGCCCGGCTCGCGCTTGGGCAGGTCGCCGCGCATGGGGAAGGGCGTGTCGGGCATGTTCAGCGTGGCGCGATAGCCCGCATTGGCGTTGGGGGAGACTTTCGAATCAGACATGGAGAACCTTGAAAGCAGGCCAGAGCCCGGACCGTCTGGTCCAGGCACGGAAAAAGGGGAGGGAAGCCTGGTGCGCACCCGCGCCCGGGCAGGTGACGGAGAGCGTCAAATTCGGTCGCGCGTGGTCTGGCGACGGGTCTCGGTGTAGATGGGCGTGTGGATGGTGGCGAAGAACGCGCGCGCGTCATCGCAGTCCTTGGCGATGCCGGCGGTGAGGGCGTCGAGACTGTCGTACTTCAGCTCGTCGTGCAGTTTGTGCAGAAGTTCCACGCGGATGATTTTACCGTAGGCCTCTTCGCCTCCCGGCGCGCCGGGCCAATCGAGGCAATGCGTCTCCAGCAGGACGCGCCCGCCGTTGACATCCGTCGGGTCCAGGGAAGGGCGTACGCCGAGGTTGGCCACGCCGCGCAGCGGTCGTTCATTCAGGCCATGGACCAGCACGGCGAAGATGCCGCTGGCCGCAGGCTTCCAATGGTTGAAGCGCAGGTTCAGCGTGCGAAAGCCGTCGCCCGCGCCCTGGCGGCTCTCGGCCAGGCTGCGGCCCAGCTTGCGGCCGTGCACCACATGGCCGGAGATGGTGTAAGGATGGCCCAGCAGCCGCGCGGCGTCCTGCATGCGCCCCTCGGCCAGGGCTGCTCGCACATGGGTGCTGGACACGCGCAGGCCGTGCACCTCGTAGCTGTTCATGCGGGCCACGTCAAAGCCCTGGCGCTGGCCTGCCGCATCCAGCATGGCGTAGTCGCCCGCACGCTGGGTGCCGAAGCGGAAGTCGTCGCCAACCAGCACGTATTTCGCGCCAAGGCCCGCCACCAGCACTTCGTCGATGAAGGCCTGCGGCGACTGGCTGGCCAGCGCCTGGTTGAAGGGCAGCACCACGGTCTGGTCCACGCCGCAGCGCTCCAGCTCCGACAGCTTGTCGCGCAACGTGCCAATGCGCGCCGGCGCGATCTCGGGCCGGCCCAGGATCTGGGCGAAGTAGTCGCGCGGATGGGGCTCGAAGGTCAGCACGCAGGTGGGCACGCCGCGCTGTGCCGCCTCGGCGGCCAGCAGGGCCAGCATGGCCTGGTGGCCGCGATGGACACCATCGAAATTGCCGATGGTGACGGCACAGGCCGATTCCCGCCCTGGATGGTTGAAGCCTCGAAAAATCTTCATGGGACGCTTTGTTTTCAATAGCGGCTGGCACGCGCGCAGCCAGCTCAGGCTGTCAATCCGACATGGAAACAGAGTATATTGCCTCGATAAGGCCTGCCTTGCAGGCCCTGTGCACTGGCTGCATTCCCGTTCACTTTGGTGTCAGAGGAGGCGTGTCGTGAAGGTCTTGAAGCTGTCGGCCCAAGGGCTGCCCCAATCCTGGATCACGCTGGAGCAGGCGGCGCTGCATTACGCGGCGGACGATGTGCGCTGGGAGTCCGGCGGAGAGGTCGCCTGTTTCCGCGGTGGTCACAATGCCGTCACGGGCTGCCAGTCGGTCATCCACATCAACAGCATCATCGGTACGCGCGGCGCGCCTGCCATCAATCCGCACAGCCTGCAGCCCGGCCTGACCAACGGCAAGCTGTTCGCACGCGACCGCTGCATCTGTGCCTATTGCGGCCGGGTCTTTCATGAAAACGACCTCACGCGCGAGCACATCGTGCCCATCTCCGCAGGGGGAGGCCACCAGTGGATGAATCTGGTGACGGCCTGCCGCTCCTGCAATCACCGCAAGGGTGCCCGCACACCTGAGCAGGCGCGCATGCCGCTGCTCTACACGCCCTATATACCCAGCCTCTGGGAAGACTTCATCCTGCGCAACCGGCGGATCCTGGCCGATCAGATGGAGTTCCTGCTGCTGCACGTGCCCCGGAGTTCGCGCTGGGCACGGGACGGATTCGCCGAGGGCGGTGGTGCGCCCACGCACGAGGTGGCGTGGGCTTGATGAAGGCCCGTCAGGCAGCGGTCTTGGTGGCCGTCACGACAAAGCCCTGAACCGGCTCGCCACCTTCCTGGCGCAGCACCAGTTCTTCCGTCGCCACACTGAAACCGGCTTGCTTGCACAGTGCCTCGATATGGCTGCGCTTGTGGGCGTAGCGGTGGCTGGATTGGAGGACCAGGTCGGGACCGTCTTCCGGGGCGGTTTCGCAGGAGAAGATAAGTTCGCCACCCGTCTTGAGAATGCGTGCGGCATTGGGGATGACCAATTGGGGGTCGCCAATGTAGATCAGCACATCAAGCAGGGTCAGTACATCGTATTCATTGGCCGGCGTGTTCTGAAGCGCACCCAACAGGTCCACATTGTGGAAACGGTCATAGACGCCGTGTTTGGCGGCTTCCTCAATCATCTTGAGCGAGCTGTCCACACCGATCAGATAGCCTTGCATCGGACCCAGGAACAGCCCCAGCAGGCCGGTACCGCAGCCCAGATCAAGCAGGTTGAAGTCCTTCTCCGGGTGGCGAGCAATCAATTGCCCTGCAACGATTTTCGGCAGTTGGTAGTTCAGGCCGAGAACCAGATGCCTGTCAAAGCGCTCGGCCATCTCGTCGAACATGGCTTGGTGCATTCCCACCGGAATATGTTGGGGAGTCTCGGCCCGTGCCAGTGCCGCGTAGTAAGCCAGTGTGGCGTCCTGTGGGAATTTTTCCTCAAGGGTGCGGATATCGTCCAGGGCCGCTGCGGGTTCGCCGCGTGCGATTTGAACCTTGATGCGCCCCATTTTGTAGACAGGCTGTTCCGGGAATTCATCCACCAGGGCGTTCCAAATCTGGAGTGCCTCGGTGTGTTCTCCCAATTCGCCCAGGTCAGCGGCCAGATGCTGCCGCAGCATGGCATCGTTTGGAAAAAGCTCCAGTCCCCGGCGCAGGTGCAGGACAGCCATTTCATGATTTCCGGCACGGTGCGCGATGTCCACGACGCCCGCAAGCACCTGCGGATTGCGGGGCTCGATGCGCGCCACCTTTTCCGCCATTTCAATGGCGAGATCGAACTGATCGCGCCGTGCGCGATAAAGGGCCGTTTCCAGGAGGCCCGGGCCCCACATCGGGGCGAGTTCAACGCAGCGATCGAAAGCCTCTTCGGCTTTGGCCAGGTTGCCGGCCTTTTCTGCCATCAGCCCGGCCAGCATGAAGACACGGGCATCGCTTGGCATCTTGCGATGGGCCTTGTTCAGAGTCAGTGCGGCCTTCTGCAGATCGCCGTTGGAGATCTGCTGGCGAGCCATTTCCAGGTGCTTGCGGTTGATGTCGGCGGGGATGGAAGTAGCGCTCATGGACAGGTGTGTGTTTATGGCCAAGGAGAGGCGGGCGTTGATTGCGGCATGTGCCGGCAGGCCACGCCAGTGGCGAACTTTTCATTATCGTGGATTCTTCGCCCGGCGATGTTTCAAGCCGATGCCTGCAAGGTCTTGGCCTGCGGTGCGGGCAAGGGGCGCGGTGGCAGCGTGAGCGTGAAGCGGGTGCCGCCCTGGTCTGATGGCGCTGCCTGTATGTCGCCGCCATGCAGGCGTGCAATGCGCCGGGCGACCCACAGGCCCAGGCCGAAGCCGCGGGCCTGGTCCGCGCGGTGACCGCGCTCGAAGCGCTCGAAGCGCTCGAAGATGCGTTGTGCCAGCTCGGGTGCAAGACCCGGGCCCTGGTCGCTGACAGTGAGTTCCAGCCGGCCGTGTTCGTCGGTGCGCGCGCGCACGGCGATTTCTCCGGCCTTGGCGTATTTCACCGCGTTGTCCACGAGGTTGGACAGGGCGATGCGGGTGAGCGTGGAGTCGCACTCCCATGTGGCGGGCGCATTGGCGCTGTCCAGATTCAGGTGGTGGCGGCGTGACCAGTGCACAAGCTGCGCGGCATCATCGACCAGCTCCATGACGGGCGCGCGGTGCAATTGCAGCCGGAAGGCGGGAGCATCCAGGCGGTCGCTGATCAGGCAGTTGTCCACCAGGGCCGTCAGGCGCCTGCAGGCGCGCCGGATCTGTGCGGCGCGTTCCAGCTGGGAGTCGATGTCGGGCGAGGGAAAGGACAGCTGCTCGGTGGCCGCGCTGTCCACCACGGCCAGCGGCGTGCGGAATTCATGGTTGACCATATTGAAGAACTGGCGCTGCTCCAGCCGCAGCGTGCGTTCGCTGTGCAGTGCCGCCTGCAGTGCGTTCTGGGCGCGCAGCAGCTCGGCCGTGCGCAGGCGTACACGCTCTTCCAGCGCATGCTCGGACTTGGCAAGGGATTCGAGCAGCTGTGCCTGGCGTGCCATGGAGTCGCGGAATTTCTGGATCAGACCGGCGCCCACGGCCACGGTGATCACGATGTTGACCAGCAAGGTGTTGAGCTGCCAGAACACGCTGGTTTCTATGGTCGGCAGGCTGGTCAGGCCGACATAGGCCGCCGTCACATACAGGCCCATCAGCCCATACATGGTGCTGGGAACCACCATCAGCACATGAACCAGATTGGCACGCTCGCGCAGCAGATTGCTCCATGCCACCACGGCGAACAGTGCGCTGATGGCCCAGGGCGCGCCCACCCCTATCCAGGCCCAGTCCTGGTAGCGGCCCAGCGGTATGCTGGGCAGGCACAGCAGCGGGATGATTCCCAGGGCGAGCAAGGCCCGATCCATGCGCCGCCAGCGTGTGTCGCGTGTCAGCAGCTCGCGCATCTGCCAGGCCAGGGCGGCGGGCAGCATCAAGGTGCCCAGGCTGACGCACAGATGGCCCCAGTGCGCGAGATGGTCGGGCAGCCAGATCTGCAGGTACCCCCGGTCGCTGGCGCCGTGGATCAGCACGGCCATGGCGGCCACTGCCATGGCGGCCAGATTGCGCAGGCGCAGGGCCAGGGCAGCGCCGATGATCAGCAGGGCCAGCATGAGGTTGATGCCCTGGTGGATGCCCGATGCCCATTCCACGGCCGAGAACTGCGTCATCAGGCCGCTGCTGCGCCAGAGCGTGGCGTCAAGCTGCATGGGGCTGGAGGTCTGCACGCGCAGGATGAAGGGCTGGCCCGAGTACAGCGGAAACACCAGCTGCCGAACATGCACGCGCGGTTCGTCGGTGGCCGTATCACCGCTGCTGCGCATGCGCCATGCGCCGTCAACGTGCTGGTAGAGCGCAACGCGGTCCAGATAACTGGGCAGGATTTCCAGCCACAGCGGATCGTGCTCGGGGTCTGCCTTGCCGGCGGCGATGTGAGGCGCCTGCACCTTGAGCCAATACACATCGCGCGTATAGCCCTTGTTCAGCGGTGTATCGAGCAGGGTGAAGGCCGTATCGGGCAGGGCTGCCACCTGATCGATGGTGAAGCTGCCTTGTGCATCGACGAGCGCCAGCATGGGCAGGTCCGTGCCCAGCTGCAGGCGCTTTGCCGGCAGGGACTGCCAGGCCGGGCTGAGAATGAAGCAGACCACCAGCACCAGCGAAAACACCAGCCAGCCCGGCAGCGCCAGCCGGTTCAGGATACGCAGCAGGTTCAGGATACGCATGGCGAGGCGGGCTGTGTTGCAGCTGTGGCAAGGCCGCTGTCTTCGGGAATGCTGCTGGGCAGCGTCAGCGTGAAGCAGGTGCCGCCGCCCGCAGCTGGCGTGACCTGCACATCGCCGCCATGCATCTGGGCCACGCGCCGGGCCACCCACAGCCCCAGGCCGAAGCCTCGGGTCTGGTCCGAACGCTCTCCGCGCTCGTGCAGCTCGAAGATGCGCTGCGCCAACTCGGGCGCCAGGCCAGGGCCCTCGTCGCTGACGGTGAGTTCCAGCCTGCCCTGTGCGTCCAGGCGGGCGCATACGGCGATTTCTCCGGCTTGGGCGTATTTCACGGCGTTGTCCACGAGGTTGGACAGGGCGATCCGTACCAGGGTGGGATCGCATTCCCAGGAGGCGGGGACGCCCGCAGTCTCCAGCTTTAGATGGTGGCGGCGCGACCAGTGCACGAGCTGCACGGCATCGTCGATCAGGTCCATCACGGGCACCCGGTCGAGCTGCAGCCGGAACGCAGGCGCGTCCAGTCGGTCGCTGACCAGGCAGTTGTCCACCAGGGCCGTGAGGCGCCTGCAGGCGCGGCGGATCTGGGCTGCGCGTTCCAGCTGGGAATCGATATCGGTGGACGGAAAAGTCAGTTGCTCGGTGGCCGCGCTGTCCACCACGGCCAGCGGCGTGCGGAATTCATGGTTGACCATGTTGAAGAACTGGCGCTGCTCCAGCCGCAGCGTGCGCTCGCCATGCAATGCGGCCTGCAGCGCGTTTTGCGCATGCAGCAGCTCCGCCGTGCGCATGCGCACCCGTCCTTCCAGCGCATGTTCCGACCGGGCCAGCGACTCCACCAGCTGTGCCTGCCTGCCCATGGAATTCTGGAATTTCTCGACCAGACTGGCGCCCACGGCAATGATGATGAGGATGTACAGCAGCAGCGATTCCAGCTGCCAGTACATGCCTGCCTCGATGTCGGAAGACACCAGTCCCGTATAGGCCGCAGCCACGTGGATGCCCATGACCGTGTGCAGCGTGTAGGGAATCAGCACCAGCAGGTTGACGATGCTGGGACCCTGGCGGAACAGGTTCTGCCAGGCCACCAGCGCACTCAGCAGACTGGCCATCCAGGGCACGCTGACCCCCAGCCAGGCCCATTGCGTGTAGTGCCCCGTCGGTATGCTGAGTACGGCCAGCAGCGGTGCCACGGTCAGCAGCATCAGCATGCGATCGATGCGGCGCCAGGCCGTGCCGCGCGTCAAGGTCTCGCGTGCCTGCCAGGCAAAGGCGGCAGGCAGCAGGAAGACGCCCACGCTCACCCAGACATCCGCATGCGGCGCCCAGGGCTCGGGCAGCCACAGCTGGGCATAGCCGCGCACATTGGCGTTGTGGGTCAGCACCACGAAGGCCAGCAAGGTCATGGCCATCAGGCTGCGCATGCGCAGGGCCAGGGCCGCGCCCGCGATCAGCAGGGTCAGCACCAGGTTCACACCCTGGTGCACGCCCGATGCCCACTCGACGCTGGACAACCAGGCCATCAGCCCCGTGCTGTGCCAGACCGTGGCGTACAGCTGCATGGCGCTGCTGGTCTCGATGCGCAGTACAAAGGGCTGGCCAGCGCGCAGTGGAAACACCAGCTGGCGCACATGGATGCGCTGAGCCATGGGCACGGTGTCACCGCTTTCCCTCGCCTGCCACAGGCCGTGCGCCTGCTGGTAGAGCGTGACCTTGTCCAGATAGGTGGGCGTGATCTCCAGCCACAGCGCATCGTTGTCGGCCAGCCCGCTTGTGGGCGCAAGGGCAGGCGCGGCAACCCTCACCCAGTAAGCATGGCGGGTATAGCCCTCGTTCAGAGGCGTGCGCCGGGTTTCGAAGGCATCATCGGGCAGGGCCGCGACCTGTTCAATGGTCATGCTGCGGCCCGCATCGGCAAGCACCTGCATGGGCAGGTCCTTGCCAAGACGCAGTCCCTTGTCAGGGGGAGGCATGGACGCCGGGCTCAGCACGAAAAATGCAAGTAACCCGAGCGAGACCATGATCCATGCAATAAATGTAAATTTTTGTGTGTTTCTCTGAACTGTGAGCATTCGAGAGTGTTCGTGCATGGCGGCGGACGTTCGCCCCAATGAAAATCCGCGCACCAATAGGCAAACATCATGCAGCAGACACTAGAGCCATCGATCGAGTTCACCGTCGCCGTCGTAGAGGACGACGAGGATATTCGTATCAATGTGTGTCGATTTTTAACAAAGTCTGGCTTGCATGCCTGGGGCACGGATTCTGCAGAAGACTTCTACATAAAGCTACTGCGCGAGAAGGCAGATCTGGTCGTCGTCGACCTGGGCCTGCCCGGCGAGGACGGCCTGAGCCTGGTCAAGCGCCTGGCCGAGCAGGAGATTCCCGTCGTGGTGCTCACGGCACGCGGCGATCTGGACAGCCGCATCGCCGGCCTCAATGCCGGCGCCCTGCAGTACTTCGTCAAGCCCACCGACATGAACGAGCTGGTGGCTGGCATCCGCTCCCAGCTGCGCCGCAACACGGGCCAGCCGGCCCGGGCGGCGGCACCTTTCCTGACTTGGCGCCTTGACCCCCTTTCGGCCTGCATGGTCGCGCCCAACCACCAGATCATTGCCCTGACCAGTCGCGAGCTGGAATTGCTCGGCTGCCTGATGGCAACCCCCGGAACCATGGTGGCCAAGCAGACCTTGATCGAGACCATGGGCTATGCCGATGTGGATGACGGCTTCCACCGCATCGAATCGCAGCTGACGCGGCTGCGCCGCAAGACCCTGGATATCTCCGGGCTGGCCCTGCCGGTGAGGGCAGTGTTCGGCCGAGGGCTGGTGTTCGTGCCTTAGGCGCCTTTTTCTTCTCCATTTCAGCTTTTTGAACCGCAGCCGTCCGGGCATGCGGAAGGGATTCGTTCGCCCTTTTTTTTGCTGCAGAAGCGCTTGGGCGGCTTGGTGCTGGCTGCGTGCGCAGGCGGACGGCGTGGGCCGTCGGAGTTTTCAACCGTGATCAAACACACATGAAGAGAGGAATGGTATGGCGAGACAGAGTTTGCATATCCGGCCCGCAGGGCCGCGCATGAAGGCCTGGAGGCAGGCCAGAAGTCTGGTTGCAGCCGGCACCCTGGCAATGGTGGGTGCAGTTGCGCAGGCGGCATTTCTGAATGGGGACTTCGAGGCAGGGGACCTGACTGGCTGGACCCCCCAGGCCTGGACCAACAATGGCACCCAGGCCAATCCGAAACGCTTGAGCGAGTTGCGCCTGCAGCCACCTGGCACCAAGTCCCATCTGGTCGAAATCGCCAGCGGCTCGGAAAGCGCCGCAGACGAAGTCCTGTTCCGGGGTGACGCTGGCCAGTCCGCCCTCAAACTGACTTTGGCAGGCTCCCACTCTGCCCGTATCAACCTCAAGGCGAACAGTGCCACCCCAGCCAGCAACGTGATACCGCGGTCCAGCAAGGTCACGGGGGGACTCGCCGGCTGGACCCAGCAGGTCAATACGGCAAGTTCCATCACCCAGGAAGTGACGCTGACTGCAGATGACATCGACCAGGACGGCAAGATCCACATCCGATTTGTCGCGGCGCCCGTGCTTGAGTACGCCAGCAATCACGGAGGCGAGGATCGCCCCTACTTTGCCATCTCGCTGGTCAAGACCTATGACGCCCAGACCTCCACGGATCTGACGGGCTCGCCCCAGGAGTTGTTCTTCAAGTACCACTACGGCGGCGAGCCGGGAGCACCCTGGAAGACCTTTACCGACAAGGGCGGTGCAATCCAGAACTACACCGACCCTCAGGCCTACGATGTCGCACCCGGCAATGCCTACCTGCGGGTAGGCGACAAGGTCAGGCTGCAGGCCGTGGCCTCGGCCTGCAGTGCCGGTGGCCACGCAGGCCATCTGTACGTTGACAACTTCGGCACGACCCTGCCCAAGACACTGTGGATCAGCGCGTCCGGGCCTGTCAGCGCGCCCAAGGCGGACGGCACGGAGATCACCTACACCTATACCTATACGAACAACGGCAGCACCCCGGTGAACAACGTGAAGGTCACGCCCGCGATGCCCGTGGGCACGGATGCGGGCATCAGTCCGACCACGTTCGTGTCACTGGCCGGCGATGGCGGCGCTTGCACGGCCCCGGCCGTGGGCAGTTCAGACCCTGCCCAGTGCGACTTTGGGACCCTGGCACCCGGGCAGTCGGGCACGTTCACGATGACCGTGAAGGTTCCTGCGGGCACGCCGTCAGACCAGATCAACAACGGCAACTACACCATCGGAGGCGACCTGACCTCGACCCTGCTCGGTGCCATGGTGCAGACCCAATTGCTGGCTCCCGCGGCGAGCAGCGACATGGTGCCTGATGTCTCCGGACTCCCGCCCACCGCCGTGGTCGGCGTGCCCTACACCGGCAGCTTCTCCTGCAAGAACGATGGTGCAGCCAGCGCAGGCCAGGCCATCTGCGATGCCTCCGGCCTGCCCCCTGGCGTGACGGCAGGCCAATGCACGATAGACGGCGCGGCCTGGATGCAGCCCGGCGTGGTGCCTGCGGGCAAGACGGTGGTCTGCCAGGTCTCTGGTACACCGACGGGTCCAGGCGGCAGCTCGACGGTCACGGTGACCACGGGCGGCGACAACGACCTGACCCCGGGCAACAACACGACCACGTCGAACATCGCGGTCACCACAACGCCGGACATGCAGATCAATCTGAGCGGACTGCCCCCCACCTCGCCGCTGAACATTCCCTATAGCGGCAGCTTCACCTGCAGCAACCAGGGCCTGGCCAACGCCGTGAGCGGCACCTCCTGCGCCGTCACCGGCCTGCCGGCTGGCGTGACGCAAGGCGCATGCTCCATCAGCCCCGGCAATGCCGCGTGGGTGGCGGGCAATGCGGTGCCGGTGGGAGCCACGGTCACCTGTCAGGTGAGCGGTACGCCCACGGCCGCAGGTTCGTCCACGGTCACGGGCACCACGGGCGCAACGGATGATTCGAATGCGGCGAACAACACCGCGACCATGAATGTGTCCACCGTTGCAGTGCCCGACATGGGCGTCGATCTGAGCGGCCTGCCGACCGCGTTCACGGCCGGCACGCCCTACAGCGGCAGTTTTGTCTGCAAGAACCTGGGTTCGGTCGATGCATCGGCAGGCACCTCGTGCGCAGTCACGGGACTGCCCGCCGGTGTGAGCCAGGGAGCGTGCCGCATCAGCCCTGCCAATGCAGCCTGGTCGGCAGGTGATGCCGTACCTGCGGGCGCCAGCGTGACCTGCACGGTCAGCGGAACGCCCAGCTCCGTGGGAGCCGTGACACTGACGGGCAGCACCGGTGCGACCGGAGATGCCAACCCGGCCAACAACACGGCTTCCCGCGCAGTGGCAGGAGGCGTGTCGCCGGCCTCCATCCCCACGCTCTCCGAATGGGGCCTGATCCTGATGTCCGGCCTGATGGGCATCATGGGCTGGGGCATGGCGCGCCGCCGCCGCGCCAACCCGCTGTGACCGGCAGTCGGTCGTGACACAGGGCGCCCTTCGGGGCGCCTTTTTTTTCATCTGGGCGCGGCCGCAGCCAATTGACTTGCTCAATGTGTGATCGAATAAGGGTTTGTACCTAGCGATATCCCCATGATCGTCCGTGATCGCCCCGCCGGCCTCAGGCTGTTTCTGATTTTGCGGGGCTCGGTGCTCCAGCGTATCCAGGTCACGCTGCTCGTGAACATCGTGTTCGCCGCCATCATCACTCTGGTGCATGGCAACCTGTTCGACGTGAAGATCACGGTGACGCCCATCCCTTTCACGCTGATCGGCCTGCCGCTGGCCATCTTCCTGGGCTTTCGCAACAACACCGCCTATGACCGCTACTGGGAAGGCCGCAAGCTCTGGGGCGAGATGGTGATCTGCGCGCGCACGCTGGCGCGCCAGTGCCAGAGCCTGATCGTCATCGATGGCGATCCGGACCCGGCTCGGCGCAGCAGCGATGTGCGCGTGCGCATGGTGCACCGGGCGATCGCCTTTGCGCATCTGCTGCGGACTCAGTTGCGCGGGCTGCACGAGGATGTGGCCGCAGGCCGCTGGCTGGTGGACAAGGAATGGCGCCAGCTCCAGGGCCTGCCGCTGGAGCAGCGCTGCGACGCACTGATGATGTCCATGGGCCGCGATCTGGCGCAGTGCGTGCGCCGTGGCGAGATGGACCCCTGCCTGGCCGCGTCCATGGACAAGACCTTCACGCGCATGACGGCGGCAGCCGCCTCGTGCGAGCGCATTCGCAACACGCCCATGCCGTTCTCCTATGCGCTGCTGCTGCACCGCACGGCCTATATGTACTGCTTTCTGCTGCCGTTCGGCCTGGTGGACACGACCGGGTTCATGACGCCCTTTGTCGTGGCCATCGTGGCCTACACCTTCTATGGGCTCGACGCCCTTGGCGATGAACTCGAAGAGCCCTTTGGCCTGGAGAGCAACGACCTGCCGCTGGACACCATCTGCCGCTCCATCGAGATCAGCCTGGGCTGCACGCTGGGCGAGACGGATCTGCCGGCACCGCTCAGGCCGGAGGGCTACCGGCTGACCTGAGGCGGCGGGCAGACATGGGCAAAGGCCCATGAAAAAAGCCCCGCAGTTTTCTGCGGGGCCTGGTGCGGTGCGGCGCGGTGAGGTCAGGCCTCAGGCAAACACGCCTGCCGTGTCCTGCATCTTCGCGGAGACGATGCCCAGGTGATGCAAGGTGTCACCGCCCGTCATCTCCATCTGCGTCAGGCGCTTGAAGTAGTGGCTGCCCGCGTACTCGTCGGTCACGCCGATGCCGCCGTGCAGCTGCACCGACTGCTGGCCGACAAAACGCAGCGACTGGCCCAGCTGGACCTTGGCGCGCGCGATGGCCACGTGGCGCTCGGCATCGGCCGCGCTCATCTTGAGGCTGGCGTAATAGCTCATGGAGCGGGCCAGCTCCAGCTGCATCTTCATGTCGGCCACGCGGTGGCGCAGGGCCTGGAAGCTGGCGATCACCGTGTTGAACTGCTTGCGCTGGTTCATGTACTCGGTGGTGAGCTTCAGCGTCTGCTCCATGGCGCCCACGCCTTCGGCGCACAGCGCGGCGTTGGCGGCGTCCTGGGCCAGCGTGAGGGCGGCCAGGCCATCGGCCGTCACCAGCGTGGCGGGGGCCGCCTGGCAGCGCAGCTCGGCCGCGCGGCTGCCGTCCTGGGTACGGTAGCCCTGGGTGCTGACGCCGCTGGCGCTGCGTTCCACCAGGAAGAGGGCGATCTTGCCGTCCAACTGGGCCGGCACCAGAAAGGCGTCGGCCGCGTCGCCTGCGGGCACCACGCTCTTGGTGGCGTCCACCGTGTAGCCGCTGCCGCTCTTGCTGGCCTTGGCGGCACAGACATCGAGGCGGTAGCGGGCCTGGCGCTCCTGGTGTGCCAGCACGACCAGGGCCTCGCCGCTGGCCACGCGCGGCAGCCACTGGCCGGCCACGGAGGCGTCGGCGTGCTTGCCGAGCACGCCGGCGGCCACAAAGGCCTGCGCCAGCGGCTCCATCACCAGGCCGCGGCCCAATTCCTCCATCACCACCATCACGTCGGTGGCGCCCAGGCCCAGGCCGCCGTGCTCCTCGGGCACGGTCAAGGCCGTCAGGCCCAGTTCGGCGAGCTCGCCCCAGACCTCGCGCGAAAAACCGCCCGCCTCGACGATGGAGCGGCGGCGCTCGAAGGTATAGCCCTTGTCCACCCAGCGGCGCACGGCGTCGCGCAGTTGCTGCTGGTCATCCGAAAAATCAAAGTCCATTTTCTGTCTCCCGAAGCTGATCGAAGCGCGTCCGGCGCACTTCCGGGTTCAGCGAAACTCCAGCCAAAATCAGCCCAGCACCGTCTGAGCGACGATGTTTCTTTGCACCTCGTTGGAGCCGCCGTAGATCGTCGTCTTGCGCATGTTGAAGTACGTCGATGCCAGCGGCGCGTTGTCCACCACGCCGCCGGGGAAGTCGCCCTGCCAGCCGGCTTCCATGGCCTCTTCGATGAAGGGCAGGCTGAAGGGGCCGGCGGCCTGCATCATCAACTCGGAGTAGCGCTGCTGGATCTCGCTGCCCTTGATCTTGAGCAGGCCGGCGATGTCCAGCGGATTCTTGCCCGATTTCTCGGCCGACAGCACGCGCAGCACCAGCATTTCCAGCGCTACCACATCGACTTCGAGCTTGGCGATCTCATCGCGGAAACGCTGGTCCTCGTAGACGCCTTCGGCCTTGGCGATGCGCTTGAGGCGCTCCAGCTCGCGCTTGGCGCGGTTCACGTCGGCGATGTTGGTGCGCTCGTGGCTCAACAGGTGCTTGGCGTAGGTCCAGCCCTTGTTTTCCTCGCCGATAAGGTTCTCGGCCGGCACCTCGACGTTGTCGAAGAAGACCTCGTTGACCTCGCACTCGCCGTCCAGCAGCTTGATCGGGCGCACGGTCACGCCGGGGCTCTTCATGTCCACCAGCAGGAAGCTGATGCCGGTCTGGGGCTTGCCCTCGTTGCTGGTGCGCACCAGGCAGAAGATCCACTCGCCGTACTGGCCCAGCGTGGTCCAGGTCTTCTGGCCGTTGACGATGTACTTGTCGCCCACGCGCTCGGCACGGGTCTTGAGGCTGGCCAAGTCCGATCCCGAGCCCGGCTCCGAGTAGCCCTGGCTCCACCAGACCTCGCCGCTGGCAATGCCGGGCAGAAAGCGCTGCTGCTGCTCGGGCGAGCCGTAGGCCATGATCACGGGCGCCACCATCACGGGGCCGAAGGGAATGATGCGCGGGGCGCAGGCCAGGGCGCATTCCTCCTCGAACAGATGCTTTTGCACGGCACTCCAGCCGGGGCCGCCGAACTGCTTGGGCCAGCCGTAGCCCAGCCAGCCTTTCTTGCCAAGAATCTTGGCCCAGTTCTGCAGGTCGTCGCGCGTCAGGCGCAGCGAATGGCGCACCTTGTGCGCGATGTCCTGGGGCAGGTTGGCCCGCACCCAGGCGCGGACTTCCTCGCGAAAGGACTGTTCTTCAGGGGTAAATGCCAGGTCCATGGACTGTGTCTCCTTCAATCCCGGCTTTTGTAGCACGCACGTTCTTTTTTGGACTGTCCAGGGCGTGACAACCTATGGCAATCCCTGATGCAACAAGCCCCGGGCAGCGGGACCGTCCGGGGCTTGTCGCTGGGGCGGCCTGAGCGCAGGCGATCAGCTGGATTGGCCGGGCTCCTCCAGCCCCAACTGTGCATAGACATGCGCAAGACGTGCCTGCAATTGCTGTACCTGGGCTTCGAGATCGACCACGCGCTGGGCCAGGGCATCGCCGCGTGCGCCTGCTGCAGCGGGGGGCTGGGCCATGGCGTTCACGTCCACGGGGCCGCACAGCAGATGGGCCCAGCGCTGCTCGCGTGCGCCAGGCGCGCGTGGCAGCAGCACGACCAGCGGGCCGCCTTTTTCCTCGCTGCGTTCGCGCAGCTCTTCCAGGAAGGCTTCGACGGATGAGATGTCGGCGAAGCGGTGCCAGCGCTCGGAGTTGATGCGCAGCTCGCCCGCCGTCTGCGGGCCGCGCAGCATCAGCAGGGACAGCAGCACGGCACTCTGGTCGGGCACCCCCACGCCGCGCGGGAAGTTGTGCTCCCAGCGCGTGGCGCGCGCGCTGCTGATCTGTACGGACATGGTGCGCAGGCGCAGGCTGTCCAGCGCTTCCTGGGCCTCGCCTTCGCTGACTTCCATCACCGGATCACGGCTGCTTTTCTGGTTGCAGCCCGTGACCAGCGCGTTGAGCGTGAGCGGGTAGCTGTCGGGCACGGTGCGCGCCTTCTCCATCAGGGTGGCCAGCACGCGGGCTTCGACAGCGGTCAGGGGGGTGGAGCGGGGATCGAATGGCATGGGGGTCTGAACGGAAGAGGTGACAAGGCCCGGCAGGGCCATGGGCCTTGCCGGGGCTGGCGCAGGCCGCGCGGCCTGCGGTGCGACAATCGCCGCCCATGAAAAATATCGTGATCCTGATCTCGGGCGGCGGCTCGAACATGGCTGCCATTGTGCGTGCTTCGCAGCAACAGGACTGGGCGCGGCGTTACGGCGCCCGCGTGGCCGCCGTGGTCAGCAACAAGGCCGAGGCTTCGGGCCTTGTTTTCGCGCGCGAGCAAGGCATTGCCACCGAGGTGCTGGACCACCGCCCGTTCCCCAGCCGCGAGGCGTTTGACGCCGAGCTGGCCCAGGTGATCGACCGCCACGCGCCTTCGCTGATCGTGCTGGCCGGCTTCATGCGCATCCTCACGCCGGGCTTCGTGGCGCATTACGAGGGACGCATGATCAACATCCACCCCTCGCTGCTGCCCGCCTTCACGGGTCTGCACACGCACCAGCGGGCGATCGATGCAGGCTGTCGCTTTGCCGGCTGCACCGTGCACCGCGTTACGGCCGAGCTGGATGTGGGCCCCATCCTGGAGCAGGCCGTGGTGCCCGTGCTGCCCGGCGACACGGCCCAGACGCTGGCCGCGCGCGTGCTGGTGCAGGAGCACCTCATCTACCCGCGCGCCGTGGCGCAGTTGATGCGGGGCTAGGGTCTGCTCACAGGCCTTCGCTCTGAAAGGCCTGCTGCTCCGGCTCGGGGCAGCGTGCAAAGCGGGGCTGCTTCACGCCGTCGATGACCACGGTTTCATTGAACATGGCGGCAGGCCGCACCCACAGGCCGCGCTCGCCATAGAGCGCGCGATACAGCGTCATGGACTCGCGCGTCTCGCTGTGGCGCACGGTGGCAAGCACTTCGTAGAGGGCGCCCTTGTAGTGGCGGTACAGGCCCGGGGGCGTGGGGATCAGGGGTGGCAGGTCGTCGTCGGTCATGGTGCGCCATGGTAGCTGCGCCAGCCGGGGGCTGCTGCGGGTTCCGACCTGTGGCCCTCTCGGATTTGCAAGGCGGTGGGACAATTGCGCCCATGCATCCCAAACAGCTTCTCGACGCCTGCGCCGAACTGGTCAAGCGCACCCTGACTTTCGAACACCCGGCAGACGCCGTGGTGTCACGCTTTTTCCGTGAAAACCGCAACCTGGGCCCGCGCGAGCGTGCCGCGCTGGCCGAAACCGCCTACACCGTGCTGCGCAAGAAGCTGCTTTTTGAGAGCCTGGCACGTTCTGGCAGCGGCTCGCGCGAGCGCAGGCTGGCCATCCTGGGCTTTGCCCATAGCCAGGAAGCCCTGGCCCGCGTGGCCGGCAAGTCCGAGCAGGGCGTCAAGGAGGCGCTCGGCTTTGCGCGCGCAGCGCTGTCGCCCCAGGAACTGCAATGGCTGGACGCCTGCGATGCCGTGCGCCCCGATGAGCTGATGGAGCCGCACCGCCACAACCTGCCCGAGTGGCTGGTCGCGCCGCTCAAGCAGCAGCTGGGCGAAGATTTCTGGGCCTTTGCCCAGAGCATGGAACAGGCCGCACCGCTGGATCTGCGCGTCAATGCGCTCAATGCCAAGCGTGCCGATGTGCAAAAGGAACTGGCCGTTGCCGGCATCGCCGCCGAAGCCACGCCGTACTCGCCCTGGGGCCTGCGCGTGCAGGGCAAGCCTGCGCTGGCCCGGCTGGACGCCTTCACGCGCGGCGCCATCGAGGTGCAGGATGAAGGCTCCCAGCTGCTGGCGCTGATGCTGGACGCCAAGCGCGGCGAAATGGTGGTCGATTTCTGCGCCGGCGCAGGCGGCAAGACCCTGGCCATTGGCGCGTCCATGCGCAGCACGGGGCGCCTGTACGCCTTCGATGTGTCCGGCCACCGGCTCGAAGCCCTGAAGCCGCGCCTGGCGCGCTCGGGTCTGTCGAACGTGCACCCCGCGGCCATCGCCCATGAGCGCGACGACCGCGTCAAGCGTCTGGCCGGCAAGATCGACCGCGTGCTGGTCGATGCGCCCTGCTCGGGCCTGGGCACGTTGCGCCGCAATCCCGACCTCAAGTGGCGCCAGTCGGCCAAGGCCATCGAGGAGCTCACGCAAAAGCAGGCGGCCATCCTGGCCAGTGCAGCGCGTCTGGTCAAGCCGGGTGGGCGCCTGGTCTATGCCACCTGTTCGGTCCTGCCCCAGGAAAACGAAGCCATCGCCGAGGCCTTTGCAGCGGAGCACTCTGACTTCGTAGCCATGGATGCCGGCGAACTGCTGGCCCAGCTTAAGGTGGAGCAGGGCGATGCGCTGTGCAGCGGCGGCGAGACCGGCACGCAGTACCTGCGCCTGTGGCCGCAGCGCCATGAGACGGATGGCTTTTTCGCCGCCGTTTGGACCCGGAAGCCGTAACTTGCAGACGCAATAAGCTGTAAATCGCAGGAGATTGCCGAATGCCTTTGTAGGCGCATCGCCTAAAATTGAGGCATCGGTGCCACTGGGCGCCGCCTTGCCAAAGGCTTCGGTTATGTCGCTGGATTTCGGATCGGTTTGGAACCTCGCCGTGGATTGGATGGCCCATGGCCTGTGGCAGCTGTCGTGGTGGCAGCTGCTGCTGTACGCCCTGGTCACCACCCACATCACCATTGCGGGCGTCACCATCTTCCTGCACCGCTGCCAGGCCCACCGCTCGCTGGACCTGGGGCCGGTTCCTTCGCACTTCTTCCGGTTCTGGCTGTGGCTGGGCACGGGCATGGTCACCAGGGAGTGGGTGGCCATCCACCGCAAGCACCACGCCAAGTGCGAAACCGAGGACGACCCCCACAGCCCGCAGACACGCGGCCTGGACACCGTGATGCGCCAGGGTGCGGAGCTGTACCGCGAAGAGGCGGCGAACGCCGAGACACTCAGGAAGTTCGGCCACGGCACGCCCGACGACTGGATCGAGCGTCATCTCTACAGCCGGCATTCGATCTGGGGCCCTTCGCTGATGCTGATCATCAATGTGCTGCTGTTCGGCGCCATCGGATTGACGATCTGGGCCGTGCAGATGGCCTGGATTCCGTTCTGGGCTGCCGGCGTGGTCAACGGCCTGGGCCATTTCTGGGGCTACCGCAACTTCGAGGCCCAGGATGCCAGCACCAACCTCGTGCCCTGGGGCCTGATCATTGGCGGCGAGGAACTGCACAACAACCACCATACCTACCCGACCTCGGCGAAGTTCTCGGTCAAGCGCTATGAGTTCGACGTGGGCTGGGTCTACATCAGCGCCATGCAGAAGCTGGGCTGGGCCAAGGTCAAGAAGACGGCGCCGCGGCTGGTCATGGGCGCCGTCAAGCCCGTGGCCGACGAAAAGACGCTGGAGGCCGTGATCGCCAACCGCTACGAGGTCATGGCCCGCTATGCGCGCGGCGTGCGCGCCGCCGTGCAGATCGAGCTCGATGCGCTCAAGCAGCGCAAGGCCCGGCAGGCCGACCTGTCCCTGCTCAAGACGGCGCGCCGCTGGCTGCACCGCGATGCCGACAAGGTGCCCGCCCAGGCGCAGGGGCAACTGGCCCAGGCGCGCGCAGCCCACCCCGTGCTCGACCAGATGCTGGTCATGCGCGAGGAGCTGCGCCAGCTGTGGCTGAACACCTCGCTGTCGCGCGAGCAACTGACAGCCCATCTGCAGGCCTGGTGCCATCGCGCCGAGGCCAGCGGCATTGCCGCGCTCAAGGAGTTTTCCGTCAAGCTGCGCGCTGCCCACGCCTGAAGCCGCGAAGCCAGCCGGCAACCGACCATGCCCGGGGCCGCATCCCCTCTTCGGAGGCGATGCGGCTTTTTGCTGTGGGGCTCTGCCGCAGTTCCAGGCTTGCCATGGCCTGGGACAAGGAGCGGACCCGTATCTGCAGATCGGCGCCCGCACGCCAGCCCTGGCCCGGCTGCAGCCTGAGGGCCGGCGCGGGCACCCCATCCGCCCAGGCCTGTTGCGGGGCGGTGATTTCCAGCGGGCCGTGGCGGCAGAACAGTTCACTGCCCTCCAGCACATGCAGGTGAATATCGTTGCCGGGGGCAAGATGGCGCAGTTCGAAGGAGCGGGTGTCGGCGTTGTGCATGGTCTGTGTCCTGTGATTCCAGGCCCTCAAGCGTAGGCATGCGGCCTTCATCGGCACAGGCACAGCCCGCGGCTTGTTGCATCGCAGCAGTGCAGATGGCGGTGGATCTGTTCTGCTTTGTGGTCGATGGATCTGTATCTGTTGCGTAACAGCGTCTTGGGGCAAGATCGCGGGCAAGTCCTCTCGTCCCTGATTCGTTCTCCATCTGTTCCATGACCCTTGCAAGCGCCTCGCCGACCCTGTACCGCCGCCTGGCGGCCGACTACAGCCTGGCCATGGAACTGGGCACGCTCAAGGCGGGCGAGCGCATGCCTTCCGTGCGCGAGCTGATGCGCCGCCATGAGGTCAGCCTGTCCACGGCGCTGCAGACGCTGCGGCATCTGGAGGACCTGGGCCAGCTCGAAGCCCGCCCGCGCGTGGGCTACTTTGTGCGCGATGCCCGGCCTGCAGGCCTGGCCCCGGCCAGCGAGCCCGACCTGAGCCAGCCGGTGCAACCGCTGCCGCAGCCGCACTTCGCAGGCATCAATGAACACATTTCCCTGATGCTGGAGCGCGGCCGCCAGGCCGATGTGCGCGTGGACCTGGGCGGTGCCACGCCGCCGCCCGAACTGTTCGATCGCGGCTACCTGAACCAGGCCGCCGCCCGGCTGCTGCGCGAGCAGCCTGACCTGTTGGTACTGGGGCGCTCCATGATGGGCAGCCACCCTGATTTCCAGCGCGCCATGGCGCGGCGCGCGCTGGCGGCGGGCATCCATGTGGCACCGGCCGACGTGCTGGCGACCACGGGCAATTCCGAGGCCGTGAGCCTGGCGCTGGCCGCCGTGGCCTCGCCCGGCGACGTGGTGGCCGTGGAGTCGCCGACCTACTACGGCCTGCTGCAGGTGGTGGAGTCCTTGCAGATGCAGGCGCTGGAGATTCCCTGCAGCCCGCGCACCGGCCTGTCCATCGAGGCGCTGGAGCTGGCCCTGCAGACCCAGCCGCGCCTGAAGGCCGTGGTGGTCGTGCCCGAGCTGCAGATGCCGCTGGGTACGCGCATTCCCGATGAGCACAAGGCCAGGCTGGTCGATCTGTGCGGCGCCCACGGCGTGGCATTGATCGAGGACGACTCCTATGGACTGTTCGTGGAAAGCAGCCAGCCCGTGCGCCCCATCAAGGCCTGGGATCGCCTGCCGGGCCATGTCATCTATTGCGAGGCCTTCAACAAGAGCATGGCGCCGGGCCTGCGCCAGGGCTGGATGAACGCTGGCCAGTGGCATGGGCGGGTGCAGATGCTCAAGTTCGCGCGCAGCCGGGGCACCCAGACCCTGGCCCAGTTGCTGGCGGCCGCCTGCGTGGGCTCGCCCGCGCATCTGCGCAATCTGCAGCGCCTCAAGCAGCAGTTGCGGCGCCAGCGTGAAGGCATGGCGCAGCTGGTGGCGCGGTTTTTCCCGCTGGGCACGCGGCTGAGCCTGCCGCCCGGCGGGCTCAGCCTGTGGCTGGAGTTTCCGGCTGGCGTGTCCACGTCCGCGCTGTTCACGCAGGCGCTGGCGCGCGGCATCCGCACGGCGCCGGGCAGCATGTTCTCGAACTCGGGGCGCTACGAGCACTGCATGCGCCTGGGCTGCACCCTGCCGGTGGATGCCGTGATCGAGCAGGCCTGCCGCGAGCTGGGTGCCATGGCCTGTGCGCAGCTGGGTCAGCCGGCGCGCAGTGGGTGACAGGCGAAAAACAGACGAAAAACGGACGCAAAGCGGGCACAAAGCCAACACAAAGCGGACGCAAAAAAACCGCCGGGCTTGCGCCGGGCGGTTTTTTGTCGGTACCGGGAACAGGCTGAATTACTTCAGCTTGATTTCCTTGTACGTGACGTGCTTGCGAGCCTTGGGATCAAACTTCATGATCGCCATCTTCTCGGGCATTGTCTTCTTGTTCTTGGTCGTGGTGTAGAAGTGGCCGGTTCCTGCAGTGGATTCCAGCTTGATCTTTTCGCGTCCGCCTTTAGCAGCCATGGTGTTTCTCCTTGAGGGATTTAGGCTTGGCCACGGGCACGCAGGTCTGCGAGCACGGAGTCGATACCGTTCTTGTCGATCAGGCGCAGAGCAGCGCTGGAAACGCGCAGGCGCACCCAACGGTTTTCGCTCTCAACCCAGAAACGGCGGTATTGCAGGTTGGGCAGGAAACGACGCTTGGTCTTGTTGTTGGCGTGGGAAACGTTGTTTCCCACCATGGGCTTCTTGCCCGTTACTTCACATACGCGTGCCATGAGGACACTCCGATAGTTGTACAGCCGCCGACGCTGATGCCCTGCATTTGCTGCATGGCTTGCCGGCAACCTCACCTCGCCATAAAGGGTGGCGGTAACCCCATGCTGAAAGTGTCCTGGCCATGCAAGCAAGGCGCGCTTCAAATTCAGCAAAGCCACGGATTATAGCGTCTCCATGAGAAAAGCCCCTGGGCCAGCCAAACACGGCTGCAGCCAGGGGCTTTTGCCACCCTGCGGGAGAGCAGGGCGGGCGGGGTGGCGTCCTGCTTATTCCTGTTCGAGGAAGCGCTGGGCGTCCAGCGCGGCCATGCAGCCCGTGCCGGCGCTGGTGATGGCCTGGCGGTAGACATGGTCCTGCACGTCGCCGGCCGCGAACACGCCGGGCACGCTGGTCTGCGTGGCAAAGCCCTTGAGGCCGCCCTGGGTGATGATGTAGCCGGTCTCGTCCATCTCCAGGTGGCCCTTGAAGATCTCGGTATTGGGCGCATGGCCGATGGCGATGAAGCAGCCCTGCAGCTGGATATCCTCGGCATGGCCGTCCTGGGTGCTCTTGATGCGGATGCCGGTCACGCCGGACTGGTCGCCCAGCACCTCTTCGAGCACGAAGTGGGTCTTGAGCTCGATCTTGCCGGCCCGGACCTTGTCCATGAGCTTGTCCACGAGGATGGGCTCGGCCTTGAACTTGTCGCGGCGGTGCACCAGGGTGACCTTGCTGGCGATGTTGGACAGGTACAGGGCTTCCTCGACGGCCGTGTTGCCGCCGCCGACCACGCACACGGGCTGCTCACGGTAGAAGAAACCGTCGCAGGTGGCGCAGCCGGAGACGCCGCGGCCCATGAAGGCCTCTTCGGAGGGCAGGCCCAGGTACTTGGCCGAGGCGCCGGTGGCGATGATCAGGCTGTCGCAGGTATAGGTGCCGGAGTCGCCGGTCAGCGTGAAGGGGCGCTTGGAGAAATCGACGCTGTGGATGTGGTCGAACACCACCTGGGTCTTGAAGCGCTCTGCGTGCTCCAGAAAACGCTGCATCAGCTCGGGGCCCTGCACGCCGTTCACGTCTGCAGGCCAGTTGTCCACCTCGGTCGTCGTCATCAGCTGGCCGCCCTGGGCCATGCCGGTCACCAGCAGCGGGTTGAGGTTGGCGCGCGCGGCATAGATGGCGGCCGTGTAGCCGGCAGGGCCGGAGCCGAGGATCAGGACTTTGGCGTGTTGGGTAGAAGACATGGATGCAGTTCTTGAAAAAGGCGCACGCCGGCAGTCGGCGTGCAGAAAAAAGATACATCGGGAACAGCAATGGAGTATCGCTCCGCAGTCAGGTTCCCGTTGCCATATGGATCAATGGCCCGGATTGTCAAAAATGATCGACGTGGCGCCGTCATGCGGCGGTGTCATGCTCTGTTGCAAGTGCTTGCATTACGCTTGCGGGTCGCCCTGGCTGTTTTTGCGGCCAGTCCGAGGGGGCTGGGGTAAGCTCCCGCCTGCGTATGACTTACTCATTGAACGCTCTGAACGCTTCCACATCCGCCAAGGGCAAATCCAGGTCTGCGGCGCGCCCCGGCATGGTGGCGCGCTTCGGCCACGAAATGCTGCTGCTGGCCGGGCTGCTGGCCCTGGTGTTCTGGCTTGCCTCCATGCTCAGCTACTCGCCCCAGGATCCAGCGTGGTCCACCTCCGGGGCGGGACACGCGCGCCTGGTCGCCAACTGGATGGGCCGCGTCGGAGCCTGGCTGGCCGACGCCTGCTATTTCGGTTTCGGCATGTCGGTCTGGTGGCTGGTGCTGGCCTCGCTGCAGACCTGGCTGTCTTCCTTTGCGCGCTGGCTGCGCGGCGGCGTGCCGCGCGACGGTGTGCCACTGCCGCCCCTGTGGCGCCGGCGCCTGCGCTTTTGGGGCGGGCTGCTGCTGCTGCTGGGTGCGAGCTGCGCACTGGAGTGGACGCGCCTGTACCGCTTTGAGAGCGTGCTGCCCGGCCCGGCCGGCGGCGTCTTCGGCTACATGCTGGGGTACCACAGCCTGCAGTGGCTGGGCTTCATGGGCTCGGGCCTGATCGGCATCTGCGTGGCCGTGATCGGCCTGGCCATGGTGTTCCGTTTTTCCTGGGGTCATCTGGCCGAATCCATGGGCGCACGCCTGGACGGCTGGGTGCTCTTTCTTTTTGCGCGCCGTGAAAAGGCCCGGGACGAAGCCGCTGGCCGCCGCGCTGCGCGCGAGCGCGAGGAAGTGGTGCAGGAAGAGCGCACGGAAAGCGCCGTTCAGCATCCGCAGCCCGTGCAGATCATCGAACCCGTGCTCCAGGAGGCAGCGCTACCCAGCGTGCGCGTGGTCAAGGAGCGCCAGAAGCCCCTGTTCTCCGAACTGCCCGACAGCAAGCTGCCCCAGGTGGATCTGCTCGATGCGGCGCAGCAGCGCCAGGAAAGCGTCTCGCCCGAAACGCTGGAGATGACCAGCCGGCTGATCGAAAAGCGCCTCAAGGACTTTGGTGTCGATGTGCATGTGGTCGCCGCCATGCCCGGCCCCGTGATCACGCGCTACGAGATCGAGCCGGCCACGGGCGTCAAGGGCTCGCAGATCGTGAACCTGGCCAAGGATCTGGCGCGCTCGCTGTCCCTGGTGTCCATTCGCGTGATCGAGACGATTCCCGGCAAGAATTTCATGGCGCTGGAGCTGCCCAATGCCAAGCGCCAGTCCATCCGCCTGTCCGAGGTGCTGGGCTCGCAGGTCTACCACGACGCCAAGAGCATGCTGACCATGGGCCTGGGCAAGGACATCGTGGGCAATCCGGTCGTGGCCGATCTGGCCAAGATGCCGCACGTGCTGGTGGCCGGCACCACGGGTTCGGGCAAGTCGGTGGGGATCAACGCCATGATCCTGTCGCTGCTGTACAAGGCCGAGGCCCGTGATGTGCGCCTGCTGATGATCGACCCCAAGATGCTGGAAATGTCGGTCTACGAAGGCATTCCGCATCTGCTGTGCCCCGTGGTCACCGACATGAAGCAGGCCGCCAATGGCCTGAACTGGTGCGTGGCCGAGATGGAGCGCCGCTACAAGCTCATGAGCAAGCTGGGCGTGCGCAATCTGGCGGGCTACAACACCAAGATCGACGAGGCCAAGGCGCGCGAGGAATCCATTCCCAACCCCTTCAGCCTCACGCCCGAGGAGCCGGAGCCGCTGCAGCGCCTGCCGCACATCGTCATCGTCATCGACGAGCTGGCCGACCTGATGATGGTGGTCGGCAAGAAGATCGAGGAGCTGATCGCTCGCCTGGCCCAGAAGGCCCGCGCGGCCGGCATCCACCTGATCCTGGCCACCCAGCGCCCCAGCGTGGACGTGATCACCGGCCTGATCAAGGCCAACATCCCCACGCGCATCGCCTTCCAGGTCAGCAGCAAGATCGACAGCCGCACCGTGCTTGACCAGATGGGCGCCGAATCCCTGCTGGGCATGGGCGACATGCTCTACATGGCCAGCGGCACGGGCCTGCCCGTGCGCGTGCACGGCGCCTTCGTGTCGGACGAGGAAGTGCACCGCGTGGTGGGCTACCTCAAGGAGCAGGGCGAGGCCGACTACATCGAAGGCGTGCTCGAAGGCGGCACGGCCGAGGGCGACAGCGAGTTCGGCTCGGAGTCCGGCGATGGCGGCAACGGCGAGAAGGACCCCATGTACGACCAGGCCGTGGAAGTGGTCCTCAAGGACCGCAAGGCCAGCATCTCGTATGTGCAGCGCAAGCTCAGGATTGGTTACAACCGCTCGGCGCGCCTGCTGGAAGATATGGAAAAGGCGGGCCTCGTCAGCGGTCTCACGGCCAGCGGGCAGCGCGAAGTGCTGGTGCCCGCGCGCGCCGGGGAATGAGCCCGCTTCCCCGCAATCATGGAGAAAGAATGAAACGTCTGTTGACTGCAGTTGTGATCGCGGCAAGCGCGACGGCCTCGTGGGCCGATGGCCTCAAGAGCCTGGAAGCATTCATGAAGAATTCCCAGGCCGGCCGCGCCGAATTCACCCAGGCCGTCACGGCCCCGTCCAAGGATGGCCAGCCGCCGCGCACCAAGAACTCCAGCGGCCAGTTCGAATTCCAGCGTCCCGGCAAGTTCAGGTTCGTCTACACCAAGCCGTTCGAGCAGACCATCGTCGCCGACGGCAAGACGCTGTGGCTCTATGACGCCGACCTCAACCAGGTCACGCAGCGCCCCCAGGCCCAGGCCCTGGGCAGCACGCCGGCCGCCATCCTGGCGTCGGCCAACGATCTCAAGGCGTTGAGTGCCGACTTCGATCTGCAATCCGCGCCCGAGCAGGATGGCCTGCAATGGGTCCAGGCCAGCCCCAAGGACAAGAACGGCCAGCTCAAGAGCGTGCGCGTGGGCTTTGCGGCCGATGGCCAGCTTTCGGCGCTGGACATCCTGGACAGCTTTGGCCAGCGTTCGCTGATCCGCTTCAGCCAGCTGCAGACCCAGGCGTCCCTGCCGGCCTCGACTTTCGATTTCAAGGTGCCAGCGGGCGCCGACGTGCTCAAGCAGTAAGCCGCGCTGCTGCGCGGGGCAACCCTTCAGGCCGGTCACAGCTGCAGTGCGCAGTTTGTGAGGTTTTGTAATGGTTTTGCCTAATATCGTCGAGACAATGGCGGCCTGCGGCCAGCGATTGTTTCGACGTCCCTCCGAGGACATGCTGGCCGGCTCTCGCATGCCTTTATGAACCTCAGTCGCAAGTTGCCGCTCGCCATTGCCATGGCGCTGCTATTTACCCTCGCTGCCGGATTCTTCGGACTCTGGTCGGCCCATCGATCCCTAGGCGTCTTTCACGGCGATGTCCAGCGCCACATGGCGGCGGAACGCCTTGCCGCCGAGGTGGAAGGCCACTTCAAAACCCAGGTCCAGGAATGGAAGAACGTGCTGCTGCGCGGCTCGGACAACGCGCTGCGCGAGCAGCACTGGAAGGGCTTTCTGGCCGATGAGCGCGCCGTGCAGGACAAGACCGCGGCCTTGCTGGCCCTGGTGGACGATGCCTCCCTGCGCGAGATTGCCCAGGGCTTTGTGGCGCAGCACCGCAAGATGGCCGAAGGCTACCGCGTGGGGCTGGACAAATTCGAGGCCACGGGCTTCGACCCCTCCGTGGGCGACATGGCCGTGCGCGGCGTGGACCGCGAGCCGGCCGAGCTGCTTTCCCAGCTCAAGGCCGGCATTGCGGCGCAGAGCAAGGCGGTGGCCGACGATGCCTACAGCAGCGGCAAGCACGCCACGGAGCTGAGCCTGGTGCTGATGCTGGTGGCGGCCGTGGCCGGCGTGGCCATTGGCTGGCTCATCACACGTGCCGTGGTGGCACCGCTGCGCAGCGCGGTCCAACTGGCCGAGAAGGTGGCCCAGGGCCATCTGACCAATGCCATAGCGAGCGGCGGGCCAGACGAACTGGGCCAGCTGCTGCGGGCGCTGGGCGCCATGCAGGAGCAGCTGCGCAGCATCGTCGTGGAAGTGCGCGGCAATGCGGAGCAGGTGGCATCCGCCAGCTCGCAGATCGCGGCCGGCAACAGCGACCTGGCCCAGCGCACCGAGCAGCAGGCATCGGCCCTGCAGATGACGGCGTCGTCCATGGACCAGCTCGACTCCACCGTGCGCGGCAATGCCGATCACGCAGAGAAGGCCAACCTGCTGGCTTCGTCCGCCAGCGACATCGCCACGCGCGGTGGCGATGCCATCTCGGCCGTCGTGGGCACCATGCGCAGCATCCAGGATGCGTCCGAGCGCGTGGTCAGCATCATCGAGGTGATCGACGGCATCGCGTTCCAGACCAATATTCTTGCGCTCAATGCGGCCGTGGAGGCCGCGCGGGCCGGCGAACAGGGCCGGGGCTTTGCCGTGGTCGCCGCCGAGGTCCGCACGCTGGCCCAGCGCAGCTCGGGCGCTGCGCGGGAAATCCGTGACCTGATCCAGGCCAACGCCCAGCGCGTGGCCCTGGGGGCCGAGGAGGTGGACAGCGCGGGTGCGACCATGGCCTCGGTGCAGGAGGTGATTGCGAAGGTCTCGCGCATGATCGGCGCCATCAGCCACTCCAGCGGCGAACAGAGCGCTGGCGTGAGCCACGTCAACAGCGCCATCGTCCGCATCGAGGAGGGGACCCAGCAGAACGCCGCGCTGGTGGAGCAGACCAGTTCGGCCGCCGAGAGCCTGCGCAAGCAGGCCCATCAGCTGGTCGAACTCATGGCGCGTTTCAGGACGGCCTGAACGCGGTGGCCGGGGCCGGGCGCAGCCGGTCGTGGAGCGCCGCCAGCACCAGGGTGGCTGCCACGGGCAGGGCCCAGCCCATGCCGTTGCCCGGCAGGCTGTTCAGGAAGGCCGGCAGCCAGTCCTGCCAGCCGGCCGCCTTGGCGGCATCGACAAGACCGAACACCAGCGCCACGGCCAGCACCGGCGCGAACACGCGCTGCGCATTGCGCCACAGGCCTGACAGCAGGCTCAACACCACCAGGGCGATGGCCAGCGGATAAATGCCCACCAGCACGGGGCCGGACAGGGCGATCAGCTGGGCCAGGCCCTGGTTGGACACCAGGATGCACGCCAGGCCAATGGCCACCACCACCGCGCGGTAGGGCAGGCGCAGCATCTCGCTGAAGTAGGCGCCACAGGCGCTGACCAGGCCCACGGCCGTGGTCAGGCAGGCCAGGGAAATCACCACGGCCAGCAGCAGGCTGCCGATGGGGCCGAAGGTGTGATCCACATAGCGCGTGAGGATGAGCACGCCGGTCTGCGCCTGCGGGGCGATGGACTGGCTGGTGGCGCCCAGATGGATCAGCGACAGATACACCAGGCCCAGGCCCACGGCCGCGATCACGCCCGCGATGATGGCGTAGCGCGTCTGCAGCCCGGTGTGGGAGATGCCCCGGTCCCGGATGGCGTTGACGATGACGATGCCGAAGGCCAGGGCGCCCAGCGCGTCCATGGTCTGGTAGCCCTCCAGAAACCCTTCGGTCAGGGGCGCGACCAGGTAGTCGCCGCTGGCGCTGGTGGCGGCACCGGCCGGCAGCAGCACGGCGGCGGCACCCAGCACCACCAGGGCCAGGATCAGCACGGGCGTGATCAGCTTGCCGATGGTGTCGATCAGCTTGCCGGGGAACAGGGACAGGCCCATGACCAGCACAAAGTACACCGCCGAGTAGATGAACAGCGCAGTGCTGCTGTGGCCCACGAAGGGCGCAAAGCCCATCTCGAACGACACGGTGGCCGTGCGCGGCGTGGCAAACAGCGGGCCGAGGATGAGATAGATCAGCAGGCCCAGCACCATGCCGGCCTTGCGGCCCACGGGCGAGGTCAGCGCATCGAGCCCGCCGCCCACGCGCGCCAGCGCCACCACGGTGAGCAACGGCAGGCCCACGCCCGTGAGCAGAAAGCCCGTGGCCGCAGCGGCCGCGTGCTCGCCGGCGCCCTGGCCGACCATGGGCGGAAAGATGATGTTGCCCGCGCCGAGGAACAGCGCAAAGGTCATGAAGCCTAGGGCGATAAGGTCCCGGGTCTTGAGTGTTTGCATGGATGTAGAAATGAAAAGGTCCCGCCTTGCCGCATGGCAGGCAGTTCCGGAAACGGTGGGAGGCGCGGAGCGATGGGGCAGCAATGGCGCAGGCCCTATGGCCGCGCATGCCGCGCGGCCGGCTCCGCAAAGGGCAGCATTTTAGGGCGGCGGCCCGAAGCGGGTGAAAAATGTCAGTGATTGCTCTTTATGAGATGCATGCAAACCATTCATGTCATGTGAGTGACATGCCTGCAGGCGATGGCCAGGCTCCCGGCTGGCGATCCATGGCTTCATCCCCCGCGGCCAGGTACAGGCATCAGGGGCCGGCGCACCCGCTGCCGCCATGGCGTGGACAATGGCGTCATGGTTTTGCAACTGCATCTGTTCCCCTCGGCAGCGAATCCGGCACATGGGCTGCCGAACGCCTTCTGCGCGGCGCTGCCTGCGACGGAGCTGGCCCATGGCTGATCTGTTCACCCAGGAGCCCTCCGCACCACTGGCCGAAGCCCTGCGGCCCAAGACCCTGGACGAGGTCGTGGGCCAGTCCCATCTGCTGGGCGAGGGCAAGCCGCTGCGCCTGGCCTTCCAGTCAGGCAAGCCGCATTCCATGATCTTCTGGGGGCCGCCCGGCGTGGGCAAGACCACGCTGGCACGGCTCACGGCCACGGCCTTCAAGTGCGAGTTCATTGCGCTGTCGGCGGTGTTCTCCGGGGTCAAGGACATCCGCGCGGCCATGGAGCAGGCGCAGCAGAACCTGGCCATGGGCCGGCACACCATCCTCTTCGTGGACGAGATCCACCGCTTCAACAAGTCCCAGCAGGATGCGCTGCTGCCCTATGCGGAAAGCGGGCTGGTCACCTTCATCGGTGCCACCACGGAGAACCCTTCCTTCGAGGTGAACTCGGCCCTGCTGTCGCGTGCGCAGGTCTATGTGCTGCAATCCCTGACCGACGATGAACTCCGGCAACTGCTGCTGCGGGCGCAGGAAAAGGCCCTGGGCGGGCTGGAGTTCGACGACCTGGCGCGGGACACCATCGTCGGCTATGCCGATGGCGATGCCCGGCGGTTCCTGAACCTGCTGGAGCAATGCCAGACGGCGGCCGGTGCTGCGGGCGTCACGCGGATCGATGCCGAGTTCGTGCAGAACGCGCTGACCTTGAATGCCAGGCGCTTCGACAAGGGCGGCGACAACTTCTACGACCAGATCTCTGCCCTGCACAAGTCCGTGCGCGGCTCCCATCCGGATGCTGCGCTCTACTGGCTCACGCGCATGCTCGATGGCGGCGCCGATGCGCGCTACCTGTCGCGGCGCATCGTGCGCATGGCCTGGGAGGATATCGGCCTGGCCGATCCGCGTGCCATGCAGATCGCCAACGACGCAGCCCTGACCTATGAGCGCCTGGGCAGCCCCGAGGGCGAGCTGGCGCTGGGCCAGGCCGTCATCTACCTGGCCATGGCCGCCAAGAGCAACGCCGGCTACAACGCCTACAACAAGGCCCGGGCCTTCGTGAAGCAGGACAGGAGCCGCGAGGTGCCCGTGCACCTGCGCAACGCTCCCACCAAGCTCATGAAGGAGCTGGGCTACGGCCATGAATACCGTTACGCGCACGATGAGCCCAACGCCTACGCGGCCGGCGAGACCTATCTGCCCGAAGGCATTGCGGAGCCGGGCTGGTACCAGCCCGTGCCCCGGGGCCTGGAGATCAAGATCGGCGAGAAGCTGGCCGTGCTGCGCAAGTGGGACGAAGAGGCTGGCGGCGCATAGCCGAAGCCGGTGAGGGCAGGCCGGTGCCGGGGCTAGGCGCCCGGGCCGGGCTCCACCGCCACGTCCCGCGCGTGCAGGGGGGCGTGGCACTCCGAGCAGACGACCAGGGGGTCGAACGTGTGGCCGCACACCGTATGCCGGTGCAGCAAGGGCCGGCCTTCCTCGCCGGACATGTGTACATCGCCCCAGTGCACGATGGCCATGACCACGGGATGCAGGTCCAGCCCCTTGGGCGTGAGGCGGTACTCGTGCCGTACCGGCGCCTCCTGGTAGGCCACCTTCTTGAGCACGCCTGCCTCGACCAGCCTGGCCAGCCTGTCCGACAGCATGGGGCGTGAAATGCCCAGGCGCCCCAGGAATTCATCAAAACGGCGTACGCCCAGAAAGCAGTCGCGCAGCACCAGCAGTGTCCAGCGGTCGCCGATGACCGAGACCGTGCGTGCGATGGAGCAGCGCTCCTCTTCCAGTTCGTTCCATTTCATTGGGCAGTTCCCCGCTTGACGAGTTCAGATTTTAAACCTACCGTGAATAAAGTTCAAAAAATGAACTGACTTCTTCATCCACGGAGATTCCATGACCGACAAGAAAGCCATCCTCGTCATCGGTGCCGGTGACGCCACGGGCGGTGCCATCGCCCGGCGTTTTGCGCGCGAAGGCTATATCGCCTGCGTCACGCGCCGCGACGCGGACAAGCTCCAGCCCCTGGTCGAACAGATCCGCGCCGCCGGTGGCCAGGCCCATGGTTTTGGCAGTGACGCGCGCAAGGAAGAGGAAATGGTGGCCCTGGTGCAGAAGATCGAGGCCGAGATCGCACCCATCGAGGTCGCCGTCTTCAACATCGGCGCCAACGTGCGCTTCGGCATCACCGAAACCACGGCGCGCGTCTACTTCAAGGTCTGGGAGATGGCCTGCTTCGCCGGCTTCCTGATGGGGCGGGAGGCGGCCAGGGTGATGCTGCCGCGCGGCCGGGGCACCATCATCTTCACGGGCGCCACCGCCAGCCTGCGCGGGCGCGAGGGCTTTGCGGCGTTTGCCGGCGCCAAGCACGGCCTGCGTGCGCTGGCCCAGAGCATGGCGCGCGAGCTCTGGCCCAAGGGCATCCATGTGGCCCACCCCGTGATCGACGGCGCCATCGACACGGAGTTCATCCGGAGCAACTTTCCCGAGCGCTATGCCCTCAAGCAGCAGGACGGCATCCTCAATCCCGACCACATCGCCGACCTCTACTGGCAACTGCACCAGCAGCCGCGCGATGCCTGGACGCATGAAACCGAAATCCGCCCCTGGATGGAGTCCTGGTAGGCCCTTCAGCCATTTGCGTCCCTTCAGCCCCTTCGCTTCGATGTTCCATCCCATTTGATGCAGGCCGCGCCATGAACCCCAACGTGCAATTCCTCTTCGACTTCGGCAGCCCCAACGCCTATCTCTGCCACCAGGTCATCCCCGCAATCGAGGCGCGCAGCGGCATCCGCTTCGACTATGTGCCGGTCCTGCTGGGCGGCCTGTTCAAGCTGGCCAACAACCGCTCACCGGCCGAGGCGAATGCCGATATTCCCAACAAGCGCGCCTATGAGGCGCTGGAACTGCAGCGTTTCGTGCAAAGGCATGGGCTCACGCGCTTCCGGATGAATCCGCACTTTCCCGTCAACACCCTGCAAATCATGCGCGGGGCCGTGGCGGCGCAGGGCCTGGGCTGCTTCGAGCGTTATGTGGATGCGGTGTTCTCCAGCATGTGGGAGAAGGGCTGCAAGATGGACGATGCCCAGGTGATCGGCACCGAGCTGTCCGGGGCGGGCCTGGACGCCCCAGCCCTGATCGCCGCAAGCCAGACGCCCGAAGTCAAGGCCCGGCTGCTGGCAAAGACCGAGCAGGCCTTCCATCGTGGCGCTTTCGGATCGCCCACCTTTTTTGTTGGCGACGAGATCTACTTCGGCAAGGACCGCCTGCGCGATGTGGAGGAACAAGCGCTGCGGGCCTGAAGCCAGCCTCAGGCCGATCGCCCGTCGTAGCGCGTGATGCGTAGCGCCTCGGGGTCCACGCCTTCCAGGCAGCGCACGTTGACGGCCGCCATGTGCCGGCCCTGGGGATCGATGGCCTCGCCGAACGGATGGATGCCGCAGGTCGGGCAGAAGCGGTGCTGGATCAGGTGCCGGTGGAAGGTGTAGGTCCGCATCTGTTCATCGGGCGTCTGCAGCTGCAGCTGTTCGCGGGGAACGAACCACATGAGCGCGCCCTTGCGCGCGCAGATGGAGCAGTTGCAGGCCATGGCCTGCGTGAGTTCGCCTTCCACATCGAAAGCGATGCCGCCGCAGTGGCAGCTGCCGTGGTATTTCATCGGGGTTCTCCGTGGCCACCGCGGGCTGGCGGCACTGCCGCTGATGGTAGGAGTTCATGCTGGCTACGGCAAATTGCTGCAGTGCTACATAAGAGCACGTGGCTTGTAAAGCCTCGGGAAACCCCCCTGCAACAAGGCGTTGCAGGCCACCGGGGGGTGCCTAGAATCGCCAATCCCCTGCGGTTTCCGGGCCACAAGCCAGGATGCGGCGGGAGAGCTTCCACCACCATGGCATTGCTGGCTCCGTTCGTTTGGATGCGAGGCACGCTGAATGTCTCCATCCTGGACTAAAGGGGAGAGCGCATATGGACATACTGCTTCAGCAGGTCATCAACGGATTGGTCCTGGGCAGCATGTACGCCCTGATCGCCCTGGGCTACACCATGGTGTACGGCATCATCCAGCTCATCAACTTCGCCCATGGCGAGGTGCTCATGGTCGGCGCGCTGACCAGCTGGAGCTGCATAGGCCTGATGCAGGAGGCCATGCCCGGTGCGCCGGGCTGGCTGATCCTGCTGCTGGCGACCGTGATCGCCTGCGTGGTGGCCGCGGCACTGAATTTCGTGATCGAGAAAGTGGCCTACCGCCGCCTGCGCAGCAGCCCGCGCCTGGCGCCGCTGATCACGGCCATCGGCGTCTCGCTGCTGCTGCAGACGCTGGCCATGATCATCTGGAAGCCCAACTACAAGGCCTATCCCACGCTGCTGCCGAGCACGCCCTTCGAGATCGGCACGGCGGTGATCACGCCCACCCAGATCCTGGTGCTGGTGGTCACGGCGATCGCGCTGGCATCGCTGACCTATCTGGTCAACTACACCAAGCTCGGGCGCGCCATGCGGGCCACGGCCGAGAATCCGCGCGTGGCGGCCTTGATGGGCGTCAAGCCTGACGTGGTGATCTCGGCCACCTTCATCATCGGCGCCGTGCTGGCGGCCATCGCTGGCATCATGTATGCCTCCAACTACGGCACGGCCCACCACACCATGGGCTTTCTGCCGGGGCTCAAGGCCTTCACGGCGGCCGTGTTCGGCGGCATTGGCAACCTGGCCGGCGCCGTGGTCGGCGCCATGCTGCTGGGGCTGATCGAGTCCATAGGCTCGGGCTACATCGGCGACCTCACGGGCGGCGTATTGGGCAGCCACTACACCGATATCTTCGCCTTCATCGTGCTCATCATCATCCTGACGCTGCGCCCCTCGGGTCTGCTGGGTGAGCGTGTGGCCGACCGCGCCTGAGGAGAACCGCATGAACAGCAAGAAGACCGTGCAATGGATTCTGGGCGGCCTGGCGCTGATGGTGCTGCCGCTGGTGCTGCAGTACTTCGGCAATGCCTGGGTGCGCATCGCCGACCTGGCCCTGCTCTATGTGCTGCTGGCACTGGGCCTGAACGTGGTGGTGGGCTATGCAGGCCTGCTGGACCTGGGCTACGTGGCGTTCTACGCCGTGGGCGCCTACATGTTCGCGCTGATGGCCTCGCCGCATCTGGCGGAGACCTTCGAGGGCTTTGCCGCCATGTTCCCTGACGGGCTGCATACCTCCATCTGGCTGGTGATACCGCTGGCGGCGCTGCTGGCGGGCATCACGGGAATACTGCTGGGCATCCCGGTGCTCAAGCTGCGCGGGGACTACCTGGCCATCGTCACGCTGGGCTTCGGCGAGATCATCCGCATCTTCATGAACAACCTGGACCAGCCGGTCAACATCACCAACGGCCCCAAGGGCATAGGCCAGATCGATTCGGTGAAGATTCTGGGCCTGGACCTGGCCAAGCGCCAGGAGATCTTCGGCTACGACATCAGCTCGGTCACGCTGTACTACTACCTGTTCCTCTTCCTGGTGCTCGTCAGCATCGTGATCTGCTGGCGCCTGCAGGACTCGCGCATCGGCCGCGCCTGGATGGCCATCCGCGAGGACGAGATCGCCGCCAAGGCCATGGGCATCAACACGCGCAACATGAAGCTGCTGGCCTTCGGCATGGGCGCTTCCTTCGGTGGTGTCTCGGGCGCCATGTTCGCTGCCTTCCAGGGCTTCGTCTCGCCCGAGTCGTTCAGCCTCATGGAGTCCATCATGATCGTGGCCATGGTGGTGCTGGGCGGCCTGGGCCATTTGCCGGGCGTGATCCTGGGGGCGGTGCTGCTGTCGGCCCTGCCCGAGGTGCTGCGCTATGTGGCCGGTCCCTTGCAGCAGATGACCGACGGGCGGCTTGACGCCTCCATCCTGCGCCAGTTGCTGATCGCGCTGGCCATGATCGTCATCATGCTGATGCGTCCGCGTGGCCTGTGGCCGTCGCCCGAGCATGGCAAGAACCTGCCGCACCAGTCCTGAGCATGGAGACAACGCAGATGGCGAACACGGCAGACAACGGCTCCACCTCCCCGGTGCTCAGGGTTTCGGGCATTTCCAAGCGCTTTGGCGGACTGCAGGCCCTGTCCGATGTGGGCATGACCATTGGCCGTGGCCAGGTCTACGGCCTGATCGGTCCCAACGGCGCGGGCAAGACCACTTTCTTCAACGTGATCACGGGCCTGTACACGCCCGACAGCGGCAGCTTCGAGCTGGCCGGCAAGGCCTACGAGCCCTCGGCCGTGCACAAGGTGGCCAAGGCCGGCATTGCGCGCACCTTCCAGAACATCCGGCTGTTTGCCGAGATGACGGCCCTGGAGAACGTGATGGTCGGGCGCCATGTGCGCACGCATTCGGGCCTGATCGGCGCGGTGTTCCGCACGCCAGGCTTCAAGGCCGAGGAAGCCGCGATCCGCGCGCGGGCCCGCGAACTGCTGGACTACGTGGGTATTTCCAAATACGCCGACTTCAAGGCCCGCACGCTGAGCTACGGCGACCAGCGCCGCCTGGAGATCGCGCGGGCGCTGGCCACCGACCCGCAACTGATCGCGCTGGACGAGCCGGCCGCCGGCATGAACGCCACCGAGAAGGTGCAGCTGCGCGAGCTGATCGACCGCATCCGCCGGGACCAGCGCACCATCTTGCTGATCGAGCACGACGTGAAGCTGGTCATGGGCCTGTGCGATCGCGTCACCGTGCTGGACTATGGCAAGCCCATCGCCGAAGGCACGCCGGCCGAGGTGCAGAAGAACGACAAGGTGATCGAAGCCTATCTGGGCACCGGAGGACACTGAACCATGGGTGAGCAAGTGCAAGACAAGGGCGTGTCCGCGCCGGTGCTGTTGAAGGTCCATGGACTGAAGGTGGCCTATGGCGGCATTCAGGCCGTCAAGGGCGTGGACTTCGAGGTCCGCCAGGGCGAGCTGGTCTCGCTGATCGGCTCCAACGGTGCGGGCAAGACCACGACCATGAAGGCCGTCACGCGCAGCCTGCAGATGGCGGATGGCGACGTGCACTACCTGGGCCGCAGCATCCGCAACGTGGGCGCCTGGGATCTGGTGGCCCAGGGCCTGGTCATGGTGCCGGAGGGGCGCGGCGTATTCGCGCGCATGACCATCACCGAGAACCTGCTCATGGGCGCCTACACGCGCAACGACAAGGCCGGCATTGCCGCCGACATCGAGCGCATGTTCGGCATCTTCCCGCGCCTGAAGGAGCGCCGCGACCAGCTGGCCGGCACCATGTCGGGTGGCGAGCAGCAGATGCTGGCCATGGCGCGCGCGCTGATGAGCCAGCCCAAGGTGCTGCTGCTGGACGAGCCCTCCATGGGCCTGTCGCCCATCATGGTGGACAAGATCTTCGAGGTGGTGCGCGATGTGCATGCGCTGGGCGTGACGCTGGTGCTGGTCGAGCAGAACGCCAGCCGTGCGCTGGCGCTGGCCGATCGCGGCTATGTGATGGAGTCCGGCCTGATCACCATGACCGGGCCCGGCCAGACCCTGCTCAGCGATCCGCGCGTGCGGGCCGCCTACCTGGGCGAGTGATCACCGGAGTCGCCGCCTGCGCACAGGTTGCTGGAATGTCCCGTGCCATCGACGGGATATGGCAAAAATATGACGATTTGATGAAGATTCATCGAATGCCTATTGATGCGGGATGTTGCGTATCTGTGCGATGAAGCAGGTTTTTCAAGAAAATTCGCGCAAAAAAGCAATTTTTGGAAAGCAATCGAAAACCCGGCTTCTGGCACTGCGGGCGCGATAATTCAGGCCTTCCAGCACCCGGGCGCACCTCAGATGAACTGGCTCCAACACATCCCCGTCGGGCTGCAGACCGTGGTCCTGCTGGCCATGAGCAATGTCTTCATGACGTTTGCCTGGTATGGGCACCTGAAGAACCACGCCTCGTCGCCCTGGTACGTGGCAGCCCTTGTCAGCTGGGGCATTGCGCTGTTCGAGTACCTGCTGCAGGTGCCCGCCAACCGCATAGGCCACACGCAGTTCAGCGTGGCGCAGCTCAAGATCATCCAGGAGGTGATCACGCTGTCGGTGTTCGCGCCTTTTGCCGTGCTCTATCTGAACCAGCCCCTCAAATGGGACTTCCTCTGGGCCGGCCTGTGCATGGTGGGCGCGGTGTATTTTATTTTTCGCAGCGGCTGACAAGACGGCGCGCCGGCGCGCAAAAACGCGCTTGGGACTCAAGAGTACACTTCGCCCCGTTCAAGCCGGGAAGCCATGCCAAGCATCCGCAATGTGACGCAGTGAGTCGCCTGGTTCCCACTTTTCCCGGTAAGGAGCATTCATGCTTTTTGGCAAACTATTGCCACGCGAAGGCAATTTCTTCGAGATGTTCAACCAGCATGCCGACCGCATCGTCGATGCCGCGCATGCCTTCTCGCAGCTTGTCGCCAACTACAACGATCCTCATCTTCGCGAGAAGTACAACGAGGACGTGAACAACGCCGAGCGTGCCGCCGACCGCGTGACGCATGACGTCACCAAGGCGCTGCACAAGACCTTCATCACGCCGCTGGACCGCGAGCAGATCCACTCGCTGATCAACACCATGGACGACGTGGCCGACCTGATCCAGGACTCGGCCGAGACCATGGCGCTGTACGACGTGCGCCACATGACGGATGAGATCACGCGCCTGACCGACCTGTGCGTGCGCTGCTGCGAGCGGCTGCGCGATGCGGTCAAGCTGCTGTCGCGCATCTCCGATCCATCGGTGGTGGACGCGGCGATGAAGACTTGCGAGGAAATCGACCGCCTCGAATCGGACGCCGACCGCGTGATGCGCTCGGCCATGAGCAAGCTGTTCCGCGAAGAGCCCGATGTGCGCGAAGTCATCAAGCTCAAGGCCATCTACGAGCTGCTGGAGACGGTGACCGACCGCTGCGAGGACGTGGCCAACCTGATCGAGGGCATCGTCCTCGAGAATTCCTGAGCCCTCGCGGAGTCGTTTCGTTATGGAATCCGTACAAGCGGCCCTGTGGGTCGTGATCCTGCTGGTGGTGCTGGCCTTGCTGTTCGACTTCATGAACGGCTTCCACGATGCTGCCAACTCGATCGCCACCGTGGTCTCCACGGGCGTGCTCAAGCCCACGCAGGCCGTGGCCTTCGCGGCCTTCTTCAACGTGGTGGCGGTCTTTGTCTTCCACCTCAGCGTGGCGGCCACCGTGGGCAAGGGGATCGTCCAGCCCGGCATCGTGGACACGCACGTGGTCTTCGGCGCCCTGGTCGGCGCCATTGCCTGGAACGTGATCACCTGGCACTACGGCATCCCCAGCAGCTCCTCGCATGCGCTGATCGGCGGCATCGTGGGCGCCGTGATCGCCAAGGCCGGCGCGGGCGCACTGATCGCCAGCGGCATCTGGAAGACCGTGGCCTTCATCTTCGTCTCGCCGCTGCTGGGCTACCTGCTGGGCTCGCTGATGATGGTGCTGGTGGCCTGGATCTGCCGCCGCGCCGCTCCCAACCGGGTGGACCGCTGGTTCCGTCGGCTGCAGCTGGTCTCCGCCGGTGCCTACAGCCTGGGCCACGGCGGCAATGATGCGCAAAAGACCATCGGCATCATCTGGCTGCTGCTGATCGCCACCGGCTATGCCAATGCCGGCGACGCGGAGCCGCCGCTGTGGACCATCGTCAGCTGCTACCTGGCCATCGGCCTGGGCACCATGTTCGGCGGATGGCGCATCGTCAAGACCATGGGCCAGAAGATCACCAAGCTCAAGCCCGTGGGAGGCTTCTGCGCAGAAAGCGGTGGCGCGCTGACGCTGTTCTTCGCGACCTTCCTGGGCGTGCCGGTCTCGACCACGCACACCATCACGGGCGCCATCGTCGGCGTGGGCTCCACCCAGCGTGCCAGCGCCGTGCGCTGGGGCGTGGCAGGCAACATCGTCTGGGCCTGGGTGCTGACGATCCCTGCCAGCGCCTTCGTGGCTTCCATTGCCTACTGGATCAGCCTCCAGCTGTACTGAGCTGCGACAACTGCCCCAAAAAGAAAGACCGCCATTGGCGGTCTTTCTTTTTGGGTGGAGGCACGCGCTGGCGCACCACAGCGAAAACTTCACTGCGAAATCTTGCGCGCTTCCTCCACCTGGTGCTCGAAGTAGTGCTGGAAGCTGTAGGCAATGCTGGCCATGAGCACGGCGGCACCCAGCATCAGGGACAGTGCAATGGCAAAGATGGTTGACCAGCCCGTGCGCCCGGCCTGCGCCTGCACGTCAATGCCGGGGTTGTGGCGCCGGTTCCAGGCTTCAGTGTCGGTCAGCCCGTAGAGGATGGCGCGCAGCGCGCAGCCGGCGATGGTGAAGCCCAGCAGCGGAATCAGCAGCCAGCTGAGCTGGTCGTCCTGCCCCAGTTGCTGGACGCGCTCGATGCCGTATACGCCCAGCGCCGTGGGCACGGGCAGCAGCCAGCCCAGCCAGTCGCCGAAGCCATGCAGATAGAAGCGGTGCAGCCCCAGCGGCCCGCCGACAAAGGCCAGCCAGGCCGTCAGGGTCTTGCTTTTGGAGCGCGCAGCCCCCTGCTGTGCTTGGGCGGGCTGAGGCAATGGCGTGCTGGGTCGGTTCATGCGCCCATTATTCGGGCGAACTGCGGTTGCCGTCTCCCAGGGTCTTCTCCATGAGAACGATGTTCAGCCAGCGGCCGAACTTCCATCCCATGGAGCTCAGCGTGCCCGCCGGGGTGAAGCCCGCGGCGCGGTGCACGCCGATGGAGCCGGCATTGGCCGAGTCGCCGATCACCGCCAGCAGCTTGCGCACGCCGGCCGCCTCGCATTCGCGCGACAGCGCATCGAGCAGCAGGCGGCCCACGCCCTGGCCGCGCGCCGCGTCATGCACGTAGATGGAATCCTCGGCGGAGAAGCGATAGGCCGGGCGCGGCTTGAACCAGTTGGCGTAGGCAAAGCCCAGCACCTGGCCCTGTTCGTCCACGGCGACCAGATAAGGCAGGCCCTTGGCCAGCACGTCCGCGCGGCGCGTTGCCATGTCCGATTCGGCAGGGGGATCGGTCTCGAACGTGCCCGTGCCGTGCAGCACGTGGTGGCGGTAAATGGAGGTGATGGCGGCGAGATCGCCGTCCAGGCTTGAGCGAATGGTAGGCATGGAAAGGGAAGTTGGATATAATCGCTGGTTTTACGGCGTGTCGCTGGCCGGGTGGCCATGTCGCGTGTCTCAAACGCCGCAAAACATGTGCAGCCATTCATTGTCTAGTTAATTGTGTGGTGGCTGCGCCCACCCGAAGGAAAATCATGGTCGTCATTCGACTCTCTCGCGGCGGTTCCAAGGCCCGTCCGTTCTACAACATCGTTGCCGCCGACAAGCGCGTGCGCCGCGATGGTTCGTTCATCGAACGCCTGGGCTTCTACAACCCCAACGCCCGTGGCGGCGAAGAGGGTCTGCGCGTTGCTCTGGACCGCGTGAACTACTGGAAGGGCGTTGGCGCGCAGGCTTCCGAGACCGCAGAGCGCCTGATCAAGCAGGCCACCCAGAAGACTGCTGCCTAATCCAGCATCCCTTCTGAAATCGGGTTCCGTTGGCTTGTCTGACGGAGCCCGTTTTTGTTTTCCCCTCTGGATCGCCTTGCACGGATCTGCAACGATCTGCATTGACTGTCCATCTACTGCCTACCGACTGCCATGAGCCACATGCCTGAACTCGAAGCCAGCGTCCTGCCCGCCGATGCCGTGGAGGTCGGGCGCATCGCCGATGCCTGGGGCATCAAGGGCTGGTTCAAGGTGGCCGCCTTCAGCGCCGACCCCGAGGCCCTGTTCACCGCAAAGCAGTGGTATCTGCAGCCCCCCGATAAGGGTGCGCGGCAGTTCGCCGGAACCGTGCTGCTGCCGGTCAAGCAGGCGCGCGTCCACTCCGATTCCGTCGTCGCCACATCGCCTGTCGTGAACGACCGCAATACCGCCGAGGCCCTGCGTGGCGCGCGCATCTTCGTGGCGCGCAGCGATTTCCCGCAGCCCGAAGATGGCGAGTATTACTGGGTCGATCTGCTGGGCCTGTCCGTGGTCAACCGCGAGGGCGTGGCCCTGGGCGTCGTCCGCGACCTGCTGTCCACCGGCCCGCAGACCGTGCTGGTGCTGGCCTATGAAGAGGATGGCAAGGAGCGCGAGCGCATGATTCCCTTTGTCGATGCCTATGTGGACAAGGTGGATCTGCCGGGCAAGACCATCGTTGCCGACTGGCAGCCCGACTATTGATCGCCGACCTCCATGCGCTTCGACATCATCACGCTGTTCCCTGAGCTGTTCACGCCGTTTCTTGAAAGCGGCGTCACGCGCCGTGCCTATGCCTCGGGCCAGGTCGGCGTGCACCTGTGGAATCCGCGCGACCATGCCCAGGGCAACTACCGGCGCGTGGACGATCGCCCCTTTGGCGGCGGTCCGGGCATGGTGATGATGGCCGAGCCGCTGCAGCGCTGCCTTGAGACGGCGCAGCAGGCGCGCCGCGAGGCCGGCGAGCCCGAGCCGGCTCCCGTGGTGCTGTTCTCGCCGATCGGCACCACGCTGCGCCATGCCGTGGTGGCCGACTGGGCGCAGGGGCAGGGCGCAATCTTGCTGTGCGGCCGCTACGAGGGCCTGGACCAGCGCTTCATCGATACCCATGTCACGCACCAGTTGAGCCTGGGCGACTTCGTGCTGTCTGGCGGCGAGATCGCTGCCATGGCCCTGCTGGATGCCGTCGCACGGCTGCAGCCCGGCGTGCTCAATGACGAAGGCAGTTTCCAGCAGGACAGCTTCAATCCGGCGCTCGACGGCCTGCTCGATTGCCCGCACTACACCCGTCCCGAAGTCTGGGAAGGGCGGGAAGTGCCGGCGCCACTGTTGTCCGGCCACCACGCGCAGATCGAGCGCTGGCGGCGCGACCAGCGCCTGTCCATCACGGCCAGGCACCGGCCCGAGCTGATAGAGCAGGCGCGCGCCCAGGGCCTGCTCAACGCCAAGGACGAGGGGTTTTTGGCAAAAAACGTCTCCGGGCTATAATCCGCGATTCTTCGATCCTCTATCCGGCCGCTGCTACGAACAAAGCAGCCATGGCGCCAATCCCGGCGCTTGCCAATCCTGGCGCGGACAAGATCGATTGGATGTTGACCATGAATCTGATCCAGATCCTCGAGCAAGAGGAAATCGCCCGTCTGAACAAGACCATCCCCCAGTTCGCCCCCGGTGACACCGTCATCGTGAGCGTGAACGTGGTCGAAGGCAGCCGCAAGCGCGTGCAGGCTTACGAAGGCGTGGTGATCGCCAAGCGCAACCGTGGCCTGAACAGCGGCTTCACCGTGCGCAAGATCTCCAGCGGTGAAGGCGTGGAGCGTACGTTCCAGACCTACTCGCCCCTGATCGCCGGCATCGAAGTCAAGCGTCGCGGTGATGTGCGTCGTGCCAAGCTGTACTACCTGCGTGAGCGCAGCGGCAAGTCGGCCCGCATCAAGGAAAAGCTGCCGTCGCGTGTCAAGGTTTCTGCCGAAGCCTAAGCACCTGCGTCACAGCTGGAAAGCCGCTACAGTCGCCTGTAGCGGCTTTTTTGTTGTCCGGCCGTTTCCCATCACAAGCCTTCATTCGTGTCCTCTCTGCCCGATACCGCCATTCCCGTGCCGACCGGCGGGCCAGTGCCCGCAGCCGTGCCGTCGATCGCAGACCCGCGCATGGCGCAACTGATTGGCAAGGACAGCCACCTGCCTGCCGTGCCCCCCGAAGCCCGCACGCCCGAGGCCCTGCGCCAGCGCTTTGCGCTGCCGCCCCAGTGGGCTCCCGAGGTGGTGCGCGAGAAGCGCTTCAGCGATCGCCAGCCCACAGATGCCGCCGTGCTTGTGCCCATCGTGATGCGCCCCGAGCCCACGGTGCTGCTGACCGAGCGCACGGCCCACCTGTCCACGCATTCGGGGCAGGTGGCATTTCCGGGCGGCAAGCGCGATCCGGAGGATGCCTCTGCCCAGGCCACGGCCCTGCGCGAGGCGCATGAGGAAGTCGGACTGGCCGCCAGTGATGTGCAAGTGCTGGGCACGCTGCCCATCTACATCACGGGCACGGCCTTCCTGATCACGCCGGTGGTGGCCCTGGTCGATCCCCGGGCGCACCTCAATCCCAATCCCTACGAAGTGGCGGATGTGTTCGAGGTGCCGCTGGCCTTCCTGCTCGATCCTGCCAACCATGAGCGCCACTCCATGGTCTGGAACGGCGTGCCGCGCGAATGGTTTGCAATGCCCTACCAGGATGGTGATCGCCAGCGCTACATCTGGGGCGCCACGGCCGGCATGCTGCGAAATCTTTACCGATTCCTGTCGGCCTGACGCCCGGATCGCGGGCCGTGCCACCCCGGGGTCACTGACCTGTCTGCATGCGCCAGTATGATGGCCGGATGAGTTTCTTTGCCATTCTGATCGCCTTGCTGATCGAGCAGGCGCGCCCGTTGACGCCGGCCAATCTCGTGCACACAGGCTACAGGGCCTGGACGGTTTCGGTGCGCCGCAACTTCGATGCCGGCCAGGCGCACCATGGCTGGCTGGCCTGGACCGTGGCGGTGGCATTGCCCTGCGTGCTGGTGACGGGCATCTATCTGCTGCTGCTGTGGGGCGTGGGCTGGCCGCTGGCCATGGTCTGGAATGTGGCCGTGCTCTATGTGACGCTGGGCTTTCGCCAGTTCAGCCACCACTTCACACGCATCCGCGATGCGCTGGATGCAGGCGATGAGTATGCCGCGCGCGAGGCGCTGGCTCACTGGCAGCAGGTCGATGCCAGCGAGGTGCCGCGCAGCGAGGTTGTGCGCCATGTGATCGAGTACTCGGTGCTGGCCGCGCATCGCCATGTGTTTGGCGTTCTGTTCTGGTTCTCTGCGCTGGCAGCGCTGGGGCTGGGTCCGCTCGGCGCCGTGTTCTACCGCATGACCGAGCACCTGTCGCGCTCCTGGTCGCGCAAGGGCCTGGTGGGCGGCACCCAGGTCAGCCCCCAGTTGCAGCACACCTCCCGGCTGGCCTGGACCGTGATCGACTGGTTGCCTGCACGGTTGACGGCGCTGTCCTTTGCCGTGGTCGGCAGCTTCGAGGAAGCCATCGAAGGCTGGCGCTTCCATGCCCAGCGCTTTCCCAACGACAACGATGGCGTGATCCTGGCCGCCACCTCGGGTGCCATCAACGTGCGCCTGGGCGGCGAGGCGCTCAAGCGCCGCGAAGGCATCTCGGTGACCCGCGACGACGGCGAGGAGATCGATCTCGATGTGGACAGCGAAGCCACGCCGGGCCGCGAGCCCGAGATCGGCCATCTGCGCAGCGTGGTCGGCCTGGTCTGGCGTTCGGTCGTGGTCTGGCTGCTGCTGCTGGCCCTGCTGTCGCTGGCGCGTTTGCTGGGCTGATCGCTGCGCCGCAGAAGGCGAGCCCTGCCTGTCTTGCCAGGCAGCAGCCCGCCCTTCCTGATGCAGCCGGGTCGTTGTTTTGAGGAGGTCAGTACTTCTGCGCCTGGCTCAATTCATCGAACAGCTCGGCGTAGATGTAGTAGCGGTTGGCGCTGATGTCGTGGTCGGTATCCATTCCGGTTTCCTCGTCTTCCACGCGCGGCATGACGGCGCATCCCGGCTCGTGCAGGTGGGTGCAGTTGTAGAACTTGCATTCCTGCGCGTGGGCGCCGATGTCGGGCATGCAGCGGGGCAGGTCCGTGGGCTCTATGTGGCGCAGGCCGAATTCCTGGAAGCCCGGTGAGTCGATCAGCGCCGTGGTGCGCTCTTCGTCCATCCAGTACCAGCTGGTCGTGGTGGTCGTGTGCTTGCCGGAGTTCAGCGCCTGCGAGATCTCGTTGGTGGCCGCGCGTGCGCCGGGCACCAGCAGGTTGATCAAGGTGCTTTTGCCCGAGCCGGAGGGTCCCAGGACCAAGGTGGCCTTGCCCTTGAGGTGTTGCATCAGCAACTGCCGGTCGGCCTCGCCTTCGTTGGCCAGCGACAGCGACAGCACCTCGTAGTGCGGCGTTTCCTGGCCCAGGTACATCTCGCGATAGGGCTTCAGGCGCTCCCAGGCATCGGCGAAGGGCTCGGCCAGGTCACGCTTGTTCAGGGCGATCAGGGGCTTGATGTGGGTGGCTTCGGCGGTGATGAGGGCACGGGCCAGCTGGCTTTCGGAGAACACCGGCTCGGCCGCGATCAGGATCAGCACCTGGTCGATGTTGGCCGCAAAGGACTTGGTGCGTATCTCGTCCTGGCGGTAGAACAGGTTGCGCCGTTCCAGCACCTTCTCTATGGTGCCTTCCTCGCCCTGGCCGGCGGGTGGCAATTGCCAGCGCACGCGGTCGCCGACCACGGTCTGGCTCTTCTTGCCGCGCGGATGGCAGATGTGGCGTGCGCCTTCTTCGGTCTCGACCACGCAGTGGCGGCCATGGCTGGAGACGACCAGGCCTTCTCGCAATGCGGAGCGCTCAGCCATGGGATGCCGGGGTGGGATTCATGGACGCTCCAGCAGCGCATCGATGCGCCGGGCGCACTCGATGTCGGTGGACGAGATGCCGTTCACGTCATGCGTGTTCAGGCGCACGCCGCAACGGCCGTAGCTCACGGTCAGGTCGGGGTGGTGGTCCTGCTGGTGGGCGATCAGGGCCAGTGCGTTCACGAAGGCCATGGTCTCGTAGTAATTGGCAAAGGCGTAGCTCTTGGCGATGGCATCGCCATCGAGCTGCCAGCCCGGCAGGGCCGCCAGTGCGGTGCGCAATTCGTCCGGCGTCAGCGCGCGGCGCTGCTGCGTGGACCAGTCCTGTTGTTGCAAGCGTTGTGTGCTCATGGTGGATGTGAAAGGGTCAGGTCGGAGAAGGCATGCGCGCCAGCCGGGCGAGGGCGGGCGGATGCGAGTAGTAAAAGCCCACGTACCAGGGATCGGGCGTGAGCGTTGAAGCATTGTCCTCGTACAGCTTGAGCAGGGCCGAGGCCAGATGGGCGCCGCTGGCCTGTTGCATGGCATAGGCATCGGCTTCGAACTCATCGCGGCGCGACAGGGCCGAGAACAGCGGGGTGACAAAGAAGCTGAACACCGGCACGGCCAGCAGGAACAGCAGCAGTGCCACGGCTTCGTTGCCGGCGCCTATTCCGCCATGGCCCAGCGCAAGGTCCAGGCCGGGGCGCACGCCCAGGCCCAGGTAGAACCACAGCTGCTGCGACAGCCAGCCCAGCAGTGCGAAGCCGGCCAGGCTGGCAGCGAACATCAGCAGCATGCGCTTGAGGATGTGGCGGTGCTTGAAGTGGCCCAGCTCGTGCGCGAGCACGGCCTCCACCTCGTCGGCGTCGAGCTGCTTGAGCAAGGTGTCGAAGAACACCACGCGCTTGGAATGGCCGAAGCCCGTGAAATAGGCATTGGCATGGGCCGAGCGGCGGCTGCCATCCATCACGAACAGGCCTTTGGCCGTGAAGCCGCAGCGCTGCATCAGCGCGCTCACGCGCTCCTTGAGCGTGCCTTCGGCCAGCGGTTCGAACTTGTTGAACAGCGGTGCGATGAAGGTCGGAAAGATCCACATCAGCAGCAGGTTGAACGCCGTCCACACGGCCCAGGCCCACAGCCACCACAGGTCGCCGGCCGAGCCCATGAGCCACAGGATCAGGGCCGCCAGGGGAAGGCCGATGGCCGCGCCCATGGCGGTGGACTTGATGGCATCGGTCAGCCACAGCCGCAGCGTCATCTGGTTGAATCCAAAGCGCTGCTCCAGCACAAAGGCCTGGTAGAGCGACAGCGGCAGCTCCACCAGCCCGGAGATCAGGGCAAAGCCGGCCAGCAGTGCCAGTTGCTGCCACAGGCCGGCACCCATCAGTTCCAGCAGCCACTGGTTGAGCGCGTCGAGCCCGCCCAGCAGCGTCCATGCGAGCAGCACCACGGCGCCCAGCGTCATCTCGATCAGGGCGATGCGGGCCTTGGCCAGCGTGTAGTCGGCGGCCTTTTGATGGGCCGCGAGGCTGATGCGTTGCGCAAAGGCCTCAGGCACCTCGGCCCGATGGCGGGCCACATGGCGGACCTGGCGCGAGGCCAGCCAGGCGCGCAGCAGCCACTGGGCGAGCACGGCTGCGGCAAACAGCAGGGACAGCGTCGAGGAAAAATCGGGGTTGAAGGCCATGTGGCCGCAGTGTAGGCGACAATTTGGGCCATGTCCGAAGCCTCCGAAGCCGCCAGCGCTTGCATTCCCGTCCCCGCCGAACCCGGCACGTCCATCACCCTGGCCAAATCCGATCTCAACCTCGTCTGGCTCGACTGCGAGATGACCGGGCTGCAGCCCGATACCGATCGCATCATCGAGATCGCCGTGGTCGTCACCAGTCCGGACCTGGCCATTCGCATCGAAGGGCCGGTATTTGCCATCCATCAGGCAGATGCGCTGCTCGATGGCATGGATGCCTGGAACAAGGGCACGCATGGCAGGAGCGGCCTGATCGATCGCGTCAAGGCATCGACCACCAGCGAGGCCGATGCGGAGGCTGCGCTGATCAAGTTCCTCTCGCAGTACGTTCCCAAGGCCAAGGCCCCGCTGTGCGGCAACAGCATCGGGCAGGACAGGCGCTTCATGGAGCGCTACATGCCCAAGCTCAACAACTTCTTCCACTATCGCAATGTCGATGTCAGCACCCTCAAGGAATTGGCCAGGCGCTGGAAGCCCGACGCCTATGCTTCCTTCAAGAAGGCCCAGCGCCACACCGCATTGGCCGATGTGCACGAGTCCATCGATGAGCTGGCGCACTATCGCGCGCGCCTGCTGAGCGTCTGAATCTGGCGGCCCCGGCCATTTTTTGTGCCAGGGGCTTGCGGGAAAACCCGGGGAGTGCGACAATCTACAGCTTGCCCCCATCAACAAGGGGCAATTTGCACATCTCCATCACACAAGGGCCCCTGCGCTATGTGTCTGCGGTCGGTGTCCATAGACCACCATGAAGGCTTTCATGGATGGCGGGACCACCGGTTTCGGACCAGCCGAAAATGCCCATCCGCCCTTTTGCGAAGGGCCGGTTAAGTCTGACGGTGGATGTTGACCCAACCGTCGAGAAAAGCGTGCCAGATCGCTGACTGCGCGTGCTTTTCGTTAGAGCCATTCATGAACGATATCTCTCAAGAGCAGGGCATCATTGCCGCTGCCGATTCCTCTTTTGCTTCCGCCGCTGAAGCATCTTCCGTGCTGAACGCCGCCGTTGCCAGCGCCGAGCAGGCCGCCGAATCCCTGGCCGCCGCCGAAGTCGTGGAAATCGCCGAAGGCGCCGAGGCTGTTGAAGCAGCCCCCGAACTGCCCAATGCCTTCATCGAGCTGGGCCTGGCTGAAGAACTGGTCCGTGCCGTTGCCGATCTGGGCTACACCCAGCCCACGGCCGTGCAGGCGCAAGCCATTCCCCTGGCCATGGGCAGTGATGACCAGGCCTTCATCGACCTGATGGTGTCCAGCCAGACCGGCTCGGGCAAGACCGCTGCCTTCCTGCTGCCCGTGCTGCACACGCTGATCCAGCAAAAGGCTGACGAAGAAGCCGCCATCCGCGCCGAATATGACCGCCAGTGCGCCGAAGCAACGGCCAGCGGCCAGCCCACGCCCAAGCGCAACAAGCGCAAGGACCCCACGAATCCCCGCAATTTCAAGGCAGCCGTTCCCGGCGCCCTGATCCTGTGCCCCACGCGCGAGCTGGCACAGCAGGTGGCGCATGACGCCATCGAGCTGGTCAAGCACTGCCGCGGCATCCGCATCGCCAACGTGGTGGGCGGCATGCCCTACCAGCTGCAGATCGCCAAGCTGCAGAACGCCAACCTCGTGGTGGCCACTCCCGGCCGTCTGCTGGACCTGCAGCGCTCGATGCAGATCAAGCTCGACCAGGTGCAGTTCCTGGTGGTGGACGAAGCCGACCGCATGCTGGACCTGGGCTTCTCGGACGATCTGGCCGAAGTCAACGACCTGACGGCACAGCGCAAGCAGACCATGATGTTCAGCGCCACCTTCGCGCCCCGCATCCAGCAACTGGCCATGCGCGTGATGCATGACGGCGGCTCCGGCGTGAAGAAGGTCACCATCGACACGCCTCAGGAAAAGCACGCCAGCATCAAGCAAGTGCTGTTCTGGGCCGACAACTCCCAGCACAAGCGCAAGCTGCTGGACCACTGGCTGCGCGACACCACGATCAACCAGGCCATCGTTTTCGCATCGACCCAGGTCGAGTGCGACGGCCTGGCCAATGACCTGCAGCAAGACGGCTTCTCCGCCGTGGCACTGCACGGCGCCCTGAGCCAGGGCCTGCGCAACCGCCGCCTGATGGCGCTGCGCAGCGGTCAGGTGCAGGTGCTGGTGGCTACCGATGTGGCGGCACGCGGCATTGACGTGCCCACCATCACCCACGTCTTCAACTACGGCCTGCCCATGAAGGCAGAGGACTACACCCACCGTATCGGCCGCACGGGCCGTGCCGGTCGCGAAGGTGTGGCCGTCACGTTCGCGGAATTCCGTGACCGTCGTCGCATTTTCGATATCGAGGCCTACAGCCGCCAGCAATTCAAGGCCGAAGTGATTCCTGGCCTGGAACCTGCACAGCGCGCACCCAGCAGCAACGAAGGCCGTGGCGGCCGTCGTGGCGGCGGTGGTTTTGAAAGCCGTGGCGGCGATCGCCGCGGTGCCGGCGGCGGTGGCCGTGGCGGTTTCGGTGGTGATCGTGGCTTTGGCGGCGATCGCGAGCGCAGCTTCGGTGATCGCGGTGGCGATCGTGGCTTCGGCGCACGCCGTGATTCCGAAGGCTATGGCCGCAAGGCTGGCTTCGGTGGCTTTGGCGGTGGCCAGCGCGAAGGCGGCTTCGGCCAGGGCCAAGGTCAGCGCGAAGGCGGCTACAGCCAGGCTCCGCGTGAAGGCGGCTACAGCCAGGCCCCGCGCGAAGGCGGCTTTGGCCGTGGCGGTGAAGGCCGTGGCTTCAGCGGCGACCGTGGTGCTCCGCGTGGCGGCGATCGCCGTGACGGCGCTCCCCGCGAAGGCGGCTTCCGTGGTGCATCCGGCGAGTCGCGCGGCTTTGGCGGTGGCGAATCCCGTGGCGGCTTCGGCGGCGGCGAGCGCCGTCCTGCCTTCGGCAAGAGCGCTCCCAAGCCTTACTCGCCCCAGGGCGGTGATCGCAAGCGCGTCGTGCGCTGATCGATCTCGGCATTGCATGCAGACCGGCCCTTCGGGGCCGGTTTTTTTTCGGCCATCTGCGTCCTCGCGTGGTGCGGCCTGTCCTTGATGGTGCAGAACCTGCTGTCTGGCGGGCTCTGTGACTGCCATAATCGCGGCGCGGAGGTGCCCTGTGGAGTCTTTGATCGCGTCCAGTGTGGATTTTGAACACATGTTCGAACTGGCCCCCGTCTCGCTATGGCTGGAGGACTACAGCGCGCTCAAGCGGCTGCTCGACCAGTGGCGTGCACAGGGCGTGACCGATCTGCAGGCGCATTTCCTGGCCCACCCTCAGGCGCTGCAGCAGTGCAGCGCGGCGCTCAAGGTGGTGCGCGTCAACCAGCGCACGCTGGACCTGTTCGGCGCCAGTGACCAGCAGACCTTTCTTGCCAGCCTGGGTCAGGTGTTCCGCGATGACATGCATGCGGGCCTGGCCTGCGAGCTGGAGGATCTGTGGCAGGGCTCTCTGAGCTTTGCCAACCGCACCGCCAACTACACGCTGGACGGGCGACGGCTCGATGTGCAAATCCGTGGCCGCATCCTGCCCGGTCATGAAGCGCTTTGGGACTGCGTGCTGGTGTCGCTGGAAGACGTGACGGCCGAGATGCGCAGCGCGCGCCAGCTGCACCGCAGCGAACAGTACTCGCGCGACCTGTTCGAGTACTCGCCTGTGTCGCTGTGGGTCGAGGATTTCAGCGCCATCAAGCGCCTGCTCGACGATGTGCGCGCCCAGGGCATCAGCGACTTCGCCACCTTCCTCAAGGTGCACCCGGAATTCGTCTCGCGCTGCATGCAGGAGATTCGCGTCGTGGACGTGAACCGCCAGACGCTGCGCATGTTCGGCGCCACCGACAAGCTGCAACTGCTGAGCCGGCTGGGCCGCATCTTCCGTGACGAGATGATCGACTCCTTTGCCGATCAGTTGCAGGACCTTTGGAGCGGCAAGCTCGTGCAGCACCGCGAAGTGGTGAACTACGCCCTGTCAGGCGACGCTCTGCACATCCACATGCAACTGGCTGTGCTCGATGGCCATGCCGATGACTGGGGGCTGGTGCTGCTGTCGCTAGTGGACATCACGGCGCGCAAGAAGGCCGAGGCCTACCTCGAATACCTGGGCAAGCACGATGTGCTGACCCAGTTGCGCAATCGCGCCTTCTATATCGAGGAACTCAATCGCCTGGCACGCAAGGGGCCCTGGCCGCTGGCGGTGATTGCCATCGACATGAATGGCCTCAAGGAGGCCAATGACGAGCATGGCCATGCTGCAGGTGACGACATGCTGCGCCGCGTGGGCGAAGTGCTGACCAAGGCCGTGGATGCGCCTGCCTGCGCGGCGCGCATAGGCGGCGACGAATTCATGGTGCTTTTGCCGGCTTCGGACGAGCGCGGCGCCGAGGCGGTCAAGGAGCGCATCCTCTCGCTGCTGGAGCTCAACAACCAGTTCTATCCGGGCCAGGCGGTCAGCCTGTCCATGGGCGTGGCCTGCTGCGATTCGGGCAGCCAGGTCGAGGCCACCGTCTCGCGCGCCGACCAGGCCATGTATGCCGAAAAGGCGCGCTACTACAAGGAAAGAATGCTGGACCGCCGCGCGGGCCGCGCTTAGCGGTCTTGCACCGCAGTGCCTGTCAGGTCTCCGAGGCGTGCCGCCCGATTTCGGGCCAGCGGTGGTGCAGGTAGATCCAGGACGCCAGCCCGATCAGCATCATGCTGATCGAGCCCAGGGCCAGCAGTACGGTCGAATGCATCACCAGCGGCGCAATCATGCCGGCCACGATGCCATTGGCCGTGGAGCCGACCACGGCCTGCAGCGATGAGGCCAGGCCGCGCCGCTCCGGGTGGATGTCCAGCACCAGCAGCGTGACCACGGGCACCATCATGGCCCAGCCGAAGGCGAACACCCCCACGGGAATCAGCGCCCAGCTCACGTGGGCGGGCCAGATCAGGTTGGCGACCAGGTTGATGATGGACACGACGAACATGATCAGAAAGCCATGGCGGATCTGGTGCTTGGGCGGAATGCGCCCGGCCAGACGGCCGCTCACCCATGCGCCGCCCATGATTCCCGAGATCGAGATCACGAAGAACCAGAAGAACTGCTGCGGCTGCAGGTGCAGCAGGTCGCCCAGGAAGGCGGGCGCCGACAGCACATACAGAAACATGCCGTTGAACGGCACGCCGCTGGCAAAGGCCAGCAGCACAAAGCGCGGATCGCTGCACAGCTCCTTGTAGCCGTGCATCAGAGGCTTGAAGCGGAAGGGCTGGCGCTGCGCCTGTGGCAGGGATTCCGGCAGGAATCGCCAGTTGATGCCCCACAGCAGCACGCCCACCAGGGTCAGGAACCAGAACACTGCCGCCCAGCCCAGGTGTATGAACAGCCAGCCGCCCATCACAGGGGCCAGGGCTGGCGCGATGCCAAAGAAGATGGTGATCTGCGCCATCACGCGCTGGGCCTGGGCGGGTGGAAACAGGTCGCGCACCACGGCGCGCGACACCACGATGCCGGCACCCGTGGACAGGCCCTGCAACGCGCGAAACAGCACCAGTTGCGTGATGTTCTGCGACAGCGCACAGCCCGCCGATGCCAGCGTGAATACGGCCAGCCCCCACAGCACCACGGGGCGGCGGCCAAAGCTGTCGGCCATGGCGCCGTGGAAAAGGTTCATGAAGGCAAAGCCGAACAGATAGGCCGACAGCGTCTGCTGCATCTGCAGCGGCGTGGCGTTCAGGGCCTGGGCGATGCCGGAGAAGGCGGGGATGTAGGTATCGATCGAGAATGGCCCCAGCATGCCCAGGATGGCAAGCAGGACGGCCAGGGCCCAGCGCGGGCCCTGCCAGAGCGGGGAAACATTTTGTGGCATGCAGGCGAGGCGGTTGTGCGCTGCGGGAGACCGCAGGCGCAGAAAAAGGCCGCGCGCCCTTGCGCCTGCGGCAGGGTGACACTGTAGCGGCTTGGCTGGAATCCGGTGTGACGGATGGCTTGGCGAATGACCTGGGCGATGGAATGGGTCGATAGTTTGTATCTAAATGATGTAAATATCGATAGAATTTATCTTTTGCGCCAGCATGCACAGGTCCGCCGTGGGGGGATGGCATGGTTCTGGGCGCTCTCGCCAAGGATCTTTCATGACTGTTTCTCGCCGCACGTTGATATCGGGCCTGGCCCCGGCTGCGTTGCAACTGACCGCCGGCGCTGCCTGGTCCAAGGGCCGCCGACTGCAGCTCTCGGCGGCCTATGGCGATGGCATCTTTCACACGCAGAATCTGCGCAACTTCGCGGCGCGCGTGGGTGCCGATACCCAGCAGGCGCTGGAGATCGATGTGGTGTCCAACTCTGCGCTCAAGCCCATGGCGCAGGTGCTTCCTGCGCTCAAGCGCAATGAAATCCAGTTCGGCGAAGTTCTCATGTCGTCCTATGTGGATATCCATCCGCTGCTGGCCATGGACTCGCTGCCTTTCATCGTGCGTGGCTTTGACGAGGCTGCGCACCTGTGGCAACTGACCCGCCCCGTGCTGCAGGAGTTTTTGCTGGCTCAGCAGGGTGTGCGCCTGCTGTTTGCCGTGCCTTGGCCGGCGCAGGGCCTGTTCTGCCGGCGCCCGGTCAACAGCATCGTGGATCTCAGGGGGCTCAGGCTGCGGGTGCAAAGCGATGCGACCAAGCGGCTGGCGGAACTCTGGGGAGCGCAGCCGGTGGTGCTCGCGGCCGGTGATCTTGGCATGGTGCTGGAGCAGGGAGGTATTGACGCCATGGTTTCATCCAGTGCCACCGGCGTCGACAGCCAAGCTTGGAAGACCATGAAGGTGTTTCTGGACATCAAGGCCTGGATTCCCAAGAACATGTTGTGCGTCAGCGAACTTGCCTGGAAGGGCTTTGCCGAGCCGGAACGCCAGGCCATCAGCCGCGCCGCCGCGCTGGCCGAGAAAGAAGGCTGGGCGCTGGCCCAGCAGGCCGATGAGCTGGGCAAGAAGGTTCTTGTCGACAACAAGATGTCCGTGGCCGCGCCATCGGCGGACCTGCGCCGCATGCTGGATTTGATGGGGGAGCGCTTTGGCCGGGAGTGGGTGGCCAAGGCTGGCAGCAGCAATATGTCTGTGCTGATGGAATACAACAAGAAAAGGCACTGAGCGCTGTCGCGCCGAGTGCCTTGTTCTGGGTATTGGTGGTGGGCCCTGAGTGATTCGAACACTCGACCAACGGATTAAGAGTCCGCTGCTCTACCAGCTGAGCTAAGAGCCCACGTATTTCTGCGTGGATGCCTGATGAGATCAGGCAAAAAAATTCTTGGTGGGCCCTGAGTGATTCGAACACTCGACCAACGGATTAAGAGTCCGCTGCTCTACCAGCTGAGCTAAGAGCCCCCTCGGGTATTCCGAAGGAATCAGCCTGGATGAATCCAGGCTGAAAAGGAATTTTTGGTGGGCCCTGAGTGATTCGAACACTCGACCAACGGATTAAGAGTCCGCTGCTCTACCAGCTGAGCTAAGAGCCCCAAAAACAAGTCTGCGCTGCAAACGAGACCGCAATTATGCGGCATTTTTTGTGCGCTTGCAGGAAGACGCGCCAAATTTTTAGTTCATGGCCTGGTGGCACTGAGCCGGGCCCGCGTGCCACGCGGTGCGCAGCCGCAAAAAAGGCGGCCGAGGCCGCCTTTGGGGTGCTGGCGCGCAGCGCGCTTACATCAGCAGATGTTCGCCTGCGTTGTCACCGCCCAGGATCACGTAGTTGACCTTGCGGATGTCCATCAGCTTCTTGCCGCCGGAGTAGCTGATCGAGCTTTGCACGTCCTGCTCCATCTCGATCAGGGTGTTGGCCAGAAGGCCCTTGACGGGTTCGAGGATGCGCTTGCCCTCCACGTGCTTGTACTCGCCCTTGTTGAAGTCCGAGGCCGAGCCGTAGTACTCCTTGAAGCGTTGGCCGTTTTCCTCGACGGTCTGGCCCGGCGATTCCTCGTGGCCCGCGAACAGCGAGCCGATCATCACCATGGTGGCGCCAAAGCGCACGCTCTTGGCGATGTCGCCGTGGCTGCGGATGCCGCCATCGGCAATGATGGGCTTGGTCGCCACGCGCGCGCACCACTTGAGCGCCGACAGCTGCCAGCCGCCCGTGCCAAAGCCCGTCTTGAGCTTGGTGATGCAGACCTTGCCGGGGCCGATGCCGACCTTGGTGGCGTCAGCGCCCCAGTTCTCCAGGTCGATCACGGCTTCGGGCGTGCCCACGTTGCCGGCGATCACGAAGGACTTGGGCAGCTTTTCCTTGAGGTAGCCGATCATGTTCTTCACGCTGTCGGCATGGCCGTGGGCGATGTCGATGGTGATGTATTCGGGGCACAGGCCTTCGGCGACGAAGCGGTCCACGGTGTCGTAGTCGGGCTTCTTGACGCCCAGCGAAATGGAGGCGAAGCAGCCCTTGCCCTGCATCTCGCGCACGAATTGCACGTTGTCCAGGTCAAAGCGGTGCATCACGTAGAAGTAGCCGTTCTGGGCCAGCCAGGTGCAGATGCTCTCATCCACCACCGTCTTCATGTTGGCCGGCACGGCCGGGATGCGGAAGGACCGACCGCCCAGCTCCACGCTGGCATCACACTCCGAGCGGCTTTCCACGCGGCACTTGCGCGGCAGCAGCAGGATGTTGTCGTAGTCGAAGATTTCCATTTGATTCCAAGCTCCATGAAAGGTCGCGGCAGGAACATCCCTCCGCGATGGGGCGCTTGGCTTGGAGGCCGGTCTTGCGGGCGGCGCGGGCGGGCCGCGTCGCCAGGGCGGCTGTGGCCCGGGCACAAAAAACCGGACCGCAAGAAACTTGGGCCCGGTGATTGATTCTATACGTTGCCGGCGACGGGCCTGGGCACCCTGTCGATATAGCGGTTATAGGGATGGCGTTATGAACCTGCAAGGGCGCGCCGCGCGGGCCTATTGTGGGCAGATCGCGGGCAGATTTCGGGCCGATTGCGGGAAATGCGGCATCGGTTTCCCTGGGGAGCGAGGTGCTTTCTACAATGCCAGGATGTTCCCGATCGATCTGCTCGACGGCGCCTCCGGTGCCGCGCCCGCCCCCAACTCCCCTTTGCTGACCCACCTCAATGAGGAGCAGCTCGCTGCCGTCACGCTTCCGGCCGGCCACGCGCTGATCCTGGCCGGCGCGGGCTCGGGCAAGACGCGGGTGCTGACCACGCGCATCGCCTGGCTGCTGCAGACGGGCCAGGCCACGCCGGGCTCCATCCTGGCCGTGACCTTCACCAACAAGGCGGCCAAGGAAATGCTGGCCCGCCTGTCGGCCATGCTGCCCTACAACGTGCGCGGCATGTGGATCGGCACCTTCCACGGCCTGTGCAACCGGCTGCTGCGCGCCCACCACCAGGCGGCAAAGCTGTCGTCCACCTTCCAGATCCTGGACACGCAAGACCAGCTGTCGGCCGTCAAGCGCCTGTGCAAGCAGTTCAACGTGGACGACGAGCGCTTTCCGCCCAAGCAGCTGCAGTACTTCATTGCCGGCTGCAAGGAAGAGGGCATGCGCCCCGGCGACGTGGTGGCCAATGACCCGGACACGCGCAAGAAGGTCGAGATCTACCAGCTCTACGAGGAGCAGTGCCAGCGCGAAGGCGTGGTCGATTTCGGCGAGCTGATGCTGCGCTCCTACGAGCTGCTGCGCGACGATGCCGCGCTGCGCGCCCACTACCAGCGGCGCTTTCGCCACATCATGGTGGACGAGTTCCAGGACACCAACAAGCTGCAGTACCAGTGGCTCAAGCAGCTGGCGGGCGACATGGTGGATGGCCGCCTGCAGGCCACGGGCAGCGTGATCGCAGTGGGCGACGACGACCAGAGCATCTACGCCTTTCGCGGTGCGCGCGTGGGCAACATGCAGGACTTCGTGCGCGAGTTCGACGTGCGCCAGCAGATCAAGCTGGAGCAGAACTACCGCTCCTACAGCAACATCCTCGACTGCGCCAACGCGCTCATCAGCCACAACAGCCAGCGCCTGGGCAAGAACCTGCGCACCACCCAGGGCCCGGGCGAGCCCGTGCGCATCTACGAAGCGCCCACCGACATGGCCGAGGCGCAGTGGATGGTCGAGGAAATCCAGCAGCTTGTGAAAAAGGACGGCTGGCAGCGCCAGGAAATCGCCGTGCTCTACCGCAGCAATGCGCAAAGCCGGGTGATCGAATCGCAGCTGTTCAATGCCGCCATTCCCTACCGCGTGTATGGCGGGCTGCGCTTTTTCGAGCGCGCCGAAATCAAGCATGCGCTGGCCTACCTGCGCCTGCTGGAGAACCCGCACGACGACACCAGCTTTCTGCGCGTGGTGAACTTCCCGCCGCGCGGCATCGGCGCGCGCAGCGTGGAGACGCTGCAGGACGCGGCGCGCAGCGCGGGCTGCTCGCTGCACGATGCCGTCTCGGCGGTGCCGGGCGCGCCGGGCACCAAGCTCGCAGGCTTTGTCGCCAAGATCGACGTGCTGCGCGAGCAGACCCAGGGCCGCACGCTGCGCGAGATCATCGAGGCCATCGAGGAAGAAAGCGGCCTGCTCGAGCACTACCGCAACGAAAAGGAAGGCGCCGACCGCATCGAGAACCTGCAGGAACTCGTGAACGCGGCCGAGAGCTTTGTCACCCAGGAAGGCTTTGGCCGCGATGCCGTGGCCCTGCCGCTGGACGAGCACGACGGCGCCAGGGCGCTGACGCAAAGCCCCGCCAGCCAGGGCCTGGACCCTGCGCTGCCGCTGCTGGACACGCCGCTCACGCCGCCGGCCGGCACCGTGGCCGGCATGGTCGATGCCGATACCGGCGAGACACTGTCGCCGCTGGCCGCCTTCCTGACGCACGCGGCGCTGGAGGCTGGCGACAACCAGGCCCAGGCCGGCCAGGACGCCGTGCAACTGATGACCGTGCATGCCTCCAAGGGGCTGGAGTTCGACGCCGTCTTCATCGGCGGCGTGGAAGAGGGCCTGTTCCCACATGAGAACGCCATGATGGACCGGGGCGGCCTGGAGGAAGAACGCCGCCTGGCCTATGTGGCCATCACCCGCGCACGCAAGCGCCTGTACCTGAGCCATTCGCAGACGCGCATGCTGCACGGGCAGACGCGCTACAACGTCAAGAGCCGCTTCTTCGACGAGCTGCCCGATGAGGCGCTCAAGTGGATCACCCCCAAGCAGGGCGGCTTTGGCAGCTACGCGCCCCGCCCCGGTGGCGGCGGTGGTGGCGGCTACGGTTCACGCGATCGCGGCGGCTTCGGCAACAAGGCCGAAGGCTGGCGCAGCGAGGTCTTCGCCAGCCCGCCCGTGCCGCCGCAAAAGGCCGCTCCGGGCCACGGCCTGCGCGTGGGCCTGAACGTGTTCCACAACAAGTTCGGCGAAGGCAAGGTGCTGGCCCTGGAAGGCACGGGCGACGACGCGCGCGCCCAGGTCAGCTTTGGGCGCCACGGCACGAAGTGGCTGGCGCTGTCCATTGCCAAGCTCACGGTCGTTGAGTGAGGCGCGGGCTGCCGCGCCCGGCGCTCAGGGCTTGACTTCGAAGCTCAGCGTGGTGGTGTGGCGCACGTCGGTGTACTTCTTGCCGTCCAGCGTGACCGAGCCGTTGTCCACGCGCGCCGTCACCTCCAGCACGTACAGGCCCGGGAAGTAGGGCTTGAAGCTCACCGTGCCGTCCTGCGATGGCGTGAGCGTGCGGTACCAGCCCTCGCTGGTCTGTACGTTGACCTGGCTGGCTGCGACCTTGCGGCCCTTGAACACCAGCTGGAACGTATCGCCGCCCGCCGTGGTCGGCACCAGCTCCAAGTCGTTCACGGCCTTGGTGTCGTTGCGGCCGAAACGGGCCTGGTAATAGGTCAGCACGCCATTGGCGCCGGGGCGCGTGGCGGCGATGCGCACATCGCCCTGGCCTGCGTCCGCGGTGAAATGATTGGCGTCGGCCTTCAGGGGGAGGCTCTTGCCGTCGGGCAGGACCTGCTTGGCGTCTTCTAGGGCCGGCAGCTGTTCCAGCGGCTTGCGCAGCTCTCCGGCATAGGCCCGGGCCTGTCCTGCGTCCTGCTGCAGCCAGAGATAGTCGGCATGCGCGGCCGGCACCGCCAGTGCGGCGGCGGCGGCCAGCCATGCGGCGGTGCTGCGAAGGATGCGGGAAGGTTCGGTCATGGAGTCTCTCCTGTGGTGTGGCTCTGCGTGCGCCTGCCGGGCCTTGAGGGGCGTGATCCGGCGGAGCTGAAGATGGTGCGATGGCGGGCGAGCGACGCCGCAATGCATCAGAAATTATAGCGATCAGGTGAGAATGACTCTTGTTTTGCACGCTAAGAGTCGGGTTCATGACATCCATGCAATTGCGGCGCAGACATGCAAAAAGGCCATGGAAATCCATGGCCTTTGTGTGGCGGCGTCACTCGCCGCAGGGCGGCGGGGCGACGGGGCGCTATGGCGGCGGTCAGGCCGACAGCTTGGGCTGGGCAGCGGAGCCGGTCAGGTAGCCGACGGCGGCGCCGAACTTGCCGCGATAGTTGGCGCTGATCAGTGGGTCCAGCGTGGGCTTGACCACGTTGTGGATGGCGCCCCAGTCACCGGCGTGCTGGAAGTTGCTCATGATGTAGGTCCAGCCGTTGATCTCGTCCACGGCATGCAGGCCGGTGGATTCGCCGCCGGCGGGAATCGACATCAGGCGCGACAGCTGCTTGGTGTCGATGTTGTAGGCCCACAGGAAGTTATTCACGTGCTGGCCGCTGTCCTCGCCGATGAACAGGGTGCGCATCTTCTCCGAGAACTTGAGGTTGTCGGGGTTGCAGATCTTGTTCGGGTTACCGGTGTTGCCCAGCGCGTCGGCGCTGATGTCTTCGCCGGCCAGCAGGGCCTTGGTGTCCACGGGCATCCACTCGCTGTTGATGGCGGCGCCTGCCGTGTCCTTCTGGCCGCCGCGCAGGTTCAGTGCCATCACGGCGCCGGCCTTGAGCTGCTTGGGGATGGACACGCCGTTGCCGGCCACGTTCAGCGCATCACCGGCCACCATGGACTTTTCGCAGTTCTGCAGGGCCGAGTAGGCCACCTTGTCCTTGGCGTTGACGGTCGTGCCTTCCATCTTGGTGAAGCCCATGCTTGCGCCCTTGAAGGCGGCGTAGCGGTGGGTTTCCAGGAAGGCGGCGGCCTTGTCCATGCCGGGGTTGATCTTGATCCACTCGACCTTGCCGTTGGCCGTGATCTTGGTGTAGCTGGCGTCGCCCGGATCGGTCTTGGCCACGGTCATGATGTCCGTGGGCTTGAGCGTGTTGGCCAGTTGCTCGATCTCGGCGCTGGTGGCCGAGCCCAGCTTGATCCAGGTCAGCGCGGCGGCGCTGCCCGATGCGGGGTCGATGGAGAAGCCCGCGCCCACCTTGGCCACGTACAGCGAACCCGAGGACAGGTCCTTTTCCTTGTCGGCCACGAAGACGAAGTAGCCGCTGTTGGTAGCGTCGTCGCCCATCAGCGCCGTGCGCTGGTCGGGCATGACCTGGACCAGCTCGTGCGAGATGCGGCCCATGCAGAAATGCTTCTTGATGCTGGCCGTGCCGTCCGCGTTGACCGTCACTTCGGGCATGTGGCCGTAGTGGTAGGGGTTGGCCTTGTTCTGGTCGCCATACAGGTTCTGGCTGAAGGCCAGCAGCTGGGCATTGCCGGTGGTGAAGGCGTCGGGCTCGTACTCTTCGCTGGACAGGTGGGTGCCCCAGGGCGACAGGCTGGCGCCGCAGGTGATCCACAGGCCGTGCACCTTGGAGGTGTCCACGTTGTGGTACTTGACCAGGCTGAGCTTGCCGGTGGTCTGGTCCTGGTCGAGCGTCAGCACGGCGATGGGCGAGGGCAGCTTGCCGTACATGTCGGTCTTGCCGTCCTGCGCCCAGGTGGTGTATTCGAACTGCACCACGGCGAACACGGGCTTGCCCTTGACGCCGTCCACCTTGGCATTGGGCACGGTCAGCAGCGAGGTGCCGTCGGGCGAATCGGAGAAGAAGTGGCGCTCGCTGCCGGCCACGGTGCGGTCGATGATCTTGTTGTTGTTGATGTCGTAGTAGCCGCCGGCCAGGATCTTGCCGCCCTTGCCGTCGGACACTTCATCGCCGGTGACGAAGAACGGCTGGTAGCCCAGGTCGAAGCTCTGCTCGCTGTTGTCGCTGAACTGCACCTTGAGCTGCGAGGCCACGGTCATCCTGGCCATGGCCTGGGGGTTGGCCAGCGTGGGCGCTGCCATGGAGGTGAAGCTGGCCGCCACATAGTTCTTCGCGGGGCCGTCGTCACCGCCGCCGCAGGCGGTCAGCAGGCCGGTGGCGGACACGGCGGAGCCGAGCGGCAGCAGGGGGGCGCCGGTCAGGAATTGCAGCGCCTTGCGGCGGGAGAGCATCGTGGATTGGGACATGGGGCTTCCGTTATGGGTTTGTCAGCGTCAACCCATCGGGGGCGGGATGGGCCGGGATGCCGCCGCGCACTCGCTGGCTTGACATCCGCACGGCATGCTAGGCAGCCGGTGTGACAGAGCGATGGCATCCGCATGACGGAACCGTGACAGCGTCATGTGACAGCCGCCAGGCGAGGGGTGCCAGGCGATACGGCCAGTCAAAAAACCAAAGAAGAGGCGCGAAGAAGGGCTGAAGAAAGGTCCAAAGAAAAAGCCCCTTGAAAGGGGCTTTGTGGGGTGCAGTGGCGAAGCGCTCAGCCGGACAGTCCGGGCGGCGCAGGCGGCTCGGTGCCGATGGCGTCGCTGCCATCGCTTTCATCGGGCGCTGCAAAGCAGTCGCGGAAGGTGAAGACGATGGAGGTGAAGAACATGGCGGCCAGCAGCATGGCCGTGCCGATCATCAGGCCGTTGGCAATGCTGCCCAGCACCTGGGCCAGCACGGCCGAGATCAGGGCCATCACGATGCCGGCCACGATGAACACGCCCATCCAGCTCAGGCCGAAGACCACCAGCGCGCCGATGTTGCGCACACAGGCCACCAGGCTGAAGAACACGGCCTTGACCGGGGGCACGTTGTGCCAGTGCACCAGCCCCGGCGCGTGCCAGAACAGCAGGGACAGCGGCAGGTACAGGCCCATGCTCAGCCACATGGCGGCCTGGAAGTCGGGCGACTCGGCGATCTCGCGCGTCAGCGGCTCGCCGCCCAGGTAGACATTGGCAAACTGGCCGTCGTCCACCAGCATGGACAGGCCCATGATCAGCAGGAAGCCTGCCGCATACATGGCGCCCAGCGTGAGCATGGAGTTCAGGCGCTGGCGCCCGGTACGAAAGGCCACCAGCAGCAGGGCCGGCGTGGGCGCACGCCCGTGCGATGCCTCGGCCGCCGCCACCATCATGGCCAGCGAGGTGGCCGGCAGCAGGCCCAGCGCGATCACGGGGCCGATCAGCGGCAGCACCGTGACCAGCGACATGGCCGCCATCGACAGAAAGAACAACGCCGCCAGTGCCAGCGGCTGCTGGCGGAAGGTGCGGATGCCCTGCTGCACCCATTGCAGGCCGGTACGGGCGGGAACGATGAGAAGTTTCATGGGGTGAGGAAGTCGGGGCGCCTGGATGGGGCATGGCCTCTGGCATGGGCCGCGCCGCTGGCGCCCGAACGGGGACTGTACCCGAGGACGCGCGGCCCGTGGACCGCAAAGCCCTCTGTCGGCCGCGCTGTGGCGGTCTTCGGACGTCAGTCCAGCGCCACCGGGTGGGCCAGGCGCTGGCGCAGCACGCGCTCGAAATGGGTGGGGTCGTGGGGCACGAGCATGGAGGCCTCGCGCGGCAGGTGGAAATCCCACAGGCGGGAAATCCAAAAGCGCAGCGCGCCCGCGCGCAGCATGGGGTTGAACAGCTCGCGCTCGGCGGCGGTCAGGGGGCGCACCGACTGGTAGGCGTCGATCATGGCCTTGGCCTTGGTGGCGTCATGGGCGCCGGTGGCGTGTTCGATGCACCAGTCGTTGAGGCACACGGCCAGGTCGAACAGCCAGCTGTCCACGCCTGCGAAGTAGAAGTCGAAGAAGCCGGTCAGGCGCTCGCCATCGAACATCACGTTGTCGCGGAACAGGTCGGCGTGCACGGGGCCGCGCGGCAGCGCCGCATAGGCGGGCGAGGCGGCCACATGGTTCTGGAAGGCCAGCTCGGAGCGCAGCAGGTCGGCCGTGGGTGCGTCTATGTGCGGGATGACCGTGGGCACGGTCTCGTTCCACCAGGGCAGGCTGCGCAGATTGGGCTGCTGGCGATCGTAGTCGCGTCCGGCCAGGTGCATGCGCGCCAGCATCTCGCCCACGGCGGCGCAGTGCGCGGGCTGGGGCGCCAGCTCGCTCTTGCCGGGCAGGCGGTTGACGATGGAGGCCGGCTTGCCGCACACGCTCAGCAGGATGTCGCCGCTGCGCGTCTCGGCCTGCGGGTCGGGCACGGGAATGCCGGCCTGCGCCAGGTGCTTCATCAGGTACAGGTAGAAGGGCAGTTGCTCGGCCGTCAGGCGCTCGAACAGCGTCAGCACCCACTCGCCCTGTTCGGTGGTGAGAAAGTAGTTGGTGTTCTCTATGCCGCCCTGGATGCCGCGCAGCTCCTTGAAGGAACCCAGGGACATGCGGCGCAGCAGCTCGCGCGCGTCTTTGTCGGAGACTTCGGTGAAAACGGCCATGTTGCATTGCCGGCCTTCAGGGCGCGGCGGAAATCGTTGTCGTCAGATATGGAAAGAGGGCAGCGCCGTCAGGTGCTGCCCCCTGGGATGCCGCCGGGCCGGGGGCCCGGACAGTCCGGTGAGGATCAGAACTTCTTGAGGTTCCAGACGCGCGTGCCATTGGTGCCGTCGCCATCGCCGCGGTTGCGCGAGGAACGGGCGCCGTCGTTGGACTGCACTTCATAGGAGGGCATGTCGCCGACCTTGGGCTGCACGGTGATGCTGCGGGTCTGGCCGCCCACGCGCAGCTCGTCAACGCGGCTGCCGCCATCTTCCACATGGATGTGTTCCACGCGTTGGTTGGTTCGGTCGCGGCCCTCGGGCTTGGCCGTGTCCGGCGCGGTCTGCTCGGTCGCCGTCGCAGGAGCGGTTGAGGCAGCCGGGGCAGGCGTGGGGTTCTGGGCCAGCACGGAGCTGGCGGCCAGGGTCAGGAAGATGAAAAGTGGAGCGGCGCGCATAGGCTCCATTGTAGAACTTGCAGCGGGCGCTGTCCCGCCCTGTCACCCTGCCGGCGCGTGCACAATCGGCGCATGAGCAATTCCAAGACCCTGGTGCTGATCGACGGCTCCAGCTACCTCTACCGCGCCTACCACGCCATGCCGGACCTGCGCGCCGAGCCCGGCAACCCGGAAAGCCCTGCCACGGGCGCCATCCGCGGCATGATCAACATGCTCCAGGCGATCAGGAAGGAAGTGGCGGCCGACTACGCCGTCTGCGTGTTCGATACCAGCGGACCCACCTTCCGCGACACGCTCTACCCCGAATACAAGGCGCACCGCTCGCCCATGCCCGACGATCTGCGCTCGCAGATCGAGCCCATCCATGAAGTGGTCCGCCTGCTGGGCTGGCCCGTGCTGGCCATCCAGGGCGTGGAGGCCGACGACGTGATCGGCACCCTGGCCAAGACGGCCGCCGCCCAGGGCGTGAACGTGGTGATCTCCAGTGGCGACAAGGACCTGTCCCAGCTGGTGGACTCCCACATCATGGTGATGGACACCATGAGCGGCAAGCGCCGCGACGTGGCCGGCGTGACGGCCGAGTTCGGCGTGCCGCCCACGCAGATGATCGACTACCAGGCCCTGGTCGGCGATGCCGTGGACAACGTGCCCGGCGTGTCCAAGGTGGGCCCCAAGACGGCCGTCAAGTGGCTGGCCGAGCACGGCTCGCTCGACGGCCTGATTGCTGCGGCCGACGGCATCAAGGGCGTGGCCGGCCAGAACCTGCGCGATGCCATCGCCTCGGGCCAGCTGGCGCTGAGCCGCCAGTTGGTCACCATGAAGACCGACTGCGACCTGAGCGCCGAAGTGCCCACCCTGCCGGTGCTCGACGCGCTGGCGCCGCGCGAGCCCGATACCGCGCCGCTGCGCGACTTCTATGAGCGCTACGGCTTCAAGGGCCTGGCGCGCATGCTCGGCGGTGCCGCGCCCGAGCCCGATGCGCTGGAAGCCGTCAAGGCCGGCCGCAAGCCAGCGGCCAAGCCGCGTGCCGACCAGTCCACGGGCGACATGTTTGCCCAGGAGCAGGCCGAATCCGACGACGCCACCACCGAGGCCGAGGCCGTCCAGCAGCGCCCGCTGGACTATGACGTGGTGCTGACCTGGGAAGCGTTCGACCAGTGGCTGGCCAAGATCAACGCCGCCGAACTCACGGCCCTGGATACCGAAACCACCTCGCTGGACGAGATGCGTGCCGAGATCGTGGGCATCTCGCTGAGCGTGGAGCCCGGCGCCGCTGCCTACATCCCCCTGCGTCATGCCGGCCCCGATGCGCCCGAGCAACTGCCGGCCGACGAAGTGCTGCAGCGCCTCAAGCCCTGGCTGGAGGATGCGGCCCGGCCCAAGCTGGGCCAGCACGTCAAGTACGACCGCCATGTCTTCGCCAATGCCGGCATCGAGGTGCAGGGCTATGTGCACGACACCATGCTGCAAAGCTATGTGCTGGAAGTGCACCGCCCGCACGGCCTGGCCAGCCTGGCGCTGCGCCACACCAACCGCACGGGCATCAGCTATGAAGACCTGTGCGGCAAGGGCGCCCACCAGATCCCGTTCGCCCAGGTGCCCGTGGACAAGGCTGCCGCCTATGCCTGCGAAGATGCCGACCAGGCCCTGGACGTGCACCGCGTGCTGTGGCCGCAGCTGCAGGCCAACGACGGCCTGCGCGGCGTCTACGAGCTGGAGATCGCCACCAGCGAGGCCCTGTTCCGCATAGAGCGCAACGGCGTGCTCATTGATGCCGCCACGCTGGCCAGGCAGAGCAACGACCTGGGCCAGCGCATCGTGCAGCTGGAGCAGGAGGCCTATGACATCGCGGGCCAGCCCTTCAACCTGGCCAGCCCCAAGCAGCTGGGCGAAATCTTCTTCGACAAGCTGGGCATGCCCGTGGTCAAGAAGACGGCCACCGGCGCACGCAGCACCGACGAAGAGGTGCTGGAGAAGCTGGCCGAAGACTATCCGCTGCCCGCCAAGCTGCTGGAGCACCGCAGCCTGTCCAAGCTCAAGGGCACCTATACCGACAAGCTGGCCCAGCTGGCGCTGCCGCGCACGGGGCGCGTGCACACGCACTACGCCCAGGCCGTGGCCGTGACGGGGCGCCTGTCCAGCAACGACCCCAACCTGCAGAACATCCCCATCCGCACGCCCGAAGGCCGGCGCGTGCGCGAGGCCTTCATTGCCGCGCCCGGCCATGTGATCGCCAGCGCCGACTACTCGCAGATCGAGCTGCGCATCATGGCCCACCTGTCGGGCGACGAGTCCCTGCTGCGCGCCTTCCACGAAGGCCGCGACGTGCACCGTGCCACGGCATCGGAAGTCTTCAACGTGGAGCTGGAGCAGGTCAGCAGCGAGCAGCGCCGCTATGCCAAGGTCATCAACTTCGGGCTGATCTACGGCATGAGCAGCTTTGGCCTGGCCAAGAACCTGGGCATAGAGACCAAGGCCGCGGCCGCCTACATCGACCGCTATTTCCAGCGCTATCCGGGCGTCAAGCGCTACATGGACGAGACGGTGGAATTCGCGCGCGACCACGGCTATGTGGAAACCGTCTTCGGCCGCCGCCTGTACCTGGTGGACATCAACGGCGGCAGCGGCCCGCGCAAGAAGGCGGCCGAACGGCAGGCGATCAACGCGCCCATGCAGGGCACGGCGGCCGACCTGATCAAGAAGGCCATGGTGGCGGTGCAGGCCGAGCTCGATGCCAGACAGTCCGAGGTCCGCGTCATCATGCAGGTGCACGACGAACTGGTGTTCGAGCTGCCCGAAGGCGAGTCGGACTGGGTGCGCACAGAAATCCCGCGCCTGATGGCCGGCGTGGCCGACCTGAAGGTGCCGCTGCTCGCCGAGGTGGGTCTGGGACCCAACTGGGACAAGGCACATTGAGCTTCACTCAGGCATCGTAGACTTGGCCGGTTCTCAACCACCACCAAGGAGAGATGCATGCGTGATGATCAGCAGCAAGACCTGAAGGCCCTGGTTCCGGGGCGCAGCAGCGAAGAGGGGCCCACGCGGCGCCTGGCATTGCAGACGGCCCTGGGCCTGGGCTATGCCGCAGCGGCCACGCCGCTCATGGCGCAGACCGCCATCTCCACGCCGGCCGACGGCCTGACGGCCGGCGAGGTGCATTTCACCGTGAACGGCTTCAAGGTGCCCGCCTACCGCGCCGCGCCCGCGGGCAAGAAGAATGTGCCCGTGGTGCTGGTGATCTCCGAGATCTTCGGCGTGCACGAATACATTGCCGACACCTGCCGCCGCCTGGCGCGTGCCGGCTACCTGGCCATTGCCCCCGATCTGTATGCGCGCCAGGGCGACCCCAAGACCTATACCGACATCGCCAAGCTCATGAGCGAGCTGGTCTCCAAGGTGCCCGACGAGCAGGTCATGGCCGACCTGGACGGCGCCGTGCAATGGGCCGGCACCCAGGGCGGCGACACGGCGCGCGTGGCCATCACGGGCTTTTGCTGGGGCGGGCGCATCACCTGGCTGTATGCGGCCCATGGCCCGGTCAAGGCCGGCGTGGCCTGGTACGGCCGGCTGGAAGGCGCCAAGACGGCGCTGCAGCCACGCCATCCGCTGGAGCTGGTCTCCAGCCTCAAGGCGCCGGTGCTGGGCCTGTATGGCGGGCAGGACACGGGCATTCCGCTGGAATCCGTGGAGCGCATGCGCGAGGCGCTCAAGCAGGGCTCGGCAGCGGCCAAGGCCTCGGAGTTCGTGATCTACCCGGAGGCGCCGCACGCCTTCCATGCCGACTACCGGCCCAGCTACCGCGAGCAGGCTGCGCGCGATGGCTGGCAGAAAATGCTGGCCTGGTTCAATAAGCATGGGGTGACCCCCTGAGCGGCTGCGCCGCTTCCCCCGTTGCACGGCGCCCTCTCTCGCTTCGCGGGAGGGGGGCGTCCGGGCAACCGGCGACACCCTCGGTGCGGGGCGGCGCGGCCGGCGTAGGCCCTTCCTCGGTGTCCCTGGTGTGAGGACGCGCCAGTTTTTAAGGTATTGCTGACTGGCTTTCAACTTTATTCGCGCAGGGGGGCTTGACAGCTTCTGTAGGCTGAAACCGAGGGCACCCGACACCGTGGCCTGCTTCCTTCATGGGATCGCAGGCCACGGCTGCGATGGGTCCTGTCTTTCTGCGAGAATTCGCGGGTTTCGCCTGCAAGGGCATACGGTTGAAGCACAAATCGCTATGACATTGGTAGCAATCATTCTGGCCACCCTGGCCGCCGGTATTGGCAGCGTCTGGGTGGCCGCGTTGTTGATGGGGCTGGGAGGCAATCGCTCGCCGGGCATGATGCCGCAGCGGCTGTTGAGCCTGGCGGCGGGCGCGCTGCTGGCCACGGCCTTCATGCACCTCTTGCCCGAGGCCTTCGAGAGCGAGGCCGGGGCGCATGACCTGTTCGTGACGCTGCTGGTGGGCCTGGTGTTCTTTTTCCTGCTGTCCAAGGCCGAGCTGTGGCACCACGGGCATGAGCACGGCGCACCGCCGGCCCATGAGCACGATCACCACGGCCACGATGGCGACCATGGCCATTCCCACGAACACCACCACGGCCACCGCCACGGCGGCTGGGCCGTGCTGACCGGCGACAGCGTGCACTGCTTTGGCGATGGCGTGCTGATCGCCTCCGCCTTCATGGCCGACATGCGCCTGGGGCTGATCGCGGCGGTGTCGGTGCTGGCCCACGAAGTGCCGCACCACATGGGCGACATCGTGGTGCTGCGCCAGTCCAGCTCCAACCGGCGCGTGGCGCTGATCAAGGTGTCCATGGCCGGGGCCGTGACCACGCTGGGTGGCATTGGCGGCTATTTCCTGGTGGGACAGCTGCAGGAACTGCTGCCGTACTTCCTGGCCGTGGCCTCCAGCAGCTTCATCTACGTGGCGCTGGCCGACCTGATTCCCCAGCTGCAAAAGCGCCTGAGCGCGCGAGAGACCGTGGCCCAGGTGGGCTGGCTGATGCTGGGCATCGTGCTGGTCACCGTGGTCAGCCGCGCGGCGCACGCGCACTGAGGCTGAGGCGCGGGTCCTAGCCTGCGCGGGCCTCCTGGGGTGCCGGCCCCAGCAGGTCGGCGTAATCCACCGCGTACTTGATGAAGGCCGCATGGCCGTCGATGCGCAGCTTGCGGCGCAGGTGCAGGCGGTGGGTTTCCACGGTACGCACCGAGGTGCCCATCAGCGCCGCAATCTCCTTGTTGGAGCGGCCCTCCGAGATCCACTGCAGCACGCTGGCCTCGCGCGGCGTGAGGGCGCGCCGGGGCCCGGACGCGCTGCCGTCGTCCTCGGCCACGGGCTGCAGGCCGGGGCTGAAATACAGGCCGCCGGCGTAGACCCGGTCTATGGCCTCGATGAGCTGCTGCGCAGGCGCGTCCTTGAGCACATAGCCGCGTGCGCCCAGCGCCACGGCGCGCCGCACGTATTCGGGATCCTCATGCATGGACAGCACCAGCACGCGCACCAGCGGGAACTGATCGCGGAACAGCGCGGCCAGGTCGATGCCGCTGGCGCCCGGCATGCGGATGTCGGTGACCACCAGGTCAGGCGACAGCTCGCGGGCCAGCGGCAGGGCCTGGTCCACGCTGGCGGCCTCGCCCACCACACGGATATGGTCCGTGGCCTGCAGGCGCATGGACACGCCGTCGCGCACGAGAGGGTGGTCGTCCACCAGGAGGATGCGGATCATGGGGTTCATGCAGCGGCCCGTGGGAGTTCGAATTCCGGTGAGGGAGACAGCGGCATGCCGCCATCGCGGTAGAGCACGGCGACCAGCCGGGTGCCCCGGCGCCCCGAACTGATGGACAGGTGGCCGCCCAGGCCTTCGATGCGCTCGCGCATGTTGCGCAGGCCGATGCCGCCCTGGCGGTCGCGCTGCACGCGGCGCATGTCGAAGCCCTGGCCGTCATCGCTGACCTGCAGCACCACGCGGCGGCGCTGAAAGTGCAGGCTGACATCGATGCGCGTGGCCTGTGCATGGTTTTGCGCATTCGTCACGGCCTCCTGGGCCACGCGGAACAGGGCCGTGGCGTGGCTGGGCGGGAGAAAGCGGGTCTCGCCGCGGCAGCCGAACTGCATGCGCAGGCCGTCCTCGGCCTGCATCTGCTGGCTCATCAGCGCCAGGGCCGGGGCCAGGCCCAGGTCGTCCAGCAGGGCGGGGCGCAGGCCGTGGGAGACGCGCCGTATCTCCACCAGCGCGTGGTTGAGCTGCTCCAGGCCCTGGTCCACCATGCGCTGGGCCGTGGCCGGGTCCTGCGCGGCCAGCCGCCTGAGCTGGGCCTGGGCCGTCTCCAGCAGGAACTTGGAGGAGACCAGCACCTGCACCACGCCGTCATGCAGGTCGCGCGCCACGCGCGTGCGTTCCTCTTCCTGCGAATGCACCACGCGCTGGGCCAGCCGCTGCAGCTTGTTGCTGGACACGCGGTGATCGCTGAGATTGAAGACCAGCCCCGCCACGCCGATGAGAACGATGCACAGCGCCGCAATGCCGAAGATGCGCCAGCGCGTGGCCGCGATGTTGGCCTGGGCGCTTTCGTCGATCTGGCGCAGCGCCTGCTCCACATCGTCCAGGTACAGGCCCGTGCCCAGCGACCAGCCCCATTCGGGCACCGTGGCCACATAGGCAAGCTTGGCCTCGGTACGCAGCGATGACGGTTTTTGCCACTGGTAGCGCACCAGGCCGCCGCCGCTGCGCGCGGCGTCCAGGATGATCCTGGCGGGTCCTGCGCCGCCCGGGCTGTTGGGATCGCACAGGTCCACGCCCGACAGGCCCATCTGGCGCGCATCCAGCAGCACGTTGCCGTGTTCGTCGTAGACAAAGAAGTAGCCGTCCTCGCCGAACTGCATGCGCGACAGCATCTCCAGCGCCTGGCGCCGCTGCACGGATTGCTCCTCGCCGCTGGACTTGATGCGCGTCAGCGCCGTGGTCGCCAGCTGGACGTAGTGGCGCAGCTCCGTCTCCTTGCTGTGCAGGTATGCGGTCTCGACCAGTTCCCGTTCCTGGTGGGCCAGCTCCAGGGTCTGGTGCTGCACGGTCGCCGCGACCAGGCCCAGGGCGAGCGCGATGGCGGCAATCGACAGAAGTGCAAGTTTCAGCGGAAGTTGCATGGAAGCCTGTGTGGGATGCACCGACGATCTTTTCCGCCCAGTGGCCGGGCCTTGTCAACAGGGCTTGCGCGCATGCCGCCAGCGCCAGGGCGGCGGCCTTTGAATGGCAGGCGCTGTATTTTCCAATGGCCTGCGCGCCCCGTATATCCACACGGATTCACGCGCGCGTGAAAAGGCGTTTGAATATCCCAAGGGAAACACCATGGAAAATAGTTTTTGGGTGCGAAACAATATCCCATGGATACTGGAAATCCGAGATGCATTTTCTTGGTGCGTACTCCCCTTTTTGGGGTTTTGGATAATCGTTTTGCCGTATTGTGGTGCGCCGTCCCTCTGATGCCTGATGTGCTGCTTGTTGTTGAGCAGATTCCGTGCCAAACCATTGTTTTCAAAGAATGTTGAAGGGCTGCGTAGCACTGCGTGGGTCCGTGTGCGTAGTGGTGCGTAGGGGAAAATTCATTATCGAATGCTCCAGATCCCTGCCTAGAATTTCTCCGTGAAATCACGAATTCGAATCATTTTGTATCGATGATTCAGGTCACCTCTGAGGACTGGGTTAATGGTGACAAAGTGTTTCCATAACGCCAATGCAGTAATGCGTGGCACGGCAGTGGCAGCTTGTATTTTTGTTTGAGAAGGGCAATACCATGGATATTCGAACGAACCTGGGGCGCATGGCGCTGGCATGCGGGGTGGCGGTGACGGCGGCGGCGCTGGTGGGTTGCGCTGCGCCCAACAAGCGCGAGGTGCTGTCCACCACGCAGATCTACCCGGCCATCGGCCCGTACTCGCAGATGGTGGCGCATGGCAACACCATCTACTTCTCGGGCGTGCTGCCGCTGAACGCACAGGGCACGGCCATCCAGGGCGCCACCATCGAAGAGCAGACGCGTGCCGTGCTCGACCACATCGGCGCCAAGCTCAAGTCCCAGGGACTGGGCTACGAGGATGTGCTCTCGACCTCGGTCTTCATGAAGGACCTCAACGAGTTTGCCGCCATGAACAAGGTCTATGGCGAGTACTTCAAGACCGGCGCCCCCGCTCGGGCCACGGTGGAGGTGGCGCGCCTGCCGCGCGATGTGAAGATCGAAATCTCGGCCATCGTCGGCCGCCGCTGACCGCTTGCGCAACGACAGGAGGACCGCATGAACGCACGACACCCCCAGATCGCGGCCGAGCAGGCCACATCCCTGACCGCCACTGCGGCCGCCGGCGAATCCGGCTATCCCGCGCGCTGGACTTCCAAGCGCCGCGACTTCCTGCGCATGCTGGGCTACGGCACCGGCGCCGCCACGCTGGGCCCGCTGCTGGCCGCCTGCGGCAGCGGCAACGCCCAGACCTCGGCCGCCGCGCTGCGCGAGCAGCTCATGCGCGACGAGGCCTTCTGGACTGACGTGCAGAGCATGTTCATCCTCAAGCCCGAGAAGACCTACATGAACATCGGCACGGCCGGCTCCATGCCCAAGCTGGTGCTCGATGTGTTCGATACCGAAAACCGCAAGAAGGCCGCCGACTCGGGCAACGGCTACAGCAACCTGCTGGACCTGCGCAAGCAGGTGGCGCCGGGCTTTGGCGTGGATGCCGATGAGCTGGCCTTCTCGGCCAACACCTCCTCGGGCATGTGCCATGCCATCCTGGGCATCGACTGGCAGCGTGGCGACGTGGTGGTCACCACCAACCACGAGCACGGCGGCGGCGACACGCCGCTGAAGATCGCCCAGGACCGCTACGGCATCGAGGTCTCGCGCATTGCGCTGCCCGTGGGCAACAACCAGACGGCAGCCACCTACGTGAACCTGTTCGACGAGCGCATCCGCGCGCTCAAGGCCCAGGGCAAGCGCGTGCGCGCCATGATGTGGTCCTCTCCCACCTACAAGACCGGCACCATGCTGCCCATTGCCGACCTGATGGGCGTGGTCAAGGCGCATGGCCTGATCAGCATCGTGGACGGCGCCCACCTGCCGGGCATGATGGCCTACAACTATGCGGAGCTGGGCATGGACTTCATGTCCGGCGCGGGCCACAAGTGGCAGTGCGGCCCGGGCTCGACGGGCATCCTCATCATCCGCAACAAGATGCGCGCCTCCAACCCGCTGCCCCTGCCCAAGTGGTACCCGGTGCACACCAGCGCCTACCCGGCGCTGGAGCGCACGACCACGGCCAAGGAGACCTACGACATCGCCGCCTCGGTCACCTCCTGCGGCAGCGTGCACACGCCCATGTTCATGGCGCTGGCCCAGGCCTGCGCGCAGTGGGACAGCATCGGCCGCAAGAAGATCGAGACCTATGACCTGACGCTGTCGTCCTACCTCAAGGAAAAGATCGTCGAGCGCTGGGGCGTGGACTCGCTGTACTCGCCCAAGGACGATCCCAAGCTGCTGTCGGCGCTGACCTGCTTCAACCCGTTCCAGAACAAGGACGACGTGATGAGCGGGACCAAGTCCTCGACCTTCGTGGCGCGCATGCTCAGCGACTATCCGCAGGGCTTTGTGATCCGCAACTCCAACTTCCCCGTGATCGGCGCGGCGGCAGACCACTACGGCGTGCGCGTGTCCACGCACCTGTGGCATGACGCGCGGGACGTCGATCTGCTGGTGGATGCGATGTGGGATCTGTCTAGAAAGATGGCTTGACCCCCTGAGCCGCTTCGCGGCTTCCCCCTTCTCGCTTCGCGGAGGGGGACGACACCCTCGCTGCGGGGCGGCGCGGCCGGCATAGGCCCTTGCTCGGTGTCCCTCGCGTTGGGCCATGCTTGTGTTGGGGGCGCGCTCTCTGGCGCGGAGCGCTGTCCTCAGCCTTTCATCGTCAGCCGGGCTGTCCTTCGTCGCGGATGGCGGCGCGGACCTGGGGGAGCTGGCGGCGGGAGACCATGAGCAGTTCGGGGATGCCGTGCAGGCGCAGGGCCCAGCCTTCGCCTTCGGTGGGGTCGTCGTGGCGTTCCAGGGCGCGCAGGGCGCTGCGGGCCACCAGCGCGTTGCGGTGCACGCGCAGCAGGTGGTCGGCGTGGCGGGTTTCCAGGTCGGCCAGGGCGCCGTCGAGGATGTAGCTGCGGCCCACGGTGCGCACGGTCACGTACTTCTGTTCGGCCTTGAGGTAGAGCACTTCGGACAGGGGTAGGCGCACGGTGGTGCCCCGGTCCTGTATCAGCAGCACGGGGCCGCTGTCGCGCTCGGCCGTCTGGTGCACCGCCGTGCGTGCGGCCTTGGCCAGGGCCTGCTGCAGGCGCTCGCGGCGCACGGGCTTGGTCAGGTAGTCGGCGGCGTCCAGGTCGAAGGCCTCGACCGCATGGCCGGCATGGGCGGTGACGAAGACCACGGCAGGCGGCAGCGGCAGGCGGCGCAGTGCGTGCGCCAGGGCCAGGCCGTCCTGGCCCGGCATGTGGATGTCCAGCAGCGCCAGTTCCACGGCGCGCGGGCCCGGCGCCTGCAGCACGGCCATGGCCTGGCGCGCGTCTGCCGCTTCACTGACTTGGTGCGGGCCGGTGCCCGTGCAGGCTTCCACATCGGCCAGCAGGGTGCGCAGTCGCGCGCGGGCCAGGGCTTCGTCGTCAACGATCAGGATGTGCATGGTCCTTCTTCTTCGATACGGCCTTCGTGGGGTGGCTGGCAGGCGCAGCCAGCGGCAGGCTGATGCGCACCACGAAATGGCCCTTGAGCGTGCGCGCCGTGAGGTGGGCCTGCAGGTCGTGCAGCAGCGACAGCCGGGCGCGCACATTGGCCAGCGCAATGCCGTTGCCGCGCGTGCCAGCTGCGCTGGCGGAATCGATCTCGGTGGGCAGGGTGTTGGTGATGCGCACCTCCACCAGATCGCCACGGCGCTCGGTGCGCACCTGCAGCTTGCCGCCGCGTGCGCTGGGCTCCACGCCATGGCGTATGGCGTTTTCCACCAGCGGCTGCAGCAGCAGCGGCGGCAGCAGGGCGCCGTGGGCGGCAGGGTCCAGTTGCCAGCGCACCTGCAGCCGTTCGCCGAAGCGCACTTGCTCGATGGCCAGGTAGCGCTGGGCCAGCTCGATCTCCTCGGCCAGCGTGGTCGTGCTGTGCGGCTCGGCCAGCGCGTAGCGGAACAGGTCGCTGAGGTCTTCCAGCAGGGCCTCGGCCTTGGCGGGCTCGGCACGCACCAGGGCGATGGCGCTGTTGAGCGTGTTGAACAGGAAATGCGGACGTATGCGCGACTGCAGCTCGGCCAGCCGCGCCTGCGTGTCGGCGGGGGTGTGGCCGCGTGCGCGCAGCACCAGGGCGGCCACCAGCAGGGCCGCCAGCAGTCCGCCGGACATGGCGCTGGCCAGCCAGGGGGCGCTGGTGCCGCCGGCCAGTTGCAGCATGGCGCAGGCATACAGCCCGGCCGCCATGCCCAGCAGCACGCCGGCCGCGTACTGCCCGGTGGACGGCAGGCGCTGCAGCGGATGCTTGAGCAGGCAGGCCGCCACCAGCCAGACCAGGGTGCCGGGCAGGCTGGCGCCGGTCAGCAGGGCCATGTTCTCCAGCCACTGCAGCAGCGAGTCGGCGCCGAACATCGCAGCCGTGGCCGCCACGGCCTGCACGAAGAGCACGGCGCGCAGTACCACGCCGACGTTGCAGGCGTCGAAGACCAGCGCCGCAGGCAGGGGCGGCGGGGCGGCGGAGGTGGATGGCTGGGGCGGCAAGGGGCGGGTGATGGGGTGTTGTGGCGAAAATGCGGCGGAGTTCGGCGGGCATTCGGCGGAAATGGGCGGAAATTGGCGGAAATGAGCGTAATGGCTCCGCGTCGCATGCCCGGATTATGGTCATGCCGGGCCGGCCTGCACAGCCGCTGCCCGGCCCCTGCACGGGCGTGGCGCCGCCCAGGTCGATAGAATCTTCGCTTCCTGCCCGCGCGGGGGCGTGCCGCCCGCCGCCTGCACCGCCTAATCGAAGATCGCGTCCTCACATGTCTGCCAATCAACCAACGTCCGCCTCGCACAACCAGCTCGACACCAAGGCCCAGGCCTGGTCCGCTCTCTTTGAAGAGCCGATGAGCGATCTGGTCAAGCGCTATACCTCCAGCGTGTTCTTCGACAAGCGCCTGTGGCAGGCCGACATCACGGGCAGCCTGGCGCATGCCGAGATGCTGGCGGCCCAGGGCATCATCGCCGCCGCCGACCACGAGTCCATCCGCAAGGGCATGGCGCAGATCACGCAGGAAATCGAGTCCGGCCAGTTCGAGTGGAAGCTCGACCTGGAAGACGTGCACCTGAACATCGAGGCCCGCCTGACCCAGCTGGTGGGCGACGCCGGCAAGCGCCTGCACACGGGCCGCAGCCGCAATGACCAGGTGGCCACCGACGTGCGCCTGTGGCTGCGCGGCGAGATCGACCTCATCGAAGGACTGCTCGGCGAGCTGCAGCTGTCCCTGGTCGAAGTGGCCGAGAAGAACGTGGACGTGATCCTGCCCGGCTTCACCCACCTGCAGGTGGCCCAGCCCGTGAGCTTTGCCCACCACCTGCTGGCCTATGTGGAAATGTTCAAGCGCGACGCCGAGCGCATGCTGGACCTGCGCCGCCGCGTCAACGTGCTGCCGCTGGGCAGCGCGGCCCTGGCCGGCACCACCTACCCGCTGGATCGCGAGCGCGTGGCCCGCACCCTGGGCATGGAAGGCGTCTGCCAGAACTCGCTGGACGGCGTCAGCGACCGCGACTTCGCCATCGAATTCACCTCGGCCGCCAGCCTGTGCATGGTGCACGTGAGCCGCCTGTCCGAAGAGCTGATCATCTGGATGAGCCAGAACTTCGGCTTCATCCGCATCGCCGACCGCTTCACCACGGGCTCGTCGATCATGCCGCAGAAGAAGAACCCCGACGTGCCCGAACTGGCACGCGGCAAGACCGGCCGCGTGGTCGGCCACCTGATGGGCCTGATCACCCTGATGAAGGGCCAGCCCCTGGCCTACAACAAGGACAACCAGGAAGACAAGGAGCCGCTGTTCGACACCGTGGACACCCTGAAGGACACGCTGCGCATCTTCGCCGAGATGATCGGCGGCCAGGCCGACCCGGCCACGGGCGGCAAGAAGGGCGGCATCACCGTCAACGCCGAAGCCATGCGTGCCGCCGCACTCAAGGGCTACGCCACCGCCACCGACCTGGCCGACTACCTGGTCAAGAAGGGCCTGCCCTTCCGCGACGCGCACGAGACCGTGGCCCATGCCGTCAAGCTGGCCTCGCAAAAGGGCGTGGACCTGACCGAGCTGCCGCTGGCCGAACTGCAGGCCTTCAACCCCGGCATCGAGGCCGATGTCTTCGAGGCGCTCAGCCTGGAAGGCTCGCTCAATGCGCGCAACACCCTGGGCGGCACGGCGCCGGCCCAGGTGCGCAAGCAGCTCGCAGGCCACCAGGCGCGCTTGAATGCACGCCTGAACGCACGCCTGGGCTGATCCCCCCGTTCGCCGGAGCCGCGCCATGACATCTTCCCGCCGCCAACTGCTGACCGGGGCGCTGCGCGCCGCCGGCGCAGTGACTGCCGTTGCCGCCTCGTCGGCCCTGGCTCCGCTGGCCTGGGCACAGCCCGGGCAAGCCATACGCATCCTGGTGGGCTTTCCGCCGGGCGGCGGCACGGATGCCATCGCACGCCTGCTGGCCGACCGGCTCAAGGACGTGCTGGGCACCACGGTGCTGGTGGACAACCGCCCCGGCGCGGGCGGGCAGATCGCGGCGCAGCAGCTCAAGGCGGCTGCGGCCGATGGCCACACGCTGTTCCTCACGCACGACCACACCATCTCCATCCTGCCCCAGGTGGTGAAGAAGCCGGGTTTCGACCCTGGCCATGATTTCGTTCCCGTGGCCGGCTTTGCCACCTTCGTGAACGCGCTGGCGGTCTCCGCCAACACGCCGGCGCGCAACCTTGCCGAGTATGTGGAGTGGGTGCGCCAGGGCGCAAAGCGCGGCAGCATCGGCATTCCCGCGCCCGCGTCCACGCCGGAATTCCTGGTCAGGCTGCTGGGCGAGCACTACAAGCTCGACCTGGTGGCCGCACCCTACCGGGGCAGCGCGCCCATGCTGGCCGACATGCTGGGCAACCAGATTCCGGCCGGCATCGCCTCGGTGCAGGACTTCATGGAAAACCACAAGGCCGGCAAGCTGCGCGTGATCGGCGTGCTGGGTACGCGCCGCCAGGCCACCATGCCCGAAGTGCCCACGCTGGCCGAGCAGGGCGTCAAGGGCTTCGAGGACACGCCCTACTACGGCATCTACGCGCCGCGCGGCACGCCCCAGGCCTTCATCGACCGCTTCTCCGCCGCCGTGGCCACCGTGCTCAAGCAGCCCGATGTGCACGAGCAGCTCACCGCCCTGGGCCTGACCGTGGGCCACATGCCACCCGCGCAACTGGCCGAGCGCGAGCAGGCCTATACCCAGGTCTGGAAACGCATCATCCAGACCAGCGGCTTCCAGCCGCAGTAAGCGCGCGTCCAGCGGTCCCGCATGTTCTACGCGATTCCGCTGGAGGACCGGCCCCGCTGGAGCAATCCGCCGTGGATGACGCTGCTGATCATCCTCGTGAACGTGCTGGTGTTCTTCGGGCCGCAGCGCTCCGAGGAGCGTGCCCAGCAGGCGGCGTCGCAGTTCTATGCCGCCAGCGCGCTGCCGGGCATCGAGTTGCCGCGCTTCGTGGACTGGCTGCAGCGCACGGATTCGCCGATGGCAAAGCAGGCAAAGGCGCTGCAGAAGAGGGGCCTGGTCGAGCCGCTGTTGCAGCGCATGGAGCGGGAGCCGAAATTCCTGGCGCTGCTGCGCAGCGGGCAGATCGTGCCCGCAAGCGATCCCCTGCACGAGCGTTGGCAGACCGACCGTAGCCGCTACGAGGCGTTGCAGCCGGAACCTTTCACCACGCGCTGGGCCAAAAACTATGCGCTGGACGCGCCGATGCGCCCGGTGACCTGGATCACCGCAGCGTTCCTGCATGTCGACACCAGCCACCTGGTGGGCAATATGCTGTTTCTCTTCATGTTCGGCTTCTCGGTCGAGTTGATGCTGGGGCGCGGCACCTATCTGTTGTTTTATCTGCTGGGCGCCGTGGGTGGCTCGGTGCTTTCGGGCTGGGCCTATGCAGGCACAGGCAGTTACGGCTTGGGCGCCTCGGGCGCCGTGGCGGCCCTGATGGGCATGTACGCCGTCATGTACCGGCTGCGGCGTGTCCGTTTCTTCTATCAGCTGTTTTTTTATTTCAACTACGTCACTGCGCCCGCCTTGATCCTGCTGCCAGCCTGGATCGCCAATGAAGTGCTGCAGCATTTTTTCAGTGGCCAGAGCGCAGGCTACATGGCCCACCTGGGCGGCCTGCTCACAGGAGCGACCCTGATGGCCCTGCATCTGCGCCGCAAGCCACGGGCGGCGTTGGCGGGCCGCCATTCGGCGCCGGACGATGGCTTCGACGCACATGTCGCCAACGCGCGACGCCTGGGCCAGGCGCTGGACATGGAGGGCGCCCTGCGCGCCTGGCGCGCCGCCGCCCAGCTGCGGCCTGCCGACACCGAGGTGCTGCGGGCCTGGTTTGCCGCGGCCCGCTATGCGCCTGCCAGCGAGGACTTCCACCGGGCGGCCCGGCGCATCTTCAGGCTGCCGGCCCGTGATGCCGCCACCCTGGCCTGGCAGCACGACAGCTACCGCATCTACCTGGACCTGGCCCGCCCAGGCGCCAGGATCGCGCCCGAGGACATGGCCAGGCTGGTGCGCCGTTTCACGCGTGCCCGTGCGTTCGACGATGCCGAGAAGCTGTGCCACGCGCTGCTGCAGGCAGCACCCGGCCAGCCGGGCCTGGGCGAGACGCTGTGCCTGCTGGTCAACGGCCTGCTGCAGCAGGGGCTGGCACAGCGCGCCCGCGCCTGGCTGCCACAACTGCAGCGCTGGGCGCCCGATGAGGCCGTGACCCGGCTGTTGCTCGACGGGCAGGCCCGGTCCCAGGCCACGGCGTGATCAGTGCGGGGCCGGGCGCGGGTCCGGTCCCTGTTCCGGTTCCGGTTCCGGTTCCGGTTCCGGTTCCGGTTCCGGTTCCGGTTCCGGTTCCGGTTCCGGTTCCGGTTCCGGTTCCGGGTCACGCAGCAGCCACCGCACCTCCTGCGTGGCCTCGCTGTCGGGATGGCGCGCCTGCAGCGTGGCCAGGATGCCCTGGGCCATGTCCCGGCGCCCGAATCCCTGCAGCATCAGGCGCGCCGCCAGTTCATAGGCATGGGGCACGGCGGCATGGCCCTTGAAGCGTTTGTCGAAGCCCGAGATCAGGGTCAGCGTCGCCTGTGCATCGCCCGCGCGCCAGGTGCTGCGCGCCAGGGCCAGTGTCTGGTCGGCATCGTCCAGCGCAAAGGTCGATTCCTTGGCGCGGCAGGCCTGGAACACCTTGAGCGCCTCGGCGGTCTGGCCCTGGCGCAGCAGCAGGGCGATGAAGCGCCGGCCGTGGTCCAGCAGCGTGGCCGTCTTGTCCGACAGCAGCAGCAAGCGGTGGTAGCGGCGCTGGGCATGCGTGTCGTCGGGGTGGGTGCGCTGGTCCTCGTAGGCCAGGCCCAGCGCGGCGGCCAGGTCGCCAGCGGCCACATGCTCGGCCACGTCCTCGTCCAGCTGCTGGCGGGCGATCTGTTCGGGCGTGCGCGCAGGCGCCCCGTCGGGGCCGCTGTCTGCCTGGGGCACGGCGTCGATGCCCAGAGCCTCATGGTGCTGGTACATCACATAGCCCAGCAGGCTGGCCATGACCCAGCCGAAATAGATCATGGCGAAGTTGAACAGCGGCAGCAGGATCAGCCCGCTGAACAGCGGCAGCAGCAGCGACATGGCAATCTGCGCACCGCTGCTCAACAGGAACAGAAAAAAGCACAGCAGCGCATAGGGCTTGCCGATGATGCGCACCGTGTCCAGGATCAGCAGCGGATTGAGTGCGGAGAAAAAGCCCGTCGTCTGCACCAGCACGATGATGCTGGCCGGCAGCAAAAAGGACAGCAGCAGCAGGGCCAGCTGCGCCATGCCCAGGCTCACCCGCGCACACCAGCCGACGATGATGCCGTGCACCACCAAAATGGCGAACAGCTTCCAGGGCAGATGGGTCCAGTCCGGGTCCAGGTGGCGAGGATAGTCCGCAGCGCGCGATATGCCCTGCGAACCCAGCGCTGCCACCTTGAAACCATAGCGGCTGGCGGCCAGCAGGATACCGATCTGCACCAGCCCGATGGCCAGGGGTGCGGGCAGGAAGAACAGCGCCTTGAACAGCAGGCTGCCCAGCGACAGCAGCAGCGCATAGCCCAGCGGCTGTGACTGGAACGGAAAGGCGAAGAACTGGTTGATCCGGTGCCAGAACGGCTGAGGCACGGCAACGTGGTTCGGCTTCATGGACGGACTCTCTCCCTGTGTTGTATCCGCGCAGTATAGGCAGCACGCTGTATGTAGTCTGACGGGACCTGTGGTGGGAGGTGAGCCCTGTGATCGCACGGATATGACGCGTTGATGCGCCGATGTCTTACAGATGGATACACCGCAGACCCGGTTCCGGGCACCCGCAGCAGGGCCTGCAGCGGATGCGGCCCGGTATCATCCCGCGCAGTGGTTTTCAGCCGCAGCGGATGCGGCCCTGCATTCGGTGCATGCGGGCGACAGGCCTGCGCCTTGTTCCAGCCCTTGCCGCCGAGCCCTGCCTGCAGCGCAGGGTTTTTCATTTGCAGCGTGTCATGCGGACAGCTCGCGTCGCAGTGCTGAAAGCCTGCTCATTCCAAGAAAACAGCGGGCCATCTGAGCCCGACAGAAGGGATTGCCATGGGGGTGCTTCGCACGAAAGCGATCAGTGGGTTGCAGGGGGCTCCGGCGCACAGCCGGCCCTGGAGCCGGTGGGGGTTGGGGCTGCTGCTGGGATCGGCGGCGCTGACGGCGCAGGCCGTGGGCGTGCGCCAATTCAGCCCGCAGGGAGAGGTGGCCAAGGTCGAGCAGGTGGTGGTGCAGTTCGATGGCACGGCCGTGCGCTTTGGCGACCCCAAGGCGGCCGCGCCGGTCACGCTCAGCTGCAGCGATGCGGCGGCCACCCAGGGCACGGGCCGCTGGAACAGCGACCGGGAATGGGTGTTCGACTTCAAGCAGGCCCTGCCGCCCGGCGTGCGCTGCACGGCCCAGCTGGTGGCCAGCTACAAGTCGCCTGCGGGCACGGCCGTGACGGGCGCTGCCAGCTACCAGTTCCAGACCGGCGGCCCGGCCGTGCTGGACATGGCGCCCGACACCTATGAACAGATCGACGAGGAGCAGTACTTCGCGCTGCGCCTGTCGGGCCCGGCCACCGTGCAAAGCCTTCAGCAGCACATGTGGTGCACGGCCGAAGGCGTGGGCGAGCGCATACCCGTGCGCCTGATCGACGGCAAGGAGCGCGACGAGCTGCTCAAGCACCGCGGCTGGGACAAGGCCGCCGCCAAGAACCCGCTGCAGTACGCCACGCTGGCCTGCAACCGCCGCCTGACGGCGGGCACGACCATGAAGCTGGTTTTTGGCGCCGGCATCGCCACGCCCAATGGCGTGGCCAGCCGCCAGGACAAGCGCTTCGAGTACCGCGTGCGCGAGCCCTTCGCGGCCGAGTTCAGCTGCGAGCGCGAGAACGCCCAGGCCGCCTGCCTGCCGATCCGCCCCATGCGCCTGAGCTTCAACGCACCCGTGCCGCGCAAGCTGGCCGAGGGCATTCGCCTGAGCAGCGGCGCCTCCAAGGTGGCGCCCGTGATCGACGGCGAATACGGCGAAAAGCTCAGCGAGGATTCGCTGGTGCAGAACCTGAGCTTCCCGGCCACCATGCAGGCCCAGGCGCGCTATACGGTGGAGCTGCCTCCGCAGTTCAAGGACGCGGCAGGCCGCAGCCTGAGCAATGCCGACATGTTCCCGCTGCAGGTGGCCACGGGCGCGCTGCCGCCGCTGGCCAAGTTCGCGGCTTCGCCCTTCGGCATCGTCGAGCGCTATGCAGAGGGACCGGACGGCCCGGCCCTGCTGCCCGTGACGCTGCGCAATGTGGAGTCCGAGCTGGCCACCAAGTCCCTGGATGCCAGCCGCGTGAGCACCAAGCAGCCCGGCAGCGATGCCGAGATCATCGCCTGGATGCGCCGCGTGGCCGACTACGAGTCCTCCGACATGGACCGCAAGCGCGCCTCGCGCGACATCAAGGGCCCGCTGCCGCCCGTGATCGACAACGAAAACCGCGACTATGTGCAGACGCGCATGCTGTCGCTGCTGGCCGGCCAGGGCGACGTCAAGACGCTGGAGCTGCCCAAGCCCGTCAAGGGCGATCCGCGCCCCTTCGAGGTGGTGGGCATTCCGCTCACGCCGGGCTTTCACGTGGTCGAGATCGCCTCGCCGCTGCTGGGCCAGTCGCTGCTCGATGAGCGCTACGGCTCGGCGCGCAGCATGTATGTGCGCACCTCCGCCCTGGTGACCAATCTGTCCGTGCACTTCAAGCTCGGCCGCGAGAACGCGGCCGCCTGGGTGACCACGCTGGACAAGGGCCAGGCCGTGGCCAATGCCAAGATCCAGGTCTCCGACTGCAATGGCAAGGTGCTGACCTCGGCCACCACCGACGCCAGTGGCGTGGCGCGCCTGGACGGCCTGTCGCCCGAGCCGCCCCAGTGCACGGGCGGTGTCGGCTACCGCTCGCCGGCCTACTTCGTCAGCGCACGCGCCCAGGGCAAGGACGGCCAGCAGGAGCTGGCCTTCACCTGGAGCGACTGGCAGCGCGGCATCGAGTCCTGGCGCTTCAACGTGCCCACCAGCCGCAGCGCCCAGCGCGACGAGGTGGCCCACACCATCTTCGACCGCACGCTGCTGCGCGCCGGCGAGACCGTGTCCATGAAGCACCTGATGCGCACCCAGACCGGCATCGGCCAGGGGCAGGGCGGCTTTGCGCTGCCCGAGCAGCGGCCCACGCAACTGGTCATCACCCATGAAGGCAGCGGCCAGCAGTACACGCAGCCGCTGCAGTGGCGTTCCACGGGCACGGGCGGCCTGAGTGCGGAAAACAGCTTCTCTGTGCCCAAGGGCGCCAAGCTCGGCTCGTACTCCGTGGAGCTGCGCGGCGATGGCAATGGCTCGCGCGGGCGCAACAACCGCTTCGGCACGGGCAGCTTCCGTGTCGAGGAATTCCGCCTGCCCGTGCTCGAAGGCCGTGTGGGCCCCGAAAGCAAGCAGGCCCTGGTCGGCGTCTCCAGCCTGCCGGTGCAGGTGCAGGTGAACTACGTCTCCGGCGGCCCGGCCGCCAACCTGCCGGTGCGCGTGTCCGCCCTGGTGCGCTCCACCTGGATGGACCGCAGCGACTGGCAGGGCTTCAGCTTCTCGGCACCGCGCAGCGCCCAGGAGACGGGCCAGAGCGATGACGAGGAGGCCACGGCCTCCCAGGACAGCAAGGTGGTGGCCGACAAGCTGCCCGTGACGCTGGACCGTGAAGGACTGGGCAAGCTCAAGATCGAGAACCTGCCCAAGCTGCGCGAGCCGCGCGAGCTGCTGATCGAGGCCACCTATGCCGATCCCAACGGCGAGGTGCAGACCCTGCGCAGCACGCAGATGCTGTGGCCCGCGGCCATCGTGGCCGGCGTGCGTGCCGAAAGCTGGATCACCACGGGCCGCAAGCTCCAGTTCCAGGCGCTGGCCCTGGGCGTGGACGGCAAGCCCCAGGCCGGCGTGCCGGTCAAGGTCGAGGCCATCTCCCGCGTCACCACCAGCAGCCGCAAGCGCCTGGTGGGGGGCTTTTACAGCTACGACAACCAGACCACGCTCAAGTCCATGGGCACGGTGTGCACGGGCAACAGCGATGCCCAGGGCATGGTGCAGTGCGAGGCCCAGCTGTCGCAGCCCGGCGAGGTGGAACTGATCGTCACCGCCTCCGACAAGGACGGCCGGCCCGCCCAGGCCGCCTCCAGCGTCTGGGTCACGCGCCAGGGCGAGTTGTGGTTCGGCGGCGAGGACCATGACCGCATGGACGTGCTGCCCGAAAAGCGCAGCTACGAGCCCGGCGAGACTGCGCGCTTCCAGGTGCGCATGCCCTTCCGCTATGCGACGGCCCTGGTCGCCGTGGAACGCGAAGGCATCGTCAGCACCCAGGTCATGCAGCTCAATGGCCAGAACCCCACCGTGGAGCTGAAGGTCCAGCCCGACTGGGGCCCCAACGTCTACGTGAGCGTGCTGGCCCTGCGCGGGCGACTGCGCGAGGTGCCCTGGTACAGCTTCTTCACCTGGGGCTTCAAGGCGCCGCGCGAGTGGTGGAACGCCTTCTGGCACGAGGGCAAGGAGTACATCGCGCCCACGGCCCTGGTCGACCTGTCCAAGCCCGCCTACCGCCTGGGCATGGCCGAGATCCGCGTGGGCACCAAGGCCCATCGCATCGACGTCAAGGTCACGGCCGACCAGGCCAGCTACCAGGTGCGCGGCACCGCCAAGGTCACCATCAGCGCCACGCTGCCCGACGGCAAGCCCGCCGCTGGCGCCGAGGTGGCGCTGGCGGTCGTGGACCAGGCCCTGCTGGAGCTCATGCCCAACACCAGCTGGCAGCTGGCCGACGCGATGCTGCGCCGCCGCGAGTGGGGCGTGCAGACCTCGACCGCGCAGATGGAGGTGATCGGCAGGCGCCACTACGGCCGCAAGGCCGTGGCCGCTGGCGGCGGCGGTGGCCGCAGCCAGACGCGCGAGCTGTTCGAGACGCTGCTGCTGTGGAATCCGAGCGTGGTGCTCGATGCCCAGGGCAAGGCCCAGGTCAGCGTGCCGCTCAACGACTCGCTGACCACCTTCCAGGTGGTGGCGGTGGCCGACCATGGCGTGTCGATGTTCGGCACGGGCCAGGCGCCCATCCGCACGGCCCAGGACCTGCAGATCATCAGCGGCCTGCCGCCGCTGGTGCGCGAGGAGGACCAGTTCCGTGCCATGGTCACGCTGCGCAACACCTCGGCCAAGGCCATGAAGGTGCAGGTCACGCCGCGTGCCACGCTGCTGGAGCTGGCAGCGCAGACCGTGGAGATTCCCGCGGGCGAGGCGCGCGAGGTGACCTGGAACGTCACGGCCCCGGCCCAGCTGGGCCAGACCCGCGCCGAGGCGCTGATCTGGGAGATCGAAGCCCGCGACACCGCAGGCGGTGACAAGCCGGCCAGCGACAGGCTGAAGGTCAGCCAGCGCATCATCCCGGCCGTGCCGCTCACGGTGCAGCAGGGCACGCTGATGCAGGTCGATGGCAGCATCAACCTGCCCGTGCAACTGCCGGCCGATGCACTGTCCGGCCGCGGCGGCCTGCGCATGTCGCTGGCGCCCAAGCTGGCCGAAGGCCTGCCGGGCGTGCGCGACTGGTGGGCGCGCTATCCCTACAGCTGCCTGGAGCAGGTCACCAGCAAGGCCGTGGGCATGAGCGACGCCACGCTGTGGCAGTCCACCATGGGCCAGCTGCCCAGCTACCTGGACGGCGACGGCCTGGCCAGCTACTTCCCGCTGGCAGGCGACGGCTCGGGCCGTGCGGCCCGCGGCAGCGATACGCTGACGGCCCACCTGCTCAACCTCTCGGCACTGGCACAGGGCGTGGACAAGCGCTTCGTACTGCCGGCGGCCGAGCGCGAGCGCATGGAAAACGGCCTGATCGCCTTCGTCGAAGGCCGCATCCAGCGCAGCTTCTGGAGCCCGCGCAAGGATCTGGACATGCGCAAGCTGGCCGCCATCCAGGCGCTGGCGCTGACGGGCCGCGCCAATCCGCGCATGCTCGACAGCATCACCATTGCGCCCAACGACTGGCCCACGCATGCCGTCATCGACTGGGTGGCCCTGCTCAAGCACATGCGCGAGCTGCCCCAGCGCGAACAGCAACTGGCCCAGGCCCAGCAGATCCTGCGCGCCCGCCTGAGCTACCAGGGCACGCGCGTGGCCTTCAGCAACGAGCAGGACGACCAGTGGTGGTGGCTGATGCAGGGCCCCGAGGTCAACCTGGCCCGCCTGATGCTGGTCAACATGGACGACCCGACGTGGAAGGAAGAGCTGCCGCGCCTGGCCAATGGCTTCATCTCGCGCCAGAGCAACGGCGCCTGGGGCACGACCACGGCCAACCTGTGGGGCGCGCTGGCACTGCAGCGCTTCTCGCAGCAGTTCGAGGCCACGCCCGTGACGGGCGCCACCCAGGCGGCTTTGGGCGCGTCCCAGGCCCGCGTGGAGTGGAGCCAGGTCACGCGCATGCGCGCCAGCGACACCGAGGGCGCGGCGCACCAGGCGTCCAGCTTCGGCGCGACCACGGTGGTCGGCGGCCTGCGCAACAACACCATGTTCCTGCCCTGGAGCGCGGTGGGTGATGCCCGCAAGGGCCAGCTGACGGTGACCCAGCAGGGCACCGGCAAGCCCTGGCTCACGCTGCAGTCTGTGGCGGCCGTGCAGCTCAAGGCGCCGTTCAGCGCCGGCTACACCGTCACGCGCACGGTCAAGCCCGTGGAGCAGGCCGACAAGAGCCTGCCCGCAGGCCAGTACTCGCGCGGCGACGTGCTGCGCGTCACGCTGGAGGTGCAGGCCCGCACCGACATGACCTGGGTGGCCATCACCGACCCCGTGCCCACGGGCGCCACCATCCTGGGCGGCGGTCTGGGGCGCGACTCGGAGATCGCCTCGGGCGGCGAGCGCGCGGAAGGCGCGGGCTGGCTGGCTTATGAAGAGCGCAGCTTCGAGGCCTACCGCGCCTACTACCAGTACCTGCCCAAGGGCAATACGCGCGTGGAGTACACCGTGCGGCTGAACAATGCCGGCGACTTCGCGCTGCCGCCCACGCGGGTGGAGGCGCTGTATGCGCCCGAGATGTTCGGCGAGGTTCCCAACGCCCGCATCAAGGTGAGCGACAAGCGCTGATGCAGCGTTGATGGCGCCCTGACAAGGGGGCGGCCCTGCGGCCTATGATGGCTGCAGGACCGCCCCCTTTTTTCATCACCCTCCGCTCCATGGCACAAGTCATCCTCTCCCCGGTTCCCGCAGGCAGCGCCCTGCAGGACCGCCTCAAGACCGCCTATTTCCACGACAGCTACCAGCTGCAATTGCCGGACGACGGCAGCAGTCCCATGGCGTTGTACCTGCGCTGCGTGGGCCGCACACCGGGCTGGATCGACTTTCTGATGCGCCTGCGCAACCGCGTGGTGGCGCCCTTCGGCATCAAGGACCTGGGCACGCTCAGCGGCGTCGATGCGCAACGCCAGCCATCGAGCTACCGCGTGGGCGACCGCGCCGGCATCTTCCGTGTCCATGCCCTGAGCGACAGCGAAGTGGTCCTGGGCGACAGCGACAGGCATCTGGACGTGCAGGTCTCCCTCATGCGGCTGCCCAGCCCCGAGGGCGCGCCGTCCGGCACCTTCACCGCCGCCATGTCCACTGTGGTCCATGTGCACAATGCCTTGGGCCGTATCTACATGCTGGGCGTGGCGCCGGCCCACCGCGTCATCGCCCCGGCCGTGGTGGCCAAGCTGGCCGGCTGAAAGCTGCGGATGGAGCCGTCGGCTGTCCAGGCCATCAAAATGGCCGTCGTGGGTGCCTCGGGGCTGTCCAAGGACGCCTTGCATATCTACGTGGGCCTGACGGTGGCGCTGGCCGCCTGCGCCGTGCTGCGCAGACCCCTGGGCAGCTGGACGCCCCTCCTGGCGGCCCTGGCGGTGGCCATGACGGGCGAGCTGCTAGACATGCGCGACGATATCGCGAGCCTGGGGTATTGGCGCTGGGGCGCCAGCCTGCACGACATTGCCAATACCGTGTTCTGGCCCTCCGTACTGGCTGCGCTGGCGCGCTGGAGCAGCGTGCTGGGGCGTCGGCCCTGAAGTCAGCAAATCGGAAGCCTTTGGCGTTGGCGTCCGACGCCTGCTTCCACGCCGCCCTTGCATACTTGCGGCCTTTGCCCGGCGGACATCCCCCGAGCAGGGAACGCGGCCCGCCCCACAAGGGCAGGGCCGCCACCATTGCGAATCGGTTCCCGGGCACACCATTGATCACAAGAGAGAGGGTATATGCCAGACACGACCACCGATCCCCGACCGGCGCCACCCGCGCCACCAGTGGCTCCGCCACCGGATGCACCGCAGGCGGCCACGCCATCGCCTGCCGAGCCTGCACCGCGCATCACGTTCTCGGGCCCCGTTGTCATTCCTTCCCTGCTGGTGCTGGGCCTGTTGCTGCTGTACTGCGGCCTCATGCCCGACAGCGCCGACCGGCTGTTCTCCAGCGCCCAGGACTGGGTGGTGGGGCACATGGACTGGTTCTATGCCGTCTCGGTCACGCTGTTCCTGGTCTTTCTGATCTTCGTCGCGTCCAGCCGCTTCGGCGATATCCGCCTGGGTCCCGATGATGCCGAGCCCGAGTTCAGCTTCATCTCCTGGACCGCCATGCTGTTCGCCGCCGGCATGGGCATCGGTCTGATGTATTTCGGCGTGGGCGAGCCGCTGCAGCATTTCCTCAAGCCGCCCACGGCCGTGCCTTCCACGCCGGCCGCCGCACGCGAGGCGCTGCAGTCCACCTTCTTCCACTGGGGCTTTCACGCCTGGGCCGTCTACGGGACCATGGGCCTGGTACTGGCGTACTTCGGCTTTCGCTACAACCTGCCGCTGACCATGCGCTCGGGCCTGTACCCGCTGCTGGGCAAGCGTATCAACGGCCCCATCGGCCACAGCGTGGATGCCTTCGCGCTGGTGGGCACCATCGCGGGTATCGCCACCACGCTGGGCTATGGCGCGCTGCAGCTGGCCGCCGGCCTGCACACGCTGACGGGATGGGACACCTCCACGGCGCTGTTCCGCATCTCGGTCATTGTCATCGTGGTCTGCCTGGCCGGGTTGTCTGCCGTCTCGGGCCTGGACAAGGGCGTGCGGCGCCTGAGCGAGTTCAATCTCGTGCTGGCCTTCATCCTGCTGGCCTTCGTCATTGTGGCGGGGCCCACGGTCTTCCTCTTCGAGGCGCTGAGCGAGAACATCGGCAACTACCTGTCTGGCCTGGTCCAGCTGTCGTTCCGCACCTTCGCCTACGAGCCGCCCAGCCAGGAAGGCTGGTTCGGCGGCTGGACCATCCTCTACTGGGCCTGGTGGATCTCCTGGTCGCCCTTCGTGGGCATGTTCATCGCGCGCATCTCGCGCGGGCGCACCATCCGCCAGTTCGTGACCGGCGTGCTGCTGGTGCCCACGGCCTTCAACCTGCTGTGGATGACGGCCTTCGGCAACAGCGCCATCTGGATAGACACCCACGTGGCCATGGGCGCGTTGGGGCAGACGGCCTCGAACGTGGATGCGCTGCTGTTCCGCTTCTTCGAGTACCTGCCCTGGTTCAAGCCCGTGGCCTGGCTCACCATCGTGCTGATCGCGGTGTTCTTCGTCACCTCGGCGGACTCCGGGGCCTTCGTGGTGGACAACATCGCCTCGCGCGGCCATGCGCGTTCGCCGGTCTGGCAGCGGCTGTTCTGGGCTGCCGTGCTGGGCGTGACGGCCATGGTGCTGATGCTGGCCGGCGGCCTCAAGGCGCTGCAGGCCATGACCCTGGTGGCGGCCCTGCCGGTGGCGGTCATCATGCTGGCGCTGTGCTACGGGCTGTGGCGCGGGCTGCAGGCCGACCGCGCGCACTTCTCGCCCGACCTGGCTCCGGCCACCAGCTTCTGGAGCGGCCAGCATTGGCGCAAGCGCCTGGAGCAGATCGTGCATCAGCCCTCGCGCGCCGACGTGCGCAGGTTCCTGGCCGGCGTGGTGCTGCCGGCCATGAACGAGGTGGCCGCCGAGATGCAAAGGCGCGGCGTGCAGGCCGTGGTCACCGAGGACCTGGATGGCGAGGGCGCCGTGCGCCTGACCGTGCCCGATCCCTCGCTGCGCGACTTCGTCTACGGCGTGCGCGCCACGCGCCGCACGGTGCCCACCTTCCTGGTGAGCGAGGCGGCCAGCGAGCAGGAGCGGCGCCATGTCTACGAGCCCATCACCTTCTTCGAGGACGGTCGCCTGGGCCACGACATCCAGTACCTGCGCAGCGAGGAAGTCATCGCCGACATCCTGCGCCACTACGAGCGCTACCTGTCGCTGAGCGCCGACCAGCGCACGCATCTGCTGAACCGGGCTCCGGGCCACAGCTGAGCCGTGCTGCGCAGTGCCGCCGTCGCGGCACCCCGGGCCTTTGGGTAAACACCGGGGTGCCAGCCGGCGGCCGCCTGCGGATACTGGGCGCTGCCATGCAGCTCGAATACTCTACCCATTCGCAGGAGCCACGCCATCGTTTCGACTACTGGCACGAGGTGGTCTGCCGCCACTGCATCCCGGCCGACAGCCACCGCGCGCAGGGGGATGGTGCAGGTCCCGGCGGCTTCGGGGCCACGCTGTCCGTGCGGTCCCTGGGACTGCTGGAGATCAGTGCCATGTCGGCACCCAGCCACCGCTGGGTGCGCAACGCGGCCCACCTGCGCCTGCATGCCCGCGACGAGCTGTGGCTGGGCTATCTGCTCCAGGGCCAGGCCGAGGTGCGCCAGGGCGGGCAAGTGGCCCGGCTGAGCGCGGGCAATCTGGTGCTTTATGACGCTGCGCAGCCTTTCGAATTCTCGGTGGCGCCCCGCGATATCCTGCTGATGCGCATTCCGCGCAGCGAATTGTTGAATCGCTTTGCCCGTGCACCCTTGCACGCGGGCCGGGTGCTGCATGGCCATGCCCCGGCCGTGGCGCCGCTGCGGGCCATGCTCGGCGAGGCCATCGCCATGCCGCCTGCGCCGCACGGTGATGCCTTGGCGCAGCGCTTCGGCATGGCGCTGCTCGACGTGCTGGCCCTGGCGCTGGAGATGCAGGAGATGGCCGTGCAGCCCCGCTCGGAAAGGGACCTGCACGGCCGCATCCAGGCGTTCATCCAGGACAACCTGGGCTCGCCCGAGCTGTCGCTGCAATGGCTGGCGCAGCAGCACAACGTCTCGCCGCGTACTGTGACGCGGGCCTTTGCGCGGCGCAACCAGACGCCCATGGGCCTGGTATGGCAGCTGCGGCTGCAGGCCAGCCGCCAGGCCCTGATGCAGGGGCGCTGCTCCAGCGTGACCGAGGCGGCCTTCGCGCATGGGTTCTCCGATGCGGCGCACTTCAGCCGAGCCTTTCGCAAGGCGTTCGGCTGCACGCCCCGCAGCCTGCTGGCCGCCTGAGCAAGGTCGCTGTCCCTCACGAACAAGCGTCGGGGCTGCCGGCTCCCTAGCATGGATCTGCCGTGCGTCCCGTGCGGCTTTTCCAGTGCAACAACGGTGGCGCCCCGGAGCCGGGCGCCGGGAGACATGCCATGAACGACAGCGAACTGCACCATCTCGAACTGCTGGAGGTGGGGCGCGAGATCCAGTCCCGCCGTATTTCCTCGGAAGAGGTGACCCGCCACATGCTGGCGCGCATCGAGGCCGTGGACGCGCGGCTGCACAGCTACGTGACGGTGATGGCGCAGCAGGCGCTGGAGGACGCCCGCCGCGCCGACGCCGAGATCGCGCAGGGCCGCCGCCGCGGTGCGCTGCACGGCGTGCCGCTGGCGCTCAAGGACCTGCTGTGGACCCGGGGCGTCCCCACCACGCATGGAATGACGCTGCACCGCGACCATCGCCCCACGGAAGATGCCACCGTGGTGCGCAGGCTGCGCGAGGCCGGCGCCGTCATCCTGGGCAAGCTGCAGCAGACCGAAGGCGCCTTCGCCGACCACCATCCCGAGATCACTGCCCCCGTCAACCCCTGGGGCGCCCAGCTGTGGCCCGGGGCCTCGTCCAGCGGCTCGGGCGTGGCCACGGCGGCGGGGCTGTGCTTCGGATCGCTGGGCACGGACACCGGGGGCTCCATCCGCTTTCCATCGGCCGCCAACGGCATCACGGGGCTCAAGCCCACCTGGGGCAGGGTGAGCCGCCACGGCGCCTTCGAATTGGCCGCGTCCCTGGACCACATAGGCCCGATGGCGCGCAGTGCTGCCGATGCCGCAGCCATGCTCGCGGCCATCGCCGGGGCGGACCCGCTGGACCCTACAGCCAGCCAGTGCAGCGTGCCCGACTATCTGGCCATGATGACGCGCGGATTCTCCGGCCTGCGCCTGGGCATGGACCGGCAATGGGCACTGGACGGCGTGGATGCCCCCTCCCGCCAGGCGGTGGAGCAGGCCCTGGCGGTGGCGCAGCGCCTGGGGGCCAGCGTGCAGGAGGTCCGCTTTCCCGATGCCACCCAGGCGGTGGAGGACTGGCCGGCGCTGTGCGCGGTAGAGACCGCCGTGGCGCACGGCGCCACTTTCCCTGCACGGCGCGAGGCCTATGGCCCCGGGCTCGCCGGGCTGATCGACCTGGGGCTGGGCCTGTCCGCCACCGACTACCAGCGGCTGCTGCTGCGCCGCGCGGACTTCACGGGCCGGGTGCGTGCACTCTTCGCGCAGGTGGACCTGCTGCTGGTCCTCGCCACGGCCTTTGCGGCCCCCACGCTGCAACGCATGGCGCATTTCGGCTCCGATGCCGAGCTGTTCTCGGGCATGCTGCGCTACACCTGCCCGTTCGACCTGACGGGCAGCCCCACGATCACGCTGCCCGGCGGACGCACTCCTGAGGGCGCGCCCGTGGCCTTCCAGTTCGTGGCCCCCGACTTCCGCGAAGACCTGCTGGTGCGCGCGGGCTGGGCGTTCCAGCAGGCCACGGACTGGCACAGACAGCACCCTGCTGCCTGAGCTGCATGGGGCGCCAGTCCGGTGGCGCGACACGGGCCTGTCACACAGCCTTCCTAGACTGGCGTGATGTCCTTGATCGAGATGGAAGGTGTCGCCAAGTCCTGGGGCGGCACCACGGCACTGCAGGCGCTGGATCTGCGCATTGAACCCGGATCCTTTTGCGTGCTGCTCGGTCCCTCGGGCTGCGGCAAGTCCACCACGCTGCGCATCATCGCGGGCCTGGAAAGCGCCACGGCGGGCCGCGTGCGCATCGATGGGCAGGACGTCACCCAACTGCCGCCCGCACGGCGCGGCATTGCCATGGTGTTCCAGAACTACGCGCTGTTCCCGCACCTGACGGTGGCGCAGAACATCGGCTTCGGCCTGTCCGTGCGCAAGGTCCCGGCGGCCGAGGCGCGACGGCGCATCGACGAGGCCGCCGCGCTGCTGGGCCTGGACGCGCTGCTGGCACGCCGGCCCGGCCAGCTGTCGGGCGGCCAGCAACAGCGCGTGGCCTTGGGCCGCGCCCTGGTGGCCCGCGCCCGGGTCTGCCTGATGGACGAGCCGCTGTCCAACCTCGACGCCCAGCTGCGCCAGGAAATGCGCATCGAGCTGCGCGAGCTGCAGCGGCGCCTGGGCCTGACCGTGGTCTATGTCACGCACGACCAGGCCGAGGCCATGGGCATGGCCGACCAGGTGGTGCTGCTCAGCCAGGGGCGCGTGGAGCAGTGCGCTGCGCCCCAGGAGATCTACAGCCGGCCCGCCACCACCTTCGCCGCGCGCTTCATCGGCACGCCGGCCATGAACATCGCACGCCTCGACGGCCTGCACATCGCGGGCAGCCATGCCAGCGCCGCGCCCGCCGGCCTGCAGCAGCCGGGCCAGGCGCGCTGGCTGGGCGTCAGGCCCGAGGACATGCGCCTGTCGCTCCATGGCGATGTCGGCAGCGGCCCCGTGGTGGCTGCCGACATCGAAAGCCTCGAATACCTGGGCGCCGACCTGGTGCTGCGCTGCCGCGTGGGCAGCGAGCAACTGATGGTGCGTACCGCTGGTAGCCAGCTCGGCGGCCTGCAGCCGGGCCAGCTCGTGGGCCTGTGCTGGGCGCGCGAGGCCACGCATTTCTTTGACGAAAAGGGGCGGCGCTGCACGGCCTGAGGCCGAGGCACCGGCCCCCAATTCCTTCGCCATCCACCGTTTCAGCCGTTCCGGCTTTCGCACCCGAAGCACCTTCCAGGAGAGTCCGCCATGCAACGCCATGCCTTCCTCAAAACCCTCGCAGCCGCTGCCGCCGTGGCCGCCACGGGCCTGCTGAACACCGCCAGCGCGCAGACGCCGCTGGAGGTGCCGTTCTACTACCCCGTGGCCGTGGGCGGCCCTATCACCAAGGTGATCGACGGCTATGCGGCCGAGTTCAACAAGGCCCATCCGCAGTACCGGATCACGCCCGTCTATGCGGGCACCTACCAGGAGACCATCGTCAAGGCGCTGACGGCCCACAAGTCGGGCAAGCCGCCGGCCAGCTCGGTGCTGCTGTCCACCGACATGTTCACGCTGATCGACGAGGACGCCATCGCCCCCATCGACGACTTCGTGAAGACCGATGCCGACCGGGCCTGGCTCAAGGGCTTCTACCCGGCCTTCATGGCCAACAGCCAGACGGGCGGCAAGACCTGGGGCGTGCCCTTCCAGCGTTCCACCGTGGTCATGTACTACAACAAGGAAGCCTTCAAGGAAGCCGGCCTGGACCCGAACAAGGCGCCGCAGAACTGGAAGGAACTCAAGGAAGCCGCCCACAGGCTGACGAAGAAGGACGCCAGCGGCAAGGTCGTGCAGTACGGCATACAGATCCCGTCCACCGGCTTTGCCTACTGGATGCTGCAGACCCTGACCACGCCCAATGACGTGCTGCTGGCCAACGAGGCCGGCACCCAGGTCACGCTGGACAGCCCCAAGGTAGTGGAGGCGCTGGACTTCTGGGTGGGCCTGGTCAAGGAGGGCGTGCACCCGGCCGGCGTGGTGGAGTGGGGCACTACGCCCAAGGACTTCATGGAAAAGAAGGCCGCCATCATCGTCACCACCACGGGCAACCTGACCAATATCCGTGCCAATGCCAAATTCGACTTCGGCGTGGGCCAGATCGCAGGCAACGTGCGCAAGGGCTCGCCCACGGGCGGCGGCAATTTCTACCTGTTCAAGAAGGCGCCCCGGGAGCAGCAGGAGGCGGCCTTCCAGTTCATGAAGTGGGTCACCCAGCCCCCGCTGGCCGCGCAGTGGAGCATGGACAGCGGCTACGTTGCCGTCTCGCCCGCCGCCTATGACACGCCCGCGCTCAAGAAGTACGGCCAGGACTTCCCGCAGGCCCTGGTGGCGCGCGACCAGCTGCCGGTATCGGTGGCCGAGTTCTCCACGCATGAGAACCAGCGCGTGACCAAGGTGCTCAACGACGCCGTGCAGGCCGCCCTCAACGGCAGCAAGACCTCGGCCCAGGCCCTGCAGGATGCGCAAAAGGAAGCAGACCGCATCCTGCGCCGCTACAAGTGATGGCGCAGTGCCGCTGACCGCATGAGCTCCGCTCCCGCCTCCCTTGTCCGCGGCCGCCAGGCTGTCCACGCCTGGCTGATGCTGCTGCCGGCGCTGGTGCTGCTGGTGGCCTTCACGCACTGGCCGGCCGTGGCCACGCTGATCGACAGCCTGCATGCCACGCCGCGCGGCGGCCAGCCGGGGCCATGGGTGGGGCTGGAGAACTACGCCGTCATGGTGGACGACCCGGTGTTCTGGCAGGCCGTGCGCAACAACCTGTGGTTTGCGGCGGCCACGATTCCGCTGTCCATGGCGCTGGCGCTGGCCATGGCGCTGTGGGTCAACGAGAGGCTGGCCGGCCGCGCCTTCGTGCGCATGGCGTACTTCACGCCCACGGTGCTGCCCATGATTGCCGTGGCCAACATCTGGCTGTTCTTCTACACCCCGCAGTACGGGCTGCTGGAGCAGCTGCGCGGCGCACTGGGCCTTCCCGCGCACAACTGGTTGGGCGACCCGTCCACGGCGCTGGCCTGCGTGACCGTGGTGGCGGTGTGGAAGGAGGCGGGCTTTTTCATGATCTTCTACCTGGCCGCGCTGCAGACGCTCAATCCCAGCCTCAGGGAAGCTGCGGCCATCGAAGGCGCCTCGCGCTGGTACTTCCTGCGCCGCGTGCAGTGGCCGCTGCTGATGCCGACCACGCTGTTCGTGCTGGTCAATGCGGTGATCAATGCCTTCCGCCTGGTGGACCATCTCTTCATCCTCACGCGCGGCGGGCCGGACAACGCCTCCACGCTGCTGCTCTATCACCTGTACGAAGTGGGCTTCAAGTTCTGGGACACGGGCTATGCGGCGGCCCTGACCGTGGTGCTGGTCGCCGTGCTGGCGGCCGTGGCGCTGCTGCAGTTCTTCGTGCTCGACAAAAAGGTGCACTACCAATGAGCGCCGCACCCATTGCCCCGCGCCATGCGCCGCCCGGGCTGTACGGCGCCACCTGGCTGGATACGCTGGCCGCCTGGCTGCTGGCCCTGCTGTGGATACTGCCGCTGGCCTATGCGTTCTGGACGGCCTTCCATCCGCCCGAATACTCGGCACGCTTCGACCTGGCCGCGCCCTGGACGCTGGAGAACTTTCGCCGTGCCTGGCAGGCCGCGCCCTTTGCGCGCTATTTCCTGAACACGGCCGTGCTGGTGGTCATGATTTTGGCGGCCCAGCTGGTGCTGGGCACGCTGGCCGCCTATGCCTTTGCGCGCTACCGCTTTCGCGGCCAGGGCCTGGCCTTTGCCCTGGTGCTGGTGCAGCTGATGATCATGCCGGACATCCTGCTGGTGGCGAACTACCAGACCCTGTCGCGCCTGGGCGCCGTCGATACGCTGCTGGGCATAGGCCTGCCGTACTTCGCATCGGCCTTTGCGATCTTCCTGCTGCGCCAGACCTTCCTGGGCATTCCCCGGGAGCTGGACGAGGCCGCGCGGGTGGAGGGCGCCAGCACCCTGCAGATCCTGTGGCGCGTCTACGTGCCGCTGGCGCGGCCCGTGTACCTGGCGTTCGCGCTGGTGTCGGTGAGCTTTCACTGGAACAACTTCCTGTGGCCGCTGATCATCACCAACAGCGTGCAGGCGCGCCCGCTCACCGTGGGGCTGCAGGTGTTCTCCAGCGTGGAGTCTGGCGTGGAATGGGCCACCATCACGGCCGCCACGCTGATGAGCTCGGGCCCGCTGCTGGTGGCCTTCGTGCTGTTCCAGCGCCAGTTCGTGCAGAGCTTCATGCGTGCGGGGATCAAGTGAGGGCGGTGCTAAAGTTCCTTGTCCCAGCCTTTCACCCCGAGGTCCACCATGTCCGGTCCCGCATCCGCAGGTCTGTTCATCTACGCCAAGCAGCCTGACCGGCTGGCGCTGTTCTACATGGAGGTGCTGGCCATGCGCATGCTGCACCACACGAGCGAGCTCATGGTGCTGCAGTCGCCGGACCTGCAACTGGTGCTGCACGCCATTCCCGAGGCGATTGCGCGGCACATCACCATCACCGAGCCACCCCAGCCGCGCGAGAACGTGGCCCTCAAATTCTTTGCCACCGTGACCAGCTTCGCGGCCGTCCGTCCCCTGGTCATCGCCCATGGCGGCCAGCTGTGGGAGCAGTCCTGGCAGGGTCCGGGCTTTCGCGTCTGCAACGCCATGGACCCCGAAGGCAACCTGTTCCAGCTGCGCGAGCCGCTGCCCGCATGATGCAGATCCTCACGTGGAACACCCAATGGTGCCTGGGCCTGGACGGCCGCATGGACCCGGCGCGCATCGTGGCGCATGCGCTGTCCATGGCCGATATCGACGTGCTGTGCCTGCAGGAAATCGCCGTCCACTATCCCGGCCTGCAGGGCGCGCCCGGCGACCAGGTGGAGCAGGTGCGTGCGGCCCTTCCCGAAGGCTGGAAGGTCTTCTTCGGCGCCGCCGTGGACGAGTTCACGGCCATGGGCCGGCAGCGCTTTGGCAACCTGGTGGCCACGCGCCTGCCGGTGCTGCAACTGGCCCACCACCGCCTGCCGTATCCGCACGATGGCGGCGTGCGCAGCATGCCGCGCTGCTGCACGGCAGTGACCGTGATGGATGCCGCACTGGGCCCCGTGCGGGTGATGAGCACCCACCTCGAATATTTCTCGCGCCGCCAACGCATGGCCCAGGCGCTGGCGCTGCGTTCCCTGCAGATCGAGGCCCTGGGCCAGGCCGAGGCGCCGCCCCAGCCCGCCAGCGACGGCTCGCCCCAGCAGACCAAGCCGCACACGCCGCATGCCGTGCTCTGCGGCGACTTCAACTTCGAGCCGCATGAGGACGAATACGCCGGCCTGTCCGCCCCCTGGGCGGCCGGCGAGCAGGGAGCCCTGAGCGCCGGCCAGTGGCACAACAGCTGGAGCGTGCTGCACCCGGACCAGCCCCAGCCACCCACCTTCCGGTTGTTCGACCGCCAGTGGGGTCCCGAGCCCGGCGCCTGCGATTTCGCCTGGGTCAGCGACAGCCTGCGCGGCCATGTGCGTGGCTGGGCCGTGGACAGCGACACAAGGCTCTCCGACCACCAGCCCGTGCTGCTGCAACTGGATTGATCCAGGTCAGGGTCCGCCGCCAAGCCGGCCTTCGCCTACAGACAGTGTGGCGGGCCTGCTCCAAGGTCATGGGGACTGTTTTGAAGGAGCATCCATGAGCCCCAATCCGCTGTCCACGATTCTTCACCGCACCTGGTGGGTGCTGCTGCTGCGCGGCCTGGTCGCCATCGCCTTCGGCGTGCTGACCTGGGCGCAGCCGGCGGTATCGCTGGCGGCGCTGGTGCTGACCTTCGGTGCCTTCACCTTTGTGGATGGCCTGCTGGGCGTGTATTCGGCCATCCAGGGGCGCGACCAGATGCGCCATTGGTGGGTGCTGCTGCTGTGGGGCCTGGCCGGCGTGGTGGTGGGCGTGCTCACCGTGGTCGCGCCCGGCGTCACGGCGCTGGTGATGACGCTGTACATCGGCGCCTGGGCCCTGGTCACGGGCCTGCTGCAGATCGTGGCGGCCGTGCGGCTGCGCAAGGAGATCACGGGCGAGTGGCTGCTGATCCTGGGCGGCGTGCTGTCCGTGCTGTTCGGCGCCTTCGTGCTGGCCCAGCCGGGCGCGGGCATGATGGCCATGCTCTGGGTGCTGGCCACGTATGCGGTGGTCTTCGGCGTGCTCATGGTGCTGCTGTCCTTCAAGCTCAAGAAGGGCATACGCCATTCTTCCTGAGCCGCTGGTGCAAAGGCGGACAATGCCGGCTCCATGATCGAATCCCGGCGACCTTCTCCCTTCATGCGTCTTCCCCGCGCGGCCCTGGCGGCCGCGCTGCTGTTCGCGGCGGCAGGTGCCGCCCAGGCGCTGCCCAGCTTTTCCGAGGTCCGCGAAGGCCACCGTTCCTCCGAGACAGAACTGCTCTCGCGTGAGGGCGAGGTGCTGCAGCGCCAGCGCACCGACGCCAGCGTGCGCCGTGGCGACTGGGTGGCCCTGGCCGACATCTCGCCCGCGCTGCGCACGGCCCTGGTGCTCAGCGAGGACAAGCGCTTCTACGAACACAGCGGCGTGGACTGGACTGCAGTGTCCTCCGCCGCCTGGGGCAACCTCTGGAACCAGCGCACGCGCGGCGCCAGCACCATCACCATGCAGTTGGCGGGCCTGCTCGACGGCGACTGGCGCCAGGGCCCGGGCGGGCGCAGCGTAGTACAGAAACTGGGCCAGACCGTCTCGGCCCAGGTGCTGGACCGGCGCTGGCGCAAGGACCAGATCCTGGAGGCCTACCTGAACCTGGTGCCCTTCCGGGGCGAGATCGTGGGCATCGATGCGCTGTCGCGTACCCTGTTCGGCAAAGCCGCGCACGGGCTGGACGCGCGCGAGGCCGCCATTGCCGCCGCCCTGGTGCGTGCCCCCAACGCCTCGCCCGATCGCGTGGGCCGGCGCGCCTGCGGCGTGCTGCAGTCGCTGGCGCCCGAGGATGCGGCGGCGCGGGATTGCACGGCCATGGAACTGCTCACCGCCAGCGTGCTGCTGCGCCGGCAATGGGCGGCCAGCGAAGGCCAGGCCCCGCATCTGGCGCGCCGCCTGCTGGCCGAGCCGCAGTCCAAAGGCCAGGCCCGCGTGCGTTCCACGCTGAGCGCGCCCGTGCAGCGCTTTGCCGTGCAAAGCCTGCAGCAGCAACTGCGCGAGCTGCAGGGCCGCAACGTGGAGGACGGCGCCATCGTCGTGCTGGACAACGCCACGGGCGAGGTGCTGGCCTGGGTGGGCTCATCGGGCGAATTGAGCCAGGCGGCCGAGGTGGACGGCGTCACGGCCATGCGTCAGCCCGGCTCCACGCTCAAGCCCTTTCTCTATGCCCAGGCCATTGCCGAGCGGCGGCTGACGGCGGCCTCGCTGATCGAGGATTCATCGGCCCACATTCCCACGCAGAACGGGCTCTACATTCCGCAGAACTACGACCGGCGCTTCAAGGGCTGGGTCTCGGCGCGCACGGCGCTGGCGTCGTCGCTCAACGTGCCTGCCGTGCGCACCCTGGTCATGGTTACGCCCGATGCCTTCTTCTCGCAACTGCAGCGCCTGGGCCTGCCACTGCGCGAAAGCGGCGGCTACCACGGCTTCAGCCTGGCGCTGGGCAGCGCCGAGGTGCCGCTGCTGCAGCTCACCAATGCCTACCGCGCCCTGGCCAACGGCGGGCAACTGACGCCCGTGCGCTGGGCGGCGCAGCCCACGGGCGCGGGGTCCGCAGCGAAAAAGTCGGCTGCGCCCGTGCAGGCCATCGACGCACGCGCGGCCTTCATCGTGGGCGACATCCTGTCCGATCCCATGGCGCGCGCGCCCACCTTCGGCACGGACAGCGTGCTGGCCACGCGCTTCTGGTCGGCCGTCAAGACCGGCACCAGCAAGGACATGCGCGACAACTGGGCCGTGGGCTGGTCGCAGCGCTACACCGTGGGCGTGTGGGTGGGCAATGCGCGCGGCGAGGCCATGCACTCGGTCAGCGGCACCAGCGGCGCGGCACCTGTCTGGGCCGCCGTGATGGGTTTCCTGCATGCCCGCACGCCCAGCCGCGCGCCCAAGGCGCCGGCGGGCGTGCTGCAACAGGCGGTGCGCTTCGGTCCCGATGCCTCGGGCCTGCCGCTGGAGAGCGCGCGCAGCGAATGGTTCGTGGCGGGCACGCAGCAGAGCCTGTTCGCCATGGCGGGCAGCGGCCTGCCTGCCGCATCCGCATCGGCACGCGGGACTTCGGCGGCCTCGCCCGTGCGCATTGCGCGCCCGGCCAACGGCACCATCCTCGCGCTGGACCCCGACATTCCGCCGGACCGCCAGCGCGTGCAGCTGTCGGCCCGGCCCTCGGGCACGGCAGCCACGCAGGAATGGCAGGACGCCAGCCTGCGCTGGCGCATGGTCAGCGCCGCCCCGCCCGGCGCGGCCGAGCCTGCGCCCAAGGAGATCGGCCGGGGTGCTGCCGCTGCCTGGATGCCCTGGCCCGGCCGCCACCGGCTGGAGCTGGTCGATGCCAAGGGGCAGGTGCTGGACAGCGTGCAGGTGGAGGTGCGCGGCGCCGGCGTGGTGGCTTCGCGCGCGGGCGGGCGCTGATCAGGCGCCGGTCGTGATCACTGCGCCGCGCGGGTGCCCGCCGCGCGGATGCCCGCCGCACGGAAGCCCGCCGCAGTGAAGGCCACCAGCTCGTCGATCACATGCTCCACGGGGTCGGCGCGGTGGCCGCCGCCCAGCATGCGGCTGACTCGGCCGTTGTCGGAGCGGATGTACATCATGGCGCCGTACATGCATTCCAGGCGCCACTGGAAATCGTGCTGCGACAGCTGCGGCAGAGCCTGGCGCAGCAGGGCCGCAAAGCGTTTGGCAGCCTCGTCGTAGGCGGCAAACACCACCTCCCTGACTGCCTGGTCGGGATCGACCGAGCACAGGGCCGTGACGCGGTTGAAGTCGGCCTCGCCCTCGCTATGGGCGGCGCGCAGCGCAGGGGCGATGAAGGCCCGAAGAATGTCCTCCACGGCGGGCTGCGGCGACTGCTGCTCCAGCCTTTGCAGCAGCGCATGGCGCTGTCCGTTGACGGCCATCACGCGCTGCTCGAACAAGGCCTTGAGCAGGCCCAGCTTGTTGCGGAAGTGGTAGTGGATGGCGCCCGTGTCCACATCGGCCAGCGCCATGACGGCGCGCAGCGACGTGCCCGCGTAGCCATGCCGCGCAAACAGCTGCTCGGCGGCTTGCAGAAGGCGTTCGCGGGCCTGGGCGCGGGGTTCCTCGGCCGCGGTGTCATCGGTGCTGGACGTCATGGCTGCGGATCATAGACAGCGCCAGGCCCTTGCCGCACCAAACCATGGCATGGTGGTGACATGGATTGATTCAGTCGACTGACTGAATTAACATGCGCAGCCATCACACAACGACAAGGAGACACAGCATGACCACCCGCAAGTGGCTCGGCGCCCTGATGGCGCTGGGCTGCACCCTGGCCACCGCGCAGGAGCCGTTCCCGTCGCGGCCGCTGACCCTCATCAACCCCTGGGCGGCGGGCAGCTCCACCGATGTGATGGCGCGTACCTTGGCCGAGGAGTTCCGCAAGCAGCTGGGCCAGAGCGTGGTCGTGGTCTCGCGCGACGGGGGCTCGGGCGTGATCGGCATGAATGTGCTGGCCCAGGCGCCGGCCGACGGGCTGACGCTGGCCTTCACGCCCATGACCCCCATCACCGTGCAGCCCCACTACGTCAAGGGCCTGAAGCTGGGGCCCGACAGCGTGCAGCCGCTGTGCGGCGTGACGGAGAACATCCTGGGCGTCAGCGTGCGCGCAGACAGCCCTTTCAAGACGATAGGCGAGCTGGTGGCGGCGGCGAAGAAAGGCTCGCTGAGCTACGGATCGCCGGGACCGAACTCGGCGCCCTTCCTGGCCATGGACCAGCTGGAGCGCGACCAGGGCCTCAAGCTTGTGCATGTGCCCTACAAGGGCGATGCGGGCTCGATACAGGAATTGCTGGCCGGGCGGCTGGACTTCGTCAGCAGCATCGCGGCCTCGGCTGCGCCCCAGATACGCGCGGGCAAGCTGCGCCTGCTGGCCGTGGCCTCGGAGCGCCGCCACCCTGCCTTCCCCGAGGTGCCTACCTTCAAGGAACTGGGCATGGCGGTGCAGGAGGAATCGTTTGCGGGCCTGTTCGTGCCGCGTGGCGTGCCCGAGGCGGTGCTGGGCCGGCTGGACGCCGCCTGCGCCGCCGCAGCTCGGTCCGATGCCGTCAGGCAGGTGGCCCAGCGCGGCGACCAGGTGGTCTTCCACCAGGACCGCCGCCAGTGGGACCGGCGCATCCACGACGAATTCCGCAAACAGGGCGCAGCGGCCGAACGCCATGCGCAGTGACCTCCTTTCCGCCATCTCTTCATCCATGACCGATTCCAGCCTGCCCCCCATCCGCCGCGTGATCACGGCCAACGACGCACAGGGCCGCTCCTTCATCGCCGAGGACGGCGCCTCGCCCGCCGTGCGCCTGGTCGAGGAACGCCCCGGCTACCGCATAACCAACCTGTGGCGCACCGATGCCTCACCCGCGCAGATCAATGCGCCCGACACCATTGCCATCCACCAGGGCGTGGCACCGCCGCCCTATGGCACGGTGCTGCGCATCCTGGACATTCCGCCCGAACCTGCCGATCCGCAGGAGCTGGCGCGCGCCCTGCATGCCACCTTTACACGCATGTACGGCGACGCCCACCGCAACGTGCAGCCCGGCGAGCATCCGGGCATGCACCGCACGGATACCGTGGACTACGCGCTGATGCTGGAGGGCGAGCTGGTCGCCATCCTGGACCGCCAGGAAACCGTGCTGCGCGCCGGTGACGTGCTCATACAGCGCGGCACCAACCATGCCTGGGCCAACCGCTCGGGCCGGCCTGCGCGCATTGCCTTCGTGCTGGTGGCGGGCGAGCAGGGCTCCTGACTCAGGGGGCCTGGCCAGCCCATGCCGCCACGGCAGGGCGTGGCCGCACGAACCGCTGCTCGATCACTGGCTCGCCCCATTGCTGGCCCGGCCATTCCTCGGCCAGGGTGAAGCCTGACGATTCGTAGAGCCGGCGCGCTGCATCCAGGCCCCGGAAGGTCCACAGCTGGGTGGCCTCGAAGGCCTGCTGGTCGCAGAACGCCAAGGCCTGCTGCAGCAGCTGGCGCCCCGTGCCGGCGCCGCGCAGGCCGTCTTCCAGGATGAACCAGCGCAGATGCGCCTGGCGGTCCTCGGGGTGCTTGCCCAGGTCCTCTCCATCGATGGCCACGGAGCCCACGATGCGGTCGCCGTCCAGCGCCGTCCACAGCTGGTTGCAGGGCTTGTCCAGCCGGCCTGCGAACTCGGCCAGGCCGCTGGCCACGCGGCTTTCGAAGAAGACGCCAAAGCCTGCGTGGCGCGCATAAAAGCGCGCATGCATTTCCACGATGCGGCCCAGGCAGCCGGGCCGGTATCCGGGCAGGACCTGTATCTGTGCGGGTACGGGAACGGGCAGGGGCAGGGGCTCCTCCTGCCGGTGCGCCTGCAGCGCCCGGGCGTACAGTGCCAGCCCTTGGGCGACGGCCTGCTGCTGCGGCGCCTGCATGCGGTCCAGCGCCGCCGTCACCTGCTGGCGCCCGAAGGCCTCGATGGCGGCCAGCGTGCGCCGGCCCTTGGCGGTCAGGGCCAGCTGCTTGACGCGGCCATCCTCGCCATCGGCGGCTTCCTTCAGCTCGCCCGCCTCCACCAGCTTGCGCACCATGCGGCTGACGCTGGATTTCTCCAGCCCCAGGACCAGGGCCAGCTGCGAGGCCGGCATGCGCCCCTGCGCGCCGATCTCCAGGATGGCATGCACGGCCGAGGGCGGATAGTCCGTGGCCGCCAGCGTGGCCTGCATGAAGCCCAGCTCGCGCACCATCAGGCGCGAGGCGGCGCGGATGCCATCCACCAGGGAAAGATCGTGCTGCGGCATGGGTGCTCCTTGGGGCCGTGCAGGGTTTGAATATGGTTGCATGGTACAACCATAAATGCCGCTGCGCATCTGTTGATGCAGCGATGCGTACCCCAGGCGTAAAAAAGCCGCCCGGCGCATGCGGGCGGCTGGGGCCTGGCGCAGATGCGCAAGGCTCAATTGACCATCAGGCGGAACGGCCAGACATAGGCCTGCAGCGTCACGAAGATTCCCATCAGGCAGGCCAGGGCGACGGAGTGGAAGAACACGTAGCGCAGGATGTCGCCCTCATGGTTGAACCAGCGCGTGGCCGTGGAGGCGACGACGATGGACTGCGCATCGATCATCTTGCCCATCACGCCGCCCGAGCTGTTGGCCGCGCCCATGAGGTTGGGCGACAGGCCCAGCTGCTCGGCCGCCACCTTCTGCATGCCGCCGAACAGCACATTCGATGCCGTGTCCGAACCCGTCAGCGCCACGCCCAGCCAGCCCATCAGGGTGCCGAAGAAGGGGTAGAACACGCCCGTGTTGGCGAAGGCCAGGCCCAGCGTGGTGTCCGTGCCCGAGTAGCGCGTCAGCGTGCCCAGGGCCAGCATCAGCACGATGGTGATGAGCGAATAGCGCACCAGCCAGATGGTGCGCACGAACTGGCTGACCAGTTGCACGGGGTTGTACTTCATGACCAGGCCGCCCACGATGGCCGACAGCAGGATGCCCGTGCCTGTGGCCGACAGCAGGTTCAGCGTGTAGATGGCGCCTTCCTTGGTGGGCTGGCGCACGACGGGCGGCACCTTCTCGATCAGGTTGTGCAGGCCTTCCATGGGAAAGGCCGGGGCGAACAGGCCGTTGAGCGCGGCCTTGACCGAAGGCAGGCCCCAGATGAAGACGAAGACCGTGAGGATGGCCCAGGGCGTCCAGGCGCGGATCACGTCGGCGCGCGGGTGCTGGGTCACGGCGCGGGGCGCCTGGGCCTCGCCGCCGCTGTTCTCATGGCCCTTGAGCGAGGTCGAGCGCCAGATGGTCCTGGGCTGCCACATGCGCAGGAAGCCGACCGTGCAGACCATGGAGACGATGGCCGCGATGATGTCCACCAGCTCGGGGCCGATGAAGTTGGACACCAGGTACTGCGGAATGGCGAAGGACACGCCGGTCACCAAAATGATGGGCCAGATCTCCATCATGGCCTTGCGCCCGGCAAAGGCCCAGATCAGCCAGAACGGCACCAGCACCGAGAAGAACGGCAGCTGGCGGCCGACCATGGCGGTGACCTCCATCAGGTCGTAGCCGTGCACCTTGGCCAGCGTGATCACCGGCGTGCCCAGCGCGCCGAAGGCCACGGGCGCGGTATTGGCGATCAGCGACAGGCCCGAGGCGGCCAGCGGCGAAAAGCCCAGCCCGATGAGGATGGCCGCCGTCACGGCAACGGGCGTGCCGAAGCCGGCCGCGCCCTCGAAGAAGGCGCCGAAGGCGAAGGCGATCAGCAGCAGCTGGATGCGCCTGTCCTCGGTGATGCCGGCAATGGAGTCCTGCAGGATCTTGAAGCTGCCGTTCTTCTCGGTCAGCTGGTGCAGGAAGATGATGTTCAGAACGATCCAGCCGATGGGCAGCAGCCCCGTGAAGCCGCCGAACAGCGCCGCGCGCCCGGCCATGCCTGCCGGCATGTTGTAGACGAAGACCGCGATCACCAGCGCCGCAATCAGCCCGGCGCCGGCCGCCAGGTGGGCCTTCATGTGCAAAAAGCCCAATCCCACCAGCATGACCACGACCGGGATGGCCGCGAGCAGTGTGGACAGCCACATGTTGGAAAGAGGGTCGTAGACCTGCTGCCAAACCATAGGAGCGTCTCCTGAAGAGTTTTTAGGATGTTGTGCGGGGCGGATCGTCGCTCTCATGGCTGGTTGGCACACTAGCGTTAGCCCTCGGTTGGGCTGCGAGAGAGAAAATTTCAATCGGCGCACAAATCACTTCAAACCCGAACGGGTGACTGGAACGCGCACTGCGCACTACCATGCTCGGCAGTCCCGCGGCATGCGGGTTCCAGAAAGCCAGAAAACGTGTCCACCGACCTTTCCAAAATCACCTGCATCGAAGACCTGCGCGTCGTGGCCCAGCGCCGCGTGCCGCGCATGTTCTATGACTACGCCGACTCGGGCTCCTACACCCAGGGCACCTACCGCGCCAACGAGGACGACTTCCAGAAGATCAAGCTGCGCCAGCGCGTGGCCGTGAACATGGAGGGGCGCAGCACGCGCACCACCATGATCGGCCAGCAGGTGGCCATGCCCGTGGCCATTGCGCCCACGGGCCTGACCGGCATGCAGCACGCCGACGGCGAGATCCTGGGCGCGCGCGCGGCCCAGGCCTTCGGCATTCCGTTCACGCTGTCCACCATGAGCATCTGCTCCATCGAGGACATTGCCGAACACACGGCCCGCCATCCGTTCTGGTTCCAGCTCTATGTGATGCGCGACCGCCGGTTCATGGAGCGCCTGATCGAGCGTGCCCGTGCCGCCAACTGCTCGGCCCTGGTGCTGACGCTGGACCTGCAGATCCTGGGCCAGCGCCACAAGGACATCAAGAACGGCCTGTCCACGCCTCCGAAGCCCACGCTGCGCAACCTGGCCAACCTGGCGACCAAGCCGCACTGGTGCCTGGGCATGCTGGGCACCAAGCGCCGCACCTTCGGCAACATCGTCGGCCATGTGGATGGCGTGGCCGACATGAGTTCGCTGTCGTCGTGGACCGCCAGCCAATTCGACCCCAGCCTGAACTGGGGCGATGTGGAGCGCATCAAGAAGCTCTGGGGCGGCAAGCTCATCCTCAAGGGCGTCATGGACGCCGAGGACGCGCGACTGGCGGCCGACAGCGGCGCCGATGCGCTCATCGTCAGCAACCACGGCGGCCGCCAGCTCGACGGCGCACCCTCGTCCATCGAGGCGCTGCCCGGCATTGCCGAGGCGGCGGGCAAGGACATCGAGGTCTGGATGGACGGCGGCATCCGCAGCGGCCAGGACGTGCTCAAGGCGCGTGCCCTGGGCGCCCAGGGCACGATGATCGGCCGCAGCTTCCTCTACGGCCTGGGCGCCTATGGTCAGGACGGCGTGACGCGTGCACTGCAGATCATCCAGAAGGAGCTGGAGACCACGATGGCCTTCTGCGGCCATACGCAGATCGATACCGTGGACCGCAGCATCCTGCTGCCCGGAACCTATCCGGGCGCCGTGCGCTGAACCGGCAAAAGCCGCACGAGAAAAGGACCGCCTCGGCGGTCCTTTTTCCTTTCAGGCTGCGCCTCAGGCTTGGGCAGGTACGCGCCGGCTTTCCGGCTGCGCCGCCACCAGCCGGCCCGCCGCATGCAGCACGGCCAGGATGGACGCGGTCACGATGTTGGCATGGCGCCCCGCACCGAAGCGCGTGCCCGCCACGCCGGGCAGGGCGGCCTCGACGATGGCCAGCGCCATGGCCCCGGCGCCCTGGCCCAGGCTGCGCTCCTCGTAGTGGTCAATGCGCAGCGCCACGCCCAGGTGCTGGCCGAGGGCGGCGGCCACGGCATCGATGGGGCCGCTGCCTTCGCCATACAGCTGCAGTCGAAGGCCGTCTGGCCGCACCACTTCCAGCGCAATGCCCTGGCCCTGGGCGCTGTCGAACAGGTGGTGGCTGCGGTAGTGCCAGGGAAGCTGCAGGGGTGCGAGGTAGGTCGCCTCGAACAGCTTCCACAGGTCGTCGCTGGCCAGCTCGGCCTCGCAGGCGTCCGCCTGTTTTTGCACCACGGCGCTGAACTCCACCTGCATGCGGCGCGGCATGGTCACGCCATGGTCGCGCTGCAGCAGAAAGGAAATTCCGCCCTTGCCCGACTGGCTGTTGACGCGAACGATGCTGTCGTAGGTGCGGCCCAGGTCCTGCGGGTCGATGGGCAGGTAGGGAACGCGCCAGGGCGCATCGGGCCGCTGCGCCGCAAAGCCCTTGGCGATGGCGTCCTGGTGCGAGCCCGAGAACGCCGTGAACACCAGGTCGCCCACATAGGGGTGGCGCGGGTGGATGGGCAGGGCCGTGCATTCCTCCGCAATGCGCGCCACGGCGGCGATGTCCGAGAAGTCCAGTCCCGGCGCGATGCCCTGCGTGTAGAGGTTGAGCGCCAGCGTCACCACATCGAGGTTGCCGCTGCGCTCGCCATTGCCGAACAGGCAGCCTTCCACGCGCTGGGCGCCGGCCAGCAGCGCCTGCTCGGCGCAGGCCACGCCCGTGCCCCGGTCGTTGTGCGGGTGCACGGACAGCACGATGTGCTCGCGCCGTTCCAGGCGGCGGTGCATCCACTCGATCTGGTCGGCGAAGACATTGGCCGTGCTCACCTCCACCGTGGTCGGCAGGTTGATGATCATGGGCCGCGCGGGGCCTGCATCCCAGGCGCGGATGGCCGCGTTGCACACGGCCAGCGACACGTCGAGCTCGGCCATGCAGAAGGTCTCGGGCGAGTACTGCAGCACCCATTCGGTCTCGGGGTGGGCATCGGTCAGTTCGCGCAGCAGGGCGATGTGGTGCTCCACCATGGCGATGATCTCGGGCACCTGCATGCCGAAGACGATCTCGCGCCAGGCCGGGGCAATTGCGTTGTAGAAGTGCACGATGGCGCGCCGCGCTCCGGCCACGCTGTCCACCGTGGCGCGGATCAGGTCCTCGCGCAGCTGGGTGATGACCATGGGCGTCACGTCGCCGGGGATCAGCCCGTTGTCGATCAGGTGGCGCACGATGCCGTAGTCGGTCTGCGAGGCCGAGGGAAAGCCCACCTCGATCTCCTTGAAGCCTATGCGCACCAGTTCGTGGAACAGGCGCAGCTTGCGCTCGCGGTTCATGGGCTCGAACAGGGCCTGGTTGCCATCACGCAGGTCGGTGGACAGCCACACGGGCGCCTGGCTCAGCTGGCGTGAGGGCCATTGGCGCTCGGGCAGGTCGATGGCAGGGAAGGGAAGGTATCTGGACGCGGGATTCTTCAGCATGCGGGCCTCGCAGGAAACGCTGGGGTTTGCAGCCACCGGATCGGCCGGCGGCCCCGCTCTCCTGGCTTCCCGGTGTGGGGAAGCTGCGCCAGGCCGGGATCAGGGAGAGTCGGTGCGAAATGCGGCGCCTGCGCAGGCGCCCGGACCCCGGCCATGGGCCAGGGGTGGTAGGGAGGGCGAGGGCAGGCGGTGCATGGTGCGATGGCGGTGAATCACAGGGAACAGGTGCCAGTTTGCGGGCAGGGTGCTTGTCTGTCTTTATAGAATTTCTCATTTTCTATATGAATCTGGACAATATGCGCACGACCCATGTCCCGGCTTCTGCAGCCGCCGTTCCCTGCAGCCATGCCGGGCTGCCCGAGCTGCAGGCCGCCGCACCGCTGCCGGTCACGGGCGTGGCCGCCGACTATCCGGCGGGGCTGGAGGTGGAGGAACACTCCCACGAATGCTGCCAACTGCTCTACGCCGTGCAGGGGGTGCTGGAGGTGCGCGCAGGCAGCGGGCGCTGGGTGGTGCCGCCCACGCGCGGCGTCTGGCTGCGATCGGGTGTGCCCCACGGCCTGCGCATGCGCGGCGCGGTACAGGTGCGCAGCCTGTTCGTCGATGCGCAGGCTGCTGCAGACCTGCCGGGTACGGACTGCGTGATCGAGGTCTCTCCCCTGCTGCGCGAGCTCATCAGCGAGGTGGCGCGCTGGCCTGCATCGGCACCGCCGGGGCGGCGTGAATCCATGGTGGTCGAGCTATTGCTGCAGGAGCTGCGCCAGCCGCCCGTGGTGCCGTTTCACCTGCCCTGGCCGCAGGATGCGCGCATGGCTGCTGTCTGCCATGCGCTGGCCGACGGAGACGGGGCGGATGGCTTTGCCGCCACAGCCGCCGCAACTGCCACAGCCGCCGACTGGGCCGCACGGCTGGCCATGGGCGAGAAGACCTTCCACCGCCATTTTCTGCAGGCCACGGGAATGAGTTTTGGCCGCTGGCGTCAGCGCGCACGGCTGCTGTCATCCATGCAGGCGCTGCTGGCCGGAAGGCCCATCGTGCAGGTGGCGCTGGAGGCCGGCTATGAAAGCCACAGCGCCTATTCACTGGCCTTCAGGCGCCAGTTCGGCATGCCGCCCTCGGCCTTCGGGGCCAGGGGCGACAGGCTGTAGGGGGCCGGGCCGTGTCAGGCAGCCTTCCAGATGATGTAGTCGGCCTGGTACTGGACGACCTGCTTCTGGCCCAGCGTGGAGCTGTTGCAGGCCATGGCAGGGGCCACGCCGCCGCGCGTGGCCACGCGCTGGATATAGGTCACGCCCTGCATGGCGCCCATGCCGGTGGCGGGTTCGGCCTTGACCAGTTGCATGGGGATGTTGCCCGCGCTGGACGGCGCCACGGCGACCTGGGTGGCCGTGACCTTGGAGCCATCCTGGTGCGCCCAGGTGGCGGGCGGGCCGAAGTAGCGGCCGATGACGCGGCCCTGGCGGTCCGTCAAACGCGCATCGGGGCCGACAAAGGCCCATTCCTGCTCCATCGCCTGGTCCTTCTTGGCGCGGCATTCATAGGTGATCTGGCCTATGCCCACCGTCTCCATGGCAACCTTGTGGCCTGCGGGCACCTGCACGGCGGCCGGCAGGTCGGACTGGGAATAGCTCTTGCCCATGTCCATGGAGGAGCAGGCGCCAAGGGTCAGTGCGGCCATGGTGGCCAGGCCGAGGGGGAGGATGTAGCTCATGAAGGTCTCCAGGTCGATGGGTTGAGGGGTGTCGCCTTGGACCGCTTTCCGGGGCGCGACACAGGGAATACGCAGCAAGGCAGCGGCTGGATTCACCTGAATGGAAAAAAAATTTATCCGCATCCGGTTCGCAATGCGCTGCGTATTGCTCACGGAGGGCCGGTGCAAGCCGGGAGACCCCCGCCAGACCTTCTGCAACCCCCCGGCTGAGCACCGATATGCCCCTTGAATCCGATCGAAAGACAGAACAAGCCCCCGGGCGGCCACGCAACAGTGCGGGCCACGGGGCCGCCCGCTCGCCCACAATGCGTGCATGGGCACCACACCAACCGACCAAGAGCTGATGGACCTTCTGGACCGCATCGCAGCGCAGGACGAGCCCGCGCTCCGCAGCCTTTACGAGGCCACCTCGTCCCGGCTGTACGGGCTGGCGTTGCGCATCCTGCGGCACAAGGACTGGGCCGAAGACGTGCTGCAGGACAGCTACCTGCACATCTGGCGCAGCGCCTCGGGCTACCGGGGCACGCTCAGCCCGCCGCTGGCCTGGATGGGCCTGGTGGTGCGCAGCCGGGCCCTGGACTTTCTGCGCCGGCGCCGCGCCGAACGCCTGCACCTGAACGAAGAGTTCGACGAGGCGCAACTGGCGGCCCATGGCGGTGGGGACGATGAAAGCCAGGGCCCGCTGCAACTGGCCGAGGCCAGCGAACAGGCCGTGGCGCTGTACCAGTGCCTGGAGCGGCTGGAAGGCCGCCAGCGCGAGGTGGTCAGCCTGGCCTATCTGCGCGACCTCAGCCATGGCGAGCTGGCGGGCCAGCTGCAACTGCCGCTGGGCACGGTCAAGACCTGGATACGGCGCGGCCTGGAGCAGCTGCGCCGCTGCCTGTCACGCCATGCGTGAAGCAGTTGACATGCTCTGAGCGGCCAAAGGATTTGCCATGAATATTTCCCGACACCCCGAACTGCTGGACCGGCTGGCCGCCGCTTACGCCCTGGGCACGCTGCGGGGCGCGGCACGCCGCCGCTTCGAGCAACTGGCCCGTGACCAGGCCCCGGTGCGCGCCGCCGCCCTGCTGTGGCAGGGCCGCTGGTCGGCCCTGTCCGAAATGCAGGCGCCCGTACGCCCTGACGATGCGGTCTGGGTCCGTATCGACAACCTGCTGCAGGCCGAAAAGGCCCGCGCCGCCCAGGCGCACCGGCGGCGCGCCGACGATGCGCCTGGCATGGCCCGGCGCACGGAATCCGCCGTGGGCCGCGCCCTGGCCTGGTGGCGCGGCGCCGCCGTGCTGGGCGCCTGCGCCACCGTGGCGGCCGTGGCCGTGGGGCTGTGGTCGCACCAGGACCTGCGCCAAAGCGGCGAGCGCCAGCTGGCCGTGCTGAACAACCAGTTGCAGGCCACCCAGGCAGCGCTGCAGGCCGCGCCCCAGATCCAGTACGTGGCCGTGCTGGCCGACGACAAGGCCGATGCCTCCATGCTCGTGACCTTCGACCCCGGCAAGAACACCCTGGTGCTGCAGCGCGTGGGCGACTTCCATGAGGCCTCCGACAAATCACTGCAGCTGTGGGCCCTGCCGCCCCAGGGCGGCCCGCAATCGCTGGGCGTGCTGGGACGCGACAAGCTGGTCAAGCTGACCGCCGCGGCCGCCGAGGTTCAGGGCGTGCCTGCCCTGGCCATCAGCCTGGAGCCCAAGGGCGGCGTGCCCAGCCAGACCGGGCCCACGGGGCCGGTGCTGTTCAAGGGCGCTCTGATCCGGCGCGACCTGTAGCGCGCAGCGCAGGCCCGCTCGCCATTGGCGACGGCCGTGCTGCTGCACAACGCAGCCTGCTTGCCCTGGCCAGAGCAGGGCGCGCGTGCAGCGCTGGCTGGCCGGCCTCTGTTTCGCTGCCGGGCGCGGCAGCCTTCTCCAAGCGCGTGCGCCTGGTGCCCGACCGGCGGCTATGCTGGCCGGCACTCAGTCGCCCGCGCCTTGCCGGCGGTGCCTTCCCCTTTTTGCCGACATGCTTTCTTCCCTCCAAGACCTGACCTGGCTGTGGGTGCCCGTGGTGCTGTTCGCCGCAGCCGCCCAGACCGTGCGCAACACGGCCCAGCGCTCGCTGACCGCCGAGCTCGGCACCCTGCCGGCCACCCTGGTGCGCTTTCTGTACGGCCTGCCGTTTGCCGGCATCTACCTGCTGGCGCTGTACCTGGGAGGCGATGGCGCCTGGTCGCTGCCCCGATTCTCATGGGCCTACCTGGGCTGGATCGCACTGGGGGCCTTCTTCCAGGTCGCGGCCACGGCGGCGCTGCTGCTGGCCATGAAGGAGCGCAACTTCGCCGTGGCCGTCACCCTGTCCAAGACCGAGGTGCTGCAGGTGGCCCTGTTCGCCGGCATCTTCCTGCATGAGTTGCCCACCGCCGTGGCGCTGGCGGCCATGGCGCTGGCCACCTTCGGCGTGCTCATCCTGTCGCTGCCGCCGCGCGGCCAGATGCTGTCGCTGTCGGCCTGGGCCAGCCGATCGGCGCTCTACGGCCTGGCCTGCGGTGCCTGCTTTGCCATCGCCACCGTGGGCTACCGGGGCGGCGCCGTGGAACTGGCGCGCCTGGGCGAGATATCTCCCTGGCTGTCGGGCGCCTGGGGCGTGCTGATCGCCCAGCTCATGCAGACCCTGGGCCTGGGCGCCTGGATCGCGCGCACCCACGCGCAGGGCCTGCGCCCCATCTTCCGCGCCTGGCGCGTCTCGCTGCTGGCCGGCGGCATGGGCGCGGCCGCCTCGCTGGCCTGGTTCACCGCCTACGCCATGCAGGGCGCGGCACCCGTGCGCACGCTGGGCATGGTCGAGGTGGTGTTCAGCTACATCGTCTCGCGCCGCGTGCTCAGCGAAAGCCTTAGCCGCCAGGAAATGATCGGCATGGGCCTCATGGTGCTCGGACTGGTGCTGATCTGCCTGCAGGGATGAATGGTCCAGGGCCTGTGTGAACAGGCCCTGCAGGCTGTATGAATGCACAGTTGCCGCAATAATGGCGGCGTGCCTGAAACGACACCCACGACACCCCCGACACCCGCAAGCCCTGCCGATGCTGCGCCCCCGCGCCGCATCGCCCACCTGGACATGGACGCCTTCTATGCCTCGGTGGAGCTGCTGCGCTATCCGCAGCTCAAGGGACTGCCCGTGGTCATCGGCGGCGGACGCCGCGCGCACGACGAGGCGCTGGACGCACGCTACGCCGGCCGGCTGCACGAGATTCCGGTGGACGAGTTCTCGCGCCTCAAGGACTACGTGGGCCGGGGCGTGATCACCACGGCCACCTACCCGGCGCGGCAGTTTGGCGTGGGCTCGGCCATGGGCATGATGAAGGCCGCGCGCCTGTGCCCCCAGGCCATCCTGCTGCCCGTGGACTTTGCCGAGGTGCGGCGCTTCTCGCGCATGTTCAAGGAAATCATCGTCTCCATCGCCCCGCTGATGGAGGACCGCGGCGTGGACGAGGTCTACATCGACTTCACCGACGTGCCCGGCGGCCAGCGCGAAGGCGGGCGCGTGCTGGCGCGGCTGATCCAGAAAACCATCACCGACGCCACGGGCCTGACCTGCTCCATCGGCGTGGCGCCCAACAAGCTGCTGGCCAAGATGGCCAGCGAATTCAACAAGCCCAACGGCATCTCCATCGTCCAGCCCGACGATCTGCAGGCCGTGATCTGGCCGCTGGCCTGCCGCAAGATCAACGGCATAGGTCCCAAGGCCGATGCCAAGCTGCAATCGCTGGGCATACAGACCATTGGCGAGCTGGCCAAGCAAAGCCTGCCCCAGCTCGTGCAATGGTTCGGCCGCGCCTACGGCAACTGGCTGCATGGCGTGTCCTGGGGGCGCGACGAGCGGCCCGTGGTGACGCACAGCGAGCCCGTCTCCATGAGCCGCGAAACCACCTTCGAGCGCGACCTGCACGCCGTACGCGACCGGGCCGAACTGAGCGCCATCTTCACCGACCTGTGCGAACGCCTGGCCCAGGACCTGCAGCGCAAAGGCTACATGGGCCGCACCGTCGGCATCAAGCTGCGCTACGACGACTTCAAGACCGCCACGCGCGACCACACGCTGGAGCTGCCCATGGCCGATGCCGCCACCCTGCGCCGCGCCGCAGGCCAATGCCTCAAGCGCGTGCCCCTGGCCAAGCGGCTGCGCCTGCTGGGCGTGCGCGTGGGCAACCTCGTTCGCACGGCCGACTGGAATGCCACCGCCCACGACCCGCTGGCGCGCGAGCAACTGCTCAGGGGACCGGCCCAGCCCGCGCCGGACAGCGATCCCTTTACACCTCAACTGTTCTGAATCATCACCACAAATCTGGCGCACACGCTGTAAAACCATGCACCAGTTCCGAGCATGAGACTGCGGTTGCCGTGCTGTGAGATGATTTGGAAATGTGAATTTGTGTTTCCGTTTGATGGATTCCGGTGGCTTCAGAGCGTTTCGCCATGCCATTTCACAAGAACAAGAGACATCCCAAAGGAGTGGTACCCATGCGCGTGAATTTGCCCGTCAGCCAGCTCAACTACGACTTTCCGGGCGATGAGCTGCTGGTATCCGTCACCAACACCAAGGGCGAGATCACCCATTGCAACCCGGCCTTCGTGCGGGTCAGCGGCTATTCCTACGAGGAGCTGATCGAGCAGCCGCACAACCTGATCCGCCACCCGGACATGCCGGCCGCCGCCTTCAAGGACATGTGGCGCACCATCGCCCACGGCTACCCGTGGACTGCCCTGGTCAAGAACCGGCGCAAGAACGGCGACCACTACTGGGTGCGCGCCAACGTCACGCCCATCATGGAAGGCGGCCGGCCGCGCGGCTACCTGTCGGTGCGCACCAAGCCCCGGCCGGACGAGATCGAGGCCGCCGAAGCCCTCTATGCCCGCATGCGCGCCGAAGCCGATGCCGGCCAGGAAACCCTGCGACTGCGCGGCGGTGAACTGCGCCGCCTGGGCCTGGCAGGCCTGTGGGACCGCCGCAGCGACCTGGGCCTGACAGCCCGCATGGCGCTGATGCTGGGCGGCGTGGGCCTGGCCGCCATGCTGCCCGACCTGCTGGGCTGGCAGGGCGCCGCAGCCTGGGGCACGCGCCTGGCCGCCTTGCTGGCGGGGGGCAGTTTTGTGGTGTGGCGCTTCCAGCAGCGCTGCGTGGCGGGCCTGGAGCAGGCCAGCGGCTTTGCCGCCGACATTGCCAGCTGCCAGCTGGGCACGGACATGCAGCACGACTACAGCGGCCCCATGGGCGCCCTGATGCAGCGGCTGCAGCAGATCCAGATCAACCTGCGCGCCGTGGTCGGCGACGTGCGCACCGAAATGCGCGGCTTTGCCACGACGGCCCACGAGATCGCCCAGGGCAGCTTCGACCTCGCGCAGCGCACAGAATCCCAGGCCACCAGCCTTCAGCAGACGGCGGCCTCGATGGAAGAGATATCAGGCACCGTGGCGCAGACCGCCGACACGGCCCAGCTCATGGCCCATGAAAGCGACCAGAGCCGTCAGGTCGCGGGCAAGAGCGGCGCCGCCATCCAGGAAGTGGGCTCTGCCATGGAGCACATCCGCGGCTCCTCGCGCCGCATGGGCGAGATCATCGGCGTCATCGAAAGCATTGCCTTCCAGACCAACCTGCTGGCCCTGAATGCCGCCGTCGAAGCGGCACGCGCAGGCGAGCAGGGCCGCGGCTTTGCCGTCGTGGCCGGCGAAGTGCGCGCCCTGGCCCAGCGCAGCGCCTCCGCCGCCAAGGAAATCAGCGGCCTCATCAACCGCACCGTGGACGGCATCAACGACGGCAACGCCCGCATGGACGCCGCAGGCCGCACCATTGACGGCATGGTCGACGCCGTGGGCCGCGTCAGCGACCTGGTCCACCAGATCAGCATCGCCACGCGCGAACAATCCGTAGGCATCGCCCAGGTCAACGACGCCGTGGCCCAGCTGGACTCCGTCACCCAGCAAAACGCCGCCCTGGTCGAACAATCGGCCGGCGCGGCGGGCTCGCTGCGCGCCAGCGCCCAGTCGCTGGAGCGGTCGCTGGAGGTGTTTACGTTGCGGTGAGGGGAAGGGCCGGCCGCCTCTTTTACTGCCGCGCCGAGCGCACGTTGGCCGGCAAGGCGCCAGGATGGCTGGTGCGGAATGGGTTGATGTCCAGGCCGCCACGGCGCGTGTAGCGTGCGTAGACCGAGAGCTTGAGGGGGCGGCAGCGCCTCCAGATGTCCATGAAGATGCGTTCCACGCATTGCTCATGGAATTCGTTGTGGTTGCGGAAGCTCACCAGGTATTGCAGCAGGCCTTCCTGGTCGATCTGCGCGCCGCTGTAGCGGATCTGCACGCTGCCCCAGTCGGGCTGGCCCGTGACCAGGCAGTTGCTCTTGAGCAGGTGGCTGACCAGGGTTTCGGTGACGGGGCCTTCTTCATGGTTGGCGCGCAGCAGCTCGGGGGCGGGCTGGTAGTGCGTGCACTCCACATCAAGGCGGTCCAGCAGCAGGCCGTCGAGCTCCTGCACCATTTCCTGGTCGAAGCGGTCCAGGCCGATGATCTTCACGCCGATGCTTCCCTTTTGCTCGCTGCCGCGCCACAGCGCTTCGGCCAGGTCGGTGCGCAGGCGTGCCTGGACTTCGGCCGCGTCGGCCAGGCGGGTGTTGTTGAAGCTGTTGAGGTAGAGCTTGAAGGACTTGCTTTCGATGAGATTGGGGGTCTCGCAGGGAATCGTGAAATGCACAAGCGCCACCTGCGGCTTGCCGCGCAGGTTGAGCCAGGACAGCTCGAAGGCCGTCCACAGGTCGGCGCCGAAGAAGGGCATCTGTCTGCCCTGAATGCCGATTTCTTCGCGCTTGGGCGCGCGGGGCAGGGGAAACAGCAGCGAGGGGGCGTACTGGTCGATGTAGGCGGAGCTTTTGCCCAGCTGGGATTGTTCGGGAGTGTTCATGGAAAAAGGGCCGGCCGTGCCGGCGCTGGTCAGGCCTGGACGGTCCGCGCGGAGCGCGTGGACCCAGGCTTTGAAGCTAACTGAATTTCCATGCCCGCAGGCATGGGCGGCCATATAAGGTCAATAAGGGTCGGGGCGCCCGGGTTCGCTGGCTCTTCAGTGGAACTCGCGCTCGCGCAGCCATTTGGTGGCGATCCATTTTTCGCCGGCCAGCACGGGCGCGCCGCCGTGCAGGGTACGCGTCGAGGGGTCGGGGCGCTCATAGCTGAAGAAGACGGCGTTGCCCCGGCGCGGCACGACCTGCAGCGGCACTTCGGGAAAGATGGTGGCGCCACCGCGCTCGGGCTCGTTCAGGTAGATGACCAGCGTGCCCACGCGCTGGCCGCCGCGCTTGAGGATGGTGGGCGTGCCGGGTTCGCCAGGCGCGAAGTAGTCGTGGTGGGGCTTGTATTCGGCGCCCGGGCCGTAGTGCAGCACCTGCAGGCCTTCGCCATGGTCCAGCGGCCAGCGCAACAGGCGGGCAATGCGTTCTTCCAGCTGGCTGACGATGCCGGTTTCCCCGCGCTGGAAGAACATGCCGTTGCTGGTTCGGTCGTCATTGATCTCTTCGCCGCCGCTTTGCGTGGCCACGGTGAGCGAGCGCGCCATGCGCGGGCGTGCGGCGGCGATGATGGCGTCGCACTCCTCGTGCGAGAGCAGGTTGCCAAAGACCACGATGCGCGGGTTGCGCATGCTGACCAGCACCTGGACCTGGCGGTCGCCGACATCGATGCTGCTGGGGTCCTGGGCAAGGTCCGGTTCGGGCAGGCTCGAGGCCGAGACGACGACGGCCGGTGGCGACACCTCGCCCTGTTCGGGCAGGTCCAGCGCCCGCCTTGCCAGTTCTTCGCTCCAGCCCACGTCGCGCATGGAGCGCAGCAGGGCTGCAGGCCCTATGCCGGATGCGCGCTGGTCGCGCACCCATTGCATGAGTTCAGGCGTGAGACCGACGGGCAGGTCCTGCGCGGCGGTCTGGGAATCTGGTGAGGATTTGAGGCTCATGGCGTGCAGTGCGGCCCTTGCCGCAGTGAATGGACTCCAAAGGCATCGAGGCCGGGGCCGGCCGGTGGGGCCGGCGAGGCTCAGTCAGCGGTCTTGCGGCGGAACACCAGGCGCGCAGGCGTCGAGGAAGCTGGTGCCAGCGCGTAGCCCTCCAGATCGAAGGCTTCGAGTTCAGCCGCGCTGCGAGCGCGTCGTTGTATGGCAAATCGTGCCATCAGCCCGCGCGCACGTTTGGCATGGAAGCTGATGATCTTGTAGGCGCCGTTCTTGTAATCCTCGAATGCGCATTCCACCACCGGGGGCTTGAGGTGCTTCAAGTCTACCGATTTGAAGTATTCCTGCGAAGCCAGGTTGACGATGACGCGCTCGCCCGCCGGCTGCTTGGCCGCGCGCTGGTTCAGGTGCTCGGCAATGCGACTGCCCCAGAACTGGTAGAGGTTGCTGCCATGCGCGGTTTCCAGCCGCGTGCCCATTTCCAGGCGGTAGGGCTGCATGCGGTCCAGCGGACGCAGCACGCCGTACAGGCCGCTGAGGATGGCCAGGTGCTGCTGTGCCCAGTCCAGGTCCTCGGCATCCAGGCTGCGTGCCTGCAGGCCCTCGTAGACATCGCCGTTGAAGGCGAGCAGCGCCTGCCGGGCGTTGGTGGCCGTGAAGCGCGGGCTGAAGGCCTCGTAGCGCGCCACGTTGAGCGCGGCCAGCTTGTCGCTGATACCCATCAGTTCCGACAGTTGCTGGGGCGACTGGCGGCGCAGCACTTCGATCAGCTCCAGCGGCTGTTCGGAGAAGACGGGCAGCGTGTGCGGCAGTTTCGGGGGCAGTGGCGTGTCGTAGTCCAGCGATTTGGCGGGGGAGAGCAGCAACAGCATGGCGGGACGGAAGCTCCTGGAAAGAGGTGGACGGAAGGCGTGGGGAGACGTATGAGGTGAGGGCGGAGGCGGAAACAAACAGGGGCCGCGAGGGCCCCTGTGTTGTCACTGTCTGTGGTCAGACCTGGGCCGCGCCCTGTGGCTGCGGCTGCTGCTCGAACGGCAGTTGCAGCTCGCTGAGGTCCTTGCGTGTTTCCACGAGGATCAGCGGGCCGTCATCCAGAGCGACCACGGGCGGGCGCTCGCGCACGACGCGCTCGGGCTGCGGTTCGGCGGCGATGGCCGCCTGGGCTGCCGCCACCTTGTCGGCATCGGAGCCCACCCATTGCAGGCCCGAAGCGGCGGCCAGCGCCTGCAGCTCGGACATGGGCAGCTGGTAGGCCTGGACCTTGGGCAGGCCGCGTTCGGCGGTTGCTTCAACGGCCTTGGCTGCTGCGGGCGCGACTGCCACTGCGGCAGGAGCGGCCACGGGTGCAGGTGCTGCCACGGGTGCCACCACGGGGGTGGGTGCGACCGGCGCGGGGGTCACCGCAGCCACGGGCACGGGAGCGGCAACCTGCTGCTCGGGCACGGGGGCCGCGACGGGTTGCTGCACCGCTTGGGCTGCTGCGGCTGCTGCGGGCTGCGCAGGCACTTGCGCTTCGGCCATGGCTTCAGGAGCCTGGGCTTCGGCGGCAGGGCTGGCTGCGTTGAAGTAGCTGCGGCGGGCAGGCTGGTCCTGCTCGGGAGCGGCGGCTTCGAAGGATTGGACGGCTTCGCCCTCCGCTTCGCGCGGTGCGCGCTCTGCACGGTCACCGCGATCGCCACGCTCGCGGCGGTCACGACCATAGCGGTCGCGCGAACGGCGCTGGCGCGGCTGCTCTTCACCGGAGGCGGGGGCAGCGTTGTCCAGGGACGGGTCCTGTTGCTGGGCCTGGTTGTCCAGGTTCTCTTCGGTCTCGGGAGCGACTTCGAACTGGCGGGGCTGGCGCTCGCTGCGTTCGGCGCGTTCACCACGTTCACCGCGCTCGCCACGTTCGCGGCGGCCTTCACCGCGCTCCTGGCGCTCGCCACGCGGGGCGCGCTCGGGACGCTGCTCGATGGTGCTGCCATCTGCAGCGACAGCGGCCACGCCGTTCACGGCTTCCAGCGGCTGGCGGCTTTCACCGTCACGGCTGCGTTCGCCACGGCCACGGCGTTCGCCGCGGTCGGCGCGCTCACCACGGTCGGCGCGCTCGCCACGATCCGGGCGCTCTCCACGCTCCGGGCGTTCACCGCGTTCAGTGCGCTCGCCACGCTCGGCATTGCGGCGGTTGCGGTCACCGTTGCCGGCCTGGCGTTCGGCATTGGGGGCGCCAGCGCGCTCGCCATTGCGCTCCGAGCGTTCGCCACGCTCACCATTGCGTTCGTTGCGGCGGCCACGGTTGTCGTTGCGGCCGTCACGGCGTGCTTCGCGAGCGGGGGCTTCGGCGGCCGGAGCGGGCGCTGCGACCGGCGCAGGTGCCGCGCTAAAGCCGAACAGGCTCTTGAGCCAGGCAAAGAAGCCTTGCTCGCGGACCACGACGGGGGCGACGGCCGGTGCGGGTGCTGCAGCGGTTGCAGCGGGCTTGGCATCGCGCTGCTGGCCGTTGGCCGGGCGGTTGCGGCTGCCTTCGGGACGGGGCTCGGCGATGGGGGCCGGCATGTCGGGCAGCACGCCCTTGATCATGGGCGTCTGCTTGTTGGTGGGCTCCTGCGAGCGGCGCGTCACCGTGGTTTCCGCGTCCAGCTCCTCGGCCAGCTTGTAGCTGGCTTCCATGCTTTCCAGGCGCACGTCGTCGTGCTTGAGGCGCTCGAGCTTGTAGTGCGGCGTGTCCATGGACTTGTTGGGAACCATGATCACGTTGACGCGCTGCTTGAGTTCGATCTTGGTGATCTCGCCGCGCTTTTCGTTGAGCAGGAAGCTGGCCACTTCCACGGGCACCTGGCAGTGCACGGCGGCCGTGTTGTCCTTCATGGACTCTTCCTGGATGATGCGCAGGATCTGCAGCGCCGAGCTTTCCGTGTCACGCACGTGGCCGGAGCCACCGCAGCGCGGGCAGTTGATGTGCGCGCCTTCGGACAGGGCCGGCTTGAGGCGCTGGCGGCTCATCTCCATGAGGCCGAACTTGCTGATGGTGCCGAACTGCACGCGGGCACGGTCCTGGCGCAGCGCGTCACGCAGGCGGTTCTCGACCTCGCGGCGGTTCTTGCTCTCCTCCATGTCGATGAAGTCAATGACGATCAGGCCGCCCAGGTCACGCAGGCGCATCTGGCGCGCGACTTCGTCGGCGGCTTCCAGGTTGGTGCGGGTGGCGGTTTCCTCGATGTCGCCGCCCTTGATGGCGCGGGCCGAGTTCACGTCGATGGAGACCAGCGCTTCGGTGTGGTCGATGACGATGGCGCCGCCCGAGGGCAGGGTCACGGTGCGCGCGTAGGCCGATTCGATCTGGTGCTCGATCTGGAAGCGGCTGAACAGCGGGGCGTCGTCACGGTAGCGTTTGACGCGGGCGGCATGCTCGGGCATGACGTGCTGCATGAACTGCTGCGCCTGCTCGTAGATGTCGTCGGTGTCGATGAGGATGTCGCCGATGTCGCCATTGAAGTAGTCGCGGATGGCACGGATCACCAGGCTCGATTCCTGGTAGATCAGGAAGGCGCCCTTGGCCGACTTGGCGGCGCCGTCGATGGCGTTCCACAGCTTGAGCAGGTAGTTCAGGTCCCACTGCAGCTCGGGCGCGGTGCGGCCGATGCCGGCGGTGCGCGCAATGATGGACATGCCCTTGGGGTACTCAAGCTGGTCCATCGCCTCCTTGAGTTCGGCACGGTCCTCGCCCTCGATGCGGCGCGAGACGCCACCACCGCGCGGGTTGTTGGGCATCAGCACCACGTAGCGGCCGGCCAGCGAGATGAAGGTGGTCAGGGCCGCGCCCTTGTTGCCGCGCTCTTCCTTCTCGACCTGGACGATCAGTTCCTGGCCTTCGCGGATGACTTCGTTGATGCGGGCCTGGCTGGGGGAGACGCCTTCGGCGAAATACTGCTTGGAGATTTCCTTGAAGGGCAGGAAGCCGTGACGGTCCTCGCCGTAGTCGACGAAGCAGGCCTCGAGGCTGGGCTCCACGCGCGTGACCACGGCCTTGTAGATGTTGCCCTTGCGCTGCTCGCGCCCTTCGATTTCGATTTCGTAGTCGAGCAGCTTCTGACCATCGACGATGGCAAGGCGACGTTCTTCCGACTGCGTGGCGTTGATGAGCATCCGTTTCATGATGCGTTTCCTTTATTCGTTTTCTCTGGGGCGCGCCGGAGTGCAGCCTCTGCTGCCAGACCGTCACGCCTTTGACTTGTAATCAAAGACAGGCTCGCGAGGGAGCCGAGATGCCGGACTGACGCGTCGAAACGAAAGGAATCGCCGGATGCCTTGATGCTTGAGACCTGGCTCAAGTCAGCAATGGGGGCAAGGGCAGGGGGACGAGAGCGATGAGAGAGGCACGCCGTCCAGCTTCAAGCGAAGCTGCTGCACGTGCGGGGCAGGCGGGAGGCTTGGGGGCGGCAATGATCCTGGGCGCAGGCGTTTTCCTGCTCCACAGCGTGACCATCCATGCCCAAAAGATCCACATGCTCGCTTTTGATCCGCTGGCAGCGGTGGACGCCGGGTCCGACCCCTTCTGCCAGCTTGAGATTCCGTATCAGTGTTTCAATTCGTCAGCCACAACCGATGCAACGACGAACTTCGCAGGCCATCTTTTCCTGCTGTTTCGCGTGCATGACACCGGATGGCATCGACCTGCCTGTGCGGGGAAATGGTTGTTTGGACTAAACTCCATGAGAATCAACCACTTATAAATAGTTCGGCACAGGTGAAACACATTATAGAGGGCAAACCGGCAGACGACCGTTCCCTGAACGCAGCCACTGCCGCAGTGCGGCTGATCGAAGTCGATGACGATTCGGCCGGACAGCGGTTGGACAACTTTCTCATACGCCATCTCAAGGGCGTTCCCAAGACCCATGTCTATCGCATCATCCGCAGTGGAGAAGTGCGCATCAACAAAGGGCGCGTCAGTGCGGAGACCCGCGTTTCTACCGGCGATATCGTCCGCATACCGCCCGTGCGCATTTCCGAAAAAGTCGCCGAAAAGGCCGAGCGGCCAGCGCCAGCCAGGGATTTCCCCAGTCTGCTGGAAGACGAGCACCTGATCGCCATCGACAAGCCCGCCGGTGTGGCCGTGCATGGCGGCTCGGGTGTGAGTTTTGGTGTCATCGAGCAACTGCGCCAGGCGCGGCCGCAAAGCCGTTTTCTGGAGCTGGTGCATCGGCTAGACCGAGAGACATCCGGCATCTTGCTGGTGGCCAAGAAGCGCTCGGCGCTGACGCATCTGCAGGACCAGTTCCGCGAGCGCGAGACCGGCAAGACCTACCTGGCCCTGGTCCAGGGCACCTGGCCGGCCAACCACAAGGTGATTGATCTGCCGCTGCACAAATACCTGCAGGCCGACGGCGAACGCCGCGTGCGGGTGACCACGGCCGATGATCCTGACGGCATGCGCTCCGTCACGCTGGTGCGCGTTCGCAGCACGCTGGCGCCCCAGCCCCTGCTGGGACTGCCGGCCATGAGCCTGCTGGAGGTGACCATCAAGACCGGGCGCACGCACCAGATCCGCGTGCACCTGTCCAGCCAGGGGCACCCGATTGCGGGCGATGACAAATATGGCGACTTCGACCTGAACCGACGCCTGCAGAAACAGGGGCTCAAACGCATGTTCCTGCACGCATGGCGGCTACAGTTCACCCACCCGGCCAGTGGCGAGCGGGTGGAGCTGCGCGCCGAGCTTCCCGAAGAACTGGCCCGTTTCGCCGGCTGATGCTGGCTCCGACTCCTTGTAGATATGACAAATCCTGGTTCTTCCGAGATGCACCGTGCGCGCCGCTTCGATCTCATTGCCTTCGACTGGGATGGGACGCTGTCGGATTCCACCGCGGTGATCGTCAAGTGCATTCAGGCGGCCGTGGCCGATGTGGGGGGCACGCCTCCCAGCGATGAGGCGGCGTCCTATGTGATCGGCATGGCGCTGATGCCCGCATTGGCGCGTGCAGCGCCCGATGTGCCTCCCGAAAAATACCCCGAGTTGGGCAACCGCTATCGCCACCATTTCATCAAGCACCAGGACGACATCAGCCTGTTCGCCGGCGTGCTGCCCATGCTGGCGGCGCTGCGCGAGCGAGGGCACCTGCTGGCCGTGGCCACGGGCAAGAGCCGCCGTGGTCTGAACGATGCGCTGCAGGACCCGCAGTTGCGCGGCATGTTCGACAGCTCGCGCACGGCGGACGAGACCGCCGGCAAGCCGAATCCGCTGATGCTGCAGGAGCTGATGGCCGAGTTTGGTGCGGATCCTTCGCGGGTGCTGATGATCGGCGACACCACGCACGACCTGGAACTGGCCCGCAATGCAGGCTGTGCCAGCGTGGGCGTGGGCTATGGCGCGCATCCCACCGACGGCTTTGGCGTGCTGAAGCCGTTGCATGTGGCGCAGAGTGTTGCGGATTTGCATCAGTGGCTGTTGGCCCATGGCTGAGTCGTCATGCCCGCGTCAGCGCGTGGATTCATGCTCGTGAGGTGTGCCGTTGACCGTTGAACGCATCGTTCTGTGCGCCAGCGATGCCCTGCAGGAAGGGGCGAATGCCGTGCCTTTCGACGTGGTCTACGCGGGTCATGCCTGCCGCGCATTCGCCATCCGCTTCGAGGGACAGGTGCATGCCTATCTGAATCGCTGCACCCATGTGGCCATGGAGATGGACTACCAGCCGGACCGCTTTTTCGATGACACCGGACGCTGGCTGCTGTGCGCCACCCATGGAGCGGCCTACGCGCCCGACAGCGGCGCGTGCGCTGGCGGACCCTGCCGTGGCGGCCTTGTGAAAATCTCCCTGAGCGAAAGCGCGGGGGTGGTGCACTGGCATACTGCCGATAACCTGAAACCCGTCGAGTTCTGACATGACTTCCCCCATACCTCCGGAAAATCCTGGCTCCGCATCGCACCCATCCCCGGGGGCGGACCTGTGGGCCCGGGCCACGCCCGCCACGGCGGCTGCCGATGCGCGCACGGCGGCATCGAGCGGCTGGGAGCGGGAGGTGCTGGAAAAGCTGGTCTTCGCCACCATCAACGAGCAGCGTGCCTCGCGCCGCTGGCGCCTGTTTGGCCGCCTGCTGTGGACGGCGCTCATCCTCGTGGTGCTGTGGGTGCTGTTTGCCAAGGACACGGCGACCACGACCAGTTCCTCCCCGCACACGGCCGTGGTCGAGGTCAAGGGCGAGATCGCCGCAGGTGCCGACGCCAGTGCGGAATTCGTGGTGGCCGCCATGCGCAGTGCCTTCGAGGATTCGGGCTCGCGCGCCGTGGTGCTGCTGATCAACTCGCCGGGCGGCAGCCCTGTGCAGGCCGGCATCATCAATGACGAAATCGTGCGGCTCAAGGGCAAGTACGACAAGCCCCTGTATGCCGTGGTGGAAGAAACCTGCGCTTCGGCCGCCTACTACATTGCCGCCGCCGCCGATGAGATCTTTGTGGACAAGGCCAGCATCGTGGGCAGCATAGGCGTGCTCATGGATGGCTTTGGCTTCACCGGCGCCATGGAAAAGCTCGGCGTGGAACGCCGCCTGCTGACGGCTGGCGAGAACAAGGGTTTCCTGGACCCGTTCAGCCCCATGTCCGAAGGACAGCGCGAACATGCCCACAAGATGCTGGGCCAGATCCACTCGCAGTTCATCAACGTGGTCAAGGCTGGCCGTGGTGACCGCCTGCATGAGACGCCCGAGACTTTCAGCGGCCTGTTCTGGACCGGCCAGCAGGCGGTGGAGATGGGCCTGGCCGACAAGCTGGGCAGTCTTGACTATGTGGCCCGTGAAGTGGTCAAGGCGGAAGAGGTGGTGGATTACACGCGCCGCGACAACGTGGCCGAGCGCCTGGCCAAGCGTTTCGGCGCGGCCTTTGGCGGCGGTGCGGTGCAGGCACTGCGTTCCAGCCTCCCGGCTCTGCGCTGATTCTTGCGGGGTCTCCCGCTCGGTCTGCCAAGACGAAAAAGCCCGCCTTCCTGTCGAAGGCGGGCTTTTTCGCTGGTGGGCGGCTTCAGCGGCCGATGGAGAACACCACCGGCGTGCGGTTGTCCGGCGCTTCCTTGTGCTGGCGCCATTCGCGCACCAGCCGGCTTTCGATGCGGGCGCTCTCCAGTGTCAGGCCGCAGGCCAACGCCAAACGGGTATGGGGTTGCAGCGTCTGCAGCAGGGCTTGCCAAAGCGCGGCGTTGCGGTAGGGCGTCTCGATGAACTGCTGGGTCTGGCCTTGGCGCAATGCCAGTGCTTCAAGCTCCTTGATGCGCTGCACCCGTCCGCCGGCATCCTGGGGCAGGTAGCCCACAAAGGCATAGTTCTGTCCGTTGAGCCCGCTGGCGGCCAGTGCCAGCAGCAGCGATACGGGTCCGATCAGCGGCACGACGCGTATGCCCAAATCGTGCGCGGCGCGCACGATGGAGCTGCCGGGGTCGGCCACGGCGGGCATTCCGGCCTCGCTGACCAGTCCCATGTCGTGTCCGGCCAGCAAGGGGGCGAGCAGTGGCTTGGCGTCAAAGACGGCGGCACCCTTGTCGCCATGGTCCCCCTTCTTGTGGGCCTCGCGCGGCAGCTCGGTGATCTGCTGGGTCTGCAAGGGCTGGGCCAGTGCATGCAGCGCGTCGATGCGCTTGAGATAGGCGCGTGTGCTCTTGGCGTTTTCGCAAATCCAGTGGGTCAACCGTGCAGCGGTGCGCAGTGTCCCATCGGGCAGGACCTGCGTCAGCGGCGTTTGCTCATCGCAGCCGAAGTCCAGCGGCGCGGGCACCAGGTAGAGCGTTCCTGTCAGGGGCTTGGTAATGGCATCACTCATGGCAGCACGGCTCCTGCGGCGCGCAGCAACTGGCATGTGCGGATCAGCGGAAGGCCGATCAGTGCCGTGGGGTCGTCGCTGACGATGGCGTCGAGCAGGGCAATGCCCAGGCCCTCACTCTTGGCGCTGCCTGCGCAGTCATAAGGCTGCTCGGCGCGCAGGTAGCGCTCGATTTCCGCATCGTTGAGATCGCGAAAGCGCACCTGAACCGTCACCACGTCGGTCTCGGAAAAGCCGGTTTCCTGGCAGACCACGCTCACGGCAGTGTGGAAGTTCATCTGGCGCCCGCTCATCTGGCGCAACTGTTCGGTGGCGCGTTCATGGTTGCCGGGCTTGGACAGCGGCAGGCCATCGAGCTCGGGCACCTGGTCGGAGCCGATGACAACGGCGCCGGGGTGCAGCGCAGCCACGGCCTGGGCCTTGGCCAGGGCCAGGCGCAGGGAAAGGGCGTGCGGTGTCTCTCCGGCCAGAGGTGTTTCATCGACTTCCGGGGAGACGGTCTGGAATGGCAGCCGCAGCCGTTCCAGGAGTTCGCGGCGGTAGCGTGAGGTGGAGCCAAGGATCAGGGCACGCGCCAGGCCGGGAGCCTGGGCTAAGGCGGGGTGGGGAGCTTGCATGCCCGGATTCTCTTACACTGCCCGCATGAGCAAGGAATTTTCTGCGGCCCGCCTCGATGTTCGCGCTTTCGCGCAATCGCAGGGCCATCTTCAGGACCAGACAACACTGTCAGTCTTTCCGCGTCTGGCCCAGGATGCGCAGCCGGATGCCGGTGACACGCACGGCCAGGTGCACTGGCAGGCGGACGGCGAGCTGGTCGAGCAGACCGGCGGCCCCGGTCAGGTGTGGCTGCATCTGCAGGCCGATGCCGTCGTGCCCATGGTGTGCCAGCGCTGCCTGGCCCTGGCGCCCATCACCCTGCAGGTTGATCGGTCTTTTCGCTTTGTTGCGGATGAAGCCACAGCCGAGTCCGAGGACGATGAAAGCGATGAGGACCTGCTGGTGCTCAGCCGCGAGTTCAATCTGCTCGAGCTCATAGAGGACGAGTTGCTCATGGAACTGCCTGTGGTGCCGCGTCACGATGTCTGCCCCGAGACTGTGAGCTTGCAGTCCAGCGACGCGGACTTCGAGCAGGCCATCGAGGACAAGCCCAACCCGTTCGCCGTCCTTCGCGGCCTGGATGTGGGCAAATCCGCAGACTGATCGAGATGCCCGGAAAAAAGGTCGAGGCCGGGAAAAGCGATTGCGCTATAATCAAGGGCTTCGCGCGAAACCCCCTCGTGTCTTTAATGGGCTGATCGCGTTTTTTACCAACCCTTTTCAGATACACAGGAGCCATCATGGCTGTTCAGCAGAACAAGAAGTCCCCCTCCAAGCGCGGTATGCACCGTTCGCACAATGCACTGAATGTGCCTGGCATCGCCGTGGAACCCACCACGGGTGAAACCCACCTGCGTCACCACATCAGCCCCAACGGCGTGTACCGCGGCCGTCAAGTGCTGAAGAACAAGTCCGAAGCCTGACCTTCGACCGTTCCCGCAGAGCCCGCGGCTACAGTTTTCGTAGCGCGGGCTTTTGTTTTTTCTGATGGCCGTTCCTATCTTTCCAGGCCTTGCAACAGGCTTGCCAGTCGCTCATGATCACTTTGGCCGTTGACTGCATGGGGGGTGATCACGGCCCCCGCGTCACGCTCGCGGCGTGCCGCCAGTTCCTCGATTCCCATTCCGACGCCCGGCTGCTGCTGGTCGGTCAGCCCGATGCGCTGGCTGGCTTTGCGCATGAGCGCGCCAGCGTGGTGCCGGCCTCGGAAGTCGTCGGCATGGATGACCCGATCGAGGTGGCGCTGCGCAGGAAGAAGGATTCCTCGATGCGCGTCGCCATCCAGCAGGTCAAGGATGGCCAGGCTGCTGCTGCCGTGTCGGCTGGGAATACGGGTGCGCTGATGGCCATCTCGCGCTACCTGCTCAAGACGCTGGATGGCATCGATCGTCCCGCCATCGCTCCCCAGTTGCCCAACGCCAAGGGTGGTGCCACCACGGTGCTGGACCTGGGTGCCAACGTGGATTGCTCGGCTGAGCATCTGCTGCAGTTCGCCGTCATGGGCTCGGCTCTGGTGTCTGCGCTGAACAACGAAGAGGCGCCTTCGGTGGGCCTGCTCAATATCGGCGAAGAGCAGATCAAGGGCAGTGAAGTCATCAAGCGTGCGGGCGAACTGTTGCGTGCGGCCGGCAAGGCCGGTCACCTGAACTTCTACGGAAACGTCGAAGGCAACGATATCTTCAAGGGCACGACCCAGGTCGTGGTCTGTGACGGCTTTGTGGGCAACGTGGCCCTCAAGTCTTCCGAGGGGGTGGCGTCCATGATCTCCAATGCCCTCAAGCAGGAGTTCAAGCGCAATATCTTCACCAAAATGGCTGCAATCGTTGCCTATCCGGTGCTAACTGCGCTGATGAATCGCGTGGACCATCGGCGTCACAACGGTGCGGCGCTGCTGGGCCTTCGTGGGCTGGTGTTCAAAAGCCATGGGTCAGCCGATGCCTTGGCTTTCGAGCACGCGCTGAACCGCGCGTATGATGCGGCCCGCAACAACCTGCTCGACCGTGTCCGTACCCGCATCTCCGCAGCCCTGCCTCTTTTGCTGGCTGCGCAGTCGGAATCAGGACCGTCGGCGCCCTAATACAGATGAGACGCTACGCACGCATCACCGGCACGGGCAGCTACCTGCCACCCCGCCGACTCACCAATCACGATCTGGCAGCCGAACTGGCCCAGCGTGGCATCGAGACCTCGGACGAGTGGATCGTCGAGCGCACCGGCATCCATGCCCGTCACTTTGCCGCGCCCGACGTGGCCAGCAGCGATCTGGCCCTGGAGGCGTCGAAGAAGGCGCTGGAGGCCGCTGGCTGCCAGCCACAGGACATCGACCTGATCATCGTCGCCACCTCGACGCCCGACATGGTCTTCCCGTCCACTGCCTGCATCCTGCAGAACAAGCTTGGCGCCAATGGCTGCGCGGCCTTTGACGTGCAGGCTGTGTGCAGCGGCTTTGTCTACGCTCTCACGGTGGCCGATGCCATGATCCAGTCCGGCGCCGCAACCCGCGCGCTGGTGGTGGGTTCCGAAGTCTTCAGCCGCATTCTTGATTTCAACGACCGCACGACCTGCGTGCTGTTCGGCGACGGCGCCGGCGCGGTGGTGCTGGAGGCGTCCGAGCAGCCTGGGATCCTGGCGTCCGACCTGCATGCCGATGGCAAGCATGTCGGCATCCTCTGCGTGCCGGGCAATGTGTCCGGCGGACAGGTGCTCGGCGATCCGCTGCTGAAGATGGATGGACAGGCCGTGTTCAAGCTGGCGGTCGGCGTGCTGGAAAAGGCCGCCCGCGCGACGCTGGACAAGGCCGGGCTCACCGATGCCGACATCGACTGGCTGATCCCTCACCAGGCAAACATCCGCATCATGCAAAGCACGGCGCGCAAGCTCAAGCTGTCCATGGACAAGGTGGTGGTGACCGTGGACCAGCATGGCAATACCTCGGCTGCCTCGATCCCGCTGGCGCTGGACCACGGCGTGCGCAATGGCCAGGTCAAGCCCGGGCAGACCGTGCTGCTGGAAGGCGTGGGCGGTGGCTTCACCTGGGGTGCGGTGCTTCTCAAGATGTGATGCGGGATGCCTGCCTGTCGGCAGGCTCCCATGGCGCGGCTTTTATTTTTGAAAATATGAAGAAGTTTGCATTCGTCTTTCCCGGCCAGGGTTCGCAATCGGTAGGCATGCTCGACGGATGGGGTGACCATCCTGTCGTGGCGCAGACGCTGGCCGAAGCGTCCGAGGCGCTGGGTGAAAACATCGGCCAGCTGATCCAGCAAGGACCGAAGGAAGCCCTGGCGCTCACCACCAACACCCAGCCCGTGATGCTGGTGGCCGGTGTGGCCGCCTGGCGCGTGTGGCAGGCCGAAGGCGGCGCGCTGCCCGATGTCGTGGCAGGCCATTCGCTGGGCGAGTATTCCGCCCTGGTCGCCTCGGGCGTGCTGACGCTGGCCCAGGCTGCCCCGCTGGTGCGCCTGCGTGCTGCAGCCATGCAGGAGGCCGTGCCCGTGGGCACGGGCGCCATGGCGGCCATCCTGGGCCTGGACGCCGACAAGGTGCGCGCAGGATGCGCCGAGGTCACGGCTGCCCTGGGTGGCGCTGAAGTCGTCGAAGCCGTCAATTTCAACGATCCTTCGCAGACCGTGATCGCCGGCAGCAAGGCTGCTGTCGAAAAGGCCTGCGAAGCCCTCAAGGCCGCGGGCGCCAAGCGTGCCCTGCCGTTGCCCGTGTCGGCGCCTTTCCACTCCAGCCTGATGAAGCCTGCGGCCGAAAAGCTCAAGGCGGCGCTGGCTGCCACGGCGCTGGCTGCGCCGCAGATTCCCGTGCTCAACAACATCGACGTGGCGGTCGAGCAAGACGCCGACGCCATCCGCGATGCGCTGTATCGCCAGGCCTTTGGCCCGGTGCGCTGGGTGGAATGCGTTCAGGCCATGAAGGCGCGCGGCATCGTGCATCTCGTCGAATGCGGTCCCGGCAAGGTGCTCATGGGCCTGACCAAGCGGATTGACGCGGACCTGACGGCCGCTGCCCTCTATGATCCGGCCACGCTGGCCGACGTGAAAGAATCCCTCGCATGACTGACAACCAGAACAAGCCCCAGGTTGCCCTGGTGACGGGCGCCTCGCGTGGCATTGGTGCTGCCATTGCCCAGGAGCTGGCAGCGCGCGGCTATCGCGTGATCGGCACGGCCACCACCGACGGTGGCGCGGAAAAGATCGGCCAGGCCCTGTCGGCCCATGAGGGCTGCCGCGGCGTGAACCTCAATGTCACGGATGGGGCGGCCGTCGATGCCTTGATCGACAGCATCGTCAAGAATGACGGCGGCCTGCATGTGCTGGTCAACAACGCCGGCATCACACGCGACACCCTGGCCATGCGCATGAAGGACGACGACTGGGATGCGGTGATCGACACCAATCTCAAGGCGGTTTTCCGAGTCAGCCGTACGGCCATTCGGCCCATGATGAAGCAGCGTTTTGGCCGCATCATCAACATCACCAGCGTCGTTGGCGCCTCCGGCAACCCCGGTCAGGCCAACTATGCAGCCGCCAAGGCCGGCGTTGCCGGCATGACGCGCGCGCTGGCCCGTGAACTGGGCAGCCGCGGCATCACGGTCAACTGCGTGGCGCCTGGCTTCATTGCCACCGACATGACGGCGGAGCTGCCCGAAGAGCAGAAGAACGCGCTCAAATCGCAGATCGCCATGGGCGATCTGGGCCAGCCCAGCGACATCGCCCATGCCGTGGCCTACCTCGCATCTGCGGGTGCGGGATACGTCACCGGCCAGGAATTGCACGTCAACGGCGGCATGTACATGTAAGTGCTGCGGCGGCTGCGGGCAGACCCCTGCCAGAAGCCGGCGTTGCTTGCAACAGAAGAGGCCGTTTCCTCGCGACGGCCGGCTGAAGAGGGCCTGAGGCCCGAAGCAGCTAGAATCGCGGGTTCATTCACAACCCCCAGAGGGAAACCATGAGCGATATCGAAGCACGTGTCAAAAAAATCATTGCCGAACAACTCGGCGTTGAAGAGTCTCAAGTCACCAACGAAAAGGCCTTCGTGGCTGATCTGGGTGCTGACTCCCTGGACACGGTGGAGCTGGTGATGGCCCTGGAAGATGAATTCGGCATCGAGATCCCCGACGAAGACGCGGAAAAGATCACGACGGTGCAAAACGCCATCGACTACGCCAACACCCACCAGAAGGCCTGATAGGGCCCTGACCCGAGCGATCAGCAGAAGGTTTTACGCATGAGCCGTCGTCGCGTTGTCGTGACCGGCCTGGGTTGCATCTCCCCCGTGGGTAACACGGTGGGCGACGCCTGGGCCAATCTTTTGGCCGGCCAGTCCGGCATTGACCTCATCACCAAGTTCGATGCCTCGAACTTTGCCTGCAAGATTGCGGGTGAGGTCAAGGGATTCGATGTGGAGTCGTACATGAGCGCCAAAGATGCGCGCTCCATGGACACCTTCATCCATTACGGCATCGCTGCTGCGGCGCAAGCCGTGCAGGACTCAGGTCTGCCCACGGGCGAGGCCTTGTCGGATGATCTGGCCACGCGCATCGGCTGTGTGATCGGTTCGGGCATCGGCGGCTTGCCGCTGATCGAGAACACCCACGCGGAACTGGCTGCGCGCGGACCGCGCCGCATCACGCCGTTCTTCGTGCCTGCCTCCATCATCAACATGGTGGCTGGCCATGTGTCCATGCGCTTCGGCTTCAAGGGGCCGAATCTTGCTGTTGTGACTGCCTGCACGACCGGGCTGCACTGCATAGGCGAGGCGGGACGCATGATCGAATACGGCGATGCCGATGTGGTGGTGGCTGGTGGCACGGAAGCCACGGTCTCCCCCCTGGGCGTCGGCGGCTTTGCCGCCATGCGCGCCCTGTCCACGCGCAATGATGATCCCAAGGCCGCTTCGCGCCCCTGGGACAAGGACCGCGACGGCTTCGTGCTGGGCGAAGGCGCGGGCGTGCTGGTGCTGGAAGAGTACGAGCATGCCAAGGCCCGCGGTGCCAAGATCTACGCCGAACTGTGCGGCTACGGCATGAGTGCCGACGCCGGCCACATGACGGCACCCAACATGGACGGCCCGCGCCGCGCCATGCTGGCAGCTTTGCGAAATGCCGGCATCAATGCCGACCAGATCGACTATCTGAATGCGCACGGCACTTCCACGCCGCTGGGCGACCTCAACGAGACCAACGCCATCAAGGCGGCTCTGGGCGATCACGCCAAGAAAATCGTTGTCAGTTCGACCAAGTCCATGACAGGTCACCTGCTGGGCGGTGCTGGCGGCATCGAGAGCGTCTTCACCGTGCTGGCACTGCACGAGCAAAAGATTCCTCCGACCATCAACCTGGACAACCAGGACCCGGAGTGCGATCTCGACTACTGCGCCAATACGGCGCGGGACGCGACGATCGAGGTGGCGGTGAAGAACAACTTCGGCTTCGGAGGCACCAACGGAACGCTGGTGTTCAAGCGGATCTGAGGCCTGCGCAACGCACATGAAAAGCCCGCCCCGCAAGGGAGCGGGCTTTTTTATTTCGCGCATGTGCCAGGTGAAAGCAGGATAAATGTCGGTCATGCTGCGGTTTTGCGACACTGCAGGCATGCCGTCTCGCCATGCGCCGCCCGCAGTTCGCCATCCGCTGAAGCCATCGCGCACCGTGGCAGTGTGTCTTTGTGCGCTTTGGCTGCTGGCCGCCATGCTTTTGCTGGCATGGGCCTTGAATCTCCAGTCAGGGTGGTGGCCTGCAGCCGTGGCCGTTGCGGTTTGCCTGGTTGCTGCTGCAGGCATGTGGCATGGATGGCACAGCCTGGGTAAAGGTTTCATCGCCTGGGATGGCGTGCAGTGGTCGATCTGCGAGGCGGACCCAGGCCAAGCTGCGCAGCCGGTGCTGCTGCAGGTGCGAGCCGATGGTGGATCGTGGTTGTGGGTGCAGGTCCGTCCCCTGGTTTCCATGGTGCCGGCGGGGCCCTTGCGTTGGCGCAGCTCCCGCTGGCTGCTCCTGTTGTGCAGGCAGAGTCCGGAAACCTGGGGTGATTTGCGGCGTGCTGTATATTCCCCGGCCAGACCTACAGAACGGGCGCAATGACTGCGCCAGGGCCGCCGCGGCCCGTCTTCACCGATTTCATGACGCCTCCCGAATTCCCGCCTTCTTCTGCCGATAGCGACCTGGCTCTGGTCGAGCGCACCAACGCAGGAGACATGCGGGCCTTCGAGCTACTGGTCATCAAGTACCAGCGCCGCATCGAGCGCCTCATCGGCCGCATGGTGCGCGATGTGGACCTGGTGCCGGACATTGCGCAGGAAACCTTCATTCGCGCCTATCGGGCCCTGCACCAGTTTAGGGGCGATGCCCAGTTCTATACCTGGCTGTACCGCATTGCCGTGAATACTGCCAAGAAGGCGCTGCTGGACATGAAGCGCTCGCCGCTGATCACCGAAAGCGCGTTACACAACGGGGATGACGATGATGAAACTTCCCGGGTCAGCCAGGAACTAACCACCGAAGAAACGCCCGAAACGATCCTGGCAGCCCAGGAAATTGCCCAGGCAGTCAACGCCGCCATGGAGGCTTTGCCCGAGGATCTCCGACAGGCTGTCACGTTGCGGGAAATCGAAGGCCTGAGCTACGAGGAAATCTCGAACGCCATGGGTTGCCCCATCGGCACCGTGCGCTCACGGATTTTTCGCGCACGGGAAGCGATTTCAGCCAGGGTCAAGCCTTTGCTGGAGCGCCAGTCGGGCAAGCGTTGGTAGGCGTGATGGGTTGTGGCCGCCGGTGGCGCATTTTTTGGGTACAGGGTCTCAAAGCAGACAAGCAGGTGATTGATCATGAATGACGATCTGACGAAGCGCGAACAATTGTCGGCATTGGCTGATGGTGAACTCTCTGCCGCAGAGTTGCAGGCCGTGCTGGCCTATGCGGAAAGCGATGCAGGCCAGCAGGAGTGGCGCATGTATCACCTCGTGGGCGATGTGCTGCGTTCCCCGGAATTGGCGCATCACAGCCGGCACGATGTGCTCTCAGGAATCCGCGCCCAACTGGCCAACGAGCCTCGCCGTCCGCTGGTTTCCGTGGCCACTGAAGAGCTGGCGCAAATTGCGCATCCGGCGCAGGACCGCGCTGTGATCAATGGCGCGCCGCTGCGCGATGCGGCCAATGCCTCGGTATTTCGCTGGAAGATGGCGGCGGGCTTTGCCTCCGTGGCAGCCGTAGCTGCCATTGGTTGGAGCGTGATGCTGGGCGCGCCTGCCGGTCCCGGCGCGGCGCCGGGCCGGGCTCTGGCTGCTCTTGAGACGGGTGCTCCGTCGGCGCCGGTTGCGGTGGCTGGCAATGCCCAGGACTTCCCGCTTGGCGATACGGCCCAGTCTTCCTCGGTCGTGGCGGTGGCCGGACCCTACGGGCAGAGCGTGATGCTGCGTGATCCGCGCCTGGATGCGCTGCTGGCCTCCCATCCGCAATACAGTGGCCCGGCCACGTTGCAGATGCCTGCCAGCTTCTTGCGCAACGCCAACTTCGCCTCGGCACCGCGCGCCAACCAGCGCTGAATCTCACAGGAGAGCATTGCTCTCCTGCCTTCTTTTGCACCCGCGTCCAGCCTTTCGGCATTGAAATGGACGCGGGTGCAGTCATTTGTGCTCCATGCACGGCGGCTCGCGCCCCATGCATGCTGCCGATTCGGGAACTAACCGCGTCTTTCAGGCTTCTGAGCCATCGTCTGGCCGATGCTCGCCAGGACTGCGCCAGAATGTGACGTTCGTCCGAAAGCAAGTCGGCTGCCATGTGTCCGAACAAACCGCCTGGGCGCGATGGCGTCGGGGCAACGTAATGATTGAGATGGAAAGGATGACCATGACCACTGTTCGATGGAAGACGCTGCAGTCCTGCACACTGGCCGGCGTTCTGGCGCTGGCTGCAGGCAGCGCAGGAATGCTGGTGCCGGTGAGTGCCGCCCATGCGCAAAGTGGCGCCGTGGTGCGGGGGCTGCCGGACTTCACCGATCTGGTCGAGCAGGTCGGCCCTTCCGTGGTCAACATCCGCACGTTGGAGAAGGTGTCCGCCAACTCTGCCGAGGCGCTGGGCATGGACGAGGACATGCTCGAATTCTTCCGCCGCTTCGGGCTGCCCGTGCCCAATGTGCCGCGCCAACGTCCCCAACCGCGTTCACAGCCTGACGAGGAGCAGCCGCGCGGCGTGGGTTCCGGCTTCATCCTGACGGCCGATGGCTTTGTGATGACCAATGCCCACGTGGTCGAAGGCGCTGACGAAGTCATCGTCACGCTGACCGACAAGCGTGAGTTCAAGGCCAAGATCGTGGGCAGCGACAAGCGCACCGACGTTGCCGTGGTCAAGATCGACGCCACAGGGCTGCCGGCCGTGAAGATCGGCGATGTGAACCGCCTCAAGGTCGGCGAGTGGGTGATGGCCATCGGCTCGCCCTTCGGCCTCGACAACTCCGTCACGGCGGGCATTGTCAGTGCCAAGCAGCGCGACACGGGTGACTATCTGCCCTTCATCCAGACCGATGTGGCCATCAACCCCGGCAACTCGGGCGGCCCGTTGCTGAATATGCGCGGCGAGGTCGTGGGCATCAACAGCCAGATCTATTCGCGCTCCGGCGGCTTCATGGGTATCAGCTTCGCGATTCCGATCGATGAGGCCGTGCGTGTCAGCGATCAGCTGCGCGCCACCGGCAAGGTCACGCGAGGCCGCATTGGCGTGCAGATCGGTCCGGTCACCAAGGACATTGCCGAATCCATTGGCCTGGGCAAGGCGCAGGGCGCACTGGTGTCGGCGGTCGAGCCGGATTCGCCCGCTGCAAAGGCGGGCGTCGAGGCCGGTGACGTGATCATCAAGTTCGACGGCAAGGCCATCGACAAGGTGGCCGACCTGCCGCGCCTGGTGGGCAATACCAAGCCCGGCACACGCAGCACCATCACCGTGTTCCGGCGCGGCGCAGCCAAGGATCTGACCATGGTGATCGCCGAGGTCGAGCCGGACGGCGCGGCTCCGCAGGCCAAGGCCACCGGCAAGGGCAGCACCCTGGTTTCCCAGCCCCTGGGCCTGACGCTGGCCGAGCTCACGGATGCCCAGAAGAAGGAGCTGGGCATCAAGGGCGGCGTGCGGGTGACGGCGGCCGTCGAGGCTGCGGCACGTGCGGGCCTGCGCGAAGGCGACGTGATCCTGCAGCTGGCCAATGTCGAGATCACGGGGCTCAAGAGCTTCGAGGCCACGCTGGCCAAGGTGGACAAGAGCAAGCCGGTGAACCTGCTGGTGCGCCGTGGGGAATGGGCACAGTACGTGCTGATCCGTCCGACGCGCTGAGGCCGCAGGGGAGGGCGGTTTTCCGGATCCTGGGGAATACCCTCGGAATCCTGACCCGGAGCCGCCCATGCCCCTTGGGGCATTGGGTAAAATGCCCCACCAAAGCGTGACGGCTCAAGGCGTCAGAAACCTGTTTTCAAAGGGGATTGTTGCGGTGCAAAAGCACCGCACTATCCGGTGATCGACGGGCGAGAAATGGCTCGGCGGTTCTGTTGATAAACTGTTGATAAATAATTGTGACAGATCAAGCCCGGACCTTTGCAGGCCTTGTCAGGGCTTGGTTTTCAGCCCGTTTTGCCTACAATAAAGTCCCAACTATCGCAGTTGCCAGAGATTGTTGGTTCGGGGCGCGTCGTTCATGGACGCGCCCTTTTTTCTTGCGCGCCGGCCCTGTCGTTTTCCACTTTCACTAGCAGTCCTTCCCGTTGATGAACCACATCAGAAATTTTTCCATCATTGCGCACATCGACCATGGCAAGTCGACGCTGGCTGACCGCCTCATCCAGCGTTGCGGAGGCTTGGCTGACCGTGACATGGAAGCCCAGGTGCTGGACTCGATGGATATCGAGAAAGAGCGCGGCATCACCATCAAGGCGCAGACCGCAGCCCTGCAGTACAAGGCCAAGGATGGCCAGGTCTACAACCTCAACCTCATCGACACGCCCGGCCACGTGGACTTCTCGTATGAAGTCTCGCGTTCGCTGTCGGCCTGCGAGGGAGCGCTGCTGGTGGTGGACGCCTCGCAGGGCGTCGAGGCGCAGACCGTGGCCAACTGCTACACCGCGCTGGAACTCGGCGTGGAAGTGACGGCTGTTCTCAACAAGATGGATCTGCCCCAGGCCGATCCCGAAAATGCCAGGGCCGAGATCGAGGATGTCATCGGCATCGATGCCAGCGACGCCATTCCCTGCTCGGCCAAGACCGGCATGGGCATCGATGAGATCCTGGAGGCGGTGGTCGCCAAGGTGCCGCCGCCAAAGGGCGATCCCAATGGCCAGCTGCGCGCCATGATCATCGACAGCTGGTTCGACACCTATGTCGGCGTCGTGATGCTGGTGCGCGTGGTCGATGGTGAACTCAAGCGTGGCGAGCGCTTCAAGATGATGGCCTCGGGCGCTGCCTATGAAGCCAACAACCTGGGCGTGTTCACCCCGGCCGACGTACCGCGCGACGCGCTGCGCGCAGGCGAGGTGGGCTACATCATTGCCGGCATCAAGGAGCTCAAGGCAGCCAAGGTGGGCGACACCATCACGCTGGAAAAGAAGCTTCCCAACAATCTGGGTCCTGCCACCGAGGCCCTGCCCGGCTTCAAGGAAATCAAGCCCCAGGTGTTCGCTGGCCTGTATCCCACCGAAGCCAGCGAGTACGACCAGCTGCGCGATGCGCTGGAGAAGCTGCAGCTCAACGATTCGTCCCTGCAGTTCGAGCCTGAAGTCTCGCAGGCGCTGGGCTTTGGCTTTCGCTGCGGCTTCCTGGGCCTGCTGCACATGGAAATCGTGCAGGAGCGCCTGGAGCGCGAATTCGACCAGGACCTGATCACCACCGCGCCCAGCGTGGTCTACGAAGTGGTCAAGGGCGATGGCGAGGTCATCCAGGTCGAGAACCCGTCCAAGATGCCCGATGCCGGCCGTATCGAGGAGGTGCGCGAGCCCATCGTCACCGTCCACCTGTACATGCCCCAGGACTATGTGGGCCCGGTGATGACGCTGGCCAACCAGAAGCGCGGCGTGCAGATCAACATGCAGTACCACGGCCGCCAGGTGATGCTCACCTATGAGATGCCGCTGGGCGAGATCGTGCTGGACTTCTTCGACAAGCTCAAGTCGGTCTCGCGCGGCTACGCCTCCATGGACTATGAGTTCAAGGAGTACCGCGCCTCCGACGTGGTGAAGGTGGACATCCTGCTCAACGGCGAGAAGGTCGATGCGCTGTCCATCATCGTGCACCGCTCCCAGGCCACGTATCGCGGCCGGGCCGTGGTGGCCAAGATGCGCGAGATCATCAGCCGCCAGATGTTCGATGTGGCCATCCAGGCCGCCATCGGCGCCAACATCATTGCGCGGGAAACCGTCAAGGCCATGCGCAAGAACGTGCTGGCCAAGTGCTACGGCGGCGACATCACCCGCAAGCGCAAGCTGCTGGAAAAGCAAAAGGCCGGCAAGAAGCGCATGAAGCAGATCGGATCGGTGGAAGTGCCCCAGGAGGCCTTCCTGGCCATCCTGCAAGTGGAGGATTGATGCAAGCCATGCAATGGATTACGGCCGTCGTACTCGCGGCCTTCGTGGGCTATATCGGCGCCTGGTACACAGGCTTCATCGAGGGCAACTTCGCGCTGCTGCTGTTCCTGGCCACCGTGGTCACGGGCCTGTACTGGGTGGCCGAGCGGCTGTACTTCCTGCCGCGCCGACGCCGTGCTGCCGTGGCCATCGAGGAGGCTGCCGTGGCACGCCGCGCAGAACTCGACCGCATGGGCATCGCCAAGACCGACATCGAGGTGTCGGAGGAGGCCAAGGGCCGCATCCTCATGCAGCCCTGGTGGCTGGACTGGACGGCAGGCCTGTTCCCGGTGATCGCGATCGTCTTCGTGCTGCGCTCGTTCCTGTTCGAGCCGTTCAAGATCCCGTCTGGCTCCATGATCCCCACGCTGCTCGTGGGCGACCTGATCCTGGTGAACAAGTTCACCTATGGCGTGCGCCTGCCGGTGATCAACACCAAGATCACGCAGGGAACGCCGCTGCAGCGTGGCGATGTGGTGGTGTTCCGCTACCCGCCCCAGCCCAGCCTGGACTACATCAAGCGGGTGGTGGGCCTGCCGGGCGACGAGATCGCCTACCTGAACAAGCGGCTGACGATCAATGGCAAGGAAGTCCCGGTCAATGCACTGCCCGACTTCTTCGACAAGGATGCAATGCGCTACTTCAAGCAGTACGAGGAGTCGCTGGGCGACAAGCCGCACCGCATGATCGTGAACCAGGACGTGCCCGCCTTCATCCAGGGCGCCAGCGGCTTCGAGTTCCGCGAGAACTGCCGCTACAGCGTCGAAGGTATCACCTGCAAGGTGCCGGAGGGCCAGTACTTCATGATGGGCGATAACCGCGACAACTCGCTGGATTCCCGCTACTGGGGCTTTGTGCCCGACAAGAACATCGTGGGCCGGGCTTTCTTTGTCTGGATGAACTTCGGGGATTTCAAGCGCATCGGCAGCTTCCATTGATCAGGTGCATGCCTGGAGACCGGATCGGACCGGGCATGCGCGAGGGATTCGCATCGGAGGAGGAAAAAGCATGTTGACATCGAACAACCGGCGTTCGCGCCAGCGCGGCCTGTCCTTTCTGGGACTGGTGTTTGTGATTGCCCTGGGCGTGGGCGTGGTGGCCGTAGGCGCACAATCCGTGCCTGTCTTCCTGGAATACCAGGCCATCGTCAAGGCCGCCAACAAGGCGGCCCGCGAGGGCAATTCCGTGGCCGAGGTGAAAGCCAGCTTCGAGCGTTCCGCTGCCATCGATGACTTCACGTCCGTCAAGGGTGGCGATCTCGAAGTGACCAAGATCAATGACCGCGTGGTGGTGGGGTTCGAATATTCGCGCGAGATCCATCTCGTGGGCCCCGCGTACCTGACTTACCGTTTTAAGAAGCAGACCCAATAGGTGCCTCCCTTACTGAATGCGCTGCAGCTGAGGCTGCAGCATCAATTTGCCGAGCCTGCATTGCTGCAGCGTGCCGTCACGCACCGCAGCTTCTCGGCAGACAACAACGAGCGCCTGGAATTCCTCGGTGACTCGGTGCTGAACCTTGCCATTTCCAGCCTGCTCTACCAGCGGCTCAGTTCCATGCCCGAGGGCGATCTGTCCCGCGTGCGCGCCAACCTGGTCAAGGAAGGCACGCTGCACCAGATCGCGCTGAGGCTGCAGTTGCCCGATCTGCTGCGCCTGGGCGAGGGTGAATCCAAGTCGGGCGGCAAGCAACGCCCCTCCATCCTGGCCGATGCGGTCGAGGCCCTGATCGGCGCGGTCTATCTGGATGCCGGCTACGCGGCGGGCGAGAAGGTGGTACACCATCTTTTCGAGGGCGTGGACATCAATCCCCACATGCGCGCAGCCGAAAAGGATGCGAAGACGGCCCTGCAGGAATGGCTGCAGGGACGGCGCATGAAGCTGCCGCAGTACGAGGTGGTCGCCACCACGGGAGCCGCCCACCGCCAGACCTTTGAAGTGGCCTGCGCGATTGCCGAGCTGCAATTGCAGGCCCGGGGAACGGGTGCCTCGCGCAGAGCCGCAGAGCAGACGGCTGCCACAGCCATGCTGGAACTATTGAAAGCAAGACACGCATGAACCAAGACAAACCTCCGGCGCCGGCACAGACCGCCGCCGAACTCGATGCCCTGCTGGCTGCGGCCAAGCCCGGCGCCGGCGCAGCACGCACGGCATCCGCCCCTGATGAAGCCCAGGCGCCCGAGGTGCCGACGGGCCCGCAGCGCTGCGGCCTGATCGCCATCGTCGGCAAGCCCAATGTGGGCAAGTCCACGCTGATGAATGCGCTGGTGGGCCAGAAGATCAGCATCACCTCGCGCAAGGCGCAGACCACGCGCCACCGCATCACGGGCATTCGCTCGCGTGCCGCGACGCAGTTCATCTTCGTCGATACACCGGGCTTCCAGACCAAGCACAGCACGGCGCTGAACAAGTCGCTCAACAAGACCGTGATGGGCGCCATCGGCGACGTGGACCTGATCCTGTTCGTCGTGGAAGCCGGCCAGTTCACGCTGGCCGATGCCAAGGTGCTGTCGCTGTTCAAGCCCGGCATTCCCACGCTGCTGATCGCCAACAAGCTCGATACCGTGGGCCGCCGTGCCGAGATCGCCCCCTGGCTCAAGAGCATGCAGGAGCGCCATCCGTTTGCCGAGTTCGTGCCCATGTCGGCCAAGAGCAAGGGCGACATCGAGCGCCTGTTCGGCATCTGCGAGAAGTACCTGCCCGAGCAGGACTGGATGTATGCGCCCGACGAGCTGACCGACCGCAGCGAGAAGTTCCTCGCCTCGGAAACCGTGCGCGAGAAGCTGTTCCGCTTCACGGGCGACGAGCTGCCCTACACCTCCACGGTGGTCATCGACAAGTTCGAGGAAGAGGCCAGCAAGCAGCACAAGCGCTTCATCCGCGTGGCGGCGACCATCGTGGTCGAGCGCGACGGACACAAGGCCATGATCATCGGAGAGAAGGGCGAGCGCCTCAAGCGCATCAGCACCGAGGCGCGCCAGGAGCTGGAAAAGCTCATGGATGCCAAGGTCTTCCTCGAAGTCTGGGTCAAGGTGCGCTCCGGCTGGGCCGACGACGAGGCCCGCGTGCGCTCCTTCGGCTACGAGTGAGAAACCTTCCCGCAAGGCCCTCTGTCCATGGCTAGCGCCAAGCGTGTCTCGGATGAGCCGGCCTATGTGCTGCACAGCTATGACTGGAGCGAGTCCAGCCTGATCCTCGAGGTCTTCACGCGGCACCGGGGCCGCGTGGCGCTGGCGGCCAAGGGCGTCAAGCGCCCGACCTCGAACTTTCGCCCCGTGCTGCTGCCGCTGCAGCCACTGAGCCTGAGCTACAGCCTGGGCGGCGAGGGCAATGCCGAGATCCACACCCTCAAGGGTGCCGAATGGGTGGGCGGGCATGTCATGCCCCAGGGCGACGCCCTGATGTCGGGCCTGTACCTCAACGAGCTGCTGATGCGCCTGCTGGCGCGCGACGATCCCTATGCGGCGCTGTTCGACATCTATGCCGGCGTGGTGCGCGTGCTGGCGGGCCAGCATGGCGATGCCATCGAGCCCGTGCTGCGCACCTTCGAGCTGCTGCTGCTGCGCGAACTGGGCCATCTGCCCGCCTTGAATGAGGAAAGCGCCACGCTGGCGCCGCTGGCCGAAGGCCGCCGCTATGCGCTGGTGGCCGAAGGCGGCCTGCGCCCGGCGCTGCAGGGCGAGCGCGCCGTGCTGGGCGCTGCGCAATGGCAGGCCATTGAAAGCGCGCTGCAGGCCCGGCAGGCCTTCAATGCCACGCTGCATGTGGTGGCCCAACCCGAGCAGGCGCTCGCCCTCAAGCCCCAACTGAGGGCCCTGCTGCAATACCATTGCGGCAGTCCCATGCTGCGCACCCGCCAGCTGATGATGGATCTGCAATCGCTATGAATCTTTCCCACGCTTCGCAGCGCACGGCGCTGTCGGTCAATGTCAACAAGGTTGCGCTGCTGCGCAACACGCGCCACCTGGGCATTCCCAGCGTGACGCGCGCCGCGCGCATCTGCCTGGAGGCCGGTGCCCAGGGCATCACCATCCATCCGCGTCCCGACCAGCGCCATATCCGCAGCGAGGATGTCTATGAACTGCAGGCGCTGATGACACAGTGGCCGCAGGCGGAGTTCAACATCGAGGGCAACCCGACGCAGAACCTCATGGACTTCATCCGCGACACGCGCCCGCACCAGGCCACCTTCGTGCCCGACAGCGAGGACCAGTTCACCAGCGACCATGGCTGGAACTTCCCGCAGGACGCCGAGCGCCTGAAGCCGCTGATTGCCGAATGCCGCCAGCTGGGCGTGCGCGTCAGCCTGTTCATGGACCCCGTGCCCGCCCAGATGGCCGCTGCGCGCGCCGTGGGCGCCGACCGGGTCGAGCTGTATACCGAACCCTACGCAGCTGCCTGGGGCACGGCAGACCAGGAAGCGCAGCTGCAGGCCTATGCGGCGGCGGCCCAGGCGGCTTTGGATGCCGGGCTGGGCATCAATGCCGGCCATGACCTCAGCCGTGACAACCTGGCCGCCTTCGTGGCGCGCGTGCCGGGCCTGCTCGAAGTCTCCATCGGCCATGCGCTGATCGCCGACGCGCTGGAGCTGGGCTACGCCGAAACCGTGCGTGCCTACCAGCAGTGCATAGACCAGGGCATGGCGGCGCGCGCCTGAAGCTTTCGCGGAGCGAATCCATGATCTACGGCATCGGTACCGACATCTGCGACGTGCGCCGCATCCGCGCCAGCCTGGAGCGCCATGGCGACCGTTTCGCCGAGAAGGTGCTGGCCGAGGGCGAGCTGGCCACCTGGCGTGCCCGCCGCGCGCGCTGGCCTGAGCGCGGCATCCGCTTCGTGGCCACGCGCTTTTCCGCCAAGGAGGCCTTTTCCAAGGCCATAGGCATGGGCATGGTCATGCCCATGACCTGGCGCAGCTGCGAGGTCATCAAACTGCCCAGTGGCCAGCCTGCCATCGTGCTGCACGGCGCGCTCAAGGAATGGTTCGAGGCGCGCAACCTGCAGGTGCACCTGTCCGTGACCGACGAGAGCGACTACGCGGCCAGCTTCTGCGTGGTCGAGCGCCGCGCCTGATACCCGGCCAGCGTGACGCTGGCTTTTTTGACTCCACAGGATTCATAGGAACTCCCGGCATGACCGAGCACGCACCCCTCATCATCGACATCGCCGGCAAGGCACTCACCGATGTGGATCGCCAGCGCCTGGCGCATCCGCTGGTCGGCGGCATCATCCTCTTTGCCCGCAACTGGGAAAGCCGCGACCAGCTGGTGCAGCTGTGCGCCGATATCAAGGCGGTCAAGCCCGATTTGCTGATCTGCGTGGACCATGAGGGCGGGCGCGTGCAGCGTTTCCGCGCTGACGGCTTTACGCACCTGCCGCCCATGCGCGCCTTCGGCCAGATGTGGATGGACGACGGCAAGGGCGGCAAGCACCGTGAAGGCAGCGGCGCCCTGGCCGCCATGAATGCCGCCACGGCGGCCGGCTACGTGCTGGGCACCGAGCTGCGTGCCTGCGGCGTGGATTTCAGCTTCACCCCGGTGCTGGACCTTGACTACGGTGCCAGCAGCGTCATCGGCGACCGCAGCTTCCACCGCGACCCGCGCGTGGTGGCCGCGCTGGCCCGCAGCCTCATGCACGGCCTGCTGCAGGCCGGCATGGGCAACTGCGGCAAGCACTTTCCCGGCCACGGCTTCGTCAAGGCCGATTCGCATGTGGACATTCCGGTCGATGGCCGCAGCCTCACCGCCATCCTGGGCGAGGACGCCGCGCCCTATCCCTGGTTGTCCAGCGTGCTCACGGCCGTGATGCCGGCCCATGTGATCTACCCCAAGGTCGACAAGCGCCCGGCCGGTTTTTCTGCCAAGTGGCTCAAGGACATCCTGCGCAGCCGCCTGCGCTACGACGGCGCCATTTTCAGCGACGACCTGAGCATGGAGGGCGCGCGCCGCATCGACGGCGAGCTCATCGGCTATACCGACGCGGCCCTGGCCGCGCTGGAGGCGGGCTGCGACATGGTGCTGCTGTGCAACCAGAGCCTGGGCCTGGGCGAGCATGTGGACGAGCTGCTGGCCGGCATGGAGGCCGCGCAGCGCAGCGGCCGCTGGCAGCCCGATGCCGACAGCGAATCGCGCCGCGTGGCCCTGCTGCCGGAGACCGTGCCCCAGCCCTGGGACGACCTCATGCGCCAGCCTGCCTATCTGCAGGCGCTGGACCTGCTGTCTTGATGGATTGAAGAATGCCGCCGCTGGCCGCTCCGAGGGCCAAGGCGGGCTTTGCAAAGGCATGTGCGTGTCGTAAAGGGCGCGTCGGCCGGTGTTTCACAGGAGAGTTTTTCCATGCGCGTTGGCGTGCTGACCGGAGGTGGCGACTGCCCCGGCCTGAATGCGGTGATCCGTGCGGTCACCAAGTCCCTGATCAACCACGGCCAGTGCGAGGTGCTGGGCATTGCCGACGGCTTCGAGGGCCTGATGCTCGACCCGCCCGGCGTCAAGCCGCTGGGCTGGGACGAGGTCTCGGGCATTCTGCATGTGGGCGGCACCATCCTGGGCACCAGCAACAGCGCCAACCCCCTGCGCGATGCGGCCACGCTGGAGCATGTGGGCCGCAATGTCCGGGCGCTGGGCCTGGACGTGGTGGTGGCCATCGGCGGCGACGGCACCATGAGTCTGGCGCATGGCCTGGCCGAACAGGTGGGACTGACCTGCGTGGGCGTGCCCAAGACCATCGACAACGACATTGCCAATTGCGAGCGCAGCTTCGGCTTCGACACCGCCGTGGCCACGGCCACCGAGGCGCTGCGCCGCATCGAGAGCACGGCCAACAGCCACCACCGCGTGATGATCGTCGAGACCATGGGGCGCCATGCCGGATGGCTGGCGCTGGAGGCCGGCATTGCCGGTGCGGCCGATGTCATCCTGCTGCCCGAGATCGATTACGACCTGCAGGCCATCGTCGATTTCTGCCGGGGCCGCGAGCAGCGCCAGCGCTACACCATCATCTGCATCGGCGAGGGCGCCAAGGAAAGCGGCGCCAGCCTCACGGTGCGCGAGCGCATCGAGCAAAGCCCCGACCCGGTCCGCCTGGGCGGTGTCGGCCATGTGCTGCGCGAGCGCCTGCAGCCCCACCTCAGGAGCGAGGTGCGCACCACGGTCCTCGGCCATGTACAGCGCGGAGGCGACCCCACGCCCTTTGACCGCGTGCTGGCCACGCAGTACGGCCACCATGCGGCGCAACTGGTGCTGTCGGGGCGCTTCGGCCGCATGGTCACGCTGCAGGGTGGCGAGATCGGCAGCGTGGAAATCTCCCGCGTGGCCAACACCCAGCGCACCGTGCCCCTGGACCACGGCCTGCTCACCATGGCGCGCGACATAGGCATTTGCCTGGGCGAGCCATGCAAGCAGGATGCGCGGCCGGCCGCAGCCGGCAGCCACTGAGCCCGCCATGCGGCAGCAGGGACGTCTCACCGGCTGGAAGGACGAGCAGGGCTTCGGCTTCATCGAACCCGATGGAGGCGGCGCGCAGGTCTTTGTCCATATCAAGTCCTTCACCGATCGCCGCCGCAGGCCCGAGGGCGGAGAGCGCGTCAGCTACGTGCCCAGCCGCAACGCCCAGGGAAAATGGCGCGCGCAGGATGTGGCCTTCATTGACGAACCAAGGACCGGCCGCCCGCAGCCTGCGCGGCGAAGCCGTGCCGGCACGCCTTCGCGGCCTCTGCCGCCTGTGCGAGGCCCGGTGGCGGTAGGCCTGGCCGCTGCCTTCTTCTGCGTGCTGCTGGCTGTTGCCTGGAGCGGCCGCATGCCCTGGACACTGGTCGGCCTGTATGCGGCGGCAAGCTTTGTGACCTTCATGGTCTATGGATTCGACAAGTCCGCCGCCAGGCACGACCGCTGGCGCACCAGCGAAAGCCGTCTGCACCTGCTGGCACTGCTGTGCGGCTGGCCCGGCGCATTGCTGGCGCAAGGGCTGCTGCGGCACAAGTCCAGCAAGGCCTCGTTCCAGTTGGTGTTCTGGATCACCGTGGTGCTCAACTGCGGCCTGCTGGCATGGCTGCTGTCATCGGCAGGTGCGCCGCTGCGGGCGCTGGCGCCCGGCATCTTCTGAAAATTGAAGGAACTGGCGATGACCCATGCTGGACCACGGCCCCAAATGCCCTCCGCAAACGGTGCATCGCTGCAGACCTGGCAGGCGTATTGGGAGAGCGCCTGGTCCGCACTGGGTGCCAGCGCTCCGCAGCCTGTGCTGGCCGAGCTGCTGCAAAGCTACAGCGAGCCCCAGCGCCACTACCACACGCTGCAGCACCTGGGCGAGGCCATGGCCTTGTTGCAGCCGGCGCTGTCTCTGGCCGAGCACCCCGGCGAGGTGGCACTGGCGCTGTGGTTCCATGACGCTGTCTACCAAACGCAAGCCAAGGACAACGAGGCGCGCAGCGCCGACTGGGCCGCCGCCGTGCTGCGCGGGCAGGGTCTGCCTGCCGATGTGGCCGGGCGCGTGCACGGCCTGATCATGGCGACCTGCCACGCTGCACAGCCGTCCGGAATCGACGCCCAACTGCTGGTGGATGCCGACCTGGGCATTCTCGCGGCCGACCCCCTGCGGTTTGCTGAGTACGAAGTGCAGGTGCGGGCCGAGTACGAATGGGTGCCCTTGCCGCTGTACCGCGCCAAGCGCCGCGAGGTGCTGCAGGGCTTCATGCAGCGCGAGGCCATCTACTGCACCGACTGGTTCCGGCAACGGCTGGAGGCGCGGGCGCGGCGCAACCTCGCGCAGGCGCTGGGTTTGTAGGCGGCGCCTGCGTCGGCGTCCTATGATCGGGGGCTGCTGCGGGCCGTGCAGGCCTGCCTCCCTCTCTTTCTTATCTTGCCCAGGCTCCGCCTGGCTCACAGGACGCGCAGATGACCACCCTTGGAACCCCTTACTCCCCCCATGCCACCAAAGTCATGCTGCTGGGCAGCGGCGAACTCGGCAAGGAAGTGCTGATCGCGCTGCAGAGACTGGGCGTGGAAACCATTGCCGTGGACCGTTACGAGAACGCGCCCGGCCAGCAGGTGGCCCACCACGCGCGCACCATCACCATGAGCGATCCGGCCCAGCTCAAGGCCTTGATCGAGGCCGAAAAGCCCGACCTGGTCGTGCCCGAGATCGAGGCCATTGCCACGCCCATGCTCGAAGAGCTGGAAGCAGCCGGTGTGGTCACTGTGATCCCCACGGCTCGCGCCGCGCGCCTGACCATGGACCGCGAAGGCATCCGCCGCCTGGCCGCCGAGACGCTGGGCCTGGCCACCAGTCCCTACCGTTTCTGCGACTCGCAGCAGGAGCTGCAGGCCGCCATCGACGGCACGGATGGCCAGCCCGCCATCGGCTTCCCTTGCGTGGTCAAGCCCGTGATGAGCAGCTCGGGCAAGGGCCAGAGCAAGCTGGACGGCCCGGACGACGTGGCCAAGGCCTGGGACTACGCCATGGCCGGCGGCCGCGTGAGCCATGGCCGTGTGATCGTCGAAGGCTTCATCGACTTCGACTACGAAATCACCCAGCTCACGGTGCGCGCCAAGGGGCCGGACGGCCAGGTGCAGACGCATTTCTGCGATCCTATCGGCCACATCCAGCAGTCTGGTGACTATGTGGAGAGCTGGCAGCCCCATCCCATGCACCCGGCGGCGTTGCAGAAGTCGCGCGACATCGCCAAGGCGGTGACCGATGACCTGGGCGGCCTGGGCCTGTTTGGCGTGGAGCTGTTCGTCAAGGGCGAGCAGGTCTGGTTCAGCGAAGTCTCGCCACGCCCGCACGACACGGGGCTGGTCACGCTGGCCACGCAGTGGCAAAGCGAGTTCGAGCTGCATGCGCGCGCCATCCTGGGCCTGCCCGTGGATGCCTCGCTGCGCAACCCCGGCGCCAGCGCCGTGATCTATGGCGGGCAGGATGCCGAAGGCCTGGTGTTCGACGGCGTGGACGAGGCCCTGGCCGTGCCGGGCACGGACCTGCGCCTGTTCGGCAAGCCAGAGAGCTTCGTCAAGCGCCGCATGGGCGTGGCCCTGGCGCGCGCCCAGGACGTGGAGCAGGCGCGAACCAACGCCAAGCTGGCCGCCGGCAAGGTCCAGCCGCGCAAGCCCTGAAGCGCTGCTGAACGACAAAGCCGCCGTCCCTGCACCGGGCGGCGGCTTTTTTCATGCGGTGCCGGCTTTAGTTGGTCGTGTGCATGGGAGGCTGCGAGGGCTGGGCATCATGCGGCGTGGTCAGCCGGATGGCGCGCTCCTCCTCGCCATGGCTGGCATGCTCGCCATCCACACCCAGGCCGCCCTTCCAGCGCCGGACCACGCGCTGGAAGATCAGCGAGTTGGGGATCTGCAGCAGGTTGGGTGAGCCATCGGGCGCATGGGCGTCCTGCAAGGTGGTGTAGAGCATGTTGATGTCGATCACGCGGCCCTTGGCACCGGGCTTTTCGGCCGTGTCCAGCACCTCGATGTAGTCACCCAGGCGAAAAGGCCCGACGATGACGATGAGCAGGGCGCAGAACAGGTTGGACAGCACGCTCCAGGCCGCGAAGAAGGCCACGGCGCCCACGGTGGCAAAGCCGGTGAAGGCCGTCCACAGCACGGTGGCCGAGACGCCCAGGCGCTCCAGTACCAGGGGCACGGTGGCGGCGATGAGAATCCAGCGGAACACGCCGCGCAGCGGCACCAGCAGCTCCGGCGGCAGGCCGTAGTGCCGGCCCGCGCGTGCGATCAGCCGGCGAACCAGGCGATTGAGCAGCCAGGCCGCACCGATGATCAGCAGGATCTGGGCACCGGGGATGATGAACTCCAGCCAATCCTGCATCCAGGTGGGCAGGTGCGCTTGAAAACGACGCATAACTTCAAACATTCAGGAAACAGGAATCCGCTTTCGGGACCCGGATGCGCAGCTCGCGCGCGCCCGGCATTGAGCTGCGATCGTAAGCGCAGGCGCAAGGCCCGGCAGTCAGGTGCGGCGCTGCTCCACCGTGTCCATCTGCATCTCGAAGCTGAAGAAGCGGTCGCGCCCCTGCGCCTTGGCCGCGTACAGTGCCTGGTCGGCGCGCATGAGCATGGCTTCGGCGCTGGTGTATTCGTCGGGAATGCAGGTGGTGATGCCGCCCGACAGCGTGAGACCCGATTCATGGGGCGAATCGGGGTGGCGTATGCGCAGCACGCGCAGCATCTGGCCCACGGCGCGCGCAAACGTCATGGCGCCCGAGCGTGGCGTGCGCGGCAGGATGAGCGCGAATTCCTCGCCGCCATAGCGCGCCGCCACGTCACGGGGGCGTACGCAGACCTCGCGCAGCAGGCGTCCGATCTGTTTCAGGCATTCATCGCCATGCACGTGGCCATAGGTGTCGTTGTAGCGCTTGAAATGGTCCAGGTCGCAGAGCATCAGCGTCAGCGGCTGGCCTTCGCGGCGGGCCGAGGCGATCTCTGCATGCAGGATGCGGTCGAAGCCTCGGCGGTTGACCAGGCCCGTGAGCTGGTCGAGCTCGACCATTTCGTTGAGCTTCTGGTTGGCCTCGTGAAGCTCGGCCGACAGCGATACCAGGCGCCGGCGCATGTCCAGCAGGCGGCGCATGGCGCGCAGCTTGGCCACGAGCACGATGGGCTTGACGGGCTTGACCAGGTAGTCGTCGCCTCCGGCCTCGATGCCGCGCCACACATCCAGGTCATTGTCCAGGCCGGACAGGAAGATGACGGGCGTCCACTCGCCGGGCTCGGCCTCGCGCAGCTGGCGGGCAACCCAGTAGCCATCCTCGCCGGGCAGTCGGATGTCCAGCAGCACCAGGTCGGGGCGCTGCTCGCGGAACAGGACCAGGGCGCTGGGGCCATCGGCGGCCTCCAGCACGCGGGTCACGCCCGCGTGCAGCAGCTCGCTGACCAGGCTGGTGCGCACCGAGGCCTGGTCTTCCACGACCAGCACGCAAAAGGGCGCGGACTCGTCCGTCGGCTTGGCGAAGCGTGCTCCGCTGGGCTCGATGGCGGGGGAGTCGGCGCTGTCGGTGGGCAGGGGAGGTGGGGCGGGGGGCATGGCCTTCATGGTTGCAAAACCAGGAATGGATCAAGGGGCCGCGCAGTGCGCGGCGGGGGATGGCGCCAGTGTAAGTCGGGTGTCGCGTCCGTGTGCGATTGTGTGCAACGGGGCTTTTGCTAGGCCAGCGGCAGATCCGTGCGGGCGCGGCTGGCCTCGTCATGCCACTGCACAAAGGCGTCGGCAGCCGGGCAGATGCGCGGGTTGCCCAGTTGCTGCAGCAGCCTGCAGGCAGCAAAGCCCTGGGCTTTGCTGTCATAGGCAAGTGCCCACTGGCGGCGCTCCTCCTGCCGGTCTTCGGGAACGGGCCAGCTGCGCAGCGAGGTGGATAGGCCGGTCAGGCCCATGCGCCAGGGCTTGCCGGAGACACGTGCGCGAAAGCATTGCTGGCGCTCGCACAGCAGGGCATAGAGCGGGTCCACCTGCAGGGCGTCGAACAGCCGCCCGACGGCCGGATCGTCCGATGCGAAATCGGCATGCGTGACGATGACGCGCAGGCCCTTGGGTGTTTCGTAGACGCGCAGTCCCCAGTCGGGGTGGCTTTGGTGGAAGGTCTGCACGCGCTTCATGGCGCGCGTGGCCGGCGAGTCCGTGGACGCACGCTGGCGCGCCTGGCGAGCTTCCCACCAGCGCTGCACGCGCCGCATGGCCAGGAACAGCAGCAGCACGACCAGTGCCGTGGCCACCATCCGCGAATTGTTCTTGTGCGGTGCCAGCCGGGCCAGCCAGATGGCGACCGAAGCCAACAACAGCAGGGTCACGACGGGAAAGCGCACGGCGCTGGGCGGCTCGGGCAGGTCGATATCGGCGATGGCCACGCGCTCGGTGTTCAGGCAGTGGGCGCCGTAGCTGTTGCGCGTCATCACCGTGCCGTCGCGGCGCTGCAGGACTTCTTCGCGGATGGGGGTGGTGAAGCCGTCGAGCGCGTACTCGTTCTTCCATTCCATGCGGGGCTCGCCCTTTGGAAGCGCCGCATTGCGGGCGGCTTCCAGGGCCTGGCCAGCACGCTCCTGTGCGTGGGCCTGGGCGGCTTCCTGGCTGGTGTCGGACCATCCCCAGCGCTGGACGGTGATGCCGTGGGTGGGGCGGCTTTCATGCCGCAGGCGCGCCTGCGCCCAGTAGGTGGGGATGTGCATGGCGAGCCAGTATAGGGAAAAGCCGCCTGGCTCCCAAGGGAACGCAGGCGGCTTCGGTTGGCAACGCGCGCAGGCGCTGGATGCCGTGGGTTTTACTGTTCGCGGCGCAGGGCGGGGAACAGGATGACGTCGCGGATGCTGGCGCTGTCGGTCAGCAGCATCATCAGGCGGTCGATGCCGATGCCGCAGCCGCCTGTGGGGGGCATGCCGTACTCGAGGGCACGCACGAAGTCGTGGTCGAAGTACATGGCTTCGTCGTCGCCACCGTCCTTGGCCTGGACCTGGGCATTGAAGCGCGCGGCCTGGTCCTCGGCGTCGTTGAGCTCGGAAAAACCGTTGCCGAATTCGCGGCCCGTGATGTACAGCTCGAAGCGCTCGGTGACCTCGGGGCGCTCGTCATTGGCGCGCGCCAGCGGCGAGATCTCGGTGGGGTGCTCCATGATGAAGGTGGGCTGCCAGAGCTTTTCTTCCACCACTTCCTCAAAGTACAGCACCTGCAGGCTGGCCAGGGTGCGTGCGGACAGGCGGTCCTTTTCTTCCGTCATGCCCAGCTTGCGCAGCGCATTGGTCAGCCATTCGCGGTCGGCCACCTTGTCACCGGCCTCGGTGAACTTGACGATGGCCTCGGGAATGGTCAGGCGCTGGAAGGGTTGGGACAGGTCCACGGGCTTGCCGCCGTAGGTCAGCTGCAGCGTGCCCACGGCCTTTTGCGCGGCGTCGCGCACCAGGGCCTCGGTGTAGTCCATCAGGTCGCGGTAGTTCCAGTAGGCCGCGTAGAACTCCATCATGGTGAACTCGGGGTTGTGGCGAACCGAGATCCCTTCGTTGCGGAAGTTGCGGTTGATCTCGAACACGCGCTCGAAGCCGCCGACCACCAGGCGCTTGAGGTACAGCTCGGGCGCGATGCGCAGGTACATCTCCTGGTCCAACGCGTTGTGGTGGGTGACGAAGGGCTTGGCGTTGGCGCCGCCGGGAATGGGGTGCAGCATGGGCGTTTCCACTTCCAGGAAGCCGTGCTCCACCATGAATTCGCGGATGCCCGAGACGGCCTTGCTGCGTGCGATGAAGCGGCGGCGGGCCTGCTCGTCCATCATCAGGTCCACATAGCGCTGGCGCACCTTCTGCTCCAGGTCGGCCATGCCGTGGAACTTGTCGGGCATGGGGCGAAGGCTCTTGGTGAGCAGGCGCAGCGTCTGCACCTTGACCGACAGCTCGCCGGTCTTGGTCTTCATCAGCGTGCCCTCGGCTCCCAGGATGTCGCCCAGGTCCCAGCGCTTGAAGGCCGCATAGACCTCCTCGCCCACGGTGTCGCGCGTGATGTACAGCTGGATGCGGCCGTGCGTGGGGCCCAGCGATCCGTCCTGGATGGTGGCAAAGCTGGCCTTGCCCATGACGCGCTTGAGCATCATGCGGCCGCCCAGGCTGACCTGCACGGCTTCGGCGTCCAACTGCTCGGCGCTCTTGTCGGCATGGGCCTGCTGCAGCGCCTCGGCGCGGTCGGCGGGCTTGAAGTCGTTGGGGAAGGCCACGCCGCCCTGTTCACGGACCTGTTCGCGCAGGGCCTTGAGTTTTTCGCGGCGCTCGGCGATGAGTTGGTTTTCGTCCTGGGGAGCGGTCTGGTCCGCTGCGGATGGGGTGTTGTGTTCGGTCATGACAATGAGCGCCAGCGCAAAACGCCGAGGGGCCGGAAAAAAGCCGGAGGAAAAAAAGCGGGAAAAGCCGAAAAAAGCCAGGCGCAAAGGGCTGGAGGGCGCAGAGGCGGCAGCAAATGCCACCGGCAAGCCCCGCAGCTGGCGGGCTGAATCCGCGATTTTAAGTTTTTTGGCGCGCTTTCGGTGCGCGGTGCTGCCAATGTGCCGGACGCCGCTGCGGTATGACGCCGCAGTCCTGCCAAATCGTCAGTGCCCGGCGGAAGGGGAGCCGGGTGCCGGGCCCTGGGCATGGCCTATGCCGCTGCGCTCCAGCACATCGGCCACGAGCTCCAGCCGCACCAGCGGGCTGTCCAGCGCCATCAGTTGCTGCTTGATGGAGACCGGCATGGGCAGCAGCTCGGTCCAGCGGTTGGCCACCCAGCCGCAGTCACCCATCTGTTCGGCGCTGGGCAGTCGGGCATGGTCGGCGTCTGTGGAGCGCGCGTGCAGCTGCATCAGCACCTGGGCCAGGGCCTGGGCGGTGGCGAGCAGGTGGCCGGGGATGGGCACGGCGGCATCGGCAGGCAGCATCTGCACATCGGCCACCCACAGGCCGTGGGGCAGCTGGCGGTGCTCCTGCATGCGAAAGCGCTGCGTGCCTTCGCACTGCAGGTGCAGCAGGCCGGGCTGGGGCTGCTGCAACTGGACGATGCGGGCCAGCGTGCCCACGGCGTGCAATTGCTCGGCGGCCGCGCCGGCCTTGCGCACTTCGCTGCCGGCCTGCAGCGCCACCACGCCGAAGGGAGCGCCCGTGCGCTCGCACTTGCGGATCATGTCCAGGTAGCGGACTTCAAAGACGCGAAGGCTCAGCAGGCCTTGGGGAAAGAGGACGCTGCCCAGGGGGAACAGCGGCAGGGAGTGCAGTGCGGTAGGGGCGGTCATGTGATGGGCGGGATGCGGCAGCTATCATCCCATGCTGTGCCAAGGCCGGATGGCCGTGGTCCGATCTTCCTCCCGCAGTCCTACAACGCCATGCTTTTTCAGATCGTTTCCTTTTTGCTCGACGTGGTCGTTGGCCTGTTGACCGGCGTCTGCCTGCTGCGCATGTACATGCAGGCCCAGCGCGTGCCCTTCGGCAACCCTGTGGGGCAGCTGGTGTTTGCGCTGTCCGACTGGATCGTGATGCCGCTGCGCCGCATCATCAAGCCGGCCGGGCGCTGGGACATGTCCAGCCTGATCGCCGCCTTCCTGCTGCAGCTGCTGCAGTTCGTGCTGCTGTGGCTGTTGATGGGTGGGCAGTCCACTGTGGTTGCCCTGCCCTGGCTGGCGCTGTGCGGCCTGGCGCGCGTGGCGCTGTCGGGCATGGTGGGCGTGCTGCTGATCTATGCCATCTTGTCGTGGGTGCAGCCGCAGTCGCCGATGTATGGCGTGCTGCAGCGCCTGTCCGAGCCGATGCTGCGGCCCATCCGCCGTGTTGTTCCGCTGATCGGCGGTATCGATCTGTCGGCACTGGTGGCTCTGGTGCTGCTGCAGATCGCGCTGATGGTGCTGGGGTATATCCAGGGATCGGGCCTGATGCTGCTGGCCTGATTTCCCTGGTTTCCTGGACGTGAAAAAGCCGCCGCAGGCATCAACCTGCGGCGGCTTTTTTGTGTCTGCGCGAGGCTTTACTGGACCGCGTCGGCCGGCAGGCGCTGCAGCATGGCAAGCGAGGCGGCGATGCGGTCGCGCAGCTCGCGGCGGTCCACGATCATGTCCACGGCGCCCTTGTCCTGCAGGAACTCGGCGCGCTGGAAGCCTTCAGGCAGCTTCACGCGCACGGTGGTCTCGATCACGCGCGGGCCGGCGAAGCCCACCAGGGTCTTGGGCTCGGCAATGACGATATCGCCGACGAAGGCAAAGCTGGCGGAGACGCCACCGAAGGTGGGATCGGTCAGCACCGAGATGTAGGGCAGGCCCTTCTTGGCCAGGCGCGTGAGCGCTGCATTGGCCTTGGCCATCTGCATCAGGCTCAACAGGCCTTCCTGCATGCGCGCACCGCCCGTGGCGGTGAAGCAGATGAAGGGGACCTTCTGCTCGATGGCGGTCTCGACACCGCGCACGAAGCGCTCGCCGACCACGGAGCCCATGGAGCCGCCCATGAACTCGAACTCGAAGCAGGCTGCGACCACGTTGACGCTCTTGATGGCGCCGCCCATGACGACCAGGGCATCGGTCTCGCCGGTGTTCTCCAGCGCTTCCTTGAGGCGCTCAGGGTACTTGCGGCTGTCCTTGAACTTCAGGGCGTCGACGGGAATGACTTCCTGGCCGATTTCATAGCGGCCTTCGGCATCCAGGAAATGGTTCAGGCGGGCGCGGGCGCCGATGCGGTGATGGTGGCTGCAGCTGGGGCAGACGTTCTGGTTTTTCTCCAGATCGGCCTTGTAGAGCACGGTCTCGCAGCTCGGGCACTTGATCCACAGACCCTCGGGGATCTGCTGGTGGCGATCCGTGGGGTTGGTTTGCTGGATTTTGGCAGGCAGGAGTTTTTCAAGCCAGGACATGGTGTTTCCTTTTCAGGCGCAGGGCATGCGGCACCGGGCCGCATGCAAGGGCTGCATTATGCGACCTACGCGTCGAGTGCCTTGCGCACGCCGCGCAGGAAGTCGATGGTCAGGGGGACGATCTTTTCGTGGGGCTGGCCGTCCAGCATCTCGATGATGCGGCTGCCGATGACCACGGCATCGGCCACCCGGCCAATGGCCTGGGCCGTGGCCGCGTCGCGGATGCCGAAGCCCACGCCCACGGGAATGCTCACATGCTCGCGGATGCGCGGCAGCATGGCTTCCACGGCCGCCGTGTCGAGCGTGCCTGCTCCGGTCACGCCCTTGAGCGAGACGTAGTAGACATAGCCGCTGGCCACGCGCGCCACCTGCTGCATGCGCTCGGTGGTGGAGGTGGGCGCCAGCAGGAAGATGAGGTCCATGTCGCGTGCGCGCAGTTGCGCTGCGAATGCCTCGCACTCCTCGGGCGGGTAGTCCACGATCAGCAGGCCGTCGACGCCGGCCTCGGCCGCATCGTCCACGAAGCGGTCATTGCCGTGGATCTGGTCGTAGCGCTCCACCGGGTTGGCGTAGCCCATCAGCACCACGGGCGTGGTCTGGTTCTTCTGGCGGAACTCGCGCACATAGGCGAGCACCTGCACCAGGCCCACGCCATTGGCGATGGCGCGGTCGCCTGCCTTCTGGATGGTGGGGCCGTCGGCCATGGGGTCCGAGAAGGGCACGCCCAGCTCGATCACGTCGGCGCCGGCCTCCACCATGCCGTGCATCAGCGACGGCGTGATGGCCGCGAACGGGAAGCCTGCGGTGATGTACGGGATCAGGGCCTTGCGGCCTTCTTCCTGGAGTTTGGCGAAAGTCGTGGTGATGCGGCTCATTGAGCTGCTCCTCCCTTGACCGTGAGCCCGCGCATGGAGGGACGGTCGTAGTAATCGGCGCCCGAGAGGTCGGCCACGGTGCCGATGTCCTTGTCGCCGCGACCGGACAGGTTCACGAGGATGGACTGGTCGGCGCGCATGGTCTTGGCCAGTTGCATGGCATAGGCCACGGCATGGCTGGACTCCAGGGCGGGAATGATGCCTTCGGTGCGGCACAGGTAGTGGAAGGCGTCCAGCGCCTCCTGGTCGGTGATGCCCACGTACTGAGCCCGGCCCAGTTCCTGCAGCCAGGCGTGCTCGGGGCCGACGCCGGGGTAGTCGAGGCCGGCGCTGATGCTGTGCGTCTCGGTGATCTGGCCGTTCTCGTCCTGCAGGATGAAGGTGCGGTTGCCGTGCAGCACGCCGCTGCTGCCGCGCTGCAGCGAGGCCGAGTGCTTGCCGCTGTCCAGGCCTTCGCCGGCCGCCTCCACGCCGATCAGGCGCGTGTTCTCGAACGGGATGTAGGGGTGGAAGATACCCATGGCATTGCTGCCGCCGCCCACGCAGGCGACCACGGCATCAGGCTGGCGGTCGGCGCCCAGGAATTCGGGCATCTGCGTCAGGCATTCCTCGCCGATGACCTTCTGGAAGTCGCGCACCATCGCCGGGTAGGGATGGGGGCCGGCCACGGTGCCGATGATGTAGAAGGTGTTGTCCACGTTGGCCACCCAGTCGCGCATGGCCTCGTTGAGCGCGTCCTTGAGCGTGCGGCTGCCCGACTCCACCGGCACCACGGTGGCGCCCAGCAGGCGCATGCGGTAGACGTTGGGGCTTTGGCGCTTCACGTCCTCGGCACCCATGTAGACGATGCATTCAAGGCCGTAGCGCGCGCAGATGGTGGCCGTGGCCACGCCGTGCTGGCCGGCGCCGGTCTCGGCAATGATGCGGGGCTTGCCCATGCGCCGGGCGAGCATGGCCTGGCCGATCACGTTGTTGATCTTGTGCGCACCCGTGTGGTTGAGGTCTTCGCGCTTGAGGTAGATCTGCGCGCCGCCCATCTCGCGCGACATGCGTGCCGCGTGGTAGACGGGCGAGGGACGGCCGACGAAGTGGGCCAGCTCGGACTGGAATTCGGCAACAAATTCCGGGTCGTTCTGGTACTTGGCGTAGGCGTCGCGCAGCTCGGTCAGAGCGTGTGTCAGGGTTTCGCTGGCAAAGCTGCCGCCGAAGCGGCCGAAGTGGCCGGATGCGTCAGGGTACTGGTATTCGAACATGGCTTGTCTGCAAAAGTTGGTCATCGGCCGCGCGCACGGCGGCGATGAATCGGTGTATCTTGCCGGCGTCCTTGATGCCCCTGAGGGGCTTGCCGTCGGGACCATCGGCCTCGACGCCGGAACTGACATCAACGGCCAGCGAGAGTCCTCGCGGGCGCACTTGCAAGATGCCATCGGTCACGTTTGCAGGCGTGAGTCCACCAGACAAAACGAGGTGAGAGGCGACGTTTGGTGGAAGGAGTGACCAATTGAATGCTTTTCCGCCACCACCATAGCCGTCGACATGGGCGTCGAGCAGTATGGCCTGGGCTTTCGAGTAACGCTGGGCATATTCTACGAGGTCGAAGCGCGCGGCGTCGGGACCAAGGGGAATGCGTGCGGCGCGCAGGAAGGCGCGGGTGCCGCCGGATGTGGCGGCAAGGCAGTCCTCGGGGGACTCGTCGCCGTGGAACTGCACGCAGGCGCCCGGGATGGCGGCGCAGGCAGCCATCACGTTGGCGGCGCTTTCATTGACGAACAGCAGCACCGGGGTCACGAAGGGCGGCAGGCGCCGCGCCAGTTCTGCAGCGCGCTGCACCGTCACGGCGCGCGGACTGGGGGCGTAGAGCACAAAACCCACGGCATCGGTGCCCGCAGCCACGGCGGCGTCCACGTCCTGTTCGCGGGTGAGTCCGCAGATCTTGATTCGAGTGCGCTGCATGGGGGCTGAAGAATGGGGGAGGGCTTGTCCGTTCAAGGGAGCCAATCATAGGCCGGGCTGCGCGAAGGAAGGCCCCATGAAGGATCGTATACGGGGCCCAGAAAGTACAGGCCGTCGGGCGAGAAGGTGGGCGCGGCGGCATCGCGGGAACGGGCGTCCAGTACCTGCTGCATCCACTGCGGCGCATATGCGCCCTGGCCGATGGCGATCAGGCAGCCCATGATGTTGCGCACCATGTGGTGGAGGAAGGCGCTGCCTTCGAACTCGAAGCGCCAGTAGCAGCATTCCATGGCCGCATCGCCGGGCCGCATGGAGCTGGCTGCGGCCATCTGGGCGCCATCGCCTGCCATGCGGCGGGTGATGGACAGGCGGTGCAGCGTCTTGACGGGGGACTTGGCCTGGCAGCCCGATGCGCGGAACGAGCTGAAGTCGTGCTCGCCCAGCAGGTGCTGGGCGGCGGCCTGCATGGCATCACCATCGAGCGCATGGAACACCCAGCCCACGCGCCCGGCCTCCACGCTGGGGCGCACGGGCGATTGCAGCAGCACATAGGCATAGCGCCTTGCCGTGGCACAGGCGCGCGAATGGAAGGCATCGGGCACGGGCTGGGCCCATTGCACGGCAATGTCCGGCGGCAGGAAGGTGTTGGTGCCACGGACCCAGGAGAACGGGGCCCTGTCCAGCGGCGTGTCGAAGTGGACGACCTGCATGAGGCCGTGCACGCCGGCATCGGTGCGGCCCGCGCAGAGGGTGTGCACCTCCTGAGCGGCAAAGCGGCCCAGGGCCGCTTCGAGATGGTCTTGAATGGTGTTGCCAGACAGCTGGCTTTGCCAGCCGCTGTAGCGCTGGCCGTTGTAGGCGACGCCGAGGGCTACGCGCATTGCGAGGCCTCCGGCATGGGTTGGGTGTGCATCAAGTTGTCAGTTTTCCATGGCGGCTTGCGCCACCCTGTCACGCGAAACCGGTGCGGCGCCTGGGCAGACGCCGCCGGGCTTCAATCTATCTCGGCCAGCAGGCGCTGGGCCTTGGCCTTGAGATCGCCGTGGGCCTCGGCGATCACTTCCTCGATCAGTGTACGGGCTCCGTCACTGTCGCCGATGGCGTTGAATTCCTGGGCCAGCGCGAGCTTGGTGGCCAGCGGGTCTTCAGGAGCCGAGGGCGGGGTTGCCACGGCAGGGGTGTCGTTGCCCAGGTCCAGGGACAGGCTGCCCAGGTCGAACTCCAGCGACTCGGCCGGTTCGGGCTTGGCCTTGGCCGCCGTCTCCAGCACGCCGCCTGCCTGGGGTGTTGCCGGCGTTGGGGCGGGTGCCTCCGTGCTCAGGCCTTCCAGGTTGAACTCCATGGCGTCCAGCGACAGCAGCTCGGTCTTGGCATGGCTGTCGTCCGTGGTGGAGCTGGTCAGGGGCGAGGGCTCGGTGGCCGGGAAGCTGTCGGACGCCTGCGTGCCGGGCATGTCCAGCGACAGCATCTCGGTCGGCTGCATGCCGTCCATGGCGTTGCTGTGGTTCAGGGCGTCCGTCAGCGAGGCGTGGGCCGTGGGCTGGAAGCCGGGCATGTCCAGCGATGCAACGGGTGGCTCGACGTGGGGCTCGATGCGAGGTGTGTCGTCCTTTGCGGAGGGCGTGGCTTCCAGCGGCGCGCGCAGCGTGGGCTCCAGCGCTGCGAAGTCCTGTTCGCTGGGCATGGGGGCCGGTGCGGGCAGGGGGCTGGCGTGCTGCGCGGGCAGGCTGGCATCGGCCAGGCCGCCGGGCAGGTCCATGTTGAGGTCCATGTCCAGGTCCATGGGCAGGGTGGCAGGGCCTTCGCGGTGCGCATCCATGTCCAGGGGGCGGCTGGCCAGCGAGGCGGCAGCCAGTCCGGCAGCAGCCACTGCGGCGCCACCGGCAACGGCGGCACCGGACAGGGGCGCGGCGCCTGCAGGCTGGTAGAGGGCGTTTTCCGGGTCCAGGATGCGGCCCTGGTCGGCCAGGCGCTGCCAGTCCACGCCCTTGCCCTGGGTCAGGCCATGCAGGGTCTGCGCGACGGCCTCGAAGGCCTTGCGGTCATGGCGCTTGGCGTAGATGTCGGCCAGCTTCTGGTGCAGTGCGGTGCGGTTGGGGTCGGTGCGCAGCGCTTCCTTGAGGATTTCCTCTGCCTGCAGGTCGCGGCCATAGGCCAGGTAGACATCGGCCTCGGCCACGGGGTCCACATCGCCCGCATCAAGCTGGCTGGGCGAGTAATGCATGGAGGTGCCGGACAGCTGGCTCGATGTGCCGGTGTCCACGCGTTGGCCGCCGCTGGCGCCAAAGAAGGAGTCGGCTGCAAGCTGGCTGTCGCCAAAGGCGCTTTCGCTGGAGGCGGCAGCGGCGCGGCGGCGCTGCATGACGCGGTAGCCGCCATAGCCCAGCAGCAGGGCCAGCAGGGCAGCACCGGCCAGCGGGATGGTGGGGTCTTCCAGCAGCGTATCGATGAAGCTGGGCTCGGCGATCGGTGCTGCGGGGGCGGGTGCCGGCTTGGGCTTCGGCGGCTCGGCCGCAGCAGGCGTGGCGGGCGCGGCTTCTGCTGCGGGCGCTGCCGAGCCGGCTGCATTGGCTGCGGCGTCTGGAGCAGCGGTGGGCGCAGCGGCCGCAGCAGCTGCATCGGCAGGCGCTGCCGGGGCCGCGGGAGTTGTCTGGGGTGCTGCAGCTTCAGGCGCTGCAGGCACGGTCGGCGCGCCCGGCACAGCGACGCCGTTTGCCGTGCCGCTGGCTGCCGGGGCAGGTGCTGCAGCAGCACCTTCGGCGGGCTTGGTGGCGGCGGCGATCTGGCTCAGCTCGGACATGTTGCGCTGCAACTCGGCCGTGCGCGATGCCTGGTCGTCCGACTGCTTTTGCTTGGCCAGGCGCTCGTCGGCCTCCACGCCCTTGACGGCGCCCTTGGACAGGGTGAGCTTGTCGGGTGCTGCGGTGGACGGCTTGCGGTCTTCGACCTGGGCCTGGACGCTGCCCGATGCTTCGCGGTTGGCGGAGGCCACGGGCGCGGCCGGCGCGGCGCTGGCCAATTGGCGGCGGAACTGGTTGAAATCGCGGGACTGGGCGGCAACGATCTGGCGCGCTTCGCGCGGCGAGGTGGCCTGGGCCGTGGCTTCGTCCGGCACGGTGAGCACGGCACCGGAGCGCATGCGGTTCACATTGCCGTTGATGAAGACCTTGGGATTGGTGCGCAGCATGGCCACCAGCATCTGGTCCAGCGAAACGCCGGCTGGCAGGTGGGCGGCGGCGATGCGGCCTGCCGTGTCCCCGGCCTTGATGCGGACTTCGGAGGCCTCGGACGACGCGGGAGCCGCTGCAGCGCGCTCGCGGGCTGCCGGGGCGGCACGGCGCGCGGCTGCTGGCGCGGGGCGGCTTTCCTCGGTGTTGCCTTCCGCGGCTTGCGATACAGCTTGCGATGGGGTGGGGGCTGCGCGGCGCGGCGCGGCGGCGGGCTCGGGTGCCGAGGCCTGGGCTGCAGCCGTCACGGCAGGCGGGAGCTTTTGCAGGGTGGGCGGATCCAGCAGCAGGGTGTAGTTGCGCTGCAGGTTGCCCGAAGCCCAGCTGGCGTCGATCACCAGATCGACAAAGGGTTCGTTGACGGGCTGTGTGCTTGTGAGGCGCAGCACGGCCGAGCCATCCGCGCGGCGCTGCACGCTGACGCGCACCTGGCTGGCGGTGGCGTTGTACTCCATGCCCTGGGTGCGGAAGACGCCGGGAGAGGCCACGCCCACGCGCAGGCCTTCGGCTTCAGCGGCGGTGATCTGGGGGATTTCGACTTCGGCACGCAGGGGCTCGCCCAGGGCCGATTGCACGTTCACCCGGCCCAGAGCCAGTGCCCAGGCCTCGGAGGCGGGCAGTGCGACCGAGACGACGGCCGCAGTGGCCAGCACAGAGAGTTTCCAACGATGCATAAAGCGTCAAACCTGTGTGGATGCAATTGGGCAGGCACTATTGTTATTGTGGGAATGCCCGCGCTTGCACATGTAATTGAAATTTACCCGGGGATAGATGGCACGCCATCTACCAAGGTGCTTGGGTCGCATTGTCGGCCACGCTATAGGATCGCAAGCGTCTGGTTGCCGGCGAACGCCAATAGTTGTTGTCGAACGGCAACGAGAAGAAACACAATGTATCTTTGGTGATTGTAGGCAACCACCTACAGCCAATGGACAAGAGACCTGGGCATTGTGCCCAATTGCCCAGGGCTTAAAGCCGAAAAAAGCGCCATGTCCCGGCCCGGGACATGGCGCTTTTTGTGTTGGCTCAAGCCGGCGATGCTCAGGCGGCGAGCAGGATGCGCAGCATGCGGCGCAGCGGCTCGGCGGCGCCCCACAGCAGCTGGTCACCGATCACGAAGGCCGACAGGTACTCGGGGCCCATGTTCAGCTTGCGCACGCGGCCCACGCCGACTTCCAGGCCGCCGGTGATGGCGGCAGGGGTCAGTTCCTTGACGGTGATGGCACGGTCGTTGGGAACCCACTTCACCCAGGGGTTGCCGGACTTGATGATGGCTTCCAGCTCTTCCAGGGGCAGGTCCTTCTTGAGCTTGAGGGTCAGCGCCAGGCTGTGGCAGCGCATGGCGCCGATGCGCACGCACAGGCCATCGACAGGGATGGTCTGCTCGGTGCCCAGGATCTTGTTGACCTCGGCCTGGCCCTTCCACTCTTCCTTGGACTGGCCGTTGTCCAGCTGCGCATCGATCCATGGGATCAGGCCACCGGCCAGCGGTGCGCCGAAGAATTCGGTGGGCACGTCGGTGCGGATGGTCTGGGCCACCTTGCGGTCGATGTCCAGGATGGCGGATGCGGGCGTGGCCAGTTCGTCGGCCACGGCAGCGTGCACCACTCCCATACCCTTGAGCAGTTCGCGCATGTGGTTGGCGCCGCCACCGGAGGCTGCCTGGTAGGTCATGGAGCTGACCCATTCCACGAGACCGGCCTTGAACAGGCCGCCCAGGCCCATCAGCAAGATGGAGTTGGTGCAGTTGCCGCCAATCCAGTTCTTGCCGCCCGCGGCGAGCTTGGACTGGATCAGGCCTTCATTGACGGGGTCGAGCACGATGACGGCATCGCCTTCCATGCGCAGCGACGAGGCGGCATCGATCCAGTGGCCGTTCCAGCCCGAGGCGCGCAGCTGGGGGAAGACTTCCTTGGTGTAGTCGCCGCCCTGGCAGGTGATGATGATGTCGCACTTGGACAGCTCGGCAATGTCGTTGGCATTGCGCAGCTCGGTGTGGGTCTTCGCCATGGCCGGGGCCTTGCCGCCGGCGTTGGAAGTGGAGAAGAACACGGGCTCGATCAGGTCGAAGTCGCCCTCTGCCTGCATGCGGTCCATCAGCACGGAGCCGACCATGCCGCGCCAGCCGACGAGGCCTACCAATTGCTTGCTCATTTTTGAAACGCCCTTTCAGTGTGAAAACAGTGCTTGATCAAGACTGTTGTCGCCCGGCTCGTCTAGGCCAGGTGAGGGCGCACGACGAACCGGGCTGGGTCAGCCTTTGATTGTCGTAATGGTTGTGGAGGTGATTGCGCGCGCAGCCACACCAGCCAGGGCGGCGGGTGCAATGTTCAGCAGGAGGAACGGGCGGGCGGCAAACATAAGAGACGTCATTCTATCGAATACGCCAGGAAAGAGAATGTCTGTTTTGATGAATATCTTCGTCGAATCGGCGAAAACTGGACGTCTATTTTGACGTTTTGCCATGTTGCGGCGAAGCAGGGCAGTGCCTGCCCGCCACAGGGACAGCCGCAAGCCGGGAGGCTGGCGGCCGTCATGGACTTCAGGCCAGTGCGGCCACCACGGCATCGCCCATCTCGCGGGTGGAGACCTTGGTCGTGCCTTCGCTGTAGATGTCAGCCGTGCGCAGGCCCTGGGCCAGCACCTTTTGCACGGCGGCTTCGATGCGCTGGGCGGCGGCTTCCTGGTTCAGCGAGAAGCGCAGCATCATCGCGGCCGACAGGATGGTGGCCAGCGGATTGGCAATGCCCTTGCCGGCGATGTCGGGGGCCGAGCCGTGGCTGGGCTCGTACAGGCCCTGGCCCCTGGAGTTGAGCGATGCCGAGGGCAGCATGCCGATGGAGCCGGTCAGCATGGAGGCTTCGTCGGACAGGATGTCGCCGAACATGTTGCCTGTGACCACCACGTCAAAGCGCTTGGGTTCCTTGACCAGCTGCATGGCGGCGTTGTCCACGTACATGTGGTCCAGTTGCACATCGGGGTACTGCTGGCCCACTTCGGTGACCACGTCCTTCCAGAACTGGAAGGTTTCCAGCACGTTGGCCTTGTCCACGCTGGTCACGCGCTTGCTGCGCTTTTGCGCGGCCTGGAAGGCGACATGGGCGATGCGCTCGATCTCGGGCTTGGAATAGCGCATGGTGTCGAAGGCTTCCTCGGCACCGGGGAAGTGGCCGTCGGTGGCCACGCGGCGGCCGCGCGGCTGGCCGAAGTAGATGTCGCCGGTCAGCTCGCGGATGATGAGGATGTCCAGGCCCGCGACCAGCTCGGGCTTGAGGCTGGAGGCGTGGGTCAGTTCCGCATAGCAGATGGCCGGGCGGAAGTTGGCGAACAGGCCCATGTGCTTGCGCAGGCCCAGGATGGCCTGCTCGGGGCGCAGCGGGCGGTCCAGCGTGTCGTACTTCCAGTCGCCCACGGCGCCGAACAGCACGGCGTCGGACTCCATGGCCAGCTTCAGCGTGGATTCGGGCAACGGGTGGCCGGCAGCTTCGTAGGCAGCGCCGCCCACGGGGGCCGTCTGCATGTCGAAGTCCAGGCCCAGGGCGCCCAGCACCTTCACGGCTTCCGCAACGATTTCGGGGCCGATGCCATCACCGGGCAAGACTGCGATTTTCATGGTGTTCCTTTTGAGAGACTGTTCGGATGGTGGAAGGCCGCCGGCGGCTGGTTCAGCAACGCCTGCGGCCCATTGATGCGCGCAAGTGGAGATCGATCAGCGCTGCACCAGCGTGTGTGCCAGCCAGGGCTTGGTGGCCAGGCGCTCGACCTCGTAGGCGCGGATCTTGTCGGCGTGGCGCAGCGTCAGGCCGATATCGTCAAAGCCGTTGAGCAGGCAGAACTTGCGAAAGGCGATGACATCGAAAGGGATCTCCTCGCCCTGCGGGCGCACGATCACCTGGCGATCCAGATCAATGGTCAGCTCGTAGCCGGGGAAGGCCGCGATCTCGTTGAACAGCGTGTCGATCGTGGCCTCGGGCAGCACGATGGGCAGCAGGCCGTTCTTGAAGCAGTTGTTGAAGAAGATGTCGGCAAAGCTGGGCGCCAGGATGGCGCGAAAGCCGTACTGGTCCAGCGCCCAGGGCGCGTGCTCGCGGCTGGAGCCGCAGCCGAAGTTCTTGCGTGCGACCAGGATGGAGGCGCCCGCATAGCGCGGCTGATTGAGCACGAAGTCGGGGTTGGGCTTGCGCGAGGCCGGGTCCTGGCCGGGCTCGCCATGGTCCAGGTAGCGCCATTCGTCGAACAGGTTCACGCCGAAGCCGGTCTTCTTGATCGACTTGAGGAACTGCTTGGGAATGATGGCGTCGGTATCGACGTTTTCGCGGTCCATGGGGGCGACAAGGCCCTTGTGCACGGTGAATTGTTGCATGGCTGTATCGGATTCAGGGTTCAGCGGGCGGCGCGTTCGATGGCGCTGCCCGCGCTTTGCACGTCCTGGCCAATGCCCTTGACGGTATTGCAGGCGGCCAGGGTGAAGGCCAGGCCGATCAGGAGGATCGAGAAGGAGGGCTTCATGGTGTGCAGGCGGGGCAGTTGCGGGATCGGATCAGGAGAACCTGCGGATGTCCACGAAGTGGCCGTGGATGGCGGCGGCTGCAGCCATGGCCGGGCTCACCAGGTGGGTGCGTCCGCCCGCGCCCTGGCGGCCTTCGAAGTTGCGGTTGCTGGTGGAGGCGCAGCGCTCGCCGGGCTCCAGACGGTCGGCATTCATGGCCAGGCACATGGAGCAGCCGGGCTCACGCCATTCAAAGCCTGCCGCCTTGAAGATCTGGTCCAGGCCTTCGCGCTCGGCCTGTTCCTTGACCAGTCCGGAGCCGGGCACGACCATGGCCAGCTTGATGTTGCGCGCCACCTTCTGGCCCAGCTTCTTGACCACGGCGGCGGCCTCGCGCATGTCTTCGATGCGGCTGTTGGTGCACGAGCCGATGAAGACCTTGTCCACGAAGATGTCATCGATCGCCTTGCCGGGCTCCAGCGCCATGTAGGTCAACGCGCGTTCGATGGCGCCGCGCTTGCTGGCATCCTTTTCCTTGTCGGGGTCCGGCACGCGGGCATCCACGCCCAGCACCATCTCGGGCGAGGTGCCCCAGGTGACCTGCGGCACGATCTCGCTGGCCTGCAGCTCGACCACGCGGTCGAACTTCGCATCAGCATCGGAGTGCAGCGTCTTCCAGTAGGAGACGGCGGCATCCCATTCGGCGCCAGTGGGGGCCAGCGGGCGGCCCTTGACGTACTGGATGGTCTTGTCGTCCACCGCCACCAGGCCTGCGCGCGCGCCGCCTTCGATGGCCATGTTGCAGACCGTCATGCGGCCTTCCATGCTCAGGTCACGGATGGCTTCGCCGGCGAACTCGATGGTGTAGCCCGTGCCGCCGGCCGTGCCGATCTTGCCGATGATGGCCAGCACGATGTCCTTGGCCGTGATGCCGGGGGCCGCCTTGCCGCTGACGTTGATCAGCATGTTCTTGGCCTTCTTGGCCAGCAGGGTCTGGGTGGCCATCACGTGCTCGACCTCGGACGTGCCGATGCCGTGGGCCAGTGCGCCGAAGGCGCCGTGCGTGGACGTGTGGCTGTCGCCGCAGACCACGGTCATGCCGGGCAGGGTGGCGCCCTGCTCCGGACCCATGACGTGGACGATGCCCTGGCCCTTGTCCATGAAGGGAAAGAAGGCCGCAGAGCCGAACTCGCCGATGTTGGTGTTCAGCGTGGTGATCTGTTCCTTGCTGATGGGGTCGGCAATGCCGTCATAGCCGCGCTCCCAGCCGTCGGTGGGGGTGTTGTGGTCGGCCGTGGCGACCACGGAGCTGATGCGCCACAGCTTGCGGCCGGCCATGCGCAGGCCTTCGAAGGCCTGGGGGCTGGTGACTTCGTGCACCAGGTGGCGGTCGATGTAGAGGACGGCGGTGCCGTCATCCTCGGTGTGGATGACGTGCTCGTCGAAGATCTTGTCGTAGAGGGTGCGTCCCATGGCGTTCTCGAATGGTTGGTGTCGTGGGGAAATTTTTGGGGGCATCCAGCGGCCAAGTGGCCTTCAGGATGCGCTGGCCGGCGGGCTCAGGTGCTCGACCAGCAGGCGGGCCGTGACGGGTAGCGCGTCGAAGTCACGCGCCACGATGCTCAGCTCGCGCCGAGCCCAGTCGTCGCTGAGCTCCAGTGCGCGCAGATGGCCCACGCCGTGCATGAGCTCGAAGGCGCGGTCGGGGATCAGTCCCACGCCCAGGCCGTTGTCGATCATGCGGCACATGGCATCCAGGCTGGTGACCTGGATGCGCTGGTGCAGCGCATGCCCCGCCTGTGCGGCGGCCGCACGCATGGCCAGGCTGATGGAGGAGCCGGCCTGCAGGCTGACGATGTCCCATTCGAGCACATCGGCAAAGGCCACGCTGTCGCTGTGCGCCAGCGCGTGCTGCTCGGGCACCACGACGACCAGACGATCCTCGCGGTAGGGGCGGTGCTGCAGTACGGGAGTGGCCTGGCCGTTGCCCAGCGGCATGTACGCCATGGAGCAGATGCCGATGTCGGCCGTGCCTTCCTGTACGGCAGCCAGTACGGCGGGGCTGAGCTGCTCCTGCAGGTCGATCTTGACCTGGCCGTGCTTGCGCGCGAACACGCCCAGGTCTTCCGGTAGGAACTGCACGATGGCAGACATGTTGGCGTGGATGCGCACATGGCCGCGCACGCCATCGGCGTACTCGGACAGCTCGCCCTGCATGCGCTCCAGGCCGTACAGCACGTTGCGGGCATGGTGCAGCAGGCTTTCGCCGGCCGGCGTCAAGGTCACGCCACGGCTGTGTCGGTACAGCAGGGCTGTGTCCACCGTGGCTTCGAGATCGGACAGGCGCTTGCTCACCGCCGAGGCTGCAATGAACTCACGCTCGGCCGCGCGGCCGATGCTGCCAAGTTCGCAGACAGCCACGAACAGCTGCAGGGAGGTAAGGTCTATGCGCCGTGCAAAACTGCGCTCTGAATTCTTCATGTGGTGGGGTTCAGGCTTCTCATTAGGAGAAGTTGGATGGATTTTCTCGCACAAGTCATCGATCTGTCATCTTCAAGCGCGATGTCTTTGGTGATGTCGCGCGATTTCATGGAGATGGGGGTCATGCCTCGTGGCGATGGCTGTGGGCAGCCATGCCCGCCGGAACGCCGGTTGCATACTGAAAGAATTTGTCAATCTTTGCGCCAGTCGCCTGCATGGATTGCTGCAAAAATAAGAGCATATGAACGATCGATACCCGACGGGCCTGCGAGCCCTGCCTGCAGGCCTGTCATTGCTGCTGGCCGCAGCCCTGTCCTGCATGGCCGTCCCGGCGTCTGCCAAGCCGCAGCCCCAAGCGAAGAACACGGCCAAGAGCGGTGCGAAGGCACCGGCCAAACCTGCAGCCAGACCTGCAGCCAAAGCGACAGCCAGGCCAGCGGGCAAGGCCGCCGTCAAGACCGGGGGCAAGTCGGCGCCCTCTCCAACCCGCAATGCGCCGGCCAAGGCCGCCGCCGCTGGCGTGGCGGCAGGGGCCGTTGCGGCCGGAACTGCCGCAGCCGCAGTGGGCCATGCCCCCAAGGGCGAGCCCGGCCTGAGCGCGGCCGAGGTCGCAGCGCTGCACCAGCATGCCGAGCAGGGCGAGGCCAGCGCCCAGTACGCGCTGGGTTCGCTGTACAAGCGCGGCCAGGGCGTTGCCCTGAGTGCCGAGACGGCGGCCCAGTGGTATGAGAAGTCTGCGCAGCAGGGCTATGCGCCAGCCCAGTCCGACCTGGGGTTGATGTATGCGAATGGCCGTGGCGTGGCGCGTGACGATGCCCAGGCCGTGCAGTGGTATCGCAAGGCTGCCGAGCAGGGCGATGCCGTGGCCCAGAACAACCTGGGCCTGATGCTGGCCGAGGGGCGCGGAGCCGCCAAGGACCCCGCGCAGGCCGTGCAGTGGTTCCAGCGCTCGGCCGAGCAAGGCGAAGCGGCCGGCCAGTACAGCCTGGGCGTGATGTATGCCACGGGCCGGGGCGTGGCCGAGGACGTGGCGCAGGCGCTGCGCTGGTTTGTGGCGGCGGCAGGCCAGGGCCATGCCGATGCGCAATTCAATGCCGGCATGCTCTATGCCGAGGGTGGCGTGGTCGATCGCGACATGGCGCAGGCCGCCCACTGGCTGGAGAAGGCGGCCGAGCAGGGCAATGCCGCAGCCCAGTCCAACCTAGGCGTGCTGTATGCCAATGGCCAGGGCGTGCCCGCCAGCGACGAGAAGGCCGCGCGCTGGCTGGAGCGTGCCGCCCAGCAGGGCGATGCGCTGGCGCAGTCCAATCTCGCCAGTCTTTATGCGTCGGGCAAGGGCGTGGAGCGCAGCCCGTCCCAGGCCTATTTCTGGATGCTGCTGGCGGCGGGCAGGGACACCTCGCTGGCCGCCAAGCGTGACAGCATGGCCCAGCCGCTGAGCGCGGCCGAGCGTGCACGCACCGAGCGCCAGGCGGCGGCCTGGAAGGCCAAACCCGCTCCCTGAGTCCTGTTGAGCATGCACCAATGAAAAACGCCTCGGAAGAGGCGTTTTTGTTGGGGGCTCAGTGCTGCATCAGCTGAAGAAGCTCTTGAGCCTGTCGGTCCAGCTCTCGCCGCTGGGCGAATGCTTGGCGCCGCCCTTCTTGAGCGATTCCTCCAGCTCGCGCAGCAGCTTGCGCTGGTACTCGGTCAGCTTGACGGGCGTCTCGACCACGATGTGGCAGTACAGGTCGCCGGGATAGCTGGAGCGCACGCCCTTGATGCCCTTGCCGCGCAGGCGGAACTGCTTGCCGGCCTGGGTGCCTTCGGGGATGTCGATGGCCGCCTTGCCCGACAGGGTGGGCACCTCGATCTCGCCGCCGAGCGCCGCCGTGATGAAGCTCACGGGCACGTTGCAGTGCAGGTCGTCGCCGTCGCGCTCGAAGATGTCGTGGTCCTTGATGCGGATCTCGATGTAGAGATCGCCCGCAGGCCCGCCATTCGTGCCGGGTTCGCCATTGCCGGAGGAGCGGATGCGCATGCCGTCGTCGATGCCGGCAGGAATCTTCACTTCCAGTGTCTTCTGGCGCTTGACCTTGCCCTGGCCGCCGCAGCTGGTGCAGGGCTCGGGAATGATCTTGCCCGTGCCCCGGCAGTGCGGGCAGGTCTGCTGCACGCTGAAGAAGCCCTGGCGCATCTGCACGCTGCCCATGCCGTTGCAGGTGGTGCAGGTCTTGGCGCTGGTGCCGGGCTTGGCGCCGCTGCCGTGGCAGGTGTCGCAGCCATCCCAGCTGGGGATGCGGAGCTGCGCATCCTTGCCGTGGGCGGCTTCCTCCAGCGTGATCTCCATGGCGTAGCTGAGATCGTTGCCGCGGTAGACCTGGCGGCCGCCACCGGCGCCGCCGCGTCTTCCGCCACCCTGGTTGAACATGTCGCCAAAGATGTCGCCAAAGGCTTCGGCAAAGCCACCAAAGCCTTCGGCGCCGCCGCCCATGCCGCGGTTGGGGTCCACGCCTGCATGGCCGTACTGGTCGTAGGCCGCGCGCTTGTTGCTGTCGGAGAGCATCTCGTAGGCCTCCTTGGCCTCCTTGAATTTCTCTTCCGCCCCGCTTGCGGCATCCCCCTGGTTGCGGTCAGGGTGGTACTTCATCGCCAGCTTGCGATAAGCCTTCTTGATGTCGTCGTCCGAGGCGTTCTTGGCAACGCCGAGGACCTCGTAAAAATCGCGTTTGGACATGGTGTTTGCTAGCCAGTCAGTGAGAACAGGAACGCCGCGTCAGCCCCTTGGCAGGGCCGAGCGCGGCGGCAAGCGGTCGTCAAGGGACCACGCGCTGGGTTCAGTCCTTCTTGACTTCCTTGACTTCGGCGTCAACGACGTTGTCGTCAGCGGCTGCTGCACCGGCCGAGGCGCCTGCTGCACCGGCCGCTGCGGCGGCTGCTGCTGCCTCGGGGCCGCCGGCTGCCTGCGCATCGGCGTACATCTTCTCGCCGAGCTTCTGGCTGGCCGTCATCAGCGCCGTGGTCTTGGCGTCGATGGCGTCCTTGTCCTCGCCCTTCAGGGCCTCTTCCAGGTCCTTGACGGCGCTCTCGATGGCGGTCTTCTCGCCAGCGTCGAGCTTGTCGCCATGCTCGCCCAGGCTCTTCTTGACGCTGTGCACGGCAGCTTCGCCCTGGTTGCGGGCCTGGACCAGTTCCAGCTTCTTCTTGTCGTCGGCTGCGTTCAGCTCGGCGTCCTTCACCATCTTCTGGATCTCGTCCTCGGACAGGCCCGAGTTCGCCTTGATGGTGATCTTGTTTTCCTTGCCCGATGCCTTGTCCTTGGCGGACACGTTCAGGATGCCGTTGGCGTCGATGTCAAAGGCCACTTCGATCTGGGGCACGCCACGCGCTGCGGGCGGAATGCCTTCGAGGTTGAACTCGCCCAGCATCTTGTTGCCCGAAGCCATCTCGCGCTCGCCCTGGAACACCTTGATGGTCACGGCAGGCTGGTTGTCGTCGGCCGTCGAGAAGGTCTGTGCGAACTTCGTCGGGATGGTGGTGTTCTTGGTGATCATCTTGGTCATCACGCCACCCAGCGTCTCGATGCCCAGCGACAGCGGCGTCACGTCCAGCAGCAGCACGTCCTTGCGGTCACCCGACAGAACCTGGCCCTGCACGGCGGCGCCCACGGCCACGGCTTCGTCGGGGTTCACGTCCTTGCGGGGTTCCTTGCCGAAGAATTCCTTGACCTTCTCCTGCACCTTGGGCATGCGGGACATGCCGCCGACCAGGATCACGTCATCGATGTCGGACACGGACACGCCTGCGTCCTTGATGGCCGTGCGGCAGGGCGCAATGGTGCGCTCGATCAGGTCTTCGACCAGGCTTTCCAGCTTGGAGCGGGTCAGCTTGATGTTCAGGTGCTTGGGACCCGAGGCATCGGCCGTGATGTAGGGCAGGTTGATGTCGGTCTGGGCCGAGTTCGACAGCTCGATCTTGGCCTTCTCGGCGGCTTCCTTCAGGCGCTGCAGGGCCAGCACGTCTTTGGCCAGATCAACGCCCTGGTCCTTCTTGAACTCGGTGATGATGTAGTCGATGATGCGCTGGTCGAAGTCTTCGCCGCCCAGGAACGTGTCGCCGTTGGTGGACAGCACTTCGAACTGCTTTTCGCCGTCCACATCGGCGATTTCGATGATGGACACGTCAAACGTGCCGCCGCCCAGGTCATACACCGCGATCTTGCGGTCGCCCTTGTCGATCTTGTCCAGGCCGAAGGCCAGGGCCGCCGCCGTGGGTTCGTTGATGATGCGCTTGACTTCCAGGCCGGCGATGCGGCCGGCATCCTTGGTGGCCTGGCGCTGGGCGTCGTTGAAGTACGCGGGCACGGTGATCACGGCCTCGGTCACGGGCTCGCCCAGGTAGTCCTCGGCGGTCTTCTTCATCTTGCGCAGCACTTCGGCGGAAATCTGCGGCGGGGCCAGCTTCTGGCCGCGCACTTCCACCCAGGCGTCGCCGTTGTCGGCACGCGAGATGGTGTAGGGCATCAGGTCGATGTCCTTTTGCACTTCCTTCTCGTCGAACTTGCGGCCGATCAGGCGCTTGGCGGCGTAGATGGTGTTGCGGGGGTTGGTGACGGCCTGGCGCTTGGCCGAGGCGCCGACGAGGATCTCGCCGTCTTCCTGGTAGGCAATGATCGAAGGCGTGGTGCGTGCACCTTCGCTGTTCTCGATCACGCGCGTGGTGTTGCCGTCCATGATGGCCACGCAGCTGTTGGTGGTGCCCAGGTCAATACCGATGATTTTTCCCATTTTGAGTTCTCTCCGCGTTCTGTGAAATGTTTGAATGACTGCTAACTTGTGGCCGGCAGGCGCTGCTTCAAGGGGCTTTGCCTCTTTTTTGTCAGCGATGCCGTGAGCGCACGCTTACTGGGGCTGGGCCACGGTCACGAGGGCCGGGCGCAGGATACGGTCGGCAATCAGGTAGCCCTTTTGCAGCACCGACACCACGGTGTTGGCTTCCTGCTGGGCAGGCACCATGCTGATGGCCTGGTGCAGGTTGGGGTCGAATTTCTCGCCGGCTGCCGGGTTGATGGTCACGACCTTGTTGCGCTCCAGGGCCGAGGTCAGCTGGCGCAGCGTGGCGTCGGCGCCTTCGCGCAGCTGCTCCGGCGTGGCCTGCTGGATGGCCAGTGCGGCATCCAGGCTGTCGCAGACGGGCAGCAGGCTTTCGGCAAAGCTCTCGATGCTGAACTTGCGGGCCTTGGAGACTTCGTCTTCCGCGCGGCGGCGCACATTCTCTGCCTCGGCCTTGGCGCGCAGGAACTGGTCGGCCAGCTCGGCGCTCTTGGCCTTGAGTTCGGCCAGCTCGGCCTGCAGGCGCTGCAGCTCGTCGGCGGCGTTGGCCGCCATGGCGGCTTCGATTTCTTCCGGGGCTGCGTCTTGAAAGGAGTTGGAGTTTTGTTCGGACATGGATGGAGACTTCAGCTACAAAACAAAAAGATCGCCGCGCTGGAGGCCAGGCTTGGCGATTGCACGATCTTGAATCGAGATGCGAGCGGATCGGTGTATTTTCAAGGGCTTTTTGCCTGTGCATGCGCACTGCAGGTGCACACGGTGGGGGCAAAAGCCGGGCGAAGGGGCAAAAGCCCCACACGAATCCGGGGTCTCGGGCAGTGCGGAGTGTACAGATGGAAGAGGGCTGCGCTAGAATCCAATGCTTTGCCTTGCCGCACCGCTACAAGACGCAGTGGGCGGCGTTTTCCCAAAAGGAGTCGATATGCGTCATTACGAAATCGTTTTGTTGATCCACCCGGATCAGAGCGAGCAGGTTCCCGCCATGCTGGAACGCTACAAGGGCATGATCACCGCTGGCGGTGGCAAGGTCCATCGCGAAGAAGACTGGGGCCGTCGCCAACTGGCTTACATGATCAACAAGCTCGCCAAGGCCCACTACCTGTGCCTGAACATCGAAGCCGACCAGGCTGTGATGGCTGAGCTGGAGCATGCCTTCAAGTTCAACGATGCCGTGCTGCGTCACCTGACGGTTCAGAAGAAGAAGGCCGACACTGCGCCTTCCTCGATGATGAAGACCGTCGAGCGTGAAGAGGCCCGCAAGGCTAGCCAGACCGAACAGGCCTGAGCCCAGCCCTTTCAGAACCTGAAGGAGTGGAGAACCACGTTGCACTGACGGCCGCCATCGCAGAGCTTCAAGCACTGCGCTACACGCCGGCAGGGCTGCCCGCCCTTGAACTGCGACTCGAACACGCGTCGCGGCAAAAGGAAGCAGGAAGCGAACGCAGCGTGACGGCATCTGTCAAGGCGGTGGCCTTTGGCGCGCTGGCTGAAAAGCTGGCCCGCCAGGCGCTCGGCAGCCAGTGGAAGTTCCAAGGCTTTCTGGCAACGCCCCGCAACGGCAAATTGCTGGTTTTCCACATCCAGGACATTCAACAAAACTAATTTTCAAGAGGTCCAGAAATGGCCACGTTCAAGAAATTCAACAAGGACAAGCGCCCCAAGCGCAACACGCAGTCGCTGCTGTTCAAGCGCAAGCGCTTCTGCCGCTTCACCGTCGCCGGCGTCGAAGAAATCGACTACAAGGATGTGGACACCCTGCGTGACTTCATCGGTGAAAACGGCAAGATCGTGCCCGCTCGCCTGACCGGCACGCGCGCCATCTACCAGCGTCAGCTGAACACGGCCATCAAGCGCGCCCGCTTCCTGGCTCTGGTTCCTTACTCTGACCAGCACAAGATCTAAGGAATACAACCATGCAAGTCATTCTGCTCGACAAGGTTGTGAACCTCGGTGGCCTCGGCGACATCGTCAAGGTCAAAGACGGCTACGCCCGCAACTTCCTGATCCCCACGGGCGCTGCCCGTCGTGCCACGGCTTCCGCCAAGGCCGAGTTCGAAGCCAAGCGCGTCGAACTGGAAAAGCAAGCGGCTGAAAAGCTGGCTGCTGCTCAGCAACTGGGCGAAAAGCTCAACGGCGCAAACGTCAAGCTGACCCAGAAGGCTGGCGTTGACGGCCGCCTGTTCGGCTCGGTGACCAATGCCGACATCGCCGAAGAACTGACCAAGGCCGGCTTTGCCGTCGCCAAGTCGCAAGTTCGCCTGGTCAACGGTCCCATCAAGACCGTGGGCGACGCCACCGTGGTCGTGGCACTGCACACCGACGTCAGCGTCGAAGTGACGGTGTCGGTCTACGGCGACCACTCCTGATCCGGGGCTTGTCCCGTATCACCAAAAAGCCGCCTTAGGGCGGCTTTTTGCTTTGCCGTGCCAGGGTGATGACGCCGGGTGGCGCGGCCTTTTGCCAGCCGCTACGATGGCGGGCTCATCTCCAGGAATTCCATGTCGTCCGTAATGCCCCCGCTCGATCTCGATGATGCGTTCGCACCGCTGCCTGCTGGCGACCAGCAGGTGGCCCAGTTGCGCGTGCCGCCGCATTCGATGGAGTCCGAGTCCAGCGTTCTAGGGGGGCTGCTGCTGGACAACAACGCCTGGGAGCGTGTTGGTGATCTGCTGGTGGATGGTGATTTCTACCGCCATGAGCACAAGCTGATCTACGAGGCCATCGGCAAGCTGATCAACGGCAGCAAGCCGGCCGATGTGATCACGGTCTACGAGCATTTGCAGAGCATGGGCAAGGCCGAGGAAATCGGCGGCCTGCTGTACCTGAACCAGCTGGCGCAGTACGTGCCCAGCGCCACCAACATCCGGCGCTATGCGGAGATCGTGCGAGAGCGCTCCATCCTGCGCAAACTGGTGACCGCCAGCGACGACATCGCCACCAATGCCTTCAATCCGCAGGGCAAGACGGTCGATCGCATTCTGGACGAGGCCGAGCAGAAGATCCTGGCCATCGGCGAGGAGGGTGCGCGCAACAAGCAGGGCTTCCAGTCGCTCGACACGCTGGTGGTGGACCTGCTGGACCGTGTCCAGGAGATGGCCGACAACCCCATGGACGTGACCGGCGTGCCCACGGGTTTCGTCGATCTGGACCGCATGACCAGCGGCCTGCAGGCTGGCGACCTGGTGGTGCTGGCTGCCCGTCCCTCGATGGGCAAGACCTCGTTTGCGGTGAATATCGCTGAGCATGTGGCGCTCAACGAGGGCCTGCCGGTTGCCATTTTCTCCATGGAAATGGGCGCGGCCCAGCTGGCGGTTCGTATCGTCGGCTCCATCGGCCGCGTCAACCAGGGCAATCTGCGCACGGGCAAGCTCAACGACGACGAGTGGCCGCGCCTGACGGAAGCCATCGAGCGGCTGCGCACGGTGTCCCTGCACATCGACGAGACACCGGGCCTGTCCCCCACGGAGCTGCGCGCCAATGCGCGGCGCCTGGCGCGCACCTGCGGCAAGCTGGGCCTGATCGTGGTGGACTATTTGCAGCTGATGAGCGGCTCGGGCTCGGCTGCCAGTTCCGACAACCGTGCGACCGAGCTGGGCGAGATTTCGCGGGGCCTGAAAATGCTGGCCAAGGAACTGCAGTGCCCGGTGATTGCCCTGTCCCAGCTCAACCGCTCGGTGGAGCAGCGCACCGACAAGCGTCCCATGATGTCCGACCTGCGCGAATCGGGCGCCATCGAGCAGGATGCCGACATCATCATGTTCATCTACCGTGATGACTACTACAACAAGGACAGCAAGGAGCCGAACATTGCCGAAGTCATCATCGGCAAGCAGCGTAACGGTCCCACGGGGACGGTGAAGGTGTTCTTCCAGAAGAACCAGACGCGCTTCGAGAACCTGGCTGTGGGCTACGGTGGCGGCGACGAGTATTGAACGGGATACCCGGGCTTTGTGCCCGCAATGAAAAACGGCCCCGAGGGGCCGTTTGCTTTGGGTGGTTGGCGATCTACATGCGCCAGACCTGGATCAGCAGGCCCGCCACGCAGACGCCAAGGATGGCGCATGCCCAGGCCAGCCGCTGGGCGCCCGTGCGCAGCGCGCCCACGGTGGCCACGATCTGGGCGTTCTGCTCCGCCAGCTTTTCGATCAACTCCAGCGACTGGCGCTGGGATTGTTCCAGTTGCACGATGCGTGCGTCCTGGGCCTGGATCAGCTGCAGCGCCTGTTCGCCAGCCGAGCGCGGCGGTGCCAGCGGCTCGACGGCCGCAGGATGCTGTGCATCGAGCTCCTGCGCAGCGTCCTTCTTGCGCAGCAGGTTCTTGGCGGCCTTGACGACCTGGGGCGTAGCCTCGATGACATCGCCCCAGGGCACCAGCTTCAACGCGGTGATCCAGCTGATCGCCATGGCTTAGAGCACCTCGCTGGCGAAGTCTGCCAGGCGCGAACGCTCGCCGCGCGCCAGCGTGATGTGGCCGCTGTGCGGCCAGCCCTTGAAGCGGTCCACGGCGTAGGTCAGGCCCGAGGAGCCTTCGGTCAGGTAGGGTGTATCGATCTGCGCCAGATTGCCCATGCAGATGATCTTGGTGCCGGGGCCGGCGCGCGTGATCAGGGTCTTCATCTGCTTGGGCGTCAGGTTCTGGGCCTCGTCGATGATGACGTACTTGTTCAGGAAGGTGCGGCCGCGCATGAAGTTCATGCTCTTGATCTTGATGCGGCTGCGGATCAGCTCATTGGTGGCCGCGCGGCCCCATTCGCCGGCATTGCCGCCATCGCCCTTGGCCAGGAATTCGAGGTTGTCGTCGAGGGCGCCCATCCAGGGGCCCATCTTCTCTTCCTCGGTGCCGGGCAGGAAGCCGATGTCCTCACCCACGCTCACCGTGGCGCGCGTCATGATGATCTCGGTGTAGCGGCGGTCGTCCAGCACCTGGGACAGGCCGGCGGCCAGGGCCAGCAGGGTCTTGCCGGTGCCGGCCGTGCCGGTCAGCGTGACCAGGTCGATGTCCGGGTTCATCAGCAGGTTCATCGCGAAGTTCTGTTCGCGGTTGCGTGCCGTGACGCCCCAGACGGCGTACTTGGGATTGCCGAAGTCCTTGAGCGTCTTGAGCACGGCCGTCTTGTCGCGGATCTCGGTCACGCGCATGAACAGGCTGGGCTCGCCCGGAGCCTCGTGGTAGACGAACTGGTTGATCATCAGCTGGTCGACGATGGCGCCGCTGATGCGGTAGTAGGTGATGGCGCCTTCCTGCCAGCTCTCGACGTTCTTGCCGGCCTTGGCCCAGAAGTCCTGGGGCAGGGCCAGGGCGCCTGCGTACAGCAGGTCGCCGTCGTCCAGTACCTTGTCGTTCTGGTAGTCCTCGGCCGCCAGGCCCAGCGCGCGTGCCTTGACGCGCATGTTGATGTCCTTGGACACCAGCACGACTTCGCGCTCGCTGAACTTCTTGCGCAGCGCGGCGACCACGCCCAGGATCTGGTTGTCCGCCTTGCCCTGGGGCAGGCTGTCGGGCAGCGAGGTTTCCAGCGGTTCCGTCTGGAAATACAGCATTCCCGTGGCGCTGCGCTGGCCCGTGGCATTCAGTGGCAAGCCCTTGTCCAGCGTTTCGGAGGGCTGGGAGGCGACCAGCGAATCCAGCGTGCGGCTGACCTGGCGGCCGTTGCGCGCCACTTCGGTCATGCCCTTCTTGTGGCCGTCGAGTTCTTCCAGCACCACCATGGGCAGGAAGATGTCGTGTTCCTCGAAGCGGAACAGGCTGGTCGGGTCGTGCAGCAGCACGTTGGTGTCGAGCACGAACAGCGTCTTCGGTCCTGTACGCGTGCGGCGTGGGCGAACCGGCGCTGCCAGCAATGCTGCCGGCTTGGCTTCTGTGGAGGACCTGTTGGCCGAGCGGGTGCTGGACGGCGCTGCCGTTGCTTTGGAATTGTCGGTTGCGCGGCGCTGCCGATTGGCAGGGGCTGCAGTCGCGGCCGCAGGAGCCGGTGCCGGTGATGCGGGCTTGGTGTTGCGGCCGCGCGCTGGTGTGGGCTTTGTGGCTGTGGCGGTGTTGTTGGAGGCGGCGGCTGGGGCCGGCTTGCGCTTGCGCGTCGCGGCGGCAGCTACGGCCTCGGCTGCATCGGGAAGATCGTCAGCGGGCAGGGGGTCTGCGTGCTGGGCACCGCGCACGGGAAGAAAGGCTTCGGGGGAGAGCTTGGCGGCACGGCGGCCGGGTGCGGGGGGCAGGGGCATAGTGGACGAACCGTTCCTCAACAGGGATCAAAAAGCACAAAGCCGCCTGGAAACCGAGGCGGCTTTGGTGGGGTGACAGGGAAAAGCGTCTTTGCTAAGAGGCATCGTCCCATTATGCATAGGCTGATGGCCTGAATATGTCGGCCGGCGCTTTGTCGCCTGTCAGATTGTCGCTATCAGGCGGCCTGCTTCAGTGCCTTCAGGGTCTTGACAGCCTTGAGCACCTCGTCAACGTGGCCGGGGACCTTCAGGCCGCGCCATTCCTGCACCAGCAGGCCATCGGTGCCCACCAGGAAGGTGGAACGCTCGATGCCCTTCACCTTCTTGCCGTACATGATCTTGTTCTTGACCACGCCGAACATGTGGCACATCTTCTCTTCCGTATCGGCGATGAGCTCGAACGGCAGTTCCAGCTTTTCCTTGAAGTCGTCGTGCGACTTCATGTTGTCGCGCGAGACGCCAAACACGGTGGCACCAGCTTTCACGAAGTCCTTGTACTTGTCGCGGAACTGCATGGCTTCAGTGGTGCAGCCAGGCGTATTGTCCTTTGGGTAGAAATACAGGATCAGAATCTGGCCCGTGTGGGAGGTGTTGGTCACCTTGATCCCGCCGGTAGCGTTGGCTTCAAATTCGGGAAGGGGTTTGTTGACAACGATCGCCATGCGCTTATATCTCTCGGGTGTAGTCGTTGAAATGCCGAGGGCCGTGTTTGTGTTTTTGCTTTTATCGGAAATGCCCCCAACCGCAACCTGCAATTTTACCCTGAAAACGGGATTTCACCCAATCAGGGGGGCAGGAGTCTACTCCAAGAGTAGGGCCGCGACGACGTTACGGCCTTCGCTGGCAAGGATGTTGTAGGTGCGACACGCGGCCTGCGTGTCCATGCTTTCCAGGCCTATGCGCCGGGCCATAAGGGGGCGCAGCCAGGCCGCCGGCGGGAAGCGGTTGCGCTGGCCGCTGCCCAGGATGATGACCTCGGCATCCAGTTGGGACAGCGCCTCGAAGTGCTCGGGCGTCAGGTCCTCGAAGCGGACGCAGTCCCAGGCCTGGCGCAGGCCCTTGGCGCCTACCAGCAGGCTGTGCTCGAATTTTTCCCTGTCCACGGCGACCCAGCCGGGGCCATAGCCCGTGATGCTCTGTGCTTCGGATTTGTCGGCGTGGAATTTCATGGATGAGGGTGGCGCGGTCTGCGCGATGGGGGTGGCCGCCACATGGCCGGGGCCAGGGCGATGCTGCATTGCGGAACTGTGGTCAAATTATAGGTTTCACCAGGGTGCATGGGGCACTTTGGCGTGCATGAAGGCCGCAAGCCCGCGCCGGCCACTTTCATATTCTCAGCATGAAAACCGTTCTCAAATCCGCAAAACTAGCCAACGTCTGTTATGACATCCGCGGGCCCATCATGGACGCGGCGAAGAAGATGGAAGAGGACGGGCAGAAGATCATCAAGCTCAATATCGGCAACCTGGCCGTGTTCGGCTTCGATGCCCCCGAGGAAGTGCAGCAGGACATGATCCGCAACCTGCCCAATTCGGCAGGCTACTCGGACAGCAAGGGCATCTTCGCGGCGCGCAAGGCCGTGATGCACGAGACCCAGCGCCAGGGCATCCTGGGCGTGACGCTGGACGATATCTACCTGGGCAATGGCGCATCCGAGCTGATCAGCTTGGCCACGAACGCGCTGCTGGACGACGGCGACGAGATGCTTCTGCCGGCGCCCGACTATCCGCTGTGGACCGCCGTCACCAGCCTGTCGGGCGGCACGCCCGTGCACTATATGTGTGACGAGTCCAACGGCTGGATGCCCGACCTGGACGACATCCGCGCCAAGATCACGCCGCGCACCAAGGGCATCGTCGTCATCAATCCCAACAACCCCACGGGCGCCCTGTACAGCAAGCAGCTGCTGCAAAGCATCGTGGCGCTGGCCCGCGAGCATGGCCTGGTGATCTTTGCCGACGAGGTCTATGACAAGGTGCTGTACGACGACGTGGTGCACACGCCGCTCGCCAGCCTGTCCACCGATGTGCTGACGCTGACCTTCAACTCGCTGTCCAAGGCCTATCGCAGCTGCGGCTACCGCGCCGGCTGGATGGTGGTCTCGGGCGACAAGAAGGCGGCCCGGGACTATATCGAGGGCCTGAACATGCTCTCCAACATGCGCCTGTGCGCCAATGTGCCCGGCCAATGGGCCGTGCAGACGGCGCTGGGCGGCCACCAGAGCATCGACGAGCTGGTGCAGGAGGGCGGCCGGCTGCGCGTGCAGCGCGATCTGGCCCATAAGCTGATCACCGAAATCCCCGGCGTGAGCTGCGTCAAGCCGCAAGCCGCGCTGTACATGTTCCCGCGCCTGGACCCCGAGATCTACCCGATCAAGGATGACCAGGCGTTCTTCCTGGAAGTGCTGCAAGAGACCAAGGTCATGCTGGTGCAGGGAACAGGCTTCAACTGGCCGCACCCCGACCATTTCCGCATCGTCTTCCTGCCGCACGACACCGACCTGCGCGAGGCCATCCGCCGTCTCGCAGTGTTCCTCGAGAAATACCGCAAGCGCCACGGCACGGACCGCGGCTGAGCTGTGCGGGCCGGTGGAGGAGAGGGCCTTCCGCCGGCCATTGCTTTTTACCGGCTGCCGGCGCGCACCCTCTGGGCGCCGCAGCGTTTTTTGACTGGCAAGTAGTTTATGAAACCGATCCAAGTAGGCCTTCTGGGCATTGGCACCGTGGGCAGCGGCACCTTCAACGTGCTGCAGCGCAATCAGGAAGAGATCCGCCGCCGTGCGGGCCGCGGTATTGAGATTGCCATGGTGGCCGACCTGGATACGGAACGCGCCCGCTCCGTCGTGGGCGACACGGCCAAGGTGGTCGGCGATGCGCGCGAGATCATCGCCAATCCCGAGATCGATGTGGTGATCGAGCTGATCGGCGGCTACGGCATTGCCAAGGCCCTGGTGCTGGAAGCCATTGCCGCCGGCAAGCATGTGGTCACGGCCAACAAGGCCCTGCTGGCCGTGCATGGCAGCGAAATCTTCAAGGCCGCCGCCGAGAAGGGCGTGATGGTGGCCTACGAAGCGGCCGTGGCCGGTGGCATCCCCATCATCAAGGCGCTGCGCGAAGGCCTGACGGCCAACCAGATCCAGTGGGTGGCCGGCATCATCAACGGCACGACCAACTTCATCCTGTCCGAAATGCGCGACAAGGGCCTGGACTTCGACGTGGTGCTCAAGGAAGCCCAGCGCCTGGGCTATGCCGAAGCCGATCCGACCTTCGACATCGAAGGCGTGGACGCCGCCCACAAGGTCACGCTGATGAGCGCCATCGCCTTCGGCATTCCCGTGCAGTTCGACAAGGCGCATGTGGAAGGCATCACCAAGCTGTCTGCGGCCGACATCAAGTACGCCGAGCAACTGGGCTACCGCATCAAGCTGCTGGGCATCACCAAGCGCACGGACAAGGGTATCGAGCTGCGCGTGCACCCCAGCCTGGTGCCGACCAAGCGCCTGATCGCGAACGTGGAAGGCGCGATGAACGCCGTCGTCGTCCATGGCGATGCCGTTGGCACCACGCTGTACTACGGCAAGGGCGCGGGCTCCGAGCCCACGGCCAGCGCCGTGATCGCCGATCTGGTGGACATCGCCCGCCTGCACACGGCCGATCCCGAGCACCGCGTGCCCCCGCTGGCCTTCCAGTCGAACACGCTGGTCGCCGCAGGTGGCGAGCTGCCCGTGCTGCCCATGAGCGAGGTGGTCACCAGCTACTACCTGCGCATCCGCGTGGCCGACGAAGCCGGTGTGCTGGCCAAGATCACCAGCATCCTCGCGGGCATGGGCATCAGCATCGACGCCCTGCTGCAGCGAGAGGCCGGCGAAGTGAGCGGCGACAGCGAAGGTAGCCAGGGCGTGCCGCAGACCGACCTGATCATCCTGACCCATGCCACGCGCGAAGGCGATATGGACACGGCCCTGGCCCAGATCCAGCAACTGCCCACGGTGCTGGCTCCTATCAACCGCATCCGCAAGGAAGAGTTGAACTAAGACACCCCCTGAGCGGCTGCGCCGCTTCCCCCTCTCTCGCACGCGGGAGGGGGACGACGCCCTCGCTGCGGGGCGGCCCTTGCTCGGCATCCCTGGCATCGGCCGCGCCCCGTCTCACAGAATACTGACGAGGAAGCGACATGCTTTATCTTTCCACGCGCGGCCACGCGGACCGCAAGCGCTTTTGCGACATCCTGCTCGAGGGCCTGGCGCCCGATGGCGGGCTGTACCTGCCCGAGCACTATCCGCAGATCGATGCCGCCCGCCTGGGCGAGCTGCGCAGCATCTACAAGGAGCAGGGCTACGCGGCCCTGGCCTTCGAGATCCTGAGTCTGTACATCGACGACATCCCGGCCGAGGATCTGCGCGCCCTGTGCGCCAAGACCTATACGCAGCAGGTGTTCGGCACGGCCGAGATCACGCCGCTGCGCCCGCTGGAAGACGGCCTGTGGCTCGAAGCCCTGTCCAACGGCCCCACGCTGGCCTTCAAGGACATGGCCATGCAGCTGCTCGGCAACCTGTTCGAGTACGAACTGGGCCGCCGTGGCGAGGAACTCAACATCCTGGGGGCCACCAGTGGCGATACCGGCAGCGCGGCCGAGTACGCCATGCGCGGCAAAAAGGGCGTGCGCGTGTTCATGACCAGCCCGCGCGGCCGCATGAGCCCCTTCCAGCAGGCCCAGATGTTCAGCCTGCAGGATGCCAACATCCACAACATCGCCATCGAGGGCGTGTTCGACGACTGCCAGGACATCGTCAAGGCCGTCTCCAACGACCACGCCTTCAAGGCGAAGTACAAGATCGGCACGGTCAACTCGATCAACTGGGCCCGCCTGCTGGCCCAGGTCGTCTACTACTTTGCCGGCTACCTGCAGGCCACGCAGAGCAATGACCAGAAGGTCAGCTTCACGGTGCCCAGCGGCAACTTCGGCAACATCTGCGCCGGCCACGTGGCGCGCCAGATGGGCCTGCCGATAGCGCGCCTGGTGGTGGCAACCAACGAGAACGACGTGCTCGACGAGTTCTTCCGCACAGGCGCCTATGTGGTGCGCGGCAGCGAACATACCTACGAGACGTCGAGCCCCTCGATGGACATCTCCAAGGCCAGCAACTTCGAGCGCTTCGTGTTCGACCTGCTGGGCCGTGATGGCCAGGCCACGCGCGAATTGTTCGCCGAGGGCGTGGCGCGCCAGGGCCGCTTCGACCTGGGCGGCAATCCGCTGTTCCAGGAAGCTGCTGCCCGCTACGGCTTTGTCAGCGGCAAGAGCACGCATGCCGACCGCCTGGCCACCATCCGCGATACCTTCGAGCGCTTCGGCACCATGATCGACACGCACACGGCCGACGGCGTCAAGGTGGCGCGCGAGCAGCTGCAGTCCGGCGTGCCCATGATCGTGCTGGAGACGGCACTGCCCATCAAGTTCGCCGCCACCATCGAGGAGGCCCTGGGCCGCCTGCCCGATCGCCCGGCCAAGTTCGAAGGCATCGAGGACCTGCCCAAGCGCGTGACCGACTTGCCGGCCGACGCCGAGCAGGTCAAGGCCTATATCGCCCGGCATTGCGACTGATGCGGCAGCCGGGCTGCCCAAAGGTCCGCAGCAGGAGTGCATGGCGATGAAGGTCATCGGCTTCGCCGGCTACTCGGGCTCGGGCAAGACCAGCCTGGTGGAGCCCCTGATCACGCTGATGCGTGCGCAGGGGCTCAGCGTTTCGGTGGTCAAGCATGCCCACCACCATTTCGATGTCGATCACGAGGGCAAGGACAGCTGGCGCCACCGCAAGGCGGGCGCCTATGAAGTGGTGCTGGCCTCGGATCGCCGTCTGGCGCTGATGCGCGAATTTCCCCGTCCCACGGAGCTGTCGGTGCACGACATGCTGGCCGAACTCGATCCGCGCGTGGATTGGGTGCTGGTCGAAGGCTTCAAGCACGCCGACCTGCCCAAGATAGAGATCTGGCGCGACCAGCCCGAGCGCGCCAGCGCCGGCAAGACCCAGGCGCCCCTGTATCCGCACGACCCCCATGTGCTGGCCATTGCCACCGACGCACCGCAGCGCCTGCCAGAGCCGCCGCGCCAGCCCGTGCTCGATCTCAATGCGCCAGGGCAGATACTGCAATGGCTGCTGGAGCATGCGCAGCAACTGCGCTACCGTGCCCCAGGCCTCCCTCGAAATTAGGAAAACACCATGCGAGCCCCGCTCAAGCCCCTTGACGAAGCGCTGGCCGAATTGCTGGCCCAGGCACTGCCGCTGGCCGGCGATGACACCGTGGACAGCTTCGATGCCGATGGCCGTGTGCTGCTGGCCGATGCCGTCTCTCCGCTGCAAGTGCCGCCCCAGGACAACAGCGCCATGGACGGCTACGCCGTGCGCAGCGCCGAATGCACCCAGGGCAATGCCGAGCTGCCCGTCTCGCAGCGCATCCCGGCAGGCGCCGTGGGCCAGCCGCTGGCCGTGGGCACGGTGGCGCGCATCTTCACGGGCGCCCCGGTGCCCGAAGGTGCCGATGCCATCGTCATGCAGGAAGACTGCGAAGTCCTGGAAGACGGTCGCGTGCGCATCAAGGCGCGGCCCGAGGCCGGGCAATGGATACGCCGCTCTGGCGAAGACATCCGGCGCGGCGCCACCGTCATCGCGGCCGGCACGCGCCTGTCGCCGGCCGAGCTGGGCCTGGCGGCCAGCATCGGCCTGGCCTCTTTGCGCGTGGCGCGCAAGCCGCGCGTGGCCCTGTTCTCCACAGGCGACGAGCTGGTCATGCCGGGCACCGTGGCGCCCGAGCAGATGCCGCCCGGCAGCATCTACAACAGCAACCGATTCTTCCTTCGCGCCCTGCTGCAGCGCATGGGCTGCGAGGTCACCGACTTCGGCATCGTCCCCGACCGGCGCGAAGCCACTGTGGATGCTCTGCGCGAGGCGGCCCGCGCGCATGACCTGATCCTGACCAGCGGCGGGGTGTCTGTCGGCGAAGAAGACCATGTCAAGCCCGCCGTGCAGGCGCTGGGCCAGCTCGACCTCTGGCAGATCGCCGTCAAGCCCGGCAAGCCCTTCGCCTATGGCCGCGTGAACCGCGATGGCGAAGGCTTTGCCCACTTCATCGGCCTGCCCGGCAATCCGGTCTCCAGCTTCGTCACCTTCCTTTTGCTGGTACGCCCCTTCGTGCTGCGCCTGCAGGGCGTGCAGCAGGCGCTGCCGCGCTCGGTCGAGGTGCGCGCCGACTTCCATTGGCCGCGCGGGGACAAGCGCCGCGAATTCCTGCGCGTGCGCTACAACGACAGCGGCGGGCTGGAACTGTTCCGCAACCAGAGTTCGGGCGTGCTGACCTCGGCGGCCTGGGGCGATGGCGTGGTGGACAACCCGCCGGGCCAGGCCATTGTGCCGGGCGACCGGGTGCGCTTCATCGCCTTTTCGGAGCTGCTGTCATGAGCCAGGCCGTCCCCATCGCCATCACCATCACCGTGCGCTATTTCGCCTCCATCCGCGAAGCCCTGGGCACGGGCAGCGAAACCCTGTCCACCGAGGCCGCCACCGTGGGCGCGCTGCGTGAGGAACTGATTGCGCGTGGCGGTGCAGCCGCCGAAGCGCTGGCCCCTGGCAAGGCCGTGCGCATGGCGCTGAACCAGGTCCTGTGCGATGCCGGTGCCGCCATTCACCAGAGGGACGAGGTGGCTTTCTTCCCTCCCGTGACCGGAGGTTGATCCAAATGACCACCGACAAGCCCGTGGACCAGGCCATCAGCGCGCGCACGCGCAAGGCCCTGTCCGAAGCCAAGGCGCGCGGCGTGCAACTGGGCCGCGCAGGCGCAGACAACCTGCGCGCCACCGTGGAAAAGCGCAAATCCACGGCCGATGCCTTCGCCCAGCAGCATGAGGCGCTGTTCGCCGAACTGCAGGCGCGCGGCCTGACGCACCGCGCCATGGCCGCCGAACTCAATGCGCGCGGCATTGCCGCGGCCCGGGGCGGCGAGTGGACGCACGGTCAGGTGCAACGCATCCTGAACCGCTATGCCGACCTGCGCTCGGCAATACCGTCTGCAGACGACAGCAGCGGCAGCTGAATCCCGGCCAGCCGTTGCGCCAGCGCGGCCGATGCAGCCTGCATGGGCGCCCGCAGCGTTGCCCGCATTCGGCCCTGCTGCGCCAGCAAGGCCTTGATGGGTGCGGGATTGGGCTCGGCAAAGCAGGCGGCGATGTGCGGCTGCAGCGGCTGCCACAGCGCACGGGCAGCGGGCAGGTCGCCACGCTCCAGGCATTGCATCAACTCAACGAAGTGCCGTGTATGCGCGTGCGCGCTGGCAGCAATCGCTCCCGCACCGCCCAGGGCCAGCGTGGAAAAGATCTGCGCGTCTTCTCCAGCCAGCACCTGCAGTTGCCCATCGGCGATCAGTGCCTGGGTCTTGGCGGCATCGCCCCCGCAATCCTTGATGGCCACGATGCGCTCATGTGCGGCCAGCGCACGCAGCGTGGCCAGCTCCAGCACCACGCCGGTGCGGTAGGGAATGTCGTAGACGATGACCGGATGGGCGCTGCGCTCGGCAATCGCCGTGAACCACTGCAGCAGCCCCGCCTGCGACGGGCGTATGTAATGCGGCGCGGGCACCAGAATGCCGGCCAGCGGCAGGGCGTTCAGTGCCTGAACGCGGGCCAGCGCATGCCCCAGGTGGCAGTCGGAAACTCCCATGACCACGGGCATGCCCTGGGCCGCTGAGAGGATGGTGGACAGGGCGGCATCGTGCTCCGCTTCGCTCAGCGCGGCCGCCTCGGCGGTCGAGCCGCAGGCCACGTAGCCGGCGATGCCGGTGGCGTTGTAGTGCTGCACCAGGGCGCGCAGCGCCCCGTGGTCCACCGCCGCCTCATCTCCAGGAAGAAAGGGCGTGACCAGCGGAAGCCACAGCCCCTGGAATCGGGCTTGCGGCGAGGTGGTGGAAGGCAAAGACATGGAAGATCCCTTCGGGTGATTCAAACAATGAACGACCGGACGCAGCCACCGGCCAGACCGAGGGCGGAAAGGCAGGCGCCTGAAGGGATGCGGGAAGGGGAGATGGAGGCTGCCGGGCCGGTTCCGTCGCTCATCTGGACGGAACCTCAGCTCCGGTCAGACGAGCTGGGGTTTGCAGGCTTTGCCCAGGCACAGGCGCACGGCATCACCGTGGCATGTGGGGAAGGCAAAGATTGCAGGCATGGCGCGCAGTGTAGCGCGCCTGAGCGCCTGGGTGGTGGCCCTCAGGCTGCGCCTTCGGCGCCGGGAGGGGGTGATGCATCGGGCAGCAACGGTGCCTGCCACTCCAGCAGCTCGGCCAGGCGCTGCACGATCCAGCGCGCCTCGCCAGGGCTGACGATGGAGCCCTCGGCCGCCAGGCCCGCGTGTATGCCCAGCAGCACGCCTTGCTCCGAGGAGTTGCCGGAGTGATAGAGCGTCTGCGCCTGCTCGACCAGGTGGCTGGCCAGGTCCTCGCACAATTCATAGCGCCCGACCACGTCTGCAATCGATGCCTTGAGCCGGCCGTGCCGGTCGGCATACAGGGCGGCAAAGCTCGGCGGCGGCTGTATCTGGCTGGTCTCGTCCATGGCGCGCCTCAATCGGGTTCGAACAGGCGCTCGAAGCGAGCAAGGTCCTCGGCCAGCTCGCAGCTCACGAGCTGGCCCATCTTGCCGTCGGCCAGGCGGTGGGCTGCGAACAGCGTGGCCTTGCCGCGAAAGTTGTAGTCGGGCAGATGGATGATGGTGTAGGGATGGGACACGAACAGCTGATGCTCGTAGACCACGCGCTGCTCGTTGCGCGGCGACGGGTAGAGCGTGTATTCGGGGGTGGTGATCGTGAGTGTGGCCATGCATGGCCCGCTGCAGCAAAAGGCCGGCGGCGGGGGAGGGCAATGCTACCGCGTTCATCACACCCTGGTGCGTCGCCGCCCTGCGACAATGCGGGCATGCAAGCAGCCCGTGTATCCATCCAGACCGAGGATTTCGACGTATCGGCCGAACTCGCCGCCCTGCGCGGCGGCGACGCGCGCGTGGGCGCGGTCTGCAGCTTCATCGGCACGGTGCGTGACCGCAACGAGGGCGCCGCCGTGGCCAGCATGGAGCTGGAGCACTACCCGGGCATGACCGAGAAATCCATCGAGGCCATCATCGACGAGGCGGTCCAGCGCTTCGGCATCCATGGCGCGCGCGTCATCCACCGCATCGGCCCGCTGCAGCCCCTGGACCAGATCGTGCTCGTGGCCGTCACCGCATCGCACCGGGGCATGGCCTTCCAGGCCTGCGAATACATCATGGACTACCTCAAGTCGCTGGCGCCTTTCTGGAAGAAGGAACAGACGCCCGAGGGCGCGCGCTGGGTGGATGCGCGCGTCAGCGACGAAGAGGCGCTGGCGCGCTGGCGCCAGTGAGGCGGCGGGCCTTCAGGCCTTGAGCGCAGCACCCCGCAACCATTGCGGCGGGCGGAACACCAGAAGGTTTCCGAGCATCACCAGCAGCAGCCCGCCCACGGCCAGCGGCGTCCAGACATAGCCCTCGAACAGGGCCGAGATGCTGAGCGCAACAATGGGGAATAGCACCGTCGCATAGGCCGCCTTCTCCGGACCCAGCCGGCCCACCAGGGTCAGGTAGGCCGTGAACGCAATCACCGAGCCTGGAATGGCCAGGTACAGCCAGGAGCCCACATAGGTCCAGCTGGTATCGAAGCGCCAGGGCAGGCCTGCCACCAGCGCATAGCCGGTCAGCAGCAGCGTGCCGGCCAGCATGCCCCAGGCATTGGTCTGTGCGGGTCGCCAGCCCATGGACTGCAGCGAGGCAGACAGCATGTTCCCGCAGGAAAAGCACAGCGTGCCCAGCACCGCCCAGGCCAGGCCAGGCGGGCTGGCATGCCGACCTGCGCGCAGCTCGGGCCAGAACAGCGCCACCAGGCCTGCAAGGCCGAAGAGGCTGCCGGCCAGCACATGGGGTGCCAGCCTGCGGCCGTGGATGATGCGCGCCAGCAGCGCGTTCCAGAGATTGGCGCTGGAGAACACCACGGCGGCCAGGCCGCTGGCCAGCGTCTCGCTGGCATGCATGAAGCACACGAAGTTGAAGCTGAACAGGCACAGGCCCTGGGCCAGCACGCGCGGCAGCGCCGGGCCGCGGGGCACGCGCAGCTGCCGCGACCAGGCCAGCCAGGCGAACATCAGCACGGCGGCCAGCGCAAAGCGGTAGGCAATGGACAGCTCCACGGGCACGGCGCCCAGCTGCAGCTTCAGGGCGATCCAGGTCGAACCCCAGATCAGCACGACCAGGGCATAGAGGGTGGCAGTCATGGCCGGTGATGATGGCGCCGCAGGCTGGGCGGGCATGGCAGATTCCTGCGGTTTGATGGCCTGGCGCCATGCGTCGGTATGGCTGCGGGACCACAATCGCTGCCATGACGCCCACGCCGCTGCCCGAGCTGCCCTCCAGCCACCTGTGCCAGGTGCTGTCACGCTCCAAGGCCCGGCTGCAGCGGCGCGTGCGCCTGAGCGAGGGGGTGGAACTGGCCGTCTGGGCCAATGTGGACGACGAGGTGCGCTACTGCCAGCCCGGGCACCACACGCTGTCGGTCTACCTGGCCGGGGGCGAGGGTTCGCAGCTCAAGGCGCGGCCCGAGGCCATGGGGGCGCCGGGGCGCATCTGCATCTTCACGCCAGAGGACGAATCGCACTGGCTGGTGCGCTCGCCCGTGCAGTTCCTGCACCTGTATGTGTCCGACCTGGCCTGGGCGGGGCGCGTGGTCCGCATGCTGGATGCCGAGCCCCGCTCGCGCACCTTGCGTGCGCAGATCTACGGGGATGATCAGGCCTTCCACGCCGGTGCCCGTGCGCTGATGCAGCTGGACTGGCATGACCCGCAGCAGCAACTGGCGGCCGATGCCATTGGCCAGCAGCTGGTGGACCGGCTGGTGCTGCAGTCCGCCACGCCGCGCCAGCTGCAGGCGCTGCAGCGGCCGCTGGGCGGGCTTTCTGCGGCCATGCGGCGCAAGGTGCTGGCCCATGTCGAGGCGCATCTGCATGACTCCAAGGCCGTGTCGCTGCCGGCATTGGCGAGACAGGCCTGCCTCTCCGAATTCCATTTCGCACGCATGTTCCGCCAGAGCATGGGCTGCACGGTGCACGAATGGGTGCTGCAGCAGCGCCTGGCCCGGGCACGGCGCGCTCTGTCTGCGCGCAACGTGCCGCCGCTGGCCGAGCTGGCGCTGGATTGCGGCTTTTCCAGCGCCAGCCACTTGGTGCGCAGCTTCCGGGCGCATTTGGGCGTTACGCCTACGCAGTTCTCGATCTTTCAGCGCAATGCTTGAATAGGATGGCCGGCCTCGCCGGCCTTGATCTGGCGCAAGCGTCTGTCCTTGCGGGCCGGGCATGGCTTGAAATTTGCCCTGCCGGTATCAGATAAATCGCAATGACCCTGTTTCAGGAGCGAAAAGAAACACCATGCGAATCGACAAACTGACAACCAAGTTCCAGGAAGCCCTGGCCGACGCGCAAACGCTGGCCCTGGGCGGTGACCAATCCAATATCGAACCCCTGCACCTGCTCGTGGCGCTGCTGCGCCAGGACGATGGTCCGCGCTCGCTCTTGCAGCGCGCCGGCGCCAACGTGGGCCAGCTGCAGGCCGCAGCCGAGAAGGCCCTGGCCGATCTGCCGCGCGTGCAGCACCAGGACCAGGTGCAGGTCGGCTCCGAGCTGGGCCGGCTGCTGCAGGCGACCGAGAAGGAAGCCCTGAAGCGCGGCGACCAATTCATTGCCAGTGAGCTGTTCCTGCTGGCGCTGACCGACAGCAGCGGCTCTTCCACGCGCGCAGGCCAACTGCTCAAGGAAAGCGGCGTGACGCGCTCCAGCCTGGAGTCGGCCATCAACGCCGTGCGCGGCGGCCAGACCATGGACAGCGCCGAAGGCGAAGGCCAGCGCGAGGCCCTCAAGAAATACACCATGGACCTGACCGAGCGCGCGCGCATCGGCAAGCTCGATCCGGTGATCGGGCGTGACGACGAAATCCGCCGCTCCATCCAGGTGCTGCAGCGCCGCAGCAAGAACAACCCCGTGCTCATCGGCGAGCCAGGCGTGGGCAAGACCGCCATTGTCGAGGGGCTGGCCCAGCGCATCGTGGCCGGCGAGGTGCCCGAAAGCCTCAAGAACAAGCGCGTGCTGTCGCTGGACATGGCGGGCCTGCTGGCCGGCGCCAAATACCGTGGCGACTTCGAGGAACGCCTGAAGTCCGTGCTCAAGGAAGTGGCGCAGGAAGAGGGCCGCATCATCCTGTTCATCGACGAGATCCACACCATGGTCGGTGCCGGCAAGGCCGACGGCGCCATGGACGCGGGCAACATGCTCAAGCCGGCCCTGGCGCGCGGCGAGCTGCACTGCATCGGCGCGACCACGCTCGATGAATACCGCAAGTACATCGAAAAGGATGCGGCGCTGGAGCGGCGCTTCCAGAAGGTGCTGGTCGAGGAGCCTTCCGTGGAGGACACCATTGCCATCCTGCGCGGACTGCAGGTGCGCTACGAGGCCCACCACGGCGTGGACATCACCGACCCGGCCATCGTGGCTGCGGCCGAGTTGAGCCACCGCTACATCACCGACCGCTTCCTGCCCGACAAGGCCATCGACCTGATCGACGAGGCGGCGGCCAAGATCAAGATCGAGATCGACTCCAAGCCCGAGGTCATGGACAAGCTCGAGCGCCGCATGATCCAGCTCAAGATCGAGCGCGAGGCCATGAAGAAGGAAAAGGACGAGGCCTCGCAAAAGCGCCTGCAACTGATCGAGGAGGAACTCGGCAGCCTGGAGCGCGAGTACGCCGACCTGGAAGAGGTCTGGAAGAGCGAGAAGGCCAGCGCCCAGGGCTCCGAGCAGATCCGCAAGGAGATCGACCAGATCCGCATCCAGATCGAGGAGCTCAAGCGCAAGGGCGACTTCAACAAGGTGGCCGAGCTGCAGTACGGCAAGCTGCCCTCGCTGGAAAAGCAGCTCAACGAAGCCCAGGCCAACGAGCAGGGGCAGGGCGGCGCGCCCGCCCACAGGTTGCTGCGCACCCATGTCGGCGCCGAGGAAATTGCCGAAGTGGTCAGCCGTGCCACGGGCATTCCCGTGGCCAAGATGATGCAGGGCGAGAAGGACAAGCTGCTGCGCATGGAAGACCGGCTGCATGACCGCGTCGTCGGCCAGGACGAGGCCATCTCGGCCGTGGCCAATGCCATTCGCCGCTCGCGCTCGGGCCTGTCCGATCCCAACCGGCCTACCGGTTCCTTCCTGTTCCTGGGCCCCACGGGCGTGGGCAAGACCGAGCTGTGCAAGGCGCTGGCCGGCTTCCTGTTCGACAGCGAAGACCATCTGGTGCGCATCGACATGAGCGAGTTCATGGAAAAGCATTCCGTGGCCCGCCTGATCGGCGCGCCGCCCGGCTACGTCGGCTACGAGGAAGGCGGTTACCTGACCGAGGCCGTGCGCCGCAAGCCCTACAGCGTGCTGCTGCTCGATGAGGTGGAAAAGGCCCATCCCGACGTGTTCAACGTGCTGCTGCAGGTACTGGACGATGGCCGCCTGACCGATGGCCAGGGCCGCACCGTGGACTTCAAGAACACGGTCATCGTGATGACGAGCAACATAGGCTCTTTGCTGATCCAGGCCATGGTCGGCGAGGATTACGATGATGTGAAAGATGCGGTCTGGGGGGAACTCAAGAACCATTTCCGACCCGAATTCCTCAACCGCATCGACGAAACCGTGGTCTTCCACGCGCTCGACGCGAAGAATATCGAGTCGATCGCAAGGATTCAGCTCAAGCTGCTGGAGCGTCGTTTGGAGAAAATGGACCTTGCGCTGCAGGTGTCCGACCAGGCACTGGCCGAACTGGCCAAGGTGGGCTTCGATCCCGTTTTCGGGGCCCGGCCGCTCAAGCGCGCGATACAGCAGCGGATCGAGAATCCGCTGTCGAAACTGCTGCTCGAAGGGCGCTTCCCGCCCAAGAGCACGATTGCGGTACATGTGGACCCGGTACTGGAGCCGGGCGTATTCCGGTTCGATGCGGCAGACCCCGCCTGACGCACCGGGCCAGCCAAGAAAGGCTTTGCTTTGAACGATTTTGTCGCCACCCTGACCCGCTGGGCCGTTCGCATCCTGCTGATGCTTGTGGGCCTGGTCTTCTTTGTCAGCCTGCTGACCGCCGCGGCGCTGCTGGCCCTGGTCTGGGCCGTGCGGGCGCTGTGGGCCAGGCTCACCGGCCAGCCGGTGATGCCCTGGGCCATGCGCATGAGCCCGCGGGCGGGCTGGCAGACCGTGTACCGCTCCGGCTCCGAGTGGATGGCACAGCGTCCCCAGCGCGCCTATGGCGCTGCCGAGGGCGGTGGCCGCCGCGCCGGTGCTGGCGTACTGCCGGGTGCGGGCGAGGTGACCGACGTTCAGCCCCGTGAAGTGCGCGAGCCCTGAAGCGTCTTGCTGCAGCCTTTACGCGGCCTGTGCATCTTCGTGCCCAGGCCGCGCGTGTCGGCCCGTATAGTCTGAAACCCTCGGGAGCCCGTGCAAGGCTCCCTTTTTTTTCCTGCCGCTGCATGCCAACATGTGCCGCGCCGCATCCTTGGAATGCGGCGCATGCAAGTGTCTTCTTACCATTGAGCCTATGACCCAGCTGGATCTCCACCGCGTCTTCGACCTTCAGTACCAGGCCAGCCGGGCGCAGGTGGACGTGCCCCTGCTGGTACGCCGCGAGCGCCTGCTGCGCATGCAAAAGCTGCTGGACGAGCACGGCCCCGTGCTGGCTGCCGCCGTGCAGGCCGACTTCGGCATGCGCTCGCCACGGCTGACCGAGATGGTGGAGCTGTTCGTGCTGCGCAACCTGCTCAAGCACACGCTGCGCCATCTGGCGCGCTGGTCGGGGCGCCAGCGGGTGCGAACGCCGCTGATGCTCATGCCCGGCCGGGGCTGGATAGAGCGCCAGCCGCTGGGCGTGGTGGGGGTGATTTCCCCGTGGAACTATCCGGTGCAACTGGCGCTGGGGCCGGCCATCACGGCCCTGGCGGCGGGCAACCGCGTCATGCTCAAGCCCAGCGAACTCACGCCGCACACCTCGGCCCAGTTGGCAGCGCTGGTGGGGCAGTTTTTCGCGCCCGAGGAATTCGCCGTCATCGAAGGCGATGTGAGCATTGCCACGCAGTTCTCGGGCCTGCACTTCGACCATCTGCTGTTCACCGGCTCGACTGCCGTGGGCCGGCGCGTGGCCCAGGCGGCGGCGGCGCACCTGACGCCGACAACGCTGGAGCTCGGTGGCAAGTCGCCCTGCATCATCTCCACCGACTGCGACCTGAAGGAGGCCGCGCTCAAGATCGCGCATGGCAAGCTCGTCAATGCGGGCCAGACCTGCATCGCCCCCGACTACGTGCTGCTGCCGCGCGGGCAGGAGGCGGAGTTTGCCGAGGCCTTTCGCACCGCGGCGCGGCGGCTGTTCCCGCGCTTTGCCGGCAATCCGGACTATGCGGCCATCCTCACCAAGCGCCACCTGGCGCGCCTGCGGCAGATGCTGCGCCAGGCCCAGGGCATGGGGGCGCATGTCGAGTGGATGGAGGATGGCGGAGCCGGCCAGGAGAGCGCCGACATGGCCTGGGGCGATGCCGTGGAGCGCCAGATGGCGCCGGCCCTGGTCTTCAATGCCACCAGCCAGATGCAGCTCATGCAGGAGGAGATCTTCGGCCCCATCCTGCCCGTGATCAGCTACGACAGGCTGGATGACGTGGTCTCGGCCATCAATGCGGGGCCCAGGCCGCTGGCGCTGTACTGGTTCGGCCGCGATGAGAAAGTGCGTGATGCCGTGCTGTCACGTACCATCAGCGGCGGGGTGACGGTCAACGACACCCTGCTGCACTTCGCCCACGAGAACCTGCCCTTCGGCGGCGTGGGCGACAGCGGCTGGGGTGCCTACCATTCGGAGCAGGGCTTTGCACGGCTGAGCCATCAGAAGGCGGTGTTCGTGCAGTCGCGCTGGTCGGGGGCTCCAATGCTGTATCCGCCCTATGGCGCAAGGTTCGACCGCATCATGGAGTTGATGCGCCGCTGGCTGTGAGCGAGGGGGTGATTTCTCGCCGTTGCCGGGCTTGCCTGCATCGTGAGAAATTGTCAACTGATTCCTTGCCAAGCCTTGTGTCGCGTGCGCCAGCTGCTCTTTTTTGGAGAGCACATAGCACATCCCAATCCCGAGGGCAAGAAAACGAGCACAGCCGTACTTGCGTGCATGGCTAAGAGCCGCAACGCACGCAAAAAGCGCGATTCCTGTGAAAATCACGCCCTTCTATTTTCACCTGTTTTCGTTTCGGTTTTTCCATGTCTAGTATCCAGGTTCGTCCAGCCACTCTCCGCGATGCAAAAGCGATTGCCCAGATCCATACTGCTTCCGCCATGGAGGCTTATCGCGGTCTGGTTCCCGATGACCAGCTCAAGAGCATGTCGTCGGTAGAAAAACGCCAGGCCTATTGGCGCGAAGCCATCGAATTTTGCGAACCCCAGGTTCAGGTCGCCATCGATGGCGACAAGATCGTCGGCTTCGTCGGTTTCGACCGCTCGCGCGATGAAAAGTCGCGCCAGACCACCGGTGAAATTTGGGCCATCTATGCCTCTCCCACGCACTGGAATCAGGGTGTGGGCGTGGCCCTGTGGGACGCCGCACGCGACGGCCTGCTCGAAGAAGGCTGCACCAATGTCACCTCGTGGGTGCCGCTGCGCAATGAACGCGCGCTGCGCTTCCATGAGCTCGCCGGCTTCAAGCGCGAAATGTCCACCGCCAAGACGGCCCAGGTCGGCGCTCTCAAGATCGAGGAAGTGCGGCTCAAGCGCGCACTGAACTGATCGATTCGCCAAACCATCCACCCATCACTCACGGAGCAGCAGGCCTTGTCCTCTTCCCAGAACTGGTCCCTGCTGCAGTGGCAGGAGCACGAGGCCACCCAGGTTGCCCTGTGGCGCGCGGACAGCACCATGACCGCACCGCGCCGCATCGTCATCGCTGACGACAGCCTGGCCGCCGACAGCGCCTACCGCCTGGCCTGCGAAGGCCAGGCCATGCTGTGGCGCGGCGATTTCCAGAATGCCCGGCAGTTGCTGTCGGCCCTGGGCCGCCGCCTCGACAAGCCCGCCCGTGAGACTTCCGCCAAGGCGCGCCAGCGCCGCGCCGGCAAGGAAGACGCCAAGCCAGTCTTTCCCCACGCCTTCCACCTGCACCGCCAGGCACTGGCGCAGCGTGCGCGCATCCTGTCCAGCGTGATGATCGAGCTCGATACCCGCTGGCACTGCGCCCTGCGCCGCGCACCGGACTGGAGCGAAGCCTGCCGCGAAGCCTGGGGCGAGATTCCCGCCGACCAGGGTGCTCAAAGGGTGATCGTTCCCCTGCGTGAACTGCTGGGTGCCCTGGGCGCACATGAGTGGCGCAAGAAGGGCGTGGCCCTGGCCGTGCCGGGCATGCCGGAGTTCAGCATTCATCCGCACTACGGCGTGTTCTCCCCGGTGCGCGGCGAGTACCTGGATCTGGTGGCGCAGGCGCCCCTGCCGGCCGCAGCCCAGCAGGCCGACGCCGCCGTCTGGGATATCGGCACGGGCACGGGTGTGCTTTCCGCTCTCTTGCTGCACCGTGGCGTGCGGCAGGTGGTGGCCACCGACCTGAGCGACCGGGCACTGGCCTGCGCGCAGGACAACCTGCAGCGGCTGGGTCTGGCGCAGCGCGTGAGCCTGCGCAAGGCGGACCTGTTCCCTGAAGGCCGGGCCGCCTTGGTGGTCTGCAATCCGCCGTGGCTGCCGGGCAAGGCCAGCTCCTTGCTGGAGCAGGCCGTCTATGACGAAGGCAGCCGCATGCTGCGCGGTTTTGTCGAAGGCCTTGCTGCACATCTGCTGCCGGGCGGCGAAGGTTGGCTGATTCTGTCGGATCTGGCCGAGCACCTGCAGTTGCGCTCGCGCGAGGAACTGCTGGGCTGGATCGATGCCGCAGGCCTGCAGGTCCTGGGCCGCGAGGACATCCGCCCGCGCCATGGAAAGGCTGCGGACTCCACCGATCCGCTGCACGCGGCACGCGCCGCCGAGCTCACCTCGCTGTGGCGCCTGGCGCCGCGCTGATCGCGCGCGCGCGTCCACCCTTCGATTCGTCTAGGCGCCCTGTGCCGTCGCTGCCTCCTGGGGCAGCAGATGCCGCAGGCGCTCGCGCAGGGCATCGGCGCGCTCGTCGCCCGCATGTTCCTGCACGGTCTGCAGCAGCTGCAGGGCGGCCGCCTGCAGTGCCTCAAGATCGCGCGCCTCGCGCAGCAGATGGCGCAGCACCTGGGCCTTGTCCTCATGGCGGTTGGCGAACATGCGCTCGCACATATCGAACAGGTACATGCGTGTGCCGGCAAGATTCAGCGTGGCGGCGGGGCTGGGCGGGTTGGATTCCTTCGCAGCGGCCGGTGCCATGGAGGCGGCCTGGGGCGATGACGCGGCGGCTTGGCCAGCCAGGCGCTGCAGGTGGCCGCTGGCGATCAGTTGCTCGATCAGTTCGCCGGCCTGTGCGCCCAGGACCTGCTGCAACTGCTCCTCGGTGCGGCCATCGGCCATCAGCAGCACCGAGCGCTCGCGCAGCGGCAGGCTGCGGCGGCCGGGCTGCAGCTCTTCAAGGGCCTTGGCAGTTTTTTGCAGCAGCATGGTGGGGGCAGGGAGTCCGACAAGCCACGATTGCACGTTACATGAATGACCGTGGCGTGAAGAAGCCATGACAACTGGTCCGACCGATGCTCTGCGGCAAGGGCACAATCGCCTGCCATCGCATGGGCGGGCGCTGATTTCCAGGGGCTGGCGGCCGATGCCGATCGCAGAAATATTGTTTGATCTGTAACAGGAAGACGGGGCGCAGGCCCCGCGACATAGGTGATGAGACTGTTGCTGGCGCCCATGGAGGGCTTGCTTGATTTCGTGCTGCGCGATGTGCTCACGCGCGTGGGCGGCGCAGACCGCTGTGTCTCGGAGTTCATCCGCGTCACGGGGACCGTGCTGCCCGACAAGGTGTTCCTGCGCACCATGCCGGAGCTCAACAATGGCAGCCGGACGCTGGCCGGTGTGCCCGTGCGTGCGCAACTGCTGGGCTCGGACCCGGACAGCATGGCGGCCAATGCGGCCAATCTGGCGCGCCTGGGTCCGGAGGGAATCGATCTGAACTTCGGCTGCCCCGCCAAGGTGGTCAACCGCCATGGCGGCGGTGCTGCGCTGCTGCAGGACCCTGAGCAGATCGCGCGCGTGGTGGGTGCCGTGCGTGCTGCCGTGCCGGCGGCCATGCCTGTGTCGGCAAAGATGCGCCTGGGTTTCAACGACACGACCCTGATGACCGAATGCGCCCAGGCCATGCAGGCCAGTGGCGCCTGCGAAATCGTCGTCCACGCCCGCACCAAGCTCGACGGCTACCGTCCGCCTGCCTACTGGGACATGATCCCGCGCATCCGCGAGTCCGTGACCGTGCCCGTGGTGGCCAATGGCGAGATCTGGACGGTGGAGGATGCGCTGCGCTGCCGCGAGCAATCGGGCTGCGGCGATCTGATGCTGGGCCGGGGAATCGTTGCCGACCCAGGCCTGGCGCTGGCCATTCGCGCTGCAGTGGAAGGCGGGCAGATGTCAGCAGAGCATGTTGAAGCACAGGTGTTCTGGAGCGATCTGGTGCCGCAGGTCCAGCGTTTCTGGGACATGGTCTGCGAGGATCTGGAGCCGCGCCAGCGCGCAGGCCGCCTCAAGCAATGGCTGAACCTGCTGCGCCGCCGCTTTCCCGAAGCCGAGCAGGCTTATCAGGAAGTGCGCACGCAGACTGACCAGCGCGAGATCACGCTGTGGGTGCAAGCGCTGGCGCGGCGCCAGGAGTGGGCCGGGCTTTAGCGCGATCGGCCGGTCACAGCAGATGGTCGGGCGCCAGCGGGCCAATGAGCTTGAGCATCAGGCGCAGGCCCCAGCTGGCATCGGGCTCGCTGTGCTCGTCACCGCGCTCACTGTCTTCCGAAGCCCGCCACACCAGCTCGCCATCCTTGTCGAGCTCGACGCGCCAGCTGCCATCCTGCAGGCCCTCGTCAATGCTTTGCGTGGCCAGGCGGCCGAACTCGCGGCTGGCGATGAGCAGGGCAATCTCGGTGTTCTGCAACTGGGAGCGCAGATCCAGGTTCATCGAGCCGACTGCCACCAGATGCCCGTCCACCACCAGCAGCTTGGAGTGCAGCATTGCACGCGATGCGCCTGTGGAACCCGAAGGACCGCCGCCACCCGTGCTGCCCGAACCGAATGCAGAGCGGACGCTGGCCGCCGTGCTGCGCATCTCGTAGAGTTCGACGCCCATCTCCAGCAGCGCCTTGCGGTGGCGCGCATAGCCGGCATGGGCCAAGGGTGCATCGTTGGAAGCCAGCGAATTGGTCAGAATCCGCACGCGCACTCCGCGTTGCCGCGCGCCACGAAACGCCTCCATCATGTCCGGGCCCGGCACGAAGTAGGGCGAGACCACCAGCAGATCGCGCCGGGTCTTGCGCACGAGGGCCAGCAGACCATCGACCACCGAATCGGCCTCCAGCACCGGACGCGCCGCCTGGCGCAGGGTGCCAGCCGGCTGGCCCATGGGCAGCGTGCCGGCAGGCCTGGCCTGCGGGCTGTGCGGAGCGGGGCTGGCCTGTGCAGACGCATCCGTGCCAGCGCCTGTGATGGAGCCTGGGCCTTCATCCCTGTCCAGCGGAATCTTGGCGGGCTCATCCACCAGCACGGCGGCCGATGCCCAGGTCCAGCGAGCTTTGCGCAAATCCATGGGCTGCTGGTCCCAGATGATCCGGCGCTGCTCGGCCGTCTGGTCATCTGCCTTTGCCTCCTTCGGAGGAACGGCTGGCGTGGGGTCATCCTCCTGCGCCTGGTCATCATCGTCCGCAAAGCGCTCGCGCAACTGTTTGAGCTCCTTGAGGCTGATCAGCGACTGGACGGGATAGGCGCGCTGGTTGTTCCAATAGCTGTCGAAGCTGCGTGACAGATCGCCGACCACCGGCCCCGCCGCCAGCACGTCGAGGTCCACGAAATTGCTGGCGCTGTCCGCATCGAAATACGCATCGCCCAGATTCCGCCCCCCGATCACGCCCATGGCGTTGTCGGCGATGAACAGCTTGTTGTGCATGCGCTGCTGGGCCCGCTGGAAATCCGTCAGCAGCGTATAGGCCCGGCCCAGTGCCGAGCTGCGCGCGCCTGCCAGGGGGTTGAACATGCGCATCTCGATACCCGGCACAAAGGCCAGGCGCATGACCTGCGCATTCGCGCCCGTGCTGTGGAAATCGTCCAGCAGCACGCGCACGCGCACGCCACGCCGTGCTGCCTCGACCACGCCGCGCAGCAGGCGCTGCGTGCTCTCGTCGGCATGGATGGCGTAGTACTGCAGGTCCAGCGTCTGCTGCGCTCCCTCGACCAGTGCCAGCCGGGCGCCATAGGCCGCCTGGGCACCGGACAGGAGGGTGAAGGCGGAGGTCTGCTTGCTTCCCGCTTCGGAGCGCTGCTGTTGGATCAACTGGCCCAGGGGGGTGACAGAGGAGTTGGTTAGCGCCCGGGTCACGGGTCTTTCCACCTGACTGGGCAAGCCCGCGCAGCCGGTAGACGCAAGAAGCGCCAGCAAGACCATGCCCATCAGCGACTGACGCAACCGGTTCAGGGGTAAGGGCAAGTCGCTCATGGTGATTGAAACTGGTAGGTGGGCTGATCTGTGCGAATGCGGAGCTGTTGAATTCTTGCATGACACATCTGCGGCGGATGTGGCCGAAAACGCGGCGTGCCTGCCGGACCAGTCTGGCGCAATGACAGGCGGCGTCGTGTGGCCGCCGAACGGTTCCATCCTTGCGCGATCACAAAGCAATAATCAAATATGTCCTTTTGCAAGTTTTTGTTTCCGCGCGCAACGCGGGTCCGAGGCTTCACCTTGATTGAACTCATGGTGACGCTGGCCATTGCCGTAGTGCTGGCGATGCTGGCTGCGCCTTCGATTGGCGACTACATCGTCAAAAGCAAGATGAACGGCGTGGGCGGCGAGTTCTCGGGCTCAATCCTGCGTGCCAGGAGTGAATCCGTAAGCCGCAATACCTGCGTCACCATGTGCATGAGCAGCAAGGCGGCTGATGCGGCACCTGTATGTACGACGACGGGCAGTGACTGGCAGGTCGGCTGGATTGCCTTTTTGAACACCAGTTGCGATGCCACCGCCACCAAGCCTGCGGTGGATGGCGATCTGATCTTCGCCCGGGTGGCCAACGGCAGCGACGTGCTCCTGTCTGCTGCGGGCACCACTCCGGTCAGGTCCATCATGTTCAATTCCTCCGGTTCGCCGTCCTTGCCCAGCTCTTCCCAGTTTGGCCTTTTCTACAAGGACAAGGACAGCTCCTACACCCAGAGGTATGGCTCCAATATCTGCATTGATGCCCAGGGACGTTCCAGGAGCATCCCAGGCGACAAGTCCTGCTGAGGGCCAAGAATGAAATTCGCTCATGCCATGACACGCCGCACTCATAAAGGCGTAACGCTGATTGAGATGATGGTCGCGCTGATCATTATGTCCATCGGCCTGCTGGGCTTGGCTGGGCTGCAGGCGGCCACGACGAAATACCGGATCACCACCATGTCGCGCGCCGCAGGGACCGGCCTTGTATTCGACCTGTCGGAACGCATTCGCATCAACGCCGATGCTGCGGGCCCGAGCTTCATGCAGAGCGGCAGCGAAGTTGCCTCTCTGTATACGATCGCCTCTGACTGGACCGCGCAGCAAAAGGACAGTTTCTCCGTGAGCAAGAACTGCAACACGGCGGCCTGCACTTCCAGCGAGCGGGCCACTTTCGATCTGCTGACCTGGCGCCAGAAGGTCCGCGACAGCATGCCGCAGGGCGGTGCCATGCTTTCAGGCAACAAGCGCGATGGAATTACCGTGACCCTCATGTGGTTCGACAAGGAGTTCACCGACGGCAGCTCGGATGCCACGTTGCAGAAGGCACCCACCTGCAATGCTGACCAGAGCGGCATGGCTCGGCAGACCTGTTGTCCGGCAGAGGCCAAGGCGGTCGAAGGGGTGCGCTGCTCCCGTTTTTCTTTCGTGCCCTGAGCTATGAAAACGCACATCCAGCCACAGCGTGGCATGACTCTTGTGGAGCTGATGGTGGCACTGGCCATCAGCATGGTCATCATACTTGCCGCCGTTTTTGTGTACACGGCATCAGTGGATTCCCAGCGCGCCCAGGACCGCAGTACTGTCAGCAGCGAGACGGGGGCATTTGCCATGCAGATGATGGGGCGCGCCATCATGAATGCCGGCTTCTATCCGGCGCCAGCGTTGCCCATCCCGGTGGATGTAAGCCAGACTGGTATGTATGACACTTATCCGCCCATCCCTGCTACTTCGCGGGTGTCTACCGATTGGGCGGATCCCGCCAGCGGCTGGCCTCCCACGGCCTTTCAGACCGGGATCTATGGCTGCGATGGTGCAAAGCTTGACGTTGCCACCAGCCTCTGCGGGACGGAGACCGCCAATGACCCCGACACCCTGGTGATCAATTACTTCACCAGCGATTCGATGGGTGGCGCAACGGGTTCGCGTTTCGACTGCACGGGGCGGGACGTGGCTTCCGATCCCAGCAACAGCGAGCGCAACAAGGATGCCAAGGGTGTGACCATCGCAGATGGCAAGCCACCCCGCCTGCCGCTGTTCGGCTCCAACCGCTATGCACTCAGTGCAGGCACGGTGTATGTGGGGCGAAGTGAGGTGAGCACCAAGAGCCTGGTTTGCAGCGGCAATGGCAAAAGCCCGCATGGCACGGCGGACAGCACAGCCTACCAGCCACTGCTGGCGGGCATCGAGGACATGCAATTCACCTATGGCATCTATTCGACGAATCAGACGCTTTCCCCGGATCGCTTCTATACGGCCAAGGAGGTCAATGGACTGTCAAGTACCGTCATCGACGGTGTCACCATGACTGGCTGGCAGCGCGTTGTCTCCATTCGGGTCTGCATTCTGACCAAGACCCTCAATGGCAGAACCCGTATCGCCGACAAATCCGGCAGTGAGCGGAAGTATGTGGATTGCCAGGAAGTGGAAAAGAGCCAGCCGACAGGAGAGACCTATACCCGGCTTGTCCAGGTTTTCGGCGCTCGCAATGGCCTGAAGCAAAGTTACTAGATCGCGTGATCATGTCGTCGCAACAAAAAATCAATCATCAACGTGGCGTGGCGCTGGTTGTCGTGATGCTGCTGTTGGTTGCCATCACGGGTATCACGCTGTGGATGGTCAAGCAATCGACTCTGTCCGAAGGATTGGCGCGCAACCAGCAGGATCAGGAGGCTGCACGCCAGGCGGCCGAATCCGCGCTGCGCGATGCGGAGCGGGACATCCTGAATGCCGAGGCCGCGCTGCGCACCAATGCGTCCTGCTCTCGCGGCGTGCAGGAGCTCAACCCCAACGACTTTTCGGCCACGTGCAAAGGTGGGCTTTGCTATATGGCCGATGCCAGCTATACGACCACAGACTGGTCCACCGCCGCCAAGGACAACAAGACTGTTGCCGAGCCCTGGTGGCCTACAGGCAAGGGGGGGCTGTGGAATGACGACTTTGACTCCAAGCCCGGCCGAATGCCTGTCACCAGCAAGAACTGCGACTTCTCCGGCGGTGTGCCGCTGGGAACCTATACAGGTGTGGCTGCCATCACGGGCGTGGCCGTGCAGCCCGAATACCTGATCGAGATCTTCCGCAGAAAACATGTGCGGATGAATCTCGACGAAACCCTGGTCACATCGCGGGGAGAGAACGCGAACCAGTGGTCGTATATGTACAGGGTGACGGCCCGTGGCTTTGGCTACTCGCAACGCACGCAGGTGGTGCTTCAGACCATCTACTTTCCTTGAGGTGAGGGAAAAATGAATACAAGAAAATCATTGCTGGTCTTTGTGGGCGGTCTGGTCGCCGCGCTCGCCTGCGCTGCCGTGGGCGCGACGCCGCTGGAGGTCTCCAGGCCACGCCAGGGCGTTCCGCCAAACATCGTCACATCGGCCAACAAGCCGATGATCATGTTGACGGCCTCGAAGGACCACACCCTGTTCGGGCCGGTCTACACGGACTTCGAGGACCTCGATGGCGACGGCGTGATCGACACCACGTTCAAGCCCGACTTCAAGTACTACGGCTATTTCGATGCCACGAAGTGCTATGCCTATGAAAGCGGCATCTTCGTCCCCAAGGTGCTGGCGACGAAAACAGAGATCACCACCGGGACCGTCAAATCCAACAAGTTCAGCTGTCCTGCCACGCAGTCTTACTGGAGCGGCAATTTCCTCAACTGGGCAACGATGACGCGCCTGGATACCGTGCGCAAGATGCTCTATGGAGGCTTTCGCAGCGAGGACAAGAACGAATCCACGGTGCTGATGGGCTCCAGGCTGGTGCAGGATGCGCACTCCTTCGTCAAGTACTACCGTGGCACCGATATCCGGGAGTTCACGCCTTTCAACCGGAACGATCTGAACAGGACCAAAGATGGTGTTACCTACTATGCGGGCCTGAGCATGTGCGTCACCGGCAGCAGCGAAGACCCTGCCGCGTCGGTGCCCAACATCCGGATGGTCAGGGGCAATGTGCGGTTCTGGTCCACCGTGGAAGTCAAGCTCTGTCGCTGGAGAGATGATCCGGACAACTACAACCTTGGCACCTTCGGCCCCAAGCTGGCGCGCTTCTATTCCGATGTGAACAAAGGCAACGGCGGGGTCCCGCATGAAGAGAAAATTCCATCCAGGACAGCGGATGGAGCCACCTATTCGGGCATAGGCCCTGACCTGGTCGTCAAGGTGAAGGCCTGCGTTCCCAGCCTGCTGGGAGATGAACGCTGCCAGGCCTATCCGTCGGACTCCACGTCCAACTACAAGCCCTATGGCCTGCTGCAGGAATTCGGCTATCCGAGCACCAGCAACGCCGCGGCGCGCGTGGAATTCGGCCTGATCACAGGCAGCTACGACAACAACCATACGGCTGGCGCATTGCGCAAGAACATCCGCGACCTGGACGATGAAATCAACCGCAGCAACGGGGTGTTTTGTCACAGCGACTCCTCGGGATGTGCCAAGAAACTGGACGATCTCCGAGACACGGGCAAGGGCGCCATCAAGACCTTCGACTCGATCATTCTGTTCGGGCGCAATGGCACCTCGTATGGCAACGGCAAGACACCTAGCAATTCTCCCGATGGAGATTTGCCGGCATGGGGCAACCCCATAGGCGAGATGGTGGTGCAGGCCCTGCAGTACTACGCCTACAACGGCAGCAGTCCAACGCCCAACAATCCCTCATCCAGCAAGAACGACACGACGGCGGGCATGCCCGTGGCGGCCTGGGCCGACCCGCTGGCCACGACGGACGCCCGTGCAAAGTATGGCAATGCCATTTGCAGGCCGCTCAATATCCTGGCGTTCTCGGCCAATTCGCTGAGCTTTGACGGCCAGGCTGCAACGTCCTTCGCTACCTTGTCCAATACCAGCGGAAACCTGGATTCCTACGTCAACAAGATCGGGGATGCCGAAGGGCTGACAGGAACATCACGCTCCGTGGGCTCGGTAAGCGGCAAGGGATTGACGGCGGCTGACGACAAGAATGCCTGTTCCGCGAAAACGGTGGGCACGCTTTCGGACGTCAATGGCATCTGCCCTGAAGCGCCGGCCATGGGCGGAACCTACCAGGTGGCAGGCGCCGCGCTCTATGGCAATACCGCCAAGATCCGCAATGTCTCCAACCCGCCTTCGGACCTGGGTACGGTGGAGAACGCCCTCAAGGTCCGGACCATGGCGGCCTCGCTGACCGGGGGGTCTCCACGCATTGATGTGCTGATCCCTGGAAGCAACCCCAAGAAATATGTCTACATCACACCCGAGAGCGTGCAGAACAATGGAAATGTCAGCGCGCCGCTGACCTTTGCCTCCATCAGTTCCGGCGAGCGCTATGGATCATTCATCGTCACCTGGAATGACATTTTGATGGGCGGTGACTATGACATGGACATCACCGGCTTCCTGCGTTACGACTTGACCGAGAATGCCAAATCGCCTTCCGGCTGGGATATCACCATCACCACCGACATCCCGGCGGTCTGCGGAGGCAGCCCGGGAACGCATGGCTTTAGCGTCATTGGCGTGCAAACTGGCGGCAAGTCAGCCAACGGGCGGTACCTGACCCATCAGCACTACAGCAGCGGCAAGCTCAGCGGCATGCCCGAGACATCCCAATACCTGTGCGGTGATGACAGCTATCGCAACAAACGGCTGGTAAGCGGGAAGACCTACGACGGCACAGTCTGCAATGTCACCGGCAATGGCACGGTCAGCTTTTCTGATGGCTCCAGCAGCAAATTCTCCGACTATTGCACGGTCAAGAACGAGGACTATCTGGTGCCCATGACCTTCAACATGGTCGGCGAGACGGATGCCCTGATCAGGGACCCGCTGTGGTATGCCGCGAAATACGGCTACTTCCGGTCCAGCGAGAAGCTGTCCAACGGCACCTACAGCACACTGACCATGCCGCCCAACCAGGCTAGCTGGGACAGCCTGAGCAGCGATGGAAACTCGGGCTCGGATGGTGTTCCGGACGGCTACTTCCTCGCACGCCGTCCTGAAATTCTCGAGGCCCAGTTGCGTCGGGTGCTGGATGCCGTGGCGAAGGACTCGAATGCGGCTCCCGCCATTTCGTCCTCTCAGTTCGTGTCAGGCAGCTACAAGTACGTGGCCAAGTTCGACAATGCGACCTATTCGGGCGCGCTGGAGGCCTACAAGATCGATGCGGACGGCAATGTCGGGGCCAATTACTCGTGGGAAGCCGGGCTGCTGCTCAAGACCGCCGCGGCGGGTGGCACACGCGCCATCATCACCAACAGCGGCAATGGCAGCAATGCGGGTATCGCCTTGCGCTGGGACTCCCTGACCGACGCCTATAAGGAGCAGATGACCACGGCTTCAGCCAACAAGCTCAGCGTGGATAACGCCAAGCTGGCCTTGAACTATGTGCGCGGCGACCAATCTCTGGAGGGCGCCTCCGCTCTGCGCCAGCGTGGCAATAGTCTGTTGGGCTCCATCGTGAACGGTACACCCTGGATACAGGATCGCCCCCAGGCGCTGATTCAGGGCAATTCCGACTACACCAAGTTCTATGGTGACAACCGCAGCCGCAAGAAGCTGCTGTGGGTGGCTGCCAATGACGGCATGCTGCACGCCTTCGATGCGGAAAATGGCAATGAGCTGCTGGCCTATGTGCCGGGGGTGCTGGCCAATCGCCTGCCCGAGCTGCCGCTGCAGCGCGACACTTCCAGTCGCACCAAGCTCAACAACGCCAATTTCACACTGGATTCCACCGAGACCTTGCCGCAGGGCACGATCTGGCCCTATGTGGACGGCAATCCTTTTACGGCTGACGTATTGGTGACATCGGGCTCCAAGTCGGTGTGGCGGTCTTATGTCTTCGCATCGCTGGGTCGCGGTGGACGCGCCGTGTTTGCTCTCGATGCGACTGACCCTTCGAGCTTCTCGGAGTCCAATGCATCCAGCATCTTCAAATGGCAATTCACGTCGGACGATGATGCGGATCTCGGCTATATCACCGGCGATGTGGGTATCCATACCACCAGCAATCAGGCCACACCCGTGGCAAAGATGAACAACGGCCAGTATGCGCTGCTGCTGGGCAATGGCAACAGGTCTCCCGGTGGCAAGGCGGTGCTCTATATCCTCTACATGGATGGCCCTTCGAGCGGCAGTTGGAGCGGGCGCTATACCAAGATCGTCGCCGATGCCGGCACCGGCAATGGCATGGCCATGCCACGCTGGGAGGACTACAACGGCGACGGTACGGCCGATGTGATCTACGCAGGGGATCTCAAGGGCAATCTGTGGAAGTTCGATGTGTCCAGCACGACGGCAGACAACTGGGGTGTAGCCTACAAATCCACGTCGTCCGCCAATCTTCCCTTGTTCCGAGCCCAGTACACCACGGGTACCGGGCCCTCGGCTGTCACGACGCAACTGCCCATCACAACGGCGCCGCAGACCTTGTTCATGGGGCGTGGCGGCATGCTGGTCACCTTCGGTACTGGCAATGCATTTGAAACCGGGGACTTTCCCGCGACTGGCACCACGCAACGCGTCTATGGCATCTGGGATCGCCCTGGTATGCCCACGACAAGGGCGTTGCCGGCCTGGTCGGGCAGCACGCTGGTGTCCCGTGCCTACACGCGGGACAGTGCAGGCAATGTCTATGTGTCTTCCGATGGAACGGCGCTGGATTGGTCACAGCATGATGGCTGGTTCATCGCTCTGCCTGGCTCGGCAGAGGCCGTGATCGCTGATCCGTCGCTGGATGCGGGCGTGCTTTCCCTGGTGGGAGTCAGGCCGAAATCGGATTCCAACCAATGCTCGGACACACCCAATACGACCCTCTACACCATCGACCCCATTTCTGGACGTGCCGAGCGCAATGTGCAAGGCACGATGGTGGTGAGTTCCAAGACGGTCATCATCGCGGGCAAGGACATTGGCGGTGACCAGCGCGTGCGTGTGGTCAATGACCGCTCGAAGAAGCCTTTCACCAAAACCTGCAAGGCGGGCGAGCCCGGATGCACGTGCACGGGCAGTACTTGCGAGAAGGCCTCTCCCACCTGCGGCCCGGGCATGGGCGCCAAGCGCGTGGTGGGCCGCAACGCGGACGCTATCATGTGCTTCAGCTCGTCACCCCGCATGCAGTGGCGCGATGTGCCGGGCTTGAGGACCAACCAATGAAAAAAGCTCCTCGATTGATGGCTGGCTTCACCTTGATCGAATTGATGATCACGGTGGCCATCGTCGCCATACTGGCCTCGGTGGCCTACCCGTCCTACAAGGAATACGTGGCCAAAAGCCGACGGTCTGAAGCCAGGACCGTTCTCGCGTCCGCGCAGCAATGGATGGAACGGTTCTATTCGGAAAATTTCCGCTATGACAAGAACAGCGCTGGAACTGCCGTGACCAATTCTGCGCTGTTTCCTGCATATTTCTCGGTATCTCCCCCCAAGGGGCAGGGCACGGCGGTCTATGACATTTCGGTTGTGGTGACTGAGGATGTGCGGGATGCCTACTCCATCAAGGCCGTGCGAAAAGCCTCTGCAGGCATGGCCTCGGATCGCTGCGGCGATTTCTACCTGGACCAATACGGCCGCAAGGACTTGAAGGAGTACAGTGACAAGTATTTCGCCAACAAGCAGGCGGCCATGGACTACTGCTGGCGATAGTCGGCGGATGGGCGGGGGCTGCCGCTGACTACCTGAAATGGTCTCCAAATTGTCCTCGCAATGGATGGCACAAGCCATCGGGCTTGCCACGCAAGCCCTGTTCATAACCTCACCCAACCCCCGGGTTGGCTGCGTCATCGTCGACTCCCGGGGGCAGTTGCTGGGTCAAGGTGCCACCCAGCGAGCAGGTGGTCCGCATGCCGAAATCATGGCCTTGCGCGATGCCCAGTCCCGGGGGCACTCCGTGCGAGGCGCCACTGCCTATGTGACCCTGGAACCCTGCGCCCACCATGGCCGCACGGGACCTTGCTGCGATGCGCTGGTCGAGGCGGGCATTGGCAAAGTGGTGGCGTCGTTGACGGATCCCAATCCCCGCGTGGGCGGACAGGGCTTTGAGAGGCTGCGCGCCGCAGGTGTCGAGGTTGAGATTAGTGATGGCGCAGACCAGGCGTGGGAACTGAATCTGGGATTTTTCAGCCGCATGCTTCGGGGTAGGCCTTGGGTGCGCGCCAAAGTGGCAGCTTCTCTGGATGGCATCACTGCATTGAGCAATGGGCAGAGTCAGTGGATCACCTCTGCCGAAGCCCGACATGATGGCCATGCTTGGCGCGCTCGCTCCTGTGCGATTCTCACGGGCATAGGCACGGTGCTTGCCGATAATCCTCGCCTGGATGTCAGGGAGGTCGAAACGTTTCGGCAGCCTACCCTCATCGTGGCGGATAGCCAGCTTCAGACACCTCCGGATGCAGTCTTGTTTGCGGCGCAACGCAAGGTGGTCATCTACACAGCAGTCAGTGATCTGACGTCAGACCGTGCGCTTGCGCTGGTGGAGCGTGGAGCGCAGTTGTTGTCTATGCCTGATGGGCAGGGGCGTGTGGATGTTCGGGCCATGATCCACGATCTGGCGAGGCTGGAAGTGAATGAACTGCACGTCGAGGCGGGTCATCGACTCAACGCAGCGCTTGTCGAGGCCGGGCTGGTGGATGAGTGGTTGGCCTATCTGGCCCCCAAGCTTCTGTGGGGCGGGGCTGGTTGGGCCGATACGCCCTCTTTGAGCAGGCTCGCCGATGCGCAGGCCATGTCATTCCAGTCGGTCGCAAGCGTGGGCGACGACTTGCGGGTGATTCTTCGGAAGGTAGGAGCGGATCGGCTTGGTGTGGACGGCTCCACCTGAGGCATCTCACGCGGTCGCAGCTACCGTCCCCAGCACTCTATCGCTTTGGTATTCGCGCCCAGGTTCCGTGCATCGCGCTCGCCCGTATGGGTCAGTGTGAAATCGCCGCATCGGTCGTTGAGCTGGGAGCCACGGCGCGTGGCGATCAGGGTGTAAGTGTCGTCGTCGTGGCCGCTGGTTGCCAAAAAGTCGATGGTGTAGCGCTTGCTGGAGTCGCGGGTCCAGGTCAGATCGACGGGGAGCTTGGTGGGGTAGACCCCGTTGGCCGTGGCTGCGCGCTCCAGCCATTGCTGGGCCTGCAGCAGGCCGGCGCGGGCATCGGCGCGGTGGACTCCGCGGATGTATTCGTTGTAGCTGGGCACGGCGACGGTGCCGAGGATGACTATGACGGCTACGACGATCATGAGTTCTATGAGTGTGAAGCCCGGGGGAGGAGGGTGGCGCATTGTGCGGCTCATTTCATTTGGCGCCAGCTGGGGCGCAGGGATTGCTCGGGCATGCGGGCGAGGACGTTGCGGCGGCCATCGGTGTCGTAGCCAATGGCGTGATGGCCTTTGTTGAGCAATGTCTGGGATCCCCCGGAGACCGTTGCGCGCGAGGCCTCCTGATCTGCCGTGTCGTAGACGCCGTCGCCGTTGCTGTCTATCAATGGAACACTGGGCCGCTTGCCATCCATGATGTTCATGAGCGTCAGAAATTGGCTTTCCTCGCTCACATTGCAGGCATCAGCGGGGTGGCTTATGGCTTCACCAGGACGTTTGGAGGATCTGGCGGGTATCTGGCTGTAGATCGCGAGGAGGTTGCTGCCATCGTAGAAGCTCATCGGCTTGAGCAGGCGCTCGCCTGACAGGGGAAGGTCCACGTACCAGCCTTTGTGCCGCGTCCAGTCGAGGTCGGTGGTGGAGTCCACTCGCCAAGTGCCACGGCCTACGATCCCTTGCGTCTGGGGGGGCACCGAGCGTTTGGCCAGCTCACCGATGCCGGATAAGGGGGCTGGACGCTGCCCTGCAGGCAGCTTGCACTCAGAGTCCGAGTCACCCGTGCAAGGCTGTACACGGCCGTCCGCGAGCAGCTTGTAGCGGGTGTTGTCGAGGATGGAATAGATGCTCTGCACCGCCGTATTGCCGGTGTCCTGCTGGTTGATGTTGCGTCCTGTGCCGAATGCCACCAGCATGCCGCCCACAGTCACGCGTTCATTGCTTCCCGAGGGTTCTGTGGTGACGCTGTACCGGTCATTGGCGCGTACGGACGCAGGGGCGGTAATGGGCTGGCGCAGTGCGCGAGAGGCCGTTGGCGAACTGCCACCCATGGCGGTGTACAGCGGCCGGCCGTTGAAGGCCATGCCCCAAGCGGAGGAGGCATCGCTGGCGATGATGAATTTCCACAGATTGCCCTGGAGGTCGCCCGCATAGACCACATCGGGCCGGCCATCGCCATTGATGTCCACGAGGCGTGGGGCGGAGAGCCCATTGTTGGTGGTATCCGGTATGGTGCCGGTGGGGATGTCTCCTGTGGCCACGATGCGCAGCAGCTCCTGGTTGCCATCGAGGTACTGGATCAGCAGCACGGGTCGCTGGTTGATGCTGTGGTAACCGTTGCCTGTCACCAGAGCCCAGCGGTTGTTGTTCAACTGCGTGATCTGGATGCTGCGTTGCGGGTTGGCATCGTCCCGCACGGGGGCTGCAAGGATATGGCCCAGGTCCTTGTCTTCCTGGCAAGTGGTGCGCTGCCAGAGGTCGGCGGAGATGGCGCAGTCACCGGGATCGCTGTTGCGGGTCTGGGTGCGGTCCAGCAGGACCAGCGTGCCGGCGCCGTGCTCGTTGAAAGCCTCTGGGTGCGTGATGTCCAGCACAAAGTAGCCTTTGGCACCGGCGCCCGGCATGCCTGCCAGCACGGTGCGCCACTGTGGGGATGCATGGCTGCCTGAGTTGATGTCGCCGCTCATGGCAGAGCCATCCACGAAGTAGCGATGCCGGGTGTCGTAATCGAGGTCGGAAAGGCGGGCCAGCCCCGAAATCACGCCACGGGGGATGTAGGCGATCTTCTCGCTGCCGTCAGTGGCAGAAAAGCCGTGCAGCATGCCGTCGTTGCCGCCCGCGTAAATCATGGGCTGGCGCTTCTGCTGGGCGAGCGCATAGGCCGCATAGCCCGGCAAAGGCGAGTTGTCCACGGGGTGGCCGGTGTGCCAGATCTGGGAGTTGACGATATCGCCCTGGCGCGAGCCGCGTTGGCGAAAAGGGTGGGCTGGGTCAGGGCGCGGCGGTTGTCCCGCAGCTTCCATGCGGCGGTCGCCACGTATGAAGTTGAACCTGTGCTTGCCCAGTTTGTCTGCCCTGCCTTCGGCATCGACGCCGAAAGACGCCTTCTGGGGGCGGTCCAACTTATGCCATTGGAAAGGCACGCCCCTTTGCAGTCTGTCACTCCAGGTCAGGATCAGGCGTTCATTGAGTACCTGTTGATCACTGAGTGCATCCAGGTGGTCAGCCGTGCTTTTGCCTTGCCAGCCGGCTGCTGCGGTGATGCTCCCGTCGGCTTGGACCGTTTCTGCGTTGATCCAGCCGCTCCAGGCGGCTTTGGCGCTGTAGCGTGCCGTGAATATGTCCACGCCTGCTTGTGCAATCACGCTGCCGTTGGAGGTGGCGGAGCTGCTGCGGCCCTTGGCATCGGCTGTCCGGCCTGTCGGACAGTCTTCAATGGGCGTGGCAAATTCGTTATCTTTTCTTTGTGCCAGGGAAACTGGCGTACCTGCCTCAGAGAAGCGTTCGGCCTGGCTGTTTTGCGCGGCCAGGAGTGCGGCGATCACGGCTGGCAGCAGGAGGGGGCGGAACCCAGGGTGGAAGAAATAAGGCATGTCAGACGTTCTGAATCAGTCCCGGCGTTTCTGGCGGACATAGGTCTGTTGCAGCACCACCTGGGTGCCGCTCTTGCGGCCGTGAGCGATGGCTGTGATGCGATAGATCACCTGGGGCTGCATGTAGAGGGCCAGACGTGGAGAGTCGTTGGCGATGAGACCTGAGTTCCCTGCGCTGGCGTCATAGGGCAGGATCTCTATCCAGTACCAACCCCCCTTTCCTGTCTCACGGCTTGCCAGGATGGGATTGCTCTTGCCTTCAGAAATGGCGCCCGTGAACTGGCCGTAGCGTGCGGCTACGTCGGTGGCGGTCATCTGGCTCAGCGTGATCCCTTTGGTCTCGTCCACGTTGTTCCAGAAGTCCTGAGGCCCTGTGCGCTTGGTGCACAGGGCGTCTCTGCAGCTTGTGGGGGTGGCTTGGTTCAGGTTGGCCAGCAGCAGACCTACCTGCTGGCTTTCCTGGGGAAACTGGGTGATGGTTGCAGCGTTGCGGCAGACGGATGGCTGGCTGCTGTTGGCGATGCAGGCGGCGCCGTTGGCCTGTTCGCCTCGAATGTCCAGTTCGGCATCCTGCAGCAAGGCCTGAGCAGCTTCGAGGGCGCGTTGGTAGTCGGCATCGTTGCCCACGAACATTTCGTTGAACAGGGCGCTGCGCGATGCCCAAAGTGCCAGCAGCATGGAAAGCATGACCAGGGCGATCACGATGAACAGTGCGACGCCTTTCTGGCGCCGCGCGGCACAGGTGTGGGCATGCCGCATGCCTGCTGCTTTGGCGGTCATCCAGTCATCCCCTGGCTGCGCAACTGATACACGCTGCGAAAGACCATGTGCAGGCGCCGGGTCCTGGGCGCCGGCAGCGTGGTCATGTCGATGGATTCGGCTGTGCCGTCACTGCTTGCGCAATCGGTGTAGCGGCTGTCGGCGGGCATGTTGATGACTTCGATCCCGAAAAGCACCAGACAGACCTCCGCGGCAACGACGCGTGACCAGTCCTGGCCCACGGCGGCTGCGTTGACGTACTGCAGGCGTGCATCACCTTTCGGCGACTGGATCAGATAGCGCACCTGGAAGTTGGCAACGTTCTGGGCCAGTGGCTGGGCTCCCGCAGAGGGTGCTCCGGTGCAGCGCAGGGTGTTTTTGCGGGCGTCCAGCGCAAAGCGGCTCAGGATCAGGTTGTGGCTGTTGGCCTGGCCCAGGCAATTGCGCTGCAGTGAAGTTTCTATGGCCGAGCCGTGCAGCGGTTGCGTGTAGTTGCTGTAGCCCACGGTGAGCTTGTATTGAGCGCGGCCTGGCGCATCAAGGCCCAGGATGGTGTCGTGCGCAGGGTTGAAATCTTGTGCGCTCGCCTCGAATGCAACGGGGTCCGCCACGTCAACGGTGTCTGTTCCCTGTTTTGCAGACGAGAGAAGCAGCCGAAGAGACCCCGCCTGCCGGATCTGCCGGCCCATGACGCGGAAGATGTGGGATGCCTGCTGCTGCAGCTGGCTGGCATCGCTGACGGTACCGGAGACGGCGCGTGATGCCATGAGTGCGCCCAGGGCCACCGCGATGATCAACAGTCCCAGGAGAAGGCCCACCAGCAGTTCGACCAGGCTCAGGCCCCGTTGACCAGGCTGCACCAGCGTTGCGGCGGCGATGTGGGTGTGCTTCATGGGCTTGCGCAGAAGAACTGGACTGCGTTGTTGGCAAGATATGGCGCGCAACGAGCGCTGAGCGCTATGTATTGCAGGTGGCAGGTTCTGCCGGTGGGGCAGGCCATGGCTTCGTCGCCGTGTGTGCCATCGCTATGGAGTCCGATGGGTTTTTTGTAGCCGGCTTTGCTGGATTTCTCGTTTTCACGCCAGCTGATCACGATGCCCAGGTGGCGTCCGTTGCTGGTGTCGTCTGCTGCAGGGAAGACCTTGGCGGCTCCGCCTGGCAGCAGTTGGTGCACGGAAGCCTTCCACAGCGCGAGGTTGTAGCTGGCCAGCGTTTCCGGGTCGCATGGTGTGGCGCTGCAGTCGGCGGTGGATTCAGGGGTGTGATCCCAATCGGATTCGTAGTTGCCCATCTGTCCGAGAGAATTGGGGTTGGCGTGGGTGCGCTCGCTGAAGTCTTCGATCAGCCGGATGGCCTGAGCGCGGCGCACGCCGCTTTGGGTGTCGGCCAGGGTGCGCATCTGCAGGCTCAGGATTCCCAGAACACCCAAGGCCGTGACGACGGTGGCAACCAGGGTTTCGATCAGGGTGAAGCCTTTGGCGTGCCGAGCGTGGGTACTTGTCAGGCGCATGGAATGCCCTCCCGGCCGACCACCCGGATGCGTCCGCCGGACGAAACGCAGATGCCTTTCGCTGCAGCAGAGACGAGGCCGGCGGAAGACGGGGCGACAGCGAAGCCCATGGCCGTGAATCCACCCATTTGTCCCCATCGGTCCACACTGATGATGGCGGCGGATCTGGAGCGGATGACAAGGGTGCGAGCGGGAGTGTCGAAGCGCTGTAGTTCTTCCCGGGGATCCCAGCGCTTGTTGCCATTGCGGTCAACGAACACTACCCAGCCACAGCCCCAGTCCGCGTGACGTGCAGCCAGAGTGCAGCCGTTGGTGCCTTGGGGTAGTTTCTGGATGAAGACGCCGCCCCCGCGCCGGACGGCTTCGGAGCGCGCGTATTGCAGCGTCGACTGCAGGCCCTCCACGGTCTGGCGAACGCGCCATCGCTCGATGATGAGGTGGAAGCTGGGTGCTGCCAGCGTGGTGAGCGCGGCGAGGATGGCGACGACCACCATCAGTTCGATGGCCGTGAAGCCTTTTGCGACCGGGTGGGCCTGAGGCCAGGTCGATGACATGTCTTGAATCCCTCCCCGTCGATCTGCTTGCGAAGCGCTGGTTGTTTTTGCGCGCTGCTCAATCTATTGGGGTTCTTCGTACATGTCTTTCAGACAAATCTGTTTCTGTCCTCAATAATTAGGAGTCGTACCGTTGGTGCAGGGTCATCCGGCATGACGATGCGTCAAAAAATCCAATGGTGACAAGGTGTTGTTGGCTTTGCCGCTATCGGACTCCGGGGTAGGACTGTTTTTTGTGGGGGGAACGCTCAGCGCTGTTGTCTGCCGGGTGGTGGCCGGGTATATCCGGCGCATGCCCCGGCGTTGTGCCGGCCCTGGCATTCGCGGTACAGCCGCTTGTCGCGTTGTTCGGGCGATTCCTCGGAGCTGCTGCGGTGGGTTGGAACACGGACCCGCTGTCCGCCTTTTTTGAGCTTGGCGCCTTGCGCGGCCGATGTGTCGGAGCGGTGAGGGCTCGCCTGGGCCGGCAGGGCCAGGCATAGGGCCGCGACCAGGCTCAGCAGGGCGCATTGCTGCCGATGTGCGCGCCAGGTTGCAGTCGTGAATGAAAAACGCGTTGCCATGGTGTTGCCCTCCCGTGATCTATGAATGTCTGCAGGCTTTGCGGCATTCTGGGCGGGCTGTCGGCCGGCGCGGTGTGGGGCCACAAAGCATGTGTGAATGCTGGACAGGGCGCGCTTGTTATAATCCCAGGGTTTTGCATGGTGCAAGACGCACGTCGGGGCCTTTCCAGTCCCGGCGCAAGTAACCAAGGCTGCCTCCCTGCTTTTGTCTGTGAGGGGCCAATTTCAAAGGAAAAAAAATGATCGCATCTTCCGTGAAGGCTGAAGTCGTCAAGTCCAACGCACGCTCTGCCAACGATACTGGCAGCCCAGAAGTGCAAGTGGCCCTGCTGACCGCACGCATCAACGAGCTGACCCCTCACTTCAAGCAACACGCCAAGGACCACCACGGTCGTCGCGGCCTGCTGCGCATGGTGAGCCGTCGTCGCAAGCTGCTGGACTACCTCAAGTCCAAGGACGCTGATCGCTACACCGCACTGATCGCCAAGCTGGGCCTGCGCAAGTAAGCACGGTGGGAGATCAAAACGCCTGAGTTAGCCTGTCTAGCTCAGGCGTTTTTTACTTCGGAGAATGCAAGACAGAGCGAAGCTGTGTCATTCCAGTGCTGCTGATTTGATAGCAGTGAATCCAGCACTGGAATGGCATCGTGTTCTGAATTGCTCTCCATCATGGCCCGATGAGTGCATCGGTCCACCCATTCCAAAGGAGCAACAATGTCCATCTTCAACAAAGTCACCAAGACCTTCCAGTGGGGCCAGCACACGGTCACCATGGAAACCGGCGAGATCGCCCGCCAGGCTTCCGGCGCCGTACTGGTCAACATCGATGACACCGTGGTGCTGGCCACCGTGGTGGCGTCCAAGCAGGCCAAGTCCGGCCAGGACTTCTTCCCGCTGACCGTCGATTACATCGAGAAGACCTACGCCGCAGGCAAGATCCCCGGCAGCTTCTTCAAGCGCGAAGCCAAGCCCAGCGAACTCGAAACCTTGACCAGCCGCCTGATCGACCGCCCGATCCGCCCGCTGTTCCCCGAAGGTTTCTACAACGACGTGCACGTGGTCATCCACACCGTGTCGTTGAACCCCGAAGTCGATGCCGACATCGCCGCCCTGATCGCTACCTCGGCTGCCCTGTCCGTGTCGGGCATTCCCTTCAATGGCCCCATCGGTGCTGCCCGCGTGGGTTACATCAATGGCGAGTACGTGCTCAACCCCGGTCAGACCCAGCGCAAGGATTCGCAGATGGATCTGGTCGTGGCCGGTACCGAAGCCGCTGTGCTGATGGTGGAGTCCGAAGCGCAGCAACTGCCTGAAGACGTGATGCTGGGTGCCGTGGTCTTTGGCCACGAGCAAGGCCGCATCGCCATCGAAGCCATCCATGAGCTGGTGCGCGAAGCCGGCAAGCCCGTCTGGGACTGGGTCGCTCCCGCCAAGGATGAAGAGCTGATCGCCAAGGTGGCGGCACTGGGCGACGAAGCCCTGCGCACGGCCTACCAGATCCGCAACAAGCAAAGCCGCACGCAAGCCTGCCGCGAAGCCTACGCCGCCGTGAAGGCTGGCCTGACGGCCCAGGGCGTGGAGTTCGACGGCGTCAAGGTCGAAGGCATGCTGTTCGACATCGAGGCACGCATCGTTCGCAGCCAGATCCTGGCCGGCGAGCCGCGCATCGACGGCCGTGACACGCGCACCGTGCGCCCCATCGAAATCCGCAACTCCGTGCTGCCCCGCACGCACGGCTCGGCCCTGTTCACGCGCGGCGAGACGCAGGCCCTAGTCGTGTCCACGCTGGGCACCGAGCGTGACGCGCAGCGCATCGACGCGCTGGCTGGCGAGTTCGAGGACCGCTTCCTGTTCCACTACAACATGCCTCCCTTTGCCACCGGCGAAGTGGGCCGCATGGGCTCGACCAAGCGCCGCGAAATCGGCCACGGCCGTCTGGCCAAGCGCGCCCTGGCGGCCTGCCTGCCCAGCAAGGAGGAGTTCCCCTACACCATTCGCGTGGTGTCGGAAATCACCGAGTCCAACGGTTCCTCGTCCATGGCTTCGGTCTGCGGCGGCTGCCTGTCGATGATGGATGCAGGCGTTCCGATGAAGGCCCACGTGGCCGGCATCGCCATGGGCCTGATCAAGGAAGACAACCGCTTCGCCGTGCTGACCGACATCTTGGGCGATGAAGATCACCTGGGCGACATGGACTTCAAGGTGGCCGGCACCACCAGCGGCATCACTGCGCTGCAGATGGACATCAAGATCCAGGGCATCACCAAGGAAATCATGCAGGTCGCCCTGGCCCAGGCCAAGGAAGCGCGCATGCACATCCTGGGCAAGATGCAGGAAGCCATGGGCGAAGCCAAGGCCGAGATCTCGTCCTTCGCTCCCAAGCTGTACACGATGAAGATCAACCCCGAGAAGATCCGTGACGTGATCGGCAAGGGCGGCTCCACCATCCGTGCACTGACCGAAGAGACCGGCACTCAGATCGACATCGGCGAAGACGGCACCATCACCATCGCCTCCAGCGATGCCGCCAAGGCCGACGAGGCCAAGCGCCGCATCGAAGAGATCACGGCCGAAGTCGAAATCGGCAAGATCTACGAAGGCCCGGTCACCAAGATCCTGGACTTCGGCGCTCTCGTGAACCTGCTGCCCGGCAAGGACGGTCTGCTGCACATCAGCCAGATTGCCCACGAGCGCGTGGAGCGCGTCGCCGACTACCTGCAGGAAGGCCAGATCATCAAGGTCAAGGTCATGGAGACTGACGAAAAGGGTCGTGTCAAGCTGTCGCTGAAGGCGCTGACCGAGCGTCCTGCCGGCATGGAGCGCAGCGAGCGCCCCGCGCCTGCCGAGCGTGAGTTCCGCCAGCCGCGTGAGCCCCGCCAGCAGCGCGAGTTCCGCGAGCCGCGTGAACCCCGCGAGCCCCGTGACGGTGGCCGTCCGGCTGCCGAGGGCGAGCAGCAACAGCAACAGCAGCAGTAATGCCCGGCAAGGCCATTCCCCAAAAGGGGGGTGGCCTTGCAGGTGCATGTGGTGACTGGCAAAAAGCGCTGACCTGTTCAGCGCTTGTGGCATTTTTGACAGGGATTGCGAGGTCGAAAGATGGAAAAGCAAATCATGCGTGCCGTGGAACTCACGGACTTTGGTGCTCCCGAGGTATTGCGCCTGGGCGAGCGTCCGCTGCCCGTTGCGGGTGCGCAGGAGTTGCTGATCCAGGTGTCGGCCAGTGGTGTCAATCGCCCTGATGTGTTGCAGCGCAAGGGGCACTATGCTCCGCCGCCTGGCGCCTCCGATCTGCCCGGGCTGGAAGTGGCTGGGGTGATCGTGTCGGGCGACGACGAAGCCATGCGGCTGGCAGGCCTGCGCGTGGGAGACCGCGTGTGCGCGCTGCTGGCCGGTGGTGGCTATGCGGAGTACTGCGTTGCGCCCGTGGCCCAGTGCCTGCCCATTCCGGCAGGGCTCAGCGAGGTGGAGGCTTCGGCATTGCCCGAGACCTTCTTCACCGTCTGGAGCAATGTGTTCGACCGCGGTGCCTTGCAGGCGGGTGAAACCCTGCTGGTGCAGGGTGGCAGCAGCGGCATCGGCGTGACGGCCATCCAGCTGGCCAAGGCGCGCGGCGCCACGGTCATCGTGACCGCTGGCTCCGATGCCAAGTGCGCCGACTGCCTCAAGCTGGGTGCCGACCATGCCATTAACTACCGTACGCAGGACTTTGCCGCGGAGGTGCAGCGCATCACCGAAGGCAGGGGCGTGGACGTGATCCTTGACATGGTGGCGGGTGGCTATGTGGCACGCGAAGTGCAAAGCCTGGCAGAGGATGGCCGTCTGGTCATCATTGCTGTGCAGGGTGGCATCAAGGCGGAGTTCGACGCGGGCCTGGTCCTGCGTCGCCGTCTGCTGGTGACGGGCTCCACACTGCGTCCGCGGCCTGTGGCTTTCAAGGCGGCCATCGCCCAGGCCCTGCGCCGCGAGGTCTGGCCGCTCATCGAGGCAGGCGGCATTCGTCCTGTGATCCATAGCACCTTTGCCGCCGCTGATGCCGACAAGGCGCACGCGCTGATGGAGTCGAGTCAGCACACCGGCAAAATCGTTTTGACGTGGTAACCATGAAGAAGAAACTCATCGTCGGCAACTGGAAGATGAATGGCAGCCTGGCTGCCAATGCCGTTTTGCTCAAGGCCCTCAAGGAGGGTCTGCCCGAGGGGGGCAATGCGGGCGTGGCTGTGGCCGTGCCTGCCGTCTATCTGGCCCAGGCCCAGGCCGAGCTTGAAGGCTCGGCCATCGGCGTGGCTGCGCAGGACGTGTCGCAGCATGAATCGGGTGCCTATACGGGCGAGCTGTCGGCCGCAATGCTTCGGGATTTTGGCGTGCGCTATACGCTGGTGGGGCACTCGGAGCGTCGCCAGCACCATGGCGAAACCGATGCCGTGGTGGCGCTGAAGGCGCAGGCTGCGCTGGCCAAGGGCGTCACGCCCATCGTCTGTGTGGGTGAAACGCTGGCGGAGCGCGAGGCGGGGCAGACCGAAGAAGTGGTCAAGCGCCAGCTGGCGGCCGTGATCCACCAGGTGGGCCAGTGCATCAATGAGCTGGTCGTGGCCTATGAGCCCGTTTGGGCCATTGGCACCGGCAGGACCGCCACGCCGGAGCAGGCCCAGCAGGTGCATGCCGTGCTGCGCGCCCAGCTGGCGGCTGCCAGCCAGCAGGCCGATCGCATCGCCTTGCTGTACGGCGGCAGCATGAATGCCTCCAATGCGGCCCAGCTGCTGGCCCAGGCCGACATTGATGGTGGCCTGGTGGGCGGAGCCTCGCTCAAGGCAGCCGATTTCCTGACCATCATCGCTGCGGCCCAGTAAGCCGGGGCGGTTTTTCCATTCGCTTTTTTAGCTCTCGCGTTACTAGCAGGTACAACCAATGAATGCATTCGCAAGCGTGATCCTCGCCGTTCAGATGCTGTCGGCTCTCGGCATGATCGGCCTGATCCTGATTCAACACGGCAAGGGTGCCGACATGGGCGCCTCGTTCGGCAGTGGCAGCTCCGGCAGCCTGTTCGGCGCCTCGGGCAGCGCCAACTTCCTGTCGCGCTCCACGGCAGGCCTGGCCACGGTGTTCTTCGTGGCCACGCTGGCGCTGGCCTATCTGAGCAATGCGCGTCCCGTCAGCTCGGGCAGCGTGCTGGAAGGTGCTGCACCCATCACGGCGCCGGCTCCTGCGGCCTCTGGCGCTGCTGGCGAAGTGCCTGCTCCTGCTGCAGGCCAGGCGCCTGCTGCCGGTGCTGAAGGCGCTGCCCAGATCCCCACGAAATAATTTCGAACAAAGTCCTCGGTCCTCCGGGTCCGAGGGTTTTTCAGAGTAGAATCTAGAGATTGTTCGGTAGGCGGAATCTTTGCAACGGAGATAAAGAGCCAGCCGAAATCAAGACTTGCCGTCGTGGTGAAATTGGTAGACACGCTATCTTGAGGGGGTAGTGGCGAAAGCTGTGCGAGTTCGAGTCTCGCCGACGGCACCAAGATATAACTAAGAGCCTGCCCTGCTGATCAGGCTGATCGGTGCGGGCATGCCTTTCAAGGTAGCCGCACACGATGAACATCGACCAGTATCTTCCCGTTCTTTTGTTCATTCTCGTCGGCATGGGTGTCGGCGTAGTCCCCCTGGTACTGGGGTATGTGCTGGGTCCGAACCGGCCCGATGCCGCCAAGAACTCCCCCTATGAATGTGGCTTCGAGGCCTTCGAAGACGCGCGCATGAAGTTCGATGTGCGCTACTACCTCGTCGCCATCCTGTTCATCCTGTTTGATTTGGAAATCGCCTTTCTGCTGCCCTGGGCCGTTGCGCTTCGGGACGTGGGTGGGGCTGGTTTCGCCGCTGTCCTTATTTTCCTGACCGTTCTCGTCGTGGGCTTTGTCTACGAATGGAAGAAGGGTGCGTTGGACTGGGACTGAAGCGGGTTCACTAAGGAAACACGATGATCGAAGGCGTGATGAAAGAAGGCTTCATCACCACGAGTTACGACTCTGTGGTGAACTGGGCCAAGACGGGCTCGCTGTGGCCCATGACATTTGGTCTGGCCTGCTGCGCGGTGGAGATGATGCACGCTGCGGCGGCGCGTTACGACATCGGTCGCTTTGGCTCGGAAGTCTTCCGTGCCAGCCCGCGGCAGTCGGACCTGATGATTGTGGCCGGCACCCTGTGCAACAAGATGGCGCCCGCCATGCGCAAGGTCTATGACCAGATGTCCGAGCCCCGCTGGGTCATCTCCATGGGCTCGTGCGCCAACGGCGGCGGCTACTACCACTACAGCTATTCCGTGGTGCGCGGCTGTGACCGCATCGTGCCGGTCGATGTCTATGTGCCTGGCTGCCCCCCCACGGCGGAAGCCCTGATCTACGGCATCATCCAGCTGCAGCAGAAGATCCGCCGCACCCATACCATCGCTCGCGTCTAAGGGCTAGATGATGACTGCTATTGCGATTCACCCCGAAGTGCTTCGGGATGTGGTGGCTGCTGCCTTGGGCGACAAGGCGCGCAGCGTGACCGTGGCCCTGGGCGAGGTGACGGTCGAAGTGTCCGCCGCCCAGTATCTGGAGGCCATGCAGGTTCTGCACACCGCCCCGGATTGCCGGTTCGAGGTCCTGGTGGACCTGTGCGGCGTGGACTACTCCACCTATGCAGAAGTCGGGCGTGAAGGCCCGCGCTTTGCCGTGGTATCCCACCTGCTGTCGATCAGCCTGAACCAGCGCCTGCGCGTTCGTGTCTTTTGCACCGACGACGATTTCCCGGTGGTGGCCTCCGTCACTTCCGTCTGGGCGGGTGCGAACTGGTTCGAGCGCGAGGCGTTCGACCTGTTCGGCATCGTCTTCGACGGCCATGACGACCTGCGCCGCATCCTGACCGACTACGGCTTCATCGGCCATCCCTTCCGCAAGGACTTCCCGCTGTCGGGCCATGTGGAAATGCGCTATGACCCCGAGCAACAGCGCGTGGTGTACCAGCCGGTCACCATCGAGCCCCGCGAGATCACGCCGCGGATCATCCGCGAAGACAACTACGGGGGCCTGCACTGAAGGCGCTCCAGGCGCCTTTTTGATGGACGACCATGGCTGAAATCAAGAACTATTCCCTGAACTTTGGTCCGCAGCACCCGGCAGCGCACGGCGTGCTGCGCCTGGTGCTGGAGCTCGACGGTGAAGTGGTGCAGCGCGCAGATCCGCACATCGGTCTGCTGCACCGTGCGACAGAAAAACTGGCAGAGAGCAAGACCTATATCCAGTCGCTGCCCTATATGGACCGGCTGGACTACGTGTCCATGATGTGCAACGAGCACGCCTACTGCCTGGCCATCGAGAAGCTGCTGGGCATCGAGGTGCCCATCCGCGCCCAGTACATCCGCGTGATGTATTCGGAGATCACCCGCATCATGAATCACCTGATGTGGCTGGGCTCCAGCGGCAACGATGCGGGCAGCTCCACGACGCTGATCTACACCTTCCGTGAGCGCGAAGACCTCATGGACATGTACGAGGCGGTTTCGGGCGCGCGCATGCACGCGGCCTACTTCCGTCCGGGCGGCGTCTACCGCGACCTGCCCGACACCATGCCGCAGTACAAGGCCAGCAAGGTGCGCAATGCGCGCTCGGTCGAGATCATGAACCGCAACCGCCACGGCTCGTTGCTGGACTTCATCGACGACTTCACGCAGCGCTTCCCCAAGTGCGCGGACGAGTACGAGACCCTGCTGACCGACAACCGCATCTGGAAGCAGCGCAACGTGGACATCGGCGTGGTGACGGCCGAGCGTGCCATGAACCTGGGCCTGACCGGCCCCATGTTGCGTGCCTCCGGCGTGGCCTGGGACATGCGCAAGTCGCAGCCCTACGAGGTCTATGACCGCATGGATTTCGACGTGCCCGTGGGCAAGACCGGCGACTGCTACGACCGCTACCTGGTGCGCGTGGCCGAAATGCGCCAGTCCAACCGCATCATCAAGCAGTGCGTGGACTGGCTGCGTGCCAACCCGGGCCCGGTGATCGTGGACAACCACAAGATTGCCCCGCCGCCGCGCGAAGGCATGAAGTCCAACATGGAAGAGCTGATCCACCACTTCAAGCTCTTCACCGAAGGTTTCCGCGTGCCCGAAGGCGAGGCTTACGCGGCCATCGAACACCCCAAGGGGGAGTTCGGCATCTACATCGTGAGCGATGGGGCCAACAAGCCCTACCGTCTGAAGATCCGTCCGCCGGGATTCGCCAATCTGTCCGCCATGGACGAAATGTGCCGAGGCCACATGCTGGCCGACGCCGTGATGGTGCTGAGTACCCTGGACATCGTGTTTGGAGACGTTGACCGATGATTACCGAAGCGACCAAGGAGCGCTTTGCGCGCGAGGTGGCCAAGTACCCGGCCGACCAGAAGCAGTCTGCCGTGATGGCCTGCCTGTCCATCGTGCAGCAGGAGCAGGGCTGGGTCAGCGCCGAGAGCGAGGCCGTGATTGCCGAGTTCCTGGGCATGGCCGAGATCGCGGTGCATGAAGTCACCACGTTCTACAACATGTACAACCAGCGCCCCACGGGCACGTACAAGCTGAACGTCTGCACCAACCTGCCTTGCCAGCTGCGCGACGGCTACAAGGCGCTGCACCATCTGGAATCCCGCCTGGGCATCAAGATGGGCGAGACCACGCCTGACGGCATGTTCACGCTGCAGCAGTCCGAGTGCCTGGGCGCCTGCGCGGATTCGCCGGTGATGCTGGTGAACGACCGCTGCATGTGCAGCTTCATGAGCAACGAAAAGCTCGACGAATTGATCGACGGCCTGCGCGCCGCGGAGGGCAAGGCATGAACGCCGCCGCACAATCGGTCCTGGCCAAGTTTGCCTCTTCGGGCAGCGAGACCTGCTTTCACGACCGCCACATCAATCCGCAGATCTACGCCGACCTGACCGGCGCCAACTGGTCCATCAAGGACTACGAGGCACGCGGCGGCTACCAAGCGCTGCGCAAGATCCTGGGCAAGGATGGCAGCGAAGGCCTGACCCAGGACCAGGTGATCGCCACCGTCAAGGAATCGGGCCTGCGCGGCCGCGGCGGCGCAGGTTTTCCCACGGGCCTGAAGTGGAGCTTCATGCCCCGCCAGTTCCCGGGCCAGAAGCACCTGGTCTGCAACTCGGACGAAGGCGAGCCTGGCACCTGCAAGGACCGCGACATCCTGGTGCACAACCCGCACATCGTGATCGAGGGCATGATCATCGCCGCCTACGCGATGGGCATCTCCCTGGGCTACAACTACATCCACGGCGAAATCTTCGAAGCCTATGAGCGCTTCGAGGCCGCGCTGGAGGAAGCCCGCGCCGCCGGCTACCTGGGTGACAACATCATGGGCAGCAGCTTCAGCTTCCAGCTGCACGCGCACCATGGCTTCGGCGCCTACATCTGCGGCGAAGAGACGGCGCTGCTGGAGTCGCTGGAAGGCAAGAAGGGCCAGCCGCGCTTCAAGCCGCCGTTCCCGGCCAGCTTCGGCCTGTACGGCAAGCCCACCACCATCAACAACACCGAAACCTTTGCGGCCGTTCCCTGGATCATCCGCAACGGCGGCGCTGCGTACCTGGAGTGCGGCAAGCCCAACAACGGCGGCACCAAGATCTTCTCGGTCAGCGGCGACGTGAACCTGCCCGGCAACTACGAAGTGCCGCTGGGCACGCCCTTCAGCAAGCTGCTGGAGCTGGCAGGTGGCGTGCGCACGGGCCGCAAGCTCAAGGCGGTGATCCCCGGTGGATCGTCCTCGCCCGTGCTGCCGGCTGACATCATCATGGAATGCACGATGGACTACGATTCCATCGCCAAGGCCGGCTCCATGCTGGGCTCGGGCGCCGTGATCGTGATGGACGACTCGCGCGACATGGTCGAGAGCCTGCTGCGCCTGTCCTACTTCTACCAGCACGAGTCCTGCGGCCAGTGCACTCCCTGCCGCGAAGGCACGGGCTGGCTGTGGCGCGTGGTCAACCGAATCGAGCACGGCGAAGGCCGTCCTGAAGACATCGAGCTGTTGGACTCGGTGTCCGTGAACATCATGGGGCGCACGATCTGTGCGCTGGGCGATGCGGCAGCGATGCCGGTGCGCGCCATGATCAAGCACTTCCGCCACGAGTTTGAAGCGAAGATCCAGAACGCTTCCAAGCAGACGGTCCACGCCGCCTGATCGCGAGAAAAGCATATGGTTGAAATTGAACTGGACGGAAAAAAGGTGGAGGTCGCCGAAGGCTGCATGGTCATGCATGCAGCCGAGAAGGCAGGCACCTACATCCCGCATTTCTGCTATCACAAGAAACTTTCCATCGCCGCCAACTGCCGCATGTGCCTGGTGGATGTGGAAAAAGCCCCCAAGCCCATGCCCGCCTGCGCCACGCCCGTGACGCAGGGCATGATCGTGCGCACCAAGAGCGAGAAGGCGATCAAGGCACAGCAATCGGTGATGGAGTTCCTGCTCATCAATCACCCGCTGGACTGCCCGATCTGCGACCAGGGCGGCGAATGCCAGCTGCAGGATCTGGCCGTGGGCTACGGAAGCTCCGCCTCGCGCTACGAGGAAGAAAAGCGCGTGGTCTTCCACAAGGACGTGGGCCCGCTGATCTCCATGCAGGAGATGAGCCGTTGCATCCACTGCACCCGCTGCGTGCGCTTCGGACAGGAAGTGTCCGGCGTGATGGAGCTGGGCATGATCAACCGCGGCGAGCACTCCGAGATCACCACGGTGGTGGGCGATACGGTGGACTCCGAGCTGTCGGGCAACATGATCGACATCTGCCCCGTGGGCGCGTTGACCAGCAAGCCCTTCCGCTACAGCGCCCGCACCTGGGAGCTGTCGCGCCGCAAGTCGGTCTCGCCCCATGATTCCACGGGTGCCAACCTCATCGTCCAGGTCAAGAACCACAAGGTTCTGCGCGTCGTGCCCTTCGAGAACGAAGAGGTCAACGAGTGCTGGATCGCCGACCGCGATCGCTTCTCCTACGAAGCCCTGAACAGCGACGAGCGCCTGACCCGCCCCATGCTCAAGCAAGGCGGCGAGTGGAAGGAAGTCGATTGGCAGACCGCCCTCGAATACGTGGCCAACGGCCTGCGCCAGATCAAGAACGACCATGGCGCCTCCGCCATCGGTTCGCTGGTCAGCCCGCACAGCACGCTGGAAGAGCTGTACCTGGCAGGCAAGCTGGTGCGTGGCCTGGGCAGCGAGAACATCGACTACCGCCTGCGCAATGCCGAGTTCACCGCCGCCCAGGGCGTGCAGTGGCTGGGCACGCCCATCGCGTCGCTGTCCAAGCTGCAAGGCGTCCTGGTGCTGGGCTCCAACCTGCGCAAGGACCATCCGCTGTTCGCGCAGCGCATCCGCCAGGCTGCCAAGCAGGGCTGCGCCGTGCTCGCCATCAATGAGCGTGTCTACGACTGGGCCATGCCGGTGACGGCGTCCATCGTGGCTGCCCCGGACTGGGCCCAGGCGCTGGCCGATGTGGCCGCCGCCGTGGCGCAGGAAAAGGGCGTTGCCGCTCCCGTGGCCGCCGCCGACGTGCACGCCGAGGCCCAGGCCATCGCCGCCGCGCTGCTGCGCGGCGAGCGCAAGGCCATCTTGCTGGGCAATGCCGCTGCGCACCACGCACAGGCATCGACCCTGCTGTCGCTGGCCAACTGGATTGCCGAGCAGACCGGCGCCTCGGTCGGCTACCTGACCGAAGCCGCCAACACGGTGGGCGCACAGTGGGTGGGCGCACAGCCTGCCGCCTCGGGCCTGAACGCAGGCCAGATGCTGGCCGGCGGCCTCAAGGCCGTGCTGCTGCTGAACAACGAACCCGTGTTCGACTCCGCTGCCGGCGCCCGCGCCGCAGAGGCACTGGGCAAGGCCGAGATGGTCGTGACCCTGAGCCCCTTCAAGGCCAACATGGAATTCAGCGACGTGCTGCTGCCCATCGCCCCGTTCACGGAAACCTCGGGCAGCTTCGTCAACGCCGAAGGCCGCCTGCAGAGCTTCCACGCCGTGGTCAAGCCGCTGGCCGAAGCCCGTCCGGGCTGGAAGGTGCTGCGCGTGCTGGCCAACCTGCTGGGCGTGCAGGGCGTGGACTACGAGACGTCGCAGGACGTGCTCGCAGCCGCCACGGCCGCTGCCACCAGCGTGCCTGCCAACCTGCTGGGCAACGGTGCTCCTGCCGTGAATTCCATCGCCAACGGTGCCGGCCATGCCGCGCCCGTGGTGGCCAGCATTTATCAGCTCGACAGCATCGTGCGCCGCGCGACATCGCTGCAACTGACGGCAGATGCACGTCAGGCTCGTGAGGGAGGCGCCGCATGATTGACGCACTCAAGACGGCCGGTGCCGGCCTGATCGCCGCACCCTGGTGGACCGACGTGGCCTGGCCCGTGCTCTGGATCCTGCTGGGCATCGTTGCCATCGTCGCCCCGCTGATGGGAGCCGTGGCCTACCTGACGCTGTGGGAGCGCAAGCTGCTGGGCTTCATGCAGGTTCGCATGGGTCCCAACCGCGTGGGTCCCTTCGGTCTGCTGCAGCCTCTGGCCGACGGCCTGAAGCTGCTGACCAAGGAACTGATCCAGCCCACGGCTGCTGCCAAGGGCCTGTTCTACGTGGGCCCGGTGATGGCCATCATGCCCGCCCTGGCGGCATGGGTGGCGATCCCCTTCGGTCCCGACGTGGCCCTGGCCAACGTCAATGCCGGCCTGCTGCTGATCATGGCCATCACGTCCATCGAAGTCTATGGCGTGATCATTGCGGGCTGGGCCTCCAACTCCAAGTACGCCTTCCTGGGCGCGCTGCGCGCCTCGGCACAGATGGTCAGCTATGAAATCGCGCTGGGCTTCTGCTTCCTGGTGGTGATCATGGTCACGGGCAGCATGAATCTGACGCAGATCGTGCTGAGCCAGGGCCAGGGCCAATTCGCCAGCATGGGTGTCAGCGTCCTGTCGTGGAACTGGCTGCCGCTGCTGCCGATCTTCGTGGTGTACCTGATCTCGGCCGTGGCCGAGACCAACCGCCACCCCTTCGACGTGGTCGAAGGCGAAGCCGAAATCGTGGCCGGCCACATGGTCGAGTACTCGGGCATGGGCTTTGCCATCTTCTTCCTGGCCGAATACGCCAGCATGTGGCTGGTGTCCATCCTGGCCGTGGTGATGTTCCTGGGCGGCTGGCTGCCTCCGTTCGACTTCCTGTCGTTCATCCCCGGATGGATCTGGCTGGCGGCGAAGACTTTCCTGGTCGTGTCCATGTTCATCTGGATCCGTGCCACCTTCCCGCGCTTTCGCTATGACCAGATCATGCGTCTGGGCTGGAAGATCTTCATTCCCGTCACCCTGGTGTGGCTGGTCGTCGTGGGTGGCTGGATGCACTCGCCTTGGAACATCTGGAACTGAGCGGAGCAAGAATGTCTGCGGTTGCTGCTACCCCATTTTCGATCAAAGATTTCCTCAAGAGCTTCATGCTCTGGGAACTGGCCAAGGGCATGGCCCTGACTGGCCGCTACACCTTCCGCCGCAAGGTCACGGTGCAGTTCCCCGAGGAAAAGACACCCCTGTCGCCGCGTTTTCGCGGACTGCACGCCCTGCGCCGTTATGACAACGGCGAAGAGCGCTGCATTGCCTGCAAGCTGTGCGAGGCGGTGTGCCCGGCCATGGCCATCACCATCGAGTCCGATGTGCGTGACGACGGCTCGCGCCGCACCACGCGCTACGACATCGACCTGACCAAGTGCATCTTCTGCGGCTTCTGCGAGGAAAGCTGCCCGGTGGACTCGATCGTCGAGACGCATATCTTCGAATACCACGGAGAAAAGCGCGGCGACCTGTACTTCACCAAGGACATGCTGCTGGCCGTTGGCGATCGCTACGAACCCGAGATTGCCGCCGCCAAGGCTGCGGACGCCAAGTACCGCTGAAGCGGCTCCTTGATCACTTGAAAAGATTCGATCCATGGACGCCAAAACTGGTTTCTTCTATCTGTTCTCGGTCGTGCTGCTGTTTGCAGCCTTCCGGGTCGTCACGGCGCGCAACCCCGTGCATGCCGTGCTCAACCTGATCCTGGCCTTCTCGCAGGCTGCCGGCATCTGGCTCCTGCTCAAGGCCGAGTTCCTGGGCGTGACCCTGGTGCTGGTCTACCTGGGCGCCGTGATGGTGCTGTTCCTGTTCGTGGTGATGATGCTGGACATCCGCATCGACGCCGTGCGCCAGGGGTTCTGGAAGCATTTCCCCTTCGCTGCCCTGATCGGTGCACTGATTGCCTTTGAAATGGGCATGGTGCTGATGGGCGGCTTCAGCGGCGTCGAGGAGCCCAAGGCCATTGCGGCCACGGTCAACGCTGCCGGCCAGACCGTGCAGTACTCCAACACCCAGGCCCTGGGCAAGCTGCTGTACACCGAATACCTGTACCCCGTCGAGATCGCTGCCGTGATCCTGCTGGTGGCCATGATCGCCGCCATCGCCCTGACCCTGCGCAAGCGCAAGGACAGCAAGGCAGTGAACCCGGCCCAGCAGATCCGCGTGCGCGCAAAGGATCGCCTCGAGCTGGTCAAGGTGCCGGTCACCCAGGCGCCGCAGGCACCGGCCGCCGAGGCAACCCCCGCCGTGGAGACAAAAGCATGACGTTGACTTTGGGCCATTATTTGACGCTGGGCGCCATGCTGTTCGCGCTCTCCGTCGTTGGCATTTTTCTGAACCGCAAGAACCTGATCGTGCTGCTGATGGCCATCGAGCTGATGCTCCTGGCCGTCAACACCAACTTCGTGGCGTTCTCCAGCTATCTGGGTGACATGCACGGCCAGGTGTTCGTGTTCTTCATCCTGACAGTGGCAGCCGCCGAGTCGGCCATCGGTCTGGCGATCCTGGTGCTTCTGTTCCGCAACAAGACCAGCATCAATGCGGAAGATCTCAACTCCCTCAAGGGTTGAGTCCGCCGTAACTTGCAAGGTTCTTAAGAATGAGTCAAACACTCTCTGCATCCATGCTCCTGGCGGTGCCGCTGGCACCGCTGGCGGGCTCCGTGCTCGCGGGCATCTGGGGCACGGCCTTCGGCGGCAACAAGATCGGTCGCGGCGGCAGCCATACCCTCACCATCGCGGGCGTGCTGATCGCCTTCATCCTGTCGGCCATCACGTTCAACAGCGTGATCTTCGACGGCGCGCGTTTCGACCAGTCCATCTACACCTGGATGGAAATCGGCGGCCTGAAGATGGAGGTCGGTTTCCTGATCGACAGCATCACGGCCATGATGATGTGCGTGGTGACCTTCGTGTCGCTGATGGTGCACATCTACACCATCGGCTACATGCAGGAAGATGACGGCTACAACCGTTTCTTCTCCTACATCTCGCTGTTCACCTTCTCCATGTTGATGCTCGTCATGAGCAACAACCTGCTGCAGCTGTTCTTCGGCTGGGAAGCCGTGGGCCTGGTGTCCTACCTGCTGATCGGCTTCTACTACAACAAGCCCACGGCCATCTTCGCCAACATGAAGGCCTTCCTGGTCAACCGTGTGGGTGACTTCGGCTTCATCCTGGGCATCGGCCTGATCGCTGCCTACACCGGCACCATGAACTACGGCGAAATCTTCGCCAAGCTGCCCGAGATCCAGAACACCCTGCTGCCGGGCACCGGCTGGCTGCTGGTGACGGTGACGGCCATCTGCCTGTTCATCGGCGCCATGGGCAAGTCGGCACAGTTCCCGCTGCACGCCTGGCTGCCCGATTCGATGGAAGGCCCGACCCCCATCTCGGCACTGATCCACGCCGCCACCATGGTGACGGCCGGCATCTTCATGGTCTCGCGCATGTCGCCGCTGTACGAGCTGTCCGACACCGCACTGAGCTTCATCCTGGTGATCGGCTCCATCACGGCGCTGTTCATGGGCGTGCTGGGCATCATCCAGAACGACATCAAGCGCGTGATCGCGTACTCCACGCTGTCGCAGCTGGGTTACATGACCGTGGCCCTGGGAGCCTCCGCCTACTCGGTGGCTGTGTTCCACCTGATGACCCACGCCTTCTTCAAGGCCCTGCTGTTCCTTGGCGCCGGCTCGGTGATCATGGGCATGCACCACAACCAGGACATCCGCTGGATGGGTGGCGTGCGCAAGTACATGCCCATCACCTGGATCACCTTCCTGCTGGGCAACCTGGCTCTGATCGGTACGCCGTTCTTCTCGGGCTTCTACTCGAAGGACGCCATCATCGAAGCCGTGCACGCCACGAACCTGCCGGGCGCAGGCTTCGCGAACTTCGCGGTGCTGGCCGGCGTGTTCATCACGGCCTTCTACTCCTTCCGCCTGTACTTCATCGTCTTCCACGGCAAGGAGCGCTACGACCAGAACCCGGACGCGCACCACGATGACCACCACGGTCACGATGACCATCATGCCCATGACGACCACCACGGCCATGGCCACGATGCCAAGCCGCACGAGTCGCCCCTGGTCGTGACTGGCCCGCTGATGCTGCTGGCCATCCCCTCGGTGGTGATCGGTGCCATCGCGCTGATGCCCATGCTGTTCGGAGACTTCTTCAAGGGCGTGATCCACGTCGATGGCGCAAAGCACGGCGCCATGGCCGAACTGGCCGAGAAGATCCACGGCTGGGTGCCCATGGCACTGCACGGCTTCACGGCCGCGCCGTTCTGGCTGGCACTGGCAGGCGTCGTCGTCTCCTACCTGTTCTACATGGTCAAGCCCGAAGTCCCTGCGGCCATCAAGTCGGCCATGCAGAAGATCGGTGTCTACCAGGCACTGGAAGGCAAGTACGGCGTGGACTGGGTCTACGAAAACATCTTCGCCCGTGGTGCTCGCGCCTTCGGCAGCTTCTTCTGGAAGGTCGGCGACCAGGCCATCATCGATGGCGCCATCGTCAACGGTTCGTGGAAGCTCATCGGCCGCATCGGCCAGTGGGTGCGCAAGCTGCAGTCGGGCTATCTCTATCACTACGCGTTGGTCATGCTGCTGGGCGTGTTCGCTCTCATGACGTATTTCGTGTGGCTCAACAAGTAGTAGAGGAAGAACAAAAATGCATTGGTTGAGTCTTTCAATCTGGGTGCCGATCGCATTCGGCGCCCTCCTGCTGGCCCTGGGCCGCGAGGACCAGGTCAAGGCAGTGCGCTGGCTGGCCCTGGTCGGCGCGCTGGCCGGCCTGGCGGTCACGCTGCCGCTGATCCAGCAGTTCGACAACAGCACGGCTGCGATGCAGTTCGTGGAGAAGGCGCTGTGGATCGAGCGCTTCAACATCTACTACCACCTGGGCGTGGATGGCATCTCGTTCTGGTTCGTGCCGCTGACGGCCTTCATCACCGTGATCGTCGTGATCGCGTCGTGGGAGAACATCACCGAGCGCGTGAACCAGTACATGGGCGCGTTCCTGATCCTGTCCGGCCTGATGGTCGGCGTGTTCAGCGCACTGGACGGCCTGCTGTTCTACGTGTTCTTCGAAGCCACGCTGATCCCGATGTACCTGATCATCGGTATCTGGGGCGGCCCCAACCGCATCTACGCGGCCTTCAAGTTCTTCCTGTACACGCTGATGGGTTCGCTGCTGACCCTGATCGCGATCATCTATCTGTACACCCAGTCCGGTGGCAGCTTCGAGATCCTCGACTGGCACAAGCTGCCGCTGTCCATGACGGCACAGACGCTGATCTTCTTCGCCTTCTTCGCGGCCTTCGCCGTGAAGGTGCCGATGTGGCCGGTGCACACCTGGCTGCCCGACGTGCACGTGGAAGCGCCCACCGGCGGCTCCGCCGTGCTGGCCGCCATCATGCTGAAGCTCGGTGCCTACGGTTTCCTGCGCTTTTCCATGCCCATCGCCCCTGATGCATCGCACAAGTGGGCCTGGCTGGTCATCGCGCTGTCGCTGGTCGCCGTGATCTACGTGGGCGTGGTCGCCCTGGTGCAAAAGGACATGAAGAAGCTGGTGGCCTACTCGTCCGTGGCCCACATGGGCTTCGTGACCCTGGGCTTCTTCATCTTCAACCCGCTGGGCGTTGCCGGCGGCATCGTGCAGATGATTGCCCACGGCTTCGTGTCGGGCGCCATGTTCCTGTGCATCGGCGTGCTCTACGACCGCGTGCACTCGCGTGAAATCGCCTCCTACGGCGGCGTGGTCAACACCATGCCCAAGTTCGCGGCCTTCGCACTGCTGTTTGCCATGGCCAACTGCGGCCTGCCCGCAACGGCCGGCTTCGTGGGCGAGTGGATGGTGATCCTGGGTGCCGTCCAGTACAACTTCTGGATCGGCCTGGGCGCTGCCACGGCGCTGATCTTCGGCGCCGCCTACACCCTGTGGATGTACAAGCGCGTCTACCTGGGTCCGGTCACCAACGACAATGTGCGCGGCCTGACCGACATCGGCAACCGCGAGTTCCTGGTGCTGGGTCTGCTGGCCATCGCCGTGCTGTACATGGGTCTGTATCCCAAGCCCTTCACTGACGTGATGGATGTGTCCGTGGCCGAGCTGCTCAAGCATGTGGCCATGAGCAAGCTGCAGTGACCAGACTGAAACGAGAGAATCGAGATGATTGACAACATCAGCTGGCTGGCCATCTATCCGGAGATCCTTCTCCTGGTCATGGCCTGCGTGATCGCCCTGGTGGACCTGGGCGTCAAAAGCCCGCGCCGCACGGGCACCTATGTTCTGACGCTGCTGACCCTGGGCGTGGTGGCCGTGCTGCAAGGCATGTACGCCTCCAGTGGCAACACCTTCTATGGCTGGGGCAACATGGTGGTCTCCGACGCCATGGGCAACTGGCTCAAGTGCTTCGCCACCGTGGCCATGATGGTCACCCTGGTCTACGGCCGCCCCTACGCCGCCGACCGCGACATGCTGCGCGGCGGCGAGCTGTTCACGCTGGCCATGCTTGCGCTGCTGGGCATGTTCATCATGATCTCGGGCAACAACTTCCTGGTCATCTACCTGGGCCTGGAGCTGCTGACGCTGTCCAGCTACGCCCTGGTGGCCCTGCGCCGCGACCACACGGCGTCGGTCGAGGCCGCGATGAAGTACTTCGTGCTCGGCGCCATGGCCAGCGGCTTCCTGCTGTACGGCATGTCCATGCTCTACGGAGCGACCGGCTCGCTGGACATTGGCCAGGTCTTCAAGGCCATCAACTCGGGCGAGATCAAGCACCAGGTGCTGGTGTTCGGCCTGGTCTTCGTGGTCTCCGGCCTGGCCTTCAAGCTGGGCGTGGTTCCCTTCCACATGTGGGTTCCCGACGTCTACCAAGGCGCTCCCACGGCCATCACCACCATGATCGGTGGCGCGCCCAAGCTGGCCGCCTTCGCCATCGTCATCCGCCTGCTGGTGGACGGCCTGCTGCCGCTGGCCATCGACTGGCAGCAGATGCTGGCGGTGCTTGCCATTGCCTCGCTGCTGGTCGGCAACCTGGCCGGCCTGCAGCAGACCAACCTCAAGCGCATGCTGGCCTACTCGACCATCTCGCAGATGGGCTTCGTGCTGCTGGGCCTGATGTCGGGTGTGGTGGATGGCAAGGTCGATCCGGCCACCATCGAGAACGCCTACAGCTCGGCCATGTTCTACGTGGTGACCTACGTGCTGACCACGCTGGCCGCCTTCGGCGTGATCCAGCTGCTGGCCCGCGAAGGCTTCGAGAGCGAAGAGGTCGCCGACTTTGCCGGCCTCAACCAGCGCAGCCCGCTGTATGCCGGCGTGATGGCGATCTGCCTGTTCTCCATGGCCGGTATCCCCCCCCTGGTGGGCTTCTACGCCAAGCTGTCGGTGCTGCAGGCGCTCGTGGCATCGGGCCACAGCCTGTACATCGCGCTGGCCGTGTTTGCCGTGGTCATGTCGCTGATCGGCGCCTTCTACTACCTGCGCGTCGTCAAGGTCATGTACTTTGACGAACCCATCACCGCCACCAGCGTTTCCGCTTCGCTGGACGTGCGCGTGGTGCTGACCCTCAACGGCGCCCTGGTGCTGGGGCTGGGCCTTCTGCCGGGTGGCCTGATGGCCCTGTGCGCCGACGCCGTCGTGCGCGCCCTGGCTTCCTGATCCACTTTCCCGATGCGGGGCCCTGCACGCAGGGCTCCGCGGTGAGGACATCGGCTTGTCGCAAACCGCTTCGATCTGGCTCGTGATATTGGCTGCCCTTGTGGCAGCCAATTTGCCTTTCTTCAACGCCCGCTGGCTTCAGCTGGGGCCGCTGCGCGCCCAGCGCAAGCCGCTGGCCATGTGCCTGCTGGAGATGGTGCTGCTGTACTTCATCGTCGGCGGCGTGGCGCTGCTCCTGGAGCGCCGCGTGGGGCAGATCGCGCCCCAGGGCTGGGAGTTCTATGCCGTCACGGGAGCGTTGTTCCTGACGCTGGCCTTCCCCGGTTTCGTCTATCGTTTCCTGATTCACCGCCGCGGCTGAGGCTGCGGTGCCGGTTGTCTCATGGGTGGGGGTGCGTGATGAAAGTGCTCGACCTGCATTGCCCGCACGGCCATCTGTTCGAGGGCTGGTTCGCCTCGGAAGATGATTTCCAGGGCCAGCTGCAGCGCCAGCTGGTGCTGTGCCCCGTCTGCGGCCACAGCGACATCACCAAGCGACTGAGCGCCCCCCGCATCAATCTTGGCGCCAAGCCCGCAGCCACGCCCCCGACTGCAGCGGCTGAGCCTGTTGCAGCCGCCTCGGCTGCCAGTGCGGCAGCCGTTCCCTCACCGTCCATGCCGCCCCAGGCGCGCGAGCAGCTGCAGGCCATGCAGGCCGCCTGGCTGAAATGGTCGCGCCAGGTGGCGCAGCAGACCGAGGACGTGGGCGAGCGCTTTGTCGATGAAGCCCGCCGCATGCACTACGGCGAGACGGACGAGCGTGCCATCCGCGGCAAGGCCAGTCCCGAGCAGGCCATGCAATTGCTGGATGAAGGCATTACCGTCCTTCCATTGGCCTTGCCCGAAGGCAGCAAGGAAACGCTGCAGTAAGTGGCGACTGGCACGTGCTGTCTTGGCGACGACAATTGCGCCCATTGCAATGGATCGGCAATTTCCAGGCCAGGCCTTTGCTTGTTGCTATTGATTGAGTAGCGATTCGGCTGACTTTGTCGCCCTTCAATTGAAGAGGCGACAAACTCAAGCATATCCGCGGCTTTTCGCATAGTGACTGAGCAGGCCACAGGGAGATTGCCGACCTGGGTGTTTCCCGTAAGGCAGCGGACATTGGCCGCTGCCCTGTAAGTCGCAAAAAGGGTAGTTTGCTATCGCTTTGGAAGCGCTCTGGCCTTCCGTGCGGGCCGCGTTGGGCCTAGATGCTGGAGAACCCTAGGCCCTGCCTGCCGCCGCGGCACCTTACAGCCCCGTGTGTGCTTGATTATTTCAAGTGTGAGTGGTTGCTTCTATTGATTGCGAAGACCAGGCTTGATGCGCCATGCTGCAGTGCGGGGCAGGGCCTGTGCTTAGGAGCACCTACGTAGGCGTTTTCCCGCTGCGGTGCACAACGTCGGCAAGCCTACGATGCGTCCGACCCTGCACAACGCCCGCCAGAGCCTCTGGCGACGCGTTGGGGGCTGGCAGCATCAACGGAGCAGGCGAAGCGCACATGAGCGACGTTATTCTCGAAACCCGGAACCTGACCAAAGAGTTCAAGGGATTTACGGCGGTGAGCAAGGTGGACCTTTCGGTGCGCCGTGGCTCCATCCATGCCTTGATCGGCCCCAATGGCGCAGGCAAGACCACCTGCTTCAATCTGCTGACCAAGTTCCTGGAGCCCACCTCCGGCACCATCCGTTTCAATGGCGAGGACATCACGCGGGAAGCACCGGCGCAGATTGCGCGCCGTGGCGTGATCCGGTCCTTCCAGATCTCGGCCGTGTTCCCGCATTGCACGCTGCTGGAGAACGTGCGCATCGGCCTGCAGCGCAAGCTGGGCACCGAGTTCCATTTCTGGCGCAGCGAGAAGAGCCTGTCGCAGCTCGATGACCGCGCCATGCAGTTGCTGGCCGAAGTGGGCCTGCAGGATCTGGCCGACGAGGTCACGGTCAACCTGCCCTATGGCCGCAAGCGCGCGCTGGAGATTGCCACCACGCTGGCCATGGAGCCCGAGCTGATGCTGCTGGACGAACCCACGCAGGGCATGGGCCACGAAGACGTGGACCGCGTGACCCAGCTGATCAAGAAGGTCTCGGCCGGCCGCACGATTCTCATGGTGGAGCACAACATGAAGGTGATCTCCACCATTGCCGACCGCATCACGGTGCTGCAGCGCGGCGCCGTGCTGGCCGAGGGGCCGTACGAGGAAGTTTCGCGCAACCCGCAAGTGATGGAAGCGTATATGGGCACCACCGACGGCCAGTTGCAGGGAGCGCATTGAGATGACTGCACCGGCATTGGAAATCAAGGGCCTGCAGGCCTGGTACGGCGAATCCCATGTGCTGCACGGCATGGACCTGGTGGTCCAGCCCGGCGAGGTGGTCACGCTGCTGGGGCGCAACGGCGCGGGCCGCACGTCCACGCTGCGCGCCATCATGGGTCTGACGGGCGCGCGCAAGGGCTCCATCCGGATCAATGGCGTGGAGGCCATCCACCTGCCCGCGCACCGCATTGCCCACCTGGGCGTGGGCTACTGCCCTGAAGAGCGCGGCATCTTCTCCAGCCTCTCGTGCGAAGAGAACCTGATGCTGCCGCCGCCGCTCAAGACCGGCCAGCCGGGCATGAGCGTGGATGAGATCTACGCCATGTTCCCCAACCTGGCCGAGCGCCGCCACAGCCAGGGCACGCGCCTGTCGGGTGGCGAGCAGCAGATGCTGGCCGTGGCGCGCATCCTGCGCACGGGCGCGCGGCTGCTGCTGCTCGACGAAATCTCGGAAGGCCTGGCACCCGTCATCGTGCAGGCGCTGGCCCGGATGATCACCATGCTGCGCACCAAGGGCTACACCGTGGTCATGGTGGAGCAGAACTTCCACTTCGCGGCGCCGCTGGCCGACCGCTTCTACGTGGTCGAGCACGGCCATGTGGTCGAGCGTTTCGGCGCGTCCGAGCTGCAGGCCAAGATGCCCGTGCTCAACGAGCTGCTGGGCGTTTGACCCGGATATCCATCGTGGCCGGCGCCTGGGGCTCGCCGGCTGCATTCCTGCCATGGCCCTGTGACAAAAACCCAAGACATCAACGCGAAGGAGACACCAATGAAAGCAAAACTGACCGCACTGTCGTGCATGCTGGCTGCGGCCGGCCTGGCCAGCCCGCTTGCCATGGCACAGGAGAAGGTGAAGATCGGCTTCGTGACCGACATGTCCAGCCTGTATGCGGACGTGGAAGGCAAGAACGCCGTCACCGCCATGCAGATGGCCATCGATGACTTTGGCGGCAAGGTGCTGGGCCAGCCCATCGAGCTGCTGAGCGCCGACCACCAGAACAAGGCCGACATCGCCGCCTCCAAGGTGCGCGAGTGGGTGGACACGCAAGGTATCTCGCTGGTGTTCAGCGGCACCAACTCGGGCACGGCCCTGGCGGTGTCGCAGGTGGCCAATGAGAAAAAGCGCGTGCACTTCAACAGCGGCGCGGGTTCCTCGGCACTGACCAACGAGCAGTGCAACGCCTACACCGTTCACTACGCCTATGACACCGTGGCCCTGGCCAAGGGCACGGGTACGGCCGTGGTCGAGCGCGGCGGCAAGGACTGGTTCTTCCTGACGGCCGACTACGCCTTCGGCCACGCGCTGGAGAACGACACCACGGCCGTGATCAAGGCCAAGGGCGGCAAGGTGGTGGGCGGCGTCAAGCACCCGCTCAATGCCTCGGACTTCTCGTCCTTCCTGCTGCAGGCGCAGGCCTCCAAGGCCCAGATCCTGGGCTTGGCCAATGCCGGTGGCGACACCATCAACGCCATCAAGGCGGCCAAGGAATTCGGCATCAACAAGAGCATGAAGACCGTGGGCCTGCTGGTGTTCCTGACCGACATCCACAGCCTGGGCCTGAAGAACACCGAAGGCATGCAGTTCACCACCAGCTGGTACTGGGACCAGAACGATGCCACGCGCAAGTTCGGCGAGCGCTTCTTCGCCAAGACCAAGCGCATGCCCACCTCCATCCAGGCTGCCGACTACTCGGCCGTGACCAGCTACCTCAAGGCCGTGCAGGCCGTGAAGTCCACGGATGCCGACAAGGTCATGGCCTACCTCAAGAGCACGCCCATCGACGACTTCTACGGCAAGGGCTCGATCCGTCCCGATGGCACCTTCGCCCACGACATGTACCTGGTCGAGGTCAAGAAGCCCGCCGAGTCCAAGAAGCCCTGGGACTACCTGAAGGTCGTGGCCACGCTGCCCGCCGACCAGGTCTGGACCACCAAGGCCGAGACCAAGTGCGCGCTGTGGAAGTAACGCTGCGCCGCCACTGACCCCCAACCGCCACCCGGCCAACCACGACAGCTGCATCCCATGGAAATCTTTGGTGTTTCCCTGCCAGGCCTGATGAGCCAGCTCCTTCTGGGGCTGGTCAACGGCTCGTTCTACGCCATCCTCAGCCTGGGGCTGGCGGTGATCTTCGGCCTGCTCAACGTGATCAACTTCGCCCACGGCGCGTTGTTCATGCTGGGCGCCATGGTCACCTGGATGGCCATGAGCTACTTCAACATCAACTACTGGGTGATGCTGGTGCTGTCGCCGTTGCTGGTGGGCCTGCTGGGCGTGCTGATCGAGCGCTTTTTATTGCGCTGGATCTACAAGCTCGACCATCTCTACGGCCTGTTGCTGACCCTGGGCCTGTCGCTGCTGATCGAGGGCCTGTTCCGCTCGGTCTACGGCGTCTCGGGCCTGGGCTACGACACGCCCGAGCTGCTGGAAGGCGCGACCAACCTGGGCTTCATGATCCTGCCCAACTACCGCGCCTGGGTGGTGCTGGCCTCCATCGTGGTCTGCGTGGCCACCTGGTTCATGATCGAGAAGACGCGCATCGGCGCCTACCTGCGGGCCGGCACCGAGAACCCGCGCCTGGTCGAGGCCTTCGGCGTCAACGTGCCCGTGATGATCACGCTGACCTATGCCTTCGGCGCGGCGCTGGCGGCGTTTGCCGGCGTGCTGGCGGCGCCCGTCTACCAGGTCACGCCGCTGATGGGGCAGAACCTCATCATCGTGGTCTTCGCCGTGGTGGTGATCGGGGGCATGGGCTCCATCATGGGCTCCATCCTCACCGGCCTGGGCCTGGGCGTGATCGAGGGCCTGACCAAGGTCTTCTGGCCCGAGGCTTCGTCCACCGTGGTGTTCTTCATCATGGTCATCGTTTTGCTCATCCGCCCCGCCGGCCTGTTCGGCAAAGAGAAATAACAAGAACGAGGACAAGGGGCCGACCACATGAAATCCAAGACTCTCGTTCAACGCATCGCCCCCTGGGGCTATGGCCTGCTGCTGCTGGGCCTGCTGGCGGCGCCCATGTTGGGTGCCTACCCGGTGTTCGTGATGAAGCTCATGTGCTTCGCACTGTTCGCCTCGGCCTTCAACCTGCTGCTGGGCTACACGGGCCTGCTGTCCTTCGGCCACGCGGCCTTCCTGGGCGGCGCGGCCTATGTGACGGGCTACGCCATCAAGGGCTGGGGCTTCACGCCCGAGCTGGCCATGCTGGCCGGCACGGCCGGCGGCGCGCTGCTGGGGCTGATCTTCGGCTGGCTGGCCATCCGCCGCCAGGGCATTTATTTCTCGATGATCACGTTGGCGCTGGCCCAGATGCTGTTCTTCGTGTGCCTGCAGGCGCCCTTCACGGGCGGCGAGGACGGACTGCAGGGCGTACCGCGCGGCAAGCTGTTCGGCCTCATCGACCTGACCAGCGACCTGACCATGTACTACGTCACGCTGGTCATCGTGGTCCTGGCCTTCCTGCTGATCGTGCGCACCATCCACTCGCCCTTCGGCCAGGTGCTCAAGGCCATCAAGGAGAACGAGCCGCGCGCAACCTCGCTGGGCTATGACGTGGCGCGCTTCAAGCTGCTGGCCTTCGTGATCTCGGCCGCGCTCACGGGCCTGGCCGGTTCGCTCAAGACCGTGGTGCTGGGCTTTGCCACGCTGTCGGATGTGCACTGGACCACCTCCGGCCACGTGATCCTGATGACGCTGATGGGCGGCCTGGGCACGCTGTCCGGCCCCATCCTGGGCTCGGCCGTGGTGGTCATGCTGGAGAACAAGATCGGCGAGTTCGGCAGCTTCCTGCAGCGCCTCACGGGCGTGGAGTGGTTCTCCACGCTGGGCGAGTCGGTGACCATCGTCACCGGCCTGATCTTCGTGGTCTGCGTGCTGCTGTTCCGCAAGGGCATCATGGGCGAGCTGATCGCCTGGCTGCAGAAAAAGCGTACTCCTTGAGAGCCGGGTTGGGAGGGTTTCAAGGGGGTGGGCTACGTGCCCATGCTCTTGACTGCCATAGCTACAACTGCAGCGGCCGGGCGTAGCCCGTCATCTCCAGGTATCCCTGACCGGCTCGCGCCTCCTGGCCCGGGCCGGTGGGCTTTTGGAGGCTGCACAGGCCCTCCCAGTAGATGGCGCCGGTGGAGGCGCTGCTGTCCAGCTCCTGGTCATCGACCAGGGCGTTCACGGTGAAGCGGCCAGCGGGCGTGTCCACCTGCCATTGCACGGGGTAGCGCGCGCCGCTGGCGGGGCTGCTCCAGTGGCGCAGCGGTGTGAACCGAACGGCATCGTGGGCGAAGACCTGTACCTTGCCATCGGCGCCGCGCAGCGAGCCTCCGGCCCACAGCGCGCTGCCATCGCTGCGGCGTACTCGGAAGGCCGTGAGTGCACCGCCGTCGAACAGGTTCATGCCTATCCAGTCCCAGCCCACGGCCTCGGGGTGCATCAGGGCCTGGCTCCATTCATGGTCCAGCCAGGCGCGGTTGTCACCGGGTTCGCGCGCGGCTTCGATCTCCATGCGCTGGCCTGCCAGCTCCAGCGTGCCGCTCACCTGCAGTTGCGGGCGGCTGTAGTAGTAGCTGGCCTGATCGGGTTCCGGCCCCTTGCGCGACAGGCCGGCGCGGCCCTGCAGCAGCGGGTGCTCGCGTGTTTCGAAGCGCAGGTCCAGTGCGAATGCGGTGCTGCGTATGCGGGTGGTGTAGCGTTCGGCAGGGCCTTCATCGGTGCGCTGCAGCGACCAGTCCTGCAGCCGCACGTCGGCATCGGCCTCGCTGGCCTGGGCAATGCCAAAGCCTGCGCGCGCGATGCGCTGGTCGTGGTGCAGGCGGGCGCCCTGCACATCGCACAGCGCCGCATGGGCAAACAGCAACTGGCGCGCCGCAAAGGCGGAGCGCAGCTCCTGCGTGGCCTGTACGCGGGATCGGAAGAAGGTGATCTGGAAACCCCAGGCCCGGCCCGCCGCGCGTGCCTGGCCGGTGATGTACCACCACTCGGTGCGCAGCCCGGGGTGGCTGCCATGGTCGCGCGGGAAGACCAGCGTGCGTGGCGGCAGTGCCCGGGCGGGCAGTCCTGCCGCCCCCAGGCCCAGGCCGGCAGCCAGGCCCAGCAGATGGCGGCGGGGCAGGGGCATCATGGATCAGCTTTGCAACTGCGCGATGCGCGCCTGGGCCGGCCCGCAGTCGCCGATGCGCTGCATCACCCAGTCCGCATCATGGTAGGTGGGCAGGTAGCGCTCGCCCGCATCGCACAGCAGCGAGAGGATGGAGCCCTGCTCTCCGCGCTGGCGCATCTCGCTGGCCAGCCTGAGCATGGCCACGTAGTTGGTGCCCGTGGACGGCCCCACGCGCCGGCCCAGCAGTGCGGACAGGCTGCGCATGGCGGCCAGGGAATCGCAGTCCGCCACCTCCTCCATGCGGTCCACCAGGGTGCGCACAAAGCTGGGCTCCACGCGCGGGCGGCCTATGCCTTCGATGCGCGAGCCCGGCGCGGTGAGGGTGGCATCGCCCGTGCGGTGGTAGGCGGCGAACACCGAGCCCTCGGGGTCGGCCACGCAGATGCCCGTGGCATGGCGCTGGAAACGCACGTAGCGGCCAATGGTGGCGCTGGTGCCGCCCGTGCCCGCGCCCACCACGATCCAGCGCGGCACGGCATGGCGCTCGCGCCGCATCTGGGTGAACATGCTCTCCGCAATATTGTTGTTGCCACGCCAGTCTGTGGCGCGCTCGGCATAGGTGAACTGGTCCATGTAGTGGCCGCCGGTCTGCGCGGCCACGGCGCGTGCCTCGTCGTAGACCTGGCCTGCGCTGTCCACGAGATGGCAGCGGCCGCCGTAGAACTCGATCAGCGCAATCTTCTCGGCCGAGGTGCTGCGCGGCATCACGGCCACGAAGGGCAGGCCCAGCAGGCGCGCGAAATACGCCTCGCTCACGGCCGTGGAGCCGCTCGATGCCTCGACGATGGTCGAGCCCTCATGCACCCAGCCATTGCACAGCGCATAGAGAAACAGCGAGCGCGCCAGCCGGTGCTTGAGGCTGCCCGTGGGATGGGTGGATTCGTCCTTGAGGTAGAGGTCGATCCCCAGGCCGGCAAAGCCGGGCAGGGGCAGCGGGATCAGGTGCGTGTCGGCACTGCGCTGGTAATCGGCCTCGATGCGGTTGATGGCCTCATGCAGCCAGGAAGAGGTGGTGTGCGGCATGGCGGCCATTGTCGCAGGCTGCCCTGCCCACGCGGCTACAGGCCGTAGAACGGGCGGTTGGCCTCGATGCGGGCCTGCTCGCTGGCGGGGTAGCGGCGTTCGGCCAGCAACTGCTGCAGCGCGGCGCGGCCCAGGTCGCGCAGCGGTGTGTAGAAGGCGCTGACGGCCAGCTCGTCCAGCGCGCGCCAGGCATAGACCTGGGCGTCGATGAACAGGATGTCCTCGGCCGGGCGCGGCAGCGCGGCGGCCTGGCGCGCATAGAGGCAGGCCAGGGCGAACTCGGACCGCTCGCGGTGGTAGCGCGCCAGCTCGCACAGGGGCTCGGCCCGCTGTGGTCGCGCGGCATAGGCGGTGAGATAGGCCTCGCGCACGGCGGCCGGCTCGGCGCCCGAGCGCTCCAGCAGCACGCCGATCTGGAACAGAGCAAACCACTGCTCCTCGGCCCAGCCGCCCATGGCGGCGCGCTGCCGGTACCAATGCAGGCTGGACTCGATCTGGCCCGCATCGCGGTGGCTTTGCGCCAGATAGAACACGTTGCGCGTGTTGCCGGGCTGCTCGCGCACGGCCTTCTCGAGCACGGCGATGTCGCGCAGGTAGGTCTGCGGATCACGCGCCCGCGCGCCGTCGTGCGAGACATCGATGAACGGCCCGGCCAGCATCTGCCAGGGCTGGTGCGCCGGGGCGGTCAGGTACTCGTGCAGCACGCCCTCCCAGCGCCAGTCCACGCGCGTGGCGATCAGCGCATTGCGCTGGTATTCGGTGCCCGCCATGTGGCAGGACAGCATGCAGCCGTCCGCCTCCAGCGCCGGCCATGCAAAGCCTTCGGGCACGCGCAGCTGCTCGTCGGCATCGATGAACAGCAGGTAGTCGCCGTGCGGCCGCGCCAGCTCCAGCGCCTCGTTGCGGTTGTGGGCAAAGTCCACCCAGGGCCGCTCATGCAGGCTGCCGGGCACGCCCTCCATGCACTGGCGCACCAGGTCCTGCGTGCCGTCGCTGGAACCCGTGTCTACGATCACCCAGTAGTCCACCCAGGGCCTGACCGAGGCCAGGCAACGCGCGATCACCGGGGCCTCGTTCTTGACGATCATGTTCAGGCAGATGCGTGGGCGCGTGCCGGGCCGTGCTGGTGCGATGGAGTCGGCCATGTCTGATCAGCCGCCTGTGGGCTGGTGTAAACCGATGGCTCCCGCCAATCCACGGCCCACGGCTGGGCTGGCCGGCATCGTGGAACCTGCGAGGCGGAAGATGCCTGCGCTGATGCACAGGGTCCAGAAAGGACGGGGAGGAATGAGCGAAGTGCAGCGGTCCATGGTTCAGGAGATGCTTGGATGGATACGCGCAGAAGGCTGGCACCAGCGTTGCTGGTGCCAGCTTGGAAGGAAGTGGCTGTTGCTCAGGGCGACGAGAACTGCAAGGGCCAGGAGATAGTGGCAGGCAGACCCATGCTGGTGAGCGGTGTCTCGACGAGCGGGAAGACGGTCTGGGGAGAAGATGAGGCTATGCAGGCGCCTGTCGAATAATCTTCAGCCGATTGGATGGTGCCGTTGATGCCCAGGCTCAACTGCGTCTTGGCCTGCACCACGCCATTGGCGTCTGCTCCACCCAGTACATAGAATTTGCCGGCATTCTTCGCATACACCAGCGTCCTGGCAAAGCGCGGATACAGCTGCGTCGAGTTGAGTGACGCCAGGTACGGCTGTCCCGTGCAATCGGTGCTGGCAAAGAGCAGGTTGGTGTCGTTCTGATAGCCGCCTTCGGGGCGGAACTTGACGAGATGGAAGGTCGAGGTGAGCACGCTGATTGTGCTGTAGTTGGTGGTAGCGAGGCCGACCACCGTACCCAGTGCTGCGCCGCCGCTGTCCCTCAGCGTGACACCGCCCCCGCCTGCTGGGCCGGTCGCTCCGGTGGAGCCCGTATTGCCTGTGGCGCCCGTGACACCTTGCACGCCCTGGATGCCTTGGGGACCCGTGGGACCCGCCACCCCCGCCCCTGTGGGGCCGGTAACTCCGATAAGGCCCTGAACCCCCTGCGGACCGGTCGGCCCTGTGACTCCGGCACCCGTGGGGCCTGTGGCACCCGTGATGCCGGTGGCCCCAGTGGGGCCGGTGGGACCGGCTGCGCCTGTGACTCCCGTGGCGCCTGCAGGGCCGATGGCACCTGTCGAACCTGTGGCCCCCGTGGCGCCTGTCGCTCCCGTGGCACCTCCACCCACGCCCGCCGCGCAATGCGTGAGCTGACCAGAGACGCCATCAAAACACAGCAACTGGTTGCTGGTGGCCGTATCGGCCGGCAAGGCCGGCACCAGTACCTCGCCGGTACGCTGCACGCGCAGGCGCTCGGCGCCCACGGAGTTCTTGATCACGAAATCGCCATTGGCTGGCAGGGTGATGGAGACATCGGCCGCGAGTGCTGCGGAGGTGTGCAGGCCTGCGCCCGCAAACATCGCAAGCAGCAGGGCCGGGACAGGGAGACGGTTCTGGTGCATGTCCGCTCCTCAGATGCGTGTGTTGCGGCGCTGGCGGTGCAGGGCCATGCCGCCGAGCAGCAGGCTCATCAGCATCAGCCCGTAGGTGCTGAGCGTGGGGATGCTGGCTGGAGCCACCACCACCGGTGCGCCAATCTGCACGTTGCCAGGGATCCCGCTTCCGCTGGGGTTGGACACTGTGGCCAAGGGGCCCAGCGTGACCACGGCAGTGCCGGGACCGGACGAGGCCAGCACCACCGGCTTGCCGGGAGAGCCCAGCGTGAGCGTGCCCAGCACGGTGAGGTTGGTACCTGCGGGAAGAACGATGGTCGGGGGTGTCGGGCCGGTGCTGATCAGTGTCAGATCCTTCACGACGATATTGCCGCTGAGTGTCAGGGTCGTTCCGGGTGCACAGGTGTCTGAAAGCACAACGCTGCTGGTGCCGAGATTCAGTGCCGCCGCGCTCGTCAGGTCGCCGCCGATGTTGAGCTGGCCGCCCGTGCCGGTCACCGTGGAGCCCGCGTCAAAGGCAAAGGACCCCGAATCGAAGGTGCCCGTGCCCAGGGCCAGTTCCCCGCCCATCGAAACGGGGACGCAAAACGAATTGAACGAACCGCCAGCCAGATCGATGCCGGAGCCTGGAGGAAAAACAATCTGCCCCCAGGCCGAGCCGCACATTGCCGCGCCCAGGGCCAGCGACGCCGCCCAACGTTTTCCGAAACCTGCCATGAGTCCGATCTCCCGAGTACAGGCGGTGGTGCGCCTGCTGTTTTGTTGAGGCAGGGCGCTCCTGTAGATGGGAAGCGCTCCTGCCGAAGTCGGGCAAATGATCAGATAGAAAATGATTCTCTTGTAAGAAAAATTAACAATTGATTATGCGTTTTCATTTTTAGCAAGCTATCGGTTTGCGCGGAGGGATGGGGTTTACCAATCCTCCTTGACCGCCAGCACTGCCTCGCGCCCTGCAGCCGCACGCCCGGCCAGCCAGGCCGTCAGCGTGCCTGCTGCGATCACGCTGGCAGCCAGCGCCAAAAGGCGGGACCACGGCAGGGACAGCTCCATGGTCCAGTGAAAGCTTTGCGGATTCACCACGTGCACCAGGATCACGGCCACGCCCAGGCCCAGCAGGCTGCCGGCGATGGCGCCCGCCGTGGTCCAGGCCATGCCCTCGCCAGCCACCACGGCCAGGATGTCGCGCCGCGTCAGGCCCAGGTGGGCCAGCAGGCCGAATTCCTTGCGCCGCGCCAGAACCTGGGCGCTGAAGCTGGCGGCAATGCCGAACAGGCCGATGCCGATGGCCACGGCCTGTAGCCAGTAGGTCACGGCAAAGCTGCGGTCGAAGATGCGCATGGAGCGCTCGCGCAGCGCGCCGCTGCTGGCGAACTCCAGTGCCTGCGCGGCGCCCGGCCCGGTCAGCAGGGACTGGATGCGCGCCTGAAGCTGCTGCGCCGTGGCTGTGTCGTCGCCGTCCGGCCAGATGGCGATTTCGGTGGGGCCTGCCGTGGTGGCGCTGCCGTCGGCAAGCCGTTGGTAGTCGTCCCAGTCCATGGCGATGGCGCCGAACTGGCGCACATAGTCGCGCCAGATGCCGGCCACAAACACGCGGGAATCTTCGGACGGCAGGGCCTGGGCCAGCAGCGGCCACTCCTGGCCGGGCCGCACGCCGTACAGCTGGGCCACGGCTTCACTGACATAGACGGGCGTGCTGCCAGCGGGCGCTTGCACGGGGCCTTGTATCCACGGCAACTGCTGGCCCTGGGGGCCATGCAGCGGACGCAGCAGCAGGCTGACGGCGGGGCGATCCGGGCTGAGCCACAGGCTGGTGCTGCGCATGGGCTGGGCGCGCTGCACGCCAGGCAGGGCGGCAATGCGCGCGGCCAGATCGGCAGGCAGGGGCGCGGCATCGGCACGGCCTGCGCTGCCGGCGGTGCGCAGGTACAGCGGGGCGGGCAGCACGGCGTCCAGCCAGGCGATCATGCTGTCCCTGAAGCTGGCCACCATCACGGTCAGCGCCACGGCCAGGCTCAGGCTGGCCACCACGCCGCCCACGGCCACGGTGGTGCTGCGGCGCATGCGCCGCGCACGCTCCACGGGCAGCAGGGCCAGCGGCTGGCGCAGCAGCGATTGCGGCACCAGGCGCAACAGCTGGCCCAGCAACCAGGGCAGGGCGGCCATGCCGCCCAGCAGCAGCAGGGCCACGGCGGCATAGGCGGCCAGGGGAATGCCGGCCACGGGCGGCACAAAGGCCAGGGCCACGCTGGCTGCCATCAGCAGCAGGGCCGGCAGGCCGCGCGCCGCGCGTTCGGAGCCCGCGCCCTGGCCCTTGAGCGTGGCGGCGGGCGGCAACTCCATGGCCTGGCGCGCCGGCCACCAGCCGCCAGCCACGGTGGCGGCCACGCCGAGCAGTCCAAAGGTCAGCGCGGCGCCGGCGCTCCACTGCAGCGCGGGCTGCACGCCGGCAAAGTAGCCGCCGCCCAGGTCACCGCCCAGCAGGTGCAGGGCCAGCCAGGCCAGGCCCGCGCCCAGTGCAATGCCGGCCGCGCTGCCCACAATACCCAGCAGCAGCGATTCCAGCAGCACCAGGCCTAGGCGCTGGCGAGGCGTCAGTCCCAGCACGGCCAGCAGGGCGAACTGCGGCGCGCGCTGGGCCACGCTGAGCGCCAGCACCGAGAACACCAGGAACGCCCCCGTGAACAGCGCCACCAGGGCCAGCACCGTGAGGTTGACGCGGTAGGCGCGCGACATCTCGGCAATTCGCTGCTGGTCGTCGCCGGGGCGGCTGGCCAGGGCCTGGGCGGGCCAGTCGGGCAGGCGGCGCAGCTCGGCCAGCAGGGACTCGCGCGTGGCGCCTTCGGCCAGCAGCACATCGATGCGGTCCACCTGGCCCCAGCGCTGCAGGCTGTCCTGCAGCGCGCCGATGTCCATCACGGCCAGCGGCGGGCCGGATGCGGCCACCGTGCCCGCGATGCGCAGGGTCTGCGCGCGCCCGCCGAGTTGCCATGGCAGGGGCGTGTGCCGAGCCTGCTCCGGCGTCAGGCCCAGGGCTTCGAGTGCCGTTGCATTGAGGAAGACCGCATCGGGCGCGAACAGGTCCAGCCGCCCGCCGCCATCGAACAGCCGGGGCATGAGCGCAGGCGCCACGGGCGCCAGCCGCAGCGCATCGCCGCCCAGCACGCGCAACTGCACCGGCGTGGCGGTGCCGGCCAGGGCCGTGGCTTCGATCCAGGGTGCGGCCAGGCTGACCTGGGGCTGCTGCGCAACATGGCCAAACAGCGATTCGGGCAGGCCGCCCTGCATGGCACGCAGTTCCAGGTCCGGCTGGCCGCTGACCGTGCGCACGGCGCGCGAGAACTCATCGAGCGCGGACTGGTTGATCACATGCACGGCAAAGCCCAGCGCCACGCCCAGCATGATGGCCACCAGGGCGGTGGCCGTGCGCCAGGGATGCTGGCGCAGCTCCTGCCAGGAAAAGGTGCGAAGCAGGGCGAGCATGGGCGGGCAATCTTTGGCGCTAGGCGGGCTGCATGCCCTGTGCGGTCAGGCGCAGCACGCGGTCGGCACGGCGCGCGGCCTCGATGGAGTGCGTGACCAGCACCAGGGCGGCCTGGTGTTCCCGGGTCTGCTGCAGCAGCAGTTCCATGACCTGTGCGGCCGTGCCGGGGTCCAGGTTGCCGGTGGGCTCGTCGGCCAGCAGCAGGGCCGGTCCGTGGACCAGGGCGCGTGCAATGGCCACGCGCTGCAGCTGGCCGCCGCTGAGCTGCCAGGGCAGGCGCTGCTCCAGCCCCTGCAGCCCGACGGCCTGCAGCAGTTGCTGCACGCGCTGGCGGCCCGCCGCATCCAGCCGCTGCAGCAGCATCAGCGGCAGGGCCACGTTGTGCCAGACATCCAGATGGGGCAGTACATGGAAGGCCTGGAACACGAAGCCCACATGGCTGCGCCGCCACAGTGCGCGGCCGGTTTCATCCAGGGCCGACAGGTCCTGGCCTTCGTGCAGCACGCGGCCCTGCTGCCACTCATCGAGCCCGGCCAGGCAGTTGAGAAAGGTGGACTTGCCCACGCCCGAGTCACCCACGATGGCCACGAACTCGCCGCGCGCCACGCTGCAGTCCACGTTCTCGAAGACGGCGGTTTCCGTGCCGCCGTCGTTGCGGTAGCGCCGCGCCAGGCCCTGGACCTGAAGCAGCGGCGGCTGAGTCAGTGGCGTGTTGTCCCGGGGCGCGGCAGTCATGAAGGCGGTTTCCTGTTCAGCCGTTGCGGGCCTGGGTTGCTGCGGCCACCACGGCCATCGCTGCCTGCAGCAGTTGCTGCAGGGCATCGGGCGCATCGCAGGCAATGGCATGGCGGGCGGGCATGCTGCGCAGCCAGGTGATCTGGCGCTTGGCCAGCTGGCGCGTGGCGGCAATGCCGCGTTCGCGCAGCGAGTTCATGGAGTACAGGCCGTCCAGCGATTCCCAGGCCTGGCGGTAGCCCACGCAGCGGATGGAGGGCAGGTCCAGGTGCAGGTCGCCGCGCGCGCGCAGTTGCTGCACTTCGTCGATGAAGCCGGCGCTCAGCATGGCGTCGAAGCGCTGGGCGATGCGTGCATGCAGCCAGGCGCGGTCCTGCGGCTCCAGCGAGAAGAAACCGCCGGGGCTGACCAGTCCCTGTTCGGCATTCTTGCCACTGCGCGTATGAAAGCTGGACAGCGGCTTGCCCGACACATGCCAGACCTCCAGCGCGCGCTGTATGCGCTGGCTGTCGGCCGGCGCCAGACGCGCGGCCGTGGCGGGATCGACCTGGGCCAGCAGCGCATGCATGGCGGGCCAGCCGATCTGCGCGGCCTGTGCGTCCAGCCGCTCGCGCACGGCGGGGTCGGCGGCCGGCATGTCGTCAATGCCATCCTGCAGGGCCTTGAAATACAGCATGGTGCCGCCCACCAGCAGCGGCAGGGCGCCGCGCGCGCGGATCTCGGCCACCAGGCGCTGCGTGTCCTGCACGAACTCGGCCGCACTGTAGGCCTGCAGCGGGTCGCGGATATCGATCAGGTGATGGGGGCAGGCAGCCAGTTCTTCGGGCGTGGGCTTGGCCGTGCCGATGTCCATGCCGCGATAGACCAGGGCCGAGTCCACGCTGATGATTTCTGCGGCCTGGCCGCGTTCGGCCAGCAGCCTGGCCAGGGCCAGGGCGGCAGCGGTCTTGCCGGAAGCGGTGGGGCCGGCGATGGCCAGGCAGGGGAGCGTGGAAGCGGTGGACATTCGAGAAACGGGAACGCAGGAAAGTGGAATCAGCGGTGGCCATCGACTCGGCCATGGCGGCGCACCAGCCCCCAGGCGACCAGGGCCGTGCACACGCCCCAGAACCAGATGCCGAAGGCCATGGGCCGGGTGGACTGGCCGTCCAGGTGCAGGCCCAGCCAGTGTCCCATGGCAAAGGCGATGAGCATCATGGTGAAGCCGTTGAGCGCCGAGGCCGTGCCCGCCGACTGCGGGAAGGGCGCGATGGCATTGCTCTGGCCGCAGGGCATGTGCACGCCATGGGCGATCTGGAAGATATAGAAGGGCAGGGCATAGGCCCAGAGGCTGCGCGCATCGGCCAGCGCCGCAATGCCGATGGCCGTGGCCGAAAGCAGGCTTGCCAGCCCGGCAATCTGCACGGCGCGCCGCACATCCATGCGCTGCAGCAGCCAGCGGCACAGGAAGGTGCCCGCGATGTAGCACAGCGCGTTGCTGCCCATCAGCAGGCCGTACCCCGTGCGGCTCACGCCCAGCACATGGATATAGGTGAAGGAAGATGCGGCCAGGTTGGTGAACAGGGCCGCATAGGTGCAGCAGGTCAGCAACTGGTAGGACTGGAATCCCGGGTGGCGCACGATGGTGATCCAGTTGCGCGCCAGGGCCAGCGGCTGCAGCGCCGTGGGATTGGTGCGGGCCAGTGTCTCCGTGAAGCGCAGGGCCACCAGCAGCAGGGCCAGCGCGCCCATCACGGCCTGGGCCAGCATGGTCGAGCGCCAGCCCAGCGAATCCACCAGCAGGCTGCCGCTGACGGGGCTCAGGAAGGCGATCACGCCCAGCCCGGTCAGCGCCTTGGACATGACCTGGGCGCCCAGGTGCGGCGCGAACAGGTCGCGCACCATGGCGCGTGCACACATCACGCCGGCGCCCAGCGATGCCCCCTGCAGCGCGCGCCAGGCGATCAGCGACTCCATGGTCTCGGCACTGGCGCTGCCCAGCGCGGCCAGCACGTAGATGGACATGCCCGCCAGCAGGATGGGCCGGCGCCCGAAGCGGTCGGACAGCGGCCCCCAGGCCAGCTGCGAGCAGCCGAAGGCCAGCAGGAACGCCGTCAGCGTGAGCTGCACCTGGGACACCTGGGTGGAGAAGGCCGCCTGTATCGACGGCAGGGCCGGCAGGTACAGGTCGGTGGCCAGCGGCTGCAGTCCCAGCAGCAGGCCGAGCAGGACGACGACCAGGACGGGGGACATGGCCGGCTGCGCTTGCGCGGCGGCGGGAGACAGGGGCGCTGACATAGGCGACCGAGGGTAGCAGAGAACAAGGGGTGTCGCTGTCCATGTTCGGGCGGTGCATATCCATCTGCGGATTGCGCAGTTGGGAACCGGCCGGGCCCTGCCTACATTGCATTGCAGAGGAATCAACCCGATCAACGCAACTGTGAACAAAGGACCGCAATGGCAACGCTGACCGCTTTCTCCTCCCTTCCCGCCGCGCTGCGCCAGGGGGCGTGCACCCTGCTGTGGGGCGTGGCCCTGGTCGGTGGTGCGGCCCATGCCAATGCGCCTGTGCCCGAAGGCCCGCTGGTCAGCACCGAATGGCTGGCGGCCAACCTCAACCGCGCCGATGTGCGCATCGTCGAGGTCAGCGTCAACCCCGGCCTGTACGAACGCTCCCATGTGCCGGGGGCCGTCAACTTCTCTTGGCACAACGACCTCAATGACAAGGTGCGCCGCGACATCGTGGGCAAGGAGCAGTTCGAGAAGCTGCTGTCCCAGGCCGGCGTGAAGGAAGGCAACACGGTCGTGCTGTACGGCGATACCAACAACTGGTTCGCGGCCTGGGGGGCCTGGGTCTTCGACATCTATGGCGTGCAGAACGTCAAGCTGCTGGACGGCGGCCGCAAGAAGTGGGAGGCCGAGAACCGCCCCCTCAACAACCGCGCCCCGGAATATGCGGCCACCACCTACCGCGTGGGCAAGGTCAACACCGCGCTGCGCGCGCGCCTGACCGATGCGCTGGCCTCGGCCGAGGGACGCAGCGACGCCAAGCTCGTCGACATCCGCTCGGCCGACGAATACCAGGGCAAGGTCTTCGCCCCGGCCGGCGTGCCGGAGCTGGCCATCCGCGCCGGCCACATCCCCGGCGCCGTCAACGTGCCCTGGGGCCAGGCCGTGCGCGAGGACGGCAGCTTCAAGTCCGCCGAAGAACTCAAGAAGCTCTATGCGGGCGTGGGCATCGACGGCAGCAAGCCCGTCATCACCTACTGCCGCATTGGCGAGCGCTCCAGCCACACCTGGTTTGCGCTGTCCAAGATCCTGGGCTACCAGGTGCGCAACTACGACGGCTCGTGGACCGAATACGGCAACTCCGTGGGTGTGCCGATCAACAACCCGGCCGGCACGGTCTGGGCCGCGAAATGATCCTGCAGTCGATCAACCTGTCTTGAAGGCGGGGGCCGGGCGAGGGGTGTCGGTGCTCTTGGTTTGACGGATCAGGGGTGGTGACGAGTGGCTTTGGCAAAAGCTCGGCTCCTTTGGGGCCCGCAGACTGCGGGCCCCTTTTTTTATGCGTGGGATGGCAACAAAGGGGGCAGGAATGACAAGCGTGACCGGTGAGCACACGCAGAACGTGAATGGCAGGCACAGGGCAAGGGACTGGACCAGATGGCTGCCCTTGGCCGCCGTGCTGGCCGCAGCCTGGCCTGTGGCGGTGCAACTGCAGCTGCAAGGCGGCGGGCGCACCCTGGTCTTTGCGCTGGCGCTGGGCCTGCTGCTGGGGCTGGTGCTGCAGCGCTCGCGCTTTTGCTTTTACTGCCATGCGCGCGACTGGTTCGAGTTCGGCGACCCGCGCGGCGTGCTCTCCATCCTGCTGGCGCTGGCCGTGGGATCGGCGGGCATGACCGTGGTGCTGGGCAGCTGGGTGGCCGTGCCCCAGCCGGGCCAGTTGCCGCCCGACATGCACATAGGTCCCGTGAGCTGGGTGCTGGTCCTTGCGGGCCTGGCCTTTGGCGCGGGCATGTCGGTCTCGGGCTCGTGCATCAGCGCCCACTGGTATCGGCTGGGCGAGGGCTCGCCCGTGGCGCCGTTTGCCCTGGTCGGCACGGGCCTGGGCTTCGTGCTGGGGTTTCGCAGCTGGAACCCGCTGTACAGCCTGGCCATTGCCGATGCGCCCGTCATCTGGCTGCCGGCCCATCTGGGCTATGGCGGCGCGCTGGCGCTGCAACTGGCCGTGCTGGGCCTGCTGGCGGCCTGGGTCTGGCGCATTCATGGGCGCTCGGGCCGCGCACAGCCCCGGCCTGCGGCAGAACCGGCGCAGCCACCGGGCCTGCGCCAGCTGTGGCTGTCGCTGTGGCAAGGCCGCTGGAATGCCGCTCTGGGCGGCCTGGCCGTGGGCCTGATCGCGGCCGCCGCCATCGTGCGCATGCGGCCGCTGGGCGTGACCACCACGCTGGGCAGCACCGTGCGCGGCTGGGCCCAGGCGGGCGGCTGGGTGCCCGAGCGCCTGCACGGCCTGGACACCCTGGGCGGATGCGCCACGGCCGTACTCAACAGCCTGCTTACCCCCCATGCCGTGCTGCTGCTGGGCCTGGTGGCCGGTGCCTGGGGCGCTGCCGTGGCCAGCCGCCAGTGGACGCCGCGCCGCCCCACCTGGCGCGATGCGGCACGCGGCCTGGCCGGTGGCGCCTTGCTGGGATGGGGCGCCATGACGGGGCTGGGCTGCACCATCGGCACGCTGCTGTCGGGCAGCATGGCGGGCGCGCTGTCGGGCTGGGTCTTTGGCGCGGCCGTGTTCACGGCGCTGTGGGCGGGTTTCGTGCTGCGGCGCTGGCAGGCCAGCCGGGACTGAGGGCCTTCAGCCGGCAGCCACCCCCAGCAGCAGATCCGCGATCTCCTCCGGATACCGCTGCCGGCTTCCGTCGATGAGCACGCAGCCGGGCGCCTCGGGGTCGGGCCTGGCCAGGGGCATGCCATGGTCGATGAGGGCCTGGGCGCAGCCCAGCCAGTCGCCACCGCCGGGTTCCGTGGATTCGGGCCGGTTCAGCGATGCCCAGCACAGGGTGCCTGCGCAGTTGTCGCCATAGGCGTGGCGTTCGGTCCACTGTGCGCCGTGCTCCAGCAGGAAGCGCGCCATGGCGGCATCGCCACGGAACACGGCCTGGTTCAGTGCGGATGCATCCCAGTCGCCGCCGCGCGCGGCGATGGGCCAGCCCAGTTCCACCATGCAGCGCACGGCGTCCATGCAGCCCAGGGCCGCCAGTTCGGGCAGCATGCGCAGTTGTTCGGGCGCCAGGCCCTCGAGCAGCCCGGGGTGGGCTGCGGCAAGACGGCGGGCCTGTGCTGCGTCGCCCACGGCGCAGGCGGCCAGGAGCTGCTCCTGCGGCGTGGTGGGCTCGCTGCCCGCCGCCTGTTCCAGCAGGGCGGCCACGTCGGCCAGGCCAAAGCGCCGCGCCAGTGCAGCGGCACTCAGGCCCTGCGGCGTGCGGACCGACGGATCGGCGCCGGCATCCAGCAGCGCCTGCACATGGGCGGGCGAGCGGCGCCGGCGGATGGCCCACAGCAGCGGGCGGCCCCATTCGCCCTGGCCGTTGTCCTCGTTCGGATCGGCGCCGTGGTCCAGCAGCAGGCGCAGGGCCTGCACATCGTCCAGGTCCAGCACGCGGAACAGGGCATTGCTGCCGTCCACGCGTGCGCCGGCTTGCAGCAGCAGCCGCGTGCATTCGCGGCTGGCGGGCGTGCCTTCCAGCGAGTGGTAGAGCGATTCGCCGTCGTTGGGGTCGGCGCCGGCCTGTAGCAGCATCTGCGTCAGTTGCGCATCATGGTTCTGGCCTGCTGCGCCATAGAGGGCCGACAGCCGCTCGGTATCGGAGGGGGACTGCAGCGAAGAGGGTGGCCAGCGGTTGCCTATGGTCTGCAGCGGGTCGGCGCCCGCGTCCAGCAGCCAGCGCGCGCATGCGTGCAGGTGCTCGGTGAATTCAGGCAGGCGCAGCAGGCAGGAATGGGTGACGGCCATCAGCGGCAGCAGCGCCAACGGCCCGCCTGCACGGCGAAGCCAGCCGGGGTCGCTGCGCCCGGCCTCGCGCAGCACGGCCAGATTGCCGGTGGCGCAGGCCACCCAGGGATCACTGCCATCACTGCCCGCAAGTTCCGGCAGCTCGTCCAGCAGGCGCCGGGCCAGCGCGGGCTGCGCGCGGTGCGTGCCGCCCGCCACATCGCCGGCATAGACCAGGGCCAGCCAGTGCAGCCGGGATTTCTCGGGGTCCGCCGCCAGGCGCTGGCATGCCTCGACGTAGCCTGACAGCTCGCTCCATGAAGCGAAACCGTGCTCGCGCGCCACGCAGGACTGGGCGTCGTGCAGCCGCAGGTCCTTGGCGGCGAGCGCCTCATCGGCAAGGCCTTTGGCTGCTGGCAGGTGGGAGCGCAAGGACTCCATGGCCTGGGCCGAGCCTGCGCGATAGGCGGCCAGCAGTTGCTTGGCCTGTTTCTTGAGATGGCCCATGTCGGGCCGGGCGGGAATGCGTTTCACAGGGATACCTCCGTGCACGAAGGCCAATGACCTGCAGCTTGGCGCACAAAGGCATGTGGCAAGAGAAAAACGCCGGAAGGCGCATACAGGTGGGTTCAACCCTTCCCGCAGGTCCGGGTGCGGCCTGCACCGCAAGCGCGGATGTTAGCGCAAGGCGACAGTCATCTGGGTGACAGCCGGCAGCCCCTGCTTGCGGGTTCCTACCCGCATGGCGGGCCAGTTGTCTGGCATAGGCTGCGTCGGCAATCCCGCTTGAACCTGATTTTTTGCGCGCGTTTCCCTCAACACCTTCATCCCAAGGAGACAGTCTTATGCGAGCCCTGCGTTGGAATCGTTGGAAGTATCTCGGTCTGCTGGCGGCCACGGGCCTTGCGGCCTGCGGCGGGGGGGACGGTGATGCGCCCGAGGAGACGCGGGCACAGGACAGCCGCAGCTTTGCGCCGGCCAATCCTTCGGCCACCAGCTTCGACGCGCTGGCCGCCGCTTCGGGCGATGTGGTCGACAACGCCAGCACCAGCCGCTGGGCCGGTGTGCTGGAAGGCGCGGCCTACCGCATCGAGGTGCCGGCCAACTGGAATGGCCGCCTGGTGATGTATGCCCACGGCTATGCGGGTGAGGGCAGTGCGCTCAACGTCACCAATCCGTCCATACGCCGGTACCTGATCCAGAACGGCTATGCCTGGGCGGCGTCCAGCTACAGCAAGAACTACTACGACGTGCGCGCCGGCGTGGAGGACACGAATGCGCTGGCGCTGGCCTTCAACCGCCTGGCCGCATCCCACGGCCGGCCGCTGGCGCAGCCGCAGCGCCTGTACATCACCGGCCATTCCATGGGCGGCCATGTCACGGCGGCGGCCATCGAGGCCGAGGCCCAGGCCACCGCGAGGAACAAGGTGCGCTACCAGGGCGCCGTGCCCATGTGCGGCGTGACGGGAGATACCGAACTGTTCGACTACTTCGCCGCGGCCCAGGTCACCGCGCAGGCCATGGCCGGCGTGGCCCAGCGCCCTGTCACCGAGTGGGCCGCCATCCAGGGCCAGGTGACCTCGGCCCTGTTCACCACCTTTCCGTCGGCTCCCACCGCGACGGGGCGCGCCTATCTGTCGGTCATCCAGAACCTCACGGGTGGCCCGCGCCCGCTGTTCGATCTGGGCGTGGCCGTGGGCGGCTCGTTCGCGCCGGTCTGGGGCGTGTTCGGCAGCGACGGCTCGGTCAACGGCATCCTGAACCGCAACGTGGCCGATACCAACCGCTTCACCTACCGCATCGACGGGGATGCCGCGGCCTCGGCCGCGCTCAATGCCGCCGCGCAAAAGCGCACGGCCGCGCCCGATGCCAACCGGCCGCGCCGCGACGGCCTGCGCTGGATTCCCGTGACTTCCGGCGATATCAACATCCCCGTGGTGACCCTGCATACGCTGGGCGATCTGTATGTGCCCTTCAGCATGGAGCAGATCTACCAGCGCCGCGTGGCCGACAAGGGCCGGAGCCAGTGGCTGGTGCAGCGCGCCATCCGCGGCGCATCGCACTGCGACTTCACCGTGGCCGAACAGGTGGAAGCCTTCGATGCCATGGTGCAGTGGGAGCAGGGCGGCGCCAAGCCGGGCGGTGACGATGTGCAGACGGCCGCCACGGTGGCCGCGTCCACCTATGGCTGCCGCTACACGCGCAACACGCTGGGCCCGGATGACAGCACCACCACGCGGCAGTTGCGCGCCGTGATCTCGCAGAACGCGGCAAGCTGCCCGTAGCGCGGAAGGCGGCGCAGGCTGCGCCGCTCAGCGCGGGCTTGCTGGCGCTGTGGGCGCCTGTGCGAGCAGGCGCAGCCCGAACAGCTCGTCCAGCGCCTGCCGGTATTGCTCCATGGCGCGCGACTGGGTGTTGTGGTGGTTGCCGCCTTCGATGAGCACGAAGCGCTTGGGCTCGCTGGCCGCGTCGAACAGCTGGCGGCCCAGCGTGGCGGGGATCAGCGGATCGGCGCTGCCGTGCACGACCAGCAGCGGCGAGCCTATGCCGGCCACCTTGTCGATGGAGGCAAAGCGCTGCGTGATCAGCGGCCCCACGGGCAGCCAGCCCCAGCGGAAGCTGCGGACCACATCGGGAATGCTGGTGAAGGTGGCCTCGACCATGACGCCGGCCTCATCCTGGACGCTGCGCGCCAGGTCGATGGCGATGGCACCGCCCAGTGAATGGCCGAAGATGAAGCGCGGCCGGTCCGGAGCGTGCCGGCCCAGCCAGTCCCAGCCTGCGCGTGCGTCCTCGGCGGCCGATTCCTCGGACGGCAGGCCGGCGCTGCTCTTGCCAAAGCCCCGGTAGTCGATGGCCAGCACCGAAAAGCCCAGTTCGTGCAGCCGCCGGATGCGCGGCGAGGAGCCGGCAACGTTCCAGCGCGCGCCATGCAGGTACAGCAGCACGGGGGCGTTGCTGGCCGTGGCCGGCTGGGGCAGCCACAGCGCATGCAGGCGGGCGCCGTCCTGCGCTGGCATGTCGATCCAGACATCTTCCATGCCGGCCGTGTTGGCGCCGGGCCAGCTGCGGTCGCTGGGCTGGAAGATCCATTCGCGCTGCTTGGTGTCCAGCACGGAGCAGCCGCTGGCCGCCAGCAGCGCGGCCGCGCCCAGCGCCGCCGTGATCCGGTGCAGGCGCCTTCGGGGCCACAGAAAGGGAAGCATTGAGGGCATGACGCAACAATGGATGCACGGGCCGGCCAAAAGTTCAGCGCCGCTGCCCTGCGGGCCGGCGCTGTCATGGATTGGCGCTATTCTTGCCGCTGGTTCGCGGGCCGACAAGGCGATGCGGACCTCTCCCCACTGTTGATGAGTGAACCTGTATGCCGATACGCCTGGGCCTGGCCGCCAACCGAATCCACCACCAAACCGAGGATGCCGCACTGTTCGGCTGGCTGCGTGCCTGCGAGTCCGGCATCCGCGAGCTGCAGCTGGGCCTGCATGCCGTGGGCCGTACCTTCGACGCCATCCAGGCCGCCGGCATGCTGGCGTCCTACCGGGGCCTGCGCCGCTATCCCTATGGCCGCGAAGGCGGGCTGATGAAGCTGGTGGCCGAGGTGGTGGGCGTGGAAGGCGACGAGCGCACGATTGACGGCGCCATTTATCTGACCGACCCGGTCGATCCGTCCTCCATCTTCCCCGAGGCCGTGGCGCTCAAGCGCCAATGCGTGATCCACGGCAAGCCCTTCCTGTCCACCGTGGCCTCGGCGCGCGACTGGATCGAGATGGAGCGCATCCATGCCGGCCTTCCCAGGGATGCGGGCGCGCAGCGCTTCCATGACTATGCGCAGCAGACGCTGGCGCTGATCGCCCACGATGCGCTCAAGCCCACCATGCTGGATTTCGCGGCGCGCAACTTCGAGCTGCTGTCGCGCTTTGGCCGGCGCGTGGGCACGGGCACCACGGGCCAGCGGCTCAACGAAATGGCCTGGAGCCGTGGCTGGCCCGAGGACCGGCCCTGGGTGGACCGCTACAACAGCGGCCCGCTGGGCGGCGATGCGCAGATCGCCGACCTGGTGCTGGACCGCCGCTGCCAGCGCGTGATCTTCTTCGAGGACCCGCATGTGGCGCGCCAGCACGAGGCCGACATCCAGCTGCTGGAGCGCGCCGTGACCACGGTGACGCACGACACGGTCTGCATGACCTCGCCCCAGGTCGCCCAGCGCTGGTGCGATTCCGCCCTGATGCGCCGCTGAAACCTTCGTCGCGCAGACGACAGCCTTGCGGCCTGCGGGCGGGCGAACACCCGTGACCGGCCGAGGGCTTTCTGCAAGACTGGCCGTTTCCAAAACCAAGGAGACAGCGATGGTCAGTCAGCTCTTTCGGCGTTCCCGGCATGCCATGGCCTTGCTGGCGCTGCTGCCCGGCTGGGCTGCAGCCCAGGCCCCGGCAGCACCTGCGCTGCCGCCGCCCGACAGCGTGCGCCTGGAGCAACTGGGGCTGATGCAGGGCTTTCCTCCGGCCGCCGACAAGCGAGTGGACGTGTCCAACGGCTACCGCTATCCGCAACTGCGCTGGGTGGTGCAGCACCTGCGCGAAATCCAGCCCACGCAGAACATCCGGCGCGGCGCGGCGGCGCCCTCGGCCCTGCCCGAAGCGCCCATGGCCCTGGGCGGCCTGCGCTTTGACGACGACAAGGGCCAGCCCGTCACCGTGGACCAGTGGCTGGACCGCACCTATACCGACGCCATCGTGGTGCTGCACAAGGGGCGGGTGGTCTTCGAGCGCTACCAGAACCAGATGCAGGCCAGCTCGCCGCACCTGCTGTTCTCGGTCACCAAGTCGTTCACCGGCCTGATGGCCGCGCAACTGGCCCACGAGGGGCGCATCGACCCCCAGGCGCTGGTGACGAAGTACGTGCCCGAGCTGGAAGGCTCGGCCTGGGGCGACATGACGGTGCGCCAGGTCATGGACATGACGGGCGCAGTGCGCTTTCGCGAGGACTACACCGACCCCAAGACCGAGATCTTCGGCTACTCCTGGGCCTCGGGCATGCTGCCGCGTCCGCCCGGCTACGCGGGGCCGACCAATGTGTACGACTTCCTCAAGACGCTGCCCAAGGAAGGCACGCATGGCGAGGGCTTTGTCTACCGCACCGTGCACTCCGAGGTGCTGGGCTGGATCGTCTCGCGCGTCACGGGCCGGCGCTGGAGCGATCTCATGAGCGAGAACATCTGGCAGAAGCTGGGCATGCAGGAAGACGCCTATGTGATGGTGGACAGCACCGGCACGCCGCTGCAGGGCGCGGGCCTGAACGCCACGGCGCGTGACCTGGCGCGCGTGGGCGAGATGCTGCGCCTGGGCGGCAGCTTCAACGGCCACAAGATCTTCGACAAGGCGGTGCTGGACGACATTGCGCGCGGCGGCGACCGCGAGCAGTTCAAGTTCCGCGGCATCCAGGCCGCGCGGCCCGGCTACAGCTACCGCAACCAGTGGTGGGTGCTGCACAACGCCGATGGCGCCTACGAGGCCGCCGGCATACACGGCCAGTTCATCCACGTGAACCCGGCCGCGCAGATGGTGGTGGTCAAGCTGTCATCGCACCCGGTGGCGGGCGCGGCCTTCACGCATGCGCTGACGCTCAAGGCCTGGGCGGCGCTGGCCGATGCGGTGCGCGACAGATAGCAGGAACAGGCAGCAGGAACAGGTCGCAGGCAGGAAAAAAGGCAGCGTGCGCAAACACGTTGCCTTCGGCCCGTGGGCAGGCCGGGCCGGTTTCTGACCGCCTGGCACGGCCCGCAATGGAGCGCACGCGTCAGACCTGGCGGCGCCGCATCCGGGTCATGCCGAACAGGGCCAGCAGGGCCGACATGGCTATCAGGCACCACTGCGACAGGGTGGGCACCGCGGTGGTGGTGGCGGCTGCCGCAGGCATGGCCACGACCACGGGGTCGAGGATGGCGCCGTCCTGGGCTCCGTCATCGTCGCCATCGCCGCCGTCCGTGACGGTGTAGCTGGCAGTGCCACCATTGAAGCTGGAAATCTTCACCCACTGGGCAGGCGTTGCCAGCGGCTTCCATTTCAGCAGAACGGCACCTGCGGGCACGTCTGCATGCGTCACCTGCATGGTCAGCGTGTCGCCGACGGTGCAGTCCCGGGTCTCAAACTCCAGCACGGGCCTGGGCATGTCGGGAACGGCCGTGAAGCCGGCGGGCAAGGGGCCGGGCAGGGCGCTGGTGAATGCGACATGGCGGAAGGTGCAGGTGCCATTGGGCTGGCCTTGCGTGAACTGTGTCCTGCTCGTTCCATCGGCGTGCTGTGTGAGGCCGAGAACAGTCACGGAGACGGTGCCGGTTGCGGCTGCGTAGTTCAAGGGATCGCTGCTGGCCTTGGTCCCCCGCACGACGCAGGTGCCCGTGGCCGTGCCGGTCAGCTGGTTGCCGCTGACCGTGCATGGCCCGCTCAGGAGCTCGAAGGCGGGGGGGGCATTGCCGATGCCGCCGCTCAGGGCCAGGGTGGTGGTTTCGCCCACGGCGACGGCTGTCGGCGTCGCGGTCACGGTGGCTGCCTGGGGCTCGGGGATCTTGATGGGATTGAGCGTGTAGCTGCGGTCCAGCGTATTGGCTTTGCTGTCGGTGACCCGGACCGTGAACGAGGTGCTGCCTGCGGCCGTGGGCGTGCCGCTGATCGTGCCTGTGGCGGGGTCCAGTTCAAGGCCTGCAGGCAGCGCTCCGCTTTGCAGTGCAAACGTGTAGGGTGCGCCCAGGCCACCGGTTGCCGTCAGCGTCCGGGAGTACAGGCTGCCGACCTGGGGGCTGGGCAAGGTCGAGGGGCTGATGCTCAGGGGAATGAAGGGCTCGACGGAAACGGACTGCAGAGCCGCACCCACAATGTCGGCGGCCGAGAAAGTGATTTTCACGGTGCTGCTGTTGGTGATGGGCTCGTCCAGCGCAATGGTGGAGATGCCCACCGGTGCCGTCTTGGTGTACGTCACGGCGCCCGATGTGATGGTCAGTTGCAACGGATTGGCCGTGCTGTTGCGCATCACGAATGATTGGAAATTGATCTTTCCGGTGAGAGCCGACACCGACCAGGATGCAAAGGGATAGGCCGAGCCGCTGATTCGAAAGCTCATCCAGCCGTTGCTGTCGGTGCCGCAGCGGGTGGTGCCGCCGACCATCTGTGCGGAGAAAAAATAGTAGGGCGATGAAGGCGTCGTGTCAGTCGTGGATCTGCAGTTGCCGTTGACATCCAGATTGGGTTTGAAGCCGAGGGATTCGTAGGCGAAGGCATTGCCCAGCGACAGGGCAGCGGCGCCGACGAGCAGCGCTTTGGTGATGGGTCCAGGGAGCATGGGGGAACGGGAGTGGAGACAGGGCGCGCTGAGTGTCCTCTCCCGTTGGCCGGCGAATCTGAGCAATTCTGAGAATTGGCTTTCAATAGCGAAGGCCGTCGCGCTTTCTGTGTGCGGGCCAGCCATGAAAAAAGCCCATGCAGCAGGCTGCATGGGCTTTCGTCAGGGATGGGGAGCGTTGATGCTCAGATCACGCCCTGGGCCAGCATGGCGTCGGCCACCTTGACGAAACCGGCGATGTTGGCGCCGTCGATGTAGCTGACCGTGCCGTCCTCGCGCTTGCCGTACTTCAGGCAGGCGGCGTGGATGCCTTGCATGATCTGCAGCAGGCGGGCGTCGACTTCCTCGGCGGGCCAGGACAGGCGGGCCGCGTTCTGGCTCATCTCCAGGCCCGAGGTGGCCACGCCACCGGCGTTGCTGGCCTTGCCCGGTGCGTACAGCACGCCGGCCTTCTCGAAGGCCTTGGCGGCTTCGATGGTCGAGGGCATGTTGGCGCCTTCGGCCACGCAGACCACGCCGTTGGCGATCAGCACCTTGGCGTCTTCCTCGGTCAGTTCGTTCTGCGTGGCGCAGGGCAGGGCCACGTCCACCTTCAGGTGCCACGGCGTCTTGCCGCGCAGGAACTCGGCGCCCACCAGCTTGGCGTACTCGTCCACGCGGCCGTAGCGGTGGTTCTTCACGTCCATCAGGATGGCCAGCTTCTCGGTGGTGAAGCCGTCCTGGTCATACACGGTGCCCGAGGAGTCGGAGACCGACACCACCTTGGCGCCCAGTTGCAGGGCCTTCTCCACGGCGTACTGGGCCACGTTGCCCGAACCCGAGACGGAGACGGTCTTGCCTGCGAAGGACTGGCCGCGCGTGGCCAGCATTTCCTGGGCGAAGTAGACGGTGCCGTAGCCGGTGGCTTCGGGGCGGATCAGCGAGCCGCCGAAGGACAGGCCCTTGCCCGTGAACACGCTGGCGGCGCTGTTGGACAGCTTCTTGTACATGCCGGCCATGAAGCCCACTTCGCGGCCGCCCACGCCGATGTCGCCTGCCGGCACGTCGGTGTCCGGACCCACGTGGCGGAACAGCTCGGTGACGAAGGCCTGGCAAAAGCGCATGACTTCAGCGGGGCTCTTGCCCTTGGGATCGAAGTCCGAGCCGCCCTTGCCGCCGCCCATGGGCAGCGTGGTCAGCGCGTTCTTGAAGGTCTGCTCGAAGGCCAGGAACTTGAGCACGGACAGCGTGACCGAGGGGTGGAAACGCAGGCCGCCCTTGTAGGGGCCGATGGCCATGCTGTGCTGGATGCGGAAGCCGCGGTTGACCTGCACATGGCCCTTGTCGTCGGTCCAGCTCACGCGGAACATGACCACGCGCTCGGGCTCGACCAGACGCTCCAGCAGGCCGAGTTCGGCGTACTTGGGGTTCTTCTCGATGAAGGGCCACAGGCTTTCCATCACTTCGGTGACGGCTTGCAGGAATTCGGGCTGGCCGGGGTTGCGTTGCGCCACTTCTTCAAGGAATTGGCCGACGGACTCGTACTTCATGGAAAAACCTCTGACTAAAAACGGCTGCGGGAAGGGGTGAGTGCAAACCAAAATTATGCCAAAAAGTTATGCCGTCATGCATCGTTTTGGTGAGCGGTGCCCGTGCTTGGTGCCTGAATGCCGTTTTTCGGTGCATTTCCAGAGAGGTGCCGACGGTATTTGGTGCATGGGCAGGGCCTGCGTGCCGCAGTGAGCGGGCAGGCCGCGGCCTGGATCAGCCGTATCCGGTGGCGTGCATGGCCATGGCGAATGGGAATGGCTGGCGCCATGCCAGCTGACATGAAGAGTGGCTAGGAAGGCCTTGCAGCCGGACGGGGCTTGGGCCCGCCCGGCCATCCCATCGACGGCCTTTCAGCTGCGCTGCAGCTGGGGATGGCGCGCGAACAGGTCGGCCGCCCAGTCCACGAAGGCCCGCACCTTGGCGCTGAGGTGGCGGTTGGGCGGATAGACCACGTGAATGGGCAGCGGCGGCTGGGTCCATTCGGGCAGGACCTCGACCAGTTCGCCGCTGTCGATCAGCGGCTGGGCAAAGGCCGTGACCAGCTGCGCGATGCCAAAGCCCGCCAGCACGGCGGCCGTGTAGGCATTGCTGTCGTTGGCCGCGATGCGGTAGTTGCCCGCCACCTCGATGGATTCATCGCCCCGCTGGAATTCCAGCGGGTACATGCGCCGCGTATGGCCCGAGAAGAAGGCGACGATCTGGTGCTTCGTATCCAGCTCGGACGGATGCTGGGGCACGCCATGGCGTGCCAGGTAGGCGGGCGAGGCCACGGTGATCCAGTTCATGGAGCCGATGCGCCGCGCCACCAGAGATTGGTCGCTGAGCTCGCCCCCGCGGATCACGCAGTCCACGTTGTCGCTGATCAGGTCCACCAGGCGGTCGCCCACGCCCAGGTCGATCTGTATGTCGGGGTAGCGTTCGCAGAATTCGGTCAGCGCCGGAATGATGATCAGCCGGGCCATGGAGCTGCCCACGTCCAGCCGCAGTCGCCCGCTGGGCGCGGTCTGGGTGTTGACCATGCTGGCTTCGAGATCGTCGAAGTCATTGAGCAGGCGTGCCGCGCGTTCGTAGTAGGCCGCGCCATCGGGCGTGACGGTGACGCGCCGCGTCGTGCGGTTGAGCAGCTTGACGCGCACGCGCGCCTCCAGCGCCTGTATCTGTTTGGTGACCGTGCCCTTGGGCAGGTCGAGCGAATCGGCGGCGCGGGTGAAGTTGCCGGCTTCCACCACGCGAACGAAGACACGCATGGCCTGGATCTGGTCCATGGAAAGTTGCTCCTGCAGCGCCCGGCAAGGGAATGCCGGCTCGGCGGAATTCTCACATGCGCGGTATCGGGCGATTGTTCGTGAAACGGAAACAGAGCGATGGCTGCGTTGCTATTTCAGACATGGCCGGCGCCGCCTATATTCCAACCATCGACCATTGCCGCAGGTTCGCGCCATGTCCACTTCCCCGTCGCTTCCGAACGGCCCCGCCGCCGGGGCGCAGATTGCCGAAACAGAATTCTCCATCGAGCTGCCCGAGCATGGCACCGTGGCTGCGCGCGCCTATGGCCAGCGCAGGCCCGGCACGGTCTCGCCGCTGGTGCTGCATTTCCATGGCGGCACCTTTGTCTGCGGCACGCTGGACAACGGGCGCTACATCGGCCGGCTGCTGGCCGAGGCGGGCGCCGTCGTGGTGTCGCTGGCCTACCCGCTGGCGCCCGAGCATCCGTTTCCCCAGCCCATCGAGGTGGGCTACGCCGTGCTGCAGTGGCTGTACAAGCACCGCGTGAAGATGGCGGGCAAGGGCGCGCCGCTGTTCCTCGCGGGTGAAGAAGCCGGCGGCAACCTGGCCGCCGCCGTGGCCGTGATCTCGCGCGACCGGGGCCATCCGCCGCTGGCGGGCCAGATCCTGGTGTCGCCCATGCTCGATCCCTGCACCGGCACCGCCTCGCAGCGCGAGGCCACGCCCGAGGCCGGCGAATGCCGCTGGGCCACGGGCTGGCGCGAGTACCTGAGCTGCCCCAAGGACGCCATGCATCCCTATGCCGTGCCCGGCAGCTCGCTGCGCCTGGCCCAGTTACCGCCGGCCCTGGTGCTGGTGGGTGGTGACGACCCGCTGCGCGACGAGGCCCAGGCCTATGCGGCCCGCCTGCGCGCGGCCGGGGTGACGGCCAGCAGCCATGTGCTGCCCAGCGCGTCGAACTGGCCGCAGGCCCTGTCCGAGGCCGAGGCCTGTACGGCCTGCAGCGCCGCCGTGTCCCAGCATGTGCATGACTTCTTCGAGGCCACCATGAACAAGCCCGCAGCACCGGGCTAGGCCCCGCGCCGCTGCAGCCGGCGACACCTGCTGCCCCGTTTTCCCCTTCCGCCTTCCCGGCGCGTTCAGGCGCCGGGCGGGCATCGTGTTCCCTGAATTTCGCAAAAAAACACCATGTCCACCGAATCCACCTCATCCTCTTCTTCCGTCTCGGCCCAGCGCAAGGGCTGGAGGCTGCCTGCCGCCGCTGCGGCCATCCTCGCCGTCAGCGCCGGCCTGTTCGGCCTGCATGGCTTCGAGGCCAAGGCCGATGACGCGCCCGCCAGCGCCCAGCCCGCCGCCACGCCCGTGTCCGTGGCCACGGTCGCCGAAAGCGAAGTCACCGCCTGGGACGAGTTCTCGGGCCGCCTTGAAGCCGTGGAGCGCGTGGACATCCGCTCCCGTGTGGCCGGCGCCGTGCAGGCCGTGCACTTTCGCGAGGGCGCGCTGGTCAAGCAGGGCGATCTGCTGATCACCATCGATCCCGCACCGTATGCGGCCGAGGTCGAGCGTGCCGAAGCCCAGGTGGCCTCGGCCCAGGCACGCCAGTCCTATGCACGCAGCGAGCAGGAGCGCGCACGCCGCCTGTGGGACGAGCGGGCGATTGCCCAGCGCGAGCTGGACGAGCGCATCAACGCAGGCAGCGAGGCCGAGGCCAATCTGCGCGCGGCCCAGGCGTCCCTGCAATCGGCGCGGCTGAACCTGGGCTACACCCAGGTGCGCGCCCCCGTGTCGGGCCGCATCGGCAAGCGCGAGATCACCGTGGGCAACCTGGTGGCCGCAGGCCCGGGCGCGCCGGTGCTGACCACGCTGGTCTCGGTCAGCCCCATCTATGCGAGCTTCGATGCCGATGAGCAGGTCATCACGCGCGCGCTCAAGGAGCTCGGCGGCGGCGCGGGCAACCGCGCCAAGATCGACAGCATTCCCGTGCAGATGGGCACGGCCACGGCCGGCAGCACGCCCTTCGAGGGCCGGCTGCAGCTGATCGACAACCAGGTCGATGCCCGAAGCGGCACGGTGCGCGTGCGCGCGGCCTTCGACAACAAGGACGGCGCCCTCATGCCCGGCCAGTTTGCCCGCATCCGCATGGGCCAGGCGCGCGACAGCAGCATGCTGCTGGTCAGCGAGCGCGCCATCGGCACGGACCAGAGCAAGAAGTACGTGATGGTGGTGGGCGGCGACAACAAGGCCGTCTACCGCGAGGTGGCCCTGGGCGCCTCGGTCAACGGCCTGCGCAACGTGACCCAGGGCCTGCAGCCCGGCGAGCGCGTGGTGGTCAACGGCCTGCAGCACATCCGTCCCGGCGCCCTGGTCGCGCCCAAGGAGGTGTCCATGGATGCGCGGGCCGATGCCCGCCAGCCGGGCACCCGGCAGGCAGCCGAACAAGTGGCTGACGCAACCAAGTCCTGATCTAGCCGCACACCTTTCCTGCCTCTGAAATGCCGCCTGACCGCAGGCGGCATGGGCCGCGCTTTGCCGTGGCGGAGCCAAACACCATGAACCTATCCAAATTCTTCATTGACCGGCCGATCTTCGCAGGCGTGCTTTCGCTGCTGATGCTGATCGCCGGCCTGATCGCCATGGGCGGGCTGCCGATCTCGGAATACCCCGAGGTCGCGCCGCCGTCCGTGGTGGTGCGCGCCCAGTACCCGGGCGCCAATCCCAAGGTGATCGCCGAGACCGTGGCCACGCCGCTGGAAGAGCAGATCAACGGCGTCGAAGGCATGCTCTACATGGGCAGCCAGGCCACCAGCGACGGCGTGATGACGCTGACCGTCACCTTCCGCCTGGGCACCGACCCCGACAAGGCGCAGCAGATGGTGCAAAACCGCGTCTCGCAGGCCGAGCCGCGCCTGCCGGAAGAGGTGCGCCGCCTGGGCATCACCACGGTCAAGAGCGCACCCGACCTGACCATGGTGGTGCACCTGGTCTCGCCCAACCAGCGCTATGACATCAACTACCTGCGCAACTACGCGGTGCTGAACGTGAAGGACCCGCTGGCGCGCATCGAGGGCGTGGGCCAGATCCAGATCTTCGGCGGCGGCGACTACGCCATGCGCGTGTGGCTGGACCCGCAGAAGGTGGCGCAGCGCGGCCTGTCGGCCAGCGATGTGGTGGCTGCCATCCGCGGCCAGAACGTGCAGGCTGCGGCCGGCGTGGTCGGCGCCTCGCCGGGGCTGCCGGGCGTGGACATGCAACTGTCCATCAACGCCCAGGGCCGCCTGCAGAGCGAGGAGGACTTCGGCGACATCATCGTCAAGAGCGGCTCCGACGGCGCCGTGACCCGCCTGCGCGACATCGGCCGCCTGGAGATGGGCGCGGCCGACTATTCGCTGCGCTCGCTGCTGAACAACGACCCGGCCGTGGGCATGGGCGTGTTCCAGGCGCCGGGCTCCAATGCGCTGGAAATCTCGGCCAACGTGCGCAAGACCATGGAGGCCCTGAACAAGAACATGCCCGAGGGCCTGGAGTACCGCATCGCCTACGACCCCACGCAGTTCGTGCGCGCCTCCATCGAATCGGTGGTGCACACGCTGCTGGAGGCCATCGTGCTCGTGGTGCTGGTGGTGATCCTGTTCCTGCAGACCTGGCGCGCCTCCATCATCCCGCTGCTGGCCGTGCCGGTGTCGGTCATCGGCACCTTCGCCGTGCTGCATCTGCTGGGCTTTTCCATCAACGCGCTGAGCCTGTTCGGTCTGGTGCTGGCCATCGGCATCGTGGTGGATGACGCCATCGTCGTGGTCGAGAACGTGGAGCGCAACATCGAGGCCGGTCTCACGCCGCGCAACGCCACCTACCGCGCCATGCGCGAAGTGTCCGGGCCCATCATCGCCATCGCCCTGGTGCTGGTGGCGGTGTTCGTGCCGCTGGCCTTCATCAGCGGCCTCACGGGCCAGTTCTACAAGCAGTTCGCGGTGACCATCGCCATCTCCACGGTGATCTCGGCCATCAACTCGCTGACGCTGTCGCCCGCGCTGGCGGCCCTGCTGCTGCGCGGCCACGATGCGCCCAAGGACGCGCTGACGCGCGGCATGGACCGGGCCTTCGGCTGGCTGTTCCGCGGCTTCAACCGCATGTTCCACCGGGGCTCCGAGGCCTACAGCGGCGGCGTGGGCCGCGTGATCTCGCGCAAGGCGCTGATGCTGGCCATCTACCTGGCGCTGATCGCCGTGACCTTCGGCCTGTTCAAGGCCGTGCCTTCGGGCTTCGTGCCCGCGCAGGACAAGCAGTACCTGATCGGCTTTGCCCAACTGCCCGACGGTGCCACGCTGGACCGCACGGACGAGGTGATCCGCCGCATGGGCGAGATCATGAAGGACAACCCCAACGTGGAGGACACCATCGCCTTCCCGGGCCTGTCCATCAACGGCTTCACCAACAGCTCCAACTCGGGCATCGTCTTCGCCACGCTCAAGCCCTTTGACGAGCGCAAGCGCGCCGACCAGAGCGGCGGCGCCGTGGCCGGCCAGCTCAACCAGGCCTTCGCAGGCATCCAGGACGCCTTCATCGTCATGTTCCCGCCGCCACCCGTGGCGGGCCTGGGCACGACGGGCGGCTTCAAGCTGCAGCTGGAAGACCGCGCCTCCCTGGGCTATGACCAGATGGACGCGGCCGTGAAGGCCTTCATGGCCAAGGCCTACCAGACGCCCGAGCTGACCGGCATGTTCACCAGCTGGCAGGTCAACGTGCCCCAGCTGTATGCCGACATCGACCGCACCAAGGCGCGCCAGCTCGGCGTGCCGGTGACGGACATCTTCGACACCATGCAGATCTACCTGGGCAGCCTGTATGCGAACGACTTCAACAAGTTCGGCCGCACCTACAGCGTCCGCGTGCAGGCCGACGCGCCCTACCGCGCGCGTGCCGAGGACGTGGGCATGCTCAAGGTGCGCTCCAGCTCGGGCGAGATGATTCCGCTGTCGGCGCTGATGAAGGTGGACTCCAGCTTCGGCCCCGAGCGCGCCATGCGCTACAACGGCTACCTCACGGCCGACATCAACGGCGGTGCCGCACCGGGCTTCTCTTCGGGCCAGGCGCAGGACGCCATCAAGCGCATCGCGGCCGAGACCCTGCCCAAGGGCATCGATTTCGAATGGACCGACCTGACCTACCAGGAAATCCTGGCCGGCAATTCGGCGGTGATCGTGTTCCCGCTGGCCCTGCTGCTGGTCTTCCTGGTGCTGGCCGCGCAGTACGAGAGCCTGACCCTGCCGATTGCCATCATCCTGATCGTTCCCATGGGCCTGCTGGCGGCCATGACCGGCGTCTGGCTGTCGGGCGGCGACAGCAATGTCTTCACGCAGATCGGGCTCATCGTGCTGGTGGGGCTGAGTGCGAAGAACGCCATCCTGATCGTGGAGTTCGCACGGGAGCTGGAGTTCGAGGGCCGCACGCCCATACAGGCCGCCATCGAGGCCAGCCGGCTGCGCCTGCGCCCCATCCTGATGACCTCGCTGGCCTTCGTCATGGGCGTGCTGCCCCTGGTGCTGTCCACGGGCGCGGGCTCGGAAATGCGCCGTGCCATGGGCGTGGCCGTGTTCTCGGGAATGATCGGGGTGACGGCCTTCGGCCTGTTCCTGACGCCCGTGTTCTACGTGCTGATGCGCCGCCTGGCAGGCAACCGGCCGCTCAAGCAGCATGGGCCCGAGATGGAGGAAGAGGCCCCTGCACATGCACCCGCCCACGGCCATGCCTCGGGTGGCGGCGCGCTGCCCATGCCCTCTGCTGCGCGTGGCGAGCATGAATGAGCCCACACCACAAGAACAGGAACCGATCATGAAGATCCCATCGCTTTCGAAACTGTCCAGGCGTCTGCTGCCCCTGGTGGCGGCGCTGGCCCTGGCCGGCTGCGCCAGCGTGTCCCAGAGCCTTCCAGAGCTGCCGGCCGCCCCCGCCTTCAAGGAGCAGGGCGCCGCGCCGCAGGCGGGCTGGACCCAGGCCCTGCCCGCCGAAGCCCAGGCACGCGGCCAATGGTGGCTGGCCTTTGCCGACCCGGCGCTGAACGCGCTGGTGGACAAGGCCACGCTGGACAACCAGAGCATCCAGGCCGCGGCCGCACGCCTGGCCGAGGCCCGCGCCCTGGCGCGCAGCGCCAATGCCGAGCGCATGCCCCAACTGGGCCTGGGCGCAGGGGCCACGCGCGGCGCGGGGCTGGACAAGGCCTCGGGCACGCGGCCTGCCACCCTGGTCAATGCGGGGCTGAACCTGTCGTATGAGGTCGATCTGTTCGGCCGCATTTCCCAGGCGGCCGACGCATCGCGGCTGGACGCCGAGGGCCGCGAGGCCCTGCTGCAAAGCACGCGGCTGGCCGTGCAGGCCGAGGTCGCGCAGACCTATCTGCAGCTGCGCGCACTGGACGCCGAGCGCGCCCTGATGCGCGAGACCGTGGAGGCCTACCGCGACACGCTGCGCCTGTCGGAGCGAAGGCTGCAGGCCGGCGACATTGCCGAGCTGGACGTGGCGCGCATCCAGGCCGAGCTGTCGGCCACCGAATCGGATGCGCTGGCGCTGGACCGCCAGCGCGCCCAGGTCGAGCATGCGCTGGCCGTGCTGGTGGGTGACTCGGCCTCGCGCTTCGGCCTGGGCGAAGGTGCCTGGACCACGGCTCTGCCTTCTATTCCAGCCGGCGTGCCGGCCACGGTGCTGATGCGCCGGCCCGACATCTCGGCCGCGCAGCGCGCCGTGTTTGCGGCCCAGTCGCGCGTGGGCGTGGCGAAGACGGCATGGTTCCCCAGCATCTCGCTGACCGGCGCGGCCGGCCACGCCTCGCCCGAGGTCGGTGACCTGTTCAAGTGGTCCATGCGCTCCTGGGGCGTGGGGGCCCTGCTGTCGCTGCCGCTGTTCGACGGCGGCCGGCGCGAGGCCGGCGTGCAGGCCGCAGGCGCGCAGCTCGATGCCGCGCTGGCCGCCTACCGCCAGCAGGCGCTGGTGGCCTTCCAGGAGGTGGAGGACCAGCTGTCGTCCATCCGCATCCTGCAGGAGCAGTCCACCGTGCAGGGCCAGGCCGTGGTGGCCGCCCAGCGTGCCACCAGCCTGTCGGACACGCGCTACCGCAATGGCTATGTCAGCCAGCTGGACCTGCTGGATGCCCGCCGCAGCGAACTGCGCAACCGCCGCCAGGCGCTGCAGGTGAAGTCCGCGCAGTACCAGGCCGCCGTGGGCCTGATCCGGGCGCTGGGCGGGGGCTGGGATGTTCCGGCTGACGCGCCGGTGGCCCAGGCCGCGCTGCGCTGAGGCTCCCTCAGGCTAGTACGTCAATGGAGCGGAACACGCGCTGCAGCACCGGGTCCGGGCTGTGGCGGCAGGCGTGGACCTGCTCCATGAGGTGGTGCACGAAGCGCTCGGCCACCCAGGGCAGGGGGCCGTGGCCGCGCTGGACCACGCCCACCGTGTGGGGCTCGAACTGTTCGCGCAGGGACAGCGGCACCAGGGTGCCCTGGGGCACGCCCGATTCGATCAGCGGCCAGGGGCACAACGAGAGCATGTCGCTGTGCGCGATCAGGTGCAGCAGCAGCGATGCCGAATGCACCAGGTGGATGTGGCCCACGGGCACGGGCAGGCCGTGGCGCAGGAACAGGCGCCGCACCAGGTCGTCCTCTTCGGGCGGGGTGTAGTTGAGCAGCCAGTCGCAGTCCATCAGCTCGGCCAGCGAACGGGCGCTTGCCAGCGGATGGCCGGTGCGGGCCACGACGGTGGCGTCGTAGCGGAACAGCGGCGTGCCATGCAGGTCGCCGCCCGAGGGGCCCGAGGGCACGCGGCCGATCAGCAGGTCCAGCGTGCCTTCGCGCAGGCGCGGATGGGCCACGGCCGACAGGCCCTCGAACAGCTCCAGCCGCACCTGGGGCAGTTCGGCGCGGAAGGCGCGCAGCACATGGGGCAGCAGGCTCTGGCCCACCCAGGGCGTCACGCCCACGGACAGGCGCGCCACGGCGCAGGTGTCGCGCAGGCGGGCCATTTCATCCTCGGCCTGGGCCATCTGCCCGGTGATCAGCTGGGCGTGGCGCAGCAGCGTGCGCCCGGCCGGCGTGAGGACGATGCCGCTGCTCTGGCGCTCGAACAGCGCAAGGCGGTGGCCTTCCTCCAACTCGCGCAGGGCCTGGGTGATGGCCGACTGCGTGATGCCCAGCGCGCGTGACGCGGCGCGCACGCTGCCGCAGCCGGCCACGGCGACGAGGTAGCGCATCTGGTGCAGCTTCATGGCGGGACCGGCATCGGTGTGGGGCTGGGAATTCATGGGCCGATCTTGCAGGTTTCGTGCCATGTGTGCCATGCCCGTGATTGGCGCGTGCAGGTGTTCAGGGGATGACAGGCAATGCCTGGCAGGGCAGGCGCTGGTGGTCTTCCACCCGCTGCCCACGCTTCCTAGACTGCGGGCATGAACATTGACCCGCCCGTTTCCACCACGGCCGAAGCCGCCGATCCGGTGCTTGCCGGCATACGCGCCACGCAGGCCGAGATGGTGGCCCTGCGCCATCACCTGCATGCCCATCCCGAGCTGGCCTTCGAGGAGTTCGCCACCAGCGACTTGGTGGCCGAGCGCCTGGCCTCCTGGGGCTATGAAGTGCACCGGGGCCTGGGAGGCACGGGCGTGGTCGGCACGCTGCGCTGCGGTACGGGCACGCGCCGGCTGGGCCTGCGTGCCGACATGGACGCGCTGCCCATCCACGAGCAGACCGGCCTGCCCTACGCCAGCCGCCACGCGGGCCGCATGCATGCCTGCGGGCATGACGGCCACACCGCCATCCTGCTGGCCGCCGCGCGCGAGCTGGCCCAGGCGCACGGCTTCGACGGCACGCTGCACCTGATCTTCCAGCCGGCCGAGGAGGGCCTGGGCGGGGGCCGCAAGATGGTGGAGGATGGCCTGTTCGATCTGTTCCCCTGCGATGCCATCTTTGCGCTGCACAACATGCCGGGCTTTGCCGAGGGGCAGTTCGGCTTTCGCGAGGGCTCGTTCATGGCTTCGTCGGACACGGTGATCATCACCGTGCGCGGCAAGGGCGGCCATGGCTCGGCCCCGCACCTGTCGGCCGACCCGGTGGTGGCGGCGGCCCACCTGGTGCTGGCGCTGCAGACCGTGGTCTCGCGCAATGTCGATCCCCGCGACATGGCCGTGGTCAGCGTGGGCGCCATCCATGGCGGCGACGCACCGAATGTCATCCCCGGCGAGGTGGAGCTGCGCCTGTCCGTGCGCGCCTATCGGCCCGAGGTGCGTGCCCTGCTGCGCGAACGCATCACCGCGCTGGCCCATGCCCAGGCTGCCACGCTGGGGGCCGAGGCCGTGGTGGACTACCGCTGGCGCTATCCGGCCCTGGTCAACGACGCGGCCAGCACGGCCTTCGCCCGCGAGGTGGCGCGCGACTGGCTGGGCGAGCAGGCGCTGATCCCTGACCTGCAGCCACTGACGGGCAGCGAGGACTTCTCCTTCATGCTCGAACAATGCCCGGGCAGCTACCTGATCGTGGGCAACGGCGTGGGCGACACGCATGGCACGGGCGGCTGCATGGTCCACAACCCCGGCTACGACTTCAACGACCGCATCCTGCCGCTGGCAGCCACCTACTGGGTGAAGCTGGCCCGGCGTTTTCTGTCCGCCGCCTGAGGCGCCGCGCCCGCACCGGATTCCTTTCACGACTTCACCTGCGATTGCCACCATGCGCACTGCATTTCCTCTCTCCTCCGAGGCCCGCCAGGTCCTGAGCCGCCGCAGCCTCCTGGGCGCCGCCGCGCTGGGGCTGGCCCTGCCGGCTGCTGCACAGGTCGGCTTTCCTGCCAAGCCATTGAAGCTGGTCGTCGGATACCCGGCCGGTGGTTCGGTGGACCTGGCCGCCCGCGTGGTGGGCGATGCGCTGGCCGCGCGGCTGCGCGGCACGGTGGTGGTGGACAACGTGGGCGGGGCGGCGGGTGCCATTGCGGCACAGCGCGTGGCCTCGGCACCGGCCGATGGCTACACGCTGCTGGTGGGGGCCAGCAACGAGCTGGTGGCCACGCGCATCGTCAACCCCGCGCAGCGCTACGACGGCCGCCGCGATTTCACGCCGCTGGGCCTGGTGGCCACCGGCCCGCTGATCCTGGCCGCACGCCCGGGCCTGGGCGTGAAGAGCATGGCCGACTTGCTGGAGCTGGCGAAGCGCCAGCCCGGCAAGCTCAGCTACGGCAGCTCGGGCGTGGGGTCGACCCTGCATTTCGCGGGAGAGCTGTTCAAGCAGCGCGCGGGTGTTTCCATCACCCATGTGCCCTACCGCGGCGTGGCGCCGTTGACCAGCGACCTGGCGGGCGGCAGCCTGGACCTGGCCATGCTCTCGCCCACGGCGGCGCAACCGTTTCTGCAGAGCGGGCGCATCGTGCCGCTGGCGGTCACCAGCGCGCAGCGCCTGTCCGCCTTGCCCCAGGTTCCGGCCATGGCCGAGCTGGCGCCGCTGCGCGGTTATGAATTGGTGGGCTGGTTTGCGCTGATGGCGCCGCGCGGGCTGCCCGCCGCCACCGCGCAGCACATCACGGCGGCCCTTCAGGAGGCGCTGGCCGAGCCCGCCGTGCGCAAGCGCCTGGAAGATGCAGGCATGGTGCCCGCCTCGGGCCGCGAGGACCTGGCGCGCCTGATCGCCGAGGAAGACCGCAAGTACGAGCAGCTGGCGGCCTTCGCGAACATGCGCGACTGACGGCGTTGACGGTGCTGACGGCAGCCGCGCAGGTTCAGCGACCGCGCAGGAACAGCGCGTCCAGCTCCTTCATGCTCATCTGCCGCCAGGTGGGGCGGCCGTGGTTGCATTGGTCGGAGCGCTCGGTGACTTCCATCTGGCGCAGCAGGGCGTTCATCTCGTCCAGCGTCAGGCGGCGGTTGGCGCGCACGGCGCCGTGGCAGGCCATGGTGGCCAGGATTTCATTGCGCGCGCGCTGCACCACGGTGCTGGCGTCGTGCTGGGCCAGCTCGGCCAGCACGCTGCGCGCCAGCTCCACGGCATCGCCCTGGGCCAGGGTGGCGGGCACGGCACGCACGGCCAGCGTCTTGGGCGAGAAGGGCGAGACTTCCATGCCCAGGGCCTGCAGCGTGTCGCCATGGGCCTCGGCCGTGGCCACTTCCTCGGGCGTGGCGGCGAAGGTGGCGGGAATCAGCAGCGGCTGGCTGGGGATCTGCTCTGCCGCGTTGACGGCATTCTTGAGCTGCTCGTAGACGATGCGCTCGTGCGCCGCATGCATGTCCACCACGACCATGCCCTGGGCGTTCTCGGCCAGGATGTAGACGCCGTGGATCTGGGCGACGGCGCGGCCCAGGGGCCAGATGGTTTCCTCAGCAGCGGCAGGGGTGTCCGCTGCCGGGGGCGTGAAGTTCGCAGGTGAAGGCTCGGAGAGGGTGACGGTGACGGTGACCGGCTGGGGCTGTGCAGCGGGTGCATAGCTGGCGGGTACATCGCCGGCAGGCCATTGCACGCCGGGCCTGTCCACCGGGTCTTCGGCAGCACCGGCAGTCTGCATGGCCGTCTGTGCGGGAAGCGCCACCGGGGCCGGCGCGGCTTCGCGCATGGGTGCCCACAGGCCCGCCATGTTGCTGACCTTGTGGCCGCCCTGTTCATCGCCAAAGCTCATGCGCGCCTGGGGCCAGGCGGGAGCCGCCACCTTGGGCGCGGTGGCCGGTGCGGCAGGGGCCAGCTCCGGGGTGCGGGCGGCTTCCTCGGCGGCAGCGGCGGCGGCGGCGGCCGCGCGCGGGGCGGCCAGCGCGTTCTCTATGGCGTGGCGCACGGCCTGGTGCACCTCGCGGCTGTCGCGAAAGCGCACCTCGATCTTGGTGGGGTGCACGTTCACGTCCACGCGCGCAGGGTCGATCTCCACATACAGCGCATAGACGGGCTGCTTGTGGCCGTGCAGCACATCCTCGTAGGCGCTGCGCGAGGCGTGGGTCAGCACCTTGTCGCGCACGAAGCGGCCATTGACGTAGCAGAACTGGTGGTCGGGCCGGGAGCGCGCCGCATCGGGAATGCCCGCGCGGCCCGTGACGTGGACGGCGCCCGACCAATGCTCCACCGCCACGGAGTTCTGCACGAAGGCGTCGCCCAGCACATCGCCCAGGCGGCGCGCAAGGGCTTCATCCGACATGCTGCCGGCGGCACGCCACTGCTCGACCAGCTTGCCTTCGTGCCAGATGGCAAAGCCCACGTCGGGCCGGGCCAGCGCATGGCGGCGCACGGACTCGATGCAGTGGGCCAGCTCCGTGGCGTCGCTCTTGAGGAATTTGCGGCGGGCCGGCGTGGAGAAGAACAGCTCCTTGACCTCGACCGTCGTGCCCTGGTTGCGGGCGGCGGGGCGCAGCTCGCCGCTGCGCGCATCGAGCAGATAGGCCGAGTCCTGGCCCGCAGGGCGCGAGAGGATGGATGCCTCGGACACCGAGCAGATGGCCGCCAGCGCCTCGCCGCGAAAGCCCATGGTGGCCACGGTCTCCAGGTCGTGCAGGTCGGTGATCTTGCTGGTGGCATGGCGGCGCAATGCCACGGGCAGCTCGTCGCGCGGGATGCCGCCGCCGTCGTCCTCCACCGAGATCAGCCGCACGCCGCCGGCCAGCAGCCGCACGTTGATCTGGCGGGCGCCCGCATCCAGTGCGTTGTCCACGAGTTCGCGCACCACCGAGGCAGGGCGCTCGACGACTTCGCCGGCCGCGATCTGGCTGATCAGCTCGTCGGGCAGGTCGCGGATGGGGCGGCGGGGGAGGGTGTCGGAGGATGGGATGGATGCGTTCACGCGGCAATTCTAGGGGCTCGCATCCACCGCTTGCGGGCTGTGGGAATGGGGTGTGCGGCGCCGGCGCCCGCAAAAAAAAGGAGCCGCGAAAGCGGCTCCAAGAGGCGTCCCCGGCAACAAAGGCCGGAGCCGGGGGCACTCTTTAAATGAGGGTGGCTGCAGGGTCAGCGGCGGCGGCCTGCGCGGTCGCTGTTGCTGCCCATCTGGTTGCCGACCAGCGCACCGGCCGCGGCGCCGCCCACGGTGCCCAGCGTAGTGCCGAACAGCGCGCTGCCCAGCACGCCACCGGCCACGGCGCCCACGCCCGTGCCCAGTTGCGCATTGTTGGGGCGGTGGGCGCAGCCGCCCATCGCGAGCGCGCCGGTCAGCAGGGCGGCGATGGCCAGGGTGCGGCCCATCGTGGAGCCGGACTGGCGTTCGGACTTGTGCGCGAAAGTGCGAAGGGTCTTGTTCATGGCTTGCTTCCTTGTGTCTTGGCGATGGTGGTGAGGCCGGGCCGGCATTGCCGACGGCATGGAAGCACTTTGCCTGCAAAAAGCTGACGCACTCATGAGTTTTTCGTAGAGTTTTATCAAGTTGTGTAACAAAACAAGCTTGATTTCAAGCATTTGTAGATTCCTGCAAGCGCCGGTGTGTGCGATGGCGTGACCGGCTCCGGCTCGGCCGTGGGGGCATGTCGGCGAAGTACAGTACGGGCCGGTGCGGCGCCCGCCGCGGAGGACTCTCTTTTGGAAATCATTCAGTTCCTGATCGACTTCATCCTGCACATCGACAAGCATCTGGAGGCCTTTGTCGTGGCCTATGGACCCTGGGTGTATGCGCTGCTGTTTCTCATCGTCTTCGTGGAGACGGGCGTGGTGGTCATGCCCTTTCTGCCTGGCGACTCGCTGTTGTTCATCGTCGGCGCGCTGTGCGGCGTGGGGCTCATGGACTATTCGATCGCCTGCACCGTGCTGCTGGTGGCGGCCGTGTTGGGCGACCAGTGCAACTACACCATCGGCCGCTACATAGGGCCCAAGGTGTTCCAGTGGGAGGACTCGCGCTGGTTCAACCGCCGCGCCTTCGACCAGGCCCACGCGTTCTACGAGCGCTATGGCGGCATCACCATCGTGCTGGCCCGCTTCATGCCGTTCATCCGCACCTTTGCGCCCTTCGTGGCCGGGGTGGCCGCGATGAACCGGGGCAAGTTCACGGCCTTCAATGTGGGCGGGGCGATTGTCTGGGTGTTCGGCATCAGCGCAGCCGGCTATTTCTTCGGCAACCTGCCCTGGGTGCGCGAGAACCTGGAGAAGATCATCTGGGGCCTGATCCTGGTGCCGGGCCTGATCGCGATCTTTGGCGCCTGGCGCGCAGGGCGCGCGCCCAAGACGGCCGCCTGAGCTTTCAGCGCACAGAAAAAAACCCCTTGCACCGTCATGGCGCAAGGGGTTTTTTCATGGAGCGGGAGTGAGGATCAGCGGCGGTCGTTGCGCTTGCCCACCTCGTTACCGATCAGTGCACCGGCGGCTGCACCGCCCACGGTGCCCAGCGTGCTGCCGAACAGGGCATCCCCCACGACACCACCGGCCACGGCGCCTACGCCGGTACCGATCTGTGCACTGCTGGGATTGGTGGAACAGCCGGCAGAGAACAGGGCAATGGCTGCTGCGGCGGCAATGGAATAAAGGCGTGTCTTCATGTTCATCTCCTGTGATGGCCTGCCTTGTCGCCGTAAGTGGCGTGTGGCGCAAGCACTGTGTGGAACATGTTTGCATGCTCTCATTCAGGGCTTGCGGCAGCGGTAGGAGATCTGCCCGAGCTGCCGCCGGGCGGCTCGGAAGTGTCGCGTCTTTGCCGTCCGACAGCGGCTGCGGGCGGCATCGCCCGCGGCCTTCGCCCGTGCCCTGCGCCCATGCCTTTTGGCTCTGTCAGACGGAGCGGCTGCGTGCCAGCGGCGGGTTGTGCGCGAAGTAGTTGCGGATGCCGCGCATCAGCGCGTCGGCCAGTTGCACCTGGTAGGCGCTGCTGCGCAGCCGGGCCTCTTCCTCGGGGTTGCTGATGAAGGCGGTTTCCACCAGCACGCTGGGAATGTCGGGCGCCTTGAGCACGGCAAACCCGGCCTGCTCCACGCGCGGCTTGTGCAGCTTGGCCATGTTGCCGATCTCACCCAGCAGGGCGCCGCCGAGCTTGAGGCTGTCCTTGATCTGGGCCGTGGTGCTCATGTCCAGCAGCATGCGCTGCACATGCTGGTCCTGCGAGCCCATGTTCAGGCCACCGACGATGTCGGACTGGTTTTCCTTGTTGGCCAGCCAGCGCGCGGCCGTGCTGGAGGCGCCCTTGTCGCTGAGCGCAAAGACGCTGGCACCACGCGCGGCCGGCGTGGTGAAGGCGTCGGCGTGGATGCTGATGAACAGGTCGGCCTGCACGCGCCGGGCCTTTTCCACGCGCGTGGCCAGGGGCACGAAGAAGTCGGCATCGCGCGTCATGAAGGCACGCATGGGGCTGCCGCCGATGCGGGTGTCGTTGATGCGGTCGCGCAGCAGGTGGGCGATCTTGAGCACCACGTCCTTTTCGCGCGTGCCGCTGGGGCCGGTGGCGCCGGGGTCCTCGCCGCCGTGGCCGGGGTCCAGCGCCACGATGATGATGCGGTCGGTCTGGCGCGAGGTGGCGATATTGGGCGCGGCGATGGGGGCAGGGGCCGGAACGGGCGCAGGCGCGGGAGGGCGAGGCGCCGGGGCCGGAGCGGCAGGGGAAGGGGCCTGTGCCACCACGGCGGGCGGTGCAGGCGTCTTGCCGCCGGAGCCGCTGCTGTGCTGGGCGATCAGGTCGCCCAACGGGTCGGGGGCTGGCGCCGTGGGGCCTGAGGGCCGGGGCAGCGGTGGTGGAGGCGGCGGGGGTGCCGATGCGACAGCGGTATCGTCGCCGGAGGCATCGCGCAGGCGCTCGCTGATCAGCGCCTCCAGCGGGTCCACGGCCTTGGCGGGGTACAGGTCGAACACCAGCCTGTGCTTGTAGGCCGCCACGGGCTGCAGCGTGAAGACCTGGGGCTTGGCGGGCTGCTTGAGATCGATGACCAGGCGCACCACGCTGGGCGAGTTCTGGCCCACGCGGATGGAGGCGATGTTGGGATCGTCGGAGCGGACCTTGGCCACCAGTTCACGCAGCGCGGGATTGAGGTCGATGCCCTCGATGTCCACGGCCAGCCGCGGGGGCTGGTCCACGAAGAACTGCTTGGCAGCCAGCGGCCGGTCGGACTCTATGGTCACGCGCGTGTATTCGGGCGCGGGCCAGACACGCACGGCCACGATGGTGGCGCCGTGCGCGATGTGCTGGCGGCCCAGCAGCAGCACGATGGAGCCCGCCTGCAAAAGATTGCGGCGCGACAGGCCGGACGGATAGGAGGAGGAGTTGGCGTCGCTCATGCCTTGAGTGCTTGGATCACGGCGCGTCCGACGGGCGTGCCGGCGAGCAAGGTCACCTGGCGCTGCGTCTCGTCGATTGCTTCGATATGAATAGCTATATCTGCCGCAGGCGTAAGCGCTGCAGCCTTTTCGGGCCATTCTGCCAGCTTGAGGCCGGGGCTGGCGAAAATATCGCGAAATCCTGCATCCTCCCACTCGCGCGGATCATCGAAGCGGTAGAAGTCGAAGTGCCAGATGGCCAGGTCCGGCGCCTCATGCGGCTCCACCACGGCATAGGTGGGGCTTTTGATGCGGCCCTGTACGCCCAGTGCGCGCAGCCAGTGCCGCACCAGCGTGGTCTTGCCTGCGCCCAGGTCGCCGTGCAGCGTGACGTAGGCGTTGCGCAGCGCGGGATGGTCTGCAAGCTGCTGCGCAAACCGCTGCGTGTCTTCCTCGCTGCCCCATATCCAGCGACGGCCCGCAGTTTCCGCATCCTGCGGCTGGGCGCTTTCTACAATCGAGGGAGTATGTTGTGCAGCAGTCAATTGGTTCCTTTGATGCAAGGCTGGGCCCGCGAGCTGGGATTTTCCCAAATTGGCGTGGCCGGCGTGGATTTGTCTTCTGCGGAGCCGGGTTTGATGCAGTGGCTGGCCCAAGGGTTCCATGGCGAGATGGACTATATGCAGGCCCACGGCCTGCGCCGCGCCCGGCCTGCCGAACTGGTGCCGGGCACGGTCAGCGTGATCACGGCGCGCATGGACTACCTGCCGCGCGACACGCCTGCCGATGCGCCGGGCGCCTGGCAAGCGGTGGAGTGGGCGCGGCTGCAGCGGCCCGACGAGGGCATTGTCTCCGTCTATGCCCGGGGGCGCGACTATCACAAGGTGCTGCGCAACCGGCTGCAGAAGCTGGCCGAGCGCATTGCACAGGAAGTCGGCCCCTTCGGACACCGCGCCTTCACCGATTCCGCGCCCGTGCTGGAGGCGGAGCTGGCCCGGCGCAGCGGCCAGGGCTGGCGCGGCAAGCACACGCTGGTGCTCAATCGCGAAGCGGGCTCCATGTTCTTCCTGGGCGAGATCTATGTGGACCTTGCGCTGGAGCCCACGGAGCCGGTGACCGCGCACTGCGGCAGCTGCGCGGCCTGCATCACGGCCTGCCCCACGGGCGCCATCGTGGCGCCGCACCGGGTGGACGCGCGGCGCTGCATCTCCTATCTGACCATCGAGCATGCGGGCGCCATTCCCGAGGAGCTGCGGCCGCTGATGGCCAATCGCATCTATGGCTGCGACGACTGCCAGCTGGCCTGCCCCTGGAACAAGTTCGCCCAGCCCAGCCGCCTGCCCGACTTCGATGCGCGCGAGGCCCTGTCCGGCGGGCAGCTGGTGCACTTCTTTGCCTGGGACGAGCCGACCTTTCTGCGCCTGACCGAAGGCAGTCCCATCCGGCGCATAGGCCATGCGCGCTGGCTGCGCAATGTGGCCGTGGCGCTGGGCAATGCCTGGCGCGAAACCGGCAACGCGGCATTGCAGCAGGCGCTGGCCAGCCGCGCCGAACATCCAGACGCTCTGGTGCGCGAGCACGTGGCCTGGGCGCTGTCGCAAAGATCGGATTGAGCTGATAAGACCAGGGCGCTTGTGTGTGAAACAATTGTTGCGCTCTGTCGGAGTGCCCCCCGGCGGCCTGTTGCGGGCCACTGCCCTTGAAGGCGCGGGGCCTGTGTGACTCAACATGATGTTTGATATGCGCGCAAAGCCTCCCCGCAGCCTGTCCCGCCTGCTGAACGCAGAACCGCTGACCCAGACCACTGTGGCCGTCTGGGTGGGCCTGTGCTGCGTGCTGCTGGCCACGGTGGCGTACTGGACGGTGCTGGTGGACAGCCACCGCACGCAGCGCAGCTTTACCGAGTCCCAGTCCTGGCTGCGGGTGGGGCAAATGTCGCATGCGGTATCGGTGCAGGTGCAGACCCTGCTGTCCGGCCTGGACTACACCATGCGCGGGCTGGAGTCCGACTTTGCCGATGGCGATGTCGACGGGTTCCGGCGTGCCGTGCAGACCACGTTCGACGCCTACCCGGCCGGCACCTTCCTGCAGATCGCCGTGGCCGATGAGAAAGGGGACATCGTGTACTCCAACCTCCAGCAGGAGGCGCAGACGCGGTCTGCCAAGGTCTCCATCCGGGACCGCGAGCATTTCCAGGTGCATGCCAACCGCGAGAACATGGGCATGTTCATCGGCCGCCCCGTGCAGGGGCGTGTCTCCCACAAATGGACCATACAGCTGAGCCGCGCGCTGTACCGCCAGGGGCAGTTCTCGGGCGTGCTGGTGCTGTCGCTGTCGCCCGAATACATCTCGCGCTATTTCCAGTCCATCTTCGATGGCGCCAACGACGTCATCCTGCTGCTGCGCACCGATGGCGCCTACCTGGCGCGCTCGCAGGGGCAGGAGCAGGTGATGGGCCGCTCGGTCTCCGATGTGCGCGTGGCGCTGTTCGCACCGGCCCTGGAGCGCGGCACCTACGAGGCCGAATCGTCCGTCGATGGCGTGCAGCGCATGTATGCCTGGAGCCGGGTGGAGGGTTATCCGCTGATCGTCAGTGCAGGGCTGGACAAGAAAGCCATCTTCGAGTCGCTGGAGGCATCGCTGGAGCGCGGCCTGCTGCGCAACGGCATAGGCACGGCCGTGCTGCTGCTGGGCATGCTGCTGACGCTGTGGCTGGCGCGCCAGCGCCAGCTCAGCGAGCGCATGCGGCTGCAGGGTGAGCGGCGCTTCGCGCGGCTGGCGCAGGAGGTGCCGGGCGGGCTGTTCCAGTTCCGCATAGGCGCGGATGGACAGTTCCGGTTCCCTTTCACCAGCCCCGGATTCTTCGAACTGCATGGCGCCAAGGCCGATGCCGCCAGGTTTGCCGACCATGAACTGCTCAAGCGGGTCCACCCCGAGGATTTGCCGGCCCTGGCGGCCTCGGTGCAGGCCAGCGTGGGCAGCAAGGGTGTCTGGGAGCACAAGTACCGCGTCTACGGCTCTGCAGGCGAGCTGCGCTGGCTGCATGGCCATGCCCGGCCGCAGCAGGAGGAAGACGGCTCCCTGCTGTGGCATGGCTATGTGCACGATGTGACGCAGGACCAGGCCATGCAGGAATCCATACGCCACAGCGAGGAACGCCTGCGCCTGACCGTGGGCGCCGTGCGCGACGGCCTGTGGCAGTGGGACTGCCGCAGCGGCCATGTGGAATGGGATGCCCGCTGCTACCAGATGCTGGGCTTCGAGGCCGCGCAGTTCCCCATGAACTATGACGCCTTCTGCGCCATGGTCCATCCCTCGGACAGGGCGCGGATGCTGGCGCGGCTGCAGCGCCATGCCGAGGCCGGGGCCGATTTCCGCGTGGAGATGCGGCTGCGCAGCTCGGCCGACAGCTGGCTGTGGGTGGAGTCGCGCGGCGAAATCACCCAGCGCGATGCCGACGGCAAGCCCGTGCGCATGCTGGGCACGCACACCGACATACAGCAGCGCGTGGAGCAGTCCCGGCTCATCAAGGCCTTGCTGGACCGGGGAAGCGCCCTGATCGTCATGGCCGGTCCCCAGCGCGAAATCCTCTATGCCAACGAGCGCGCGGTGCAGACCTTCGAGATCGAGACAGACCGGCTGCCCGGCGGCGTGAACTTTCGCTCCCTGCATGTCAGCGACGAGAGCTTCGAGCGCTTCGGCCAGCTCTACGCACAGCTGAACGCACGCGGCACGGTGCGCACGGAATGGATTTTGCGCATGCCTTCGGGCTCGGGCCACTGGTTCGACATGCAGGGCTCGCTGCTGGACCCCGACGAGGACGACGGCCGCGTCATCTGGACCATGATCGATACCGACGCGCGCCGGCGCGCCGAGACCGCGTTGGCCGAGACCCAGCACCGGCTGGAGGCCATCATCGACCGCTTTCCCGCAGGCATTCTGGTCACCGACGCCCAGGGCCGCCAGGTGCTGGCCGCCAACCGCATGCTGGCGGCCGCGCTGCGGCTGGACATGGCGCCTGCCGCCCTGGTGGGGCTGGGCATGCCGGCGCTGATCCAGCTGCTGCCGCCTTCGGTGGCTGGCGTGCTCAGCGCGGGGGCCGTGGCTGGCCGGTCCCTGCATGCGCTGCCCGACGACCACTATGTGGAGATCGAGGGCATGCAGCTGCGCGACGGTGACCGCTCCATCGGCCACTGCTGGGTCTTCCACGATGCGACGGAGCGGCAGCAGCGCGAATCCCAGCTGGAGACCCTGGCGCTGACCGACGCGCTGACCGGCATTCCCAACCGCCGCGCCTTCATGGAGCGGCTGGCGATGGAGCTGGACCATCTGCGCAGCGGACTGGTGGCGCACTCCACGCTGATCATGCTGGACATAGACCACTTCAAGCAGGTGAACGACGGCTACGGCCATGCGGTGGGCGATATCGTGCTCAAGGAGCTGCTGGCCTCGGTGGCGCAGGAAATGCGCAAGGAAGACATGGTGGGCCGGCTGGGCGGCGAGGAGTTTGCCGTGCTGCTGTCCGACACCGATGCCGAGGTGGGCCTGCGCCGCGCCGAAAGCCTGCGCGAAACCGTTGCCGCGCGCGCCATCGATGCGGGCCTGGCCGGCGACCTGCGCATCACCATCAGCCTGGGCGTGTACGAGCTGCAGCGCAGCGATGCCTCGGCCCAGGGCTGCCTGGAGCGTGCCGACGCCGCGCTGTACTACTCCAAGCGCAACGGCCGCAACCAGTCCACGCTGTGGAGCGAGCGGCTGCCTGCCATCGCGCGCTGATACGCGCTGATCCGGGCTGGTGCGGCGCACAGGCCTAGGAATTCACCCCGGTGAATTTTCAGAATCATCCAATGGCCTGATCGGGCCGCAATCCCGAAAATCCTGGGTTCATGCTGTCGCGTGGACCTGCCGCCTCTTGCCTGGCCCCAACACTCGGGTGCGGCCGACTCTCCGTGCAACCCATCACAAAAGGAGGCTGCGCGCCGAGCGCAGGGCGAGGAATGTATGACGTACAACCGCTGGTCCACGGTGCATATCGCGCCGCTTTCGCGAGCGCAGTTCTGGAGCGATGCCAGCCGCGAGGCGCAGATGCCGCACACGCCCTTGGTCGCTCAGCCCGAGCGCTTCGAGGCCGTGCTGACATCGCGCGGCGTGGGCGCGGTGGTGCTCAACCGCATCCAGATGGCGGCCGAACATGGCATGGAGCGCCTGCATGACGATGGCCAGCGCGCAGGCCCGCCCTGCCTGCTGTGCGTGCTCTATGCCAAAGGTGGAGCCCAGGTATTCGCACCGGATGCACCTGACGTACCTGACCTGTCGGACGTGCCGGACGTACCGGATGCCTCGGCGTCATCTGGGAAACCGGGCATGGCGGTTGCGAGCAGGGGGCTGCAGGCGCAACCCGGCCAGCTGTTCCTGCTGGATGAGCGGCGCGGCTACCGCATCTGGCAGAAAGAGGCCGTGGACCTGGTGGTGCTGGCCGTGCCGCTGGCACTGATCGATTCGCGTGGCGGCCTGGCTTCGCAACTGCTGGCACGCAGCCTGCCCGACTGTGCATCGCTTCAACTGCTGGTCCAGCAGATGCAATTGCTGGCCGCGTGGCAGGACCCCTTGCCCGAGGCCGAATCCGCCAGGCTGTCCGACTTGGTCATCAACACCGTGAAGACCGTGCTGCAGGCCAGCGCCGACATGGCGACGGCCCGACCCGGCGCGCCCATGCACGTGCTGTTGCGCAGGGTGCGCCAGCTCATTGCCCGCCAGTACCCGGACCCGGCGCTGGGGCCCGAGCGCGTGGCGTCCAGGCTGGGGCTGTCCGTGCGCTCGCTGCAATCCCAGCTGTCGCGCGAAGGCACCAGCCTCAGCGCCGAACTCATGGCCTATCGCCTGGAGCGCGCCCATGCGCTGCTGCGTGGCACGGAGCCGGGAACGCTGGGCATTGCGGAGATCTCGCAGCACTGCGGTTTCAGCTCACCCGCGCATTTTTCCCGGCGGTTCAGGGCACGCTACGGCAGCACGCCGCTGGGGCTGCTGCGGGATGCGGAGGGCGGGCAGGGGGGCTAGGCAGGCTGGGCGGCGCCGCGCCCGGCGTGGCGTGCGCAGATCAGGCCGAGGATTTCGAACATCATCTGCGCGCCTGCGTGGGCGGTGTTGGTGGTGGCGTCGTAGGCTGGCGACACCTCCACCACATCGCCGCCCACGATGTGGATGCCGGCCAGGCCGCGCACCATGGCCTGTGCCTCGCGCACGGTGAGTCCACCGACCTCGGGCGTGCCCGTGCCGGGCGCAAAGGCCGGGTCCAGGCAGTCGATGTCGAAGGAGACGTAGACGGGCGCATCGCCCACCACCTCGCGTGCGCGGGCAATGACGCCGTCCACGCCCAGCGCGGGAATGTCTTCGGCATGGATCACGGTCATGCCCGACTCATAGGAAAACTCCCAGAGATATTCGGCCGCGCCGCGTATGCCGATCTGAATGGTCCGCGTGGGGTCGAGCACGCCGTCCAGCACGGCCTGACGAAACGGGCCGCCGTGGTGAAAGCGGCTGCCGTCGAAGGGGCCCCCGGTGTCGCAGTGGGCGTCGAAATGCACCAGGGCCAGTGGCCGCTCGCGGCCCAGTGCGCGCAATATGGGCAGGGTGATGGAATGGTCTCCGCCAGCGGCCAGCGGAATCACGCCGGCCGCATGGATCTTCGCGAAGGCCGACTCTATGTCGCGGTGCGACTGCTCCAGGCTGTAGCGGCTGGACAGCGGCACGTCGCCGATGTCCGCCACGCGCAGCTCGCGTGTGGGAGCGGATCGAAGCACATGGTTGTAGGGGCCCACGCGTTCGATGGAACGCAGGGCCCGGGGGCCGAAGCGGCAGCCGCTGCGGTTGCTGATGCCCAGGTCCATGGGCACGCCGATCAGCGCGGCCTGGAGGTCGCCAAAATCCGGGCGGCTCCAGTCCATGGGACGCATGGGCGCGTCCAACAGCGTGGGCATGCCTGCGTAGGGCGCGTTGCGCGTGCCGCTGGCATCGATGATGTGGGCGGCCACGGCGCGGAAATGCGGGTCGTGTATCACGGACTCGTTGGCGCCGCCGAAGCGTGCGCGCAGCGCCTGCAGCCTGTCTGGTGTGAAAAGCGTCATGTCGTCTCCGATTCAGTGCCGGGATCAGGATTGAATGCCCGACAGCGAGCGCTGCCGCGTGCGCTGCGCCAGGCTGATGAGGATGAAGCTGGCCGTGCTCACGGCCAGGCTGGCATAGATGGGCGTGTTGGCGGCCAGGCCGTCCCTGACCATGAAGGCGACGGCCGTGGTGCAGCCCAGCAGCATGCTGGCGATGGCGCCCGCCGTGGTGGCCCGGCGCCAGTAGATGGCGCCGATCAGCGGCACCAGCATGCCGCCCACGAGCAGGTTGTAGGCGGTGGTCAGGGCATTGAGCACATCGTCAACCACCAGGGCGATGCCGAGCACGGCCAGCCCCACCAGCAGCGTCAGCAGCCGGTGCCAGCGCACATCGAACAGCGGCCGGCCGCCCCGCAGCAGGGGCACGAGGTCCTCGGCCAGCACGGTGGAGCCGGCCAGCATGGCGGCGCTGGCGGTGGACATCATGGCTGCCAGTGCGGCAGCGATCACCAGGCCGCGGATGCCGTCCGGCAGGCTGGCCTGCACGATGGCGGCAAAGGCATTGTTGGCGTTGTCCAGGTCCGGCAGCAGCACGCGCGCTGTCATGCCCACCAGGGCGCCGACCAGTCCGTAGACCACGCAGTACACGCCGGCGAGGCTGCCCGCCACGGCGGCCACCCGTTCGCTGCGGGCCGTGAACACGCGCTGCCACACGTCCTGGCCGATCATGATTCCGAAGAAATAGATGACGAAGTAGGTGGCGATGGTGTCCCAGCCGATGTGTGTGACATCGAAGCTGGACGCAGGCAGCCGTGCAACCAGCTGGTCCCAGCCGCCCACGCGGTACAGGCAGATGGGCAGCAGGATCAGCATCAGGCCCGCGGTCTTGATCACGAACTGCACGATGTCCGTCAGCGTCAGCGACCACATGCCGCCCACGGCCGAGTAGATGACCACGACGCCCCCGCCCACCAGGATGGAGATCCACAGCGGCAGGTCGAACAGCACCTGCATCACGGTGCCGATGGCGATCACCGACGTGGCCGCCAGCATCAGCGAGTAGGCCAGCATCACCAGGGCGCTGGCCTGCTTGGTACGGGCGCTGTAGCGCCGCTCCAGCACCTGGGTCACGGTGCAGATGCGCAGCCTGAGAAGGGGCTTGGCCAGGAACAGGTTGAGCACCAGCAGGCCCGCGCCCAGCGCCGCGCACAGCCAGAATCCGGAGATGCCGTACACATAGCCCAGGCGCACCGTGCCCACGGTGCTGGCGCCGCCTATCACCGTGGCGGCCATGGTGCCCATGTACAGGCCGGGCCCGAGGTTGCGGCCGGCCACGAGAAAGTCCTCCTGCGTCTTCGCGCGGCGCATGCCGTACCAGCCCAGCAGCAGCATGGCTGCCGCGTAGATCACCACGACCGAGATATCGAGCAACATGGTTTGTCTCCCTTTTGTTGCGGCCCTGTTGGCAGGGGCCTCTTGAAACAGCGGTATCCATGGAAGTGAATTCCCTGGCCCGCCCCTCTTGTTCTGTATTGCAGTCCCTCTTTGTTCAATCCAGATGTGCTGCAACAGCCGTGGATGCTAGACAGCAGCCCGGATTGCATCCATTTCAAGTTCCATTTACAAACATCGACAAGAATCGATCTTTTCCGAGTGAAAACCCCATGCTCCATACCGTTTCAGATCTGGACCTGCGGCTGCTGCGCGTGTTTCTGGCCATCGTTGACGCGGGCGGCGTGTCGGCGGCGCAGGCCAGCCTTGGCGTAGGGCAGTCCACGCTCAGCAGTCAGCTGTCCACACTGGAGACGCGGCTGGGTTTCAGTTTGTGCGAACGGGGGCGCGGCGGCTTTCGCCTGACGGCCAAGGGCCGGCGCTTCGTCGATATGGCTCGCACGGCCCTGCAGGGACTGGAAGGCTTCAGTGCGCAGGCGCGCAACATGCACCGGCAGCTGGTCGGCAGCCTGGCCATCGGCCTGATCGGCAATGCACCCATGGAATACAACGCGCTGATGGGGCGGGCCATACAGCGCTTTCGCCAGCGCGACGAGGCTGTGCGCCTGTCGGTGCTGGTGCGCGGGCCGCGCGAGCTGGAGGAAATGCTGCTGCGCGACGAGCTGCAGGTCGCCGTGGGCTATTTCCTGCACCGCGCGCCAGCGCTGGAATACACGCTGCTGTTCAGCGAAAGGCAGGTGGCCTATTGCAGCGCCAGCCATCCCTTTGCCGCACGCGCGGGTCGCATCGGCGCGCAGGAGGCGGGCGAAGCCGACTGGACCTGGCGCACCTATCCGCTGCCGCAGGCACCGCTGACGGGGCGTCCGCGCCATGTCACCTCAGAGGCGGACAACATGGAGGCGGCCGCCATCCTCATCCTGTCAGGCGCCCACCTGGGCTACCTGCCCGAGCACTACGCGGCGCCCTATGTGGCTGCCGGCCTGCTGCATGCGCTGGACGAATCCCTCTTCAGCTATGACGTGGACATCACCATGGTGGCCAAGAAGCGCGCACGCCAGGATGACATCACGGCCGCCTTCACGGACGACATGCGTGCTGTGCTGTAGGGGCGCCGTGGCACAGCGGCATCAGTACTGCAGCAGGCTCAGAGCAAACGGCAGGCTGAGCACGCCCAGCAGCGTGGACAGCGTGACCAGCCCCGCCACATACGAGCCGTTGTAGCCCATGCGCGCGGCCAGCACATAGCACGACGATGCGGTGGGCAGGGCAGAGAAGGCCATGAGGATCAGAGCCTGCGCACCGCTCAGGCCAAACGCCCGCACCATGGCATAGGCGATCAGCGGCTGCACCAGATGCCGCACGGCCAGCAGGCACACGGCCAGCAGCTTGCCGGCGGCCAGCGCGCCGAACTGCATGCCGGCGCCGGCCGACATCAGGCCCAGCGCGATGGAGGCTGCGCCTATGCGGGAGATCGACGGCTCGATCAGCGCCGGCAGCTTCAGCCCCAGCGCGCTGAACACCAGGCCCGACAGCGTGCCCACGATCAGCGGATTGCGCACCAGCTGGCCCAGGAAATGCTGGTTGCTGCCGCGCGCCATGGGCCAGACGGCCGCGATATTGCACAGCGGCACGCTCACGCCGATCAGCACCGAGATGAACAGCAGGCCCTCAGGCCCGGCCAGCCGGCTGGCCAGCGCCAGGCCGATGAAGGAGTTGAAGCGAAACGCCACCTGCACGGCGCCGGCATGTTCGCGCACATCGATGCGGCCGCGCAGGCCCGGCCACCAGGGCAGGCTGTAGGCCAGGCCGATGCCCACCAGGGCCGCGCACACGCCAGCGGCCAGCAAGTGGGAGGTGGCACCCCAGTCCACCGGGCTCTTGACGATGGAGTGGAACAGCAGCACCGGGAAAAGCAGGTAGTACACCAGCGCCTCGACTGCCTGCCAGACCGTGCGGTTGAGCTGTGTGAAGCGGCACAGCACGTAGCCAAGCACGATGAGCGAAAAATCGGGGAAGAGCAGCACGGCGTAGTTCACGGGGGCAGAGCATAAGCGCAACCCCGCAGTCGCCGCGTCTCCCGAGAAACCATGGCGCGAGGCTAGGGGTAAACACCGGGAAATCAGTGCTGCGACAAACTGTGACAACCGGGCCCCGGGCCTTAGCATCGCTGGGGTCCACACAGCCGATCCGAAAGCGCAGGTCCTGACGACCGTCAAGCGCGCAGCGGGCTCCAGGCCCCACCATGGCTGTTCCGTGGCAGCGTTTGCGAGCCTTCGTTTCGCAGACCATCCATCCGCAGGCACGGCCTTGCGGATGTCCATGAAACCTTCTTCGTCAACACGACCCCCAAAAGGAGATCTTGTATGAATCGTCGCAGCTGGATGGGCCTGACCCTGGTCCTCGCAAGCACCGGAGCCCTGGCCCAGGCCTATCCCACCAAGCCGATCAAGCTGGTGGTGCCCTTCGCCCCCGGTGGCACGACCGACATCATCGCCCGCGTGATCGCCGAACCCCTGACCAAGGAACTGGGCCAGCCCGTGGTGGTGGACAACCGCGGCGGTGGCGGCGGCGTCATCGGCGCCATGGAAACCGCGCGCTCGCAGCCCGATGGCTACAGCCTGGGCATTGCCACGGTCTCGACCACGGCGACCAACCCCGCGATCAATCCCAAGATCTCGTACAACACACTGACGGACTTCACGCCCATCATCAACGTGGCGGCCACGCCCAACGTGATCGCGGTGAACCCCAAGTTCCCCGCCAAGGACTACAAGAGCTTCGAGGCCGAACTCAAGAAGTCCCAGGGCAAGTACTCCTATGCCTCCTCGGGCACGGGCGGCATCCAGCACATGCTGATGGAGCTGTACAAGAGCCTGACCAACACCTTCGTCACCCACATCCCCTACCGCGGTGCGGGCCCGGCGCTCAACGACGTGGTGGCGGGCCAGGTGCCCATGGTGCTGGACAACCTGCCCTCGGCCCTGCCGTTCATCAAGGACAACCGCCTGGTGCCCATCGTGGTGGCCGCGCCCCAGCGCCTGGCCGTGCTGCCCAATGTGCCCACCTTCAAGGAAGTGGGCCTGGAGCCGGTGAACCGCATGGCCTACTACGGCATCCTGGGCCCCAAGAACATGCCCAAGGACGTGGTGGACAAGATCAACGCCGCCGTGCGCAAGGTGCTGCAGGACCCGGCTGTGCGCAAGCGCATCGAGGACACGGGCTCCCTGGTCATCGGCAACTCGCCTGAAGAGTTCGCCAAGCAGATCAAGGACGAGTACGAGACGTACAAGAAGGTGGTTGCTCAGCAGAAACTCACGCTGGAGTAAGCACCGCATTGAGCGGTTGGCTCAGAACCCGAGGCTCCTTGCGGACCTCGGGTTTTTTCGTTGTAGGCTTGATGGGATGTCCCAAGTGCCTGTTGCTTCCATCGCTTCCCCATCGGCTGCCGAATCCGAATCTGCTGCCGATCCTGCATCCTGGCCGGCGCCGCTGCCGGCCAGCCTGGATGCGCTGGACCTGTTCATGGATGCGCTGCTGCTGGAGGACGGGCTGTCGCGCAATACGCTGGCGGCCTATCGCCGGGATCTGACGGCCTGGGGGCGGTGGCTGGCGCACCAGCAGCCGCCGCTGGCGCTGGATGCGGCGGGCGAGCTGGAGCTGCAGGGCTATTTCGCGGTGCGGGTGGAGCAGACCAAGGCCAGCTCTTCCAACCGGCGGCTGACGGTGCTGCGCCGCTACTACCACTGGGCGCTGCGCGAGCAGCGCATTGCCGCCGATCCCACGGCACGCATGCTGGCGGCCCGGCAGCCGCCGCGCGTGCCGCATACGCTGACGCAGGCGCAGGTGGAGGCACTGCTCAGGGCGCCCGATGTCGATACGCCGCTGGGCCTGCGTGACCGCGCCATGCTGGAGCTGATGTATGCCAGCGGCCTGCGCGTGAGCGAGCTGGTGGATCTGCCCTTGCATGGCATCGATCTGCGCTCGGGCGTGTTGCGCGTGACGGGCAAGGGGCAAAAGGAAAGGCTGGTGCCCTTCGGCCAGGAGGCGCACTGGTGGCTGGAGCGCTACCTGGCCACGGCGCGCGGTGCCATCCTGGGCGGGCAGCGCAGCGATGCGGTCTTCGTGACCCAGCGCGGAGCGGCCATGAGCCGCGTGATGTTCTGGGTCATCGTCAAGCGCTGCGCGCAGGTTGCGGGCGTCACGGCACCGCTGTCGCCGCACACGCTGCGCCATGCCTTCGCCACCCACCTGCTCAACCATGGCGCAGACCTGCGCGTGGTGCAGATGCTGCTGGGCCATGCCGACATCTCCACCACCACCATCTACACCCATGTGGCGCGCGAGCGGCTCAAGGCATTGCACGCTTTGCACCATCCGCGTGGTTGATTGGGTGTGGATGGTTCGCCGGTTTGGGTGTTTCTGCCGTTGAAATCGTCGAAGTGGCAAAGCCTGTCCCGGGGATATGCGCTTTGCAGAACAATCACCGCCGTGTTCGATGTGTTTCTGCGGAGTTTTCGATGACTGATTTCCTGCGCCGGCATGTGCTGGTGACTTCCATGCTGGCGGCGACGGTCGCTGCTGCGGCCTTGCCGATGTCCGCGTCGGCCGCCGATGCCGCCTGGCCCAGCCGGCCCATCCGGGTGGTGGTTTCCTATCCGGCCGGTGGCGTCAGCGACGTGGTGGCGCGCGCCCTGGGCGAGAAGCTGGCCGCCCGCCTGGGCCAGCCCGTGGTGGTGGACAACAAGGCCGGCGCCGGCGGCGCCATCGGCCTGGACCTGGTGGCCAAGGCCGCACCTGATGGCTATACGCTGGGCTTTTCCTCCATCAGCCCGCTGACGCTGAGCCCGCACCTGGGCAAGCCGCTGTTCGATCCGCAGCGCGATCTCGTGCCCGTGACCAGCGTGATGTATTCGCCCGTGCTGCTGCTGGGCACGGCCCGCTCCACGGCGACCGATTTCAAGGCACTGGTGGCGCAGGCCAAGGCCCAGCCCGGCGAAGTCCGCTGGGCCACGGCCGGCCTGGCCTCGCTGGGCCACATCATGCTCGAGCAGATCATGTATGCCTCGCAGGCCAGGATCACGCACATCCCCTACAAGGGCGGCGGCCAGCAGCTCAATGATGGCCTGAGCGCCCAGTTCGAGGTGCTCTCCACCAACGCCGGGCCGGCCGTGCTGCAGCACATCAAGGCGGGCAAGTTCAAGGCCCTGGCCGTGGGCGCCCCCCAGCGCCTGGAGTCGCTGCCCGGCGTGCCCACGCTGGCCGAGCTGGGCTACAAGAGCGCCAACATGACCTCGGTGTTCGGCATCTTCGCGCCCGCAGGAACGCCCGCGCCCGTGCTGCAAAGGCTCAATGCCGAGATCAACCAGGTGCTGACCCAGCCCGACATGCGTGCCAAGCTGGAGGCCACCGACAACGTGGCCACGGGCGGGAAGGCCGAGGATTTCGCGCGCCAGATCGAGGCCGAGTCCCAGTCCAACGCACGCATCATCCAGGCTGCAGGCATCAAGCTGAACTGATACCGCTGCGGCGCGCGGCATGCAAAAAGGGCTTGCGGCTTCCCGGCCGCAAGCCCTTTGCCAGGGTGGCTGACCCGTTCAGACTGAGGGGTCGTCCGCCGTGAGGTTGTCGGCCCAGGCCAGGGCCTGCAGGTGCGCCCAGTTGACCTGGTGGTTGGACAGCTGCAAGGCGTTGGCGGCGCGCGCAAAGCCTTCGTCGTCGCCGCTTTCGCAGGCGCGTGTCAGCTCCAGGAAGGGCGCGAACACGCCCTTGTTGTGCACCAGCGCATCGATCACGGGCTGGGGCAGGGCGATGGATTCCAGCGCCTTTTCCATGGGCTGGCCCAGCATCACGTCCAGCAGCGAGAAAACGCCCACCACGAAGGCGTTGTCGCATTCCTCGGGCGAGAGCAGCTCGGCCGTCAGCAGCTCCATCAGGCGTCCGCGCACCACGGCGGTCTGGCCCACGGCAGGCGGCGTGCCGCCCGCGCGCGAGGTGGTCAGCAGCAGCGCGGCCCAGCGGAACAGCTTCTTGAGGCCCAGGATCATCACCGCATGGCGGAACGAAGTGATCTCGCAGGACAGGCCGAATCCCGAGGAGTTGATGAAGCGCAGCAGGTTGAAGGACAGCGTGGGGTCCTTCTTGAGCAGGGCCTCGATCTCGTCCGTGCTGGCCTGCTGGCGCACCAGGTTGATCAGCTGGATGATGGTGGCCTGCGTGGGGCGGATGGTGCGTGCCTGCACGAGTTGCGGCTGGGCGAACCAGAAGCCCTGGAACAGCCGCACGCCCAGGTCGCGCATGCGCTCGAACTGCTCGGCCGTCTCCACCTTCTCGGCCACGATCTGGGCATTGGTATGGGCGCGCGCGAAATTCACCAGGGTCTCGGCATCGGCCAGCGCAAAGGTCTGCATGTCCAGCTTGATGAATGCGGCCGCAGGCAGCCAGCTGGCATAGGCGCGGCGCAGCAGGTGCTGGTTGAAGGCCAGGCGGAAACCGCGCTGGCGCAGGGCCTGGAAGGTGGGCAGGCGCTCTTCGATATCGGCTGTGGTGGCGTTCTCGCCCAGCGTGGTCACTTCCAGCACCACCTTGTCGGGGTGGATCAGTTCCAGGTGGCCGCCGGCCAGGCTGTCATGCGTGCAGTTGATGAAGACCGTCTTCTTGCCCACCAGCGCCTCGGCTCCCGCATACGACAGTGCGTTGAACAGCAGGGCGGCATCGGAGGCCGCCGTGTGCGCATGCTGGGCTGTGGAGCGATCGAAGAGTTCATAGCCGAAGACATCGCGCGCCTCGTTGACGATGGCCTGGCGCGCAATGACGGCCACCTGTCCGTCCTCCACTCCTTCTGGCAGGGGTGGTGGCGGAGCGGAGGAGTTGTCGTTGGTAGTCATTTGGAAGCTGAGAAAGATGAAGGAGCGGCGGCGTTGAGTTGCATGCGATAGCTCATGACTATAGCGAGCTGTCTGCCAGTTGATCGGTCCAGGCCAGGGCCTGCAGATGGGCCCAGTTGATCTGCTGGCTGCTCAGGCGCAGTGCGTCTGCGCTGCGGTTGAAGGCTGCGTCGTCGCTGGCTTCGCAGGCCTGGGCCAGGATCAGCAGCTCGCCCAGCACGCCTTCGTGGCGCAGCACGGCGGCGGAGACGGCATCGGGCACGGGGATCAGGCTCATGGCCACGTCCTGCGGCAGGTCCAGCATGCTGCCCAGCAGCGAGAAGATGCCGACGACGAAGGCCTGGTCGGAGTCTTCCTCGCTCAGCGATTCCTGGGCCAGCAGCTCCATCAGCCGCCCGCGGATTACGGCGGTCTGGCCGATGGCCGGCGGCGGGCCGCCGTTGCGCGATGCGGTCAGCAGCATGGCCGCCCAGCGGAACAGCTTCTTGAGGCCCATGAGCATCACGGCCTGGCGGAAGGAGGTGATCTCGCGTTGCACGCCAAAACCCACGGAATTGATCAGGCGCATCAGGTTAAACGCCAGGCCCGCATCCTTCTTGAGCACATCCTCGATGGCATCGGTGCTGGCCTGCTGGCGCACCAGATTCAGCAGCTGGACGATGCTTTGCTGCGAGGGCGACAGCAGCTTGGTGCGCACCACCGTGGGCCGCGCAAACCAGAAGCCCTGGAACAGCTGTATGCCAAGGCGGCCCACCTGCTCGTACTGCTGGGCGCTTTCCACCTTCTCGGCGATCAGCTCGGCGCGCGTGTGGCGGCCAGCGAAGTTGACCAGCACGGCCAACTGGTCAGGGGCCAGCACGGACAGGTCGAACTTGATGTAGTCGGCCAGGGGCAGCCAGGCCGCATAGGCGGACTCCAGCACCGTGTGATTGAAGGCCAGGTTGAAGCCGCGCGCGCGCAGATTGCTGAGGATGGGCAGGCGGGCCTGCACCTCTTGCTGTGCGGCCAGGCCCAGCGGCGGGATCTCCAGCACCACCTTGTCGGGGTTGAGCAGCTCCAGATGCCCGCCGGCCAGGCTTTCATGCGTGCAGTTGACGAACATCAACTTGGTGCCGACCAGGTCCTCTTCGCCGGCATGCGACAGGGCCGTGAATACCAGGGACACGTCCGAGGCCGCCGTATGGTCCGGGTAGGCGCGCGAACGGTTGAAAAGCTCATAGCCGATGATCTGCTGCACCCCGTTGACGATGGCCTGGCGCGCGATCATTCCCCGGTCTGTGGACGCGGGGCTGGCCGCAGGGGCATCGTTGAAGAGATGGACAGGCAATTCGGTCATGGAGTGTTCGGTCGAAGAGGCACGGTAAGCAGCAGATCTGATTGTAGGAATGTTCTGAATAAATATGCCGACAGGCAGTGTCTGCTGGGACAAGTCCGATTGCGGAGTCGGACCCATCCTAGTTTGTAAACCATTGTGCGGCCATGCGGACGGGACGGGCCTGTCCGCGCGGCTGCGGCAGTCTTTCTTCAGACCTGCTGCAGCCAGGCCAGTTCGGTATCGGTGAAGCCAGCGGCGCGGCGCGCGCGCTCGTTGAAGGGCGGGCGCAGGCGCGGTGCCTCGTAGCGCTGCGTCAGGTGCTGGTAGTGCGCCTCCGGCTCCAGGCCTTCCCGTTCGCACAGCCAGCGGTACCAGTGGTTGCCTATGGCCACGTGGCCCACTTCCTCGCGCAGGATGATGTCGAGGATGTCCACGGCCGCCAGCGCATCGGGCGCGCGCGTGTTGCGCAGCTTGTTCTGTATCTGGGGCGTGGCGTCCAGGCCCCGTGCCTCCAGCGTGCGTGGCACCAATGCCATGCGGGCCACCACGTCATGCGCGGTTTTCTCGCACATGGTCCACAGGCCCTGGTGGGCCGGGAAGTCGCCATAGTCGTGGTCCAGGTGCACGCGCAGATGCTCGCGCAGCAGGCGAAAGTGCTTGGCCTCCTCGGCGGCCACCTGCAGCCAGTCCAGGTAGTACTGCTGCGGCATGCCGTCAAAGCGCCATACGGCATCCAGCGCCAGATTGATGGCGTTGAACTCGATGTGGGCAATGGCGTGGATCAGCACGGCCCGGCCTTCGGGCGTGGCCGGCGAGCGCCTTGCAACGGCGGTGTGGTGGCGCAGCTCGGGCCGCAGCGGGCGGCCCGGCAGGTCCGGTGCGGGATCGGGCAGGGCCGGTGCCTGCGCTGCTATTGAATAAAGCGCCTGCCGTGCATACATGTCCAACGCGGCGGCGGCCTTTTCTTCGGGGTCCGGGAGGCACAAAACCTCAAGGGCGCGGTGACGTAACTCCATCCCTACAATTCTAGGTTTCCTGCCATCACCAATAATTGACGGAGACAAAGACCCATGGCGATTTATGAACTGGATGGAGTGGCCCCTGAAGTGGCGGCATCGGCCTGGGTGGCCGACAGCGCCGAGGTCATGGGCAATGTGCAGCTGGCCGAAGACGCCAGCATCTGGTTCGGCGCCGTGCTGCGCGGCGACTGCGAGAGTATCTCCATCGGCGAGGGAAGCAACATCCAGGACGCCAGCGTGCTGCATGCCGACCTGGGCAAGCCGCTGGTCGTGGGGCGCCATGTGACCGTGGGCCACCAGGTCATGCTGCATGGCTGCACCATCGGCGACGAATCGCTGATCGGCATCGGTGCCGTGGTGCTCAACGGCGCGAAGATCGGCAGGAACTGCCTGGTCGGCGCAGGCGCTCTCATCACCGAGGGCAAGGAGTTTCCCGATGGCTCGATGATCATCGGCAGCCCGGCCAAGGCCGTGCGCCAATTGACGCCCGAGCAGATCGAAGGCTTGCGCCGCAGCGCCCAACACTATGTCGATAATGCGCGCCGGTTCAAGACCGGGCTGCGCAAGCTGGGCTGAGCGAGGCCCGGCACTTTTTTACGGAATCCATCAGCGTGTCTGAACTGCATAAATTCATCTTCGAAGGCCTGCCCGTGCGCGGCTCCATCGTCCGCCTTACCGACGCCTGGCAGGAAATCCTGCAACGCCGCGCGGGCAACGGCGAGACCGGCGCCTACCCCGCTGCCGTGCGCGAACTGCTGGGCGAAATGGCGGCTGCCGGCGTGCTCATGCAGTCCAACATCAAGTTCAACGGCGCCCTGGTCTTCCAGGTCATGGGCGACGGCCCGGTCAAGCTGGCCGTGGCCGAGGTGCAGTCCGACTTCGGCCTGCGCGCCACCGCCACCCTGATCGGGGAGGCGCCCGAAGGCGCCACGCTGGAGCAATTGCTCAATGTGAACGGTGGTGGCCGCTGCGCCATCACGCTGGACCCCAAGGGACGCCAGCCGGGCCAGCAGCCCTACCAGGGCGTGGTGCCGCTGCAGGATGCGCAAGGCCGCAGGTTCTCCCAGGTGTCCGATGCTCTGCAGCACTACATGCTGCAGTCCGAGCAGCTGGACACCGTGCTGGTGCTGGCCGCCAATGACCAGTTGGCTGCCGGCCTGCTGATCCAGCGCATGCCGGTCAAGGGCGAGGCCAACCTGGCCTCCGCCACCGAAAGCGAGCAATCGGGCCAGGACGCCATCGGCCTGAACGAGGACTACAACCGCATCGCCACGCTGGCCGCCAGCCTGACGCGCGACGAACTGCTCACGCTGGATGTGGAAACCATCCTGCGGCGCCTGTTCTGGGAAGAAAAGCTGATGCGCTTCGTCCCCCAGCAGGACGAAGAGCGCCCGCGCTTTGCCTGCACCTGCAGCCGTGAGCGCGTGGGCGCCATGCTGGTGTCGCTGGGCATTGAAGAGGTGGACAGCATCCTGGAGGAGCGCGGCAATATCGAGGTGGGCTGCGACTTCTGCGGCAAGCAGTACGAATTTGATCCCATCGATGCCGCCCAGCTGTTCACCGAGGCCGGCAAGCAGCCGCCGACCTCGACGAACGTCCAGTAAATACGCTCGGAGTCAGTCTCGCCCGCTGCGCAGCGCGTCGAACAATCGCCGCTCGCAGTCCGGGTCGCTGCATTGCTCGCAGCCGTAGGGGCGAAGGCGCGCGCTGCGTTGCGCGGGGCTTGCGGGCAGCCAGGACCAGTCCATTTGCGGAGCCTTGAGCCTGAGCGACTCGGCCAGCTGTTGCCATTGCCGGGCGGTATTGCCGTAGAGCACCACGTAGTCGCGCGACTGGCCTTGCAATTGGTCGCGCCAATGCTGGAGCTGGGCGGCAGGGCCATTGCTCACTCCTTCGTGCTCGGTGACGGAGGCTCTCCAATCCAGTCCCAGCAGGTAGACGGTCCCATGTTCCGGCAGAGACTGCCCCGGCTCGGCCGCCAGGCATTGCCAGTCAGCAGGAGATGCTCCGTGGTGCCGCCAGGCCTGGCGCAGTGCATGTGCCATGGAAAGCGCGAGCGCGGGCGGCGATCCCAGAAGAATCACCGGGGGCGGGGGCAAGCGGTCTGTGTCCAAGTACCTGTCTCGGCTTGAGCGCGGGCCCGGTAACGGGCGCAGGCGCCTTGTTGCAAAAGCACAAGGCCGGCATGAAGCCGGCCTTGGTGCAAAAAATCCCAACCTTCAGCGCCGCACGATCTGCACGAAGATCTCGTTGGGCTTGACCATGCCCAGCTCGCTGCGGGCCTTTTCCTCGACCATGGCCAGGCCGTCCTTGAGGTCGTTGACCTCGGAGGCCAGGCGGTCGTTCTCGGCCTTTTCCAGGGCATTGGCCACGTTCTGGTCGTGGATCTGCTGCTGCAGTTCCTTGACGTAGGCCACGCTGCCATGGCCCAGCCACAACTGCGCGTGCACGGCGGCGAGCAGGGCGAGCAGGACAAGGGGGACGACGCGGTTGACCATGGCAGCAGATGTTGCGGAAAGGAAAAAGGCTTGCAGGCCCGATGGCTTGCAAGCCTAACGCTTTTCAGCGCAGGTTGTAGAAAGCCTCGCGGCCGGGGTAGTGGGCGATGTCACCCAGGTCTTCCTCGATGCGCAGCAGCTGGTTGTACTTGGCGATGCGGTCCGAACGGCTCAGCGAGCCGGTCTTGATCTGGCCGGCATTGGTGCCCACCGAGATGTCGGCAATCGTCGAATCCTCGGTTTCACCCGAGCGGTGCGAGATCACGGCCGTGTAGCCTGCGCGCTTGGCCATTTCGATGGCGGCGAAGGTTTCGGTCAGTGTGCCGATCTGGTTGATCTTGATCAGGATGGAGTTGGCGATCTTCTTGTCGATGCCTTCCTTCAGGATCTTGGTGTTGGTAACGAACAGGTCGTCGCCCACCAGCTGGACCTTGGCGGCCAGGCGGTCGGTCAGGATCTTCCAGCCATCCCAGTCGCCTTCGGCCATGCCGTCCTCGATGGAGATGATGGGGTACTTGTCGCACCAGCCGGCCAGCATGTCGGTCCACTGGGTGGCGGTCAGCGTCAGGTTGCCTTCACCGGCCAGCACGTACATGCCGTCCTTGTAGAACTCGCTGGCGGCGCAGTCCAGGCCCAGGGCGATCTGTTCGCCGGCCTTGTAGCCTGCGTTTTCGATGGCCTGCAGGATCAGCTGGATGGCGGCTTCGTGGTTTTCCACGGAAGGCGCAAAACCGCCTTCGTCGCCCACGGCCGTGCTCATGCCCTTGTCGTGGATGATCTTCTTGAGCGCGTGGAAGACTTCGGCACCCCAGCGCACGGCTTCGCGGAACGACGGCGCGCCCACGGGGATGATCATGAATTCCTGCAGGTCCAGGCTGTTGTTGGCGTGCGCGCCGCCGTTGATGACGTTCATCATCGGCACGGGCAGCTGCATGCCGCCCATGCCGCCCAGGTAGCGGTACAGGGGCAGGCCGGCCTCTTCGGCAGCGGCACGGGCCACGGCCATGGAGACGGCCAGCATGGCGTTGGCGCCCAGGCGGCCCTTGTTGTCGGTGCCGTCCAGGTCGATCAGGGTCTTGTCCAGGAAGGCCTGCTCGGAGGCGTCCAGGCCTAGAACGGCTTCGGAGATCTCGGTGTTGATGTGCTCGACGGCCTTGAGCACGCCCTTGCCCAGGTAGCGGCTCTTGTCGCCGTCACGCAGCTCGATGGCTTCGCGCGAGCCGGTGGACGCGCCCGAAGGCACGGCGGCGCGGCCCATCACGCCCGATTCCAGCAGCACGTCGCATTCGACGGTGGGGTTGCCGCGGCTGTCCAGCACTTCGCGGCCTACGATGTCAACGATTGCACTCATGGCATTTCCTTTGCGGTTTTTGAAATCGGTGTGCAGGCGGGTTCCGGTGAGGTTGCGCCCTGGTGCTTGCCGGGCAAGCGGTATGGGTGGTCGATGGCGTGGCAGGCTGCCGCGCCACCGGGCACAGCCGTGCTCCGCGGCGCAGTATCTGCGATCGGGCGGCGGCTATTGTGCACAAATTGGTTGTATGGCTTTGTATGCGCTGCGCTCTTGACGAGCCGGGGTGGCTGGCCGTCAGACGCCTTCCACGCAGACCATGCGCATGATGGATGCGCCTTCACGCGCCTCGCGGGCACGCAGGTACTCGGGCGTGTCGTAGAAGGCCCGGGCTGCCTCGAAGCTGGGGAACTTGAGGATCACGGTGCGGCCGGGGTTCCAGTCGCCTTCGAGCACTTCGACCTTGCCGCCGCGCACGCAGACTTCGGCGCCATGCACGCGCATGGCCTCGGTGCTCCACTTGCGGTATTCCTCGTACTGCTCGGGCTTGGTGACGGTGACGGACGCAATGATGTAGCCGCTGGCCATGGGTCAGACTCCAAAGTCGTTTTCGAGGAAGCCGTTCTTCTTGGTCACGTCGTCGAGCGCGACCAGGGTTTCGAGCAGGGCCTTCATGTGCTTGAGCGGCACGGCGTTGGGGCCGTCGCTGAGGGCGCAGGGAGGGTTGGGATGGGTTTCCATGAACAGGCCCGCCACGCCCACCGCCACGGCCGCGCGCGAGAGCACGGGCACCATCTCGCGCATGCCGCCGCTGCTGGTGCCGTTGCCGCCGGGCAGCTGCACGCTGTGCGTGGCGTCGAAGACGACGGGCGCGCCGGTCTCGCGCATGATGGACAGGCTGCGCATGTCCGAGACCAGATTGTTGTAGCCGAAGCTGGCGCCGCGCTCGCAGGCCATGAAGCTGTCCTCGGGCAGGCCGGCTTCCCTTGCAGCCGCACGGGCCTTGTCAATGACATTCTTCATGTCATGCGGGGCCAGGAACTGGCCCTTCTTGATGTTCACCGGCCGGCCCGACTGGGCGACGGCGCGGATGAAGTCGGTCTGGCGGCACAGGAAGGCCGGCGTCTGCAGCACGTCCACGACCTGGGACACGGCCGGGATTTCGGACTCGGTGTGCACGTCGGTCAGGATGGGGACCTGCAGGTCCTTCTTCACCTTGGCGAGGATCTCCAGGCCCTTGTCCATGCCCGGGCCGCGAAAGCTGGCGCCCGAGCTGCGGTTGGCCTTGTCGTAGCTGCTCTTGAAGATGAAGTGGATGCCCAGGGCCGCCGTGATTTCCTTGAGATGCCCCGCCACGTCCATCTGCAGCTGTTCGGACTCGACGACGCAGGGTCCTGCAATGAGAAAGAAGCGCCGGTCGAGGCCGACATCGAAGCCGCAGAGTTTCATGGTGGGGATTCCTTGGGAAATGGTGGGCGGCGTTGCGGGGGTCAGGGCTTGCGCGGCGCCTTCTGGCGTTCGATCGCAGCCTTCACGAAGGCATTGAACAGCGGGTGGCCGCTCCACGGCGTGGACTTGAACTCGGGGTGGAACTGCACGCCGATGTACCAGGGGTGAACTTCCTTGGGCAGCTCGACGATCTCGGTCAGCTGCTCGCGCTGCGTCAGCGCCGAGATCACCAGGCCCGCTTCGCGCAACTGGTCCAGATACTGGACGTTGGCTTCGTAGCGGTGGCGGTGGCGCTCGGTGACCACATCACCGTAGATGCTGTGGGCCAGCGTGCCGGCCTGCACGTCGGAGGACTGCGCGCCCAGGCGCATGGTGCCGCCCAGGTCGGAGTTCTCGTCGCGGGTCTTGACCGTGCCGTCGGCGTCCTTCCACTCGGTGATCAGGGCGATCACGGGGTTGGCAGACTTGGGGTCGAACTCGGTGGAGTTGGCGCCTTCGAGGCCGGCCACGTGGCGGGCGTATTCGATGGTGGCCACCTGCATGCCCAGGCAGATGCCCAGGTAGGGCACCTTGTTCTCGCGGGCGTAGCGGGCCGTGGAGATCTTGCCTTCCACGCCGCGCGAGCCGAAGCCGCCGGGCACGAGGATGGCGTCGTACTGCGAGAGCTTGTCGCGCGCATTGGCGTCGCTGATGGTCTCGGAATCGACGTGGGTGATCTTCACTGCCACATGGCTTTGCATGCCGGCGTGCTTGAGCGCCTCGTTGACGGACTTGTAGGCGTCCGACAGCTCGACGTACTTGCCGACCATGGCGATCTTGACCTCGCCCTGCGGGTGCTCGGTCTCGTGGACCAGGTCGTCCCAGCGCTTGAGGTTGGTGGGCGGCGTGTTCAGGCGCAGCTTGTCGCAGATCAGGCCGTCCAGGCCCTGCTCGTGCAGCATGCGGGGCACCTTGTAGATGGTGTCCACGTCCCACATGGAGATCACGCCCCACTCGGGAACGTTGGTGAACAGCGAGATCTTTTCCTTCTCCTCTTCCGGCACCTGGTGCTGCGCGCGGCACAGCAGGGCGTCGGGCTGGATGCCGATCTCGCGCAGCTTCTGCACGGTGTGCTGCGTGGGCTTGGTCTTGAGCTCGCCGGCCGTGGCAATCCAGGGCAGGTAGGTCAGGTGGACGAAGGCCGTGTTGTTGGGGCCCTGCTTGAGGGCCAGCTGGCGAACGGCTTCGAGGAAGGGCAGGGACTCGATATCGCCCACCGTGCCGCCGACTTCGCAGATGGCGACATCGACAGCGTCAGGCGTGCCCAGGCCGGCGCCGCGCTTGATGTACTCCTGGATTTCGTTGGTCACGTGCGGGATCACCTGCACGGTCTTGCCCAGGTAGTCGCCGCGGCGCTCCTTTTCCAGAACACTCTGGTAGATGCGGCCGGTGGTGAAGTTGTTGGACTGCTTCATGCGCGTTTCGATGAAACGCTCGTAGTGGCCAAGATCCAGATCGGTCTCGGCGCCATCATCGGTCACGAACACTTCACCGTGCTGGAAGGGCGACATGGTGCCCGGGTCCACGTTGATGTAGGGATCCAGCTTGATGAGGGTGACTTTGAGGCCGCGCGATTCGAGGATCGCAGCAAGGGAGGCTGAGGCGATTCCCTTGCCCAGGGAAGACACCACACCGCCTGTGACGAAGACAAATTTGGTCATGTCTTTTATTGGTGGTGGTAAAGCAGGATTATAGATGCGCCGCCGAATTCGCCGCGCCGCGCGGGGCTGCTCGGATGCTCCGGCTCTGCTAAATTGCGCGCCATGACTGAAGTGTTCGCAGGTAAACATCTGGTGCTCGGCCTCTCCGGAGGCGTGGCTTGTTACAAATCTGCCCAGCTGGTGCGCCTGCTGGTGCAGGCCGGGGCCACCGTGCAGGTGGTGATGACCGAGGCGGCAGAGCAGTTCATCACGCCGGTGACCATGCAGGCGCTGTCGGGCCGCCCCGTCTATGGTTCGCAGTGGGACGCGCGCGAGCCCAACAACATGCCCCACATCAACCTCAGTCGCGAGGCCGATGCCATGCTGATCGCGCCCTGCAGCGCCGACTTTATCGCGCGCCTGGTGCAGGGCCGCTCCGATGAGCTGCTGAGCCTGATGTGCCTGGCGCGCCCCATGGACCGCGTGCCCCTGTTGCTGGCGCCTGCCATGAACCGCGAGATGTGGGCGCACCCGGCCACGCAGCGCAACCTGGCGCAGGTGGCGGCCGACGGTGCGCTGGTGCTGGGCGTGGGAACGGGCGACCAGGCCTGTGGCGAGGTGGGCGACGGCCGCATGCTGGAGCCCGAGGAAATCATGGAGGAGCTGGCTGCCTTCTTCACGCCCAAGCTGCTGCAGGGCCGCCAGGTGCTGGTCACGGCGGGCCCGACCTTCGAGGCCATCGACCCCGTGCGCGGCATCACCAACCATTCCAGCGGAAAGATGGGCTTTGCCATTGCGCGCGCCGCGCGCGAGGCGGGCGCCCAGGTGACCCTGGTGGCCGGGCCCGTGCACCTGCGCACGCCGCGCGGCGTGCAGCGCATCGACGTGCAATCGGCGCAGCAGATGTTCGATGCCGTGCAGCAGCAACTGCCCCAGGCTGGCGTGTTCATCGCCACGGCGGCCGTGGCCGACTGGCGCCCGGCCACGGCGTCAGACCAGAAGATCAAGAAGGACGGCTCGGGCCAGACCCCCACGCTGACCTTCGTCGAGAACCCCGACATCCTGGCGGCCGCCGCGCAGTCCGAGCCTGCGCGCAGCGGCCGGCTGTACTGCGTGGGCTTCGCTGCAGAAAGCCATGACCTGCTGCAGCACGCCAGCGCCAAGCGCCTGCGCAAGCAGGTGCCGCTGCTGGTGGGCAATATCGGTCCCGCAACCTTTGGGCGGGATGACAATGCCCTGCTGCTGATCGACGAGGCTGGCACCATGGAGCTGCCGCACGCCTCCAAGTCCCTGCTGGCGCGCCAGCTGGTGACCGAGATCGCCCGGCGCCTGCCGCCCGTCCGTTGACACCACCGAAGGCCCGCATGTCACAGAACACCTACGAAGGCCCCCGCCACGGCGACTATGTGCGCTATGTGGACGAGCTGCTGCGCGCCAGTCCCCTGTACCGCTCTGCGGCCCACGGCTGGATGGCGCAGGGACGCAGCGATTTCACCGATGCGGTGGCCACGCCGGGCGCGCAGTCCCAGTCCGTGGTCGAGCGCGTGCGCGAGCAGGTGCAGGCTGCTGCCGAGAAGGCGCGCATCGCCGCGCAGCAGGCTTCGGTGCCTGCCCTGCCGGGGCGCCAGCCGTCTGCAGGCGACAGGCATGGCGACAGGAACGGCGATAGAAATGGTGGCAGGGCCGATCGCGGCCGGCAGGCGGCGCGGGCACAGCAAGCCCAGGCCTCCTCCGCCGCCAAGGCTGTCAAGAAGACGGTCTTCAAGATAGGTCCGGGCCAGTTGCTGGGTATCGTGATCGGCCTGATCCTGGCCGTGGTGATTCCGGGCATCGGCCCTTTCATCCTGCTGCTCACCATCATCAATGCCATCGTCAAAGGCTTTCGCAGCGGGCTCAAGTCGTCCGGGTGACGGCGCGGGGCACAATGCGCGCTTTGCTTTTCAAGAGAGCCTGCCGTGAGGCGCTCCCCAGATTGTTTCCATGAACGTTGATATCAAGATCCTTGACGCGCGCCTGCGCGAGAACATGCCCGCCTACGCCACGCCGGGAAGCGCGGGCCTGGACCTGCGCGCCTGCATCGATGCGCCTTTGATGCTGGAGCCCGGCCAATGGCAACTGGTGCCCACGGGCATGGCCATGTACCTCAAGGACCCCGGCTACGCGGCCATGATCCTGCCGCGCTCGGGCATGGGCCACAAGCACGGCATCGTGCTGGGCAACCTGGTCGGCCTGATCGACAGCGACTACCAGGGCCAGCTCATGGTCAGCGCCTGGAACCGCTCGACCACGGCCTTCACGCTGCAGCCCATGGACCGCCTGGCCCAGCTGATCATCGTGCCCGTGGTGCAGCCCAGCTTCAATGTGGTCGAGGAGTTCGAGTCGGCTTCCGAGCGCGGCGCCGGCGGCTACGGCTCTACAGGCAAGCAATAAGGCGCTCAGCCAGAAAACGCCCGCAGCCGCGCTGCCCGGGCATCGCTCCAGGGAGGAATCCGCATGGCCAGGCCATCCCGGCGCACGCGCCACCGCCCATCCGCGTCATGGACGCGCGTGATGCTGACGCAGGAAGACCGCATGCGCCGCCGCCTGCAGCAGCGCCACTGGCTGCGGCTGCATGCGGCACTGACGGGCGGGTTGAGCCTGGCCGGCATGTCGCTGTTGAGCCTGGGCCTGCTGCACGCGGGCATGCACAGCATGGCGCTGCGCTATGGCGTGGCCCTGGCCTGCGGCTATCTGCTGTACCTGCTGCTGCTGCGCCTGTGGGCCGAATGCATGCTGCGCCGCGACTGGGAGGTGTCCGATGTTCCCGATGTGACGCCCGGCGGCAGCGGTTCTTCACCGGCCCGCACGCCGGAGGCTGGCGGATTCGACAGCGGGCAGGGCGGCTCGTATGGCGGCGGTGGCTCCAGTGGCAGCTGGGATGACGGCGGCGCCATGTCCGAGGCCGCTTCCTCGGCCTCGCAAGGCTTTGATCTGCCGGGCATCGATGGGCTGGACGACGGAGCCGTCGTCCTGGTTCCCGTGCTGCTGGTGTTTGCGGCGCTGCTGGTCGCGGTCACGGGGGCAGGGTCGTTGCTGTGGCTGGTCTTTGGGGCCGACCTGTTCCTGGCCGTGGCGGTGGAGGTGGCCTTTGCGCTGCTGATGGCGCGCACGCTCTATGTTGTGGAGCGCGAGGGCTGGCTGCTGGCCGCGCTGCGCCTGAGCTGGAAGCCGGTGCTGGGCGCACTGGTGGCCGCCGTGGCGCTGGGCGCGCTGGCCGACTGGCTGTTTCCCCAGGCAGACACCCTGGTGCAGGTGCTGCGTGCGCTGAGAGGACACTGAAAGGCCCCTGAGAGGGCACTGAGCCGCCGCTGCGCGGCTCCTGCCGTCACGCCTGTCTTTTTGCCCCCGGCAGGCGCAGCTGCATGCGCAGGCCGCCCAGCGGCGAGCGGCTGGCTGCGATGCTGCCGCCATAGGTCTGCACCAGGTCACGCACGATATCCAGGCCCAGGCCTGCGCCGGGCCTGCGTTCGTCCAGGCGCTCGCCGCGCTCGAAGATGCGGCCAAGGTCGGCGTCTTCGATGCCGGGGCCGTCATCGTCCACCGTCAGCAGCAAGGGGCCGCTGGCCTGATCGTGCTCCAGGCCCTGGACTTCCAGGCTCACGGCCTGGGTCGCCCACTTGCCGGCGTTGTCCAGCAGGTTGCCCAGGATTTCCATCAGGTCCTGGCCATCGCCCAGAAAGTCCCAAGGCTGCGCATCGCCCTTCAGCGCGAAGCGGATGCCGCGGCCGGCGTGCAGCCGCTCCATGGTGCGCACCAGCGAGGCCAGCGGCGGCTCCAGCGGCGTGCGCAGGCCTGTGGCCTGGCGGGCCGCAGCGCGGGCGCGTGCCAGATGGTGGTCCACCTGGCGGCTGGCGCTGGCGACCTGCTCGCGGACCAGTTCGGCCAGCGCCCCGCCTTCCTGCGCGGCGGCATTGCCGAGGATGGACAGCGGCGTGTTCACCGCATGGGCCAGGTTGCCGGCCTGCGTGCGCGCGCGCTGCACCATGTCGGCGTTCACATCCAGCACATGGTTGAATTCCTGCACCAGGGGGCGCAGTTCCTGCGGGAACCGGCCTTCGAGGCGCGGCGTTGCCCCCTTGCGCACGTCGGACAGGCCCTTGCGCAGCAGCTGCAGCGGCCGCAGCGCCAGGCGCAGCTGCAGCACCACGGCCAGCACCAGCCCGGCCGCCAGCGTGCCCAGTGCGGCGATCAGCATGGTGGTGAAGCGCTGCATGGGTTCGGCCAGCAGGGCGCTGTCGGCCGCAACGATCAGGCGCAGCGGCGGCGCGTCGGCTTCGGGCAATTGCAGGGGGCGTGCCACGGCCACGAGCTGGTGGCCCTGGCCATCGGGCAGCATGCCGGTGTTCAGCGCCGTGTCCTCGTGGTGCTCATCCGGGCGGCCGGCATCGGCACGGAACTGGTGCCAGTCCAGCGTCTGGTCCCACAGCGAACGAGAGCGCAGCAAGCCGGCCTTCTCGGGTGGACCCGCGCCATCGCTCACCTGGTCGATCTGCCAGTACAGGCCTGACAGCGGCTGCGCCAGGCGCGGATCGCCCACGGCCAGTCCGACTTCGATGCGCCCGCCGGGCAGGCTGTTGACGGCTGCGCTGAGCTGGTCGAGCTGCAGCACCAGCTGCGCCTGCAACTGCTGCGCGATGTGGTCGCGGAACAGGCCGCGCAGCCCCCAGCCGGCCAGCAGCACGGCCGCCAGCACCCAGGCCAATGTGCCGGCCAGCAGGCGCAGGCGCAGCGAATCGCCAAGCCGGGATACCTGTCTTTCCTGTGGCGCGTTCATGCAGCGGGCGCGCCTTCCACCAGCCGGTAGCCCAGGCCGCGCACGGTCTCTATGCTGCCGGCCGGCAGCTTCTTGCGCAGGCGGCCGACGAAGACCTCGATGGTGTTGGAGTCGCGGTCGCTGTCCTGCGGGTAGATGTGTTCTGACAGTTCGGTGCGCGATATCACCTGCCCCACGCGCTGCATCAGCAGGGCCAGCACCTTGAATTCATGGCTGGTCAGCGTGAGCGGCTGGCCGGCGACGCTCACGCGGGCATGGCGCGAGTCCAGCACGATGGGGCCGCATTGCCACTGGGCGCTGGCGTGCGGGCTGAGCCGGCGCAGCAGGGCGCGCAGGCGGGCCATCAGCTCTTCCATGTGGAAGGGCTTGGCCAGATAGTCGTCGGCGCCGGCATCCATGCCGGCCACCTTCTCATGCCAGGCGCCGCGCGCCGTGAGGATCATCACCGGCATGACCCGGCCCTGCGCACGCCAGGCGCGCAGCACGGTGAGCCCGTCGCGCACGGGCAGGCCCAGGTCCAGCACGGCGGCGTCGAATTCCTCGACCTCGCCCAGGTACTGGGCCGTTGCGCCGTCCGCGGCCGTCTCCACCGTATGGCCTGCCTGCTGCAAGGCCTGTACCAGTTGCCCGCAGAGCGTGGGCTCGTCTTCCACCACGAGGATTCGCATCTGCGTCTAGTCCTTGCGCTTGAAACTCAGCACCTTGCCATCGCGTGCATCGATCTTGAGCTTGGCTACGCGGCCGCCCGATTGCAGCAGCCGGATCTCGTAGATGAAGCGGCCGTCGTCATGCTCGAACTCGACCTTGATGACCTGGCCCTGGTAGTCGCGCTCGACCTGATCGAGCACGGTGCGCAGCGGCAGCACGCGGCCTTGCTGCAGGGCCTGGCGAGCGAGTTCATGGTCGCTGTCGCCGGCGTCCGAGGGCGTGGTCCAGGAGGCCAGGGCCGCCGCCATCAGCAGCAGTGCGGCCAGCAGCATCCAGGACCTGCGAGGAATGGAGAAGGATGGAGTGGGCATGGAAAACTTTATAGCCCAGCGTGGATGAACCTCGGATGAACGGCTGCTTCAGCTTGCGTTCATGGCCTGCATCGAACAATGGCTGCACGCCGTCGCAATTCAACGGAAACGAAGGCGCAGCAGCCGGCAGATGCGGCCTTTTCAGATGCATCGCCAGCCCAATCGCCGACCCAATCGCCGACCCAATCGCCGGCCCAGTCGCCGTCCTTCACATGCCAAGGAGAACCTCATGCCTTCCATCCCACAACTGATTTCCCGCGCTGCACGCCATGGCCTGACGGGCCTGGGCATTGTTCTGATCGCCACTGCCGGGCTGGTCGCCCAGGTGCAGGCCCAGGCAGCCGCCACGGGCGGGCCATCCGTGACCGTACAGGCCGGCGAGGCCGTGGCCACCACGGTGGCCTCCGTGCGCGGCGCCTTCCAGGGGCCGGGCCTGAGCATCCGCGAAGTCTTCGAGCGCATGGAAGTCCTGGGCTACCGCGACCTGCGTGAGATCGAGTGGGAGGACGGCCTCTACCAGGTCAAGGGCCAGACCGGCGATGGCCGCCCTGTGAAGCTCTACGTCGATGGCAACAACGGCAACGTGCTCAGCATCCGCGCACGCAATTGAGGCCTGGCGGGCAGGCTGATTTTTGTCAGCAAGTGTTCTGTCCGGTCGGCAGGCATGCGGCCTGGGACGTTGAAGCGGTATGCAGCCGCCGGCCGGGCCGGTGGCTGCCCTTGATCGATCCACGGACAGTACACAGGAGATTCTCATGCCTTCCATTCATCGCTTGAGCGCCTTGGGCGCCGGCTGCATTGCCGCGCTGCTGCTCAGCGCCTGCGCGGGCTACCCCCAGCAGGGCGGATACCCGGGTGGCGGCTACCCTGCCGGTGGCTATCCGGCTGGCGGCTATCCAGCCGGAGGCTATCCGACCAGCGGCTACCCCAGCGGTGGCTATCCCAACGGCGGCCAGCCCGGCACGGCCTACCCGGGCGGCGGTGGCTATGTGCAGCAGGGGCGCGTGACCAATGTGCAACTGGTGCAGATCCAGCAGCCCAGCGGCATAGGCGGCTCGGGCATAGGCGCCGGGGCCGTGGTGGGCGGCGTGGTCGGCGGGGTGCTGGGCCGCCAGGTGGGCAAGGGCAGTGGGCGCGACATCGCCACCATTGCGGGCGTGGTGGGCGGTGCCATGGCGGGCAATGCCATCGAGAAGAACACCGGCCCTGGCGACCTGCGCGATGTCTACCGCGTCACCGTGCAGTTGAACGACGGCAGCACGCGCGTGTTCGATTACCAGAACAATCCGCAGCTGCGCATAGGCGAGAGCGTGCGCGTGGACAACAACCAGCTGATTCGCTGAGTACCAGGCTCGCTCCATGCAAAAGGGCTCCCCGCAGGGAGCCCTTTGCCATTTCAGCGCGGCAATTTCAGTGCAGCGTGTCGTTGCCCGGCGCCATGGGCTGGATGCGGAAGAAGCCGGTGCCGGCCGAGCCACGGCCGATTTCCTCCTCGGTAGCTTCGCGCACGCCTTCGACCTTCAGGTGCAGGCGCAGCGCAATGCCGGCCAGCGGGTGGTTGCCGTCCAGCACCACATGCTCGGGATAGATTTCCGTGACGGTGTAGAGCAGGTCGGGCTGCACGGCGCTGCAGCCCTTGGGCAGGGCGCTGGCCTCGAAGCTCATGCCTTCCTCCAGCTCGGCCGGGAACAGGGCGCGCGGCTCCAGGAAGATCAGGCTTTCGTTGTAGTCGCCAAAGGCTTCCTCGGGCTCCAGGTGCAGGTCCAGGGTCTTGCCCTGGCCGTGGCCCTGCAGGGCTTCCTCGATGCGCTTGAGCAGATCGTCGCCGCCGACCAGGAACTCCACGGGCTCATCGAGCACGTCCAGTTCCTCGCCCAGGGTGTCCTTGAGGGTCCAGGTCAGAGCGACCACGCATTGTTCTGTGATTTCCATGGTGTGCAGCTTGTGCGGCCCATGCCGCGGTGGGGAAAAAGAAAGACCGCCGCGTGCGCCCGTGTTTGACGAAGGCGTGCCGGCGGCCGCGTTGGCGCGATTTTCCCACGGCTGCCCGGCTGCTGCGCAGGCCGGGCGGCGAGTCCTGCCGATCAGAACGGATAGTGGCGGGGGGTGGTCTGCATGGTGATCCAGCGCGTCTCGGTGAAGGCATCGATGCCTGCCTGGCCGCCGAAGTGGCCGTAGCCCGAGTTTTTCACGCCGCCAAAGGGCATCTGTGCCTCGTCATGCACGGTGGGGCCGTTGACGTGGCAGATGCCGGCCTCGATGCGCGCGGCCACGCGCCAGCCGCGCGCGGTATCGCGGGTGTAGACGGACGAGGACAGGCCGAATTCGTTGTCATTGGCCATGGCGATGGCCTGCTCCTCGCCGCGCACGCGCACGATGGCCTTGACGGGGGCGAAGGTTTCCTCGCGGAAGATGTCCATCTCGGGCGTGACGCCGTCGATCAGCGTGGCCGCCATCAGCGTGTTGGTGGCCTTGCCGCCGCACAGCAGTTTTGCGCCCTTGGCCAGCGCGTCGTCGATCAGGCGGTTGGCGCGCTCCACGGTGGCCATGTCCACCACCGAGCCCAGCACCACGGGGCCCTTGCGCGGATCGCCCAGCGGCAGCGAGGTGGCGCGGGCCACCAGCTTGTCCAGGAAATCGCCGGCCACGGACTCATCCACGATGATGCGTTCGGTGGACATGCAGATCTGGCCCGAGTTGGCGAAGGCACCGAAAGTGCAGCCGGCCACGGCGGCGTCGATGTCGGCATCGTCCAGCACCACGAAGGGCGCCTTGCCGCCCAGCTCCAGGATGGCGGGCTTGAGGTACTTGGCGCAGGTCTGGCCGAGGATGCGGCCCACGCGCGTGGAGCCGGTGAAGTTCACTCGGCGCACGGCCGGGTGGGCCACCATGGCTTCGACCACGGCACCGGCATCTTCGGGCGCATTGGTCACGAAGTTGACCACGCCGGGCGGCAGGCCGCCTTCCTGCAGGGCCTCGATGATCAGGCCGTGCGTGGCGGGGCACAGCTCCGAGCCCTTGAGCACCACCGTATTGCCGCAGGCCAGCGGCGTGGCAATGGCGCGCACGGCCAGGATGACGGGCGCATTCCAGGGAGCAATGCCCAGCACCACGCCAGCGGGCTGGCGCACGGCCATGGCCAGGCTGCCGGGCACGTCAGAGGGAATGATCTGGCCGTTGATCTGGGTGGTCAGCGATGCGGCCTCCAGGAACATGTTGGCAGCCAGGTGCACGTTGAAGCCGGCCCAGATGCCCGATGCGCCGGTCTCGGCGGCCATGGCGGCGGCAAACGCCTCGGTCTTGGCTTCCAGCGCCTGCGATGCCTTCATCAGCATCTGGCGGCGTTCGGTCGGGCCCAGTGCGGCCCAGGCGGGGAAGGCCTTTTGCGCGGCCTCGACGGCGCGCACGGCATCTTCGGGCGTGGCGGCCGGGGCGCGCGTGGCCACCGATCCGTCCAGCGGATTGCGGCGCTCGAAGGTGGCGCCATTGCCGGCCTTTGCGGCCTGGCCTGCGATGAGCATGGTTTGTTCGATCATGACTGTCTCCTTGGTATGTGGTTGTGGCGTTGGCATTGGCATTTGCGTTGGCATAGCCGGGCGTGCCGGTCATCGTAGAAGCAGGCGATGGCGCAGGCAGCCCGCTGCGCGCACAAAGCGCATGACGGATCGTGCACAGGCTCCGGGGTTTACCCTTGTCCTGGCTGTCCGCGGGGAAAGCCATGGGGCGCGACGGGCCTGCACTTTCCCATAATCACGTCCATGGCCGCACACAGATCCTTCACCCGTGCGGCGAGCAGGAGAGACCGCACATGACCGATGCCATGGTGTTGAGCACCGACGGACTGCCGCCCGGCGAGACGGCGTCGGCCTGGCACGCCTGGATGTCGCGCCTGTTTGCGGGCCTGGATACCGATGTCTATGGCGATCGCCTGTTCGAAGGCCATGTGCGCGTGGCCAATGCCGGCGATGTGGTGCTGACCCGTCTGGAGGCGGGCCGCCACCGCGTCATGCGCAGCATGCAGGGCCTGCGCGCCCATGAGTCCCCCTATCTGAAGATCGTCGCGCCCTGGGAGGGTGTGGCCAGCGTGCGCCAGCACAACCGCGAGGCCAGCGTGCGCAAGGGCAGCTGGGTGATCTATGACACGGCGCAGGAGTACGAGGTCACCAACCCCGAATGGTCCGAACACCTCATCGTGATGCTGCCGCGCCAGGCCATCGTGGAACGGGGCATCCGGCTGGAAGGGCTGATGGGGCGCAATGTGGGCGGCAGCTCGGGCATTGCCCGCATCGCGCTGGAAACCATGCGCAGCACCTACCAGGAGCTGCCCGGCATGGCGCCGCATCTGGCGCGCCGCGCGGGCGAGCTGCTGGTGGACATGGTCCATCTGTCGCTGCAGGAACTGGCCGGGCAGGGCACGGCAGGCACGCAGCAACTGGCGCTGCAGGACCGCATCCGCGCCCATGTGGCGGCCCATCTGCGCGACCCGGGCCTGTCGGTGGAGTCCGTGGCCGCCGCCCTCAACTGCAGCAAGCGCCATCTGCACAACGCCTTTGCGGACAGCCAGACCAGCCTGGGCGCCTTCATACAGCACAGCCGCCTGGAGCTGTGCATGCGCGAGCTGCTGCAGCCCGCCCAGGCGCAGCGCACCATCACCGAGGTCGCCATGGATTGCGGCTTTGGCAGCACCGCGCATTTCAGCCGCGCTTTCAAGATCTATACGGGTCTGTCGCCCTCGGATTTCAGGGCCATGCGCAAGCCGGCCGGCTGACTGCCGCGAAGCCATTGCGGGGCAGCTTGCGCTGGCGCCAGGACAGGGCAATGCCCGCATAGGACAATGCCGCCCTGTCTCTTCGCTCACTTCGGACCATTTCATGGACACCAACACACCGCTTGCCCTGCTGGGTGGGCTTACCGCTTCCCAATTCATGCGCCGCCACTGGCACAAGAAGCCCTTGCTGGTGCGCCAGGCAATCCCGGGCTTCAAGCCCCTGATTCCCCGCGCCAGGCTGCTGGCCATGGCAGGCGAGGACGGTGTGGAATCGCGCCTGATCCAGCAGCAGGACGGTGGCCATTGGAAGCTCAGCCACGGCCCGCTGTCGCGCCGCAGCCTGCCCTCGCTGCAAAAGCCCGGATGGACCGTGCTCGTGCAGGGCGTGGATCTGCACGACGACGGCGTGCACCAGCTGATGCAGCAGTTCCGCTTCGTGCCTGAGGCGCGGCTGGACGATCTGATGATCAGCTTTGCCACCGACCAGGGCGGCGTCGGCCCGCATTTCGACAGCTACGACGTCTTCCTGCTGCAGGCGCATGGCCGTCGGCGCTGGCGCATCGGCCGCCAGAAGGACCTGTCGCTGCAGCCCGATGTGCCGCTGAAGGTGCTCTCGAATTTCGAGCCCGAGGAGGAGTTCGTGCTCGAGCCCGGCGACATGCTCTACCTGCCGCCCAAGTGGGCCCATGACGGCATCGCCGAGGGCGAATGCATGACCTACTCCATCGGCTTTCGCTCGCCCGCGCGCGACGAACTGGCCCGCGAGCTGCTGCTGCGCATGTCCGATGAGCCCGATGAACCCGAAGCGCCCATGGTCTACCGCGATCCCGACCAGCCCGCCGTCGAGGCCCCGGGCGAGATTCCGTCGAGCCTGCACGACTTCGCGCGCAAGGCGCTGGAGCGCGCGCTGGCCGAGCCGCTGGCGCTGGAGCGCGCGCTGGGCGAGTACATGACCGAGCCCAAGGCCAATGTTTGGTTCGAGCATGGCGAGGAACACGGCATGTTCGAGAGCGTGGTCCTCGACCGCCGCACGCGCATGATGTATGACGCAAAACACATCTTCATCAACGGCGAAAGCTATCTGGCCGGTGGCCGCGATGCCACCCTGATGCGCAAGCTGGCCGATACGCGCGCCCTGTCACGCGCCGATCTGGCCAAGGCCAGCGATGACGCGCTGGAGCTGCTGTCCTCCTGGTTTGACGCCGGCTGGGTGCGAGGCGGGCCGCTGTCCTGAACCGGGTAGACGCTGTGGCGCAGTCATGCTAAGTTCGGGCATTCACCGTTGACAGCGTTCTGCTGATTCAAGGCGGACTCCGATAGATTTGTAAAGAATTGTCTTGGGTTCGTCAGTAAATTGACAGCAACCTGGTTTTGTTACACAGTGGACGCCAAGGCAGCTTCTTGCTGCCGCATTCGGACTTGGCAAGAGGATTTGTGCGGAATTGTTCAGAGGTTGTCAGTTTCAGTCAGCCTCGAAAAAATCTCCCTATAATTCGCTCCAAGTCGAATGAATGTGTTTGACGTGGCCTGGCTGCCGCGTACCGGTTGCCCGCATCCGGTGGCGCAAGTGGCGGGGCCCCTCCTGTGTACTGTCTTCTTACCTACTCTCTAGGAAACTGTGATGAAGAACTCTCTGATCCTGGCTACCGTGATCGCTGCTGCAGCTCTGGCCGCTTGCGGCAAGAAGGAAGAGGCTCCGGCCCCCGCTCCCGCACCCGCCGTTGAAGCTCCCGCACCGGCAGCTCCCGCTCCCGCAGAAGCTCCTGCTGCTCCCGCCGCCGACGCTGCTGCTCCCGCAGCGCCTGCCGCTGACGCTGCAGCACCTGCTCCCGCTGCTGACGCTGCCGCTGCAGACGCCGCCAAGGCTGCTGCCGACGCTGCCGCCAAGGAAGCCACCAAGCAGTAATTCGGCCCTCGCCGATGGCAGAGGTTTCGGCCTCTGCCGCGAAAGAACCGCATCCTTCGGGCTGCGGTTTTTTTTCGTCTTCGCTTTGCTTTGGTCCAGTAAAAAAGCCACCGGCAAATGACTGCGCGGTGGCTGCAAGCCAAGGGCGGACGCTGCCGCCCCAAGGCCCGAAAAGAGGCTTGCTTACTTCATGTCGTCGGTGATGACGCGCACGATGCGCTGGGCATTGGCCGATGTCTCGGGCTGGCCCTGGGTGTTGAGCACGGTGACGGTGGACTTGTCGCCTTCGCTGCGCACCTGGATCTGGTACTTGACCGGCGCGGCCGCATCGGGCGAGCGGCTGAACAGCTTGCCGAAGAAGCCCTTGGGCTCGACCTTGGCGTCAGGCGCGACATAGCGCACGAAGTAGATGCCGCGGCTGCGGTCACGGTCCTCCACGGTGAAGCCCGTGCGGTCCAGGGCCACGCCGACACGGCGCCATGCGCGGTCAAAGCCTTCGTCGATCTGCAGCACGGGCTGTCCGTTGGCGGATTCCATGCGCACGCTGCCGGTGGCGGCTGCCGTGGTGGTGTTGGCCTTGGCCACGGCATCGGCCTGCTCCTGGCTCACGCCTAGCTTGACCATCAGGCGGCGCAGGAATTCGGTTTCCAGTTCCGGGTCGGAGGGGCGCGGCTGCCAGATGGTCTGGTCCTTCTGGGCGCTGGTGTAGACCTCCTGCATGCCGCGGTGCGTGATGTAGACCTCGGTGGAGCCGTCGGCCGAGCGCTCCAGGCGTGTGCGGAAGCGGTCGCGCTCGCTGGTGGAGTACAGGCCGTCGAAGACCTTGCCCAGCGTCTTGCGGATCACGTCCTGCGGGATCTTGGCGCGGTTCTCTGCCCAGTCGGTCTCGATGATGCCCAGCTGGCGGTCTTCGGTGGTGAAGATGAAGCCGTTTTCCAGCCAGAAGTCGCGCACGGGCTCCCACAGCTGGTCGGCCGGGCGCTTGATCACCAGCCAGCGCTGTTCGCCATTGCGCTCGATGCGCACATCGCCCATTGCAACGGTGGCCGTGCGGCCTTCGCTGGGCTTTTGCGCCTTGGAGTTGGCTTCCATGGCTGCGGCGGAGACCACGCCGCCGGGCACGGCATAGCGGGAATCCGTGGACAGCTGGGTCAGATCCGGGGGGACTTCCAGGGTGGGCGCCTGCTGCTTGCCGGCGCTCTTGTAGTCGATCTTGCTCTCTTGGAACGTGGTCGTGCAGGCTGTCAGGCCGATGGCCAGGCTCAGCAGGCTCAGACGTGCAATGGGCTGTTTCACGCGAATATCCTTGGTGCGTTCGGTCGGTGGGGCGGGGCGCCTCACAGCAGGCCAGCGGAGCCCAGGGCGGCTTCCACGGTGGCTTCCAGGTTCTTGCTCAGAGGTGTCATCGGCAGGCGCATGGCCGGGCCGCACAGGCCCAGGCGCGCTGCGGCCCACTTGACGGGAATGGGGTTGGCCTCGACGAAGAGGTTCTTGTGCACGGGCATCAGGCGCAGCTGGATGTCCATGGCAGTGCGCACATCACCGGCCAGGGCCGCCTTGCACAGATCGCTCATCAAGCGCGGTGCCACGTTGGCCGTGACGCTGATGTTGCCGTGGCCGCCGCACAGCATCAGGGCCACAGCGGTCGGATCATCGCCGGAGTACACGCCGAAGTCCTTGGGCACTTCACGGATCAGCCACTGGGCGCGCTCGATGTTGCCCGTGGCCTCCTTGATGCCGATGATGGCGGGGATCTGCGCCAGGCGCAGCACGGTGTCGTGCTGCATGTCGGCCACGGAGCGGCCGGGCACGTTGTAGAGCACCACGGGCAGGTCGCCCACCGCTTCGGCAATCGCCTTGAAGTGCTGGTACTGGCCTTCCTGCGTGGGCTTGTTGTAGTAGGGCACGACCTGCAGCTGGCTGTCGGCGCCGACCTTCTTGGCGTAGCGGGCCAGCTCGATGGCTTCGTGCGTGCTGTTGGCGCCGCAGCCGGCCATCACGGGCACGCGGCCTGCGGCCTGCTCGACGGACACGCGGATGATTTCGCAGTGCTCCTCCACGTTGACGGTGGGGGATTCACCTGTCGTTCCCACCACGCCGATGCAGTCCGTGCCTTCGGCCACATGCCAATCGATGAGTTTTCGCAGCGCCGGGTAGTCAACACTACCGTCCTCGTGCATGGGCGTGATGAGGGCAACGATGCTGCCAGTGAGAGCGACGGAGGAGGATGTCATGTCCGCAAGAAAAAACGGGAAAGGATCATTCTAACGAGTGTCGGAGGCAGGCCCAAGGCGGGCGCCTGTAGGGATTCAGGCGATTGCAGAGCCTGACGCCTTCTGATGCGCCAGCATGGCCACGGGTTCCCGGCCTGTTGCATCGGGGCGCAGTGCCGCAATGCGCTGGACCATGCGATCGGGCTCGCCCAGCTGGCCGTGCTCGTAGGCCACGATGTGCCAGCCCGCGCAGGCCTGCAGCAGCTCGCCGGGCGCCAGCAGGAAATCGGGGCGGGAAGGCTTGCCGAAAGCCTCGTTGCCCTGGGCAAAGGTTTCGTACAGCAGCACGCCGCCGGGGGCCACGCTGTCCAGCAGTGCCGGCCACAGCGGGCGCCACAGATAGTGGGTCACGACCACGGCGCCGAACTGCCGGCCGGGCAGGGGCCAGGGGCCGTTTTCGATGTCGGCGCACAGCAGCTCGCCCACGCCCTGCAGGCCGGCCAGGGCCTGGGCGTCGCGGTCCACGCCGGTGACGGCGTGGCCACGCGCATGGAACCAGCGCATGTGCCGGCCGGGGCCGCAGGCCACGTCAAGCACCGAGGCCTGGGGCGCCAGAAGGTGTGACCAGCGTTGGATCCAGGGCGAGGGTGGCGTGGCTGCGTGCATGTGCAATTTTGGAAATAAAGTGAAAGCGGCCGACATTGTGCCGGCAGGCCTTCGCAGCTGCCGCTTCCATTTCAGAAGCAGGCCCAGATCTGGTCTGCCATGCCCAGCATGAACTGCGGCTGCAGGTAGAGCATGAAGACCAGGCCCAGCACCAGCAGCACGGCGGCCCACAGCGCCAGCCTGCGCAGGATGCGTGGGCGGGGCCTGGTGGATGTGGTCATGGATGTCGTCATCTCAGGCAGCGGCCTGGGCCGCGCGCAACCGTGCCACGGGGGCTTCGCGGATGGGCAGGTTCAGCAGGCCGGCGGCCACGCCCAGGCCGATGGCCAGGTACCAGACCACCTGGTAGCTGCCCGTGTGGTCATAGAGATAGCCGCCCAGCCAGACGCCCAGGAAGCTGCCCACCTGGTGGCTGAAGAACACCATGCCGCTCAACATGGACAGATGCTGCACGCCGAAGATCTGGGCCACGGTGGCGTTGGTCAGCGGCACGGTGGACAGCCACAGCAGGCCCATGGCGGCAGAGAAGATGTAGACCGACCAGGGCGTCAGCGGCGCCAGCAGGAAGAGCACGATCACCACCGAGCGCGTGAAGTAGATGGTGGACAGCAGGTAGCGCTTGGGCAGGCGCTGGCCCAGGTTGCCGGCCACGTAGGTGCCAACGATGTTGAACAGCCCCACCAGCGCCAGCGAGATGCTGGCCACCTGCGGTGCCAGGCCGTAGTCCTTGAGGTAGCTGGGCATGTGCACGCCGATGAACATCACCTGGAAGCCGCAGACGAAGTAGCCGGCCGTCAGCAGCACGAAGCTGGGCGTGCGCAGCGCTTCGGCGACGGCCTGGCCCGCGCTCTGGTCGCGCACGGGACGGGCGTTGCCGGCCTGGAAGCCGGGCTCGCGCAGGCCAAAGGCCAGCGGAATGATCATCAGCGCGCACAGCGACAGCAGCAGCAGGGCGTTGGACCAGCCGAAGTTCGCGATCAGGCTGCCTTCCACGGGCACCATGAAGAACTGGCCGAAGGAGCCCGCCGCCGCCGTCACGCCCATGGCCCAGCTGCGCCGCGCCACGGGAATCTGGCGGCCCAGCACACCGTAGATCACGGCATAGGTGGTGCCTGCCTGGGCTGCGCCGATCACCACGCCGGCCGTCAGGGCGAACCAGGTTGTCGTGGGCGCCATGGCCATGCCGGCCAGGCCCAGCGCATACAGCAGCGCGCCCACCAGGAGCACGCGGAAGGCGCCGAAGCGGTCGGCCAGCATGCCGCCGAAGATGCCGAGCACGCCCCAGGACAGGTTCTGGATCGCGATGGCCAGCGCGAAGGACTCGCGCGTCCAGCCCATCTCCTGGGTGATGGGCTGCAGCCACAGGCCGAAGCCATGGCGGATTCCCATGGACAGCGTCACGACTGCGCCCCCGCACAGCAGTATCTGCACCATGGACATGGGTTGGTTGTTTTTTTGCATGCGGCAAACTTTAGCGAAACTCCGGGTTTTGCGCTGTGCCGCTTGGGTCGCCCATGCGCCAGCGCGGCCCTTGATGGCAGCGGCTTTTTCGGGATAGTCAATGTCAATGACTGTGAATGCATCCAGCACTGAGCCGGGCCGCGCACTACAATCCGCCCCCATGGCAGTCAAACCATCTCCCACTTCCGCCAGCGAATACTCCGAAGGCTCGATACGCGTGCTCAAGGGCCTTGAGCCCGTCAAGCAGCGTCCCGGCATGTACACGCGCACCGACAACCCCCTGCATGTGCTGCAGGAGGTGATCGACAACGCGGCCGACGAGGCACTGGCCGGCTTCGGCAAGAAAATCCGCTTCACCCTGCATTCCGACGGCTCCTACAGCGTCGAAGACGACGGCCGGGGCATCCCCTTCGGCATGCATCCCGAGGAAAAGGCGCCCGTGGTGGAGCTGGTCTTCACGCGGCTGCATGCGGGCGGCAAGTTCGACAAGGGCAAGGGCGGCGCCTACAGCTTCTCGGGCGGCCTGCACGGCGTGGGCGTCTCGGTCACGAATGCGCTGGCCACGCGCCTTGAGGCCTGCATCCACCGCGAGGGCAAGGTGGCCACCATCGCCTTCTCGGGCGGCGACGTGGTCGAGCCCCTGCAGTCGCGGCCGCTGGCCGCGGGCGAACGCAAGCAGGGCACGACCGTGCGCGTGTGGCCCGATGCCCGCTATTTCGAATCGCCCCAGCTGCCCATGGGCGAGCTGATGCACCTGCTGCGCAGCAAGGCCGTGCTCATGCCCGGCGTCTCGGTGACCCTGGTCAACGAGAAGACGCGCGACACCCAGACCTGGCAGTTCAAGGGCGGCCTGCGCGACTACCTGCAGCAAAGCCTGCATGGCGAGGCGGTCATCCCCCTGTTCGAGGGCGAGGGCTTTGCCGACCGCCACCACGACAGCTTTGCCGAAGGCGAGGGCGCCGCCTGGTGCGTGGCCTTCACCGAGGATGGCGCACCGCTGCGCGAAAGCTATGTCAACCTGATCCCGACCACCGCCGGCGGCACGCATGACAGCGGCCTGCGCGACGGCCTGTTCCAGGCGGTCAAGGCCTTCATCGAGATGCACTCGCTGCTGCCCAAGGGCGTCAAGCTCATGCCGGATGACGTCTTTGCGCGCGCCAGCTATGTGCTCAACGCCAAGGTGCTGGACCCGCAGTTCCAGGGCCAGATCAAGGAGCGCCTGAACTCGCGCGATGCCGTGCGCCTGGTCAGCGGCTATGTGCGCCCCGCGCTAGAGCTGTGGCTCAACGAGCACGTGGAATGGGGCCGCAAGCTGGCCGAGATCGCCATCAAGGCCGCCCAGACCCGCCAGAAGGCGGGCCAGAAGGTCGAAAAGCGCAAGGGCTCGGGCGTGGCCGTGCTGCCGGGCAAGCTCACCGATTGCGAAAGCCGCGACCTGAGCCTGAACGAGGTCTTCCTGGTCGAGGGCGACTCGGCCGGCGGCAGCGCCAAGATGGGCCGCAACAAGGAAACCCAGGCCGTACTGCCCCTGCGCGGCAAGGTGCTCAACACCTGGGAAGTGGACCGCGACCGGCTGTTCGCCAACAACGAAATCCATGACATCTCGGTGGCCATCGGCGTGGACCCGCATGGCCCCAACGACACGCCCGACCTGTCGGGCCTGCGCTACGGCAAGGTCTGCATTCTTTCGGATGCCGACGTGGACGGCTCGCACATCCAGGTGCTGCTGCTGACGCTGTTCTTCCGCCATTTCCCCAAGCTCATCGAGGCCGGCCACATCCATGTGGCGCTGCCGCCGCTGTTCCGTGTGGACGTGCCTGCGCGCGGCAAGAAGCCTGCGGCCAAGATGTACGCGCTGGACGAGGGCGAGCTGACCGCCATCCTGGACAAATCGGCAAAGGACGGCGTGCCGCGCGAGAAATGCCAGATCAGCCGCTTCAAGGGCCTGGGCGAGATGAATGCGGAGCAGCTGTGGGAGACCACGCTCAACCCCGACACGCGCCGCCTGCTGCCCGTGCAGTTCATGAACCTGGACTTCGCGGCGGCCGAGCAGGTCGTCACCAAGCTCATGGGCAAGGGCGAGGCCGCAGCGCGCCGCGAGCTCATGGAGCTCCATGGCGACGCCATTGAAGTCGACATCTGACCCATGACTGTGCTCCGCGCCGCCCCGAAGCACCGCCCGCACCTGGCGCGCGGCGCCGGGGTGCGCGCGCTGGCGGCGCTGGGCCTGGCCCTGGCGCTGTGGGGGCTGGCGCGGCCGGCGCATGCCGATCTTTGGGCCTTCGTGGACGAGCGCGGCATCACGCACTTCGCTGCCGAGGCGCTGGACGAGCGCTACAGGCTGTACTTTCGCGGCTCGGTCTACGACAGCGCCGAGCAGGGGCTCAAGCCCCCGATGGTGCAGGCCGAGGCTGCTGCCGACGCTGACGGCAGCGGCGATGCCGGTCGCAGGCTGCAGGCGCATACGCGGCTGCAAAGCTTCTTCGACATCTCGCCGCGCTACAAGAGCGTGCGCGTCCATCTGCGCAAGGCGGCGGACCACACGGGCGTGGACTACGACCTGCTCAAGGCCGTGATCGCCGTCGAGTCGGGCTTTGACGCGCAGGCCATCTCGCCCAAGGGGGCGGTCGGCCTGATGCAGCTGATGCCGGCCACGGCCCAGCGCTTCGGCGTGGAGGCCAGCCGCCAGCGCAGCGTGCAGCAGCAACTGGCCGATCCGGCCGTCAACGTGCCGGCCGGCGCGCGCTACCTCAACCATCTGATGGGGCTGTTCCCCGGCCGGCTGGACCTGGTGCTGGCCGCCTACAACGCAGGCGAGGGCGCCGTGCGGCGCGCGGGCCAGGCCATCCCTCCCTTCCAGGAAACCCGCAATTACGTGAAGGCCGTGCTCGGCATCTACGAGCAGTTGCAGGGCGGGCGCGAGCGCGCGGGCCCTGCAGCGCCTGCAGCAGCGGCGTTGCCGGGCACCACGCCCCGGGTGCGCATGACGCTGCCCACAGGACTGCCCACGCCGCAATGAGCGGCATTCATTGCATTTTTTGAGATCACGAATTTCTTCATGAGCGACCAAACCTCTCTGGATCTGGCACAACAGGCGGCCGGCGATGCACTGGACCTGGGCCAGTACGCGCAACGGGCCTATCTCGAATACGCACTGTCCGTGGTCAAGGGCCGGGCACTGCCCGATGTGACCGACGGCCTCAAGCCCGTGCAGCGGCGCATTCTGTACGCCATGGACCGCATGGGCCTGAGCTACAGCGGTCCCAACCACAACACGGCAGCCAAGCCCGTCAAGAGCGCACGCGTGGTCGGCGATGTGCTGGGCCGCTTTCACCCGCACGGCGACCAGTCGGCCTACGACGCGCTGGTGCGCATGGCGCAGGACTTCAACCAGCGCTATCCGCTGGTCGATGGCCAGGGCAACTTCGGCAGCCGCGACGGCGACGGCGCAGCCGCCATGCGCTACACCGAGGCGCGCCTGTCCAAGATCACGGGCCTGCTACTCGACGAGATCGACATGGGCACGGTGGACTTCGTGCCCAACTACGACGGCAGCACGCAGGAGCCGCAGCAACTGCCCGCGCGCCTGCCGTTCGCCCTGCTCAATGGCGCCAGCGGCATTGCCGTGGGCCTGGCCACGGAAATCCCCAGCCACAACCTGCGCGAGGTGGCCGACGCCTGCGTGGCCCTGATCAAGCGGCCCCAGCTCAGCGACGAGGAACTGTTCCAGATCATCCCCGGCCCCGACTATCCGGGTGGCGGGCAGATCATCAGCAGCGCCTCCGACATCCAGGACGCCTATCGCACGGGCCGTGGCAGCCTCAAGCTGCGCGCGCGCTGGAAGATCGAGGAACTGGCGCGCGGCCAGTGGCAGATCGTGGTGACCGAGCTGCCGCCCGGCGTCTCGGCGCAGAAGGTGCTCGAAGAGATCGAGGACATCACCAATCCCAAGGTCAAGACCGGCAAGAAGGCCTTGAGCCAGGAACAGACCCAGCTCAAGGCCAGCATGCTGGCCGTGCTCGACGGCGTGCGCGACGAGTCCAGCAAGGATGCGCCGGTGCGCCTGGTCTTCGAGCCCAAGACCGGCAAGGTGCCGCAGCAGGAACTGATCACGGCGCTGCTGGCGCATACCAGCCTGGAGTCGTCCAGCTCCATCAACCTGACCATGATCGGCCTCGATGGCCGCCCGGTGCAGAAAAGCCTGCGCCTGATGCTCGAGGAATGGATCGCCTTCCGCCAGACCACGGTCACGCGGCGCAGCCAGCACCGGCTGGCCAAGGTGCTGGACCGCATACACATCCTCGAAGGCCGCCAGGCCGTGCTGCTGAACATCGACAAGGTCATCGCCATCATCCGGGCCAGCGACGAGCCCCGGCAGGCGCTGATCGATGCCTTTGCGCTGTCCGAGCGCCAGGCCGACGACATTCTGGAAATCCGCCTGCGCCAGCTGGCGCGGCTGGAAGCCATCAAGATCGAGCAGGAACTCAAGGAGCTGCGCACGGAGCAAGGCAAGCTCGAAGACATCCTGGGCAGCGAAAGCACCATGCGCCGCCTGATCTGCAAGGAGATCGAGGCCGATGCCAAGCAGTTCGCCGATGCGCGCCGCACGCTGATCCAGGAGGAAAAGAAGGTCGTCGCCGAAGTCAAGGTGGTCGATGAACCCACCACGGTCATCATCTCGGACAAGGGCTGGGTGCGCACGCGCCAGGGCCATGGCGTCGATGCGGGCACGCTGAGCTTCAAGGCCGGCGACAGCCTGCACGGCACCTTCGAATGCCGCACCGTGGACCAGTTGCTGGCCTTTGGCAGCAACGGCCGCATCTATTCGGTGCCGGTGGCGCAATTGCCTGGCGGGCGCGGCGATGGCCAGCCCGTGACCACGCTCATCGAGCTGGAGGCCGGCACCCAGATCCTGTACTACTTCGCCGGTGCCGAGGGCACGGCGCTGCTGCTGTCGGGGTCGGGTGGCTACGGCTTCGTGGCCATGGTGAGCGACATGGTCTCGCGCCAGAAGGCGGGCAAGGCCTTCGTCACGCTGGCCGACGGCGAGACGCTGTGCGCCCCGTCCACGGCCTACGGCGTGCCCATGGGCGCACGTGCGGAGCCGCAGGAAGGCGAGCAGGGCGCGGGCCTGCTGCTGCCGGCCACGCATGTGATCTGCGCTTCCACGGGTGGCCGCATCCTCACCTTCGAGATCGCCAGCCTCAAGCACATGGCCAAGGGTGGTCGCGGGCTGATGCTGCTCGATCTGGAGGACAAGGACACGCTGGCGGGCGCTGCCGCCTACACGCGCAGCATCCGCATCGATGGCGTGGGCCGCGGCGGCAAGGAGCGCAGCGAGACGCTGGAGATCCGCAGTCTCAACAATGCCCGTGGCACGCGCGGCCGCAAGGGCAAGTCGGCCGACCTGGGCTTCAAGCCGCAGAGCGTGACGCGCGTGGAGTAAGAGCGCGGCCGCCCCTGCAATGCCCTCCGCGAAAGGGGCGGATCAGGGGTTTCCTCTGGGTTTTTCCGCCCACCAGGCCTTCTTCCAGGCCTCAACATGGAGTCTTCCAAAATGAGGGAGACTGGATATGCTGCGACTTCGCATGGCACACAAGCTGTGGCTTGCAGTGGCCGCCATCGTGGTGGCGCTGGTGGGCGTGGTCGGCTTGTCGGGCTATCGCTCGGCCCAGGTCCAGGCCCGGTCCGAGGCGGTGACCCAGGAGATGCAGGCGCGGGTCCAGGCCGCCGTGCGTTGGATGGGGCTGACCGAAACCAACGCGGCCCGCACCCAGGCCGTGGTGGTCAGCAGTGATGCCGCCGTCGAGGCCGAGTTCAAGGACGTGATCTCCGCCACCTCGGCGCGGATCACCGAGGTGCAGAAATCACTGGAAGCCATGCCCCTGTCCGACGCAGACAAGGCGCAGATGGCCAGGATTGCGGCAGCCCGCAAGACCATGATCGAACTGCGTGCCCAGGCACGCCAGCTCAAGGCCGATGGCCGGCAGGAGCAGGCATTGGTCCTGGTCAAGCAGTCCTACAACCCTGCCGTGGATGCCTACCTGCAGTCGCTGCGCGACTTCGTGCAGATGCAGGAGCAGGTGGCGCGCAGCAGCCAGGAAGAGACGGCAGCCTCGCGCAGGCTCACCGTGGGTTTTGCCGCTGCGGCCGTGGGCGTGCTGCTGCTGTGCATCGTCATCGGCGCCCATTTCCTGATTGCCAGCATCCGCCGGCCCCTGGCCGAGGCCAGCGAACTGGCCGAACGCATTGCCGCAGGCGACCTGAGCGCAGGCGTGCAGGGACAGGCACAGCGTGCTGATGAATTCGGCGACCTGCTGCGCTCGCTGCAGGCCATGAGCGAATCGCTGTCGGGCATGGTGCAGCAGGTGCGCCAGAGCACGGACAGCATCGCCATCGCCAGCGCCGAGATCGCCACCGGCAACCAGGACCTGTCCTTGCGCACCGAGCAGACCTCCAGCAACCTGCAGGAGACTGCGGCCGCCATGGAGCAGTTCACCAGCACGCTGCAGCAAAGCGCCAGCAGTGCGCAGCAGGCCAGCAGCCTGGCGGCGGGCGCGTCACAGGTGGCGCAGCGCGGCGGTGAGGTCGTGGCCCGGGTGGTCGAGACCATGAAGGGCATCAACGACAGCAGCCGGCAGATTGCCGACATCGTCGGCGTCATCGACTCCATTGCCTTCCAGACCAACATCCTGGCGCTGAACGCCGCCGTGGAGGCGGCCCGCGCAGGCGAGCAGGGCCGGGGCTTTGCCGTGGTGGCCAGCGAGGTGCGCACGCTGGCACAGCGCAGCGCGGCGGCTGCCAAGGAAATCCGCCAGCTCATCGGCGCCTCGGTGGAGCGGGTGGAGGACGGCGCCCGCCTGGTGGGCGACGCGGGCACCACCATGGAGGGCATCGTGCAGTCCGTGCAGCGCGTGGCCGACACCATCGGCGAGATCACGGCGGCCTCTTCGGAGCAAAGCGCGGGCGTGGCCCAGGTCAACCAGGCTGTGGGACAGCTGGACCAGATGACGCAGCAGAACGCGGCCCTGGTCGAGCAAAGCGCGGCTGCAGCGCAAAGCCTGCGGGAGCAGGCCGAGCAGCTGTCGCGCACGGTGGCGGTGTTCAAGGTGGCGCACCTGGCGCCTTCGCCGACGACGCTCGCAAGGCAGGCTGCGCCGGCGGCGCGCACTGCGCACAGCGCTGCCGCAGCGCCAAGGCGGCCGGCAGCAGCCGTGGCGCCTGCGGCTGTCGGGCCGGCTGTCGCGCGGCCTGCCGCAGCAAGGGCGGCGGCGCCCAAGCTGGCCTCGGCGCCCCGGCCTGCCGCACCGGCAGCCGAGGATGGCCAATGGGAGAGCTTCTAGCCGCCTGCGAGCACGGCGGCGCCGTGCGGCGGCATGCTGCCGATCAGGCCAGTTCGGCGATCAGCTCGATTTCCACGCAGGAGCCCAGCGGGATCTGGGCCACGCCGAAGGCGCTGCGCGCATGCGTGCCGGCATCGCCGAAGACCTGGCCCAGCAGCTCGCTGCAGCCGTTGGCCACCAGGTGCTGCTCGGTGTAGTCGCCCGTGGAGTTGACCAGGCACATCAGCTTGACAATGCGGCGCACGCGGCCGAGGTCGCCGCCGGCGGCGTGCTGCAGCGTGCCCATCAGGTCGATGGCGATGGCGCGCGCGGCCTGCTGGCCGTCGGCAGTCTGCAGATCACGGCCCAGCTGGCCGGCCCAGACCTTGCCGTCCTTGCGCGCGATATGGCCGCTCAGGAACACCAGATTGCCCGTCTGCACATAGGGCACGTAGGCCGCCGCCGGGATGGCAGGCGACGGCAGTTCGATGTTCAGGGCCTTCAGTTGTTCGTAAACGCTCATCGTTGATTCCTTCGAGACAAGAAAAATCCGGCACCAGTGCCGGGGTGGCGGACAGTGTGACACAGCCCCTTGCACCCTGGCTTGTCAGGGCCTGGGCTTCCGCCAGTCTGATTGTTGTCTGAATCCGAGGCGCTGCATGGTGGCTGCGCGGCATCCGCTCCTAGCATGTGTGGATGCACCCTGCGGCAGCTGCCCCAACCCTCTCGCCGTCTTCCTGGACGCCCCTGCTGCTCGGCTGCGTGGCCGGTGCGGCCTGGCAGGTCACGCAGCCGCGCCTGTGGCCGCTGTGGATGTATCTGCTCTTGGCGGGCATGGGGCTGGCAGGCCTGGCCTGGAGGGCGTGGCGGGCATGGGCAGGCCGGCGCTGCCGTGGTGTGCACCGCCTGTGGGCCGCCGTCTGCGCCGCCTTGCTGGTGGGCGGGTTGACCGGCTGGCGGGCCCAGGACTTTGCGGGCCAGGCGCTGTCTGCGCCGTTGGAGGGGCGTGACCTGCGCATCGTCGGCGTCGTGGCATCGCTTCCCCAGAACATCGCCCAGGGCATGCGCTGGCGCATGGAGGTGGAGCAGGCTCGGATCGTCGGCAGCGAAGAGGTCTTGGCGCCGTTTCCTGCACTGATCGAACTGTCCTGGTACGCCCCCCGGGGCCGGCAGTCCAGGGGTGTTGCCATGCTGCCCGATCTGCGGCCAGGCCAGCGCTGGGCGCTGACCGTGCGGCTCAAGCGCCCGCATGGCGCGCGCAATCCCCATGGCTTCGACTATGAGCTGTGGCAGTGGGAGCAGGGCGTGCAGGCCACGGGCCATGTGCGCGAACAGCCCGCTGCACGCCAACTGGCCGACACCGGCAGCCATGCCCTGCAGCGCTGGCGCCAGCAGATGCGCGACGCCATCCTGGGCCGCACATCCGCGCTTGCGGCATCCCTGCAGCGCATCGGCCTGGACCCTGCCCATGCGCCGCGCATGCTGGGTGTGGTGGCCGCCCTGGCCATGGGCGATCAACAGGCCATTGCGCGGGATGACTGGGCGCTGTTTAGGCATACCGGCGTGGCCCATCTGATGAGCATTTCCGGCCTGCACATCACCTTGTTCGCCTGGCTGGCAGCACTGGTGATGGGGAGGCTTTGGCGCTGCAGCGCACGGGCCTGCCTGTGGTGCCCGGCGCCGCAGGCGGCCCTGCTGGCCGGCGTGCTGCTGGCGGGCGGCTATGCGCTGTTCAGCGGCTGGGGCCTGCCGGCACAGCGCACCGTCTGCATGCTGGCCAGCGTGGCTGCGTTGCGCGGCGCCGGACTGCGCTGGCCCTGGCCCGCCGTGTGGTGCCTGGCGCTGGCCGTGGTCGTGGTGCTGGATCCCTGGGCCCTGTGGCAGGCCGGCTTCTGGCTGAGCTTTGTGGCCGTGGGCGTGCTGCTGGCCACCGATGCGCGCATGCAGGGCGCGCAGCGGCCTTCGCTGCCTGCCCGTGCGCTGGCCCTGTGGGGCGAGCAATGGCGCATCTCGCTGGCGCTGGCGCCGCTGGGCCTGATGCTGTTCGGCCAGCTGTCGCTGTCGGGGCTGCTGGCCAATCTGGCGGCCATTCCCTGGGTGACCTTCGTGGTCACGCCGCTGGCCCTGCTGGGGGCCTTGTGGCCTCCCTTGTGGACAGGCGCGGCGCTGGCGCTGGCCCCGCTGCTGGAGCTGCTGCAATGGCTGGACCAGTGGGCATGGGCCGTGGTGCAACTGCCGCAGCCGCCGCTGTGGGCAGGGCTGGCTGCGCTGTGCGGTGGCCTGGCGCTGGTGGCTCCGGTGCCTGCCGGATGGCGCTGCTGGGGCCTGGCCATGTGCCTGCCGGCCCTGTGGTGGCCGTCGCCATCACCGGCGCATGGCGAGTTCGATCTGATGGCAGTGGACATAGGCCAGGGCAACGCAGTGCTGGTGCGCACGGCGCGGCATGCCTTGCTGTATGACACGGGGCCGCAGTACGGCCTGGACAGCAATGCCGGCGACCGGGTGCTGGTGCCGCTGTTGCAGGCTCTGGGTCTGAGGCTGGATGCCCTGTGGCTCAGCCACCGCGACAATGACCACACGGGCGGTGCATTGGCCGTGCATGCCGCGCAGCCGCAGGCGGAGGTCTGGGGATCGGATTCCGTGATCCTCGACCCTGCGCTGGCCGGCCTGGGCGCTGTGCGCCGCTGCCAGGCGGGCCAGCACTGGGAATGGGATGGCGTGCGGCTGGAGGTGCTGCATCCGTCTGCCGGCGAACGGTTGCCCTCCGCACGGGCGCTGGCCCAGGCCAATGCGGGCAGCTGCGTGCTGTTGCTGAGCTCGGCATCTGGCGTGCAGGCCTTGCTGGCCGGTGACATCGAGGCTGCGCAGGAGCGGTCACTGGCAAGGGCCGGCGCCCTCAGGCCCGTGCAGTGGCTGCTGGTGCCCCATCACGGCAGCCGCACTTCATCGAGCACCGCCCTGGTGCAGGCCCTGGCACCGCGCTGGGCCATGGTGCAGGCGGGATATCGCAGCCGCTATGGCCATCCTGTCCCCGAGGTGGTGCGCCGCTATGAGGCCCATGGCGCCGGCGTGGTGCAGTCGGCCCGCTGCGGCGCGGCGCACTGGCGCTCTTCGGACCCCGTGCACCTGGTCTGCGAGCGGGAAAGGGCGCGCCGCTATTGGGATGTGCACGTCACGCAGGGGCAGGGCGGATAGGGCGTGCGCCGATGGCGGAGCAGGATGCATATGCTGGATACCGCTTGTCCGGATTGAGGTTACCTATCGCTACACTGGTGCGATACGAGGGCTGGCCCGTAGCTTGCTAGACCCCGTACACATGCAGCGACAGGAGGTGACGAATGCATCCATTTGACGAGATGTACACGATGACGCCGTTCGACGGCAGCGATGTGCGCCTGCACTACAAGGACTACGCGCAATGGCTTGCGCGCCAGTCCGAACAGACGCTGCGAGCGCGCAGCGCCGAGGCCGAGATCATCTTCCGGCGCGTCGGCATCACGTTCGCCGTCTACGGCGACAAGGACGAAAGCGGCGCCGGCAACGAGCGCCTCATCCCCTTCGACCTGATACCGCGCGTCATTCCCGCACATGAGTGGTCGCGAATGCAGGCGGGCCTGGTGCAGCGCGTGACGGCGCTCAACCGCTTCCTGCACGATGTCTATCACGACCAGGAGATCCTGCGCGCGGGCCTGGTGCCGCGCGAACTGGTGCTGAACAACAGCCAGTACCGGCCCGAGATGCGGGGCCTGGCGGTGCAGGGCGGCATCTACGCCCACATTGCCGGCATCGACATCGTGCGCGCCGCCAATGCCCAGGGCGAGGGCGTGTACTACGTGCTGGAGGACAACCTGCGCGTGCCGTCGGGCGTGTCGTACATGCTGGAGAACCGGCGCATGATGATGCGGCTGTTCCCGGACCTGTTCTCGCGCCATCCCGTGGAGCCCGTGGCCCACTATCCCGACATGCTGCTGGAGACGCTGCGCGCCAGCGCGCCGGCCGGCACGCCCGAGCCCACGGTGGTGGTGCTGACGCCCGGCATGCACAACAGCGCCTACTTCGAGCATGCCTTCCTGGCCCAGCAAATGGGCGTGGAGCTGGTCGAGGGCCAGGACCTGGTGGTGGACAAGGACGTTGTCTACATGCGCACCACGCGCGGCCCGCAGCGCGTGGACGTGATCTACCGGCGCGTGGACGATGATTTTCTCGACCCCGAAGTCTTCCGCCCCACCTCCACGCTGGGCTGCCCCGGCCTCATGCGCGCCTACCGTGCCGGCAACGTGAGCATCTGCAATGCAGCGGGCACGGGTGTGGCCGATGACAAATCGGTCTACCCCTATGTGCCGGAGATGATCCGCTTCTACCTGGGCGAGGAGCCCATCCTGCAGAACGTGCCGACCTGGCTGTGCCGCAAGCCCGATGACCTGCGCTACGTGCTCGACCACCTGGACGAGCTGGTGGTCAAGGAAGTCCACGGCGCCGGTGGCTACGGGATGCTGATCGGGCCTGCCGCCTCGCGCGGCGAGATCGAGGATTTCCGCCGCGCGCTCATCGCCAATCCCGGCGGCTATATCGCGCAGCCCACGCTGGCGCTGTCCACCTGCCCCACCCTGGTGGAGCAGGGCATCGCACCAAGGCACATCGATCTGCGGCCCTTCGTGCTCAGCGGCAACCAGGTGCGCATGGTGGCCGGCGGCCTCACGCGCGTGGCGCTCAAGGAGGGCTCGCTGGTGGTCAATTCATCACAGGGCGGCGGCACCAAGGACACCTGGGTGCTCGGGGCCGGTGAGTCAAACGAGGGAGGACATTGAATGCTCAGCCGTACTGCCGATCATCTGTACTGGATGTCCCGCTACACGGAGCGTGCGGAGAACACCGCCCGCATGCTCAACGTCTCCTATGACACCTCCATGCTGCCCCAGGCGCCGCAGGTGGCGCGCAAGGCCTGGCAGGGCGTGCTGTCCATCAGCGAGCTGATCCCCTCCTACGCCGCCCGCCACGGCGAGGTGCAGCGCGAGGCCGTGCTGCACTTCATGGTGCGCGACGAGAGCAACTCCTCGTCCATCGCCTCCTGCCTGCGCGCTGCGCGGGAGAACGCGCGCGCCGTGCGCGGCGCGCTGACCACCGAGGCCTGGGAGACCCAGAACCAGACCTGGCTGGAGCTCAAGCGCCTGCTGGCCGAGGGCGACTGGGAGCGCGATCCGGGCCAGTTCTTCGAATGGGTCAAGCACCGCTCGCACCTGTCGCGCGGCGTGACGCTTGGCACCATGCTGCAGGACGAGGCCTTCCACTTCCTGCGCCTGGGCACCTTCATCGAGCGCGCCGACAACACGGCACGCCTGCTGGACGTGAAGTTCCACGCCATCGAGCGCGACTACCACGGCAGCGCACGCAACGGCGCATCGGGCAAGGCGGCCACGCCGTTCGACTTCTACCACTGGAGCGCGCTGCTGCGCAGCGTCTCGGCCTTCGAGGTCTACCGCAAGGTCTACCGCGACGTGATCACGCCCGAGCGCGTGGCCGAGCTGCTGATGCTGCGCAGCGACATGCCGCGCTCGCTGCTGGCCAGCATGCTGGAGGTGGTGGCCAACCTGGAAAGCGTGGCCAACGCCCAGTCGCGCGAGACCCAGCGCAAGGCAGGCCGACTGCTGGCCGACCTGCGCTATGCGCGCATCGACGAAATCCTGGCCACGGGCCTGCACGCCTATCTCACGCAGTTCCTGGACCGCGTGCACGACCTGGGCCAGGGCATCAGCCGGGACTTTCTGGTGCCCGCCTGAGTCCGCCGGCCGCCATGCAGCACAAAGCCGCCCTCGGGCGGCTTTGTTCATTGGTTCATTGGGTGGGCCGAATTCAGGCCTGCGCGCTGTCCAGGTCCAGCACAACGCCCTCGGCGCCGCCGATGGGCAGCACGTCGCAGTTGTTGCCAGGGCCGCCACGGTCGATCACGATGAAGCGCGCCGGCGCATTCAACGCGATCAGCGAGTGGTGCCAGACACCGCGCCGGTAGTTCACGCCCTGGCGGCCGTTGGTGATGAAGGCGCGCAGGTCGGCGGTAGCCACCTGTTCGCCCAGGGGGGCCACCACCACGATGAAGGGCTGTGCATCCAGCGGCATGAAGGCCTGGCTGCCCAGGGGGTGGCGCTCCATGCTGGTCAGCCGCAGGGGCAGCGCATAGGGCCGGGCATGGAACAGGTTGATCAGCCCATGGCCTTCGCTGCCGCCCGTGTCCACGCGGGCCAGGGCGTGGTAGCGCTCGGTCATGCCATCGTTGATGAGCAGCGGTGTGTGGCCTGTGCTGTCCAGGACCTCGCCAAACTCGGCAAAGGCCTCGGCGGTCAGCGGCTGGGCGCGCAGACAAAGGCTGGCGGGGCGGGTCTCTGACAAGGTGTTCACGAAGTTTTGCCTCTTGTTTTCATACTGGTAATACCAGTTTGCAGTTGGACCGGATTTTTGTCAAACCTCGGGGAATTGGTTTTGCTTGCGTTGAATTGGGGTAAATGCGAGTGCACATGGCAAAGCGCTGGGGGTACCGTTCGCTTCGTAATTTCATACCGGTAATACCAGTTGGTCGCAACTCCTCAACCAAGGACTCCCTGATGTCATCTTTTCCCGCATCTGCCGAGGTCGCCGGCGCGGCGCCGGCGCTGGCCAGCGAAACGCCGGCCGAGGCCGCCGTCTACCGCAAGGTGGCCTGGCGCCTGCTGCCCTTCATCATGGCCTGCTATGTGGCGGCCTACCTGGACCGGGTGAACGTGGGCTTCGCCAAGCTGCACATGCTGGCCGACCTGCAGTTCAGCGAAGCCATGTACGGCTTGGGTGCGGGGCTGTTCTTCATCGGCTACTTCTTCTTCGAGGTGCCCAGCAACATGCTGATGCACCGCATAGGCGCCAAGGCCACCATCTCGCGGATCATGATCATGTGGAGCCTGATCTCGGCGGCCATGATGTTCGTGAGCACGCCCACGCAGTTCTACGTGCTGCGCTTTCTGCTGGGCGCGGCCGAGGCAGGCTTCTACCCCGGCATGATCCTGTACATGACCTACTGGTTTCCGTCGTACCGGCGCGCCCGCATGGTGGCGCTGTTCATGTGCGCGATTCCGGTCTCGGGCATCCTGGGCGGCCCGCTGTCGGGCGGCATCATGGACCTGATGCAGGGCGTGGCGGGCCTGCGCGGCTGGCAATGGCTGTTCCTGCTCGAGGCCATCCCCTCGATGATCCTGGGCCTGGCCGTGCTCTGGTACCTGGACAACGGCATCCGCGCCGCACGCTGGTTGACCGAGGCGGAAAAGACCCTGCTGGAGCGCAACATCGCCCGCGAGAACGCCAGCAAGAGCGATAGCCATGTGACGCTGCGCGCGCTGTTCTCCGACCCGCGCATCATCAAGATGGCCCTGATCTGCTTTTGCACCGTCATGGGCCAGTACGGCCTCACGTTCTGGCTGCCCAGCCTGATCCGCCAGTCGGGCGTGGAGGGGGCCTTTCACATCGGCCTGCTGACGGCCGTGCCGTTCTCGGTGGCCGTGGTGTCCATGAATCTGGTCAGCCGCAGTTCGGACCGCATGCGCGAGCGCCGCTGGCACCTGATCGTGCCGTTCTGCGTGGGCGCAGCGGGCCTGATGCTGTCGGCCATCTTCAGCGGCAACGTCTATCTGTCGCTGGCCGCCCTGGCGCTGGCCGCGGGCGGCAGCCTGGCGACCTCTCCGCTGTTCTGGAGCCTGCCCACGGCCATCCTGTCCAGCGCGGGTGCGGCAGCCGGCATTGCGCTGATCAACTCCTTTGCCAACCTGGCCGGCTTCATCAGTCCCTACATGATCGGCCTCATCAAGGATGCGACACAGAGCACCAATGCCGCCATGTTCGTGCTGGCCGGCGTGCTGCTGTTCGGGGCCTTCCTGACCTATACGGTGCCGGCCAAGCTGGTCAACAAGTAGAGGCACCAACGCTGCACGACCCACGACCACACGACCCACGACCATGCGGCAGCGGTGCGCAGTCGCTAAGATCAGCGCACCTGCCGCCCCCGACCCCGAGACCTGCCAACGCATGGAACCCAGCACCGCTTCCAGTCCTTCCGCCAGCACCGCCGTTGCCGGCAATGCCGCCCGCGTGATCCGCGAGTGGATCGAGGGCGGCGTGTATCCGGTGGGCGCGCTGCTGCCGTCGCAGCGCGACCTGTCGGAGCAACTGGGCATCAGCCGGACCTCGCTGCGTGAGGCACTGTCCACGCTGCAGGGGCTGGGCCTGGTCGTGGCGCGGCCCGGCAAGGGCATGTACGTGACCGAGGCCACCGACGCCCCGGCCTCCGCCGCAGAGGCCTGGCGCTTTGCCGACTCGCATGCGCTCACCGATGTCTATCAGCTGCGCTATGCGCTGGAGGGCTTTGTGGCACGCCTGGCCGCCCTGGTGGTGCAGCCCGAAGACGTGGCGGCCCTGCAGGCCAACCTGCAGGCCATGCAGCAAAGCATCGAGCTGGCCGATTTCGTGCAGGCCACGCGCCTGGATTTCGAATTTCACCTGCAGATCGCCACCATCTCGGGCAACCATGCGATTGCCGACGTGCTGCGCGGCAGCGGCGAGGTCATGCAGGAAAGCCAGCGCCTGCCGTATTACAAGCGCGGCGCGCGCCATGCGACCGCCGAGGAGCATGCCGCCATCATCGAGGCCCTGTCCCAGGGGCGGCCCGAACTGGCGCAGCAGGCCATGGCCACGCACATCGTGCAGGCTGCCCAGCGCGCGGGCGTGCACTTTCCCACCGGCCTGTAGGCGCGCCGGCACGAGCCCGATCGGCCGGGTTTTTGGCCTTACCATCCTTGGCGCAACGCATTTTTTCCCTCTCTACAGACCGCCACGGATGCCGATCCATGACAAGCCAAGGAAATGAACTCTGCATACTGGCAGACGCCCTCGCGGCGCAGCGCGAAGGACTCTTGCAGACATGGCGCAAGGCCGTCAGGCGGGACCCGGCACTGACCGCCGGCGAGGCGCTTCCCCGCACCCAGTTGAACGATCACATTCCGGCCGTGCTGGCCGCGTTCGAGCAGCAATTGCGAGCCCTCGGCGGTGCCCCGGCAGGCGCTGCCGAGCCGCCGGGCGATGGCGAGCAGGCCGCCGCCCACGGCCTGCACCGCTGGCAACAGGGCTATGACCTGCATGAAGTCGTGCGCGAGCTGGGCCTGCTCAACGAAGTCATGGTGGCGCAACTCGAGGCCTATGCCGAGGAGCATCCCGATGCGCATGGCGCCATGCCCGTTGCGCGCAAGGCCTGGGCCGCCACCTACACGCGCGACGTGCAGGACAGCAGCACCCAGTATTTCCGCCTGCAGCAGCAGGAGGCCGAGGGCCATGTCCGGGACCTGGAAGCGGCGCTGCATGACGTGAGCACGCTGGACCTGCAGCGCTCGCAACTGTGGGAGCAGGTCGCGCATGACCTGCGCAGCAACGTCGGCGTGGTGGCCAATGTGACGCATGGCCTGGGCATGCAGCATGCGCCGGCGCAGTCGCGCGAGAAACTCCTGCGCATGCTGGACCGCAACGTCCAGTCGCTGCGCCATCTGCTGGATGACGTGACGGAACTGGCCAAGCTGCACGCCGGGCGCGAGCATCGCCAGCTGACCTCCTTTGACGCAGCCGAGGTGATCACCCATCTGTGCGAGGGACTGCAGGCCCTGGCCAACGATCGCGGCCTGTACCTGCACCTGCAGGGGCCGGGGACGATGCCGGTGGAAGGCGATGCCTTGAAACTGCGCCGCATCGCGCAGAACCTGATACTCAACGCGCTCAAGTACACCCAGGAGGGCGGTGTCACGGTGAAGTGGGCTCTGGGCGATGGGGAGGACCGGCGCCGCTGGATGCTCTCCATCGGGGACACGGGCCCTGGCATGGCGCCTGCGGCGCCTTTGGTTGCCGCCCTCAAACAGGCCACGGACATGGACCCTTCGGGCCACCTGGGAACGGCGGCGTCCGGGGAGGTCCGCACCGGGGGCGCGCCGCAGCAAGGCGGTGCGGCGGCCAGCTACCGCAGCGGCGCAGGCGAGGGGATCGGCCTGTCCATCGTCAAGCGGCTGGCGGAATTGCTGGACGCCACGATCGAGGTGCAGTCGGCCGCGCAGACCGGCACGACCTTTCTTCTGTTGTTTCCGCTGCGATACGCTGACGAGTGACCGATAGCCGGGCCAGAAGATGAAAAAACGGGCACACAGGCCCGTCGTTTCGAGTGGGGGGTGCGGCCTGTGCCGCCGCCCCTTAGTCCGATGCTCAGGACTCTTCGTCCATCTGCGACTGCAGGTAGTTCTGGATGCCGACCTTGTCGATCAGGTCCAGCTGGGTTTCGAGGTAGTCGATGTGCTCCTCGGTATCGTCCAGGATCTTTTGCAGCAGGTCGCGCGAGACATAGTCGCGCACGCTTTCGCAGTGGGCGATGCCGTCCTTGATGGTCTGCTGCGCGGTTTTCTCGCTGCTCAGGTCGCAAGCCAGGGCTTCGGGCACGTCCTCGCCGACTTGCAGCTTGCCCAGGTCCTGCAGGTTGGGCAGGCCGTCGAGCACGAAGATGCGGTCCATGAGCCAGTCGGCGTGCTTCATCTCGCCGATGGACTCCTTGTATTCCTTCTTGGCCAGCCTGTCGAAGCCCCAGTGCTTGTACATGCGGTAGTGCAGGAAGTACTGGTTGATGGCCGTCAGCTCGTTCTTGAGCTGGGCTTGCAGCCAGGTGATGACTTGTGCGTCGCCTTGCATGGGGAACTCCTTTGTTGTACGTGGGGGACCGCGCCGATCGCCGGCCGCTATAGGGGTGGATTGTCTAGGGTTTCTGCGTCAGATCAAGCAAACCCCTGTTATCGCGCATTGGCTGCTTATGAGGCGCGTTCTCGTTTGCGGGCCGGCTGCCGACGCGGCTGCGGGGTTGCTGCATTGCCTTGTCATATTTCGGCCCAAAATAGCCTCTTCAGGCCGGTGGCAGGCTGGTCAAGCCCGCAGGCCTGGAGACCAAGGATGTTCACATAGTTTTTGGCAATCGGATGAATTCAATCAATTCATTGGATCAATCGATTGCCTGGGCCTAGACTTCGTCCTGTGTTCACTCACCAACCACAAAGGAAACAGCAATGTCCGTGATCAACACCCAAATCAAGCCCTTCAAGACGCAGGCCTTCAAGAATGGCAAGTTCATCGAAGTGACCGAAAAGGACGTCCTGGGCAAGTGGGCCGTGTTCTTCTTCTACCCCGCTGACTTCACCTTCGTGTGCCCCACCGAACTGGGCGACGTGGCCGACCACTACGACGAACTGCAAAAGCTGGGCGTGGAAGTCTTCTCCGTGTCCACCGACACCCACTTCGTGCACAAGGCATGGCACGACACGTCGGACACCATCCGCAAGATCAAGTACACGATGCTGGGCGACCCCACCTGGGAAATCAGCAACAACTTCGAAGTCCTGCGTCCCGGCCAGGGCCTGGCTGACCGCGGCACCTTCATCGTCGATCCCGATGGCGTGATCCAGGCCGTGGAAATCACCGCCGAAGGCATTGGCCGCAACGCCGTCGATCTGCTGCGCAAGGTCAAAGCGGCCCAGTACGTCCGCAACCACCCCGGTGAAGTCTGCCCCGCCAAGTGGGAAGAAGGCGACAAGACCCTGGCTCCTTCGCTCGACCTGGTCGGCAAGATCTAAGCGGTACACCGCTTCCTGTTCACAGTTGAACTGTTGAAGACGCCCGGGTGCCTGGCGCCCGGGCTTTTTTTTCCGAAAATTCGTATTTCCCTAGGAGTCCGACATGCTTGACAACAACCTGAAAGCCCAATTGCAGGCCTACCTGGAGCGCCTGCAGCGTCCGGTGGAGCTGGTGGCTTCGCTGGATGACAGCCAGGGTGCGCGCGAGCTGAAGGAACTGCTGCTGGAAATCCGCGAGCTGAGCGACAAGATCACCGTCGTCGAGCACAACGACGCCGAGGTGCGCAAGCCCTCGTTCCTGATCACCAATCCCGGCGTGGACAGCGGCGTGCGTTTCGCAGGCGTCCCCCTGGGCCATGAATTCACCTCGCTGGTGCTGGCCCTGCTGCAGGTCGGCGGCCATCCGTCCAAGGAATCGGCCGAGCTGCTGGAGCAGGTGCGCAATATCGACGTGCCGCTGCACTTCGAGACCTATTACTCGCTGTCCTGCCACAACTGTCCCGACGTGGTGCAGGCGCTGAACCTGATGTCCGTGCTCAACCCCAAGATCAGCCATACCGCCATCGACGGCGGGCTGTTCCAGAAGGAAGTCGAGCAGCGCGAAGTCATGGGCGTGCCCACCGTCTTTGTGAACGGCGAGCGCTTCGGCCAGGGCCGCATGGAGCTGGCCGAGATCGTGGCCAAGGTCGATACCGGCGCCGCTTCGCGTGAAGCGGCCAAGATTTCCGCCAAGGATGCCTTCGACGTGCTGATCGTCGGCGGCGGCCCGGCCGGCGCCGCTGCTGCCATCTATGCGGCACGCAAGGGCATCCGCACCGGCATCGCCGCCGAGCGCTTCGGTGGCCAGGTGCTGGACACCGTGGACATCGAGAACTTCATCTCGGTCTCCAAGACCGAAGGCCCGCAACTGGCCGCCGCCATGGAGCGCCATGTGCGCGACTACGAGGTGGACATCATGAACCTGCAGACGGCGTCCAAACTGATTCCGGCCGCCACGGAAGGCGGGCTGATCGAGGTGCAGACCGCCTCGGGCGCCAGCCTCAAGGCCAAGACCGTCATCCTCTCGACCGGCGCGCGCTGGCGCAACATGAACGTGCCGGGCGAGGACAAGTACCGCACCAAGGGCGTGACCTACTGCCCGCACTGCGACGGTCCCTTGTTCAAGGGCAAGAATGTGGCCGTCATCGGCGGCGGCAACTCGGGCGTGGAAGCGGCCATCGACCTGGCCGGCATCGTGCGCAGCGTGACGCTGCTGGAGTTCGCCAGCGAGCTCAAGGCCGACGCCGTGCTGCAAAAGAAGCTGCGCAGCCTGCCCAACGTCACGGTCATCCTCAACGCCCAGACCACCGAGGTCAACGGCGATGGCAAGAAGGTCACCGGCCTGACCTACAAGGACCGCACGACGGAAGAGGTCAAGACCGTGGCGCTGGAAGGCATCTTCGTGCAGATCGGCCTGCTGCCCAACACCGACTGGCTCAAGGGCACGGTGGAGCTGACACGCTTCGGCGAGATCGTGATCGACGCCAAGGGCCACACCAGCGTGCCCGGCGTGTTCGGCGCAGGCGACTGCACCAACGTGCCGTACAAGCAGATCATCATTGCTGCCGGTGCCGGCTCCACGGCTGCGCTGTCGGCCTTCGATCACCTGATCCGCCACTGATCAGCCATTGACCAGTTGCTGCTCCGCCATGGTGCGGAGCAAGCCGGAGAAAGGGCCCGGATGCCATGGCATCCGGGCCCTTTTTTCATCGCCCTGCCAGGGGCAAAACACCTGGCGCAGCAAGGGGAGGGTGGGGCTGTTTTTCATGCCCGCGTCTTCAGGCGCGGGCCTTGTCGCTGTGGGTGTCGCACAGATAGCTGCCTGGCGGCACGCGGCGCCAGCAGGGTTTGTTCCGGGGACCATGCGCCAGATCAAACCAATAAATGAGAACTATTCGCATATAATTTTTCTTCATCCAGCCAGCACATGACGCGCCAACGGCTGGCGGGCCACCCGCCAGCCGCTGCAAGCAGAAGCCAGCTCTCGCACATCCATGTTGATCAGAGAGAGAGGGCTTCGCAATGGCTTACGACTTCGCAATGCAATCAAGCGCCCGGCGGGCGCGCCATCCCCTGGCCGCCGCCTGCGCGCTGCTGTGCGCCTCCGCTGCCCTGGCCCAGGATCCGGGGCAGGCCGCCGCAAACGTTGCAAATGCCGGGGATGCCGACACGCAATTGCTGGCGCAGGCCGCGTCCGGGGTACGGACCCGTGCCCCGGCCCTCAAGGAGATGGTGATCAGCGCCTCGCGCGAGGTGCAGGACCCTGACACCCTGCCCATGAGCATCGACGTGATCGACGCCGGCCGCATGGAACGCGAGCAGGCCAGCGACATCCGCGAGATGGTCAACCTCCTGCCCAATGTCGAGGTGCCGCGTGCCCCGGCCCGCTTCTCGCTGGCGACCTCTCCGGCCGGGCGCGATCAGAACAGCGGTTTCAACATCCGTGGCCTGGACGGCAACCGCGTGCTCATGCTGGTCGATGGCGTGCGCCTGCCGCGCAGCTACAGCTTCAGCGCCAACAGCTTCGGCCGCGACTACCTGGACCTGGGCCTGGTGCAGCGCGTGGAAATCCTGCGCGGCTCCACGCCCGCGCTGTATGGATCGGACGGCATGGGCGGCCTGGTCAACTTCGTGACCGTGCAGCCGGACGATCTGCTGGGCAAGGACAAGCGCATCGCCGGCCGCGTGGCTGCCGGCTATGACGGCTCGGACAACGGCCGCAAGCTGGGCGCCACCGTGGCGGGCCGTGCCAGCCCCGAATGGGCATGGCTGCTGTCGGCGGGCCTGGGCCGCTCGCACGCGCTGGAGAACATGGGCACGAACAACGTGACGGGCGCGGCGCGCACCACGCCCAATCCCGAGAAAGACCGCAGCGAATCGCTGATGGGGCGCCTGGTCTTCACGCCCAGCGCCGTGCAAAAGCATGTCTTCACCTTCGAGAACGTGGACAAGCGCGCCGACTACGCCCTGCTGTCCGCGCGTTCGGCCACCGTGGCCAATTCCGACTCGCGTACCGACATGAAGCGCTGGCGGGCCAGCTGGCAGGGCCAGTGGCAGCAACTGGGCACGGCGCTGGCCGACGAACTGCAGCTGATGGCCAGCTACCAGAAGTCCGACGCGCGCGAATTCGTCACCGAGACGCGCATCGGCCTGCCCTACCGCGAGCGCGACGTGACCTATGACGAGGACGCGATCCAGCTGCACGCCCAGGCCAGCCGCCTGCTGCGCTGGAGTTCTTCGGCCAGCGGCAAGTTCACCTACGGGCTGGACTACCTCCGCAACAAGGTGGTCAACGCGCAAAACGGCATCACGCCGCCCGTGGGCGAGAGCTTTCCGCTCAAGCGCTTCCCCGACACCACCGAAAGCGCCACCGCCCTGTTCGCCCAGGCCGAACTGCACAACGGCCCCTGGAGCGTGACCCCGGGCCTGCGCGCCGAGCACTACAGCATCAAGCCCCGGCAGAACGGCTTTGTGCCCACCGTGGTCAGCAACTCCGACTCCGCGCTCTCGCCCAAGCTGGGCGTGATGCTGCAGGCCAGCCCGGCCTGGTCCGTCTATGGCAACTATGCGGCGGGCTTCCGGGCGCCCAATGCCGGCCAGATCAACGCCTTCTTCGAGAACCCGGTGGCGTTCTACCGGAACATTCCCAACCCCAATCTGCGGCCCGAAAAGAGCCAGACCTTCGAGCTGGGCCTGCGCGGGCGCATGGACAGGCTGCGCCTGGACGCCGCCGTGTTCACGGGGCGCTACAAGGACTTCATCGTCGACCAGCAACTGGTTGCGGGCCAGCCCGGCAACGCGGCCAACCCCGCCATCTACCAGTCCATCAACGTGGGCCGTGCCCGCATCAGCGGCTTCGAACTCAAGGCCGACTACGACTGGGGCCGCTGGGCCGGCGGCGACTGGCAGACGCGCCTGGCCTACGGCTATACCGACGGCAAGGACACGCAGTCCGACAAGCCGCTGGACACCATCTCGCCCCAGCAACTGGTGCTGGGCGTGCGCTATGAGCGCTCTGCCGTGGGCGTGCAGTTCAACGTCTCGCACTGGAGTGGCAAGAAGGCCGGCGACGTGTCCAACGGCAACGCCGCCTGGCTCAGCCCCTCGGCCACCGTCGCCGACCTGAGCGCCCAGTGGCGCATACGCCCCGACCTGCGCCTGAACGCCGGCATCTACAACCTGACCGACAAGAAGTACTGGCGCTGGGCCGATGTGCGCGGCCTGGCTGCCAGCACGGCGATTGCCGACGCCTACAGCCAGCCCGGCCGCCATGTGCGGGTGTCGATGGTCAAGGATTTCTGAAGCATGCGCCTGTGGCGCGGGCGCATGCATGTGCAACGCTGCCAACTGAAACGCAAGGAGAACCCCATGCATCCATCCAAGAGTGAGAGCCTTGCCCAGGACGAGGAATACCTGCTGCCCGAGAACGAGGCCGCGCTGGCTGCCACGCTGGCCCTGATGACCGGCTTCGGCCACGGCTGCTGCGATACCCATAGGCCGGCCATGGCCGCCCGGGTGGCCGAGCAGCTCGAAAACCTGGCCTGCGCGGGCGGCTTGTCCCATGACATGCGCGCCCTGCTGGGGCGGCTGCAGCAACGCTGGCAGGCAGTGGCCGATGCGGGCGCGCCGTCGCGCTCGCACCGCGCCGTGCCCGATGCCGGAGTGTCCCTGCCTGGAGCCCATGCAGCCCATGCAGCCCAGCCGGTGCCCCATGCGCTCTGGCACGCACCGCTGGACACCCTGCAATGAGCAGCGCCGTCCACGATGCCGAGGAGGGCGGGCTCCTGATTCCCGTCGATGCTCCCGCAGTCCGCCAGCGCTTTGCGCGGGCGCGCCAGGGTGGCCTGCGCGCCAAGGAGGCAGCCGATTCCCTGGGCCTGCCGGAAGGCGCCGCCATTGCCGCGCATGCGGGCCAGCATGAGGGCAGCCTCCAGGCCGTGCCGCTGCGCGCCGAATGGCTGGCCATCCTGAAGGGTTTGCAGGACTGCGGCCCCGTGATGGCGCTGACGCGCAATGAGTCCACGGTCCACGAAAAGACCGGGGTCTACCAGAAGCTTTCGGCCAACGGCGGCGTGGGCCTTGCCCTGGGCCGCGACATCGACCTGCGAATGTTCTTTGCCCAATGGCATGCCGGCTATGCCGTGACCGAGCAGCCTGCCCATGCCGGCAGGCCGGCCATGCGCAGCCTGCAGTTCTTCAATGCGCAGGGCCGTGCCGTGCACAAGGTCCATGCGCGCGAGTCCACCGACCTGCAGGCGTGGGAGGCGCTGGTGCAGCGTTTCGCCGAGCCCAGCGCTGGTTACCTGTTCCGCCATGCCCGCCCGCGTGCGCTGCCGCAGGCCGACGAGGCCATCGACGTGCCCGGCCTGAGCACTGCCTGGGCCGCCATGCAGGACACGCATGAATTCTTCGATCTGCTGCGCCGGTTTGGCGCCGAGCGCCAGCAGGCCTTCCGCCTGGTGCCCGGCCACTGCGCGCGGCTGGCGCCCGAGTCCGTGGCCCAGTTGCTGGGCGATGCGGCCATGGACGGCCTGCCCATCATGGTCTTCGTGGACAGCGGAGGTTGCATACAGATCCACACCGGCCCCGTGCACAACATCCAGCCCATGGACACGCCCGGCGGCGCGCAATGGATCAATGTGATGGACCCGAATTTCAACCTGCATCTGCGCTGCGACCTGATCGCCAGCGTCTGGGCCGTGCAAAAGCCCACGGCCGATGGCGTGGTCACCTCGGTCGAGGCCTTCGATGCCCGGGGCGACCTGATGGCCATGTTCTTTGGCGAGCGCAAGCCGGGCCGGGCCGAGCTGCCGGGCTGGCGCGAACTGGTGGCGGGCCTGCCGCGCCTGGCAGCGCAGGCGCTTGCCTGAGCGCACCCAGGCCCTGAAAACAAAGATCCGGCCCTGCGACGGGCCGCGTCAGAGATGCACGGTGGCGGCCACCAGCTTGCCCACCAGCGGACGCACCACCATCACGCAGACAAAGGCCACGGGCATGGCCAGCACATAGGCCTGTATCACGCGCCGCAGGTAGTCGGCGCCCAGGCCGCTGTTGGCGCCGACGATGGCGCAGCACATCAGAAACGCCATGATGGCCGACATGTAGAAGGCAAAGACGATGGGTGCGAAGCGGCGGTGCAGCTTGCGGCTGCGGGGGGCTGCAGGGGAAATGGAGGCAGAGGTGGATGCGGAGGTAGGAGGCATGGACACGGTCCGGTCAGGCCGCTTGTCGATTCGGCGCGGCAAGTGCAGGACTGTAGGCAAGGCCCGTGCTGCCGTGTAGAGGGCTGCAGCTTGGTGCACTCGTAAGCTATATTGATGAATTGATTTTTCATCCATAGTTTTTTGTGCCTAATCTGCGTTCCATCGAGACCTTCGTCAAAGCCCTGGAAGGCGGCTCCATTGCCTCGGCTGCGCGCCAGCTGGGCATTTCTCCGGCGGCGGCCAGCCAGAACATCGCCCGGCTGGAGCGCGAGCTGGGCACGCGGCTGATCACGCGCACCACGCGATCCATGGCGTTGACCGAGGCGGGCGAGCGCTATCTGGCGCGCGTGGGCCCCGTGCTGCAGGAGCTGGAAAAAGCGCAGTCCGACCTGTCCCAGCTGCACGGCGAGTTGCAGGGCCGGCTGCGCATCGCCTGCATGGCAGCCTTTGGCCGCCATGTGCTGGCGCCGCTGCTGCCGGCCTTTGCCGCGCAGCATCCCCGGCTGGAGCTGGAGTTACTGGTGGTGGACCGGCAGGTGGATGTGCTCAAGGAAGACGTGGACATCAGTGTGCGTTACCGCGATGTGCTGGAGCCCGGCATGGCCGTGCGCCAGCTGGCGGCCGTGCCGCGCGTGCTGTGTGCATCACCGGCCTATCTGCAGGCCCATGGCAGGCCACGGACGGCCCAGGATCTGCTGGACCATGCCTGCCTGCTGTACCGGCGCGAGGCCGATGGCCGCTTCATGCGCTGGCCGTTTTCACGCGACGGCAAGCGCGTGGACCCGCAGCTGCGCGTGACCGCCATCGCCAGCGATGTCGATGCACTCACCGAGATGGCCGTGGCCGGTGGCGGCATCGTCTGGATCGGCAGCTTCATTGCCCACCGCTACATGCGCGAAGGACTGCTTCAGCCGCTGGCCCTGGGCCCGGCGCGCAAGGGGCAGCTGCATTTCGAGGACACCACGCTGGATTTCTTCGCCTGCTTTCGCGACCGCCAGTACGTGCCGACCAAGGTGCGTGCCCTGGTGGACTACCTGGTCGAGACGCTGCCGCAGCAGCCCATGCTGCGCTGGAACGTCCCGGCCTGAGCAGCGCAGGGGCGGCTAGTGCCCCAGGTGCTGGGGCAGCACCTCCTGCAGGATGGTGGTGGCGATTTCCTCGATGGACTTGGTCGTGCTCGACAGCCACGGTATGCCGCTGCGGCGCATCATGGATTCGGCCTCGGCCACCTCGTAGCGGCAATTGACGAGGCTGGCGTACTTGGAGTCGGGCCGGCGTTCGTTGCGGATGCTGGACAGGCGCTGCGGATCGATGGTCAGGCCGAACAGCTTCTTGCGCGAGGGAACCAGGGCGGGCGGCAGCTGCTTGCGCTCGAAATCCTCGGGGATCAGCGGGTAGTTGGCCACCTTGAGGCCGAACTGCATGGCCAGGTACAGGCTGGTGGGGGTCTTGCCGCTGCGCGACACACCGACCAGGATCACGTCGGCGCCCGTCAGGTCCTGGTGGGTCTGGCCGTCGTCATGGGCCAGCGTGTAGTTGATGGCCTCCATGCGCTCCAGGTATTCCTTGCTCTCGCTGATGTCGGCGAAGCGGCCCACGCGGTGCAGCGATTTCTGGCCCAGCTCCAGCTCCAGCGGCCGCACGAAGGTGCCGAACATGTCGAACACCTTGCCCTTGCACTGGCTCTCGATCAGGTCGAGCATGTCCTGGTTGACCAGGGTGGTGAAGACGATGGGCTTGTGGCTTTCCGACTCGGCCACATGGTTGATCTGGCGCACGGCCTGGTGCACCTTGTCCATGGTGTCCACGAAGGGGATGCGGACCAGGCGCGACTTGGTGTCGAACTGGGCCATGATGGCCGTGCCGAAGGTCTCGGCTGTAATGCCAGTGCCATCGGAGATGACGAAGATGGTGTGGGTGTGCATGGTGGTCGGACTCTGGACAGGGGGGCTGCCGTCGGTTCACGGCAAACGCCTACAATGGCGCCCATTATTCCCAATTTCCCATCCATGCTCGCTGCCGGCCTCCAACCAGAACAGCAAAGCCTCGCGCATGCCTGCGTGGATGGATCGACCGTGCCCGGCTTTGGCAGCCGGGGCGGCGCACGACGGTTTTCAACTTCTGGAGCTTTCCCATGTCTCAACTGTTCGAGGCCACCGCCCTCGTCGTTCCGTTTGAACAACTGAGGATGACCGATGTCGAGTCCGTAGGCGGCAAGAACGCCTCGCTCGGCGAAATGATCTCGCAGCTGCCGCAGGGCGTGCGCGTTCCCACGGGCTTTGCCACCACGGCCCACGCCTTCCGCCAGTTCCTGGCCCACGACGGCCTGGCCGACAAGATCAGTGCCAAGCTGGCCGCCCTGGACGTGGAAGACGTCCGCGCCCTGGCCCAGGTCGGTGCCGAAATCCGTGCCCTGGTCGAGAACCAGCCCTTCCCGGCCGATCTGGAGCAGGCCATCCGCGAGGAATTCGTGCGCCTGCAGGGCGGCAACGAGGCAGCCTCGTTCGCCGTGCGCTCCTCGGCCACGGCCGAAGACCTGCCCGACGCTTCGTTCGCCGGCCAGCAGGAAACCTTCCTGAACGTGGTGGGCATCGAGTCGGTGCTGCACAAGATGAAGGAAGTGTTCGCCTCGCTGTACAACGACCGCGCCATCTCCTACCGCGTGCACAAGGGCTTTGCCCACGACGTGGTGGCCCTGTCGGCCGGCGTGCAGCGCATGGTGCGCTCCGACCTGGGCGCGGCCGGCGTGATGTTCACCATCGACACCGAATCGGGCTTCGAGGAAGTCGTCTTCATCACCTCCAGCTACGGCCTGGGCGAGACCGTGGTGCAGGGCGCCGTCAATCCTGACGAGTTCTATGTGCACAAGCCCATGCTCAAGGCCGGCAAGAAGGCCCTGATCCGCCGCAACCTGGGCTCCAAGCTGATCCAGATGGTCTTTGCCTCGCCCGAGGAAAAGGCCGCCAGCGGCAAGCTGGTCAAGACCACCGACGTCGCCCATGAGCTGCGCAACCGCTACTCGCTGTCCGACGAGGACGTGCAGCAGCTGGCCCACTATGCCCTGGTCATCGAGCAGCACTATGGCCGCCCCATGGACATCGAGTGGGGCAAGGACGGCACGGACGGCCAGCTCTACATCCTGCAGGCCCGCCCCGAGACCGTGAAGAGCCAGGCCAAGGGCCAGGCCGAACAGCGCTACGCCCTCAAGGGCACGGGCAATGTGCTGGCCGAAGGCCGCGCCATTGGCCAGAAGATCGGCACGGGCCCCGTGCGCCTGGTCAATGACATCGCCAACATGGACCAGGTCCAGCCCGGCGACGTGCTGGTGACCGACATGACCGATCCCAACTGGGAGCCGGTGATGAAGCGCGCCTCGGCCATCGTCACCAACCGTGGCGGCCGTACCTGCCACGCGGCCATCATCGCGCGCGAACTGGGCATTCCGGCCGTGGTCGGCTGCGGCAATGCCACCGACCTGCTCAAGGACGGCACCCTGGTCACCGTCAGCTGCGCCGAAGGCGATACCGGCAAGATCTACGACGGCCTGATCGAGACCGAGATCACCGAAGTGCAGCGTGGCGAGATGCCCGCCATCAAGACCAAGATCATGATGAACGTGGGCAACCCCCAGCTGGCCTTCGACTTCGCCCAGCTGCCCAACGAGGGCGTGGGCCTGGCCCGCCTGGAGTTCATCATCAACAACAACATCGGCGTGCACCCCAAGGCCATCCTGGACTACCCCGCCGTCGATGCCGACCTCAAGAAGGCCGTCGAGTCCGTGGCCCGCGGCCATGCCTCGCCGCGTGCCTTCTATGTGGACAAGGTTGCCGAAGGCGTGGCCACGATTGCCGCCGCCTTCTGGCCCAAGCCCGTCATCGTGCGCATGTCGGACTTCAAGTCCAACGAGTACCGCAAGCTCATCGGCGGCAGCCGCTACGAGCCCGAGGAAGAGAACCCCATGCTGGGCTTCCGTGGCGCCGCGCGCTACATCTCCGAGGACTTCGGCGAGGCCTTCCGCATGGAGTGCGAGGCACTGCGCCGCGTGCGCGAGGACATGGGCCTGACCAACGTGCAGATCATGATTCCCTTCGTGCGCACGCTCAAGCAGGCCGAGCGCGTCACCCAGCTGCTGGCGGCCAACGGCCTCAAGCGCGGCGACAACGAACTCAAGCTCATCATGATGTGCGAGGTGCCCTCCAACGCCATCCTGGCCGACGAGTTCCTCGAGTTCTTCGACGGCTTCTCCATCGGCTCCAACGACCTGACCCAGCTGACGCTGGGCCTGGACCGCGACTCCGGCCTGGAGCTGCTGGCTGCCGACTTCGACGAGCGCGACCCCGCCGTGCGCAAGATGCTGTCGCGCGCCATCAAGGCCTGCCTGGACCAGGGCAAGTACGTGGGCATCTGCGGCCAGGGCCCTTCGGACCACCCGGACTTCGCCCAATGGCTGGCTGACGAAGGCATTGCCTCCATCTCGCTGAATCCCGACAGCGTGGTCGCCACCTGGCAGCGCCTGGCGCAGTAAGGGCTGGCAGCGTCGCCATGCATACGCCGAAAGCGCACTTGCATGACGACGCGGTCGGGGGACCGTCCGAAGGCGAGACCTTCGCCCCCGACCTGCACGACATCCGCCATCTGTGGCTCAAGGCCGTGCTGTTCGCGGTCTGGGTGGCCGTCTCCTTTGGCGCCTGCTACTACGCGCGCGACCTGCAGGCGCTGATGCCGGACTGGCCGCTGGCCTACTGGTTCGCGGCCCAGGGGGCAGTCCTGATGTTCCTGGCCATCGTCATCGTCTATTGTCTGTCCATGGACCATTTCGAGCGCCGCGAGGCCCGGGCCGCTTTTGCGACGGCACCGGCTCCCGCATCCCCATCGGCCGATACGCAACCGTCCGCACCGCCATCGCCTCCCGGCCATGGCTGAGCGAGCACCGCTGACGGCGGCCTCCCACTGGCGGCTGCACCGCATCGTGGCCCTGTACACGCTCGGCGTGCTGGGTTTTCTGGCCCTCATGTTCTGGGCCGAGCAGCAAGGCCTGTCGCGCCACTGGATAGGCCCCATCTTCCTGTTCTTCACCGTCATGGTCTATGCGGCCATCGGCGTGTACCTGCGCACCAGCGACCCCGAGGAGTACTACGTCGCGGGCCGGCGCATTCCGCCCTTCTACAACGGCATGGCGGCTGCGGCGGACTGGGTCAGCGCGGCCTCGTTCATCAGCCTGTCGGGGGCGCTGTACCTGCAGGGCTTTGCCGGCGTGCCGGGCCAGGCCGGCGGACTGGCCTACCTGCTGGGCTGGACGGGCGGCTTTTGCCTGGTCGCCATGCTGATCGCGCCGCACCTGCGGGCGATGAAGCTCTACACCATTCCCGATTTCTTCCAGCAGCGCTACGGCGGGCGCTGGCCGCGCGTGATCGCGGCGCTGGCGGCCGTGATCTGCTCGTTCACCTATGTGGTGGCGCAGATCTACGGCGTGGGGCTGATCGCCTCGCGGCTGACGGGCGTGCAGTTCGAGATCGGCATCATGCTGGGCCTGGGCGGCGTGCTGCTGTGCTCCTTCCTGGGCGGCATGCGCGCCATCACCTGGACCCAGGTCGCGCAGTACGTGGTGATCCTGCTGGCCTTTCTGATCCCCGTGTCCTGGCTGGCCTATCGGCAGATGGGCAATCCCGTGGCGCCGCTGGCCTATACGGCCCAGCTCAGCCAGATTGCGGAGATGGAGCAGCGCCTGCTGGACTCGCCGGCCGAGCAGGAGGTGATCGCCGCCTACCGCCTGCGCGCCGAGGTGCTGGAGGACAAGCTCAAGGACGTGCCGCGCGTTCTGGCCGCCGAGCGCCAGGCGCTGGCCGAGCGCATACGCGATCTGCGCACGCGCAGCGGCGATATCGGCGCCATCATGGCCGCCAGCCGCGAACTGGCCGCCATGCCGCGCGACGAAGCGGCCGCGCGCGCGCTGTGGACACGCCAGCTGCAGGAAATGCGCGAGCGCGAGAAGCCGCTGGGCGGCATTCCGCTGCACAGCCTGCCATTCGCCGGCAACCCCGACGGATCCCCCCAGGAGCAGCAGATCTACGAGGACAGCCGGCGCAACTTCCTGGCGCTGATGTTCTGCCTCATGGCCGGCACGGCCGGCCTGCCGCACCTGCTCACGCGCTACTACACGGCGCCCTCGGTCTCGGGGGCGCGGGCCTCGGTGGGCTGGACGCTGTTCTTCATCGGCGTGCTGTACATGAGCGCGCCGGCCCTGGCCGTGCTGGTCAAGTTCGAGGTCATGAACAACCTCGTGGGCATCCGCTTTGACGAACTGCCCAACTGGATGGCGCAGTGGGCCCGGGTGGATGCCTCCTTGCTGGCCGTGGAGGATGTCAACGGCGACGGCGTGCTGCAGTTCGGCGAAATCCGCATGGGCGCCGACCTCATCATGCTGGCCACGCCCGAGCTGGGCGGCATGCCCTACGTGGTCTCCGGCCTGGTGGCGGCCGGCGGCCTGGCTGCGGCGCTGTCCACGGCCGATGGACTGCTGCTGACCATCAGCAACGCGCTGGTGCGCGACCTGTACTTTCGCGAGCGCCGCCGCCGCGCCTCGCCCGAGCAGCGCGTGATCCTGTCCAAGTTCGCGCTGCTGGTGATGGCGCTGTCGGCCGCCTTCGTGGCCTCGCGCCGTTCCTCGGACATCCTGCCCATGGTCACGGCATCGTTCTCGCTGGCGGCCTCGGCCTTCGTGCCGGCCATGGTACTGGGCATCTTCTGGCGTGGCACCACGCGCCGGGGCGCCGTGGCCGGCATGCTGGCCGGGCTGGGCGTCACGCTGTACTACATGGTCTCGCATGTGCCGGCACTGCAGCCCGTGCTGCCCGAAGCGCTGCACGCGCGCCTGTGGTGGGGCATACAGCCGATTTCGTCGGGCGTCTTCGGCGTGCCGGCCGGCCTGCTGGTGACCTGGCTGGTCAGCTGCCTGGACCCGCGCCGCCGGGCACCGGCGCGTTCCGTGCCCGCAAAAGCGTCCTGACGGGCAGAGGCCGCCGGGCGGGAGGATAGCCATTTTCTGCCCCGTTTTTGCGCTTTTGGCAGATCTGGATCATTGCCGGCCCCACTGAAGCCCGTGCGTGCTGGAAAACCCGCTTTTGGGAGCCGGAGGCTCATGACACGCTGCGAGCCGTGTCCGATCCGATCCCTTGCAGAGAATCCCGTCCGCCATGCATTTTGTGAAAACGTCCGCCGGCCAACAGGCATTCAAGGAACGCCATGCCGATCTCTCGCCCCGGTTGCGCTCGGCCTTTTTGCTGTTTGACGGGCAACGCAGCCTGGCGCAGGTGCTGCAGGCCGTCGCCGGCATGGGCGTGACGCAGGACGAGATCCTGGCGCTGGTGGAGCGCGAATGGCTGGCACCGCGCGACGCGGCCGAGCCCCGGCTGGGCGTGGTGGCCGTTGCAGTGCCTTCGGTCCCTGCCGCGCCTGCTGCAGCGGCTTCGTCCACGGATTCGGCTGGCGATGCCCCCGCGCAGTCCGAGCCTTCGCTGGCCGTGCGCTATCGCAACGCCTATCCGCTGGCCGTGGCCATCACGGCCAACCTGGGCCTGAAGGGGTTCCGGCTCAACCTTGCCGTGGAAGCGGCCATGGGCTACGACCAGCTGGTGGCGCTGGCGCCGCGGCTGCGCGAGGCGGCCAGTCCTGCCAGCTACCTGCCGCTGCACGAGGCGCTGTTCGGCAAGGCACCTTGAATGAGGAATGGCCCGCACGCGTCCCGAGAGGGTTTGGGGCGGACCGTCCATGAAAAAGGGCAAGGCGCCTTCGCGCCTTGCCCTTGCATGAATCCGTGGGTGCAGGCTCAGACGGCCAGCAGCTCCACGTCGAACTTCAGCGTGGCGTTGGGGGGGATCACGCCGCCGGCGCCGCGGGCGCCATAGCCCAGCTCGGCCGGGATGATCAGGGTGCGCTGGCCGCCCACCTTCATGCCTTGCACGCCTTCGTCCCAGCCCTTGATCACCATGCCGCCGCCCAGGGGGAAGACGAAGGGATCGTTGCGGTCCTTGCTGGAGTCGAACTTGGCGCCCTGCACGCCGTTGTTGTAGAGCCAGCCCGTGTAGTGCACGGTCACGCTGCGGCCGCGCTGGGCTTCGGCGCCGTCGCCCACGACGGTGTCTTCATACTGCAGGCCGGATGCGGTGGTGGTGAAAGCCATGGTGGTATTCCTTGAGAGAGAAACGGTAGGGGAAAGGAGACGACCCGGCGGGCCGGTGGCCCTGCGCGGGAAGAGGCCGTGGCGCCTGGTGCCGCGCCCGGCCTGACATCACTTCTTGGCGCGCGCGGCCACCCAGCGGTTGGCAAAGGCCTGCACATCGGACAGGCGCTTGAGCAGGTCCTGGCCGGCCAGCGTCACGGTGTAGCCGTCGGAGCCATGCTCCAGCAGCCCGCACTCGCGCAGCTCCTTGATGCGGGTGTTCAGCGTGTTGGGCGTGATGCCGCCCACGCTGTCTTGCAGCAGTCGAAAGGTCTGAGGATGGCCGTCCCGCAGCGCCCACAGCACGCGCAACGCGTAGCGGCATTCGAGTTTCTCGAACAGCTGGTTGATGGCGGCGTTTTCCTTGGAGCTCATGACGCTTCTCCTTGCGCAATGGTGTGGGTGAGCCGGCGGGTGCGTCCGGGTGGGACGCGCGCCGAGCCAAGTCCCGGGGAACTATAGCTCTGGATCCATTCTGCTACAAGTTTGGTAGCTCAAAACCCACAGCGGCAATGCCCCACGCTAGAGGAATACGCGTATGACCAAGCCAGTGTTGCAGGCCCGCCACGTGGCCTGCCCGCTGCGCGGCGGTTTCTCAGCTCTTGAGTTTGAGCAGATAGGTCATCACGCTGGCCGTGGTGTGCTCCAGCTCCAGAAAGCCGTTGAAATCGCGGCCCGCCTGCCAGGAAGGCTCCCAGCGGTTCTGGCGCAGGGCGCGTTGCCAGCTCTCGTGCTGTGTGGCCTGCTCCACGGCGCCCAGCAGGGCCTGGGCACGTGCGGCGCTGACCTGCTTGCCGGTGAAGACGGCGCGCCAGTTGGCCATGTCAGCATCCAGCCCCTGCTCGCGGAACGAGGGCAGGCCGAACAGGCTGCGGCGCGAGGACACGCCGATGGCGCGCAGCTTGCCGCTGGCCAGCGCCTCGCTGAACTCGCTGTAGCCGGACACGCCCATGCGCGCATCGCCCTTGAGCAAGGCCTCCACCACCTGGGCGCCGCCAGGAAAGGGCTTGTAGACCAGTTGCTCGGGCGCCGCCTTGGCCGCGCGCGTGAGCAGGCCGGCGAACATGTGGTCCACGCCACCGGCCGAGCCACCCGCAAACGACTGGTGGGCCAGGTCGCTGCGCAGCGCGGCCACCAGGTCCTTGGCATTGCGGATGGGGGAGTCGGCCGGTACGGCCACGACGAGGTAGTCGCTGGTCAGGCGGGCAATCGGCTGCACATGCGACATGTTGACGGCCGGCTTTTGCAGTGCCACCGCACCGACCATCACCATGCCACCGATCAGCAGGGCGTCGGGGTCCTTGCCATGGCGCTCGGCAAACTGGGCCAGGCCGATGGTGCCTCCCTTGCCGCCCACGTTTTCATACTCCACGCGCTCGGCCGCGCCGCTGGCCACCAGCGCCGCGCCCAGCGCGCGGCCGGTCTGGTCCCAGCCGCCGCCGGCATTGGCCGGAATGACGATGCGCAGGCTGGTCGCCACGCGCTGGGCGCTGCCGGCAGCCCGTGGCGCATGGGCTGCAGGTGCTGCCGCTGGCGGTGCGGCCTGGGCCAGAGGAGAGCACAGCATGGCCAGGGCAGCGCCCTGGACCAGCATCTGGCGGCGGTTCTGGCGCGTTCCATCGGCGGTATGGGCGACGGTATGGGCGGCGTTGGCGGCGGTTTGCGAAAAGCTCGGAAGGCGCATGCAGTCTCCAATCGGGTTCGCGCGCCATTGTGGGCGCAAATGAATCAGAAAAGCAGATTATGTAAGCATGTGCGTCAGCTGCTTGACACAACACAGTACAGCGCAGTCCGGCCCGCGCGGCTCTGTGATCTCCGGGCCGGTGCGGTCCCTCAGCGCTCAGAAGTCGTAACGCATGCTCACGTTGACGCTGCGCGGCGCGCCCCAGGTGTAGTACAGGCCCTGGGCATTGAAGTTGGTCACGCCCGAGAAATAGTGCTTGTCGAACAGGTTGTTGACGTTGGCCGCGATGCTGAGATGGCGGTTGATCTGGTAGCGCGCCATCAGGTCCATCACCCAGTAGGCGTCCTGGCGCAGCGTGGCGGCGCCGCGGCTGGTGGAGATGGCGCTCTGCCAGCGCGCGGCGCCACCCACGGTCAGGCCGGACAGCGCGCCCTGCGCGAAGCGGTAGGTGGTGCCCAGCTTGAACTGGTGGCGCGGGCTGGTGGCGGCGTTGTCCAGATTGCTGTTGATGGTCACGTAGCTGCCCTGGGCCTGCCAGCCCTTGGCCAGCTCGCCGGACAGTTCCAGTTCGAAGCCGCGCCTGCGCGCGCCCTGGACCGCGCGGTAGGCCGTGTCGCCATTGGGCATGAGCCCGTCTTCCACGGCCGTGTTGTCGGTGCGCATCCAGAAATGGGCGACGCTGGCGTTCAACCGCTTGTCGAAGAATTCGCCCTTGGCGCCGATCTCGTAGGTCAGGCCCTCCTCGGGCGGCAGGGTGCGTTCCTGCAGATCCTTGGCGCTTTGCGCCTTGAAGATGCTGGCGTAGCTGCCATACAGCGAGATGTTCGGGCTGACGTCATATACCAGGCCCGCATAGGGCGTGACCACGCCGTGCTCGCGCATGTTGTAGTTGTACCAGCTGATGTCGGTCACATCCTTTTGGTCGTAGTTGGTCACGCGCAGGCCGGCGATCAGCTTCAGCGGATCGGCCAGATTGAGGCGTGCCGCGCTGTAGAGATAGCTGCGCTTGTTGCTGAACAGGTCGTTGGAATAGGGGATGTTGTCCGCTGGCGCCGGGATGGCTGCGCCGCCCTGGCTGAAGTCCACCTGCGGCAGGTCCAGGCCGGGGCGCGCGCCGCGCAGCAGCGTGGTGCGGTTGCGTGCGGCGCCCGCGCCCACCAGCAACTCATGCTGGCGGCCGAACAGCGTGAACGGGCCTTGCACGTCGATGCTGATGTTCTGGTTGCGGGACTCGATGTCCTTGTAGGCCGCGAACTGGGCCGAACTGGGCAGGGCGTAGCGCAGCAGGCCGATCTGCATGTCGGGCGTCTTCACCTCTTCATGCGACATCTGCAGCTTGGCCTTCCAGCCGCTGGCAAAGCGGTGCTCCAGGCGCGCGAAGCTGTTGAGCGACTCCTGCTCGTAGCCCGACCAGGGCGCGGCGATGTTCAGCGAGCGCGGCATCCAGCCGACGAACTGGCCGGTGCCCGTGTAGCCCTGGATGGGCGTGGTGCCGCCCGAGCCGCGCAGCTCGCGCTGGCGGTAGGTGATGCCGGCGCTCAGCAGGGTGTCGGGGGTGAGGTCGTATTCCAGCGTGCCGTACAGCATGGAGCTGTTGCTGTGCTGGTGGTCGCGGAAGCTGTCGCCGCTCTTGCGCGAGGCCACCAGGCGGCCGCGCAGGCTGCCTTCCTGGTTCAGCGGACCGGCAATGTCGGCATCGGCACGGTAGGTGCCCCAGCTGCCCGCGCTGGCCATTGCGCTGGCCTGGAAGTCGCGCGTGGGGCGCTTGCGGATCAGGTTGACCGTGGCTCCGTAGGCGCCGTCGCCATTGATCAGGCCCGACGAGCCCTTGAGCACTTCAACGCGGTCGATCTCGGCCAGATCGTCCAGCGAGTACATGATGTGCGTGTTCCAGCCCCAGCCATTGGTGAGCTGGCGGCTGCCATCGGTCTGCAGGTTGACGCTGGAGCCGCGCACGTTGAAGGTGGTCATCTCGCTTTGGCGGACCACGGCCACGCCGGGCGTCTGCTCCAGCACGTCGGTCAGCGTCTCCAGCTTGAAGTCGTCCATGCGCTGGCGCGTCATCACGCTCACCGACTGCGGCGTCTCGCGCAGCGACAGGCCCAGGCCCGTGGCCGTGCTGCTGGGTCCGGTCGCGGTGTAGGCGCCCGTGCCTTCCGTGGCGCTGCCGACCTCGGCCTTGGCGGTGACGTGCACCTCGCCCAGCGTGGTGGCGCCCACGGCTGATGCGGCAGGCGCTGTCGAGGACGCAGGCGATGCCTGCGAGCGGCGCAGCGTATAGCCGCCGTTGCCCGAGGTCGCGGCCGCCAGGCCCGAGCCCGCCAGCAGGCGGGTCAGCGCCTCGGCCGGCGCATGGCTGCCCTGCAGGCCCGGGCTTTGCAGATCGCGCACCAGCTCAGGCGTATAGGCCAGCAGCACTCCCGAGGCCTTGGCGAAGCGCGTGAGCGCGGCCTCCAGCGGTCCTGCCGGAATGTCGTAGGCCTGGACGCGCTCGGTACCTGTCTGGGCCTGGCCCTGGGCCTTCGCGGGCAAGGGCAGGGCGGACAGGCTGGCCAGTGCGGCGGCCAGGGCCAGGGTCAACGCGGACAGGTGGAACACGGGCGCAGGCTGCGCGGGGCGGAGGACGCGTGCCGCCGCGGTAGCGAGGCGGCGCTGGTGATGGAGGTCGGACATGTTGGTGCGGTCTTTGGATCAGGGAGGAAACATGGCGCCGCAAAGCGCCTCTCCCCTGCTTGTCACGCGAGATGGGAAAAGGTACAGACCGATGTCACCGGGCCGGGTTGTCCCGCCGCCTTCTCTTCATGCCGGACCTATGCGCACCCAGTAGCGCACCGGCACATGGATGCGCACGGGCAGCACCTGTACCAGGGACTGCAGGATCCGGTCCGTATCGGCGAGCGGGAAGACGCCCGACAGGCGCAACCCGGCCACCTCGGGTGCCAGCGTGATCAGCCCGGGTCGGTAGCGGCGCAGTTCGTCGATGAAGCGGTCCAGGCGCATGTCCGAGGCCACGAGCACGCCTTCATCCCAGCCCGGCCCCTCGCCGGCCGCGCCGGCCGCCAGGGCCTGCGTGGCACTGAGCCTTGCGGCTTCGCCGCTGTCGACACGCAGCAACCCGCCCGTGCGGCTGCGGGCCTCGACCGCGCCCTCGAAAACGGCCACGCGCGTATCCGCAGTCTCCATGTCATGGCGCACCGTGAAACGCGTGCCCAGGGCGCGCAGCCTGCCCGCGGGCGTGTCCACCACAAAGGGGCGCGCGGGCTGGGTCGTGTCATGGGCGGTGGTGACCATCAGCTCGCCGCGCAACAGCAGCACGCGGCGAAGCTGGTCGTCGAAGGCAAGGTCCACGGACGTCTCGGTGTTGAGCAGCAGCTGCGTGCCATCGGGCAACTGCAGGGATCGCCGCTCGCCCTTGGCGGTGCTGACATCGGCATTCCAGGCCTGCCAGGGCAGGCGCTCATGCGCAGTCCATGCCGCAGCACCTGCGCCGGCCAGGCCAGCGACGCTGGCCAGCAGGCGGCGGCGTGACTGGGCGGTCTTGAGGCTGCGCGCCAGCGTGGCCGTGGCAAGGGGTCCATTGAGGGGGCTGCTGTGCGGGCGTGCGTCAGGCAGCCTGAGCTGCGCATTCGTGGCCTCGATGCGCTGCCAGGCCCGCTCATGCAGCGGATGGGCCGCGCGCCAGTCCAACCATTGCGCGCGTTGTTCCTCTGTGCAATCGCCTGACCACAACTGCACCAGCCAGTCCACGGCGCTGTGGACCACGTCAGGCGGCAGCGCGGGGTCGGCACTATGGGTGGAGCCATCGGCGCCATGGACGCGCCCGGCAGCGCAGCGCTGCGTCATGCCGCATGTTCCGGGAAGTAGCAATGCCGGATGGCGCGCGCCATGTACTGCTTGACCGAGCTGACCGAGACCTGCAGCAGCAACGCGATCTCGGCATAGGCCATGCCGTCCAGCTGGGCGTGCAAAAAGGCCGCGCGCACCTTGGGCGGCAGGCCGTCGAGCAGGCGGTCCAGCTCGCACAGCGTCTCCAGCACGATGGCCCGTTCCTCGGGCGAGGGCGCCAGCGGCTCGGGCTGCAGCGCCAGCGTGTCCAGATAGGCACGTTCAATTTCTCGGCGGCGCAGGTGGTTGGCCATCACGCGCTTGGCCACCGTGGTGAGGAAGGCGCGGGGCTCCCGGATCTCGGACAGTTCGGTGCGGGACTCCATCACGCGCACGTAGGTGTCCTGTGCGAAATCTGCCGCATCGCCTGCATGGCCCAGCCGGCGCTGCAGCCAGGTGCGCAGCCAGCCATGGTGCTGCCGGTAGAGATGGGCAAGGGCCTGGTGGGGAGTCACGGCGGGACAGGACACGAAGGGTGAAGAGGGGGAGATGCAAGTGATAAGCATTCTTATTTTACTTTGAGTGATGCTGGCACCGCCTTGGCGTGGCGCACGATTAAGCCGGTAAAGCTTGTGTAAATGCGATCAATTCTTATTTGTGGGCGGTAGAATCCCCGGGCCTTTCCTTTCCTGGGCTCCCGTGCCCGCCATCCGTGATGGTTGACGCCGCGTGGCGCTGCCGCCTTTTTCTGTTGCGATGACACCCCCCAAACCGGACCCTCGGCGCCGTTCCTACTGGCTCAAGACACTGCACGAGTGGCACTGGGTCAGCTCCGCGCTGTGCCTGATCGGCATGCTGCTGTTCGCCGTCACGGGGTTCACGCTCAACCATGCGGGGCAGATCGAGTCCAGGCCGCGCATCGTGCGGGGCGAGGCGGCATTGCCCGATGCGCTGCGCGTGCAGTTGGTCCAGCAGCAGGCCAGCCAGCCGCGCGACCGGGCGCCCGTGCCTGCGCCGTTTGCGGACTGGGTGCGCGGCCAGTGGGGCCTTGAGGCCGAGGGCCGCGAGGCCGAATGGACGGCCGACGAACTCTATGTCTCCCTGCCACGCCCCGGCGGCGATGCCTGGGTGCGCGTTGCCCTGGCCGATGGCGAGGCCGAATACGAGCGCACCGACCGGGGCTGGATCGCCTATCTGAACGACCTGCACAAGGGCCGCAACACGGGCGCCGCCTGGAGCTGGTTCATCGACATCTTTGCCGCAGCCTGCCTGGTGTTCACCGTCACGGGCCTGTTCATCCTGAAGATGCATGCAGGCAACCGCCCCTTCACTTGGCCCATGGTCGGCATGGGGCTGGTGATTCCCATGCTGCTGGCCCTCCTGTTGATCCACTGAGAACCGAAAGAGCCTTGCCAATGAATCCGCACTTCTCTCTGCGCTACACCATGGCGCTTGGCGCCTGCCTGGGCGCGGTCCCGGTCTTTGCCGCCGGCCTGAACGTGGGCGTGGAAATTCCGCGCCTGGATGTCGCCGAATACCACCGCCCCTACGTGGCCGTGTGGATCGAGCGCGCCGACGCCTCGGTGGCCTCCACGCTGTCGGTCTGGTACGACGTGAAGATGCGCAATGCCGAAGGCACGAAGTGGCTCAAGGACATGCGCCAGTGGTGGCGCCGCACGGGCCGTGACCTGACCCTGCCGATCGATGGCGTGACCAGCCCCACGCGTCCCGTGGGCAAGCACCAGCTGAGTTTCACCGAAGGCGCCAATCCCTTCGCCAAGCTGCCGCCCGGTGAATACAAGCTCGTGGTCGAGGCCGCGCGCGAAGTCGGCGGCCGCGAAGTGGTCACCGTGCCCTTCAAGTGGCCCGCGGCCAAGGCCGAGCAACTGAGCGCCAAGGGCAGCAGCGAGCTGGGCGAGATCAGCGTCGAGCTCAAGCCTTGAAATTGAAAGCCGCTGAGGCGCTGTGCGCGTTCCCCCTCACGAGGGGGACTACGCCATCGCTGCACGTGCCAGACCCATCCACGAACCAAGGAGATTTTTCATGAAGTCCAAGACCCGCTTTGCCGTCCGTCTGGCTGCCAGCCTCGCCATTGCCTGCGGCGCCTTCCAGGCCGCGCAGGCCCACAACCTGTGGCTGCTGCCCTCGACCACGGTGCTGTCCAAGGCCGAATGGATCACGGTGGATGCCGCTGTCTCCAACGACCTGTTCTTCTTCAACCACGTGCCGCTGGGCCTGGACAACCTCGTTGTCTCGGCGCCGGACGGCTCGGCCGTCGCGCCGCAGAATGCCCATCGCGGCAAGCTGCGCAGCGTGTTCGACCTGGACCTGCAGCAAAGCGGCACCTACCGCCTGGCCATCGTCAACGACGGCCTGTTTGCCTCCTGGAAGGACAAGGCCACAGGCCAGAACCGCCGCTGGCGCGGCTCGCCCGAGAAGTTCGCCGCCGATGTGCCCGCCGACGCGCAGGACCTGAAGGTGACCCAGTCCGTGGGCCGCATCGAGACCTTCGTGACCGTGGGCAAGCCCAGTGCCGTCAAGCCTTCCGGCAAGGGGCTGGAGCTGGTGCCCGTGACCCATCCCAACGACCTGGTCAAGGGCGAGAAGGCCACCTTCGCCTTCCATGTGGACGGCAAGCCCGCCGCCAACCTGGAAGTCGTGCTGGTGCCCGGCGCCACGCGCTACCGCGACAACAAGGGCGAGATCAAGGCCACGACCGACGCCAAGGGCGAGTTCAGCGTGACCTGGCCCACCGCCGGCATGTACTGGGTGGATGCCGACGCGCAGGACAGCAAGACATCGCTGCCCCAGGCCAAGGAGCGCCGCCTGTCCTACGTGGGCACGTTCGAGGTGCTGCCCTGAGCCTTGCGTCCCCACCCGGGGCTCCGTCTGCGCCCGCGCCCGTGCGCGTGAGCTTCGCGCCCGCCCTGTTGCAGGGCAGCGCAGGCCGGGGCCTTGCCGCGCCTGTGTCCACAGGCGCGGCGTCCTTTGCCGTCTCCGGCTACGCGCCGCAGGCGGTGCGGCGGTCAGATCCGGCCGCGCTGCAAACACTCACCGGCGAGGCCATGGGCACGACCTGGAGCGTGCGCCTGCACAACCCGGATTTCCGCCCGCTCGATGAGGCGCGCCAGGCCATAGAGGCTGCGCTGGCCCTGGTCGTGCGCCAGATGAGCAACTGGGAAGCCGGCTCCGACATCTCGCGCTTCAACCGCGCCGAGCCCGGCAGCTGGCATGCACTGCCGCCAGAATTCTTCACCGTGCTGACCTGTGCACTCGAGTGGGCACAGGTCAGCGGCGGCGCCTGGGACCCTACCGTGGGGCCGCTGGTCGATCTGTGGGGCTTCGGCCCGCGTGCGGAAAAGGCGCAGGGCGCCGGCATCCCCGATGCCGATGCGCTGCGGCGGGTGCGCGAGCGCGTGGGCTACCAGCGCATCGTGCTGGACCTGGCGGGCCGGCGCGCGCTGCAGCACGGCGCCGTCCATGTGGACTTCAGCGGCATTGCCAAAGGCTATTCGGTGGACCTGGTCGCCGAGCGCCTGCAGGCGCTGGGCCATACCGATTTCCTCGTCGAGGTGGGCGGCGAGCTGCGGGCCTGCGGTCAGCGCCCTGGCAACCAGCCCTGGCGCGTGGCCGTGGCCAGCATGGCGGACCCGTCCACGCCGCTGGCGCTGCCGTTGCGCGACATGGCCATCGCCACCTCGGGCGACCACTGGCATGCCTTCGAGCAGGGCGGGCGCCGCTACTCCCACACCATCGATCCGCGCAGCGGCGAGCCCGTGGCGCATGGCCTGACCAGCGTCACCGTGCTGCATGCCGAATGCATGCAGGCCGACGCCCTGGCCACTGTGCTCACCGTGCTGGGGCCGCGCGAGGGCCTGGCCTTTGCCGAGCGGCGCGGCGTGGCGGCGCTGCTTTGCGAGCGCACTGCCCAAGGCCCTGCCATGGCGATGACAACGGCTTTTGCCGCGCTGCTGCCGTGAGCGCTTCCTTCACTTTTTCCGCCGTGTAGATTCCCGGTCCTGCCATGACCTTGTCCGACCCTGGGCTGCGCGTACTCGCAGCCGCCGTGCTGGTCCTGCTCTATGCGGCCATGTGCGCCGCCATCTGGTGGCGCGAGCGCCGCCAGCGCATGCGGGCCCGGCAGGAAGCGGCTGCGCTGACCAGCGCACGCGAGGGCGCGCTGCCCCTGCTCGTGGCCTATGCCAGCCAGACCGGCCAGGCCGAGGAACTGGCGCGCGAAACCGCCCGACTGCTGCACACAGCCGGAGAAAGCGTGCACCTGTGCGCCCTGGACGCTGTGGATGCCGACCTGCTGGCGCGCACGCAAAGGGCGCTGTTCATCGCCAGCACCTATGGCGAGGGCGACCCGCCCGACAACGCGGCGCTGTTCCTGGCGCACGCCATGGCCGATGCACGGCCGCTGTCCCATCTGCAATACGGTCTGCTGGCGCTGGGCGATCGGCAGTACGCGCAGTTCTGCGGCTTTGGCCGCGCGCTGGACAGCTGGCTGCGTGCCGGTGGCGCCAGGCCCTGGTTCGAGCGCATTGAAATGGACAACGGCGCGCCGCAGGCGCTGACCGCCTGGCAGCACCAGCTGACCCAGATCAGCAGCCTGGGCGACATGCCGGCATGGGAGCAGCCGGTCTTCAGCGAATGGACGCTGGCCGCGCGCCGGCACATGAACCCGGGCAGCGCAGGCGAGCCGGTGTTCCACATCGAGCTGCAGCCCCCTGCAACGGAGCCCGCGCTGTGGGAGTCCGGCGACCTGGCGCAGGTCTGCATTCCTGCGGACCCGCAGCATCCGCGCGAGTACTCCATCGCCTCCATCGCCCAGGATGGCTGCGTGCACCTGCTGGTGCGCCAGGCGCGGCGCGAGGATGGCTCGCCGGGCCTGGCCTCGGGCTGGCTCACTCAGGGCGCCCCCCTGGGGGCAGCCATCACCCTGAGGCTGCGTGCGCACCGCAATTTCCGACTGGAAGACAACCTGCAGCGCCCGCTGGTGCTGATCGGCAACGGCACGGGCCTGGCGGGCCTGCGCAGCCACCTGCGCGCGCGTGCTGCGGCGGGCCTGGGTCCCAACTGGCTGCTGTTCGGCGAGCGCAATGCGGCGCACGACCGGCTGTACGGCGACGAGCTTCAGGCATGGCGCGATGGCGGCGTGCTGCAGCGCCTGGACCTGGCCTTCTCGCGCGACCGCAGCGAAGGCGCGCCGCGCGCCTATGTGCAGGACCTGCTGGCGCAGTCCGGCGATGTCTTGCGCCAATGGGTGGCGCAGGGCGCAGCCGTCTACGTGTGCGGCAGCCTGCAGGGCATGGCCCAGGGCGTGGACCAGGCGCTGCACGCCGTGTTGGGCGAGGCGCAGATGGAGCTGCTGGTGCGCAGCGGCCGATACCGGCGCGATGTGTACTGAACCCCGCTTGCGCGAGCGCAAAGATGGGCCGGTTTGCTCCTAGGAACGTAGCATCGGTACGACAGATAAATCCTATTGTGCTCGTGAGAATGGAAATGATTCTCAATGTTCATATAATTTCGTTACATATCCCCATCCCATCGCATAACCAAACATTTCAAAGCGAGTTTCACGGGCCCCACAGCCCGTTTTCCGTTTCTGGAGTGTTTGCATGTCGTATCGCGATCTGCGCGGAGTTCTTCCGTCGCGTCCTTCCCATCTGGCCCTTGTGGTGGCTGCCGTCTGCGCTTCGGGCGCCGTCTGTGCACAGACGGCAACAGGCAATGCCGCGCCCGCCACGGAGCTGCGCGAAGTCGTGGTCTCCGCCTCGGGTTTCGAGCAGGACATCAAGGAGGCGCCGGCCTCCATCACCGTCATCCCGCGTGAGGAACTGGCCAAGGGCCGCTTCGGCAGCCTGACCGACGCGCTGGAAAGCGTGGAAGGCATCGACGTGGGCGCCCCCGCAGGCAAGACCGGCGGCCTGAACATCAGCATCCGCGGCATGCCCAGCGACTACACGCTGGTGCTCATCGACGGCCGCCGCCAGAACTCGGCCGGCAACGTCACGCCCAACGGCTTTGGCGAGACGCAGACCAGCTTCATGCCGCCCATCGGCGCCATCGAGCGCATCGAGGTCATCCGCGGCCCCATGTCCACGCTCTACGGCTCCGACGCCATGGGCGGCGTGATCAACATCATCACCCGCAAGGTCGGCAAGACCTGGACGGGCAGCGTCAGCGCCGACTACACGCTGCAGCAAGAGTCGGAGTTCGGCGACATCAAATCCGGCAAGTTCTACCTGAGCGGCCCCATCAAGGAGGACCTGCTGGGTCTGTCGATCCGCGGCAGCACGCAGCGCCGGGCCGCTTCGGACATCACCTATGCGGGCGCCAACGGCCAGCCCGCCGTTCCCCTCATGGGCGGCAACCCCGTCAAGTCCGAGATCAACAACTTGGGCCTGCGCCTGGCGCTCACGCCCAACAGGTACCACGACATCACGCTGGACCTGGACTCGGGCCGCCAGACCTATGACAACTCGCGCGGCCAGCTCGGCACGCTGGGGCTGCAGGGCGGCTACGGCCCCGAGCAGAAATACAACCGCGACCAGCTCACGCTGGCGCACACGGGCCGCTTCGGCTTCGGAACCTGGGACACCAGCTTCATGGTCAACCGCACCGAAACCATGGGCCGCACCGTTCCCCCGGGAACGCCGGGCGCGACACCGGGCGCTGCGCGCACGCTGGAGGTGGAAAGCAAGGTGCTGGACAGCAAGCTGGTCCTGCCCTGGGGTGCCCACCTGACCATGCTGGGCGGCCAGTGGTGGGATGCCGAGATGAAGGACGGCGTGGCGCCGAACAAGTTCGCCTTCACGCAGAAGGCCCTGTTTGCCGAGGACGAATGGAGCCTGACCGACGCCTTCAAGCTCACGCTGGGCGCGCGCTATGACCGCCACAGCCTCTTCGGCGGCAAGCTCAGCCCGCGCATCTACGGCGTGTGGAATGCCGCGCCGCAGTGGACCGTGAAGGGCGGTATCAGCAACGGCTACAAGACGCCGCGCGTGGAACAGCTGGCGCCCGGCATCAACGGCTTTGGCCAGCAGGGCCGCCTGCCGCTGGTGGGCAGCCCCAACCTCAAGCCCGAAACCAGCCGCACCACCGAACTGGGCGTCTATTTCGACAGCCCCACGGGCTTTGCAGGCAGCGCCACGGTGTTCAACAACGAGTTCAAGGACAAGATCACCAGCGGCCCGGGCCTGATCAACTGCGACTTTGCGGCAGCGCCCAACCGCCCCGGCTGCGTGAGCTTCGGCAACTGGCCCCTGGTGGATGCCTTCGGCCAGTCCATCAACGTGGACGAGGCCGTCACGCGCGGGCTGGAGTTGAGCGCGCGCATGCCGCTGGCGCGCGGCTGGAATGCCAGCGCCAACTACACCTTCACCAGGAGCGAGCAAAAGAGCGGCCCCAACCGGGGCAACCCGCTGAGCGACACGCCCAAGCATGCGCTCAACGCCCGCCTGAACTGGGAGCCGGGTGCCCAGTGGAACCTGTGGCTGCGTGCCGAATACCGCAGCGAGCGCTTCCGCGACCCCGGCACCAGCGCCAGCTCCCAGGCCGCCAAGGCCGCGCTGGGCAACTACAAGGCCTATACCCAGTTCCACCTGGGTGGCAGCTACCGCGTGAGCAAGCAGTTCACCATCAACGCGGCCATCTACAACCTGTTCAACAAGGATTTCGTGGACTACCAGCCCTACAACGTACCGGGCCAGGTCCAGGGTACCGTGATCTTTGGCAACCGCTACGCGAACAACCAGGAAGGCCGCCGCCTGTGGGTGTCTGCCAACTACGAGTTCTGAGGCGGGTTCCGGGGCGCCTGGCTGGCCTGCATGCGTGAAGAGGCCAGCCTGATCAGCACCTGCAGCGTGCGGTTCAGCGGCACGGGCACGCCCAGGGCCTCGCCGCGCCGCACCACATAGCCGTTCAGGTGGTCGATTTCGCTGGGCTTGCCCAGCGCCAGATCCTGGGCGGTGGATGAGAACTGACCCGGCATGGTGGCCGGCAGGCCCCGCACGGCAGCGGGCACGTCGCCGGGCAGGGCCACGCCGTCTGCCCTTGCCACGGCCAGGCATTCGGCCACCACGTCGTCCACCACGTGCGCCACGCCGGGCGCCTGCACCAGCGGGCCGTAGGGCAGCTGGCACAGCGCCGACAGCGCGTTGTAGGCGCAGTTGATCACCAGCTTGGCCCACAGCGCGCCGCGCACATCGGGCGAAACCTGCACGGCAATGCCTGCCTTGCCAAACTGCAGGGCCACCTGTTCGCTGAGTGCAGAGGGCGCGATGACCAGCTCGCCACGCCCGAAGTGGCGCACATGGCCGGGACCGGCCATGGCCGTGGCCACATAGACCACGGCGGCCGCCACGGCCACGGACGGGCCCAGCACGGCGCGCACGCGCTCGTCGTTGTCCACGCCGTTTTGCATGGTCAGCACCAGGGCGCCCGGCGCCAGGTGCGGCTGCATCTCGCGGGCCGCTTCCTCGGTGGCCGTGGACTTGACGCAGAACATCACCACATGGGCATCGCGCACGGCGCTGGCCTCGGTCGATGCCTGCATGGGCACCTGGATGTCCAGCGCCGCCGTCTCCAGCCGCAGGCCATGCTGCTGCACGGCCTGCACATGGGCGGGACGGCCGATCAGCCTGACCTGGTGGCCGGCGCGTGCCAGCAGTGCGCCGAAATAGCAACCCACGGCGCCTGCGCCCATGACGGCGATGCGCAGTGGCGCGGTGGGGGAGGAGGGGCTGGCGGAAGAAGCGTCCATGGTGCGAATCGGATAGGCCTTTGATGGCGCCCAGTCTAGCCAGGCTGCCGTCAAGGGCCCATGCTGTCTTCCCTGCCGGGGGGCACTGCGGACTTCAGGCCGTCCTCATGCCGTCCTCATGCCGTGCTCATGCCGTCTGCAGGCACAGGTACTTGGTTTCCAGGTATTCCTCGATGCCGTGGCGCGAGCCCTCGCGGCCCAGGCCGGACTGCTTGACGCCGCCGAAGGGCGCGACCTCGTTGGAGATCAGGCCGGTATTGATGCCCACCATGCCGTACTCCAGCGCACGCGATACGCGCCAGATGCGGCGGTTGTCGTTGGTGAACAGATAGGCGGCCAGGCCGTAGATGGTGTCGTTGGCGCGGCGCACCACTTCGTCCTCGTCGTGGAAACGGAACAGCGGCGCCAGCGGGCCGAAGGTCTCTTCCTCGCAGACCCGCATGCTGTCGTTCACATCGGCCAGCAGCGTGGGCTCGAAGAACAGCTTGCCCGGCACCGGGCGCCTGCCACCGGCCAGCAGGCGTGCGCCCTTGGACAGCGCGTCGGCCACATGGCTTTCCACCTTCTGCACGGCGGCCTCGTTGATCAGCGGGCCATGCGTCACGCCGGGCTCCAGGCCGTTGCCGACCTTGAACTCCGCCATGGCCCGCGCCAGGCGGCGGGCCAGTTCGTCGTGGATGCCGTCCTGCACATAGATGCGGTTGGCGCATACGCAGGTCTGGCCCGCGTTGCGGAACTTGGAGGCCAGGATGCCGGCCACGGCCTGGTCGATATCGGCATCGTCGAACACGATCAACGGCGCATTGCCGCCCAGCTCCAGCGACAGCTTCTTGACCGTGTCGCTGCACTGGCGCATCAGCAGCCGCCCGGTGGCCGTGGAGCCTGTGAAGCTGAGCTTGCGCACCACGGGGCTTTGCGTCAGCGCCTGGCCGATGTCCTGCGGGTGGCCGGTCAGCACCTGGAAGACGCCGGCGGGAATGCCGGCCTCCTGGGCCAGCACGCCCAGGGCCAGGGCCGTGAAGGGCGTGCTTTCGGCCGGCTTGACCAGCATGGTGCAGCCGGCGGCCAGCGCCGGGCCGGCCTTGCGCGTGATCATGGCGGCCGGGAAGTTCCAGGGCGTGATGGCGGCGCACACGCCAATGGGCTCGCGCAGCGTCAGCAGTTGCTGGCCGGCCGTGGGCGACTGCAGCAGTTCTCCGTCCACGCGCTTGCCTTCCTCGGCAAACCATTCGATGAAGGAGGCCGCGTAGGCGATCTCGCCGCGTGCCTCGGCCAGGGGCTTGCCCTGCTCCAGGGTCATCAGCCGCGCCAGATCGTCCTGGTGCGCCAGCATCAGGTCGAACCAGCGGCGCAGGATGCCTGCGCGCTGCTTGCCCGTCAGCGCGGCCCAGGCGGGCAGTGCACGCTGTGCGGCGGCAATGGCGGCTTCGGTTTCGCCGGCCTGCAGGGCAGGCACCTGGCCCAGGCGCTCGCCCGTGGCGGGGTTGAAGACGTCAATGGCGGGGCCGGAGCCCACGGGGTGCCAGCCCTGGGCAAGCAGGCAGGCCTGGCGGAACAGATCGGGACGTTGCAGTGAAAGACTCATGGTGCGGCAGGGTATGGCTGGGATGGGATTCAGGCGGCGACTGGCTGGGACGCGCTCTGGGTGATGGCGCTGTCGATGATGTCCAGGGCCCTGGCGAACAGCGGCTGTGGAATCGTCAGCGGATAGAGAAAGCGGATGGCGTTGCCGTACAGGCCGCAGGTCAGCAGCAGCAGGCCCTGCTCCTGCGCGTGCCGGACGACGGCGGCCACGCGCTGCGCATCGGGCTCGCCGCTGCCGGGAAGGCGGAACTCCACGGCCAGCATCGAGCCCAGTCCGCGCACGTCGGCAATGCCGGCATCCTGCGCCTGCAGGGCTTGCAGGCGCGCGCGCAGCTGGTTGCCCAGTGCGTGGGCGCGCTCGCACAGCCGTTCTTCATCGATCACGTCGAGCACGGCATGGGCCGCGGCCACGGCCAGCGGGTTGGCGGCATAGGTGCCGCCCAGGCCGCCGGGGTGGGGTGCGTCCATGATGGCCGCGCGGCCCACCACGCCCGAGATCGGCAGGCCGCCGCCCAGGCTCTTGGCCATGGTGATCAGGTCGGGCTGCACGCCGTAGTGCTCCATGGCGAACAGCTTGCCCGTGCGAGCGAAGCCGGTCTGCACCTCGTCGGCGATCAGCAGCATGCCGTGCTGGTCGCACAGCTGGCGCAGGCCGGTGAACAGGGCGGCAGGCACGGGGTGAAAGCCCCCTTCGCCCTGGACGGGCTCCACGATGATGGCGGCCACGCGCTGCGGGTCCACCGAGGTCTTGAGCAGCATGGCAATGGCGTCCAGCGACTGCTGCACGCTCACGCCCGCCTGCTCGCCGGGGAAGGGCGCGTGGAAGACTTCGCCCGGCATGGGGCCGAAGCCCTGCTTGTAGGGCGCCACCTTGCCCGTCAGTGCCATGCCCAGCTGGGTGCGGCCATGGAAGGCGCCCTGGAAGGCGATCACGGCCGAGCGTCCCGTGGCATGGCGCGCGATCTTGACGGCGTTCTCCACGGCCTCGGCGCCCGTGGTGAAGAAGGCGGTCTTGGCCGGGCCGGCGATGGGCGCCAGCGCATTGATGCGCTCGGCCAGCGCAATCGCGCTTTCGTAGGGAACGATCTGGAAGGCCGTGTGCGTGAAGCGCTCCAGCTGCTGCTGCACGGCCTGGACCACGCGCGGATGGCGGTGGCCCGTGTTGAGCACGGCAATGCCGGCCGCGAAATCGATGTACTGCCGGCCCTCGGCATCGGTCAGCAGGGCGTTGTCGGCCTGCACGGCATGGAAGCCGCACATCACACCCACGCCGCGCGGCATGGCGGCGTTGCGCCGGTTCTGGAGTTGCTGGTTCGGGGAAGAGGCGGTGGCGCTGGACATGAGAGGGTTCTCCGTTGATGGGGATGCAAGGCTTCCCGTTATAGTGGTCATTGGTTCCATGACTGGAGCCATCTTTTGAAAAGATGGTGGTGCCAATTGAGAGCGCCTCCACTTCCACCTCTATCTCACTCCCCCAAGGCAGGCATGGCAAAACCCTCCGTGTGCGCGGATCTCATCCTCCAGATGGACTGGCGCGGGCTGGGCGGCGACCGCACCCATCTCAATCGGGGCCTGTACCTGGCCATCCGCCAGGCCATAGACAGCGGGGCCCTATTGCCGCGCAGCCGTCTGCCTGCCTCGCGTGACCTGGCGCGCGAGCTGGGCGTGTCGCGCAACACCGTCAACCACGCCTACGAGCAGCTGCAGGTGGAGGGCTATGTGCGCAGCCAGGTGGGGCGGGGCACGCATGTGGTGGACACCCTGCCCGCGGCCTTGCTGCTGAGCGGCGGGCGTGCGCCCGCACGCCGCGCCACCGCCGCGGCGCCCGCACCGGGCGGCGGCCTGTCTGCACAGGCGCAGGCCCTGCTGAAAACGGCCCAGGCCTCCGAGCAGCAATGGGGCGCCTTCATGCCCGGCGTGCCCGATGTGACCGAATTTCCGCGCGCCACCTATGCGCGCATCCACAACCGCCTGCTGCGCCACGCCGGGCCGCAACTGCTGACCTACGGCACGCGCGGCGGCGTGGACACGCTCAAGCAGGCCCTGGCCGAGCACCTGCGCGTGGCGCGCTCGGTGGACTGCGGGCCGGGCCAGGTGCTGATCACCGAAGGCGTGCACCAGGCCATCGACCTGGTGGTGCGCAGCCTTGCCGATCCCGGCGACTGCGTGTGGATGGAGGAGCCCGGCTACTGGGGCATTGCCAACGTGCTGCGCATGCAGCACGGGCTGCACCTGCACAGCGTGCCCGTGGACGAGGAGGGCATGCAACTGCCCGAAGGCCTGCCCGCGCCCCGGCTGATCTTCGTCACGCCCTCGCACCAATATCCCCTGGGCGCCGTCATGAGCATGGCCCGGCGCCGTGCGCTGATTGCCTATGCACGCCGCGTGGGCGCCTGGATCGTGGAGGACGACTACGACAGCGAATTCCGCTTCTCCGGCAGTCCCGTGCCCAGCATGCAGGGCATGGAGGAAGGTGCGCCCGTGATCTACATAGGCACCTTCAGCAAAACCCTCTATCCGGGGCTGCGCATGGGCTACATGGTGCTGCCACCGGCGCTGGCCGAGCCCCTGCGGCGCATCCATTCCGAGCTGTACCGCGAGGGGCACCAGCTGCCCCAGCAGGTGATTGCCGAGTTGATCACCGAAGGCCACTACGCCGCCCACATCCGCAAGATGCGCCTGCTCTACGGCAAGCGCCGCCGCATGCTGCTGTCCCTGATCGAGCGCTACCTGGGCGTCGACCACCTGCCCTGGGTGGAAAGCAGCGCAGGCCTGCATTTCGTGATGCAGCTGCCGGGCCAGGACGACGATGTGGCGCTTGCCGAGGATCTCCGGCAGGCGGGCATCTTCGTCAAGCCGCTGTCGCGCTATTACGCAGGCCCGCACAAGCGGCGCGGCCTGCTGCTGGGATACGCCTGCGTCTGCGAGGAGGAGATCGGTGCCGCCTTCTTCCGTATGCTGGCGGTGCTCGCAGCCCGGCATGGCCGGGGCTGAGGTTCTCTTTCCCAACCCCTTTGTCCGACGCAGAAAGCTCCATGATCTCCATCCGCCCCGTTGATCCCCATGAATGGCCGCAGTACCGCGATATCCGCCTGCGTGCCCTGCGCGATGCCCCCGACGCCTTCGGCAGCACCTGGGCGGCAGAGGCTGCAAGGGCTGACGCGGACTGGGCTGCACGGCTGCAGGCCGCTGCTGCCGGGGGCAGGGACAGGGTGCTCTTCGCCGTCAACGGCGAACAGGCCTGCGGCCTGGTCTGGTGCAAGCTGTGTGCCGACGAGCCCGGCATGGCCGACCTCTTTCAGATGTGGGTCGATCCTGCCGCGCGTGGCCGGGGCGCGGGCCAGGCGCTGCTGGCGCAGGCCGTCGCCTGGGCCTGGCAGATGGGCATGCGGCGTGTGCGGCTGGGCGTGACCGCAGCAGACTCTCCCGCCATGCGGCTGTATTTGGCGCATGGCTTCCGGGCGCAGGGCGATCTGCAGCCGCTGCGCGAGGGCTCCGGATTGCAGGTGCAGGCCATGGCCCTGGACCGGGCCGGCGGCTGAACTGCCGCGGCACAGGCCGTCCTGGCGCGGCAACAGGGCCGTTTTGCTTCAACCCGGCAGCAGGGCCGGCGAAGGCAGCTGCCGGGTCTTGGCCAGTTGCGAATTGCTGTAGCGCAGGTCGGAGGTGACCTCCGCGCCCAGCCAGGCGGGCGATGGCGGCTGGATATCCTCGCTGGCCAGCTCGATCTCGGCCGTGACCAGGCCGGCCAGGGGGCCTTCGAACACATCGACCTCGAAGTCGAAGCCGTCCACCGGCACGATGTAGCGGACCTTGTCGATGGCGCCATGCGCGCAGTGCTGGGCCAGCAGCGTCTCGGCATCGGCCAGCGGGATCCGGTATTCGAATTCGGCCCGGCTCATGCCGCGTGCCGGGCCCTTGAGCGTGAGAAATCCGGTGTCTCCGGCGATGCGCACCCGCACCCACATGCCGTTGTCGGCGATGTATCCCTGCGCCATGCGCACGCCCGTCAGGCCTGCCACGATGCCAGGGTCGGCCACCAGGTATTTGCGTTCGATTTCGAGAGCCATGCTGTTGCCCGTGCAGACAAAGGCGGCAGTCTATCGCGCCACCACCGCCCTGCCCGGCAGATGGCCCGTCACAAACAAAAAGCCCCGCAGGGGAGTGCGGGGCTTTCCAGGGGGCGGTTGCCGGCCCGGGGGCCGGCATCCACAGCGCCTTACAGCGAGTCGATGAAGCTGCGCAGCTTGTCCGAGCGGCTCGGGTGCTTGAGCTTGCGCAGGGCCTTGGCCTCGATCTGGCGGATGCGTTCGCGCGTGACGTCGAACTGCTTGCCCACTTCTTCCAGCGTGTGGTCGGTGGACATTTCGATGCCGAAGCGCATGCGCAGCACCTTGGCTTCGCGCGGGGTGAGGCCGTCGAGGATGTCCTTGACCACGTCGCGCAGGCCGGCCTGCATGGCGGCGTCCACGGGAGCGGTGTTGTTGGTGTCCTCGATGAAGTCGCCCAGGTGCGAATCGTCGTCGTCGCCGATCGGCGTTTCCATGGAGATCGGCTCCTTGGCGATCTTCATGATCTTGCGGATCTTGTCCTCGGGGATCTCCATCTTGGCCGCCAGGATGGACGCATCGGGCTCGAAGCCGAACTCCTGCAGATGCTGGCGCGAGATGCGGTTCATCTTGTTGATGGTCTCGATCATGTGCACCGGGATACGGATGGTGCGCGCCTGGTCGGCGATCGAGCGCGTGATGGCCTGGCGGATCCACCACGTGGCATAGGTCGAGAACTTGTAGCCGCGACGGTATTCGAACTTGTCCACCGCCTTCATCAGGCCGATGTTGCCTTCCTGGATCAGATCCAGGAACTGCAGGCCGCGGTTCGTGTACTTCTTGGCGATGGAGATCACCAGGCGCAGGTTGGCTTCGATCATCTCCTTCTTGGCGTCACGGCTGGCGCGCTCGCCATCGTTCATGCGCTTGTTGATGCGCTTGAGCTCGTCCAGCGGCACGACCACGCGCGATTGCAGGTCGATCAGGTTCTGCTGCAGCTCCTGCACGGGCGGGATGTTGCGCTCGAGCACGTTGCTCCAGGGCTTGCCGGCCGCGACCTGCTGCACCACCCACTGCAGGTTCAGCAGGTTGGGCGGGAACTGGGCGATGAAGGTCTCCTGCGGCATGCCGCACTTGTCCACGATGATCTTGCGCAGCTCGCGTTCCTTCTTGCGCACGTCATCCACCTGGGCGCGCACGAGGTCGCATAGCTTCTCGATGGTCTTGGCCGTGAAGCGGATGGTCATCAGCTCTTCGGTCAGGGCCTTCTGCACCTTCATGTACACGGGCGTGCCGTAGCCGTCCTTGTCGTACACCTTGTGCATCTTGTCGAAGTTCTCGCGCATGGCGTCGAAGCGGCGCAGCGCCTCGTTCTTGAGCTCTTCGAGCTTCTTGGTCAGCGCCTTGGAGCCGCCCTTGCCGTCGTCGTCGTCCTCTTCGTCGTATTCGTCGAAGTCTTCTTCGGCCACGTAGTCGTCGTTCTCATTGGCGTTGACGAAGCCGTCGACGATGGTGGAGATGACGACCTTGCCTTCGCGGATTTCCTCGGACATGGCCAGGATCTCGGCGATGGTGGCAGGCGAGGCCGAGATGGCCTCCATCATGTCCATCAGGCCGCCTTCGATGCGCTTGGCGATTTCGATTTCGCCTTCGCGCGTCAGCAGCTCGACCGTGCCCATTTCGCGCATGTACATGCGCACGGGGTCGGTGGTGCGGCCGAACTCGGAGTCCACCGTGGACAGGGCGGCTTCGGCCTCTTCCTCGGCTTCCTCTTCGGTGGTGGCGGACTGGCCCGTGTTGTTCAGCAGCAGGGTTTCCGCATCGGGAGTCTGCTCGTAGACGGCCACGCCCATGTCGTTGAGCATGGAGATCACGACTTCCAGCGTCTCGGCATCGACCAGCTTGTCGGGCAGGTGGTCGTTGATTTCGCTGTGCGTCAGGTAGCCGCGCGTCTTGCCCAGCTTGATCAGCGCCTTCAGGCGCTGGCGGCGGGTGGACATTTCCTCTTCGGTCAGGACGGTTTCGTCCAGGCCGAATTCCTTCATCAAGGCGCGTTCCTTGGCCTTGCTGATCTTCATGCGCAGGGGCTTGACCTTTTCGGCCGGGGCCGAAGTGGTCTCGACCTCGACTTCCACTTCGGTCTCGACCTCGGACTCGCCTTCACCTTCGCCATCGATGTCGCCATCGATGTCGGACAGGTCGGCATCATCGATGTCGTCGCCGCCTTCCTTGGCCTTGGGCTTGCGGCCGCGCTTGGCGGGGGTCTTGGCAGCGGCGGTGGAGCTTGCGGCTGCCTTGGCCGGCGCCTTCTTGGCGGCGGCAGGCTTCTTTTCGGTCTGTGCGGGGGCGTCGTCGCCTTCGGCTGCCTTCTTGCGGCCGCGCTTGGGGGTCGCGGCGGCGAGCAGCTCGTCGGCCATGGCTTTGAGTTCGGCTTGGGACTTGGTTACCACGTCGGTATCTTTCTTTGCTTTGGCCGCAGATGCGGCGCTCTTCGGTCCTGCAGCGGCTTTGCCGGCACCGGCCTTGGCCGGGGCTGAAGAGGTTGTCGAAGTCTTGGGCTTCGCTGGAGCTTCGGGGGCCTGCTTGGACTTCACGGACTTTGAAACGGGCATGAACACCTCACGGTCAGGAGCGAACACACACAAAGGGAAACTCAAACAAGCGCCGCCTAGGCGCACGCGCGGACGGACTAGGTCCGCCAGGGAAGCGAAAAACGTTCCAGGCAAGATGTCTGGGCGAACATTTGGTGTGCAGTCCTTGCGGGAAATTGGGCCGTGCAGTTGCTGCAATCACGTGAGTTCTTCACGGGGCCCGGTCCGGAGGTGCTGCTGTCGCTCTTGCCGATAGCCCCTAATTATATCTGCTTACCTCGATTTCAAGAGGAAGTGCGCATCTGGTTTTCCAGGACCTGCTGTCGGGCAAAGAGATCGCGATAGCGCTGGGCGGCGCTGGGGTCCCGTGCCATGTCGCGCACGGCTTCGTCGATCTGGGCCTTGATGTGGTCGATGACGATGCGGTTGAGCACGCCGCGCAGCTCGCGGCGCAGCTCGGACAGCTCGCCTTCGGGATGGGCGTGGGGGCCGCTCATCAGCTTGTCCGCCAGCACCTCATGGGGCAGGCCGCGCAGTTGCTCGCGCAGCACGGCGAAGGGCCGGGGGCCGGATTCCTGGAACTGTGCTTCCATCCAGCGGAACAGCGCGCCGTGCCCGGCGGCGCAGCGCGCCAGCGCCTCGAAGTCCTCGTGGGTGAGTTCTTCCATGAACTCCATGTGCGCCATGAGCAGGCGCGCCGCCTGGTCCGTGCGTGTGGCGGGGGCTACGCGCGGCCCCATGGGCGGCGGGTTGAAGTCGCTGCGGCCATTTTTGTCCCAGGGCTTGCGCGGCCAGGGCTTTTTGCCGCCGCGCCCGGGCTCGCCGCCACGCCAGCCGCCTGTGCCGCCGCCCTGGCTGCTCCCCTCGGGCCAGCCCGAAGGGGCGTTGTATTCGGCCGGCTGGCCCCAGTCGGGCGCGGCCGGTGCATGGCTGGCCTGGCCCGGATGGTGGGCGCCACCGGCCATGGAGCCCCGTGCGGGGCCGCTGCGGGCGGCTTCCTGCGACCACAGGTCCGAGAGATCGCGCGCATCCAGCTGCACGAGTTCGGCGATCTCGCCCAGCAGCTGGCGCTTGAGGGCGCCGTCGGGCAGTGCCGTCCACAGCGGGCGGGCATTGCTGGCCATGTGGGCACGGCCTTCGGCCTGGCCCAGGTCGCAGCCTTCGCTGGCCGCCTCGATGAGAAAGCGGCTCAACGGCAGCGCGTCGCCCACGTAGCGGGCAAAGGCTTCGCTGCCGTACTCGCGGATGAAGCTGTCCGGGTCGTGCTCGGCGGGCAGGAAGAGGAATTTGACGCTGCGCGTGTCGCTGGCATAGGGCAGGGCCGCATCGAGCGCCTTGCGCGCGGCGCGCCGGCCCGCCGCGTCGCCGTCGAAGCTGAAGACGACGGCTTCGGTAAATCGAAACAGTTTGTGAATATGGTCGGGCGTGCAGGCCGTGCCCAGCGTGGCGACGGCGTTGGCAAAGCCCAGCTGGGCCAGGGCCACCACGTCCATATAGCCTTCGGTGACCAGCGCATAGCCCATGTCGCGCAGGGCGGTGCGGGCCTCGAAGAGGCCGTAGAGCTCGCGCCCCTTGTGAAAGACCGGGGTTTCGGGCGAATTCAGGTATTTGGGCTTCTCGTCGCCGAAGACGCGGCCGCCGAAGCCGATGCACTCGCCCTTGACGTTGCGGATGGGAAACATCAGCCGGTCGCGGAAGCGGTCGTAGCGCTTGTCGTCGCCCTCGCCAACGATGACCAGGCCCGATTCTTCGAGCTGCGGATCGTCGTACTGCGGGAACACGCTGGCCAGCGACCGCCAGCCCGCAGGCGCGTAGCCCAGGCCGAAGCGCTTGGCGGTCTCGCCCGAGACGCCGCGGCGCTTGAGGTAGTCGATGGCCTGGGGCGATGCCTTGAGGTGCTTGCGGTAGGCGTCGCCTGCCTTCTCCAGCACGTCGGTGAGGGTGGCCTGTTTCTGCTTTTGCGCGGCCTGGCGCTCGCGCTCGGCGGGGCTGATGTCGTCCTGCGGCACCTGCAGGCCGACCTGGCCGGCAAGATCCTGCACGGCTTCGACGAAGCCCATGCCGGCATGGTCCATCAGAAAGCCGATGGCGTTGCCATTCTTGCCGCAGCCAAAGCAGTGATAGAACTGCTTGCTGGGACTGACGGTGAAGGAGGGCGACTTCTCGCTGTGGAACGGGCACAGGCCCATGAAGTTGGCGCCGCCCTTCCTGAGCTGCACGTAGCGTCCCACGATATCGACCACGTCGACGCGCGAGAGCAATTCCTGGATGAACGATTGGGGAATGGACACCCGCGTATTGTGCCTTCGCGGGGCCATCCGGCCGTGCCCCGGGGGCACTGGCCGGCGGTGCCCGGCCCTCAGCCCAGGCGCTGGAAGGTCAGCGTGAAGGCCACGCCATCGCGCGTGTTGTGCGCCTTGATCGTGCCGCCCATCTTCGCCATATAGGTCCTGGCCACGAACAGGCCCTGGCCCCGGTGCTCGGCGCTGCCGGCGGCGGCCGGCTCCTGGGGGGCGGACACGCCCAGCTCGAAGATGCGCTCCAGCAGGTCCTCCGCAATGGTGGCGCCCTGGTTGTGCAGCGTGGCGCTGGCGGCGGACTCCGAGGCCGACAGCGACAGCGTGATGGCCGTGCCCGCGGGCCGGTAGCTGTCGGCATTGCGCAGGATGTGGGTGACCACGTCTTCCAGCGCAAACTCGTCGGCGCGCACGATCACGGCGCCCGTGACGTCCCTGTTCCCGCCCCCGCTCCCTTCCCCGCTCCCGCCTTCGTAGACCACGTTGGCAATGCCCGCAAAGTGCGCGTTGGCGGCCACGTGGGACAGGAAGGCATTCAGGTCCAGCCGGCCTTCGGGCACGTTGGCGGCCTGCAGCGCCTCGGCCGGCGATGCCGTGCCGTAGAGCACATGCACGGCCTGCTGCATGCGCTGCACGTAGCGGTGGCCGGGGTCGTCGGGCCCGTAAAGCACCATCAGCGATTGCAGGGGCGACATGATCTCGTGGCCCACGGCATGCCACATGTCGCGTTCCTGCTGGGCGCGCAGTTGCTCGCGCTGCAGGTCGTCCTTCACGCGCTGCAGCAGGTCGGCCAGTCCGCCGGCCAGAATGCCCAGCTCGTCGGAACCACGAAGGTCCGATACTTCGAGGTCGCCCAGGCGCGGGCCGACATGGCCGTCCTGCACGTTGTAGGACACGGCGGCGGCGCGCCGGGTGAGGGCGGTCACGCGGCGGATCAGCCCCAGCTCGACGATCAGCCAGGCCAGCGCAATGGCGGCCAGCATGGCGCCCAGGTACCAGGACAGGCGCGTGGCCACGGCGGCCAGGCCCTGTTCCACATCGCGCGGGTGGCCGGTGAAGCTGACGGTGTAGTTGCCCGTGGGCGTGTCCAGAATGTCCTGGCCCGTGGGCACGGCCGGGGTCATGGTGGCGGCGGAGACGCCGGCCGCATCCAGCGGCAGCCAGCTGATCAGGCGCAGCAGCCAGGGCGCCGACGGCGCGGCCTGCACATCCACGCCCTTGAGGGTGATGGCGCTGGCCTCGTCGGCACCCACCTTGCGGATCTGCACGCGCTCGCCCGGCAGCAGGCTGCGCGAGATGTCGTTGAGCGAGGCCGCAAGCTGCGCCCCGGGCGCATTGCTGTCGAACAGCGGCGGCTCCGTGTCCCCGGGGGCCAGCATTTCCACGCGCACACGCATGCTGCCCAGGTCTTCAGGCGGCCAGACGGGGCGCACGTCCCTGCGGAACAGGGCTTCGCGGAACAGCTCGACCGGCAGGCGGATGGAGTAGTGCGTGCGGCGCAGGCAGTCGGCTGCAGGGGGTGTCTTGTCATTGCCCGCATGACCCTGCACGCCAGGCGGCAGGTCGCGGCAATGGCCGTTCTGCCAGAGCCAGCCACGGAAATCGCGCACGGGCCGCGCGCGGGCCTCAAGCTGGGGCGTGCCGTTGTCCACAAAGCCGGTGAGCCGGCCGTGCTCGCCGTTGCCGGACTTGTTGCCCTGCTGCGGCATGGCCTCATAGGGCGCGATCCAGCGGTAGGTGCTGCCGCGCATGTCGAGCGTGATGCGGGCGCGGTGCGCCTGGGCGGGCTCGCGCGAGCCGCGTTCGCGCGGTGTCAGCTCGCCTGCGAAGAAGCTGCCCACCAGATAGATGAATCCGCCTGCGTAGGGATTGTTGCCAATGGCTGCGCACAGCGAGGCGCCATCGGAGTACTGGACCGAGCAGCCGGCCATCTCCACGGCCTGCTGGGACTTTTGCGGATCGTCGAAGTCGATGGCCGCGTAGGGCAGCAGCAGCGGCGCCAGCGGCGTCACGCCCTGGCCCAGGTGGCCGGCGTTGAGCAGGGCCAGCCGGCCCGAAGGATGGCGCAGCCGCGCCATGACCTCGGCCTGGCTGCGCACAAAGCCGTGCTGGTAGGCCTGCCAGGCGCGTTCCTTCTCGTCCTTGAGCACCACCACGCTCAGCGCCACCGTGGCCACTGCCAGCAGCACGAACACGCCGCGCAGCAGGATGCGCTGGCGGAAGGCGGCCAGGCCCAGGCGAGGCACCTCCAGCCGGGGCAGCTCCAGCCTGGGGTTGAGCAGGCGCTTCATGTGCGGACGGCGGCGCCGGCCTGGCCCACCCAGCGAAAGCCGCGCATGGGCACGTTCTCTATGCCTTCGAAGCCCGGGTCCACCTCGCGCAGGGCCTCGCGGATGGTGCTGACGTGCTTGCGCACGTTGTCGCGGTTACGGCCGCTTTTGACCACCTCGAACAGCTCGTCGTAGGACACCACTTCGCCGCTGCGCTGGTGCAGCGTGGCAAGGATGCGCTGGGCAGTCAGCGGCAGGTTGATGCGCTCGCCGCGCCAGGTGGGCGTGCGCTGCCACAGCGGGTCCAGCACCAGGGCGTCGCCTGCGGGCGCTGCGGCGGCCTGCGCGGCCACGGGCGCCGCGCGCTGCGTGGTGCGCAGGATGTCCAGGAAGGTCTCGATGAAGTCCGCCTCCTCGAAGGTGGTCTTTTGCAGGTAGTCCCAGGCGTCCAGCGCTTTCATGATGCTGCGGTAGATGGCGGCCGGCATGGCCGAGACCACCAGCACCGGCGTGCCCTGGCCCAGCTTGTTGATGGCGTTGATCAGGGCCACGCCCGCATGGCGCTCGCGGCCCAGCTCGATGTCCAGCACCACGGCGTCGTAGTGTTCGCGGGCCAGGGCGGCCTCGGCCTCGTCGCGCGTGAACCACTGGTCGATCACGATGCCGCTGCGCGCACTGCGTATCCATCCCGCCAACTGGTTGCTGGTGGGCAGGTCGTCTTCGATCACGGCGATACGGGTCATGGGGCTGTGCAGTGGTGGGGTCGGGGGAGGCCGCCGTGGCGGTGTTCGCGGGATTATCTCGGCCCTGCGCCGGCCCGGGTGTGAGTTTTTCTTCCGGGGCCGGAGCGTTTGCGCTGCCGGTGTGAGCGCTTTGGTCCGTGCGCCGCGTTGTTGCTTCCGGGGTGGATCCGAACAATCGGTTCTCAATGAGCCACCCCGGTTTCCGGTGCCTCAGAAACAGCCAACAACAGCCATCACAGCCGAGAGAGAGAACACCATGAAAGCCACCTGGAACCGCATCATGCAGGCCCTGACGGGCCGCAAGTCCGCCCGCCTGGACGAAGCCGGCTCTGCCGATTCCTCCGAGCCTCCAGCCGACGCCGGCACGCTGCCGGGCAACGCGCCTCGCCGCCAGCCCGTGGACTGGGCAGTCCTGCTGCCCACGGCACGTACCGTGCGCTGGCTGGCCATCGGCGCCGTGGTGGTGGTGGCAGGTCTGGTGGTGGTGCGCAACCCGCCCGTGCAGCACCTGGAGCAGGGCACGCTGGGCGTGCGCCTGAACCAGTTCACGGGCTCGGTCAGCCTGTGGCGCGATGGCAGCGTGTGGGTGGTGCCGGGCCTGCACACGGTGCGCGTGTTCTCCCTGCGCGACCAGAGCTACCGCCCGGAGGCCATGCGCCAGGCCAATGGCAGCGCACCCCTGCAGTCGGTCGAGGGCCTGTCCCTGGGCCTGGACCTGAACGTGCGCTATGCGCTTGATCCCGCATCGCCCGCCGTCAAGGCCGGCAACCTGCCTCTGGACATAGGCGGCGACATCGTGGAGCCCGCCGTGCAGGGCCTGGTCTACAAGGTGTTTGCGCGCTACACCGTGCGCGAAATCTTCTCGACCAAGCGCGCCGAGATCGCACAGATCATGGAAACCGAACTGCGCACGCGCCTGGCGGCCGACGGCGTCACGCTGCGCAGCATCCAGATCGGCAAGGTGGACCTGCCCGCCGAGTACCGCCGCGGCATGGACAGCCTGCTGGCCGAGGAGCTGGCCTCGGAGAAAATGCGCTACACGCTGGAACTCAAGGACAAGCGCGTCAAGGAAACCGAGCTGGACGCCAATGCCGACAAGGTGCGCCGCGAAGTGGCCGCCGAAGCCGCCGCACGCGAGCAGGTGATTGCGGCGCGTGCCCAGGAAGAGGCCATGAAGCATGTGCTGCCCTTCAAGCAGCGCCAGATCGAGCAGCGCCAGCTGGAGGCCGAGGCCGAGCGCGTGGCCCGCGTGAAAGCCGCCGAGGGCAGCGCCCAGGCCCGCCGCATCGAGGCCAATGGCGAAGCCGATGCGCGCCAGAAGCTGGCCGAGGCCGAGGCCTTCCGCATGGACCGCCTGGGCAAGGTCAACGCCGAGCAGATGGCGCGCGAAGGCACCCTGGTCACGCGCTACCCGCTGCTGATCCAGAAGACGCTGGCCGACAAGCTCTCGGACAAGATCCAGGTCATCATCGCGCCCCCGCCGGCCAATGGCGACTTCATCGGCGCGGCCCTGCTGGGCGGCAGCCGCAATGCACAGGCCGGCGCAGCCTCCGTGGCGGCCGAAGATGCCAACGCAGCCGTTCAGGAGCAATAAGCCATGCTGACCGTATCGACCTTGGCCGCCGCAGCGCTGGCCACCGGCATGGGCAGCGCCATCGTGGTGCAGGATCAGGCCAGCCTGCGCGCCGCGCCGCGCGACGGCGCCCAGCAGCAGGCCAGCCTGTGGCAGGGCGAAGTGCTGGAGATCAGGGGCGAACGCCTGGACTACCTCCAGGTCTGGGACCACAAGCGCGAGCGCGGCGGCTTCATCCGCGCCGGCGATGTGCGCCGCGTGGCCATGACCGAGGCCGATGCCCCCGCCTTGCTGGCCGTGCTGCGCTTCGTGCAGGACACGCCCGGTGCCGAGGCGCTGGGCATTGGCCTGGCGGCCGCCTACCTGCAGGCCGCGCCCGCCAGGACCCTGGCCGGCGCCGAAGGCGCGCAGGCCTTCGACGCACTGGGCGGCTTTGCCGACCGGCTGGCGCGGCGCGCCTCCGCCGCTGCGCCTGGCAAGGCCTCGGGCGCCACGCTGTCGGCCCACCTGGATGTGGCCAACGGCTACGGCCTGCGCTTTGCGACCTATGAGGTCGAAGGCCGCATGCAGGTCTGCTATGAAGGCGAATTCTTCCGCCGCGTGCTGGCCATGCCCGCCGCCGACGCGCCGCAGCGCGCCCGCGCCGCCCTGGCGCTGACACGGCCCGAATGCGTGGACCCCGATCTGCCGGCCCATGAGCGCGCCCGCATGCATGCCTGGCAGGCTGATGTGCTGGAGCGCGTGGACGTGACCGGCCTGCCGCCCTACCTGCGCGGCCGCGTGCAGATGCGCCGCGCCAGCGTGTGGGCGGCGCTGGCCTTTCAGCAGGCGCGCAAGAGCATGGCCGACCCTGCCGTGGCGGCATCGGCCGCCCGGGCGCTGGCCGAGTTCACGGGCGTCAGCAAGTCCGAGCTGCCCGATGAAGACCAGAGCGCCTACAACGACGCGGCCATGCGCGTGAGCGCCGTGCGCTGGGCGCTGTCGCCTGTTGCTGCTGCGGCTCCTGCTGCCGGAGCCCGCCCGACGCTGCTGACCGAGCCCGGTGCTCCCGGCGAAACCTGCGTGCTGCTGGTGGACGCCCAGCACGGCGCCAAGGCCCCTTTGTTGCGCCGCTGCACCTATGGCGTGGTGTGGGCCGCATCGGCCAGCACCAACCGCGAGGGCACGGCCGTGGCCCTGGCCGTGCAGCCGCTGGAAGGCTGGCGCGAACTGTGGGTGCTGCGCAAGACCGAAGGCGGCTGGCTGGCCGACGTGCTGCCCCCGGCCGCCACCGCCCCGGAGACCGGCGTGGCCGAATGGGCGGGCTGGGTGCCTGGCGGCCAGCTGATGCTGGTGGCGCGCGAGGCCCGTGGCCAGGGCCGCTACCGCAAGAGCTTCGAAGTGGTGCGGCTGGACGGCCTGGCCACCGAGCGCGTGACCGGCGATGTATCGGCCCTGCCGCTGTTCCAGCGCTGGCAGGACCCGGCCTGGAAGCGCCAGTCCCTGAGCCTGCGCTGAAGCAAAAAAAAGCCTGCACCGGTGGGGTGCAGGCTCGTCTCCAACGATGCCTGGAGCGTTGCCAGGCGACTCCTCTAGGAACTCCTTGTTCGCCTTCCAGCGGTGCTGGCCGGCGAATCCAAGCGGCGATTCTACGAGTGAAGCCGGGGCCGTGCGGCCGAGTCATCTGATAAATGATGTCTTATAGAGGACTGTGGTTGTGCAGTCGCCTGGGGGACAGTCGCAGGCGCGCCTGCAGGCAGGTCAAGTGATTGTTCTGCATAAGTATTTTCAGTTTCCATGAAATTCTGAAAGTTTTGATGCCCTGCAAAGACCATGCATGCCGCTTTGGTTATCCGGGCCTGTGCGGTGGCGAGCCGGGTGGATGCGCATCAAGCTTGTGTAAGCCTGTCTTGCTATATCTTCAGGTTTCGCCAGCCTGCGGCGGCAGGCGGGCATCTCACCAGAAAACCCAGCGAACCGGAGACCACGATGACCCACATTTACGACCAGCATCTGGAGCGCAACAGCGCCAACCATGCGCCGCTCAGCCCCTTGGGCTTCATCGCCCGCACGGCCGAGGTCTATCCCGAGCGGCTGGCCGTGGTCCACGGCACGCTGCGCCGCAGCTGGGGCGAGACCTATGCGCGCTGCCGCCAGCTGGCCAGCAGCCTGCACAAGGCGGGCGTGGGCAAGAACGACACCGTGGCCGTGATGCTGCCCAATACGCCGCCCATGGTGGAGGCGCATTTCGGCGTGCCCATGGCGGGGGCCGTGCTCAATGCGCTGAACACGCGGCTGGATGCGGAAACCATTGCCTTCATGCTGGACCATGGCGAGGCCAAGGTGCTGATCGTGGACCCGGAGTTCACGGGCGTGGTGGCCAAGGCGCTGAAGCTGCGCCAGCGCAGCGCGCCTCTGCTGGTGATCCAGGTCGAGGACGCGCTGTACGGACCGGCCGCCGAGCAGGTGGGCAGCCTGGACTACGACGACTTCGTGGCCGGTGGCGATGCCGGTTTCGACTGGCAGCTGCCTGCCGACGAGTGGGATGCCATCGCGCTGAACTACACCAGCGGCACCACGGGCAACCCCAAGGGCGTGGTCTACCACCACCGGGGTGCGGCCATCAATGCCATCAGCAATGTGCTGGAGTGGGACATGCCCAAGCACGCCGTCTACCTGTGGACCCTGCCCATGTTCCATTGCAACGGCTGGTGCTTTCCGTGGACGGTGGCGGCGCGCGCGGGGGTCAATGTCTGCCTGCGCCGGGTGGAGGCACAGGCCATCTTCGACGCCATCCGCAACCACGGCGTCACGCATTACTGCGGCGCGCCCATCGTGCACGGCCTGCTGGTCAATGCGCCGGCCGCCATGAAGGAGGGAGTGCCCGCCGGAGTCAAGGCCATGGTGGCGGGCGCCGCACCACCGGCCTCGATGATCGAGGGCATGGAGCAGCTGGGCTTCGACATCACCCATGTCTATGGCCTGACCGAGGTCTACGGCCCGGCCACGGTCTGCGCCAAGCACGCAGCCTGGGATGCGCTGGACATCGGCGAACGCGCGCGCCTCAATTCCCGCCAGGGCGTGCGCTACCACCTGCAGCGCTCGGCCAGCGTGCTCGATCCGGAGACCATGGAACCCGTGCCCCATGACGGCCAGACCATGGGCGAGATCATGTTCCAGGGCAACATCGCCATGAAGGGCTACCTGAAGAACCCGCAGGCCACGGACGAGGCCTTCCGCGGCGGCTGGTTCCACACGGGCGACCTGGCCGTGCAGCATCCGGACGGCTATATACAGATCAAGGACCGCAGCAAGGACATCATCATCTCGGGCGGGGAGAACATCTCGTCCATCGAGGTCGAGGACGTGCTCTACCGCCACCCGGCCGTGCTGGCCGCCGCCGTGGTGGCCAAGCCCGATCCCAAGTGGGGCGAGACGCCCTGCGCCTTCATCGAGCTGAAGGCCGGCGCGCAGACCACGGCCGAAGACATCGTGGCCCACTGCAAGAAGCACCTGGCCGGCTACAAGGTGCCGCGCGCCGTGGTCTTTGGCGAACTGCCCAAGACCAGCACGGGCAAGATCCAGAAGTTCGAGCTGCGCCGGCAGGCCGGATCGGTCCAGGCCATCACGGGCTGATGGCCGGGCCGCGGCGCGGGCAGCGGCTCAGTGTCCGGCCGTCTTGGAAAACAGCTGGATGACCAGCACGCCCGCCACGATCAGGCCCATGCCCGCCAGCGCGGGCAGGTCCAGCGTCTGGCCCTGCCAGAGCCATCCGACCAGGGAGATCAGCACGATGCCCGCGCCGGACCAGATCGCATAGGCCACGCCCGTGGGCACGGTGCGCAGCGTCAGCGACAGGAAGTAGAAGGCCAGCGCGTAGCCCAGGACCGTGACCACGCTGGGCCACAGCCGCGTGAAGCCTTCGGACTGCTTGAGGCAGGACGTGGCCGCCACCTCGGCGACGATGGCCAGGCCCAGGTACAGGTAGTTGGACGCCATGCTCAGATGGCCGCGTAGCTGCCCGTGCCCTCGGGCCAGCGCGTGAGCACGTCGAAGCCCGTGTCGGTCACCACCACCATGTGCTCCCACTGGGCGGACAGCGACTTGTCGTTGGTGATCACCGTCCAGCCGTCGGCCAGTTCGCGCGTGGCCGCCTTGCCGGCGTTGAGCATGGGCTCGATGGTGAAGATCATGCCGGCCTCCAGCACCATGCCCTGGCCGGGCTGGCCGTAATGCAGCACCTGGGGGTCGTCGTGGTAGACCTTGCCGATGCCGTGGCCGCAGTACTCGCGCACCACGCTGAAGCGCTCGCGCTGGGCCACGGTCTGGATGGCATGGCCGATGTCGCCCAGCGTGGCGCCGGGGCGCACGGCGCGGATGCCGGCCAGCAGGGCCTCGTAGGTGGTCTCCACCAGGCGGCGCGCCTGGTTGGAGGGCTGGCCCACGTAGTACATGCGGCTGGTGTCGCCGATCCAGCCCTCGGGCGTGGTCACGGCCACATCGACATTGAGGATGTCGCCCTCGCGCAGGATCTGCCGGGCGTCGGGGATGCCGTGGCAGACCACGTGGTTGGGCGAGGTGCAGACCGTCTTCGGAAAGCCGTGGTAGCCCACGTTGGTTGGCACGCAGCGCAGTTCATCGACGATGAAGTCATGGCAGAGCTTGTCCAGGTGCTCGGTGCTGACGCCCGGCTGCACGTGGGGCACCAGCATCTGCAGGACACGGGCGGCCAGGCCACCGGCCTTGCGTGATTGCCCGATATCGAGGGCGTCGTGCAGCGGAACGCTGCGCAGCTTGGCGCCCCTCATTGCAGGCCTCCCGACAGGCGCACGGGGCGCGGGCGGCGTGCTGCCGTATCGGCGGGAGCCGGTGCCGCCTCGGGCTCGCCCAGCTTCAGCGTGGCCGCGGCCTCTTGCAGCAGCAGGGCGCAGATGCCTGCGTAGTCGAGATGGGGATGGTGTTCGGCCAGCTGGCCGACACGCAGCCAATGCTCGGCCTGGGCGTTGATGGATCGACCCAGGGCCGCGCTGGACAGGCGGATCTGGTCGTGCAATTGGTCGGATATTTTGACGATTCCCATGGGGTGGCGATCATACGGGGAATATACGTTTCGTATATTGACAATCGCAAATCGCGGGCCCGGCGGCGGGGCATTCGTGCAGGCCTGCAGATGCAGGCCGTCATGTCGTCGTCCATGCTGCGTGACGGACAGGGCGGATGCTCTTGTGTTGATAGCGCAATGATCACGTCCGGCTGGCCATCCGGCAGGGACGATGTTTTTCCTGCAGCGCGGTCCTGTACAAGACTGGGCCTTGCGCGATCGGCGGTCTTCTATCAGATATCTGTTGCAGATCTGGGGCTTACCCCTAGCAAGTCGCCTGCTACCCAAACTGACAAGAATCAAGACTGTCTGGAAGCGAATGTCCTGCAAGCCGGCGCATGGTGCGGCCGGCCGGGCCTTCCGGCAGGGAGCAGCAATGGGCAAGGAACAAGAAGCGGGTTCGGCAACGGGATCGGGCGGGGCGCGCATCGTCGTCGTGGGCGGTGGCGTGGCGGGGCTGGAGATTGCCACGGCGCTGGGCAAGGGGCGCACGGACGCCATCGGCTCGGTGACCCTGGTGGACAGCGATTCGGCCCATGTCTGGAAGCCCATGCTGCACACCATTGCAGCCGGCACGCGCGACCTGGCCCAGCAGCAGACCACCTACCTGGCCCAGGCCAGCGACGCCAGCTTTGCCTACCAGCCCGGCGAAATGTGCGGCCTGGACCGCGAGGCCCGCGAGGTGCTGCTGGCCCCCATCGAGGCGCCCGATGGCCGCGAGATCGTGCCGGGCCGGCGCATTGCCTACGACAGGCTGGTGATCGCCGTGGGCAGCGGCGCCAATGATTTCGGCACGCCGGGCGTGGACGAGCACTGCTTCATGATCGACTCACGCCGCAAGGCCGATGCCTTCAACAGCGAGATCCGCCTGCGCATGGTGCGCTGCATGACCAGCGGCGAGCAGCTGCGCGTGGCCATCGTGGGCGGCGGCGCCACGGGCGTGGAGCTGGCGGCCGAGCTGGTGCAGCTGGCCGAGAGCGCCCGGGCCTACGGCGCGCTGGGCGAGGCCGCGCGCTTCGGCATCGTGCTGATCGAGGCCGGGCCACGCCTGCTGCCCGGTTTTCCTGAAGAGATTTCCGAAGCCACGCGCCTGCGCCTGCAGGCCCTGGGCGTTTCGGTGATCGTCAACGGCCGCGTGCAGTCGGCCAGCGAAGAGGGGTTCGTGCTGGCCAGCGGCGAGTTCGTCCCCGCAGGCCTGCGCGTCTGGGCAGCGGGCGTGAAGGCCCCGGCCTTCCTGGCGCAGCTGGGACTGGAGACCACGCAAGGCAACCAGCTCAAGGTCAACGGCCAGCTGCAGACCAGCGACCCGAACGTCTACGCCGTGGGGGATTGCGCCAGCTTCACCCTGCCCGGCGCCAGCGTGCCGCTGCCGCCCACCGCCCAGGTGGCGCACCAGCAGGCCCGCTATCTGGTGGAGACGCTGCCGCGCCTGCTGAAGGAGCCGGGTTTCCGCCCCGAAGGCTTTGCCTACCGCGACTTTGGCGCCCTGGTGTCATTGGCCCATTACGACGCCTATGGATCGCTGGGCAAATTCGGCCTGTTCAACGGCGGCGTGATCCGCGGGCGCATGGCCATGCTGAGCCACATCATGCTGTACCGCTCGCACCAGGCCCGCATCTACGGCTTTTGGCGCGGCGGGCTGCTGTGGCTGATCGATTTGATGAATTCGCGCCTGCGCCCGTCGATCCGGCTGGACTGAGCGGCGGGGCCGTGCCAGACCGGGCTGCGCTGGGCTAGGCTGGGCTTGTCAGAGCAGCCCCTCGATGGGCAGCCAGCCCAGCACGCGCAGCATCAGGCGCTTGAATGCACTGCTGCCGGGCTCGGTGGTGGTGGTGAGTGGCTCAGGCGGCGTGCCGCTTTCCGTGGTCCAGCTCAGGCGGCCCTGTGCATCGATCTGCACATGGTAGGCGGCCGCTGGCAGGCTCTGGTCGAGCATGCGGCTCATCTGCGAAGCCATCTCGGGGCTGTCGATCAGCAGGCCCATCTCGGTGTTGAGGTGGGCCGAGCGCGGGTCGAAGTTGAACGAGCCCACGAAGATGCGCTCGCCATCGACCGCAAAAGTCTTCGCATGCAGGCTGGAGCCCGAGCTGCCGGGGCGGCTGCCCGAACCCACGCCCGACTTCCCGCCCGAGGACGCGGCGGGCGACGGTAGCCCCTGCCGGGGCACGCCTGCATCGGCGGCGGGCGTGTCCGGCTCGCCGATCTGGCGGCGCAGTTCGTACAGCTGCACGCCTTCCTCGATCAGCGGGCGCCGGTACCGGGCATAGCCGGCGTGGACCACGGCCACGTCGGTCGCCTCCAGGCTGTTGGTGAGTACGCGCACGGCAATGCCCTGGCGGCGCAGGCCGGCCAGGGCACGTACGCCGGCCTCGGTGGGCACGAAGTAGGGCGAGACCAGGTCCAGCTGGCGCTGCGGCTGGCCGATGGCGGGGGCCAGCTGCGTGATCAGCAGCCCCTGCCTGGGCACCTGGCCCAGCACCTTGGCCGGGTCGTCGCTGACCAGGGTGGCGCGGGCCCAGCGCAGCGGCAGGCGGCCGGCCAGCAGCTCTTGCGTGAACGGGCTTTGCGCCACGGCGCGCACATAGGCCTGGGCCTCGGGCCGCTGCACCTCGGTGGCCAGGGCCTCGCTGGCGCGCGCCACCGCATAGTCGGGCAGCGGCGGCAGCAGGCTGGCCACGGGGTAGGCCGAGGCGCTGGCCCAGTACTGGTCGAACGAGTGCGCGATATCGGCCACCACCGGCCCCATGGCGACCACGTCCAGGTCGGCGAACAGCACGCCGTCGGTGGCCGCGAAGTACTCGTCGCCGATGTTGCGTCCACCCACGATGCTGGCCTGGCTGTCGGCCGTGAAGCTCTTGTTGTGCATACGCCGCTGCGTGCGCGAGAAATCCGTCACATAGCCCAGCGCCTTGGGCGTGCGCTGCGCAAAGGGGTTGAACAGCCGCACCTCGATCTGCGGATGCCGGTCCAGCGCGCTGAGCTGCGTGTCCAGCCCCGCCGTGCCGCCGTCGTCCAGCAGCAGGCGCACGCGCACGCCCCGGTCGGCGGCCTGGCGCAGTTCGTCGAGCAGCAGGTGGCCCGTGGTGTCGTCACGCCAGATGTAGTACTGCACATCCAGTGTGCGCTGGGCCACGCGGGCCAGCAGGGCACGCGCCGCGTAGGCGTTGCGTGCATCGGAAAGCGCGTGGATGCCGGTAAGCCCCGGATGCTGGTCCAGCAGCGGTGCCAGCGCCTGGCCCAGCAGCGTGGCCTGTGCGGCCTCGGGCGGCAGCGCCGTGGATTCGCTGCGGCCAGCCAGCGGCGGCAGGCTGCAGCCTGCCAGCAGCAGGGTCAGGACGAGCGCCTGGGTGGTGGCAAGGGCGCGGCGCAGCAGGGGCATGGTGCGTTCGGTGTTTGCGATGGTCAGTGCAGCCAGCGGATGAACAGCTGGATCACCGTGGCATTGACGATGTCGACGAAGAAGGCGCCCACCATCGGCACGATGAGGAAGGCCTTGTGCGAGGGGCCGTACTGGTTGGTGATGGCCTGCATGTTGGCCACGGCCGTGGGCGTGGCACCCATGCCGAAGCCGCAGTGGCCGGCGGCCAGCACGGCCGCATCGTAGTTGCTGCCCATGATGCGGAAGGTCACCAGCGCGGCATACAGGCCCATCACCAGGGTCTGGGCCGCCAGGATCACCATCAGCGGCGCCGCCAGCCCCGCCAGCTCCCACAGCTTGAGCGACAGCAGGGCCATGGCCAGGTAGATGGACAGCGAGGCATTGCCGAAGACGTCGATGGCCCGGTCGAATACCTGGAAGTGAAAGACATAGTCCAGCGTATTGCGGATCACGACGCCGCCTGCCAGCGCCCAGACGAAGGTGGGCAGGGAGAACAGGGTGCCGGCGGTGAACTGCGCCATGAACTCGGCAAAGCCCAGGCAGCCTGCGAACAGGGCCAGTGTTTCTATGGCCGCGCTGGTGGTGATCAGGCGCGTCTGCTCGGGGTTCTCAAAGCCGCCGTGGCTTGCACTTTCGCCCAGCGGGGGCTGTTTTTCGGGGGCGGCTGCAGGGTCGTGCACGGCAAGCCTGCGGCGCGTGATCAGGGCCTTGGCCAGGGGGCCGCCGATCAGGCCGCCGATCACCAGTCCGAAGGTGGCACAGGCAATGCCCAGCGTGACCGCGCCCTGGATGCCGTACTCGCGCTCGAAAACCTGGCCCCAGGCGCCTGCCGTGCCATGGCCGCCCGTCAGGGTGACGGAGCCTGCGATCAGCCCGAACAGCGGATCGAGCCCGAGCATCGTGGCCAGGCTCACGCCCACCAGGTCCTGCAGGCCGATGAAGACGGCGACCACGGCCAGGAACAGCAGCAGCGAACGGCCGCCTTCGCGCAGCTTGGCGAAATTGGCGCTCAGCCCGATGGAGGAGAAAAACACCAGCATGAAGGCCATCTGCAGCTCGCTGCTGAAGCTGAAGGTGTAGCCCAGGGTCTGGTTGAGCACGAACAGGGCGACGGCGACGACCAGACCGCCGGCCACGGGCTCGGGGATGTTGAATTCGCGCAGCAGGCGCAGGTGCTGCACCAGCCATTTGCCCAGCAAAAGGACGAGGGCGGCGAAGATCAGGGTGTAGTAGGCGCTGAAAGTCAGGTGCATGGCTTCCGTGTTCTGGTGGGCGGGGCAAGGCAGCTCACCATACGATAGGCGGCATGCCGGGTGGCGATGTCAGGATAGCCACTGATTCCGAGGCCTGCTGAAAGTGCCCTTCGGTCGTGCCCTGCGTCAGTGCCCTGTCAGCTGGCTACGGGGCCGGGCCGCCTGTCCTCGACGGTGAAGCGGGCCAGCGTGTAGATGCGGCTGTCGGCGCGCATGGGGTTGGCCACGGCACGCAGCTCGCTGGTCCAGCGTTCGGGCGTGATGTCTGCCAGGCCATAGCCGCGTTCCTCGCAGCGTGCGTACAGCACCTGCGGGTTGTGGGCGACGATGGCATCGACCTTGGCCTGTGTGGTGCCGCTGCGCGAGGTGATCGAGGTGCTGCAGAACTCGCTGGCCACGATGGGGTTGCGCCGTTCGGGCGCGGCCTCGGGATCGGCGTGCACGGCACAGACGTAGTTCTGGTGCAGGTCGCCGCCCAGCAGCACGCTGTTGCGCGGCGTGGGCTGGGCGCCCGGCGTGAGGTGGCGCACCAGGCGCTGGCGCGCGGCCGGGTAGCCGTCCCAGCTGTCCGTGGCCTGCGATCCCGAGGGCGGCCGGTGCGCCGACAGCAGGGTGGGCTGGGCCAGGATGCTCCAGCGCGGCCCCTCGCTGCCCTGGTGGCGTGCGTCCTCGGCCAGTTGGCGGTACAGCCACTGCTCCTGGGTCCAGCCCAGGAAGCTGCGCGCCGTGTCCGACAGGGCGGCACATTGCGCAGGGCGCACGCTGCCCTTGTCTGCCTCGCCCTCGATGCGGCAGGCCTGGGCGCTGCGGTACTGGCGGCCGTCCAGCAGATGCAGCCGGGCCAGCCGGCCCCATTGCAGGCTGCGGTACAGCTGCAGTCCGCCGCCGCCATGCGATGCCCCGGCGCCCGTCAGCGCGCTGGCGCGCAGCGGCATGTTTTCGTAGAAGGCCTGCCAGGCGGCCATGCGCCGGGCCAGGAAACGCGCGGCATCGCCCTGGCCCTGGTCGCCCGCGTAGTTGTTCTCCACCTCATGGTCGTCCCAGCCCACGGACCAGTTGCACAGGGCATGCGCGGCCTGCAGCAGCGGGTCGCTCTTGTGCAGGGCGTAGCGGTCGCGGTAGTCCTGCAGGGTCTGTGCGGCGCGCAGGCTGTGCGTGCGGGCCAGGCCCAGCGTCATGGCGGGCGTTGCGTATTCGTAGATGTAGTCGCCCAGGAAGATCACCAGGTCCGGCGCATCCTGCACCACCTGGCGCCAGGCCGCGTAGTAGCCGTGCTCCCAGCGCTGGCAGGAGGCATAGGCCAGGCGCAGGCGCTGCGGCATGCTGCCGGGGGCGGGCGCCGTGCGGCAGCGGCCCGTGCCGCTGACCGCCTGTCCCAGCATGAAGCGGTAGTGGTACCAGCGGTCGGGCGCCAGTCCTCCCACCTGCACATGCACGCCGTGGCCCCATTCGGGCTGGGCCATGGCCTCGCCGCTGCGCACGATCTGGCGGAACAGCGGGTCGTGCGCCAGCTCCCAGCGGATCTTGAGCGCAGGCATGGCCGTGGTGTCGGTCTCGCCCAGCTGGGCCAGCGGTGGCGTCAGCCGCGTCCACAGCAGCACGTTGTCGGGTTCGGGGTCGCCGCTGGCCACGCCCAGCGTGAAGGGGTTGTGCGCAGGCCGCTCGCCCAGCCGGGCCCAGGCAGGCAACTGGCCCAGCGCCGTGGCCAGGCCCGAGCCGACCAGAAACTGGCGCCGCGGTGCAGGGACGGAGGCGCGGAAGGGCAGGTGCATGGCGGTTCGGGGCAGGTGGCGCAAAAAAGCGGGGAAAGACGGGGCGTGGCCCTGGGTGGATCAAAGGCCGGCGCCTGCATTTCCAACTGGCTGCCATTGTGCGCCTGATGCCGTGGCAATGCAGTGCTTGCCGCGCTCCTTGGCCTGCAGCATGGCGGTGTCGGCGCGGCGCAGCACGTCCATGCCGTTTTCGTGGCTTTGCAACTGGGCCACGCCCGCGCTGAAGCTCAGGGGCCGGGGCGCGGGCTGGCCTGGGGTCTGCGCAGATGCTGGCAAAGGCGCCTGCTCCAGCAACTGCAGAAGGCGCTGCAGCGCCTGGGCGCCTGCTGTCTCCGGGGTCTGCGGCAGCAGCAGCACGAAGGCCTGGCCTTCATAGCGGCCCACCACGTCTTCCGGGCGCAGCCCTTGGCGCGCCAGCTGGGCCACATGCACCAGCGCGGCATCGCCCATGGCATGCCCCAGCTCGGCATTGAGGGCCTGCATGCCGTCCATATCGACCAGGGCAACGCTCAGCGGCTGGCCATGGCGCTGTGCGCGTGCCACCTCGCGGTCCAACGCCTCGCTCACGCCCAGGCGGTTGAGCTGGCCGGTCAGCGGGTCGTGGCGTGCGCGGCGCGCGGCCTCGTCCAGCTCCTGCTGCAGTGTTGCGATGCGGGCCTCGCAGGCATCGACATGGGCGCGCAGCGCCTGCAGCTCCTCCTGGGCCACGCGGCTGCCGGCGGCCATGGTGCGCGTGGCCTCCAGCACCTGCTGCAGCAGCGGGGCTGCGTCTTCCAGGCGCTGGATGCCGTCCAGCTGGCGTGCCGCCTCTTCCATGCGGGCGCCCAGCGTTTCGTTGCTGCTCGTGATCTGCGCCAGGTGCTGGACGAAGCCGCCCAGCATGTCCCTGAGCGCCTGCTGCGCGGCGGCCATGCCGTCCTGCAACTGCAGGCGCCGGTGGATCACGGTCTGCAGCTCGCGCCGTGCATCGGCCAAAGGCGCGGGCGACAGCGGCGGGGTGATGGCCTGCTCGATGGCCGTGAGCTGCTGCACCAGCCAGCTGCCATGCGTGGGGTCCTGGGCCAGGTGCTGCACCAGGGTCTGCAGCAACTCCTGCATCAACTGCAGGACCTGAAGCTGGTCGGCGATGGCGAACGACAGCTGGTAGTGCTGGTCGTGCAGGCGCCGCGCCAGGGCCTTGGCATCCACGGGCGGCGATTGCAGCTGCTCCATCAGCTGCTGGTGCAGTTGCCCGGTTTTGGTGTCCTGGGTGTCCAGCAGCGTGGACAAGGCCTCGAAGCGCCGTGCCAACTGCTGGGTCAGGTCGTCGGGCAGGGCCTGGACGGGCGGCGGCACGGGCAGCTCCACGGGCCTGGCCTCATGGGCAGGCGGCTGCAAGGCCGCGTTGGCATAGGCGGTGATGACCTGCTGCAGCCCTTGCCAGTCGCTGCGCTCTATGGCGGCGCCCAACTGGTCGCGCAGGCGCTTCTGTCCGGGCGTCTGCGCAGGCAGCAGCGCGTGGACATGGCGCAGCGGGCCCTGGGGAAAGCTGGCGGGGCCGGGCTCGCCGGCCGCCTGTTCATAGAGGCGGGTGTAGTTTTCCGGGGTGGGCGGCAGGCGGTTCAGCGCCAGTTGCCGCAGGGTTTCGCGTGCCAGTTCGGAAGCGGAGCGCTCGGCCATGGGTGGGCAGTTGTTTCAGAATGCAATGCCCTCCAGTGTGGCATGGCCAGCGCCCGGTTCACTGCTCGTTGACCATCACCAGCTTGCCCTGCACCTGGCGCGATCCCATGCGCGCATAGGCAGCGTGCAGCTCGGCCATGGGCATGGTGCGGTCGATCACGGGCTTGATCTTTCCCTGGCCGTACCACTGCGCCAGCTCCTGCATCATGGCCGCATTGGCCTTGGGCTCGCGCCGGGAGAACTCGCCCCAGAAGACTCCCACCAGCGATGCGCCCTTGAGCAGCGGCAGGTTCAGCGGCAGGGCAGGAATCGGGCCAGCGGCAAAGCCCACGATCAGATAACGGCCGCGCCAGGCGATGGAGCGGAAGGCCGGCTCGGCGAAGTCGCCGCCCACGGGGTCGTAGACCACGTCCGGGCCCTTGCCGTCGGTGGCTTCCTTGATGGCGGCGCGCAGATCGCCCTGGCTGTAGTTGATGGTGGCATCGGCGCCCTGTGCCTTGCACAGTGCGCATTTCTCGTCGGTGGAGGCCGCTGCGATTACACGCGCACCCGCCGCCTTGGCGATCTGGATGGCGGCCGTGCCCACGCCGCCCGCTGCGCCCAGCACCAGCACGGTCTCGCCCGCGCGCAGCTGGCCGCGGTCGATCAGCGCATGGTGCGAGGTGGCATAGGTCATGATGAAGGCCGCCGCATCGACGAAGCTGAAACCGTCTGGCAGCGGCATGCACAGCGCGGCCGGCGCCAGCGTATGGGTGCCGAAGCCCCCCGTGCCCGACAGGCAGGCCACGCGCTGGCCCACGGCCAGGTGGCTCACGCCTTCACCCACGGCCTGGACCACGCCCGCGTACTCCGAGCCCGGCACGAACGGCAGCTCAGGCTTCATCTGGTACTTGTTCTGCACGATCAGCAGATCGGGAAAGTTCAGGCTGGCCGCCTTCACTTCGAGCAGTACCTGCCCCGGGCCCGGCGTGGGCGTGGGCAGCTGCGTCCACTGCAGTTGATCGACGCCTGTGGGCGTGGTGCAAAGCCAAGCATGCATGGTGGTTGTCTCCTGTGATTGAATGCCTGGCCGATGATAGGAGTGTGGTGGGAATGCCTCCTGTCCCTCGGGCGACGAGACGCCCGCCTACAATCGCCCGCAATCCCTGCTGTATCCATGAAGATTCTCATTTGTAACGACGACGGCTACCAGGCGCCCGGCATCCAGGCCCTGTACGAGGCGCTGCGCACGGTGGCAGACGTCGAGGTGGTGGCACCGGAGCACAACAACAGTGCCAAGTCCAACGCCCTGACGCTGAACGCGCCGCTGTATGTGCACCAGGCCCACAACGGCTTTCGCTATGTCAATGGCACGCCTGCGGACTGCGTGCACATCGCCCTGACCGGCCTGCTGGGCTACCGGCCCGACCTGGTGGTCTCCGGCATCAACAACGGCGCCAACATGGGCGACGACACCATCTATTCCGGCACCGTGGGCGCCGCCATGGAAGGCTTTCTGTTCGGCATTCCCTCCATTGCCTTCTCGCAGGTGGACAAGGGCTGGTCCGAGATCGAGGCCGCTGCCGCCGCCGCGCGCCAGCTGGTCATGGACATGCAATCGCAGGAGCTGATCGGCCTGTCGCCCTGGCTGCTCAACGTGAACATTCCCAACATGCCCTTGTCCGCGCTCAAGCCCCTCAAGCTGTGCCGGCTGGGCCGCCGCCATGCGGCCGAACGCGTCATCACCCAGGAGAGCCCGCGCGGCGAAATGATGTACTGGATAGGCAGCGCAGGCGCGGCCAAGGATGACTCGGAGGGCACGGACTTCCATGCCACGGCGCACGGCCATGTGTCCGTCACGCCGCTGAAGGTGGACCTGACCGACCACGACAACCTGGGCTACTGGGCACAGACGGCGGCCAGGCTGGCGTCGGCCGGCCAGGGCGTGCAGGCAGCCCAGGGCGGGGCGGTGCAACCGTGAGCGAGCGCCGTCCCGGAGTTCCCTCGTGGGTGGCGCGCTCGGTGCAGACCCCTGCGCCGGCCTCGCGCGCGGCGCCTGCGCGCTCTGCGCTGGCGCCGGCCGGTGCCCGTGCCCCGCAACAGCCTTCGGGCATCGGCCTGGACTCGGCCGCCGTGCGCGCTCGCATGGTGCAGCGGCTGGCTGCCACCGGCATACAGTCGCCGGCCGTGCTGGCCGCCATGGGATCGGTGGAGCGCCACCGTTTTGTGGACAGCGCCCTGGTCAACCAGGCCTATGAAGACACCAGCCTGCCCATTGGCCTGGGCCAGACGATCTCCAAGCCCAGCGTGGTCGCCCGCATGACCGAACTGCTGCTGGGTTCGGAAGCCGCGAAGTCGGGCCTGGGCCGCGTGCTGGAAATCGGCACGGGCTGCGGCTACCAGGCGGCGGTGCTGGCGCGCGTGGCACGCGAGGTCTATTCGATCGAGCGCCTGCGCGGCCTGCACGAGAAAGCGCGCAGCAACCTGCGTCCCTGGCGGCTGACCAATGTCCATCTGATCTTTGGAGATGGCATGGAAGGCTATGGCAGCGGCGCGCCGTATGCGGGCATCATCTCGGCCGCTGGTGGCGAGAGCATGCCCTCGGCCTGGTGCGACCAGCTGGCCGTGGGCGGGCGTCTTGTCGCCCCCATGGTGGTTACGGGTGGTAAGCAGGCACTGCTGGTGATTGACAAGAGTTCACACGGGTTTACGCAGTCGATTTTGGAGGCCGTGAACTTTGTCCCCCTAAAATCGGGCATCGCCTAGAAGGGAATAACTTATGTTGGTATCGCGAAGTCTTGGGGCTTGGGGAACGGTGGTGCTGGCCGGCATGGTTCTGGCAGGCTGCACATCCCAAGTGAACAGGGCTCCCGTGGAGGACCGTGGAACGACCACCACCTCCTCCACCTCTTCCTCGCCATCGGCAGCCGTCAAGCCGCTGCCCGGCGTCGAAAACGCCGGCAAGCCCGGCTACTACACGATCAAGCCCGGTGACACGCTGATCCGCATCGGCCTGGAAACCGGCCAGAGCTGGAAGGACATCGCGCGCTGGAACAATCTGGAGAACCCCAATCTGATCGAAGTCGGTCAGGTGGTGCGCGTCGTGCCGCCGACCAGCTCGGACAGCGTCGGCACGCGCCCGTCGTCCACTGCCTCCTCCACGCCCAGCGGCTCGCCCGTGGTGGCAACGCCGCTGCCACCCGTGGCATCGTCGGGCGGCTCCACGGCAACGCCTGCGCCCGCACCGACCCCGGCACCCGCCCCTGCACCCGCAGCCGGCAAGGGCGCCGACGATGTGGACTTCATCTGGCCTGCATCGGGCAGCCTGATCGCCGGTTTTGACGAGGCGCGCAACAAGGGTTACGACATCGCAGGCAAGGCCGGCGATCCCGTGATGGCCGCTGCCGATGGCCGCGTGGTCTATGCCGGGGCCGGCCTGCGTGGCTATGGCAACCTGATCATCCTCAAGCACAACAACACCTACCTCACGGCCTACGCGCACAACCAGACGCTGCTGGTCAAGGAAGACCAGACCGTGCGCAAGGGCCAGAAGATCGCCGAGATGGGCAGCACCGACGCGGACCGCGTGAAGCTGCACTTCGAGGTGCGTCGCCAGGGCAAGCCTGTCGATCCTTCGCGCTACCTGCCTTCTCGCTGATGAGCCGCAGCACCAGGCAAACCGGACAAGCCCCTGCCCCGCAGGGGCTTGTTTCTTCTGCGCCCGGCGAATCGCCGTGGGAGCCGGTCGAGGACGAGGCCGAAGGCGGTGAGGTCGAGGCTGCCGCAGCCGAGCTGCGCGAGATCACCGTGCCGCCGGCCCAGCACGGCCTGCGCGCCGACAAGGTGCTGGCCGAATGCGTGGCCGAGTTCTCCCGCAGCTATCTACAGCAACTGCTGGCGCAGGGCGCGGTCACGCTCAATGGGCGTGTGCTGGTCAAGCCGGCCACCAAGGTGGCCGCCGGCGACCGGATGGTGCTGGAGATGCGGCCCACGCAGCAGAGCATGGCCTTCCAGCCCGAGGACATGGCGCTGGACGTGGTGTATGAGGACGAGCACCTGCTGGTCGTCAACAAGCCGGCTGGCCTGGTCGTGCACCCGGCTCCGGGCAATTGGACGGGAACCCTGCTCAACGGCCTGCTGGGGCGCGACCCCAAGGCGCGCGAGGTGCCGCGCGCCGGCATCGTCCACCGCCTGGACAAGGACACCAGCGGACTCATGGTGGTGGCGCGCAGCCGCGCCGCCATGGACGCGCTGGTGGCCATGATCGCCGCGCGCGATGTCAGCCGCCAGTACCTGGCGCTGGCCCACAAGGCCTGGGGCCCGCGCAAGCGCCGCGAGGTCGATGCGCCCATCGGCCGCGACCCGCGCAACCGCCTGCGCATGGCCGTGGTCGATCTGGCACAGCATGCAGGCAAGACCGCGCGCACCGACATCGACCTGCTGGCCGGCAACGAGGAAGTCAGCCTGGTGCGCTGCACGCTGCACACGGGCCGCACCCACCAGATCCGCGTGCACATGGCATCGCTGGGCCACCCGCTGGTGGCCGATGCCGTCTACGGCGGCAAGGAGGCTGGCGGCATGGCGCGCCAGGCGCTGCACGCCTTCCGGCTGGCCTTCACCCATCCCATGACAGGCCAGGCCCTGGTGCTGCGCGCGCCGCTGCCGCCCGATATGGCACAGGCGCTGGAAAATTGGGGGCTGAGCTACAATCCCGCCGAAAGCCTCTGACCATCTCTCGCATGGCATCCGTGGAGCGCTTGCTTCCTCTTCTTTGATTCGGCGCACCCTGGCTGCCACCTCTGGTGGCACGCGCGCCTTTGTTCCCGAGACGCTGAGCCATGAATACGGTAGATGCCAAGCGGGTCCTGGAAACTGCATTGATCTGTGCGCCGCAGCCTGTCACGCTGCGTGAGCTGCGCTCGCTGTTCGATGACGTGCTGGGCTCCGACACGCTGAAGGACCTGCTGCTGGACCTGCAGAAAGACTGGGCGCAAAAGGGTGTGGAGCTGGTGCAGGTGGCGTCTGGATGGCGCTTCCAGAGCCGGCCCGAGATGCGGGTCTATCTGGACCGGCTGCATCCCGAAAAGCCGCCACGCTACACCCGTGCGACCCTGGAGACGCTGGCGATCATCGCCTACCGCCAGCCAGTGACGCGCGGCGACATCGAGGACATACGCGGCGTGACGGTCAACAGCCTGCTGATCAAGCAACTGGAAGACCGGGGATGGATCGAGGTCATTGGCCACCGGGAAACCGTGGGCCGGCCCTCGTTGTTCGCCACCACGCGCCAGTTTCTGGACGACCTGGGCCTGCAGTCGCTGGACCAGTTGCCCATGCTCGAGGAGCCCGAATCCCAGCAAAGCCTGTTCAAGGCGCTGGAAGAGTCGGGTGCGCAGGAATTGGCAGCGGACGAGGCCGCGCCAGTCGGTGACGCTCCCTTGCCCGAAGAGCCCCAGGGCGAGACAGATGCCCCGGAATCGGACGGGGCAGATGCCGCAATGGCCGCAGATACGGCTCAAGCAGATACAGCAGACCTGGCGGATGCGGCAGACGCAGCGGATGCGACAGAGGCAACAGACGCAACGGATACAGCGGATACAACGGATACGGACGGCGCTGCAAAGCAGGCCGAAGAAGGAAAGCCATGACGGGTAGTGATATCTCCAAAGACCAGGACGCCCAGCCGGCGTCCGATGAGGCCGGCGCGCAGCGCAAGGCCCGCCCTGCGCGCTCGCGCGCTCCCAAGGCCGGGGCGCGGCCCGGCGCCAAGCCTGTGCGCAAGCCGCGTCCGGCCGCCGAGGCGGTGCATGCCGAAGACACCGTGCAAGAGCTGGTGACGGCTGATGCATCAGAGCCGACCGACTCAGGGTCTGTCGAAGGCTACGATTTTGCGGACGTCATCTCGGGCGAGCTCGACGCCGCCGAAGAACGCGACGATGCCGCGCCTGCCAAGCGCGTGCTGCTGCCCCAGGTCGATTCGCCCAAGCTGCACAAGGTGCTGGCCCAGGCCGGGCTGGGATCGCGCCTCGAAATGGAGCAGCTCATTCTTGAAGGCCGCATCTCGGTCAACAACGAGCCTGCCCACGTGGGCCAGCGCATCCAGTTCGGCGACCAGATCAAGGTCAATGGCCAGCCCATCCGCTTTCGCATCGACCCGCCGCCGGCGCGTGTCATCGCCTATCACAAGCCCGTGGGCGAGGTCGTCACGCATGACGATCCGCAAAACCGTCCCACGGTGTTCCGCAAGCTGCCTCGCCTGCAGCATGGCAAATGGCAATCGGTGGGCCGCCTGGACCTGAACACCGAAGGCCTGCTGCTGTTCACCAGCTCGGGCGAGCTGGCCAACTCCCTGATGCACCCGCGCTTCGGCCTGGAGCGCGAATACGCGGCCCGCGTGCTGGGTGCGCTCAGCAAGGAAGAAAAGCAGCGCCTGACCGACGGCGTGCAGCTGGAAGACGGCGTGGCCGCCTTCGGCTCCATTGAGGACGGCGGTGGTGAAGGCGCCAACTGCTGGTACCGCGTGACCATTTCCGAAGGCCGCAACCGCGAAGTGCGCCGCATGTTCGAGGCGGTGGGCCATGCCGTGAGCCGGCTGATCCGCATCCGCTACGGCGCCATGGTGCTGCCGCGCGGCCTCAAGCGCGGCGCCTGGGTGGAGCTGGACCAAGCCGATATCCAATCCCTGGCTTCGGCAGCCGGCATGCAGGCGCGTGCGCCCGCTGCACCCAAGCCCCCGGCCGGAGGCCGCCGTGGTGGCCCGGCCGACCGCAACACCGTTCGCCGCGAAGGCGGCGGCCGCTACTTCGACGGCAATCGCCCGGCGCCCAACGCCATGCTCGACGGCCCGCGTGCCAAGCCTGCCGCCAAGGGCGGCAAGGCTGACGGCGGCCAGGGTCAGGGCAAGGGGCAGGGCGGCGCAGGCGGGCGGGGCAAGGGCGGCGGCAGCCAGCAGCCCGATCCGATGCGTACATCGGTGGGCTACATCGGCTCCGACAGCCTCTCGCGTGCACGCCAGAACGCCAAGCGCAAGCCGGGAGGACGCCGCTGAAAGGCGGCCGGGCCGTCCGCCTTCTGGTTCATCCAGAGGTGGTCGGCCCGCCCTGTAAGCCTGCCATTTGGCAGCACCATGTCATCAAGGACTTTGATGGCACAGCTAGAATCAACGGTTTTGTCCAATTGACAAAAATCCATAGTAACCCTGATTAGGAACCATTCAAATGGCCATCGAACGCACTCTTTCCATCATCAAGCCCGACGCCGTTGCCAAGAACGTGATCGGCCAGATCTACGCACGCTTCGAAGGCGCTGGCCTGAAGGTCATCGCTGCCAAGATGGTGCACCTGTCGCGCGGCGAAGCCGAGCAGTTCTACGGCGTCCACAAGGAGCGTCCTTTCTTCAAGGACCTGGTGGACTTCATGGTCTCCGGCCCCGTGATGATCCAGGCTCTGGAAGGCGAGAACGCCATCCTGAAGAACCGTGAACTGATGGGCGCCACCGACCCCAAGAAGGCTGAGAAGGGCACGATCCGCGCCGACTTCGCCGACAGCATCGACGCCAACGCCGTGCACGGCTCTGACGCCGCTGAAACTGCAGCCGTGGAAGTGGCTTTCTTCTTCCCCGGCATGAACGTCTACTCGCGCTAATCCCCGCGTCTTCCGCGGCCGTCATGGTCTGTCCGGTGCAGGCCGTGCCTGCCGCGGAAGAGCCGAGAGCGGCGTGGCACCGGCCTGCCGACATGAATACCAATTTGCTAGATTTTGATCTCGACGGACTTGCCGCTTACTGCGAGCAACTCGGCGAGAAGCGTTTCCGCGCGACGCAGCTGTTCCGCTGGATCCACCAGCGAGGCGCCAGCGACTTCGACCAGATGAGCGATCTGGCCAAGTCCCTGCGCGAAAAGCTCAAGGCGTGTGCCCACATCACGGCCCTGCCGGTTCTGACCGAGCATGTGTCTGCCGATGGAACAGTCAAGTGGCTGTTCGACGTGGGGGGCGGCGATGCCGTCGAAGCCGTTTTCATTCCCGAAGATGACCGGGGCACGCTGTGCGTGTCGTCCCAGGCGGGCTGCGCCGTGGGCTGCCGCTTCTGCTCCACGGGTCACCAGGGCTTCAGCCGCAACCTCAGCACGGGCGAGATCCTGGCCCAGCTGTGGTATGCCGAGCATGCGCTGCGCAAGCGCCTGGGCACGGGCGGCGAGCGCGTCATCTCCAACGTGGTGATGATGGGCATGGGCGAGCCGCTGCAGAACTACACGGCCCTGGTGCCGGCGCTGCGCGCCATGCTCGATGACCATGGCTATGGCCTCTCGCGCCGCCGCGTGACGGTGTCCACCTCGGGCGTGGTGCCGATGATCGACCGGCTGTCCCAGGACTGCGCCGTGGCCATGGCCGTGTCGCTGCATGCGCCCAATGACGAGCTGCGCGACCCGCTGGTGCCGTTGAACCGCAAGTACCCCATCCACGAGCTGCTCGATGCCTGCGAGCGCTACCTGGAATTCGCGCCCCGTGACTTCATCACGTTCGAATACTGCATGCTCGATGGCGTCAATGACCAGCCTGAGCATGCGCGCCAACTGATAGAGTTGGTCCGCGCGCGTGGCGATGGCCGCAGCTGGTGCAAGTTCAACCTGATTCCGTTCAATCCGTTCCCGGCCTCGGGGCTGCTGCGTTCACCCGCAGCGCGGGTGACGGAGTTCGCCAGCCTGCTGAGCAATGCCGGCATCGTGACCACGGTGCGCAAGACACGTGGCGACGACATCGATGCAGCCTGCGGACAGCTGGCTGGCGATGTCAAGGACCGCACGCGCGCTGCCGAGCGCATGGCCAGGCAGCGCACCATTGTTCTCAAGCAGGTGCCTTGAGAAGACCTGGGGCATGCCTGGCATGCCCCGACGGAACAAAGGACAGTTCATGAAGTCAGTGGCTCGGCGGCTGCGAACGGGGGATTTCGGTACAGGCATGCGCTGGGCAGTGCCCGCGCTGGTTCTTTTCTTGGCGGGCTGCGCAGGCAAGCAGCCTTTGGTGCCCCCGACGAATTCTGGCTCCGGCAACGCTTCCTCCGTCTCCAATGCCTCGATGGCTTCTGCCGCCGAGGCCGATCCCCGCCGCCGCGCAAGCATCCGCCTGGAGCTGGCGGCTTCCTATTTCCAGGCCGGCCGCATCGATGTGGCCCTGGAAGAGGTGAACCAGGCGCTGGCCGCTGACCCCAGTTCCGCCGACGGCTACGGCCTGCTGGCCCTGATCTACATGCGCAACCAGGACTGGGACCAGGCCGACGCCAGCCTGCGCAAGGCGATGTCGCTGCGTCCCCAGGACGGCGACCTGCAGCACAACTACGGCTGGCTGCTGTGCCAGCGCAAGCAATACGCGCAAGCCCAGGAATGGCTGGACAAGGCCCTGGCCCAGCCCGGCTACCTGGAGCGCCCCAAGACCTGGATGGCCAAGGGCCTGTGCCTTCAGCAGGCCGGCCTGCTGGTCGAGGCCCAGCAGGCGCTGCTCAAGGGCTATGAACTCGATCCCGCCAACCCGGTGATCGCCTACCACCTGAGCAACGTGATGCTGCAGGGCGGCGACGCCAAGAGGGCGCAGTTCTACATCCGGCGCCTGAACAGCAGTCCCCAGTCCAATGCGGAAAGCCTGTGGCTGGGGATCAAGATAGAGAGGGCGCTGCAGCAATCTGCAGCGATGCGGCAGCTGGCTGACCAGCTGCACCAGCGCTTCCCCGAGTCCCGCCAATGGCTGGCCTACGAGCGTGGAGCATTCAATGAGTGAGGTGTTGGCGGTGCATGACGAAGCAGGTACGCAAGGCGAGAACGCACAAACTTCCATGACGGCGGGCACGCTGCTGCGCCAGGCGCGCGAGGCGGCGGGTCTGTCTCTGGCCGGGCTGGCGGCGGCACTCAAGGTGCCAGCCCCCAAGCTGGAGGCGCTGGAGGCGGATGACTACGCCGCATTCCAGGACCATGTCTTCATGCGGGCCCTGGCGCAAAGCGTCTGCCGCACGCTGCGCATGGACTCGGCATCGGTGCTGGCCCTGCTGCCGCGCACCCAGCTCAAGAGCCTGGCCGATGATCGCGGCAGCATCAACGCCACGTTCAAGGAGCGCTCCTTCAAGGCCACAGGAACATCGCTGGGACGTGAAAACGGCTCGCGCAAGGTGGCCATCATCGTGCTGCTGCTGCTGGCCGCTGCCGCTGCCGTCTACTTCCTGCCCAAGCATGAAGGCGACGCCGAAGAGCCGCAGGCCGGCGCTTCCGATGCCGCTGCCCTGGTGCAGCCAGCAGGGACTGTGTCCGAGCCCGTGGCCGCCCAGGAGCCCGTTGCGCCTGCGGCGACGACGCCGGTCGATGTGCCGGCTGCATCTGCCCCCGCATCCGCATCCGCACCTGCATCTGCACCGGCAACTTCAGCGCCTGCAGCGGCAGCCGTTCCGGCTCCTGCGTCCACCACAACGTCTGCTGCCCCTGCCGCCGATGCGCCTGCCGAGGGCGCAGCAGCGACATCGGCAGCCACTGCGGCGCAAACGCCTGGTGGCGTGCTGGTCATGAAGGCCAACGCACAATCGTGGGTACAGGTCAAGGATTCCAGCGGCCGCGTGGTGCTGCAAAAGACGCTGGCGGCCGGTGAATCCATTGGCGCCGAGGGCGCGCTGCCGCTGTCGGTCATCATCGGCAATGCCAGCGGCACCGAGGTGCGTGTGCGTGGCGAATTGCTGGAAGTCGCCAAGACCACCCGCGACAATGTGGCCCGCTTTGAGGTGAAGTGACCGTGCAAGATCTCCCCATCACGCAGCAGCCGATAGCGATTGCCTCGCCGCTGCCGCGCAAGTCCCGCCAGGCCCGTGTGGTCTGGCGCAACAACGTCGTCACCGTGGGCGGCGATGCGCCTGTGCGCGTGCAGTCCATGACCAACACCGATACGGTGGACGCGGTCGAGACGGCCATCCAGGTGCGCCAACTGGCCCAGGCCGGCTCGGAGATGGTGCGCATCACCGTCAACACGCCCGAGGCGGCCGCCGCCGTGCCCTATATCCGCGAGCAGCTGGACCGCATGGGCGAGTACGTGCCGCTGGTGGGTGACTTCCACTACAACGGCCACCGCCTGCTCACCGAATACCCGGCCTGCGCCGAGGCACTGTCCAAGTACCGCATCAACCCCGGCAACGTGGGCAAGGGCGACAAGAAGGACAAGCAGTTCGGCCAGATGATCGAGGCGGCGGCCCGCTACGACAAGGCCGTGCGCATCGGTGTCAACTGGGGCTCGCTGGACCAGGAACTGATGGCCCGGCTGATGGACGAGAACTCGCGCCGCGCCCAGCCCTGGGACACGCGCCAGGTCATGTTCGAGGCGCTGATTTCCTCGGCCGTCGATTCCGCGCGCCTGGCCGAGTCCATGGGGCTGAACGGCGACAACATCATCCTGTCGTGCAAGGTCAGCGGCGTGCAGGACCTGATCTCGGTCTACCGGGCCCTTGCGCAACGCTGCGACTATGCGCTGCACCTGGGCCTGACCGAAGCCGGCATGGGCACCAAGGGCACGGTGGCCTCGGCCGCCGCGCTGTCCGTGCTGCTGCAGGAAGGCATTGGCGACACCATCCGCGTCTCGCTCACGCCCCAGCCCGGCGAGGCGCGCACGCAGGAAGTGGTGGTCGCCTCCGAAATCCTGCAGGCCCTGGGCCTGCGCATCTTCGTGCCCAGCGTCACGGCCTGCCCGGGCTGCGGCCGCACCACCAGCACCACCTTCCAGGAACTGGCCAAGCAGATCGATGACTATCTGCGTGGCCAGATGCCGCTGTGGCGCATGAAGTATCCCGGTGTCGAGGCGATGAAGGTGGCCGTGATGGGCTGCATCGTCAACGGTCCCGGCGAGAGCAAGCACGCCAACATCGGCATCAGCCTTCCCGGCACGGGCGAGGCGCCCGCCGCCCCCGTCTACATCGACGGCGAAAAGGCGCTCACGCTGCGCGGCGAGCGGATTGCCGAGGAATTCCAGGCACTGGTCGAAAATTATGTGGCGCGCACCTATGGCGCCACCGCCGCTGCGCCCGCCTGAGCGGCTGCACCGAGCATTGCAGTTATTGCAAAATAGATAGCGCACCACGCTTTGCCTCATTGGCTCTCACGCGAAACAGGCGTTGAGAGCATGGGGCGAAAAAGCGGGGTCAGCGCCTGTTTCCGAGCATTCATCGAACGAGAACAACGTGGCCAAACCCGAAAAACTTTCCGCCGTCAAAGGCATGAACGACATTCTTCCCGCCGAGTCCGCTCGCTGGGAATGGCTGGAAGCGCAGGTGCGTGAATTGATGGCGCGCTTTGCCTACCGCAATGTGCGCACGCCCATCGTCGAGCATACGCAGCTGTTCGTTCGTGGCATCGGCGAGGTGACGGACATTGTCGAGAAGGAGATGTACTCCTTCGAGGACAAGCTCAACGGCGAGCGCCTGACGCTGCGCCCCGAAGGCACGGCCAGCCTGGTGCGCGCCACCATCGAGAACAACCTGCTGTACGACGGCGGCAAGCGCATGTGGTACATGGGCCCCATGTTCCGCCATGAGCGCCCGCAGCGCGGCCGTTACCGCCAGTTCCACCAGATCGGCGCCGAGGCCCTGGGCTTTGCCGGCCCCGATGTCGATGCCGAACTCATCATGCTGGCCGTTTCCCTGTGGAAGCAGCTGGGCCTGACCCAGTGGCGCCTGGAAATCAACAGCCTGGGACAGCCCGAGGAGCGCCAGGCACACCGCCAGGCCCTGATCGCCTACCTGGAGCAGCACCAGGACGTGATGGACGAAGAGGCCAAGCGCCGCATGTACAGCAACCCGCTGCGCGTGCTGGACACCAAGAACCCCGCCATGCAGGAAATGGTCAACGGCGCGCCGCGCCTGCTGGACTTCCTGGGCGAGGGCTCGCTGGCCCACTTTGACGGGCTCAAGGCCATCCTGGACGCCAACGGCGTGCCCTGGACCGTGAACCCGCGCCTGGTGCGCGGCCTGGACTACTACAACCTGACGGTGTTCGAGTTCATCACCGACATGCTGGGCTCGCAGGGCACCATCTGCGCGGGCGGCCGCTACGACTACCTGATCGAACAGGTAGGCGGCAAGAGCGCGCCTGCCGTGGGCTGGGCATTGGGTGTGGAGCGCGTGCTGGAACTCGTCAAGGAGCTCGGCACCGACATTCCCGCGCCCACGCTGCATGCCTACGCCATCGTCCCCGATGTGGCGGCCATGCCCGTGGCGCTGCGCACCCTGCAGCAGCTGCGCGAGGCCGGTGTGCGCGTGCAGATGCACGCGGCCAGCGCCGAAGGCATGGGCAGCATGAAGTCGCAGTTCAAGAAGGCCGATGCCAGCGGCGCACATTTCGCGCTGATCTTCGGCTCCGATGAGCTGCAGCAGGGCCTGGTCACCGTCAAGTCGCTGCGCGACGGCGCGGGCCAGCAGGTGCAGCAAGCCCTGGCTGATGCGGCCCAATGGGCTGCCACCCTACAATCGGCGGTTTGACCAGCATCCGCAGCTTTTCAAGCGACCGCTCCAGCGGCGACCTCCATACATAAAGCGACACAGGCGATCCATGGCAAACCATTTCGATCTCGAAGAACAAGAGCAGATAGAGCAGCTCAAGCATTTCTGGAATACCTGGGGCACGTTGATCACCGGCGTGCTCGTGGTCATCTTCGTCGGCTTTGCCGGCTGGAATGGCTACCAGTACTGGGAAAAGCGCCAGGCCACGCAGGCTGCCGCTCTGGCGCATGCCGTTGACGTGGCGCTGGCTGGCAAGGACGCGGCGCGCGCCGGCCAGGCCTTCGCCGATCTCAAGGACAAGTACGCCGGCACCACGCAGGCGGCCCAGGCCGGCCTGCTGCTGGCCAAGGCTGCAGTGGACGAAGGCAAGCTCGATGACGCCAAGGCAGCCCTGAGCTGGGTGGCAGACAAGGGCGACGAAGGCTACAAGGCCCTGGCCAAGCTGCGCCTGAGCGCCGTGCTGGAGCAGCAAAAGCAATACGACGAAGCCCTCAAGGCGCTGGAAGGCAGCATGCCCGAATCCTTCGCCGGCATCGTGGCCGATCGCCGTGGCGACATTCTTGCGGCCCAGGGCAAACAGGCCGAAGCCATTGATGCCTACCAGCGCGCCCATGCCGCCCTGGATAAGGGCGTGGACTATGGCCGTCTGATCGAGTTCAAGCTCAATGCGCTGGGTGCTGAACCCACCGTGCTGGCACAGGCCAAGACGTCGACTTCGGAGAAGCAACCTTGAAAACCTCGGCTGATCAATTGATGGCGATTTCGCGCCCGCGCGGCGTTGCGCGCTGGATGGCTCTGGGCCTGCTGGCCGGTGCCCTGGGTGGCTGCTCCACCGTGTCCTCGTGGTTCAGCAGCGACACCAAGCCCAAGCCCCAGGAGCTGGGTGCCAACCCCGGCCTGCTGGCCGTGCACCAGGCCTGGACCGCCAAGCTCGGCGCCGAAGTGCCGCTGGCCACCGACATCCATGTGCAGGGCGACACGCTGCTGATCGCTGCCAAGGATGGCAGCGTCACGGCCCTCGATGCACGCAACGGCAGCCAGCTGTCGCGCTTCACTGTTGGCGAGCCGCTGACCGCAGGCGTGGGCGGTGACGCCGAGCGCCAGGCCGTGCTCACGCGCAGCAACCAGGTCATCGTCTACTCGCAAGGCAAGCAGCTGTGGAAGCAGCCGCTGCCCGCAGCCGCCTACACGCCGCCGCTGGTGGCGGGAGGCCGCGTCTTCGTGCTGGCAGCCGACCGCTCGCTGGCCGCTTTCGATGCCGCCAACGGCCGCAAGCTGTGGACCGCACAGCGCCCGGGCGAGCCCCTGGTGCTGCGCCAGCCCGGCGTGCTGATCGCCGTGGGCAACACGCTGGTGGCCGGCCTGTCGGGCCGCATGGTGGGTATCGATCCCGACACCGGCGCCGTGCGCTGGGAGGCCCCGCTGGCAAGCCCGCGCGGCACCAATGACGTGGAGCGCCTGGTGGACCTCGTGGGCCGTGTCAGCCGTGTCGGTGACAGCGTCTGCGCGCGTGCCTTCCAGGCTGCCGTGGGCTGTGTGGATACGCAAAACGCATCGGTGCGCTGGACCCAGCCGTCCAAGGGTGCCGATGGCATCGACGGCGATGGTGATTCCGTGTTCGGCGCCGAGAGCAATGGCACCGTCCAGGCCTGGCGCCGCGGCGACGGCTCGCGCGTGTGGTCCATCGACCAGCTGCAGCACCGCCGCCTGACGGCGCCGTTGATGCTGGGCCGCTCGGTGGTGTTTGGTGATGACTATGGTGTGGTGCACCTGCTGTCCAAGACGGACGGACAGGCGCTGGCACGATTGAAGACAGACGACTCCGGCGTGGCCTCGCCCCCGGTATCGGCTGCCAATACGCTGGTGGTGGTAAGCCGCAGCGGAACTGTGTACGGCTTCAGGCCGGATTGATAGGTATTTTCGGGAATGAAGCCAGTTATTGCCCTGGTAGGGCGACCCAATGTGGGCAAATCGACGCTGTTCAATCGGCTGACCAAGTCGAGGGATGCAATCGTCGCGGATTTCGCGGGCCTCACGCGTGACCGCCACTATGGACAGGGCCGCCAGGGTAAGCACGAGTACATCGTGATCGATACCGGCGGTTTTGAGCCAGATGCATCCAGCGGCATCTTCAAGGAGATGGCGCGCCAGACGCAGCAGGCTGTTGCCGAGGCTGACGTCGTGGTCTTCGTTGTCGATGCGCGCCTGGGCATGTCCGCCCAGGACCACGACATCGCCAAGTACCTGCGCCGGCTGGGCAAGCCCTGCGTGCTCGTGGCCAACAAGGCCGAGGGCATGAAGGAAGGCGTGCAGCTGACCGAGTTCTACGAACTGGGCCTGGGCGATGTGCTGCCGGTTTCCGCAGCACACGGGCAGGGCGTGCGCGACCTGCTCGACCTGGCCCTGGGCCAGCTCAACCTGCCCGAGCCCGAGGAAGACGACCCCTTCGACGATGTGGCCCAAAAGCCCATCCGCCTCACCGTGGCAGGGCGCCCCAACGTCGGCAAATCCACGCTGATCAACACCTGGCTGGGTGAGGAGCGACTGGTCGCCTTCGACATGCCGGGCACCACGCGCGACGCCATCTCGGTGCCTTTCGAGCGCGCCGGGCAGAAGTTCGAACTGATCGACACGGCAGGCCTGCGCCGCAAGGGCCGGGTGTTCGAGGCGATCGAGAAGTTCTCCGTGGTCAAGACGCTGCAGGCCATCGAGAGCGCCAACGTCGTGCTGCTGCTCATCGATGCCACGCAGGGCGTGACCGACCAGGATGCTCACATTGCCGGCTACGTGCTGGAAAGCGGCCGTGCCGTGGTGCTGGCCGTGAACAAATGGGATGCGGTGGACGACTACCAGCGCCAGATGCTGGAGCGCTCGATCGAGACGCGCCTGTCCTTCCTCAAGTTCGCTCCCATGCATTTCATCTCGGCGGAAAAGCGCCAGGGCCTGGGTCCGCTGTGGAACTCCATCATCCAGGCGCACAAGGCTGCCACCTGCAAGATGCCCACGCCGGTGCTCACGCGCCTGCTGATGGAGGCCGTACAGTTCCAGACGCCCAAGAAGACGGGCATCTACCGCCCCAAGATGCGCTATGCGCACCAGGGCGGCATGAACCCTCCGGTCATCGTCATACACGGCAATTCGCTCGAGCATGTGACGGAGGCCTACAAGCGCTTCCTCGAAGGGCGATTCCGCAAGGAATTCAATTTGGTTGGCACGCCGTTGCGGATCGAGTTGAAAACCTCTCATAATCCTTTTGCCGACAAGGACAAGTAACAAGCCACGGGATTTCGGGAAAACCCTTGTGCGAACAAGGGCCCCAAAACACTGTGGTAAGGTGTCGGTTTACAACAACACTCTTCGAACACGGAGAATATCGTGAGCAACAAAGGCCAACTCCTCCAAGACCCGTTCCTGAACGCGCTTCGCCGCGAACATGTTCCGGTGTCCATCTACCTCGTCAACGGCATCAAGCTGCAAGGCCAGATCGAATCCTTCGACCAGTACGTGGTTCTGCTTCGCAACACCGTCACGCAGATGGTTTACAAGCACGCCATCTCCACCATTGTTCCCGGCCGCGCCGTGAACTTCTCCACGGCCGAAGCTGCCGGCAGCGACGCCAGCGCTTGAGCTCGCTGCGCCCTGATGCCTCCCCGCACCGCCGGGGAGCTTCCTCACCCTTCGGGAGAGGTTTTTCTTGAGTTCTGAATCTTTTGACCGGTCCACGCCAACGCCAGTGCTGCTGGTGGGCGTGGATTTCGGCTTTCCCCATTTCGATGGCGAGTTGGAAGAGCTGGGCCTGCTGGCCGGCACGGCCGGCCTGTGTCCCGTTGCACGCCTGACCTGCAAGCGCAAGGTGCCCGATGCGGCGCTGTTCGTGGGCAGCGGCAAGGCCGACGAAATCCGCATGCTCGCCCAGATGCACGGTGCCCAGGAAGTGCTGTTCGACCAGGCCCTGAGCCCGGCCCAGCAGCGCAACCTGGAACGCCATCTGCAGATGCCGGTCAACGACCGCACTTTGCTTATCCTGGAGATCTTCGCCCAGCGCGCGCGCAGCCATGAAGGCAAGCTGCAGGTGGAGCTGGCGCGCCTGCAATACGTGGCCACGCGCCTCGTGCGGCGCTGGACTCACCTGGAGCGGCAGATGGGCGGTATCGGCGGCCGTGGCGGCCCTGGCGAGAAGCAGATCGAGCTGGACCGCCGCATGATCGACGAGTCGATCAAGCGCACCAAGGAGCGGCTGCAGAAGGTCAAGAAGCAGCGCGCCACGCAGCGTCGGCGGCGCGAGCGCCACGGCATCTTCAATATCTCTCTGGTTGGCTACACCAACGCCGGCAAGTCCACGCTGTTCAATGCGCTGGTCAAGGCGCGCGCCTATGCGGCCGACCAGCTGTTCGCCACGCTGGACACGACCACGCGCCAGCTGTACCTGAATGAAGCCCAGCAATCGGTGTCCCTGTCGGATACCGTGGGGTTCATCCGCGACCTGCCGCACGGCCTGGTCGATGCATTCCAGGCCACGTTGCAGGAGGCGATCGATGCCGATCTTCTGCTGCATGTGGTCGACGCCTCCAATCCGAATTTCCCAGAGCAAATCCAACAAGTCCAGAAAGTTCTGAAGGAAATCGGTGCCCAGGAGGTGCCTCTGGTACTGGTTTTCAACAAATTGGACGCCGTCGATTCGGAGCGGCTTCCAGCGCAGTTGCAGGACCAGTACGAGCTTGACGGGCTGCCTGTTTCACGGGTGTTCGTCAGCGCCCGCTCCGGCGAGGGGCTGCCGCAGCTGCGGCAGTTGCTGGCCGAGCATGCGCTGCGCGCGGAGGCGGAACACGCCGAAGCGCACGGTGGTGATGAGCGGGATCAGGAGGAGGTGGATGGCGCGATGCCCCCTGGGCAGGACGCCGAATACTAGGGGCTAGCGCCCTGATTGGGCAAAATGCCGATTGGGTCCCTGTCTTTACCGAAGAAACCGAGACTTCTCGCATGAATCTTTCACAACGCGCCCATCGCTGGGCGATGCTGCCGCAGCGCCTTCGCGGGATGTTCAACCTGAATGATCCGCGATGGGGACGTGGCGACGACAAGAACGACGATGCTTCGCGCCCCGATGCCGACCGTCCCGCGCCGCCGCCCCCGCCTGCGGAGCCTGCACGCGACAACCGCGACAGCCGTGACAACCGCCCCTCGTCGGGCGGCGGCCAGCCGCCTGATCTGGATGAGCTGTGGCGTGACCTCAACCGCAAGCTCTCGGGCCTGTTCGGCGGCAAGCCGGGCGGCGGCCGTGGCCAGCCGCCCATCCGCAATGGCGGCGGCAGCCAGCCGCCGGACATGCGCAGCGCCGGCATGGGCGTGGGCCTGATCGCCGGCATTGCCTTCATCATCTGGATGGGCACGGGCATCTTCATCGTCCAGGAAGGCCAGCAGGCCGTCATCACCCAGTTCGGCAAGTACAAGAGCACGGTGGGCGCCGGCATCAACTGGCGGCTGCCGTACCCGATCCAGCGCCATGAACTGGTCTTCGTGACGCAGATCCGCTCGGCCGACGTGGGGCGCGACACCATCATCAAGAGCACGGGCCTGCGCGAGTCGGCCATGCTCACCGAGGACGAGAACATCGTCGAGATCAAGTTCGCCGTCCAGTACCGCCTGAGCGACGCGCGCGCCTGGCTGTTCGAGAGCAAGAACCCGTCCGAGGCCGTGGTCCAGGCCGCAGAGACTGCCGTGCGCGAAGTCGTCGGCAAGATGAAGATGGACACGGCGCTGGCCGAGGAGCGCGACCAGATCGCCCCGCGCGTGCGCGACCTGATGCAGACCATCCTGGACCGCTACAAGGTGGGCGTGGAAGTCGTGGGCATCAACCTGCAGCAAGGCGGCGTGCGTCCGCCCGAGCAGGTCCAGGCGGCCTTCGACGACGTGCTGCGTGCCGGCCAGGAGCGTGAGCGTGCCAAGAACGAAGCGCAGGCCTACGCCAACGACGTGGTGCCGCGCGCAGCCGGCTCGGCAGCGCGCCTGCTGGAAGAGTCCAACGGCTACAAGGCCCGCATCGTGGCCCAGGCCCAGGGTGATGCGCAGCGCTTCAGCTCGGTGTTCACCGAGTACCAGAAGGCTCCCCAGGTCACGCGCGACCGCATGTACCTGGAAACCATGCAGCAGATCTACGGCAACGTGACCAAGGTGCTGGTGGAATCGCGCCAGGGCTCCAACCTGCTGTACCTGCCGCTGGACAAGATCATGCAAGGCGTGAGCGGCAATGTGCCGGCAGCCGACAGCTCGGCGGCCCCCAGCACCCAGGCGCCTGCGCCTGCCGCCATTCCCGGCCTTTCGAACGATGCGCGCAGCCGCGACAGCAGTCGCAGCCGTGACCGCGAAGCACGCTGAGGAGCAGCCCAAGTGAACCGAGTTGGATTTTTCATCACCAGCATTCTTCTGGCGCTCGCGCTGCTCAGCTCCATGCTGTTCGTCGTCGATCAGCGCCAGTTCGGCGTGGTCTATGCCCTGGGTCAGATCAAGGAAGTGATCACCGAGCCGGGCCTGAACATCAAGATGCCGCCGCCGTTCCAGAACGTGCGCTACATCGACAAGCGCCTGCTCACGCTGGACAGCACCGACACCGAGCCCATGCTCACTGCCGAAAAGCAGCGCGTGGTCATCGACTGGTACGTGCGCTGGCGCATCTCCGATCCGTCGGAGTACATCCGCAATGTGGGCCTGGACGAGTCGGCCGGCGCCATGCAGCTCAACCGCGTGGTGCGCAATGCCTTCCAGGAGGAAATCAACCGCCGCACCGTGCGTGAGCTGCTGTCCAGCAAGCGCGATGCGCTGATGAACGACGTCAAGCGCGAAGTGCTGGAGACAGTGCGCGGCGCCAAGCCTTGGGGCGTGGACGTGGTCGATGTGCGCATCACGCGCGTGGACTATGCCGAGACGATCACGGAATCGGTCTACCGCCGCATGGAAGCCGAGCGCAAGCGCGTGGCCAACGAGCTGCGCTCCACCGGCGCCGCCGAAGGCGAGAAGATCCGCGCCGAGGCCGATCGCCAGCGCGAGATCACCATCGCCAATGCCTACCGTGACGCCCAGAAGATCAAGGGCGAGGGCGATGCCGAGGCCGCCCGGACCTACGCCGAGGCCTTTGGCAAGGACCCGCAGTTTGCGCAGTTCTACCGCAGCCTGGAGGCCTACAAGGCCAGCTTTGCCAAGAAGAGCGATGTGCTCGTGCTCGATCCTTCGCAGACCGATTTCTTCAAGGCCTACCGCAGTGGTGGAAGCTCTGGAAAATAAGCGCGCCTGAGCGGCAATGCCGCCCGGTCCCTGCACGGCGCCCCTGTTGGGGCGCCGTTTTTTCTTGCGCCGCAGCTGTCGCCCGTGCACCGAATCGATTCGGAATACCGAACACCCGCCGTGGGCCTTGGGTCACCCCCAATTTGGGCTGGCCCGCAACAGCCGGTAGAATCACGTTTTTAACAGCCTCCCCCTTTTCCATGTCTGCTTGGGTCCTGCCGGATCACATCGCCGATGTCTTGCCTTCCGAGGCCCGGCACATCGAAGAATTGCGTCGAGGCCTGCTCGATACAGCGCGTGGCTATGGCTATGAACTGGTCATGCCGCCCATGCTGGAGTACCTCGAATCCCTGCTCACCGGCACAGGGGAGGCGCTGGACCTGCAGACCTGCAAGCTCATCGACCAGCTGACAGGCCGCACCATGGGTCTGCGTGCAGACACCACGCAGCAGGTGGCCCGCATCGACGCCCATCTGCTCAACCGCAAGGGCCTCACGCGCCTGTGCTACTGCGGCCCCGTCGTCCATGCCCGCCCTGACCGCCCCCGCGCCACGCGCGAGCCGCTGCAGTTCGGTGCCGAGATCTACGGCCACCAGGGCATGGAAGCCGACCTGGAGGCTCTGCACCTGGCGCTGGACTGCCTGCGCAGCGCAGGCGTCACCAACATCAACGTCGATCTGGCCGATGTGCGCATCGTGCGCAGCCTGCTGGCTGGCGTGATGGTGGACATGCAGGTGCTGCGCGGCGTGCACGCTGCGCTGGCCGCCAAGGATGCGAGCGAACTCGAGCGCCTCACGTGCGACTTCCCTGCCGCATCGCGCGAAGGCCTGATGGCCCTGCTGCAGCTGTACGGCGGCATCGAGGTGCTGGACCGCGCCGAGAAGCTGCTGGCCCGCACCGCAGGCGTGCAGCCGCTGCTGGACCAGCTGCGCTGGCTGGCGCAGCGCCTCGAAGGCGTGAGCGTGAGCTTCGATCTGGCCGATCTGCGCGGCTATGCCTACTACAGCGGCACGCGCTTCGCCATCTATGTGCCGGGTGCCAGCGATGCGCTGGTGCGCGGCGGCCGCTATGACGAGGTGGGTGCGGTCTTTGGCCGCAACCGGCCCGCCGCCGGCTTCAGCCTGGACATCAAGCAGCTCGTCGCCGTCGTGCCCGAGCGCCCGCTCAAGGCTGCCATCCGCGCGCCCTGGGGCGACGATCCCCAGGTTGCGGCTGCCATTGCTGCATTGCGCCGGCAGGGCGAGACCGTGGTCTGCGTGCTGCCAGGGCATGAAAGCGAAGTGGACGAATTCCACTGCGACCGCGAGCTCGTGCAGGTTGCCGGGCAGTGGGCCGTGCAAGCCATCTGACGCATTTGTCAATTTCTTCGGATTTCATCGGATTTCATCGGATTTGAATATGAAAGCTACCAAAGGTCGCAACGTGGTCGTGGTCGGCACCCAGTGGGGTGACGAAGGCAAGGGCAAGCTGGTGGACTGGCTGACCGAAAGCGCCCAGGGCGTGGTCCGCTTCCAGGGTGGCCACAACGCTGGCCACACGCTGGTCATCAACGGCGTGAAGACCGCACTGCACCTGATCCCCAGCGGCATCATGCGCCCCGGCGTGAAGTGCTATATCGGCAACGGCGTGGTGCTCTCTGCCGCCAAGCTGTTCGAGGAAATCGAAGGCCTGGAGAAGGCTGGCGTGCAGGTGCGTGACCGTCTGCGCGTGTCCGAAGCCTGCCCGCTGATCCTGCCCTTCCACTCGGCGCTGGACGTGGCGCGCGAAGCTGCGCGCGAGCAGGGCGGCACCGAGAAGATCGGCACCACGGGCCGTGGCATCGGCCCCGCCTACGAAGACAAGATTGCCCGCCGCGCACTGCGCGTGCAGGACCTCAAGTACCCCGAGCGCTTCGCCACCAAGCTGCGCGAACTGCTGGCCCTGCACAACCACATCCTGGTCAACGTGCTGGGTTCGAAGAACTTCACCTTCGGTGACGCGCTCAAGCCGTACATCAAGGATGGCGAAGTGCAATTCGACGAGGTGTACGAAGAGGCCATGCGCCATGCCGAGCTGCTCAAGCCCATGATGGCCGACGTCTCCCGCGAGCTGAACGCCGCGCACGCCGAAGGCGCCAACCTGCTGTTCGAAGGCGCGCAGGGCACGCTGCTGGACGTGGACCACGGCACCTATCCCTATGTCACCTCGTCCAACTGCGTCGCCGGCAATGCGGCTGCAGGCTCGGGCGTGGGCCCCGGCATGCTGCACTACATCCTGGGCATCACCAAGGCCTACTGCACCCGCGTGGGCGGCGGTCCTTTCCCCACCGAACTGGATTGGGAAAAGGAAGGCACGCCGGGCTGGCACATGAGCACCGTGGGCGCCGAAAAGGGCGTGACCACCGGCCGCTCGCGCCGCTGCGGCTGGTTCGACGCCGCGCTGCTCAAGCGCAGCGCCCAGGTCAATGGCCTGTCGGGCCTGTGCATCACCAAGCTCGACGTGCTCGACGGCCTGCAGGAACTGCTGCTGTGCGTGGGCTACGAGCTCGATGGCGAGAAGATCGACCTGCTGCCCATGGGCGCCGACGAGATCGCCCGCTGCAAGCCCATCTATGAGTCCATCCCCGGCTGGACCGATTCCACCGTGGGCGTGACCGACTACGACAAGCTGCCGGCCAATGCCCGCCGCTATCTGGAGCGCATCGAGGAAGTGACGGGCGTGCCCATCGCCATGGTTTCGACCAGCCCCGACCGGGATCACACCATCCTGATGCAAAACCCCTACGCCGCCCAGTGAACTGCTGGCGGCTGAACCCCAAGATTGAACCAGGAGCCATTCCATGCTGACGGAAGACGGTCAACACCTGTATGTGAGCTACGACGAATACCACGGACTGATCGAAAAGCTCGCGATCAAAGTGCACCAGTCCGGCTGGGAATTCGACACCATTCTCTGCCTGGCCCGTGGCGGCCTGCGTCCCGGTGACATGCTCAGCCGCATCTTCGACAAGCCGCTGGCCATCATGTCCACCAGCTCCTACCGCGCCGAAGCCGGCACGGTGCAGGGCCATCTGGACATCGCGCGCTTCATCACCACGCCCAAAGGCGAGATCGCCGGCCGCGTGCTGCTGGTCGATGACTTGGCCGATTCGGGCCACACGCTGAACGCCGTGATCGCCATGCTCAAGACCAACTACCCGCCGATCACCGAGCTGCGCAGCGCCGTGATCTGGACCAAGGGCCTGTCGGCTTTCACGCCCGACTACTCGGTGGACTACCTGCCGACCAACCCCTGGATCCACCAGCCCTTCGAGCACTACGACACCCTGCGTCCCGAAAAGCTCATGGAGAAGTGGAAGATCTGATCGCCACTGCGCCTTCGGGTGCATGCCAGCGAGAAGGGAGCCTGTCGGCTCCCTTTTTCGTTGTGGCGGGTATTTCCATGCGCCGTTGTCATGCCTTGATGCAAGTCATGGATTGGCGCGCTTGCCGCGATATCTCGGGCCAACGTCGCGCAAATGTCGGTTTTTTGCACAGCAGCAAAAGCCGATGCCCCAGAGCGTCCGAGGGGCTGATTGGCGCAGCTACACTGCGCAGATTCTCAGAAGGTGGTGCTTTGTGAAACGTCTTTCCGTCGGGCGCTTGAGCGCGGCTGTGGCTTTGGTTGTGGGCGGCGGTGCGCTGGCCTGGCTGGCCGTGGCATCCCTGCCCGGATCCAAATCGGCCCGCGCGGCCTCGGCCACGTCTGCTGCCGTGCAGGCGCAAGCCGCATCGGCCCAGGCGGCCGCCGTTCCTGCCGCGCCTTCCGTTCCCTCGGCTACGGCCGCTCCCGCGGCCCCGGTCGCGCGTGTCACGCCGCCACCGCAGACCCAGGGCCCCACGCCCATCTTTGTGCTCAACTCGCTTGATGCCAACATCAGCATCGTGGACCCGGTCACCTGGCAGGAGACTGCACGCATTCCCACGGGCAAGGAGCCGCATCACCTGTACCTCACGCCGGACGAGAAATCGCTGGTCGTGGCCAATGCGCTGGGCGACACCCTGACCCTGGTCGATCCGCGCACGGGCGAGGTGCAGCGCGTGATCCGCGACATCATCGATCCCTATCACCTGCGCTTCAGCCCGGACATGAAGTGGTTCGTCACGGCAGCCAACCGTCTCAACCACATCGACATCTACCGCTGGGATGGCCAGAACCCGCAGCTGGTCAAGCGCGTGCCCACGGGCAAGACGCCCAGCCATCTCTGGATCGATGCCAAGAGCACGACCATCTATTCCACCATGCAGGACAGCGATGCCCTGGTGGCCATCGACATCGCCACCCAGGCCATCAAGGCCCGCGTGCCCACCGGCCCCATGCCGGCCGATCTCTATGGCAGCCCGGACGGCACCAAGCTGTTCATCGGCCTGACCGGCAGCGATGGCGTGGAAGTGTTCGACATCACCGGCCCCGAGCCGCGCAGCGTGGCCCGCATCAAGACAGCCGCTGGCGCCCACGCCATGCGCGCGGCCGGCGACGGCCGCCACCTGTATGTGAGCAACCGCGTGGCCAACACCATCAGCAAGATCGACATGCAGACCAACCAGGTCGTGGCCAACTACCCGGCACCGGGCGGTCCCGACTGCATGGACGTCTCCGCCGACGGCCGCTACCTGCTGGTCAGCTCGCGCTGGGCGCGCAAGCTGTCGGTGATCGACACCGTGGAAAAGAAGGTGGTCCAGCAGGTCAAGGTCGGCAAGTCGCCGCACGGCGTGTGGACGCTGGCCCACGCGCAACGCTGATGGACCGCCGTCTCTTTGCGCAATCGCTGGCCGGTGCGGCGGCTTTCGGCCTGCTGCGCCCCGCGCTGGCGGCAGGGCAGCGCACAGGCTGTGCCAAGACCGTGTATCTGACCTTCGACACGGGCCACATGGGCATTGCTGACCTGGTGGCCGATGTGCTCAAGCGCCATGCGGTGCCAGTGACGTTTTTCGCAGCCAACGAGCCCACCCAGCAAGGCGATGGCAGCCTGGGCGAGACCTGGGCGCCCTGGTGGCGCGCACGCGCTGCCGAAGGCCATGAGTTCGCCTCGCACACCTACGACCACATGTACTGGCGCGGTGATCTGCGCGCCTCGAAGAACGGGCCGGTCACGGGTTTTCGCGTGCGCCCCTCGGCAGGGCCTCGCGCCAACGAGAACTTCACGGTCGATGCGGCAGGCTATTGCGACGAGATCCGCCGATCCGCACAGCGGCTGCAGCAGATCACGGGGCGCAAGCCCCTGCCGCTGTTCCGTGCGCCCGGCGGCAAGACTTCGCCCGCGCTGCTGGATGCCGCGCGGCAGGGCGGCTACATGCATGTGGGCTGGGCCAGCGCGGGTTTTCTGGGCGATGAGCTGCCCAGCGACCGCTATCCGAATGCGCAGCTGCTGGCCCAGGCGCTCAAGAACATCCGCAGCGGAGACATCCTGCTGGCCCATCTGGGCATCTGGTCACGCAAGGACCCCTGGGCACCTGCCGTGCTGGAACCTTTGATCACGGGCCTGCTCAAGCAGGGGTTCTGCTTCCGCACACTGCGGGAGCATCCCGACTATCGGGATTGGGTAGCAAAATTCGCATAGTGTCCGCGCGCGCAGCGCGGCGGGCGATGGGAGCGTGGTGTGGACTGGTGGATTCAGTGGTTCGGTAATGCGCAGCAGCGCCTGTTCGAGGGCGTTGTCCAGCCCCTGCTGTTCGGCCTGGGGCAGGCCAGCCTGCTGGAGGACGCCTATGGCGCCACGGGCTGGCTGCTGGTGGGCCTGCTGCAGATCTTCATCATGGTGGCCGTGATCGCGCCGCTGCAGTACTGGCGGCCCGTCGAGCCCGTCACCGACCGGCGCGCCATCCACGTGGACATCATCTACACCGTGGTCCACCGGCTGGGCCTGTTCCGGCTGGCCCTGTTCTTCACGCTGGACCCGCTGTGGGACGAGCTCATGGGCCGCCTGCATGTCTGGGGGCTGCCGAGCTTTCACCTCGACGGCGTGTGGCCCGGCGTCACCGACCTGGCCTGGGTCAGCCTGATCATCTACCTGCTGGCCTTCGACTTCCTGGACTACTGGATACACCGCGGCCAGCACAGCATCGGTTGGTGGTGGAAGCTGCATGCGCTGCACCACTCGCAGCGCCAGATGACGGTGTGGAGCGACAACCGCAACCACCTGCTCGACGATGTCATCCGCGACACCATCATCGTGCTCGTGGCCCAGCTCATCGGCGTGGCTCCAGGCCAGTTCGTGGCCATCGTGGCCTTCACCCAGCTCAGCGAGAGCTTCCAGCATGCCAACCTGCGCGTCTGGTTCGGCACCATCGGCGAGCGGCTGTGGATCAGCCCGCGCTTTCACCGCCGCCACCACGCCATCGGCATAGGCCATGAGCCCATGGCGCCCGTGCGCAACAAGAAGGCGCATGGCAACAACTTCGGCGTGCTCCTGCCCTGGTGGGACATGCTGTTCGGCACCGCCAACTTCGAGCTGCGCTTCGATCCCACCGGCGTGCGCGACCAGGTCCAGCCCAATGCCCAGGGCCAGCTGCGCGACTACGGCCAGGGCTTTTGGGCCCAGCAATGGCGTGGGTTCCTAAGGTTGATGGGTCGCGCTTGAGGCTGGGCTCGGGGTATGCTTGCCGGCATGGGCTTGCTACTCGATTCCTTCTGGCGTGCGACGGCGTATTGCCTGCATAAGCGGGTGATTGCATGGTCGCTGTTTCCCTTGCTGTTCATGGCCATCACGGCTTGGCTGCTGGGCTATTTCTTCTGGGCCGATGCCGTCGTCTGGACGGAAGGGGTCCTGCAGGGCGTGGGCTGGCTGCACACCGTATGGTCCTGGATGGGCGTGCAATCGCTGCCCGAGCTGGTGGCGCCGGTGCTGGTCGTGCTCTCGGTCACGCCGGTGCTGGTCGTGGTCTCGCTGCTGCTGGTGGCGCTGTTCATGACGCCGGCCCTGGTCGAGCTGGTGGCCCAGCGGCGTTTTCCCGCGCTGGAGCGCAGGCAGGGCGCCACCCTGGTCGGCAGCCTGGTGTGGTCCGCAGGCTCTTCGCTGATTGCCTTGATCGCGCTGCTGGTGTCGGTGCCGCTGTGGTTCGTGCCGCCCCTGGTGGTGGTGATCCCGCCGCTGATCTGGGGCTGGCTGACCTACCGCGTCATGGCCTTTGACGCGCTTTCTGCCCACGCCAGCAAGCCCGAGCGCCGCAGCCTTTTCCTGCGCCACCGCCTGGCGCTGATGCTCATGGGCGTGGTCTGCGGCTATCTGGGCGCGGCGCCGGCCATTGTCTGGGCCTCCGGCGTGGTCTTCATCGCGGCCTTCTGGATACTGATTCCGGTGGCCATCTGGATCTATGCGCTGATCTTCGCTTTCTCCTCGCTGTGGTTTGCCCACTTCTGCCTGGCCGCGCTGCAGCGCATGCGCGAGGAGGAACCGGCGCTGCCCGACACCCCCATCGTGCCCTACGCTCCCGACGCGCCGCTCGGAGCCGGCGCGGCCTCTGCCCCCTCCACCCCGCAAGAAAAGACCTCATGACCCTTCAAGTAGGCGCACTCATCATCGGAGACGAAATCCTGTCGGGCAAGCGTGCCGACAAGCACCTTCCCAAGCTGATCGAGCTGCTGGGCGCGCGCGGCCTGTCCCTGGCCCATGCCGAGTACGTGGGCGATGACAGGGCGCGCATCACCGACGCCCTGCGCCGCGCCTTCGCATCGCAGGCCGTGGTCTTCAGCTTTGGCGGCATAGGCGCCACCCCCGACGACCACACGCGCCAATGCGCGGCCGAGGCCCTGGGCGTGCCGCTGGCACTGCACCCGGAAGCCGTGGCCCTGATCCGCGAGCGCATGCGCGATGTGGCCACCGAAGAAGGCAAGCCCTACGAACCCCAGCGCGCCGACAACCTGCACCGGCTGCAGATGGGCAACTTCCCCGAAGGCGCGCGCATCATCCCCAACGTCTACAACAAGATCCCTGGCTTTTCCTGCTCGGGTGCAGCGGGCACCGTGCACTTCGTGCCCGGTTTCCCTGTCATGGCCTGGCCCATGGTCGAGTGGGTGCTGGAGCAGCGCTACGCCAAGCATTTCCACAGCACGGTGCAGCGGGAGCATTCGGTCATCGTCTACGGCGGCATGGAGGCCACGCTGACGCCGCTGATGGTGGCCATAGAGCGCGACCACCCGGGCGTCAAGGTGTTCAGCCTGCCCAGCGTGGATGATTCCAAGCACGGCCGGCACATAGAACTTGGTGTCAAGGGCGAAGCTGGTGCCGTCACCAAGGCCTGGCCCACGCTGCTGGAAGGTCTGCACTCATTTGGTGCAAGTCTTGGCCCTGAATTGGTGCGCAATATCTGATTTACGGGCCGGTCCCTGAATCTGCACCGATTTGGTGAAGATGCCGGGCGGTGGATCGAATGCCGGCAGAGGCCTCAATGTCATCCACAAGCCCTTCCCAAGGCGGCAGAATCACGGGGCTGGCGCGCCAAGCAGGTGCCAGTCTGCAGGCATGCACTCAATGGATGCAGCCTGGCACGCAAACTGCTTAAGAGTATTTATCTTTTTTGATCAGCCAGATTGGCAGGAGAGATCTGATGGCAAAGACCGTTGCAGACGTGTTGAACATGGTGAAGGAGAACGAGGTCAAATTCGTGGACCTTCGTTTTACGGACACCCGTGGCAAGGAGCAGCACGTCACGGTGCCGGTGTCGCACTTCGACGAAGACAAGTTCACCTCGGGCCACGCCTTCGACGGCTCGTCGGTGGCAGGCTGGAAGGGCATTGAAGCATCTGACATGCAGCTGATGCCCGATCCCGCTACCGCGAACATCGACCCCTTCTTTGAAGAGACCACGCTGTTCCTGCAGTGCGATGTGATCGAACCCGGTGATGGCAAGGCCTACGACCGCGATCCCCGCTCCGTGGCCAAGCGCGCCGAAGCCTATCTGAAGGCATCGGGCCTGGGCGACACTGCCTACTTCGGACCCGAACCCGAATTCTTCATCTTCGACGGCGTGCGCTGGAACACCGAACCCGGCAGCACCTTCTACGAAATCGAAGAGTACGAAGCACCCTGGAATTCGGGCGCCAAGTTCGAATCCGGCAACCGCGGCCACCGTCCGCGCAACAAGGGCGGCTACTTCCCCGTGCCCCCCGTGGACAGCACCCAGGATCTGCGCGCCGAAATGGTGCTGCTGCTCGAACAGCTGGGCATTCCCGTCGAAGTGTTCCACCACGAAGTGGCAGGCGCCGGCCAGAACGAGATCGGCACCCGCTTCAGCACCCTGGTGGAGCGCGCCGACTGGACACAGGTCATGAAGTACGTGATCTGGAACGTGGCCAACACCTACGGCAAGACCGCCACCTTCATGCCCAAGCCCTATCCGGGCGACAACGGCTCGGGCATGCACGTGCACCAGTCCGTCTGGAAGGATGGCAAGAACCTGTTCGCAGGTGACGGCTACGCCGGCCTGTCCGACTTCGCGCTGTACTACATCGGCGGCATCATCAAGCACGCCCGTGCCCTGAACGCCATCACCAACCCCGGTACCAACAGCTACAAGCGCCTGGTGCCCGGCTTCGAGGCTCCGGTCAAGCTGGCCTACTCGGCCAAGAACCGCTCGGCATCGATCCGCATCCCCTACGTGGCCAACCCCAAGGGCCGCCGCGTCGAGGCACGCTTCCCCGATCCGCTGATGAACCCCTACCTGGGCTTCTCGGCCCTGCTGATGGCAGGTCTGGACGGCGTGGAAAACAAGATCCATCCCGGCGAAGCCGCGACCAAGGATCTGTACCACCTGCCCCCGGAAGAGGACAAGCTGGTGCCCACGGTCTGCCACAGCCTGGACCAGGCCCTGGAAGCGCTGGACGCGGACCGCTCGTTCCTGACCAAGGGCGGCGTGTTCTCGGACAGCATGCTCGATGCCTACATCGAGCTGAAGATGGGCGAAGTGACCCGTTACCGTCAGGCCGTGCATCCGGTCGAGTACGACATGTACTTCTCGCTGTAAGGCGAGTCGGCAAAAAGGCGGCGCAAGCCGCCTTTTTTGCTTTCGGCCAGGACCTGGGTATGCTGGGCGCGGAACCAAAAGAGGTTGGCCCGCTCAAGAAATGACGTCCAGCCCGGAAGATGGAGCGATACTTGCCCGGATAAGCCGGGCCCTTCCGATCTGGCTACCCGAGGGAATGGAATGAAGAAACTGTTTGTGTCACTGCTGCTGCCCCTGCTGTCGGTGGGAGCCTGGTCCCAGGATGTGATCTACCGCTGCGGCAACGAGTACACCAACAACGTCAGCCAGGCCAAGGCCAAGGACTGCAAGCCGGTGGACGGCGGGCATGTGACGGTGATCCATGGCGGCAGCAAGCCGGCGGCCTCGGGCGGCAGCCAGGCACCGCGCACCTCCGCCGCTCCGGCCGCAGGATCGCCCGCTCCGGCCAAGGTCAACAGCAGCGCCCAGAAGGCCCGCGACTCCGACGCGCGGACCATTCTGGAAAGCGAGCTGGCCCGCGCCCAGGAGAAGCTGACACAGCTGCGTCAGGAGTACAACGATGGCAATCCCCAGCGCACCGCATTGGAGTTGCGCAATCCCCAGGGCTATCTGGAACGTGTCGAGCAGCTCAAGAGCAGCATCTCGCGGCAGGAAGGCGATGTCGCCGGCATCCGCCGTGAGCTGGATCGACTTCCCAAGAACTGACGGGCCCGCGCGGCCCACCGGAGCCCGGCCATGATCCAGGACGACCGGCCGGCGCCCCCGGCCTCCTATCAGGCGCTTGACCTGCTGTGCACGCTGATGACCGTGCTCGACGAGCAGGGTGCCGTGCTTTTCGCCAACGCCGCCCTTGAAAACGCACTGGGCCTGTCGCGCCGCATGCTCGAAGGCAGCGAGCTGGCGGCCTGCTTCACCGAGCCGGCCTTGCTGGACAAGGCCTTGCGTGGCGCCCAGGACAACGACTTCGCGGCCCTGCGCTTCGAGGCCAGCCTGCACCGCGTGGGCGGCGATGCGCTGCCCGTGCACGTCACGGTCTCGCTGGCCGAGCGGCCCGGCCATGTGCTGGTCGAGTTCTGGCCGCTGGAGCAGCAGGCCCGCCAGGACCGCGAGGAGCGGCTGCGCGAGCAGGCCCAGGCGCACAAGGAACTGATCCGCAACCTGGCCCACGAGATCAAGAACCCGCTGGGCGGCATCCGTGGCGCAGCCCAGCTGCTGCAGATGGATCTGGACGCCCCCGAGCTGCGCGAGTACACCGAAGTCATCATCCACGAGGCCGACCGGCTGCAGGCGCTGGTGGATCGGCTGCTGGCGCCGCACCGCCATCCGCATGAGGTGGGCGACGTCAACATCCACGAAGTCTGCGAGCGCGTGCGCTCGCTGGTGCTGGTCGAGCACCCTGCCGGGCTGACCATCACGCGCGACTACGACATCTCCATCCCGGAGTTTCGGGGCGACAGCGCCCAGCTGATCCAGGCCGTGCTCAACATCGTCCAGAACGCGGCGCAGGCGCTGCAGGAGCGCATCGCCGCCGGTGATGCCGAGATCATTTTGCGAACGCGCGTGGCCCGGCAGGTAACTTTTGGTCGCCAGCGCTATCGGTTGGCATTGGAATTGCATGTGATCGACAACGGGCCAGGCGTTCCCGATGCCATCAAGGAGCGGATCTTCTATCCGCTGGTATCGGGAAGGGATGGCGGTTCGGGACTGGGGCTGACGCTGGCGCAGACCTTCGTGCAGCGCCACCAGGGGCTGATCGAATGTGAAAGCCAGCCGGGCCGCACGGATTTCCGCATCCTCATTCCCCTGCCTTGAGGCCCACGGAAGTCAACACTGCAACAAGGGAAGGATGCACCACCAATGAAACCGATCTGGATCGTGGATGATGACCCTTCCATCCGCTTCGTGCTGGAAAAGGCACTGGGCCGGGAAGGCTGGGCAACGCGCAGCTTCATCCAGGCGCGCGATGTGCTCACGGCACTGTCCGATGTCGATGCCGGCGACCCGGCGCGCCAGCCACCCCAGGTGCTGGTGAGCGACATTCGCATGCCCGGCGGCTCGGGGCTGGAGCTGCTCGAGCAGATCCGCGCCCAGCAGCCGGGCCTGCCCGTCATCATCATGACCGCGTACTCCGACCTGGACAGTGCCGTCTCGGCCTTCCAGCGCGGAGCCTTCGAGTACCTGCCCAAACCCTTCGACCTGCCCAAGGCCGTGGAACTCATCCGGCGCGCCGTCGAGGAAAGCCTGCGCGAGGATGTGGCCGAGGCCCAGGCCCCGCTGCAGGCCGAGATGCTGGGCCAGGCGCCTGCCATGCAGGACGTGTTCCGCGCCATCGGCCGGCTCAGCCAGAGCCAGGTCACGGTGCTGATCACGGGCGAGTCGGGCTCGGGCAAGGAGCTGGTGGCGCGCGCGCTGCACAAGCACTCACCCGTGGCGGGCGGCCCCTTCGTGGCCATCAACACCGCCGCCATCCCCAAGGACCTGCTGGAGTCCGAACTGTTCGGTCACGAGCGCGGCGCCTTCACGGGCGCCCAGACGCAACGGCGCGGACGCTTCGAGCAGGCCGAGGGCGGCACGCTCTTTCTCGATGAAATCGGCGACATGCCCTTCGACCTGCAGACGCGCCTGCTGCGTGTGCTGTCGGACGGGCACTTCTACCGCGTGGGCGGCCACCAGGCCGTCAAGGCCCATGTGCGCGTCATCGCCGCCACCCACCAGGACCTGGAGCAGCGCGTGCGCAACGGCGGCTTCCGCGAGGATCTGTTCCACCGCCTCAACGTCATCCGCCTGCGCCTGCCCGCGCTGCGCGAGCGCAATGAAGACGTGCCCATGCTGGCTCGCCACTTCCTGCAGCAAAGCGCGCGGCAACTGGGCGTGGAGCCCAAGCGCATGGGGGTCGATGCCATGCAGCGGCTGCAGACCTTCGCCTTCCCCGGCAACGTGCGACAGCTGGAGAACATCTGCCACTGGCTGACCGTCATGGCCCCTGCCCAGGTCATCTCGGTCAAGGACCTGCCCCCTGAGGTGCTGGGCGAAGCCGCCCCGCCCGCGGGCGGTGGCAACGGCGGCGTGCCTGCACCGGCCACGCTGCCGCATGCGCCGGCACCGCTGGCGGAAGAGGGCCTTGGCCGACTGGCCGTGCCCGTGTCCGCGCTGGCCCCGCCGCATGACACCGCCCTGGCCGCTTCCGACCTGGACTGGGTCCATCTGCTGGGGCAACAGGCGCGCCAGCTGCTGGAGCACACCCACGCCCAGGGGCATGGTGAAGTCTGGGACCAGCTGTCCCGCCGCTTCGAGGCGCAACTGATCCGCTCGGCCCTGGCCGTCACCCACGGCCGCCGGGTCGAGGCCGCCCAGCGCCTGGGCATTGGCCGCAACACCATCACCCGCAAGCTCCAGGAACTGGGCATGGACGAGGACGCCTTCGAGTAAGGCAAGCCGGCGGGCGGCCGGGCCCTTGCCTCGGCAAGGGTCCGGCTCCTACAGGCCGGCGCCCGGGGTGCTGACGGGCCGGGCCGCCCGGGCTTGGGACAATGGAGTCCTCTTCGCTGGAACGGCCTACGTCCCGACCTATCGTGCCCACAGTCCTCTCCAACCTCTGGCAAAAAGCCAAGCCCGCTCGTCCGGGCCTGATGTACCCATCGACACCGCGCACGCTTGGCGAGCCGGTCGATGCGTACTGGCATGACCGCTACTTCCTGGAGCCTTACTTCGTTGCAGGGCGTGGTTACGACCAATACCGTCCCGCCTACGCACTGGGCTGGAAAGCGTCACTTGAACCCGAGCACGCGCAGCAGGATTTCGACGATGTCGAATTCGAGCTCGAGGAGCGCTGGGAGCAGGTTCGGGGCAGCAGCCTGCTGCGCTGGAGCCAGGTGCGCGAGGCCGTGGAGGCCTCATGGCTGCAGGCGCGCCAGCGCACGCCCACACAGCCAGTGGCCACCACGCTGGAATTGCAGAGCACGGCCCTGCTCAATGCCGTGCTGGCCCTGGGCCGCCAGGCCCATGCACGCCTGGGTGAATGCATGAATCCCATGCCCCAGGGGCTGATCGGACAGGTGCTGGCGCGGCACTTCAATGCCAGCCAGATCCTGGTCGAGGACCTGGAACGTGCCATCGGCTCCAGCGGCGGCGTGGTCCTGCCCGTGCGCGACAGCCGTGCCGCACTGCGTCGCAACGCCTTCTGGGACGGGCTGCTGGGCAGGGAAGAGGGCGCGGACTACGTGCTGGACCAGGCCGAGTCCTGCCAGCAGCAATGGCTGAGCGCCTATGAGGCTGCCGAGCAGGTACGTCTGCCCAGGGCGCTCAGCGAGATTCTTCACCGCCAGTCCCTGATGCTGCGCGGCCATATCGAGGCCATCCACTGGCTGCGCCGGTACATGCTGTAGCCGGCTGGCTGCAATTCAGCCCAAGGTCACAACCACGGGCGCATGGTCGCTGGGCTGCGGGTTCTTGCGCGGCGCACGGTCCACGCTGCAGGCGGTGACGCTGGGGCGCAATGCCTCACTGACCAGGATATGGTCGATGCGCAGGCCCCGGTTCTTCTGGAAACCCAGCATCCGGTAGTCCCACCACGAATAGCTTTTCTCGGGCTGGTCGAACATGCGGAAGGCATCGGTCAGGCCCAGCTGCAGCAGCGCCTGGAAATGCGTGCGCTCTTCCACCGTGTGGTGGATCGTGTCCTTCAGGCCGATGGGATCGTAGGAGTCGCGGTCCTCGGGCGCCACGTTGAAGTCGCCCACCAGCACCAGGCGCGGGTGGGCCGCCATTTCGCTTTTCACCCAGTCCTGCAGCGCCTGCAGCCAGCGCATCTTGTAGGCGAACTTGTCGGTGCCCGGCGCCTGCCCATTCACGAAGTAGCCATTGATCAGGCGCACCGGGCCGCCTTCGGCATCGAGGGTGGCGGCAATGATGCGGGCCTGCTCGTCATCCAGGCCCGGAATATTGCGCACCACGTCGCGCACCGGCGTGCGCGTCAGCCAGGCCACGCCGTTGTAGGTCTTCTGTCCATGGCTGACCGCGTGGTAGCCGGCCTCCTGCAGCGCCTGCAGCGGAAACTTGTCGTCGGTGAGCTTGAGTTCCTGCAGCGCCAGCGCATCGACAGGGTTGGCCTGCAGCCAGGCCAGCACCTGCGGCAGGCGCACGGACAGGGAGTTGACGTTCCAGGTGGCGATTTGCATAAATAAATCCAATTAAATCAAATGATTGCGTGATTTTTCGATGGTTGCTCTTGTGGTGGTTGCCAGCCTGTTCACCCGAAAAATCATGCCCTTGCCGCAGCAGTCAGCCCCTATTTTGATGCGCGATTGCACTTGGGTGTTTTTCAGGCGATTCGGCAGCGCGACTGTCAGCCCTGGCTTCGGCCAGCGTATCGGCATGCGGGGCCGTTGACGTGATGGGGCCGGCCTCGCCACGACCTTCATGGCACCGGGCAGACCTTGAATCAGATTGATCTGATTTCATCTCGGATGAAAGATGTCTACGATTGAAAATTTTCCAAGGAAATGCGGCCTTGGAATTTTTTCATTATCCGAAGGTATTCAAAATGCATATATTCATAGGCGTTTTTTGCAGAATAAACAAGGCTGTCATGATATTTATTTTGGCAATGATGGCCACCTCCGCATGGTCCGCATGCGCAATTGAAAATACAACTGATGGGTCAGGCTATTACAAGTATGTGTTCAGTAATTTCAATCCTCCAGAATTCAATTCCAATGTGGCCAAGAATACGGTGATTTACTCAAAAACCGCTGTAGCGGTAATAAGTAATGGGCTTGGCGCTAGATTGATGAATTGTGTTCCATCGGTCACGGGCTATATTTTAGGTAAATCTACACCAGTCAATAATATATATCCGACGACAGTCGAGGGTATTGGCATGAGGGTTTCGACTAGATATGGTGCTGCGCCTGTAAGTGGTTTGGGGTATTCCAATCACAACGGATCTTTTGCATATCCACTTATCGATGTCACAGTTGAGTTGATCAAGACCGCAGATGGCGATATCACTGCAGGTGGCGTGCTGGACAGCGATTTCCTGTACGAACGCGCGAATGATGCATTTGGCCAGATTCTCGCTCAATACAACTTTTCCTCGCCCGTCGTCCTCCGGCCCAAGGTGCCCACCTGTACCCCACAGACGCCGGAGCCCGTGCGCATGGCCCAGACTGTCACTCAAAAACTCACCTCAATCGGCTCAACCGGTGCTCCCCGCTCCTTCCTCATCTCGTTGTTGTGCAAGGGCGGCATCCCAGGTTCGTTGACCAACGCCTATGTCACGCTGACGGATGTGGCAAATCCTGCAAATATCGGGAATGCTCTGACCCTGTCCAAAACCTCGGTGGCAAAAGGTGTGGGTGTGCAGATCCGCAAGGATGACCAGATACTGGGCTTTGGCCCGGACTCCAATGCCGCCGGCAACAGGAATCAATGGTTTGCAGGGGCTGTTGCCTACGGGCAGGAGCGGTTGGATATCCCGCTGACGGCGCGCTATGTCAAGACCGAAGAGAACGTGACCATAGGCAGTGCCAATGCGGCGGCGACCTTCACCATCAGCTACCAGTAGTTCCCCCTGATCCCTTGCGCTTTCGGTCTGATCGCTGGCAGGCCATTCAGCGTGGTCAGGCAAGTCTGCGGGTGCGCGGCCATGCCCGCAGAATACGCAGATGCTTGATCTACTCGTCATTCACGCCACGCTGCCCGACGGCCGCCAGGACATGTCCATCGCTGTGCAGGGCGGGCGCATCGTCGAGGTCGCAGCGGGCCTTTCAGCGCCTGCCCACCAGGTGGTCGATGCGCAGCACCAGCTGGTGTCGCCGCCCTTCGTCGATCCGCATTTCCACATGGATGCCACGCTGAGCCACGGTCTGCCGCGCGTCAACCGCAGCGGCACGCTGCTGGAGGGCATAGCGCTGTGGGGCGAGCTCAAGCCGCTGCTCACGGCCGAGGCGCTGATCTCGCGCGCGCTGGAGTATTGCGACTGGGCGGCGGCCAAGGGGCTGCAGGCCATCCGCAGCCATGTGGATACCAGCGACGCCCGCCTGCTGGCCGTCGATGCGTTGCTGGAGGTCAAGCGCCAGGTGGCTCCCTATATCGACCTGCAGCTGGTGGCGTTTCCGCAGGACGGCGTGCTGCGCTCGCCCGGCGGCGTCGCCAACCTGCGGCGGGCGCTGGACAAGGGCGTGGACGTGGTGGGCGGCATTCCCCACTTCGAGCGCACCATGGCCGAGGGTGCCGACAGCGTCAGGCTGCTGTGCGAGCTGGCGGCCGAGCGCGGCCTGCTGGTGGACATGCACTGCGACGAGTCCGACGACCCGCTGTCGCGCCACATCGAAACCCTGGCCTTCGAGGCGCAGCGCCTGGGACTGCAGGGCCGCGTCACGGGCTCGCACTGCACCTCCATGCACAGCATGGACAACTACTACGTGAGCAAGCTGCTGCCGCTGATCGCCGAAAGCGGCGTGGCCGTGATTGCCAATCCGCTGATCAACATCACGCTGCAGGGCCGCCAGGACAGCTATCCCAAGCGCCGCGGCATGACGCGCGTGCCGGAGCTGCTGGCCGCAGGCGTCAACGTGGCTTTCGGCCATGACTGCGTGATGGACCCGTGGTATGGCATGGGCTCGGGCGACATGCTGGAGGTCGCCCACATGGGCCTGCATGTGGCGCAGATGACCAGCCAGGACGGCATGCGCGACTGCTTCGACGCCGTGACCACGCGCGCGGCGCGTGTGATGCACCTGGACGGCTATGGCATCGAGGTCGGCTGCGATGCCAGCTTCGTGCTGCTGCAGGCGCGCGATGCGGCCGAGGCGATACGGCTGCGCGCCACGCGCCTGAAGGTGTTCCGCAAGGGCCGGTTGCTGGCCGAGGCGCCTGCTGCAACGGCTGCGCTGCATCTGCCGGGCCGCCCGGCAAGAATCGACTGGCGCCGCTGAACCGGCGCTGAACTGCCGCTGCGCTGGCGCCGGCCTCAGGCGCCGGCCAGGCTGGCCTCGCGCACGATGGTCTGCAGGGCCACCAGGTCCCTGACCACCAGGCCCTGGGCTTCCACGCGAATGCAGGCGTCGCGCTCCATGCGCTTGAGCTCCTGGTTCACGCGCTGGCGCGAGGCGCCCAGCAACTGGGCCAGCTCCTCCTGCACCAGTTGCAGGCCTATGCGCAGCTCGCGCGGGTCGTCCAGCACCTGTGTGCCGTAGCTGCGCGACAGGTGCAGCAACTGCTTGGCCAGGCGTGCGCGCAGGGGCAGGGTGTTGAGGTCTTCCACCAGCCCGTAGGTCTGGCGTATGCGGTGGGCCTGCAGGCGCAGCAGGGCGTCGTAGAACTCCACATGCGTGGCCAGGATGGCGTGAAAGCTGTCCTTGTCCACGCACAGCAGCGTGGTGTCGCCATGGGCATAGGCATCGCGCGTGCGGGGCTCGTCAAGAAAGGTGGACATGGCACCGAACCAGGCACCCGGCTCCACATAGGCCAGCGTGGTCTGCCGACCCGACAGGCTGGTCGAGCTCATGCGCACGGCGCCCTGCGCACAGGCATACCACCTGTGCGGCACATCGCCGCGTGCATAGATCAGTGCCCCGTCCTTGAGCCGCCGGACCGTGGTCTGGCGCAGGATGTCATGGCGCAGCGAGGGCGAAAGGCTGCAGAACCACTGGCCGGAATTGATGGCCTCGCGCTCGGCGGGGGTGAGCATGGGCTCGTGGGTACTCGTTTGCAAACCGCTTGTCTCCAATCGGCCGCAATTTTAGGGCGTGCGGGCCTGCGGATAGGCGTGCAATTGCTCGCGCAGCAACTGCACGAAGCAGTCGGCCCTTTCGGTGGGCGCGTATTGGGGCGGCAGGGCCAGCACCACCTCCACCGCGCAGGCTGGAAGCAGTGGCAGCACACGCAGGTCGCGCGCGAACACCGACGCCACGTAGGGGTTGACCACGCCCAGCCCCAGCCCCTGTGCAGCCAGGCTGCAGATGGTGGAGGAGTAGGTGGTCTCCATGGTGGAGCCGGCTTCTATTCCGTGTTCCTGCATGGTGTGGCGCAGTTGCAGGCAGATATCGTCATCGGCGTTGAGGGTCAGCAGCAGCTGGCCCTGCAGGTCGCGCACATGCAGCCGCGTGCGCGTGGCCAGCGCATGGTCCGGGTGCATGACGCAGACGGCGCGGCTGCGGTGCAGCACGGTGGCATCCAGCTCGGGCGTGCTCAGCGCCATGGTGCTGACCACCAGGTCGAAGTGGCCATGCAGCAGGCCCTCGCGCAAGGGCGTGGAGCCCAGGGTCTGCAGGCTGATGTGGGTGCCCGGGTAGCGCTGCGCGAAGCTGCGCACCACGGCCGGGATCACGCTCAGGCCCAGGGCCGGCGTGCAGCCTATGCGCAGCGTGCCGGCGCCGGACTGGCGCAGTGCGGCCAGGTCGCGCTCTATGCGCTCGCGCCCCAGGAAATGCTGCTGCACGGTGGCGAACAGTTCCACGGCCTCGGCCGTGGGGCGCAGGCGGCCCTTGTGCATGTCGAACAGCTTGAGCCCTGCGGCCGCCTGCATCTGGGCCAGCAGCCGGCTGACCGAAGGCTGCGTGGTGTGCAGCAGCCGCGCGGCGGCCGTGGTGGTGCCGGTCTGCATGACGGCACGGAAGGCCTCGATCTCTCGGGCGCTCAGGGGTCTGGACATGGCGATTCGGTCCTGCTCGGGGTGGCTGGCAATGTATATCTTTTCTGTATAGAGGCCACGGAAAAATGCATTTTTCCAAAGATGACAGGCTTTCTACACTGCCTCCATTGCATCGATTTCCCAGGCGCGGCAGCGCCGTCGAAAGGATTCCATGAACAAGACAACAGCACGCCGCACGGCCGCCGCAGTAATCGCCGCCGCCGTGGCGGGCATGGTGCCGGCAGCCGCCCAGGCACAGGACGGCTTTCCCCAGCCCGGCCGGCAGATGCGCATCATCGTGCCGTTCACTGCAGGCGGCAGCTCCGACGTGCAGGCACGCATGCTGGCCGACCGCCTGAGCAGGCTCTGGGGCCAGCCGGTGGTGGTGGAAAACAAGCCCGGCGCGGGCGGTCATCTGGGAGGCCGATATGTGGCCGATCAGCCGGCCGACGGCTACACGCTGATGGTGGGCTCCATCGGCCTGCATGCCGCCTATGGCGTATACGGCAAGCTGGCCTATGACCCCGCAAGGGATCTGCGCGTGGTGACCGTGCTGGCCGAGATGCCGCATGTGGTGGTGGCCACGCCCAGCCTTGCCGCCAGCAACATGGCCGAGCTGACGGCGCTGGCCAAAAAGGCGCCTGGAACGGTCAACTTCGGCTCGGCCGGCGTGGGCTCGTCCGTGCACATGATGGGCGAGCTGTACAAGCTGCAGGCGGGCGCGCCCATCGTGCACGTGCCTTATCGCGGCAGCTCGGCCGCGCTCAACGACCTGCTGGGCGGCCAGATCCAGCTCATGTTCGAGAACCCGCCCACGGTGCTGTCGCACATACGCGGCGGCAAGCTCAAGGCGCTGGCCGTCACGGGCAGCCAGCGACTGCCGGCCCTGCCGGATGTGCCCACGGCGGCCGAGTCCGGGCTCAAGGACTTTGTGGCCACCTCCTGGACCACGGTGGCCGTCTCCTCCAAGGTGCCCGAGGCCATCGTCAAAAAGCTCAATGACGACATCCGAAAGGTCGTGGCCACGCCCGAGTTCCGCAAGGGCCTGCAAGAGCAGGGCATGAGCGCCGTCGCCAACAGCCTGCCTGAGGCGCAATCCTTCGTTGCCCGCGAAAAGCAGCGTTGGGACCGCGTGATCGCAGAAGGCCACATCTCCGCTCAATGAAACGCTCCATGACTTCGAACCCCCCCGCATCCTTCGTCCCCTGCCGCCGCCTGGGCGATGGCCGCCAGAACCACTTCTTCGGCTACTACAACAAGTCCAGCTGGGACCGCAGCAACCGCCTGGTGCTGGCGCAGCAAACGCCGTGGATGGACCAGTACCTCACGCCCCAGGCGCGGGCGTCCATCGGCTACTTCGATACCGAAAACGGCGACCGCTTCCACGCCGTGGGCGAGACCGGCGCCTGGAACTGGCAGATGGGCAGCCAGCTGCAGTGGCTGGACGGACTGGCGGGCCGCCAGCTGATCCACAACGACAGGACGGCAGATTCCGGGGGGCGCTATCCGGGGTTCGGCTCCGTGGTCATCGATGTGGACAGCGGCGAGCGGCGCACCCTGCCCATGCCCGTCTATGTGGTGGCGCCCAGCAGCGCCTGGGCGCTGTGCGTGGACTACCGTCGCCTTTACATCACGCACGAAACCATTGGCTACAGCGAAGAGGGTGGTCCCTTCGCGTTGCCCTTGGCGCCCGAGGACGACGGCATCTGGCGCATGGAGGTCGCGACGGGCGAGGCCAGGCTGCTGGCCAGCTATGCGCAACTCAAGGCCTTTCATCACCGTACATCGATGGACAAGGCCATCCACTGGGTCAGCCATATCGAGGTCAACCCGTCGTCATCGCGCATCCTGTTCCTGCACCGCTGGACCGAACGCGTCAAGGACGAAACCTGCTTTCTGCACCGCCTGATCACCATGGCGCCCGACGGCTCCGACATGCGCCTGCTCGAATGCTCGGACCATCCGCTGCCCCAGCTGGCCGACGACTTCGACCCGATGGCCGTGGGCACGTTCGACTACGAAAAGTCCGAATACCAGATCTCGCATCCGCTATGGCAGGACGACAGCCACATCATTGTGTGGGGCCCGCATGCCGGGGAGATCCACTATCACCTCTATGACGATGTGGAGGGCGGTGACGTGCAAGTGGTGGGCGCAGGCGTGCTGGTGGAGAACGGCCACATGAGCTTCTCGCCCGTGGACACGCGCTGGCTGCTCAGCGATACCTACCCCGACGACCGCACGCACGAGCGCTTCCTGTTCCTGTACGACATGCACACGGGCGAGCGCCACGACCTGGGCAGCTTCTACGCCTCGCCCGATCTCAGCAAGGAAAACCGCTGCGACCTGCACCCGCGCTGGAGCCGTGACGGGCGCCAGGTCTGCATCGACTCCGTGCACGAGCACCAGCGGCAGATGTATGTGCTGGATGTGTCGGGGATCGTGGAGGCCCCGAGATAGCTATTTGCGGAGCCTTGGAACCTCAGCGCCCCCAGCGCAGCACCAGCGGATCGAGCCGCCGCGCAATGTCCAGCAGCTGGCGGCGCACCTCGGGGTGCATGGGCGGCCAGGGCGCGCGCGGCGCGTCGCAGGCGATCACGCCGCCGGCCTTCATCAGCGCCTTGGCGGCCAGGAAGCCGGCCTGGCGGTTTTCGTGGTTGATCAGGGGCAGCCAGCGCTGGTAGAGGGCGAATGCGGTGTCGGGGTCGCCGTTTCTGTGCGCTTCGATGATGGGGCGTATGCCGTCGGCAAAGCCGCCGCCTGTCATGGAGCCCGTGGCGCCGGCCTCCAGGTCGGCCAGCAGGGTGATCGCTTCTTCGCCATCCCAGGGGCCTTCGATGGCGTCGCCGCCCAGGGCGATGAGTTCGCGCAGCTTGCCGGCGGCGCCTGCGGTTTCCATCTTGAAGTAGCAGACCTGCTCGATCTCGCGGGCCATGCGCGCGAGGAAGGCGGGGGACAGCGGCGTGCCTGCGGCGGGCGCGTCCTGCACCATGATGGGAATGGCGATGGCATCGGACACGGCCTGGAAGAAGCCCTGGATCTGGGGCTCGCCGAAGCGGAAGGTGGCGCCATGGTAGGGCGGCATGACCATCACCATGGCCGCGCCCATGTCCTGCGCGCGGCGGCTTCGCTCGGCGCACACGCGCGATGAGGTGTGCGTGGTGGTGACGATCACGGGAACGCGGCCCGCCACATGCTCCAGCGCCGTGCGCGTGAGGATCTCGCGCTCGTCATCGGCCAGCAGGAACTGCTCGGAGAAGTTGGCCAGGATGCACAGGCCATCCACGCCCGAGTCGATCATGAAATCCAGGCAGCGCTTCTGGCTGGCCAGGTCCAGCGTGCCGTCCTCGTGGAAGGTGGTGGGGACCACGGGGAAGATGCCGCTGTAGCGCGGCCGAGAAATTCCGGGCATGGCGTGCTCCCTCATTCGACGATGCGGAACTGGTCCAGGTGCTCGGTCTTGAGCGTGAGGCCCAGGCCCGGCACATCGTCCCTGAGCTGCAGGAAGCCGTTCTCGGCCACGGGCTCGCCGTCGAAGATGTACCAGAACAGCTCGTTGCCCACTTCCACGTCGAAGATGGGGAAGTACTCGGCCATGGGCGAGGCCAGCGTGCTCATGGTCAGGTGGTAGTTGTGCATCTGGCCCGCATGCGGGATCACGGGCACGCTGAACGCCTCGCACAGCGCATTGATCTTGTGCGCGGCCGTGATGCCGCCCACGCGGTTGGTGTCGTACTGCACGACGCTGACGGCCTTTTTGTCCAGCAGCTGCTTGAAGCCGTAGAGGCTGAACTCGTGCTCGCCGCCCGAGATCGGAATGCTGGTGAGCCGGTTGAGTTCGGCGTAGCCGTCGATGTCGTCGGCGATCACGGGCTCCTCCAGCCAGCGCGGCTCGAACTTCTCCAGCTTGGGCAGCATGCGCCTGGCGTACTCCAGGTTCCAGCCCATGTAGCACTCCAGCATCAGGTCGCAGTCGTAGCCTATGACCTCGCGCACGGCCTCGACCGAGCGCAGGTTCTCGCGCACGCCTTCCTGCAGATGGGCCGGGCCGTAGCCGAAGCGCATCTTGAAGGCCTTGAAGCCCTGGTCCAGGAATTTTTGCGCCTCTTCCTGCATGGCCTTGAGGTCGGTGCGGTAGAGCTTGCTGTAGTAGCAGGGAATCCTTTCCTTGGTGCGCCCGCCCAGCAGCTTGAACACAGGCTTGTTCACGCTCTTGCCCAGGATGTCCCAGATGGCCAGGTCCACGGCCGAGATGGCTGCCATGGTCACGCCCTTGCGGCCCCAGGCGTGCGTGGCGCGGTACATGCGCTGCCACAGGTATTCGTAGTCCCATGGGTCGTGGCCGATGACCAGGGGCGCCAGGTACTCGTCGATGATGGCCTTGGCGATGCGCGGCGCCAGCGCCACGTTGCCCAGGCCGACGATGCCGTCGTCGGTCTCGATCTCCACCACCGTCCAGGAATGGAAGCGGAAGGTGGACATGGTCTCCTGCGGCGCATAGAGCAGGTCCATGGCGTTGGAGCAGAAGTTGCCCTGGGGCGGCACGGTCTTGCCTTGCCATTCGTAGACGCGGGCGCGGACGGATTTGATTTTCATGATGGTGATGGCGAGGGAGTGAAGTCAGTCAGCACAGGCGCGCGGCGCCCATGCGGCAGGCGATCAGAAAGGCCTGCCAGGTGGCCTCCACGCTGGCCCGGCCCTGGCCCGCGATGTCATAGGCCGTGCCGTGGGCCGGAGTGGTGATGGGTATCGGCAGGCCGCCCTGCACGGTCACGCCGCGCGAGAAGCCCAGCAGCTTGATGGCGATCTGGCCCTGGTCGTGGTACATGGTCACGATGGCCTGGTACTCGCCCGCCTGGGCCTTCAGGAAGATGGTGTCGGCCGGGAAGGGGCCGTGGAACGGATCGGGCGTGGGCCAGTCGCGGGCCTGCAGCGCGCGCACGGCCGGCGCGATGATGTCGATCTCCTCGCGCCCGCAGGTGCCGCCGTCGCCGTTGTGCGGGTTGAAGCCCGCCACCGCCACCTTGGGGGCCGCCATGCCGCTGGCCAGCAGCGCGCGGTAGATCAGCTCGGCCGCCTGCGCGATGCGCTCCTGGCTCAGATAGCCGGCCACGTCCCTGAGCGGCACATGCGACGAAATGCGCGAGGTCCACAGATCGCCCAGCGTATTGAATTCGCAGAAATAGCCGGTGACGCCCAGGTACTCGGCAAAGTGGTGCAGCTCGTCCTCATGGCGCAGGCCGCCCAGCTTCATGGCCTGCTTGTTGAGCGGCGCAAAGCAGATGGCGTCGATCTGGCCGGCCTGGGCCGCGTCCATGCACCGGTCCAGCACCTGCAGCACCGAGCGCCCGCCTGCGGCTTCGGCACGGCCCTGGTGCACGGCATCGGGGGCTACCGTGTCCAGGGCCAGGAAGGCGGGCAGGGCGGTATCGGTGCGGCCCCGTGCATGGGCCATGCTGGCGATGGGCGCGGTGGCCACCTGCAGGCCCGCGATGCGCTGGCCCTGCTGCCACAGCCAGGGGTCGCCGGCCAGCACGATGTTGGCCTTTTGCATGGCCTCGGGCCGCGCCAGCAGGCGTGCGATCAGTTCGGCGCCTATGCCGGCGGGATCGCCCAGGGTCAGGGCGACGACGGGAAGTTCGGATGCGGGCATGTGCGGCTCAGTCGATCTTGATGTGGTTCTTGCGGATGATTTCGCCAAAGCGCTGGTACTCGGCGTTGTGCAAGGCGATGAACTCCGCCTGGCCCATGGGCTGCAGCTCGGCGCCCACGGCCTCCAGGCGCGTGCGCGTCTCGGGCATGGCCAGCACCTTGTTGACCTCGTCGTGCACCCGGGCCTGCACGGCGCGGGGTGTGGCCGCTGGCATGTAGATGCCGTACCAGGCGCCTATCTCCACGCCGGGCAGGCCGGCCTCGGCCAGCGTGGGCACCTGGGGCAGCTGGGCGTTGCGCCGGGGCGATGTCACGCCCAGGGCGCGCAGCTTGCCGGCCTTGATCTGGCCGATCACCGAAGGCATGGTGTCGAAGCTCATCTGCACCTGGCCGCTGACCAGGTCCACCAGGGCGGCGGCGCTGCCCTTGTAGGGCACGTGGGTCAGTTCGATGCCGGCCGCGTCCTTGAACATCTCGGCCGCGATGTGCTGGGTGCTGCCCGTGCCGCTGCTGGCGAAGTTGATCCTGCCGGGCTCCTTGCGGGCCAGGGCGACCAGTTCCTGCACCGAGTTGGCGGGCAGGTTGTTGCCCACCACCAGCACATTGGGCACTGCGCCCACATAGGCCACGGGCACCAGGTCGCGGTTGCTGTCGTAGCCCAGCTTGAGCAGGTGCGGGGCAATGGCATGGGCCGTGACCACGCCCATCACCATGGTGTGCCCGTCCGTGGACTTGGCCGTCATGTCCACGGCCAGGGTGTTGGAGACGCCGGGGCGGTTTTCCACGATCACCGGCTGGCGCAGCAGCGGCGCCAGCCGGTCGGCCACGGCGCGTGCCATGGCGTCGGTGCCGCCGCCCGGGGCCGAGCCCACAAGCATGCGCACGGGCCGCGTGGGCCAGTCCGGCGGGGTTTGGGCCAGGGCGATGGCGGGCAGCAGGGCAGCTGCGGCCAGCAGCAGGGGGCGGCGTTGCATGTCTTGTCTCCGGTGCTTTTGTTGTGGACCCATGCTAGGCAGATGATTGATTGCCGTAAACTGAAAGTTGCTGATGAATCAATAACCTTGGGTAATCAATTCACGGGATATTCCTATGGGCTCCATCGACCGCAAGGACAGCACGCCGCAACTGCTCAACCGCCTGCGCATGCGGCAGGTGGCGCTGATGCTGGCCATCGACCAGAAGGGCACGCTGCGCGGCGCCGCAGCCGAGCTGGGACTGAGCCAGCCGGCCGCCACCAAGATGCTGCATGAGCTGGAAAGCGCGCTGGGCCTGCCCCTGTTCGACCGCGTGGGGCGCGGCCTGCAGCTGAACGCGGCGGGCGAGCGCGTGACAGGCTACTTCCGCCACCTGCGCGGCGGCATGGAGGCGCTGAACCGCGAGCTGCAGGAACTGCGCGAAGGCAGCGCGGGGCGGCTGGCCGTGGGCAGCATCATGGCGGCCTCGCCGGGGCGGCTGACAAAGGCGCTGCTGGCGCTCAAGCGCCAGTGGCCGCTGCTGGCCATCGAGGTGGCCGTGGACACCAGCGACCGGCTGCTGGCGCAGTTGCAGGACGGCGTGCTGGAGGTGGTGGTGGGCCGGCAGACCGGGCAGGCCGATCCCGCCCATCTGTTCCGCACGATTGATGACGAGGCCCTGTCCATCATCGTGGGCTGCGGCCACCCGCTGGCGCGTGCCCGCAGCGTGGGCTTTGCGCAGCTGCAGGCCCATGGCTGGGTGCTGCAGCCGCCCGGCAGTCCCATGCGCGCACTGATCGACCAGGAATTCCAGGCCCACGGCCTGCCGCTGCCGCGCGGCCTGATCGAGACGGGCTCCATCCTCACCACCATGAACCTGGTGCGCAACTCCGACCTGATCGCCGTGATTCCGCAGGCCGTGGCCCGGGACAGCGCCGCGCACGGCATGGTCCGCATCCTGCCCTATCGCATGCGCCGCAACCTGCAGGCCTACGGCAGCCTGGTGCGCCGCGACCGGCCGCTGAGCCAGGCGGCCGACAGCTTTCTGGCGCTGTTGCACGGGCAGGAGCCGCCGCCGGCATCCGCGCCCTAGCCGATGTACCGCGCCAGATGCGGGCTGACCCGCTTGCAGTAGCTCTTGCAGACGCGGCGCAGCACTTGTGCGGTGTCGGTGACGCCGGGCGACGGGCTCTTGGGGTACCAGGTGGTGATGCGAAAGGAGGGCGGCGTGGGCAGTTCCAGCTCCACCAGTTCACCGCTTTCGAGCTGCGGCGCCACCAGCATGCCGTGCATGATGGCGACGCCCAGGCCCTCGCGCACCAGCGAGACCAGAGCCGCCAGCGAGGGCGATCCCGAGATGCGCAGATCGCTGGAGACCATGCCGCTTTGCACGGCCAGCTGCTGTGCCATGGCCACGGCCTGCTCGTAGGGGCCGGTGCCGCGCATCTGGGTCAGCAATTGCTTGCCCAGCGCCTTGTGCAGTCCATCCTTCCTGGGTACCAGGCCCCGCCTGGCAATCCAGTGCACGGGCACTTCCAGCAGGTTCTCGACCACGGCGAACTGGGGGTCCACGCCGCTGCCGGTGCGCACGATCAGGTCCAGGTCGCGCCGCATCATCTGCTCCGACAGGTGGGTGCTCAGATCGACGGTCAGGTCCAGCTCGATGTGCGGCAGGCTGGCGCCCATCGCCTTGACGAATTCGGGCAGGAAGGTGTGTACCGCCGTCTCCAGCACGCCGACCCGCAGGCGGCAGCCGATGGCGTCGTCGGACCTGGCGGCACGCTCCAGGGTGCGTGTGGCTTCGATGACGGCTTCCGCATGCCGCAGCAAGCGGGCGCCGGCATCGGTGATCTGCAGCGTCTTGCGGTCCCAGTGGAACAGGGTCACGCCCAGGTCCGACTCCAGCCCGCGGATGCGCATGGAGACGGCGCCGGGGCTGGCATGCACCAGTTCGGCCACGCGGCGCACGCTGCCGATGCGTGCCAGCAGCACAAAGGTTTCAAGAAAACGGATGTTCATGGGGGGGCTGCGCGGGCTGCAGTGGCTGTTCAGTTTTCCTGGGGGAGGCTGCGCACAATTCCTGAGTGGACCGGTGGCCTGCTGCTTTTTACATTGGGGGGCATCTCCATTCAATAGAGGCTCCCCCATGACGCATTGGACCCATCCGACCGAATTCCGCCAGGAGGTGCGCGCCGGACGCTTTCGCGGGCAGACGGCCGGGCAGTGCCCCGGCTACACCCAGGGCAACCTGGCGATACTGCCGCGCGAGTGCAGCGAGGAGTTCCTGCGCTTTGCCCGGCTGAATCCCAAGTCCTGCCCGCTGATCGGCGTGACCGAGCCCGGCAGCAGCCGCGTGCCCGAGCTCGGCGATATCGATCTGAAGACCGATCTGCCCTCGTACTGGGTGTTTCGCGATGGTCACAGGGCCGAGCAGGTCAATGACCTCACGGAGCTGTGGCGCGACGACCTGGTGGGCTTCGTCATCGGCTGCTCCTATTCCTTCGAGGACGCGCTGCGCGATGCGGGCGTGCCCGTGCGCCATATCGACGAGGGCCGGGGCGCTCCCATGTTCATCACCGACATTGCCAACGGCCAGGCGGGCCGGTTCGGTGGCCGGATGGTGGTCAGCATGCGGCCCATGACGGCCGCCCAGGCCATCCGTGCGATCCAGGTGACTTCGCGCTTTCCCAGCGTGCATGGGGCGCCCGTGCACCTGGGCGACCCCGCGCAGATCGGCATTGCCGATATCGAGCGGCCGGACTTCGGCGAGCCCATGGCGCTCAAACCCGGGGAGATCCCCGTGTTCTGGGCCTGCGGCGTGACGCCCCAGCAGGCCATACGCTCGGCGGCCCTGCCATTCGCCATCACGCACGAGCCGGGCCACATGCTGGTGACGGAGTTGCGCAACAGCCATCTGGCCGCGTTCTGACGGCCTGCCTGCCTGGCTGCCTGGCTTGGGGCCCGCTTCGGCGGGCCTTTTTCTTTGCATCGCCGGCCGGCAAGGGGCCGCTCCTGTTCAGTTTTCGTGAACAGAGGGGGCGAAAACTTCTCGATGGACGCGGTCCAGGGTCACTTTTAGATTGGACGCCAGTGGTGGGCACCGGCGGAGGGCCGTGCTCCAGGCCACGGTTTTCCTGACTTCAACTTCGAGACAAACGGGTTCCGACACCATGCAAGAACGCTCCACTCCCCATGACAGGCGCTGGCAATTCTGGATAGACCGCGGCGGCACTTTCACCGACATCGTGGGCAAGCGGCCCGATGGCAGCCTGGCCACGCACAAGCTGCTGTCGGAAAACCCCGAGCAGTACCGTGATGCGGCCGTGGCCGGCATCCGCCACCTGCTGGGCCTCAAGCCCGGCGAGCCGGTCACGCCGGACCTTGTGGAGTGCGTGAAGATGGGCACCACGGTGGCCACCAATGCGCTGCTGGAGCGCAAGGGCGAGCCCACGCTGCTGGTGACCACGCGGGGCTTTCGTGATGCGCTGCGCATTGCCTACCAGAACCGCCCGCGCCTGTTCGACCGGCATATCCAGCTGCCCGAGCTGCTGTACAGCGAGGTGGTGGAGGCGCTTGAGCGCGTGGATGCCCATGGGCAAGTGCAGCAGGAACTGGACGTGCTGCACCTGCACACCGCGCTGCTGCAGGCCCATGCACGGGGCCTGCGCAGCGTGGCCATCGTCTTCATGCATGGCTACCGCTACATGCGGCACGAGCAGATTGCGGCGCGCATTGCGCGGCAGGCGGGATTCACGCAGATCAGCACCTCGCACGAGACCAGCCCGCTGATGAAGTTCGTGAGCCGGGGCGACACCACGGTGGTCGATGCCTACCTCTCGCCCATCTTGCGCCGCTATGTACAGCAGGTCGCTGGCGAGATGCCGGGCGTGCGGCTGTTTTTCATGCAGTCCTGCGGCGGGCTGGCCGATGCGGGCAGCTTCCAGGGCAAGGATGCCATCCTGAGCGGGCCGGCCGGCGGCATCGTGGGCATGGCCCGCACGGCGGGGCTGGCCGGGCACGACAAGGTCATCGGCTTCGACATGGGCGGCACCTCCACCGATGTCAGCCACTACGCTGGCGCCTTCGAGCGCGAGTTCGAGACCCAGGTGGCCGGTGTGCGCATGCGCGCGCCGATGATGAGCATCCACACGGTGGCCGCCGGTGGCGGCTCGGTACTGGCCTATGATGGCTCGCGCTTTCGCGTGGGCCCGGAGAGCGCGGGCGCCAACCCCGGCCCCGTGAGCTACCGCCGTGGCGGGCCCCTGGCCGTGACCGATGCGAACGTGATGGTGGGCAAGGTCCAGCCCCGCTACTTCCCCAGCGTGTTCGGCCTGGCCGCCAACGAGCGGCTCGATGGCGAGGCCGTCCGGGCGCGCTTCGATGAGCTGGCGGTGCAGACGGGGCGCAGGCCCGAGGAAGTGGCCGAAGGCTTCATCCGCATCGCCGTGCAGCAGATGGCCAACGCCATCAAGAAGATCAGCGTGGCGCGCGGCTATGACGTGACGCGCTACACGCTGCAGTGCTTTGGCGGCGCGGGCGGCCAGCATGCCTGCCTGGTGGCCGATGCCCTGGGCATGACCCGTGTGTTCGTGCATCCGCTGGCCGGCGTGCTCAGCGCCTACGGCATGGGCCTGGCGGACCAGACCGTCATCCGTGAACAGGCGATGGAGGTGGCGCTGTCTGCGGCGGCCTTGCCGCTGATCGCGGAGTCGCTGGATTCGCTGGGCGACGCGGCCAAGGCCGAGCTTGAGCGCCAGCAGGTCGGCGCCAGCCCCGTGCAGGTACGCTACAACGTGCATGTGCGCTATGAGGGCACGGATTCCGCCCTGGCCGTGCCCTTCGGCGGGCTGGACGACATCCAGGCGGCCTTCGAGTCGGCCTATCGCCAGCGGTTCGCCTTCCTGATGGCGGGCAAGGGCCTGGTGGTGGAAGCCGTTTCCGTCGAAGCCGTGATTGCGGGCGATGCGCCCAGCGAGCCGGTGCTGCAGGAGCATCCGCCGCGCGAGCATCCGCGCCGCGAAACCGTGCGCATGTACTCCGACGGTGCCTGGCATGACGCGGCCCTGGTGGTGCGCGAGGACCTGCGGCCCGGCGACGCCATTCCCGGCCCGGCCATCATCGCCGAGCGCAATGCCACCACGGTGGTCGAGCCCGGCTGGCTGGCGCGGCTCACGGCGCTGGATCATCTGGTGCTGGACCGCGTGGTCGCGCGCAAGGCCGGGTACGCGGCCGGCACCTCGGTGGACCCGGTGCTGCTGGAGGTCTTCAACAACCTGTTCATGAACATTGCCGAGCAGATGGGCCTGCAGCTGCAGAACACGGCCTACTCGGTGAACATCAAGGAACGGCTGGACTTCAGCTGCGCGCTGTTCGATGCCGAGGGCCACCTCATCGCCAATGCGCCGCACATGCCCGTGCACCTGGGCTCCATGGGCGAGAGCATCCAGACGGTGATCCGCAAGAACGCCGGGCGCATGGCCCAGGGCGATGTCTATGTGCTCAACGACCCCTACCAGGGCGGCACCCACCTGCCCGACATCACGGTCATCACGCCCGTTTACGTGGCCGACGAGGCCTCCCCCACCTTCTACGTGGGCAGCCGGGGCCACCATGCCGACGTGGGCGGCATCACGCCCGGTTCCATGCCGCCGTTTTCCACGCGCATCGAGGAAGAGGGCGTGCAGATCGACAACTTCAAGCTGGTCGATCGCGGCGTGCTGCGCGGCCAGGAGATGGTCGAGCTGCTGCAAAGCGGCGAGTACCCGAGCCGCAACCCGCACCAGAACCTTGCCGACCTGAAGGCCCAGATCGCGGCCAATGAAAAAGGCGTGCAGGAGCTGCGCAAGATGGTGGCCCAGTTCGGCCTGCCCGTGGTGCAGGCCTACATGGGCCATGTGCAGGACAACGCCGAGGAGTCGGTGCGCCGCGTCATCACGCGGCTCAGGAACGGGCAGTTCACGCTGCCGCTGGACAACGGCGCGCAGATCCGCGTGGCCGTCACCGTGGATACGGCGGGCCGCAGCGCGGTCATCGACTTCTCGGGCACCAGCGCCCAGCAGACCAACAACTTCAATGCGCCGCGCGCCGTGTGCATGGCGGCCGTGCTGTACGTGTTCCGCACGCTGGTGGACGACGACATCCCGCTCAACGCGGGCTGCCTCAAGCCCTTGAAGGTCATCATTCCCCAGGGCTGCATGCTCAACCCCAATGCACCGGCCTCGGTGGTGGCGGGCAATGTGGAGACCTCCACCTGCATCACCAATGCGCTGTTCGGCGCGCTGGGCGTGATGGCGGGCAGCCAGCCCACCATGAACAACTTCACCTTCGGCAATGCGCGCCACCAGTACTACGAAACCATTGCCGGCGGCAGCGGCGCGGGCGCGGTGCTGGACGCCGAGGGCCGGGTGGAGCGTGGGTTCAACGGCACCAGCGTCGTCCAGACGCACATGACCAATTCGCGCCTGACAGATCCGGAGGTGCTGGAGTTCCGCTTCCCCGTCATGCTGGACAGCTATGCCATCCGCGAAGGCTCGGGCGGCAGTGGGCGCTGGCATGGGGGCAGCGGCGGTGTGCGGCGCGTGCGCTTCCTGGAAGCCATGACGGCCAGCATCCTGTCCAACGGGCGCCTGAACCCGGCCTTCGGCATGGCGGGCGGCCAGCCGGGGCAGCCGGGCATCAACCGTGTGCTGCGCGCCGATGGCCAGGTCGAGGCGCTGGAGCACATCGGCGCCGTGCAGATGCAGCCCGGCGATGTGTTCGAGGTCTGCACGCCGGGGGGCGGCGGCTACGGAACGGCGGCCTGACACGCCGCCTGCAGGGGTCTGTCCGGGTGGTGGATGAGGGCCGCCCGGCCAGGCCTGGTTCATCACCGATGCAATGCCATTGAAGGCAAGACGCTTCTCCATACCGAAGCGCAAGGAGACTGAAAAATGACAAGCCTTGACAATGCCAAGCCCCTGGCTGGCGAACAGTCGCAGGGCAGCTGGCTGGGCCAGCTCGAACCCCGGGAAAAACGCGCACTGACGGCCTCGTTCGGCGGCTACGCGGTCGATTCCTTCGACTACTACACGCTGCCCCTGGTCACGCCCATCCTGCTGTCGCTGTGGGGCATGAGCAAGACCGAGGTCGGCCTGATCGGCACCTCGACCCTGGTGGCCTCGGCCATCGGCGGCTGGATGGCCGGCATCCTGGCGGACCGCTACGGGCGTGTGCGCGTGCTGCAGTGGACCATCCTCGTGTTCGCGCTTTTCACCTTCGCCTGCGGCCTGGCGCAGACGCCGGGCCAGTTGCTGCTGGCCCGCACGCTGCAGGGGCTGGGCTTTGGCGGCGAATGGGCCGTGGGCTCGGTGCTGATCGCCGAGACCATACGGCCGGCTTTCCGTGGCAAGGCGGTGGGGCTGGTGCAAAGCAGCTGGGCCATAGGCTGGGGGGCGGCCGTGCTGGTGTCCATGGCGCTGTTCTCGTTTCTGCCGCCCGAGATCTCATGGCGGGCCATGTTCCTGCTGGGCCTGCTGCCGGCCTTGCTGATCCTGTTCATCCGCCGTTCCGTCAAGGACCCCGAGGTCTACCTGAAGACCCGCGCCGCCGTGGGCCGGGGCGAGCGCAGCGGGCACTTCCTGGACATCTTCAAGGGCGGCATGCTCAAGACCACGGTGCTGGCCAGCCTGATGTTCACGGGCATGCAGGGCGGCTACTACGCCATTGCCGTGTGGCTGCCCACCTTCCTGAAGAACGAGCGCCACCTGACGGTGCTGGGCTCTGGCGGCTACCAGTTCATGTTCATCTTTGGCGCCTTTGCAGGCTACCTGTGCGGTGCCTACGCCTCCGACCGGCTGGGCCGGCGGATGGCCTTCACGCTGTTCGCCATCGGCGCCGGCAGCCTGGCCTATGCCTATACGCTGCTGCCCATCACCGATGCCTGGATGCTGGTGCTGGGCTTTCCGCTGGGCTTTTTCATGTCGGGCATATTCAGCGGCGCCGGAGCCTTCCTGGCCGAGCTGTTCCCCAACGAACTGCGTGGCTCCGGCCAGGGCTTTTGCTACAACTTCGGCCGCGGCATCGGGGCCACATTCCCCGCGCTGGTGGGCGTGTTCAGCGACCGGCTGGGCCTGTCGCTGGGCACGGCCATCGGCATCTGCGCCACGGCCGGCTACGTGATGGTGGTGATGTTCGCCATGTGCCTGCCGGAGACGCGGGGCCGGGATCTGGCGGCGCAGTGAAGCGCAGGCCAGACCGGCCACGGCACGCTCAGTAGCTGCCCATGTAGTCGCGCTTGCCGACTTCGACACCGTTGTGGCGCAGCAGGGCATAGGCGGTGGTCACATGGAAGAAGAACTGCGGCAGGCCGTAGTGCAGCAGGTAGGCGCTGGCGCTCAGCTTCTTTTCCTTGGGCGTGCCGGGGCGCAGCACGATCTCGCGGGACTCGCTTTGCGCGAACTGCTCGGGCGCGAACGAGCCCACATGGTCCAGCGCCTTGGTGATCAGCGCCTGCAGGTCGGCAAAGCTGGTCTGCGTGTCGGGCCACGAAGGCACCTCGGCGCCGGCCAGGCGCGAGGCGATGCCCTTGGCGAAGTCCGCAGCAATCTGCACCTGGCGCACCAGCGGGAACATGTCGGGGAACAGGCGGGCCTGCAGCAGGGCGTCGGGATCGATGTTCTTCTGCGCGGCGTGTTCCTCGGCCTTTTTGAGCACGTCGGACAGGGCTTTCAGCATCTGCTGCAGGACGGGAATGGAGGCGGTGTACAGGGGGCTGGTCATTGCGGGCTCGCTAAGGATTGTGAAGGGCTGGCAATCGCATGCATCTGCATCCATCGCCAGCCGGCACAGGCTAACAGCAACTGCTTTCACTTGCCGCCTGCGCTAGCATGCGCGCCATGCAAATCCCTGAAGCCGCTCCCTCGTTCGCAGGTCTTGGCCAGGCCGGATTCGGTGCCGCCATCTTCGACATGGACGGCCTGCTCATAGACTCCGAGCCCTTCTGGAAGCGTGCCGAACGCGAGTCCTTTGCCGAGGTCGGCATCGACATCACGGCCGAGATGTCCCGCGTGACGGCGCCCATGACCACGGCGCAGGTTGCCGCGCACTGGTACGCCCACCGGCCCTGGCAGGGGCCCAGCCAGCGCGAGCTGGAGAGCCGCGTGGTCGCGCGCGTGGCGGCCCTGGTCAGCGCGCATGGACAGGCCCTGCCCGGCGTGCGCGAAACACTGAGCGCCTGCCGCGCCCTGGGCTGGCGCGTGGCGCTGGCCTCGAACTCTCCTTTGTCTTTGTGCCACCACACCCTGGATGCGCTGGGCCTGCGGCCGGCGTTCGACGCCATCGTCTCGGCCGAGCAGGTGGTGCGCGGCAAGCCCGCGCCCGACATCTACCACTTCGCGGCGCAACGCCTGGGCGTGCCGGCCGGGCGCTGCCTGGTGTTCGAGGACTCCGTCACGGGAACACATGCGGCGCGGCAGGCCGGCATGACCGTCATCGCCGTGCCGTCCGAGGACCAGTGCTTCGACGGGGCGCAGCCTGCGCCGCACTGGGTGGTGCCCACGCTGGTGGCGCTGCATGGGGCAGCGGGCCGGTAAGGCATCCGCAGCACCCGCATCGCATGGCGCGTGCCGGCCGCAAAGGTGTTGATGAGAACCATTCTCAGTACAATCGCCGCCCGTGCCGTCCTTCTTCGTCCTGTCCGTTTCCCATGCTGGCGTGCCTGCCCGCGTCCAGACCGCCGTGCCGGGAGCCTGCCCGTGAGCGCGCGCGTGCCTGGTGCGGACGATGATGCCGCTCCCTCGCTGCTGGCCCGCGTGTATGCGCGCTGGCACCAGCCTCTGCGCCGCCTGCTGGGCCGGCAGATGCGCAACCGCGAGGATGCCGAGGATGCGGTGCAGGAGGTCTTCGTGCGCTATGCGGCCTCGGGCAAGGCCCTGCCGCCCGAGGAGCAGGAACCCTATCTGCGCGTGATCGCCCGCCATGTCTCGCACGATGCCTGGCGCCGCTCGGCGGGCGCGCCGGGGCGCGAATCGGTCTCGCTGGATGAACACATGGAACTGGCGCAGCAACTGCCGGCCGGCGAGGGCTCGGACCCCCTGCAGGCGGCGCACCACCGCGAACGCCTGGGCCGGCTGGAGCAGGCCATGGCCGAGCTGCCCGAGCGCCGCCGCGAGGCCTTCGTTCTGCACAGCATCGACGGGCTCACGCAGACCGAGGTGGCGCAGCGCATGGGCATTTCGCGCCGCATGGTGCACAACCATGTGACGCTGGCCATGGCCTATTGCGAACTGCGCGTGCAGTACGGCAGCGCCGAAGACATGCGCCTGATGCAGGGCCTGCTGGCGCAGGCCGCGACGGACGGGGAGGGCCGGGAATGACGCTGACCCCGCAACGCCTGCAACTGCACGCCCGCGCCGCCGACTACTTCGCCCGCCGCCGTGAAGCCGACTGGACCGGCGCCGACGAGCGCGAACTCGACGCCTGGCTGGCCGCCGACCCGCAGCACCGCAGCATCTTCGAGAGCCTGGGGCGCACGGTGCTGGACCTGCAGCAGTTGCCCAGGCCGGCGCTGGCCTGCGACGCGGCTGCTGCGCCGCAAGCCAGGGCGAGCGGGCCGCGTGCGCAGACACAGGCCCACTTGCCCGCGCCGGCACGTCAGCGCACACGCCGCGGCCTGATGCCTGCGTTGCTGTCGGTGGCTCTGGTCACGACGCTGGCCGTGGGCGGGGGCTGGTATGCCTGGGACAACCACGCAAGCCATGTGATCGAGATGGCCACCGGCCCCGGCGAGGTGCGCGAGGCCGAACTGCCCGATGGCACGCGGGTCACGCTGAATTTTTCCTCCAGGCTGCAGGTACGCTACTACCCGCGCCGCCGCGAGACGGTGCTGGACCAGGGCGAGGCCTTCTTCCAGGTCGCCGCCGACCGCTCGCGGCCCTTCACCGTGGACAGCGGCGCCAGCCAGGTCCGCGTGGTGGGCACGGCCTTCAATGTGCGCGCCGGGCCGCCCGCGCTGGTGGTGAAGGTGCTGGAGGGCAAGGTGGAACTGCGTCCCGACCGCCATGCTGCGGACGGCAGGCGCCTGCTGCTGGGCGCGGGTGCCGGCATGTCCGTCGATGCCCGTGACGGCACGCAGCATCCGCTGGCGGCCGGCGCGGACACGGTGGGCGACTGGCGCAGCGGCCAGATGGTGTTCCAGCAGGCAACGCTGGCCGAGGTCGCCGCCGATCTGTCGCGCTACCTGGGCCAGCCCGTACGGGTGGATGGCGATGCGCGGCTGGCCGCGCTGTCCGTGTCCGGCGTGGCGCTGACGGGCAAGCCCGAGGTGTTTCTGCGCTCGTTGCCGCACTTGTTGCCGGTGCGTGTGCAGGCCGAAGCGCAGGGCGGCTGGCGAATCTCGGCGCATTGAGTGCCTTGTCTATTTGTAAATTAATGTAAACAACCCGCTTTCTCGGTTCGGCCACGTTCCCACTTTGGCGCGGTAGCGGGTTTTACCTTCATGGAGGCCGGGTTTTCTCGCGCCTCCATGGTTGCCAGCCAGGCCGCTGCCCAGTGCACAGCTCAGCCAACAACCGCGACGGCCGCGCACGCGCGTGGCGGGTGGAACGCTCAACTGTCTGCCTGCCACCCACCGCGCACACCGCGACAGCGGGCAATGGACACAGTGCAGCAGGAGCAGGGATGCAAGCAGGAAAAGAACACGGCAGCGCCGCCATGGGCGCGGGCATTTGGGGAGGAGAGTTTCAGCACAGGGGCAGGCCATGGCGGCGGGCAAGGATGCCGTCGCTGGTGGCCGCAGCCCTGGTTGCGCTGGCGCAGCCGGCGGTGCAGGCGCAGCAGCCATCGTCCGTGCAGGCGGGGCAGGCGGGCCAGGCAGGGGAGCTGGCCTTCAGCATCGCGCCCCAGCCGCTGGCCGGCGCGCTGCGCCAGTTCACGCAGCAGGCCCAGCACCAGGTGCTGTTCGATCCGCAGATCGTTGCAGGCCGCACTTCGCCGGCCTTGCAGGGCCGCTTCACGCCGCGCCAGGCGCTGGACCGGCTGCTGGCCGGCACGGGCGTGACCGTGATCGATGCCGTACCGGGCGCCTACACGCTGAAGGCACCCGCCAGGGAGCCGTCGCCGGCAGCCGATGCTGCGCTGGGCACGGTGCTGGTCACGGCCCAGGCACACGCTGGCGATACCACGGAGGGTTCGGGCTCCTATGCTGCCTCGCGCGTGTCGCTGGGCAAGGGGCAGAGCGTGCGCGAGACGCCGCAGTCCATCTCCGTGGTCACGCGCCAGCGCATCGAGGACCAGGGCCTGGTCTCCGTGGGCGACGTGATGCAGCAGACCACGGGCGTGACGGTGGACTACGCGGGCTCGGGTGGCCTGGGCGGCACGGCCAACAGCTTCTACGCGCGGGGCTTCCAGATCAGCAATGTCCAGATCGACGGAGCGGCGGTGGATGCCTTCAGCCAGGGCACCTTCGACCCCAACATGGCCATGTACGACAGCGTGCAGGTGATCCGCGGCGCGGACGGCCTGTACAGCGGCAATGGCGAGCCCGGCGGCTCCATCAACCTGGTGAGAAAGCGCCCCACGGCCCAGCCCCAGGTGCTGGCCTCGGCCTCGGTGGGCAGCTGGAACCAGCGCCGTGCAGAACTTGATGTGGCGGGCCCCCTGGCTGCCGATGGCCGGGTGCGCGGCCGCGCCGTGCTGGCGCACAGCGACCGCGAGTTCTTCTATGACTACGCCGATGCGCGCAACACCTTGCTCTACGGCATCGTGGAAGCCGATCTCACGCCGGCGACCAAGCTGACCCTGGGCGGCAGCTACGACAAGTCGGCCAGCCTGCCTTGGCGCGGTGGCCTGCCGCGCGCGGCCAATGGCGACGATCTGCACCTGCCGCGCCATACGGCACTCATGGCGGGCTGGGGCCATTACGACAGGACCAACAAGGAGCTGTTTGCCCAGCTGGAACAGAAGCTGGAGGGCGACTGGCGCGTCCGCGCCCATGCCAACTATGTCAAGGTGGACAGCGATAGCCGGTTGGCCGACGTCACCGGCGCGGTCGATCCGACGACGGGCCTGGGAGCCACGCTCAACGGCTTCTCCAACGACTTCTATTCCACCAAGAAGGCGCTGGATGCCAACGTCAGCGGAACGTTCTCCCTGCTGGGGCGCAGGCACCGGCTGCTTTTGGGCGCGGACTGGGCCAAGATCCGTGACACGCAGGACACCTTTCTGTCCGAGGTGGACATGCCGGGGGGCATCAACGTGTTCGGCTTCGACCCGGGCGCCATTCCCCTGCCCAGCTTCGTCTGGAAGACGCGCAGCTTCGCGGGCTATGGCGCCACGCAGAAAGGCCTGTACGGCCGGCTCAACCTGAGCCTGACGGACCGGCTGACGGCCATCGTCGGCGCACGCCGCGCCAGCTATGCAACGCAGACACCCTGGCTGCGCTTCGACCAGGCCGGCAATCTCACCAGCCGCATCGTGTCGTCCTATGGCGAGAGCGGTATCTTCACGCCCTATGGCGGCCTGGTCTACGACATCGACGACCGCTGGACGGCCTACGGCAGCGTCGCCGAGATCCACAAGTCCCAGGCCGACAAGCTGGGTGGGCCCTTGCCAGGCACGCCGCTGGACCCCATCAAGGGCCGCAATTTCGAGCTGGGAACCAAGGGCGAGTTCAACGAAGGCCGGCTGATGGCCTCCATGGCGCTGTATCGCATAGAGCGCAATGGCGAGGCCGTGGCCGATCCCTCCTACCCCAACACCGACATCGGCGACGCGGGCCTGAACTGCTGCTGGCTGAGCAAGGGCAAGGTGGTCAGCCAGGGCGTGGAAGGCGAGATCTCGGGCGAGCTGGCGCGCGGCTGGCAGCTGTTTGCCGGCTACACCTTCAACCGCAACCACAACAAGACGCCGGGCATCGAAGGCATCTACCACTCCGTCACGCCCAAGCATCTGTTCAAGCTGTGGAGCACCTACCGCCTGCCGGGCGAGCTGTCGCAATGGACGATTGGCGGCGGGGCCAATATCCAGAGCGCACATTTCGTCAGCGGCACGGCCAAGGCCTTCAATCCTGACTCGGGCAAGTTCGATGGCGCGGCCGTGCCCTTCAAGTTCAGCCAGGGTGGCTATGCCGTGTGGAATGCCAGCGTGCAGTACCGCATCAACCGCAACTGGCAGGCCGTGCTCAACCTGAATAACCTCTTCGACAAGGTCTACTACCGCACGGTGGGCACCAGCGGTGGCAACAACTGGTATGGCGAGCCACGCAATGTGATGCTGACGCTGCGCGGTAGCTTTTGAAGACCCCCTGAGGCGCTGCGCGCCTTCCCCCTGAAGGGGGACGACATCCTCGGTGCGAGGCGGCTCTTCCTCGGTGTCTCTGGTTCTGGAGCGCGCCGGTTTGCGAAGGGGAGGGCATCAAGGCCTAATCCTTATAGAATGAGAATCTTTCTCATTCATGTGGCGCACGCCTGCACGTGCTGCCGCACCAGGAGCCTGTCTTGCCCGCCGCCCCCGCCGCTTTGCACCAAGAGGTCGATACGCTGTACCGCGTCCACCATGGCTGGCTCCAGGGCTGGCTGCGGCGGCGATTGGGCAATTCCACGGAGGCGGCCGATCTGGCGCAGGACACTTTCATGCGCCTGCTCACGCGCAGCGAGCCCATTGCCGCACGCGAGCCGCGTGCCTTTCTGACCACGGTGGCGCAGGGCGTGGTGGCCAATTTCATGCGGCGCAGGCAGATCGAAGAGGCGTACCTGGCCACGCTGGCGCATTTGCCCGAGCCGCAGGTGCCGGGCCCCGAAACGCGCGCCATCCTGCTGGAGACGCTGGTCGAGCTGGACCGCCGCCTGGACACGCTGGCACCCCCCGTGCGCCGTGCCTTCCTGCTGTCGCAGCTCGACGGCATGAAGCAGGCCGACATCGCGGCCGAGCTGCAGCTGTCGCTGGCCACCGTGCAGCGCCATATCGCCAAGGCCGCGCACTGCTGCTTCTTCGGCGGCTGAGCGCCAGCCCATGACCGAATTCCGCCACGCATCCACCGGCCTGCCCGTTTTTGAAGGCCCGCCCGTTTCAGAAGCCGTGAGCCTGCAGGCCGTGCAATGGCTGGTGGCCTTGCAGGCCTGCGATGCCGGCGAGGACACGCAGGCCTCGTGGCGGCGCTGGCGTGCCGATCATCCCGACCATGAACGCGCCTGGCGGCACATCGAGGCCTGCGGCCTGCACCTGCGCGATCTGCCCGCACCGCTGGCGCATGGGGCGCTGCAGCCGCGCCACAGCCGTGCGCGCGGCCGGCGCCAGGCCATGAAGCTGCTGGCCCTGGCCGCGTTCACGGGCAGCAGCGCCTGGTGGATACAACGCGGCGATTGGCGCGAATGGTCGGCCGACCACCGCACGGCCACCGGCGAGCGCCAGGCACTGACCCTGGCCGATGGCACGCGCATCCACCTGAACACGGCCAGCGCCATCGACGTGCGCTTTGACGCCAGCCAGCGCCTGCTGCGGCTGCAGGGCGGCGAGGTGCTGGTCACCACGGCCAGCGACCCGCAGGCCCGCCCCTTTCTGGTTGAAACCGCGCAAGGGCGGCTGCGTGCGCTGGGCACGCGCTTTGCGGTGCGCCAGCGCGATGGCGCCAGCCATGTGGCCGTCTATGAGGGCGCGGTCGAGGTGCGGCCGGCCGACGCCCCGCAGGCCGTGCGCATTCTGGCCGCGGGCGAGCAGGCCGGCTTTGACCGCCTTGCCGTGGACGTGCCCCAGCCCGCCGACGAACTGGCCGCCGCCTGGAGCACAGGCCTGCTGGCCGCGCGGGACATGCCGCTGACCGACTTCATTGCCGAGCTGGCGCGCCACCGCAGGGGCCGCCTGGCCTGCGATCCCACGCTCGCCTCGCTGCGCGTCTCGGGCATGTATCCGCTGGACGATACCGACCGCGTGCTCGACATGCTGGTGCGCACCCAGCCCATCGAGCTCACCGGCTTTGGCCGCTACTGGCTGACCGTGCGCGCCCGGCAGAGCAGGACATGAGCCAAGACAGGCTGGATGGCTGTTGTTGCGAATTGTTGCAATTTGATCGATGCCTGAGACCCGTTGGCATGAGGTGTTTTCTTTTCTCGCGTGGCAAGTCCTGAAGAAGCCACTTTTCAGGGAAGAGATATTTCATGGTCCAACGACTTGCTCACACTGCGGCACCGGCCTTCCGGCGCCATTCGCTGGCACTGGCTGCCAGCACCACGCTGGCGCTGTGCGCCGTCAGCGCAGCCCTTGCGCCGCAAACCGCGCAGGCCCAGGCCCAGGCTCCCTCCGAAGTGCGCAGCTACGCCATACCGGCAGGCCCGCTGGAAGGCGCGCTGGCCCGCTTCGCCCAGGAAAGCCGCGTCATGCTGTCGTACACGGCGGCCGACATCACGGGCAGGCGCAGCGCGGGCCTGAGTGGAAACCATGCAGCGCCTGCGGCCCTGGATGCGCTGCTGGCCGGCACGGGGCTGGCCGCCCATGCGCAGCCCAATGGCGGCTATGCGCTGCGCCCCTTGCCCGAGGTGCGCACATCGCGCGGCCAGGCCGCCGCTGGGGCAGAGGCGGGCCTGCCGGCCGTCATGGTGACCGACACGCGCATCCGTGACGGCGTCACCGAAGGCTCGGACTCCTACACCAGCGGCACGGTCACGCTGGGCAAGACCGCGCAGGCGCTCAAGGACATTCCGCAATCGGTCAGCGTGCTCACGCGCCAGCGCATGGATGACCAGGGCATGACCAACCTGCCCGACGCCATCCACAACGCCACCGGCATGGTGGCCGTGCAGGGCGTGGGCGCGGGCCTGGCCATCAATGCGCGCGGCTTTGCGGTGGACTCGCTGCAGTACGACGGCCTGCCGTTCACGCGCAATACCTACAGCCTGGGCAACTGGGAGCAGGAGTCGCTGGTGTTCTATGACCGCGTGGAAATCCTGCGCGGCGCGGCCGGCCTGCTGCAGGGTGCGGGCAGCCCCGGCGGCGCGATCAACCTGGTGCGCAAGCGCCCGGGCCGCGAGCGCTCCGTGGTCTTCACAGGCAAGCTCGGCTCCCATGACCACTACGGCCTGCAGATGGATGCCAGCACGCCGCTCAATGCGGAAGGCACGCTGCGCGGCCGCGTGGTGCTGGACGGGGACTACAGCCACGGGTTCACCGAATACACGCGCGACCGAGTGCGCAACATCTACGCGGCGCTGGACTACGACATCAGCGCCAGCACCACGGTGGGCCTGGCCGTGGGACAGCGCCACAGCCGCTCGCGCCCCATGATCGTGGGCCTGCCGCGCTTTGCCGACGGCAGCGACATCGGCCTGCCGCGCTCCACCTACACAGGCGCCATGTGGAACCGTGCAGGCAATGACCAGAACATGCTGTTCGCCGACCTGGAACACCGCTTCAATGCGGACTGGCGCTTCAAGATGGTGGGCATGGCCATGAACGAGAAGAACACCAACGTGCACCAGCGTGCCGTGGGCCCCATCAAGCCCGATGGCAGTGGCATGAGCTACGGCGATTTCGGCGTGGACTTCAACAACCAGCAGCGTGGCCTGGACATGTCGCTGTCGGGCCGCTTCAAGGCGCTGGGCATGGAGCAGGAAGTGCTGCTGGGCGCCAACTACGCTGACTACACCACCAGCGACCGCTTCGTGCGCGCCTGGACCGCGGGCGGCAACATCTTCGATATAGACCACAACCGCCCCTGGCAGGACATGGAAAGCATCGCCGCGCGTGGCGCGGATGTGCGCAGCAATTACGACATCACGCAAAAGGGCCTGTACGGCACCTGGCGTGTCAGGCCCACGCAGGCGCTCACGCTGATCGCCGGGGGGCGCCTGGGCTGGTATGACTTCGCCTACCGCGCGCAATCGGGCGATTCTTCCACCAGCAAGACCACGGGGCGTTTCATCCCCTACGCGGGTGCCGTCTATGCGCTCAACGACAACTGGTCGCTGTACAGCAGCTACTCCACCGTCTTCGAGCCGCAGACCGCGCGCACCGTGCAGGGCGACCTGATCAAGCCGGTGCAGGGCCGCAACTACGAGGCCGGCATCAAGGGCGAGATGGCCGACGGCCGCCTGAACATGGCATTGGCCGTGTTCCGCTACGAGCACAAAAACCGCGCCGTCAATGACTACGACAGCGGCTTTGCATGTGATGACTGGTACTGCTCGCGCTCCTCGGGCAAGGTGCGCAGCCAGGGCCTGGAGGCCGAGGTCTCCGGCAAGGTCGCCACAGGCCTGGAACTGGCGGCCGGCTACACCTACAACACCACGCGCTACCTGTCCGACCCCGACTACCAGGGCCAGATCTTCAACACCTGGACGCCCCGGCACATGCTGCGCCTGTGGGGCAGCTACCGCCTGCCGGGCGAGCTGGGCCGCTGGACGGTGGGCACGGGCGTGAATGCACAGACCGACACCCTCAGCTCCGACCGCGCCTTCCGCCTGGCAGGCTTTGCGCTGTGGAATGCACGCGTGGCCTACCAGGTCTCGCCCGAGCTGAGCGTGGCGCTCAACGTCAGCAACCTGCTGGACAAGCGCTACTACGTGCCTTCTTACAACACGGTGTCGGGCAACAACTACTACGGTGCGCCCAGGTCGCTGTTGCTGACGCTGCGCTACGCGCCGCGGATCTAGCGCGTGTCATGCGGCAGCGGCCGCCGCAACGCCGAACTCCTCGCTGTCCGCCTGGGCGCCGTCGTCGAACACCAGGCGGCGCTCGGGCCAGCGCATGGCGGCAAGCTTGAAGCGCTGCTGCGGGTCTTCGCCGGCCAGGCGGGCGTTCCAGCGGCCGCCGACCGAGTAGTCCACGCAGAACACATTGCCGCGCCGGCCGTGCCAGGACAGCGGACCGGTCTGGCCGAACAGGTTCTCGGCCTGGGCGCCGTGGAAGGACGGGCCGCCCCGGTTCAGGCGCCGCCAGTAGTGGCCCACGACCACGGCCTGGGCATCCTCATATTCGTTCCACCAGGCCACGCGCTCGACGAAGCGCCACTTGCCGCCCGCGTAGAAGGGATTGCGGCATTCGCGCTCCACGCCCGAGGTCAGCACCTTCAGCGGGTTGACCATGGCCTTGGCCAGTTCGCTCTCGCTGTGCGCGGGCAGGAAGGGCGGCAGCCAGTTGCGGTCTTCCAGGTCATGCGGCCATTGCTGGCGTTCGGCACGCATGCGCTCGGCCACCTTGTTGACCTGGGCCTGCTGGGCAGCCAGGGCCTCGTAGTGGTCGTAGGCGCTGCGTGCGCTGCCCAGCGGCAGCTCGCGCGCCATGGCGATCTGCTGCGGGCGCCAGGCCGCATGGACCACGCGCAGGTCCTCGCGCTCCATGGCGATGGGCAGGCGTTCCAGCAGGGCCAGGGTGTCAGGGATATCGCACAGCGGCATGCGCGCGAACGGCGCGTACTTGGGCGTATCGGAGGCCACGCGGCTGTCGAAGAACCAGCCGGAGCCGTCCTTGGCATCCTCGCGCAGCAGGTTGATTTCATGGTTGCCGAGCACGGCCAGCGCATGGCCCGACTCCAGCATGGGCACGACGCGGGCGAGCACACCCGGGCTGTCGGGCCCCCGGTCGCAGAAGTCGCCGACGAAGACCAGGCGCCGACCCTGGGGATGGCGGCCCAGCGCGTCGTAGCCCAGGTGCCCCAGCAGCTGGTCCAGCGCCTCGGACTCTCCATGGATGTCGCCGACGATGTCGAGCGGACCGGGGGGCAAGGGCTGGACGAGGCTCATGGCGAAGAGGCGCGAAAGACGGCGAAGGCGTGGAAAAACGACATTATTTGCACAGACCCGCCGCGCCCGCCAGCCCCGTGTGCGACAGGGGTATGTCAGCGTCGTTGCAGGCGCACAAAGCTGTAGGGCAGCCCGTTGGCGGCCACATGGCGGCTGCGTGACGCTTCCTGCCACTCGGGGCCGAGCGTGGGGGCGAAGGCATCGCCTTCGTAGTCGCGCTCTATCTCGGTCACCTCGATGCTGTCGGCCAGCGGCAGGGCCTGGGCGTAGATCTGGGCACCGCCCATGACCCAGACGTCGGCCGATGCCTGGCGGCCCAGTTCCATGGCCTGCTCCAGGCTGGTGGCATGCAGCACGCCGGGGGCGGCCGGCTCGGGCGCCCAGTCCGCCTGTCGCGTGACGACGATGTTGGTGCGCCCGGGCAGCGGCCTGAAGCGGGCCGGTAGCGAGTCCCAGGTCTTGCGGCCCATGACCACGGCCGAGCCCTGGGTCAATTGCTTGAAGTGCGCCAGGTCCTCGGGCAGGTGCCAGGGCATGGCATTGTCCTTGCCGATAACGCCGTTGGCGGCGCGTGCGTAGATGAGATGGATGGCCATCGGGCGGGTCTTTCTGCAGCCTCAGACGGCCACGGGGGCCTTGATGGGCTCGTGGTGCTGGTAGCCGACGACCTCGAAATCCTCGTACTCGTAGCCGAAGATGGAGTCGGGCCGGCGCTTGATCTGCAGCGTCGGGTAGGCGAAGGGCTGGCGCGCCAGCTGGGTCTCGACCTGGGCGAAGTGGTTGTTGTAGATATGGCAGTCGCCGCCGGTCCAGATGAAGTCGCCCACCTGCAGGTCGCATTGCTGGGCCAGCATGTGGGTCAGCAATGCGTAGCTGGCGATGTTGAAGGGAACACCCAGGAAGATGTCCGCGCTGCGCTGGTACAGCTGGCAACTGAGCTTGCCGTCGGCCACATAGAACTGGAAGAAGGCGTGGCAGGGCATGAGCGCCATCTGCGGCAGGTCGGCCACGTTCCAGGCGCTGACGATGATGCGGCGGCTGTCCGGGTTGCTCTTGAGCTGCTTGACCACTTCGGCGATCTGGTCGATGTGGCCGCCGTCCGGCGTGGGCCAGCTGCGCCATTGCACGCCGTAGACCGGGCCCAGGTCGCCGTCCTCGCGTGCCCATTCGTTCCAGATGGTGCAGCCACGCTCCTGCAGCCAGCGCACGTTGCTGTCGCCGCGCAGGAACCACAGCAGTTCCAGGATGATGGATTTGAGGTGCACCTTCTTGGTGGTGACCAGCGGAAAGCCTTCGGACAGATCGAAGCGCATCTGGTGCCCGAACACGCTGCGCGTACCCGTTCCGGTACGGTCGGTCTTGGACACGCCATGTTCGTAGACATGGCGCATGAAATCTTCGTACTGTGAGCGGGCAGGGCGGGGCGCGGCAGTCATGTTCATGGCGGGGATTATCCCTTGATGAATACGGCGCCTTGTCCGACGGTATCCATGCCCCTCGAAACAAGGTTTGCAACCCCCGGTGCGAAAATGACTGCCGACGGGCGCCGGTGTCTTGCCTGGGCTTTCACACCGGCGCCATGGTTTTTTCGCATCCGCTTTGACAAGGAGCTTGCGCATGTCTTCCATGCTCTCCCCCTGGCAGGCCGGAATCGCACTGGGTGCCGCCATGCTGGCGCTGACAGCCTGTGATCCGCGCTCTCCCACCGTTCCCACTCCCAAGGCCGTGCAGTCCGTGGCACTCGATGTGGCCGCGCCCGCGCCCGCATTGACGCTGAACTTTCCCGAGCGCACGCGCCTGCCGTCCACGGCCAAGGCGGGCGAGCCCGGCCTGGACAGCCTGGCCGAGTACGTGGGCAAGTATCCCTACGACGGCACCAACTACCTGGAGCAGGGCGTGCTGGCCGACCGGCTCAAGGCGCTGCTGGGCACCAGCTACCCGACCCTGCTGAGCAATATGCGCACCGTGGGCCCTCTGACCAAGGAAGGCGATGTGTGGAGCATCGTCGGCCTGCGCCCCCACCAGGGCGGCGAGGAGATGGGCGCCATCGTGATCGATCCCGCGCGCAACGCACTGCGCGTGTGGCTGCTGACCGATGGCAAGCAGACCGACTTCTCCGACGCGGCCGGTGCCGACATCGCCTGGCCCAGCCAGGTGCAGAAGTCCTTTGCCGTGGTCGAGAGCAACAAGCCCGCTTCCTGATCTGCACCTGGCCGCACCTGGCCGAGTTTGGCCGCACCTGACCGCGTTTGGATGCAAGAAGGGGCAGCGCCGCCACGCGGCCCTGCCCCTTCTTGATAAGCTGGCGCTGCCGGATCAGGCGCGCGCCAGGATGCAGCCGGGATTCATCAGGCCTTGAGGATCCAATGCCTGCTTGATGGCGCGCATCATGCCCAGGGCCACGGGCGACTGGTACTTTTCCAGCTTGTCCACCTTGAGCGCGCCCACGCCGTGCTCGGCAGAGAACGAGCCGCCGAATTCGGCCACGGCCTCGTAGACCAGGTGGTTGACCAGGTGCTCGCGCTCATTGAGGAAGGCCTTGGCGTCGCCGCCCACGGGTGCCTGCACGTTGTAGTGCAGGTTGCCGTCGCCCAGGTGGCCGAAGTTGACCAGGCGCACGCCCGGGATTTCGCGCTGCAGCACGGCATCGGTGTGTTCGACGAAGGCGGGAATGCGCGATGCCGCAATGGAGATGTCGTGCTTGATGTTCAGGCCTTCCTCGGCCTGGGCCAGCGGAATGCTCTCGCGGATGTGCCACAGCTCATGGGCCTGCGACAGGCTTTCGGCCACCACGGCGTCGAGCACGCAGCCGTCCTCGAAGGCCAGCTCCAGCAGCGCCTCGAAACGCTCGCGCGCATGCTGCTCGGACTCGCTGTCCGAGTTCTCGACCAGCACGTAATAGGGCGGCGCGCCGTCCAGGCCCGCAAAGGGCACGCGCAGCTGGGGCATGTGCTTGATCACCAGCGACAGCGCGAACTGGCCCATGACCTCGAAGCCCGTCAGGCCCGCACCCAGGTACTGGTGCGCCATGCCCAGCAGGCGCACGGCCGCTTCCATGGAGGGCACGGCGGCAAAGGCCGTGAGCTGGGCCGCAGGCTGCGGGAACAGCTTCATGGTGGCGGCGGTGATGATGCCCAGCGTGCCTTCGCTGCCGATGAACAGGTCGCGCAGGTCGTAGCCGGTGTTGTCCTTGCGCAGGCCCTTGAGGCCGTCCCAGATCTCGCCCTGCGGGGTGACCACTTCCAGGCCCAGGCACAGCTCGCGCGTGTTGCCGTAGCGCACCACCTGGGTGCCGCCCGCGTTCGTTCCCAGGTTGCCGCCAATGGTGCAGCTGCCTTCGGCGGCCAGCGACAGCGGGAACAGCAGGCCCTCTTTCTCGGCAAGCTCCTGCAGGCTTTGCAGGATGCAGCCGGCCTCGACGGTGAAGCTCAGGTTGTCGCGGTCGATGTTGCGCACGGCATTCATGCGCGTGAGGCTGAGCACGACCTGCGTGCCGCTGTCGTCCGGCGTGGAGCCCACCGACAGGCCGGTGTTTCCGCCCTGGGGAATGATGCTGGTGCCCGCGGCCGCGCATTCGCGCACCACGGCGGCCACCTCGGCCGTGCTGGCCGGGCGTACCACGGCCAGGGACTTGCCGCGCACGCGGCGGCGCCAATCCTGTTCATAGGCGACGAGGTCGCCCTCGGTGAGGACATGGGCTTCGCCGACGATCTGGCGCAGGCGTTCAAGCAGTGCAGTCATGTTGCAACTTCTTTCAAAGACGTGAAGGCATGAAAACGGGGACTCAGCCGCCGGCCGCCTGGGCCGCGCGGCGCGCGCTGCGCTGGCGCCAGCGCACATGCAGGGCGCAGGCGGTGAACAGCATCAGGCACAGGAAAACTTCGAGCAGCGCCAGCCAGCGGCCGGGCGCCGGGTCGCTCCAGGCGCGCACCACGCCCTCGGTGAAATAGATCCACACCAGCAGGCTGACCCAGCGGTAGGTATACATGCGGTGCTTGAGCAGGCCGATCAGCGGAATCGCCAGCGGCAGGGCCTTGAGCACCAGCCAGGAGCCCCCTGGCCGCATTGGCGCCAGCCACAGTTCCCAGGCCAGGCTCAGCACGATCAGGCCCATGAGGCTGGAGACCGCCAGCCAGCGGGTGGCGGCGACATCGGCGCCGGGGCGAGAAATGGAATCAGTCATCGGGGTGGCATCATATCGGCCATGGTCTTGTCCTTTGAACATGTGATTGCTTGGATGGTCACGCGCGTTCCCGTTTCAGGCACGCGCGTTGCAGCGGAGATATGGCGATGAGCGGCGGCCCCGGGCAGGAGCCTGCCGGTGGCTTGGAGGACGGTGCCGTTGCACTGCCCGCGCCCGAACAGGAGCGCAGCCTTTCGCTGATGGAGCGGCCCGAGCCGGTGGTGCCCCCATCCTGGCGCGAACGCCTGCGCTGCTTTCCCTGGCGCAATACCGCGCACACGCTGCGCGAACGCTTTCGCGAGGACCGGCTGGGCGTCACCGCCAGCAGCCTGACCTTCACCACGGTGCTGGCCCTGGTGCCGTTCTTCACGGTGGCGCTGGCGCTGTTCACGGCGTTTCCCATCTTCTCGCGCGTGCAGATCGTGCTGGAGCGCTGGCTGATCGACAGCCTGATTCCGGAGACCATCGCGCGCCAGGTGCTGGGCTATCTGACGCAGTTCGCCTCCAAGGCCAGCCAGCTGGGCATGGCCGGTTTTTCCATTCTGGTGATCACGGCGGTCGCGCTGATCCTCACCATAGACCGCACGCTCAACAACATCTGGCGCGTGCGCCAGCTGCGGCCGCTGGGCCAGCGCGTGCTGATCTACTGGGCCGCGATCACGCTGGGCCCGCTGGTGCTGGGCCTGAGCCTGGTGCTGTCGTCCTATGTGATGTCGGCCTCGCGCGGGCTGGTCAATGCGCTGCCCGAGGGGTTGCGCTTCATCTTCGATTCCATCGAGTTCCTGGCGCTGGCCGCTGGCATGGCGGGCCTGTACCACTACGTGCCCAATACGGCGGTGCGCTGGCGCCATGCCTGGGTGGGCGGCCTGTTCGTGGCCACCTGCATGGAGCTGGCGAAGAAGGCGCTGGGCCTGTACCTGGCTTCGGTGCCTACCTATTCGGTCATCTACGGCACCTTTGCCACCTTGCCGATCCTGCTGATCTGGATCTACATGGCCTGGATCATCGTGCTGCTGGGCGCCGTGGTCACCGCGTATCTGCCCATCGTGATGGCCGGCGTGCAGCGCATGCCCGGACAGCAGGGCTGGCAATTCGAGATGGCCGTGGAAATCCTGCAGTACCTGGAGCAGGAGCGCGAGTCGCCCGCCAAGGGCCTGTATGCCAGCGATCTGGCACGCCGCCTGCATGTGGACTGGCAGCAGATCGATCCGGTGCTGCAGGCGCTGTCCGTGCTCGACTGGGTGGGAACGGTGCAGGCACCAGGCGTCGCGGCGGGCAGCGAGGGCACCGAGCCACGCTACATGCTGCTGGTGGACCCGCAACACACGCCCTTGGCACCCCTGGTCGAACGCCTGCTGCTGGCGCCTTCCGCGGCCGTGCAGCCGCTGTGGGAGCGCACGGGCCTGGCGGGCATGACGCTGGCCAGCCTGCTGGAGAGCCGGCCCCGGCCGTAGTGCCCGGCGCGGCGCTTTAGAGCGCAATGCGTCCGGTGAGGATGTCGCGCCACATCACCCAGTCGCCGCGAAAGCTGTACAGCGGGCGCTTGAAGCTGGCGGGCCGGTTTTTCTCGAAGCCGAAGTGCCCTATCCAGGCAAAGCCGTAGCCGAACAGCAGGCCGCCCAGCAGGAACCAGAAATTGCCGGTCAGGAACAGTGCGAACAGGCACAGCAGCGCCAGCGTGGAGCCGACGAAGTGCAGGCGCCGGCAGGTACGGTTGCTGTGTTCCTGAAGGTAGAACGGATAGAACTCGGCAAAGCTCTTGAACTGGCGCGGGTCCACGGCAGCCTGTGCGGCGCCGGGCAGGGGAGCGGAAGCGTGTGACATGGCAGGCCTTCGCGTGCATGGGGTGGCTTCAACTTATACGCCGCTGCCTGGCCTTTCACCATCGGAGGAACCCGCGCGCCCGGGTTCGCAAAAGCTGCCCCGAGAGAGACAAAAGCTGCCGCATTTCGCCCCGCGCGTCGCCACGGTGTCGCCCTCTGGCGGCATGCAGGCGCATGATGTCTGCCGGGCCGGCGCCGACCGGCATGGAGTTTTTTTCGATGCCTTCCTCGTGCATGACCGACATCCCCGCATCCTTGAACGAAATCCGCATTCCCACGCCGCAGGGCAGCATCTACGTCAGGCGCTGGCAGGCGCCGGCGGCCGGCGAAGGCGAACAAGGCCCGGCGCGCGCGCCTATCGTGCTGCTGCACGACTCGCTGGGCTCGGTGGCGCTGTGGCGCGATTTCCCGCAGCAATTGGCCGAGGCCACGCGCCGCGATGTGCTGGCCTATGACCGGCTGGGCTTTGGCCAGTCCGATCCCTATCCGGGCACGCTGGGGCCGGGCTTTGTGGCCCGGGAGGCAGAGACCGTGTTCCCGGCCGTGCACCAGGGGCTGGGCCTTGAGGATTTCATTGTGCTGGGCCACAGCGTGGGCGGCGGCATGGCCGCCATGGTGGCGGCCCGATATGGCGCGCAGTGCAAGGCGGTGATCACGGAGTCCGCCCAGGCCTTTGTGGAAGATCGCACCTTGCAGGGCATTCGCGCGGCCCAACAGGATTTCGCCCGGCCCGGCCAGCTGGCGCGCCTGGAGAAATACCACGGCGACAAGGCGGCCTGGGTGCTGTCTGCCTGGGTCGATACCTGGCTGTCCCCGCCTTTTGCCGACTACCGGCTGGACGAGGCGCTGGAGCGCGTGCGCTGCCCGGTGCTGGCCATCCATGGAGAGCTCGACGAGTTCGGCTCCCTGGTCCACCCCGAGCGCATCCGCGACCGGGCCAGCGGCCCGGTGGAGGTGGAGATCGTGGCCGGCGGCGGCCACGTCCCCCACCGCGAGCAGCCCGAGCGCATTGCCCAGCGCATCGCCCGTTTCCTGGCACGGGTCTGATCCCGGGCGGGCTTCATTGGCCTGCCTGGGCGGACGCCGAGAGTTCCGGCGGAAACAGCGTCTTCTTGATCACGGCGTGCACACCCCAGTTGCCGTCAACCACCTGCGTCACGGCGAAGTCCACGGCCACGGAGATCAGCGATACGGCCTCGTCCTCGTCCAGCCCGTGGGCCAGCATCAGATAGCGTCTTGCCTTGTGGAAGGCGTCACGCATGGCGCCTTCCAGCGATGACTTGCGATAGACCTGGGACTGCGCCTGGCTGCCCAGTTCGGCCAGGTGGTCGGTGAAGCTGAAGCCCTGTATCACCCATTCGGAGCCGGTCTCCAGGAAAGGGTGGTCCAGCTCTGCAAGGAAGCGGTTGTCCAGCGCGGCGCGCTTGTGCACCCGCAGCTCGAAGCTGCCGGTCAGCGAACATTCGATGGCCGTGCCGCACAGTTCCGAGTCGCCTTGGGATGCATGCGGGTCTCCCACCGAAAACAGCGCGCCTGGCACCGATACGGGCAGGAAGAGCGTCGCGCCCTTGCCGGCGCGCCAATTGTCCAGGTTGCCGCCGAAGTAGCTCGGCGGTATGGAGTCGATCAGACCGGCCTCTCGCGGTGCCACGGCCAGCATGCCGAAATGCGGACGCAGCGGCACGCGTGCCTTGTCCAGCACACCAAAGCGCCGGGTGATGCTGGCGGGGTCCACGGGCACGCCCGGGTAGTCGATGGTTGGATGGACCACGCCGAACGGGTCGGTCTGCGGCGTCCAGCGGTAGTTGTAGACAGCGCGGGCCGTGGGCTCCTCGGGCAGTGCGTGGTCGATTTCATAGATGGTGACCACTTCGCGCTGGCGGGGCTCCGTGATCTGGTCGCGGTAGTGAAAGCCCCACCAGGCGGCGGCGTTGCTGCCGAAGACACGGCCGTGGTGGGCGGGGCTGCAGCTGGGGCGTGGCTGCACGTCGAGGATGCGTATCTCCAGCAGGTCGCCGGGTTCGGCCTCATGCACATAGATGGGGCCGGTGCAGATGTGCACGCCGAAGCCCTCGCCCGCGCCGCGGCCGTAGATCGAGGCATCCATCGGGCCCGCGCCGCGCCGGTCCACGGCCTTCTGGGCTGCGGTCCAGTGGAACACGCTTTCGGCGCCCGGATCGCCTTCGATCATGCGTTCCCAGTCGTCCGAGGCATGCTGGGTCAGCGTCTCCATGGTCACCACGTCACCCGAGCGCACCGAAAGCACGGGCTTGAGTGAACGGCTCAGGTAGCCCCAGTGCACGGTCTTGTCGGAGACCGGAAGGTAGTAGTGCTGGGGCGACGCACCGCCATTGTCTGCGTGCGCCGAGCGCTTGGGCACAAGGGCCAGCGCCTGGGCGTAGCGTGCATGGTCGCGCAGCAGGGCCTGGAACGGGCTGTGTGCCAGGCGCGCTGCGGCCGGTTCTGCACCCTGCACAGCGCTCTCGGCGGGCGAGGGGCGTCCGCGCTGGCCGGGCGGCGCATCCTGCACGCGCGCCGGACTGGCGCGATAGGCCTTGGGGGACAGACCATAGCGGGCCGTGAAGGCACGGCTGAAGTTGGCGGCATCGCCAAAGCCCCAGCGAAAGCACAGCTCGGCAATGGAGAAATGCTGCAGCGAGCGGTTGCTCAGGTCCATGCGGCAGCGCTCCAGCCGGCGTTCGCGCAGGTAGGTGCTGAAGCTGGTGGCAGCCCCCTTGAACAGCTTTTGCAGATAGCGCGTGGACAGCCCCTCGGCGTCGGCGATGGCATCGATGGACAGTTCGGCATCGCCCAGCCGGGTTTCGATGGCGCGGCAGATGCGGCGCAGATGGCCAAGCTGCACGGCGCTGGGCGGCTCGGTCGCCTCGGCCTGTTCCTGGTCGGGATTGCCGGCGCGCGGTGTCAGGCAGGTGACCAGCATGTCGGTGAGCGTGGCCTCCACCGACAGCAGATCGTCCTGTGCCAGTGTGTCGATCTGCTCTGCCAGTGAGGCCGCCATTGCCATGCACATGGCCCCCACACCGCCTGTCCCGCCGATGTGCCGGGCCTCGGGCGGGCACGAGCGCAGCAGGCGCAACAGAAAGCTCGAGGACTCCAGCCGCGCAAGCAGCAGGCGGCCGTCGCCGTGCAACTGCAGCTGCCAGTCCCGGTCTGACTCCAGCAGCAGGGCCGAGCCGGCCTTGATCGGGAACGCGGCATCCTCGATCACCGCATCGGCGCTGCCTTGCAGCAAGGCGCACAGCAGCAGGCCCGGGCCGCGCAGCCGCTTGGCCACGGCCTGCAGCGTCAGCGGCGAGGTGGCCAGCGTGATGAACACCGATCCCAGTGGCGAGCTGCGCAGCGCCAGGTGGGTGGCCGGTGGCGTGGGCGCTTCGCCATGGATGTCTGCCCTGGACAGCGCCTCATTGAGCGCAGCCTGCCGCAAGGCATCGGGAAATGCGTGGGTGGAAAAGCGTCTTGGATCGTCGTGCATCAGGGGCGAACTATGAACTGTCGCGTACTGCCTGTCCAAGCCCGGCGCACCGGATGGCAGCCGCGACAAGTTTTTGTGCGCGCAGGAACAACCGGCCTGGACATGCTCGCCTGGACACTGGCGCTGCCGGCACCGATCCACAACAGCAGGAGTATTTTCGATGACCATCCCCCACCAAGAACATATCTGCGGCCCAGGCTGCCAGCACGGTGCTTCGCCAGCCGACGAGAAGCTGATCCGCGAGGAATTCCAGGTTGCACGCCGTTCCTTCCTGCGCGACGCCATGGTGGTCGGTGGCGGCGCGGTCTCGGCCGGCGCCATCAGCGGCGCGATGGCACCGTCCCGGGCCTTTGCCCAGGGCGCGCCTGGCGCCCGGGCCGGCCAGGGCATGGCCAGCCACTACTACATTCCCGCCTCTGCCAGCACCGTGCTCTGGGGCTACTTCAGCAGATCGGCCAAGCCGGTGGTCGAAGTCGAATCGGGTGACTACGTGACCATGGAGACGCTGACCCACCATGCCAATGACGATGCCGAACGCATGGTCCGGGGCGACCCTGGCGCCGAGAGCGTGTTCCACTGGGACAGCCAGCGCAAGAACGTCGATCGCCGGGGCGCCGGTCCCATGGACGCCAAGAACGGCGCAGGCGGAGGCCAGGGCGTGCACATCTGCACGGGGCCGGTACGCATCAAGGGCGCCCAGCCCGGCGATGTGCTGGAAGTGCGCATCATTGATGTGGTGCCACGCCCCTCGGGCAACCCGCAGTTCAAGGGCCGGACCTTCGGCAGCAATGCGGCGGCGAACTGGGGCTTTCACTATGGCGACACGCTCACCGAGCCCCGAAAGCGCGAGGTGGTCACCATCTACGAGGTGGATGCGACCGGCGAGCGCAACTGGGCCCGCGCCGTCTACAACTACCGCTGGACGCCACAGACCGACCCCTTCGGCGTGGTCCACCCGACCATCGACTATCCGGGCGTGCCCGTGGACCACCGCACGATCAGCAAGAACGAAAACGTGCTGCGCAATATCCGCGTTCCCGTGCGCCCGCACTTCGGCACCATCGGCGTGGCGCCGGCTGAGGTGGAGATGGCCAGCTCCATTCCACCCAACCACACGGGCGGCAACATCGACAACTGGCGCATCGGCAAGGGGGCGACCATGTATTTCCCCGTGGCCGTGCCAGGGGCCAACTTCACCGTGGGCGATCCGCATGCCTCGCAGGGGGACTCCGAGCTGTGCGGCACGGCCATCGAGTGCTCGCTGACCGGCACCTTCCAGCTGGTCCTGCACAAGAAGGCGGACCTGCCTGGAACGCCGCTGGCCGAACTGGCCTATCCGCTGCTCGAAACCCAGGACGAATGGCTGCTGCACGGCTTCAGCTACGCCAACTACCTGGCGGAGCTGGGGCCAGATGCGCAAAACCAGATCTTCAAGAAGTCTTCCGTGGACCTGGCGCTGCGCGACGCCTATCACAAGATGCGCCACTTCCTCATGACCACCCAGGGATTGGGAGAGGACGAGGCCATCTCGCTGATGTCGATCGCCGTGGACTTCGGCATCACCCAGGTGGTGGATGGCAACTGGGGCGTGCACGCGCTCGTGAAAAAGAGCATCTTCCCCGCGCGCGGCGCGTGAGTGCGTCCGGGCCCTGCGGGCAGGACCCGGCCGGGCTCAGCGCGCCAGGAAATCCCGGATGGCGAACAGCGTCTGGTCGGGCGCCTCGGTCATCTGGTTGTGGCCGCTGGGCAGGTGCACGATGCTGACCTGGCGCTGCGCGCCCCGGGCCGCCTCGATCAGGCCCTTGGCGGCCTTGGGCGGCGTCATCTGGTCCTGCTCGCCCAGGGCGAACAGGACCGGGCATTGCAGCGCCGCCATGGCCGCCTCGCCGCCCGCGTAGCTGTCGCAGGCCTTGAAGCCGGTGTGCAGCAGGTTGGTGCGGTCATTGCTGGCCAGCACGCGCCGGCCCAGCGCCATGCCGGCGCCGAATACCCAGCTGCCTGCGCCGCTGGGTGGCGCCAGCGTCGCGCGCGAGAACACATTGACCATGCGGATGGCCTGTTCGGGCGTGCTCAGTGCGGAGTCCAGCAGGGCGGGCGAGACCTTCATCGGATAGGCCGTGCCCACCAGCACCAGGTGGCTGACGCGCGCGCCCAGCCGCGCGGCCGCTTCCATGGCGATCAGGCTGCCCCAGCTGTGGCCGACCAGTGCGGCCTTCTCAAGGCCTGCCGCATCCATGAGCTGGCCGATGAAATCCGCCGCTGCCTCCACGCTGGCGGGCGCGTCACCCGCGCTGCGGCAGTGGCCGGGCAGGTCTATGGCCAGCACGTTCCAGCCGTGGTTGGCCAGGTAGCGGCTTTGCAGGGCCCAGACGCTGTGGTCGCACAGCACGCCGTGGATGAGGATGGCCGTGGGCTGGGCGGGGTTGAAGGCCTTGCCGCCGGTATAGGCGTAGATGGCGTGGCCCTGAACATCGATCTTCATTGTTGGTGTCTCCCTTGTCGGCTCACGCTGCCTTTTCAGCGGCCTTGAGGGCGCGCTTGAGGTCATCGATCAGGTCGTCGGCATCCTCCAGTCCGATGGACAGGCGTATCGTGCCCTGGCCGATGCCGGCCTGGGCCAGTGCTTCGTCGCTCATGCGGAAGTGCGTGGTGCTGGCAGGGTGGATGACCAGGCTGCGGCAGTCGCCCACGTTGGCCAGGTGGCTGAAGACCTTGAGCGTCTCGATGAACTTGCGCCCCTGGTTGCGGTTGCCCTTGATGTCGAAACTGAACACCGAGCCCGCGCCGCGCGGCAGCAGCTTCTTGGCGAGCTGGTGCGAGGGATGGGTCTCCAGCAGCGGGTGGCCTACCCGGCCCACCAGCGGATGGCTGGCCAGGAATTGCACCACCTTCTCGGTATTGCGGATGTGGCGCTCCATGCGCAGCGGCAGCGTCTCTATGCCCTGCAGGATCAGCCAGGCCGTGTGCGGGCTCATGCAGGCGCCGAAGTCGCGCAGGCCTTCGCGCCGCGCGCGCAGCAGGAAGGCGCCGGTGCTGCTTTCCTCGCTGAACACCATGTTGTGGAAGCCGTCGTAGGGCTCGGTCAGCTCCGGGAAGCGCCCCGACTTTTCCCAGTCGAAGCTGCCGCCATCCACCACGATGCCGCCGACCACGGTGCCGTGGCCCGACAGGAACTTGGTGGCCGAGTGGTAGACGATGTCTGCGCCATGCTCCAGCGGCTTCATCAGCCAGGGCGAGGTCAGCGTGGAGTCCACCAGCAGCGGCACGCCGGCCTCATGTGCGATGGCGCTGATGGTGGGAATGTCGAGCACATCCAGGCCCGGGTTGCCCACCGTCTCGCCGAAGAACAGCTTGGTGTTGGGGCGCACCGCGGCGCGCCAGCCGTCGATGTCGCCGGGCTTGACGAAGGTGGTTTCTATGCCGAAGCGCGCCAGCGTGTAATGCAGCAGGTTCTGCGAGCCGCCGTACAGCGCCGTGCTGGCCACGATGTGGCTGCCCGCGCCCATGAGCGTGGCCACCGACAGGTGCAGCGCCGCCTGGCCGCTGGCCACGGCGATGGCACCCACGCCGCCTTCCAGGGCCGAGACGCGCTGCTCCAGCACGGCGTTCGTGGGATTGGAGATGCGGCTGTAGACGTGCCCTGGGCGCTCCAGGTTGAACAGCGAGGCCGCATGGTCGCTGGACTCGAACACGAACGAGGTCGTGAGGTGGATGGGCGTCGCGCGCGCTCCGGTGGCGGGGTCGGGCTGTGCGCCCGCGTGCAGCGCCAGGGTGTCAAAGCCGGGGTCCGAGTAGCCGGGCATTCCTGTCTCCATGGTTGTCAAGGCAAGCGGGCATTGTGGGCTATATTTCCTGTCGGACACGGGCTTGCCGCAACCACGGCGACACAGACAAATTTGGAGATACGGCATGAAAGTAAGTGACATCCTGCGCGTCAAGGGCAACACCCTCTACACGGTGTCGCCGGACGAAAGCCTGGCCAGCGCGGTGCAGGTGATGTCGGAGCGCGATATCGGCTCCCTCGTGGTCATGGAGCATGGCGACGTGGTCGGCATGCTGACCTTCCGCGAAGTGATCCAGGGCTTCGTCAAGCACGGCGGGGTGGGCGAGACGCTGGTGCGCTCGGCCATGGACGACGCTCCCATGACCTGCACCATGGAAACCGACATGGACGAGGTGCGCCGCATGATGCTGGACCGCCACGCACGCTACATGCCGGTGATGGACAAGCGCATGCTGATGGGCGTGATCAGCCTGTACGACGTGGCCAAGGCCGTGGTGGACAGCCAGAACTTCGAGAACCGCATGCTCAAGGCCTACATCCGCGACTGGCCCGAGGGCGAGCGCCAGGGCGCGGACTGATCGTCGGGGCGATATCGACCTTTCGACCTTTCGACCGTTTCACCTTGGGCAGCAAGGCCTCCGAACGCAAAATGCGGCGGAGGCCTTTGTCTTTGCGCGCAGGGCGCAAAGCAGACAGTCGCGTGAACAGCGAATGGATGGGCTGCAGGACCTGTCAGTGCACCCGGCGGCGTTTGGGCTTGAGCAAGGCGCTGGGCGGCACGTCATAGGCCTGTCTGAAGACGCGGCTGAAGTGCGAGAAGCTGGTGAAGCCGCAAGCCAGCGCCACATCGGTCACGCGCCGCGCATTGTCTGCCCGAAGCAGCAGGTGCGCCTGGGCCAGCCGTTCGTTCCAGAGCCAGCGGCTAGGGGTCAGGCCTTCGGTGGCAAACAGCCGCGCCAGGCTGCGCAGCGACATGCCCATGTCCTGGGCCACCTGCAAGGGCTTGAGCTCGGGGTCGTCGAGCCGGGCCCGCATGTACTGCTTGGCCTGGGCAAGCCTGTTGCGGGTTCTGAAATCGCCAGGGCTGGACGATGTCAGCAGCACATTCAGCAGCGAGGGGCGAAGGTCCTGCTTCTCGTCCTTGTGCTGAAGGCCTGGCGATGCCGGTGGAGTGCTGCGCGCAGGGTCGCTGTGATCCTGGCTTTGCGTTGAGTCGTAAGAGGCCTGCATTTCACGAACCTCCCGCAGTTTGCGGCTGGTGCCTGTGTGGTGATCCGCAGGCGGTTGAAAAAGGGTGGATTGCAATTTTAACTATGAATATTTGCAATCCGATAGCTATATTTGTTATCGCCGGGCGATGGCTGCCTGCGCAATGCACCGCCGCCGCAGGCACGGCGCTTGCGGGCTACCCGGGCATAATCGTCGGCCTATGAGCGGCAACACCTTCGGCACCCTATTCACTGTCACCAACTTCGGCGAATCGCATGGCCCGGCCATAGGCTGCGTCATCGACGGCTGTCCGCCCGGCATGGCGCTGAACGAAGCGGATATCCAGCAAGAACTGGATCGCCGCCGCCCCGGCACCAGCAAGTTCGTGACCCAGCGCAACGAGCCCGATGCGGTGGAAATCCTCTCGGGCGTCTACGAAGGCCGCACCACGGGCACGCCGATCGCGCTGCTGATCCGCAATACCGACCAGCGCAGCAAGGACTACTCCAACATTGCGCAGAGCTTTCGTCCCGGCCATGCCGACTACGCCTACTTCCAGAAATACGGCATCCGTGATCCGCGCGGCGGCGGCCGTTCCTCGGCACGGCTGACGGCCCCCACGGTGGCCGCTGGTGCCGTGGCCAGGAAGTGGCTCAAGGAAAAGTTCGGCACCGAGTTCCGCGCCTGCATGACCCAGGTGGGCGAGTTGTCCCTGCCCTTCGAGAGCTGGGAGCATGTGCGCAACAACCCCTTCTTTGCGCCGGTGGCCGATGTGTCCCAATACGAGGAATACATGGATGCGCTGCGCAAGTCGGGCGACTCCTGCGGCGCGGCGCTGCGCGTGCAGGCCAGCGGCATGCCGGTGGGCCTGGGCCAGCCGCTGTATGACCGCCTGGATGCCGACGTCGCCTACGCCATGATGGGCCTGAACGCGGTCAAGGCCGTGGAGATCGGTGCCGGTTTCGACAGCGTGGTCCAGCGCGGCACCACGCACGGCGACTCGCTGAGTCCCGAAGGCTTTCGCAGCAACAACGCCGGTGGCATCGTCGGCGGCATCAGCACGGGTCAGGATCTGGAAGTGCGCATAGGCATCAAGCCCACCAGTTCCATCATCACGCCGCGCGAATCCATCGACGTGCAGGGCCAGAGCACCGAGGTCATCACCAAGGGTCGCCACGACCCCTGCGTCGGCATCCGCGCAGCGCCCATCGCCGAGGCGCTGCTGGCCCTGGTGGTGATGGACCATGCGCTGCGCCACCGCGCACAGTGCGGTGAAGTGGATTCGGGCCTGGCTCCCATCCCTGCCGCCGCACCCTGAAAGCACTGCCAGGCCACCAAAGAAAAAGCCGCCCAAGGGCGGCTTTCTTGCGTCCTGCCGGCCTGATCAGCCGGGATTGCGCACCTCATCCATGACGTTCTTGAAATCGTCCACATCCTCGAAGCTGCGGTAGACGCTGGCGTAGCGGATGTAGCCGACCTTGTCGAGCAGCTTGAGCTCGCGCATCACCATCTCGCCCAGGCGGCTGGAGAGCACTTCGCGCTCGCCCAGGTTGCGCAGCCGCTCCTCGATGCGCTCGATGGCGGCATCGATCTGCTCCGTGCTCACGGGGCGCTTGCGCAGCGCGATCTTGAACGAGCCCAGCAGCTTGGCGCGCTCGTACTCGATGCGCCGCCCGTCCTTCTTGACGATGGCGGGAAAGCTGACCTCGGGCCGCTCGTAGGTGGTGAAGCGCTTGTCGCAGCCGCCGCACTGGCGGCGGCGGCGGATGAAGCCCCCATCCTCGGCCTCACGGGTCTCCACGACCTGGGTGTCCGGATGGCTGCAGAACGGGCACTTCATGGCAGGCCTCTATGCGTGCAACTCAGGCGCCGTAGACCGGGAAGCGGGCCGTCAGCTCGGCCACCTGGGCGCGCACGCGGGCCAGGTTGGCTTCGTCGGCGGGGTTCTCCAGCACGTCGGCCAGCAGGTTGGCTGTCAGGCGGGCTTCCTCTTCCTTGAAGCCGCGCGTGGTCATGGCGGGCGTGCCCACGCGGATGCCGCTGGTCACCATCGGCTTTTCGGGATCGTTGGGGATGGAGTTCTTGTTGATCGTCATGTGGGCGGCACCCAGCGCGGCTTCGGCCGCCTTGCCGGTGATGCCCTTGGCGCGCAGGTCCACCAGCATGACGTGGCTTTCCGTGCGGCCGGAGACGATGCGCAGACCGCGTGCCGTCAGCGTTTCCGCGACAACCTTGGCGTTCTTCACGACCTGTTCCTGGTAGGTCTTGAACTCGGGCGACAGCGCTTCCTTGAAGGCCACGGCCTTGCCGGCAATGACATGCATCAGCGGGCCGCCTTGCAGGCCGGGGAAGATGGCGCTGTTGATGGCCTTCTCGTGCTCGGCCTTCATCAGGATCACGCCGCCGCGCGGGCCGCGCAGGCTCTTGTGCGTGGTGGTGGTGACCACGTCGGCGTGGGGCACGGGGTTGGGGTACACGCCTGCGGCGATCAGGCCGGCGTAGTGGGCCATGTCCACCCAGAAGATGGCGCCGACTTCCCGGGCGATCTTGGCGAAGCGCTCGAAGTCGATGGCCAGGGCGTAGGCCGATGCGCCGGCCACGATGATGCGGGGCTTGTGCTCGCGCGCCAGCGCTTCCATCTTGTCGTAGTCGATGGCTTCTTCGGCATTCAGGCCGTAGGAGACCACGTTGAACCACTTGCCCGACATGTTCAGCGGCATGCCGTGCGTCAGGTGACCGCCTTCGGCCAGGCTCATGCCCATGATGGTGTCGCCGGGCTTGGCAAAGGCCATCAGCACGGCCTGGTTGGCCTGGGAGCCGGAGTTGGGCTGCACGTTGGCGGCTTCGGCGCCGAACAGCTTCTTGATGCGGTCGATGGCGAGCTGCTCGACCACATCGACGTTCTCGCAGCCGCCGTAGTAGCGCTTGCCCGGATAGCCTTCGGCGTACTTGTTGGTGAGCTGGGAGCCCTGGGCTTCCATGACGGCAGGCGAGCAATAGTTCTCGCTGGCGATCAGCTCGATATGTTCTTGTTGACGCAGGTTCTCGGCCTGGATGGCGGCAAAGACTTCGGCGTCGACCTTCTCGACGGTATTGGTGCGTTGAAACATGGCAGTCCTGTGAACTTGAAATTCCCTTGAGGCCAAGGGCTGCCCAGGCGAACGGCGGAACACTCCAGATCCCGCGTGCGCATGGAGGCTGGGCGGTACGCTCCCCGGTGGTTCACAGAAGGTGGTCCTTCTCGGGCCTTCTGCTGGTTTCCACGTCAGCGGCAGCGGTGCGTGAAGCGGCTGCGCCTATCGCCAGTTGCGTACCCCGCTAGTGTAGCTGAGCCGGTGGCGCCGAAGACCTGGCAGGGGCGTTGCAGAAGGCGTTTGCGTGGGCCACCTGCAGTTGGATCGGGCATGAAAAAAGCTGGCCTTGGCCAGCTGTGCATTCACTATGCCGGGAAGTCAGGCTACAGCGCCGGCTCCTGGGACTGAAGGGCCACCTGCTCGGAGCGGGCAGAGGTGTTGCTCGAGCTGACCGGCACGGCTGCAGGCGCAGCCGCTGCTGCCGGGCCCGAGGCCTCGGCCACGGGGGTGGCCGGCTTGGTGGAGGCAACCTGTACAGCCTGCCGGGGCTGATCCACCTTGGCGGTCATCAAAGGCACAGCACGCAGGCCGGCGGCCATGCGCAGGCGCTGGTGCTCGGCCAGCACCTTGGCGGCGTAGCCACCATCGGTGGGCAGGTTGGCCGCGCCCACGTAGTAGCGCAGGCCTCCTTCGATGGAGCCGGCGCGCTCGATGCATTCCTTGAGCACGCGCACGCCCACGCGCAGATTGCTGACCGGGTCGAAGGCAGCATTCTGGCCACCGAAGTTCTCATACTTGTCGGTATGCACCGTGGTCATCACCTGCATCAGGCCCTGCGCGCCGACAGCGCTTTGCGCAAACGGGTTGAAGCTGGACTCGATGGCCATGATGGCCAGGATCAGCGTCGGGTCCAGGCGGTTGACCTTGCCCAGGTCATAGGCCTCGCTGACCAGTGCCGCAATCGGCTCAGGCGCCACGCGGTACTTCTTGCTGAGCCAGAAGGCCACGGCTGCCTGCTCCTTGGGCAGGTTCTTGGGGTTGGTCGCCGTCGCCCGATCGCTGGCAGCGAGTTCGACGGGAACACCCAGCTCGGCCATCTGGCGAGCGGTCAGCCAGGAGCGCAGCTGGCTCTCTCCGGCATCGCGCAGGTCAGGGCGGGCGAACAAGGTGATGGCCATGAAGGCCACAGCAAGGCCCAGCAGGGCGAAGCTGTTGTGGATGATGGCAAGAAAACCGTTGGCCACATCGATGGCGAACGTTCGCGCGGCGGCGAAAAATTTTCCTGACGCTGGCATAGCTTTTTCCTTTCTAGGGGCATCAACCCGAAACGGCCTTCGCCGAAGCGAAGGCCGGTGAGGCTGACACCCTGGATTGGGTGCTGCGGATCCGGGAGGCTGGCGCTTGGTGCGCCATTGCGTTGTAGGCCTGCGGGATCTGCTCAGTCGTGAGGCAGCAGAAACAAAAAACGCTCTATTCGAGCGCTGGCGGATTCTAGGAGTTCACCAAATACACGGTCAACACTATGAAATCAATTTTTTAGATCAATGAATAATAACAAACCATGGATGCAAACACAGTTTTGAGGTCTTGAAGAGCGGGTGGCGTGCTACCGATGTACGCCGCCTCCGCCGTTTTCAGAGTGCGTCATGAAATTGCAATGAAATGCAAAAGCACTGGTAGGCCGACCCTGCGTCCTTCTATATTGGAGGCGACTGCTCTTGCAGTCGTCTCGCCAAGGTGGAAGACAGGTAAAAGTGGTGTTCGATAGTGCGGACACCGTGGTTCAAGTCTTCTTCCGCGGCCTTCCTGGAAGCAATCTCTTGCTTCCAAGCAGCAAGGACCATCCTCTCCTTGACTGCGGAAAACGGTCGGGACTTGTGCCCGCCGTAAAGCCCGGAAGCCGGTTCACGGCTTCCGGGCTTTGTCGTTCAAGGATGGCCGCAACGTCAAGAAATGTGCCGTGGTGCGGACCCAGCCGTTGCTGCCGCCCCAATTTCTGGTGCAATGCAGCCGTTGCCCTGTCCTGTGTCCCAGGATAGGGCTGTACTAGTTACCAGAGCCCCATGCAATCTCTCTTCAAGCACCGCTGGCTGCGCAGGCTGGCCATCGCCCTTGTGGCGTTCCTTTTGCTGTGGCTGCTGCTGTGGGCGCTGGTGCCCGTTGTGGCCAAGAGTCAACTGGAAAAGCAGGCATCGGCCAAGCTGGGCCGTCAGGTCCGTGTGGGTGCAGTGGAGTTCCGGCCCTGGTCGCTGGAGCTGACCCTGCGGGACCTGAGCATTGCCAGGAGCCAGGCGGAAGGCGCGGCGCCGGAGTCCGTGCCGTCTGCATCTTCGTCCCCCCAGCTTCAGATCGACCGCATCTATGTCAATGCCAGTATCCAGTCGCTGTTTCGGCTGGCGCCGGTGCTGGATGCCATCGAGGTCGATGCGCCGGTGCTGCGCCTGACCCAGCAGAGCCTGGGGCATTTCGATGTGGACGATGTGCTGGCCAGGCTGGCCGAACCCGGCGACACGCCGCCCTCCAGGCCCGTGGGCTTTGCGTTGTACAACATTGCGCTGCGCGACGGCCGCGTGGAATTGCAGGACGAGGTCCAGCAGCGCCAGCACATGCTCGAGCAGTTGCAGCTGCGCCTGCCCTTCATCAGCAACCTGGAGTCCAAGCGCGAGATCAAGGTGCTCCCGCACCTGTCCTTTGCGCTCAACGGCAGCCGGTTTGAATCCAGCGCCCAGAGCACGCCCTTCACCGAGCAGCGCCAGACCGCTGTCGATCTGAGCTGGCAGGGCGTGGACCTGACGCCTTATTTGGGCTATGTGCCCGTCACCGCTCCTGTCAAGCCGCGTTCCGGCGTGCTGGATGCCAACCTGCACATCTCCTTTGAGCAGGCCGAGCAGGCCGTGGTCCGCATCACCGGGGAGGTCAGCCTGTCCGGCGCCGAGCTGCACGACCGCGACGGCGCCCCCCTGCTGCGCTTCGAGCGCCTGGCCGCCGTGCTCAAGAACGTGCAGCCGCTGCAGTCGGTTGCGGAGCTGGAGTCCGTGCAGTGGAGCGCTCCCGAGATTTTTGCGGCCCGCGATGCGCAAGGCCGCATCAATTGGACGGCGATGGGGGGTGCTTCCTCCCCGGATGCCAGGCCGGCAGCGGAAAAGCCGGCCCCCGACGCGCCCCAGCCGTGGAAGGTCAGCCTGGACAGGCTGTCCGTTGCCAATGCCACGGTGCACTGGCGCGATGCCGCTCCCGACGCTGGAAAGTCGGGCGCTGCGCTGCAGGCGCGCGAGCTGTCGTTGCAGGTGCGCGATATCCGCTGGCCCCTGGAGCAACCGCTGCAGCTTGCTGCCAGCATGCAGGTGCAGCCCGAATCGGCGGGGGAGGGGGCGAAACCTGCCGAGTTGCAGCTGCGCGGCGCCTTGACCGACAAGCAGGGCCAACTGGCCATCTCCGCGCGGCAATTGCCGCTGCAACTGGCAGCACCGTACCTGTCTGCCCATCTCAAACCCGAGCTGACGGGTCTGTTGAGCACCGATGCAGGCCTGGGCTGGAACGGTTCCGCCATGGTGGTTCAGGTGGCCGGGCTGGGCGTGGAGCAGTTGAGCCTCAAGGACAAGGCCGCGCCCGTCGATATCGCGCACCTGCAGCTGGAGCAGGTGCAGGTCAATCTGGCCAGCCAGCAGGTCTCCGTTGGCCGCCTGGCACTGCAAAAGCCGCAGCTGGCCGTGTTGCGCGATGCCCAGGGCCGGTGGATGTACGAGCAATGGCTGCCGCCCGCCTCAGCGCCGTCCGCATCCCAGGACGCCGGCAAGGACAAGTCCCGGCCCTGGGGCCTGAAGCTGCAGGCGGTGGAGGTCGATGGCGGCGCCATTGCGTTGCGTGACGAAGCGCCCGTGCGCAACGCGGATTCGGCGCGCACCGTGTCGCTGGATCTGGGTTCACTGCGCCTTCGCATGGGCGCCATCGAGCCGCTGGCCGCAAAATCCGCGCCCACGCCGCTGGAGCTGTCCGCCCAGGTCGGCTCGGGCCGGCGTGTCCAGGCGGGCTCGCTGAGCCTGCGGGGGGACCTGGGGCTGGCGCCGCTGTCGCTTCAGGGCAAGTTGCAGGCGCGCAGCCTGCCGCTGCATGCGCTGGAGCCCTACTTTGCCGACATGCTCAATGTGGAGTTGGTGCGTGCCGACGGCAATTTCCTCGGACAACTGCGCTTTGTCAGCCAACCGGCCGGCCCCGAGCTGGCGGTGCAGGGGGATGTCGAACTCGTGGATCTGCGCATGCGCTCCGCGCTGGCCTCTCCCGTGCAAGCGGCGGGCGAGGCCGCAGGGCAGGGCGCGCCACGCACCGCGGCAGGCGCCGTGGCTGCCGTGCTCAGCGAGTCCACGGCCGACCGGGCCAATGCCCAGTCGGTTGCCTTGGGACTCGGCCTGCGCGATGAACTCGTGGCCTGGAAGACGCTGGCCGTGCGCGGCCTGGATCTGCAGATGCAGCCCGCCCAGCCCCTGCGCCTGAGCGTGCGCGAGACGGCGCTCAGCGACTTCTTTGCGCGCGTCATCGTGCAGCGCAACGGGCGCATCAACCTGCAGGACATCGTCAAATCGGCGAAGTCCCAGCAGTCCCTGGAGCAGAACGCCGCGCCGGCTGCGGATGGCACGGCGGCTTCCGCCGAACCGGCGCCGCCGCAGGCTGCCTCCGGGCCTGCGCCCGTCATCAAGATCGGGCCGATTGTGCTGACGGGCGGCAGGGTCCAGTTCTCCGACTACTTCATCCAGCCCAACTACTCGGCCGACCTCAGCGAGCTGGCGGGCCGCCTGAGCGCCTTCTCATCCGAGCAGCCTGCCAGCCAGCAGGCGCCGCAACTGGCGGATGTGGAACTGCGCGGCCGCGCCCAGGGCACGGCTTCGCTGGAGATCACCGGCCAGGTCAATCCGCTGGCCAAGCCGCTGGCCCTGGACATACGTGCCCAGATGCGCGACCTGGAACTGCCCCCTCTGTCGCCGTACTCCATCAAGTACGCGGGCCACGGGATCGAGCGCGGCAAGCTCAGCATGGACGTCAACTACAAGATCGAGCCCGATGGCCAGCTCACGGCGCGCAACAAGCTGGTGCTGCATCAGCTCACTTTCGGCGAAGCCGTCGAAGGCGCGCCCGCCTCGCTGCCCGTGCGCCTGGCGGTGGCGCTGTTGGCTGACCGCAACGGAGTCATCGACCTGGACCTGCCGGTCAGCGGCTCGCTCAACGACCCGCAATTCAGGCTGGCGCCGGTCATCTTCAAGATCATTGGCAACCTGATCATGAAGGCCATCACCTCGCCGTTCTCGCTGCTGTCGGGCGCTTTTGGGGGCGGCAGCGAATCGGGCGTGGTGGCCTTTGCGCCGGGGCGTGCCCAGATCGACGGCAAGGCCCGCGAGAGCCTGGACAAGGTGGTTGCCTCCCTCAAGGATCGCCCGGCCCTCAAGCTCACCGTGATCGGCGAGGCGCGCGAGGCGCAGGACAAAGAGGCCTGGAAGCAGGCGGAGCTCGATCGCCTGCTGCTCGCCCAGAAACGCCGCCAGGTGCTGCGCGACGGCAAGTCGGCAGAGTCCGTGACCGAGTTGCCCGCCTCCGAAGTACCGGCCTTGACCAAGGCGCTGTACAGTCGCGCCGACTTTGCCAAGCCGCGCAATGTCATCGGCATGGCCAAGGACCTGCCCACCGACCAGATGCGAAGTCTGCTGCTGGAGCAGATTGCCGTGCCCGACGACGCCATGCGCGAACTGGCGCTGGCCCGCGCCGTGGCCGTGCGCGACTACCTTGCCCAGCAGCAGTTGCCGCTTGAGCGCCTGTTTCTGGGGGCTCCAAAACTGGACTCCGACGACCAGGAATGGAGTCCGCGCGCCCAGCTCAGCCTGTCCGCGCAGTAGCCCGGTTTTGGCTCCGCTTCAAATAACGGCGAGAATATGGTTTTCCCGGTCCGGCTAGCATGCCCGCATGCGGCCTGGCCGGCCGCGTCTGGCGGCCCGCGGCAGCCAGACATTCAACGATTGATTCATGTCTTCTCTTTCCCCCCGCAGCACCATGTCCGATGCACCTGAAGTGAGCCCTGCTTCTGCCAAGAATCCCGAACAACACCCCTTGGATGTGCTCACGGGCGGTGCCTTCTCCGCCGAAACCTCGGGTGATCGCGCCGCGCGCATCCGCGACTGGCTGGCAACCCAGCCTTCGGTCGAGCAATTGCAGGACGTCCTCAAGGAACTGAGCGCGCGCGACAAGGGCGCGGCCCGTGCCGTGCGTGAGCGCCTGGACGAGATCCGCCGCACCAAGGACCAGGAAAAGATCGCAGTGGAGTGGGCTGAAAAGGCCCAGGCGCTGCTGGTCGCATCGCCCTTCAATGCCGCCGACGCCATCGCCTGGCAGCGCGACGCCGCCAAGGCGGGTGCCCCGCTGTCGCGTGAACCTCTGTCGCAGCACAAGGCCCAGCTGGCCGAGCGTGTCAAGGCCATCGAGGAGCTGCAGCACCGCGTGCAGGTCCAGCGCGAAGTGGCCGTTTTGCTGGCCCAGCGCATCGAGGTCCTGTCCACCAAGCCCTGGCGCGATGCCCAGGCTGTGCTCGACAACCTGCGCGCCGACGTGGCCCGTTGGCAGGAGCAGGCCGGCGAACTGACTGGCGATGACAACTGGGCCAGCGTGGACGGACGTTTCCCGCCCCAGCTGGAAGCCGCCAGCGCACAGCTGATCCTGGTCTGGGATGCCTTCCAGTCTGCACTGGCGCTGACCGAAGCTGCCGCCGCCGACGAAGCCGCTCCGCTGCCCACCGTGCCCGTGTGGGCCGATGAGCTGCGCGTGGCGCGTGGCCTGCCTCCCGAGGCAGCGGCTGCCGAGCCGTCCAAGCCCGCTCCCGCTGCCCGCAGCGCAGCCCAGCCCAAGGCGAAGACATCGCCTGAGCAAGTGGCTGCTGCCAGCAGTGCACTGACCCAGGCGCTGGAGCAGCTCCAGGCCGAGACGGCTGCAGGCGAAAGCAAGGCCGGTTCCGCCGCCGTGCAGGCCGTGCGCGCCGCCATCAAGGCCCATGGCCGCCTGGTGGACGATGCACTGGTCACCAAGGTGCATGAGGCCCTTCTGGCCGCTGGCGAGTCCGAAGGCTGGCCGCGCCAGAACGCCGACAAGCTGCGCGAGGAACTGGTTGCCAAGGCCGAAGCCCTGCTGAACCGCCCTGAAGGCCAGGCGCTGGGTGGCCGCAAGATCCAGGAATCGCTGCGCAGCCTGCGCGAGCAATGGAAGCTGGCCGACCAGGGCAGCGCAGCCAACCACGCACTGTGGAAGAAGTTTGACGAAGCCTGCAACACGGCCCACAAGGTGGTCGAGTCCTGGCACGACAAGCTGCGCACCGAAACAACCCAGTCCAAGGCACAGCGCCTGGCGCTGATCGAAGAGATCAAGGCCTGGGCAGCGCAGCAGTCCGCCAGCGAAGATCTCAAGGGCGCGGCGCGCGCACTGCGCCAGTTCGCTGAACGTTGGCGTGAAAGCGGCCACATCGGCGAGAAGCTGTTTGCCGAACTGCAACCCCAGTTCAAGCAGGCCATGGCCCTGGCCGAGGCTCCGTTGCATGCCGCGCAAAAGGCCAGCCTGCAGCGTCGCCACGCCATGATCGACGAAGCCACGGCGCTGGGCGCTGCGCCCAACCTGCGCATCGACGCCGTCAAGGCCCTGCAGCAGCGCTGGCAGGCCGAGGCGCAGGCCGTGCCGCTGGACCGAAAGCACGAGCAAAAGCTCTGGGATGCCTTCCGCAAGCCACTGGACGAAGCCTTCAACCGCAAGGGCACCGAGCGGGGCCCCCGCGCCGCAGCCGTGGCGCTCAGCGACCATGATCGCCGCGTGCTGGAAGCGTCGCAGGCCGTGGAAGCTGCCAACACCTCGGGTGATGTGCAGCAAATCCGCGCTGCGGTGGAGGCTCTGGAGCAAGCGCTGCGTGGCCGTGCCGATGCTTCCGTGAATGCGGCCCAGCCAGCACAGGAGCCTGCCGCTGCTGCAGCGGGTTCGGAAGAATCCGAAGCCAAGCCGGTGCCGGTGCGCCCCGTGGTTGCCGTGCGCGGCGACGATCGTCCTGGCATGAAGAAGGAAGAGGGCGGTGCACGCGCTGCCCGTCCTGGCGACCGTCGCGATGGTGGCCGTGGCCGCGACGGCCGGGATGGCCGAGACAGCCGCGACAGTGGCCGCTTCAGCCGCGAGCCGCGCGAAGAGCGCGGACCGCGCCTGGCGGACCCCGCCTTCCGCGCCCAGCGTGAAGCCATGGAACATGCCCAGGACGCCCTGCGCAAGCTCGCGGCCCAGGCCCATGGTGAAGCACTGACCCAGTTGATGGCGGCGTGGGAGTCGCGTGATGCTGCCCAGATGCCGGCCGCCCAGCAGCTTGGCGGCCGTGTGTCTGCACAAGTGCGCAGTGCCTGGTCGCAGGCCTTGGGCCAGGCTCCCAAGGGAGACGCGGGCGAAGCCCTGCTGCGCCTTGAAATGGCCGCCGACGTTCCCACGCCTGCGGAACATCTGAGCGCCCGCCGTGCCCTGCAGCTGCAGCTGCTGACGCGCCGCAACGATCCTGCTCCGCAGGAAACCTGGGGCAACGATGCCGCCCAGGTGCTGGCATCGCCGCGCGATGATGCCAGCGCGCGCCGCCTGCAGAACGTGCTCAAGCAACTGCTGCGCAAGTGATGCATGGGAGGTGGTCCTCTCATCCAGGAAGGGAGCCGCTGGCTCCCTTTTTTTGCGCCCTGGATGCGACCTTCTGGGGTCGATGCGTCTGCAGCGCCCAAGAAAAAAGGCCGTTGCATGTGCAACGGCCTTTTCATGTTTGGTGCCCAGGAGAGGACTCGAACCTCCACGGAGTTACCCGCTAGTACCTGAAACTAGTGCGTCTACCAATTCCGCCACCTGGGCATTTCAGAGTGAGCAAATTATATAGCGCGAAATCTCCGTCTGAAGCCGATTCCCCAAGTTTTTGAGAAATTTCTGCGGGATGGTGCAGGGGCTTGCGACGGTGCTGGCGAGGCAAAGAAAAAAGGCCGTTGCGTGTGCAACGGCCTTTTCATGTTTGGTGCCCAGGAGAGGACTCGAACCTCCACGGAGTTACCCGCTAGTACCTGAAACTAGTGCGTCTACCAATTCCGCCACCTGGGCATTTCAGAGTATGCAAATTATATAGCGTGAAAGCGATGTGCCGGGCAGGTTTGCAAAGATTTTCCTGAACTTTTCTTGGCGAGATGCCCTTGCCATCGGCTTTCAGCGATCAGAAAAGAAAAAGGCCGTTGCGTGTGCAACGGCCTTTTCATGTTTGGTGCCCAGGAGAGGACTCGAACCTCCACGGAGTTACCCGCTAGTACCTGAAACTAGTGCGTCTACCAATTCCGCCACCTGGGCTTGCTGAAGCTGAAATTCTACTGCATTTTTTGCAGAAGCATCCCGATCTTCGATTTTTTCTTGAGACTGTCATCTATCAAGTCATGAAGCCAGGGAACTGCCTTCTGCTGAAGATAGTTCCTTAGTTCACCGCAACCTCTGCAGGTTGTCGTTAAACTTGGTGCCCAGGAGAGGACTCGAACCTCCACGGAGTTACCCGCTAGTACCTGAAACTAGTGCGTCTACCAATTCCGCCACCTGGGCATCTCAGGAAAGATTTAGATTGTATACCAAGAAAATGAACCCTCACGCCAAAAGCGCCGATGTGAACGACGAAATCGAGGGCAGTGTGCAGGGGCACCGCGACGGACATGGCTTCGTCATCCGCGATGACGGCGAAGGCGACATCTTCCTCCCCCCCAATGAAATGCGTGCCGTGCTGCACAAGGACCGCGTGAAGGTCCGCATCGTGCGGCAGGACCGCCGCGGCCGGCCTGAAGGCCGCGTGGTCGAGATCATCGAGCGCCCTGCGCACAACATCATTGGCCGCTTCTTGCAGGAAAGCGGTGTGTGGCTGGTGGCGCCCGAGGACAAGCGCTACGGCCAGGACATCCTGATCCCCGCCAATGCCACAGGATCGGCCAAGATCGGCCAAGTGGTGGTGGTGGAGCTGACCGAGGCGCCTGCGCTGTTCGGCCAGCCCGTGGGACGCATCATCGAAGTGCTCGGTGAAGTCGATGATCCCGGCATGGAGATCGAGATCGCGGTGCGCAAGTACGGCGTCCCGCATGTGTTTTCCGATGCCTGCCTGGCGCAGGCCAAGGCGCTGCCGGACAGGGTGCGGCCTGCCGACTGCAAGAAGCGCATCGACCTGACCGATGTGCCCCTGGTGACCATCGATGGCGAGGACGCGCGCGATTTCGACGATGCCGTCTACTGCGAGCCCGCCAAGGTCGGGCGCAGCAAGGGCTGGCGCCTGCTGGTGGCGATTGCCGATGTGAGCCACTACGTGACCACGGGCAGCGCCATCGACATCGATGCCTATGACCGCGCCACCAGCGTCTATTTCCCGCGCCGCGTGATCCCCATGCTGCCCGAGAAGCTGAGCAATGGCCTGTGCTCGCTCAACCCCGATGTGGACCGCCTGTGCATGGTCTGCGACATGCTGATCACCGCCAAGGGTGAGATCCATGCCTATCAGTTTTACCCGGCGGTGATGCACAGCCATGCGCGCTTCACCTATACCGAGGTGGCGGCCATCCTGGCCAATACGCGTGGCCCGGAGGCTGCGCGGCGCTCGGAGCGCGTGGGTGACTTGCTCAATCTTCATGGCGTCTACCAGGCGCTGCTCAAGTCGCGCGAGGCGCGCGGCGCCGTGGACTTCGAGACCACGGAGACGCAGATCGTCTGTGACGAGAACGGCCGCATCGAGAAGATCGTGCCGCGCACGCGCAACGAGGCGCACAAGCTGATCGAGGAGGCCATGCTGGCCGCCAATGTCTGCAGTGCGGACTTCATCGAGCAAAGTGGTCGCGTTGGCCTGTTCCGCGTGCACGACAAGCCCTCGCTGGAAAAGCAGGACATTCTGCGCAACTATCTGAAGGCCATGGGGGTCGGTGTGGCGCTGAGCGAGAACCCGGCCACCTCCGAGTTCCAGGCCATTGCCAACGCCACCAAGGACCGTCCCGACGCCCAGCAGATCCACACCATGCTGCTGCGCTCGATGATGCAGGCCTTCTACACGCCCGAGAATTCGGGCCACTTCGGCCTGGCATTCGACGCCTATACGCACTTCACCAGCCCGATCCGCCGCTATCCCGATTTGCTGGTGCACCGCGTGATCAAGGCCGAGCTCGAAGGCACGCACTATCGCCTGCCCGAACTGCCCACCCCCGGAGAAGCCGAGGCCAAGCTGGCCAAGCGTCTGGCATCACGCGTCAGCCCACCCGGCCAGAAGCCGCGCAAGCGCGCGCCCGCCGCCGAGGTCCAGGCCTGGGAAGCCGCTGGCCTGCACTGCAGCGCCAACGAGCGCCGGGCCGACGAGGCCAGCCGCGATGTCGAAGCCTGGCTCAAGTGCAAGTACATGCGCGAGCATCTGGGCGAGGAGTTCGGCGGCATGGTCTCTGCGGTGACCACCTTCGGCATCTTCGTCACGCTCGACGCCATGTATGTGGAGGGGCTGGTCCACATCACCGAGCTGGGTGGCGACTATTTCCGATTTGACGAGGCGCGCCAGGAACTGCGCGGCGAGCGCTCGGGCATTCGCTATGGCATCGGCACGCGGCTGCGCGTGCAGGTCAGCCGCGTGGACCTGGATGGCCGGCGCATCGATTTCCGCCTGGTGCGCGATGGCGAAGAGCAGCCGGCCTCGGGCCGGCCCGGCAGGACGCCGGCGCGCACGGAAACCCATCAGGGCGAAAAATGGGGCCGCCGCGATGCCAAGGAAAAGCGGGCGCAGCGCAACTCGGGAGGCTCCGGCGGTGCAAGGCCTGAGTCTGATGCAGCGGCGTCGGCCGGCAAGCAGGGACGCAAGGCGTCTAAAAAGGCCATGGTCAAGGGTGTGAACCTGGCCGCGCTGGAAGCTGAATATGCGAATGCCCAGCCGCGCCCGGCTACCTCGGCGCGGCAGAGCGATATGGGCGAGGCGGTTGCGGAGCCATCATCCGCTGGCTCCGCTGCGCGACCCCGCAGAGGCCGGGCGTCCGAGGTGCGCAAGTCCGAGGCACGCAAGCCTGCGGCCACGGATGCTGCCCACGGTCTGCCGCAGCTGCCTCCACCGTCGCCGGTGCAGGCACTGCGCGCCTTGGGCAAGAAGGCCTTGGGCGCCGTCAAGTCCAAGGTGACGGGCAACACATCAAAGCCCCGGCGCAAGCCCTGAGGGTTTTTATGCTCCGAGCCGCTGGGCCAGTGCGCTGGCGCTGAACGGGATGTGCGCAGGCCAATGGTCTGCCGCAAATCCATGGCGCCAGGCCGCCAGGGCTGCTGCCTGCGTGGGGTCCAGGCCTTGGGCCCACAGCGCAGCAATCAGCCCGGCCAGCACATCGCCGGTTCCTCCGGTCGACAGGCGGGCGTTTCCCGTGGGATTGATCCAGCAAGGCGGTGCATCACTCTCTCCCTGAGGCCCGGCGATCACGGTGCCGGAGCCTTTGAGCAGCGCGGTGCAGTCGAAGCGTTGCGCCAGCTGCCTGGCGGCGTGCAGCCGCTGTGCCTGGATCTGTGCGGTGTTCGTCTTCAGCAGGCGGGCGGCCTCCAGCGGGTGGGGCGTCAGCACCGTGTGCAGGTCGCGCTGGCGGCGCTCTTTCAGGAGCGAGGCCAGCGATGCATCTTCGGCAACGGCATTCAGTGCGTCTGCGTCCAGCACCAGCCTGGGGGCTTGTTCCAGTATCTGGGGCAGCCATGCGCGCACCGCCACGCCGCCCCCGCATCCGCACGCCACGGTGGTGCTGCGCCAGTCCTGCGCTTCAGGGCTGCGCAGCATGATTTCGGGCCAGGGCGCGGTGGCCTGGCCTGACCCGGCCGAGGCATCGAGCAGAGCGAGCATCACGCGCCCCGCGCCACCATGCAGTGCGGCCAGGGCAGCCAGCCAGGCGGCGCCGGTCATGGAAAGGCCGCGCTGTCCCAGCCCCTCTCCGCCAAGGATGGCCACGTCGCCAAAGCTTCCCTTGTGGCTGGCATGCGGGCGCGGGGCGCTGGCGCCTGGTGAAAACAGTTGTGCGCAGGGCGGGGGAGTGAGGATTGGCCCGCCTTTCGCCAGTCCCGTGTCCAGGTCATCCCACCATATCTGGCCGCAGGCATCGCGGCCACTTCCTGTGAACAGTCCGGGCTGCAGCGTCAGCAGCGCCAGCGTGTGCCGTGCGCTGGCTGGGGCATTCGGGGGTGCGAATCCAGGTAGGTACTGCCCGGTGTCGGCATCCAGTCCGGAGGCTATGTCCGCGCAAAGGACCGGGCTGGTGCCCGACTGCAGGCTGCGCAGCAGAGTGAGCAGGCGCTCATTCGTGCCGGTGCGTGGGCTTGCGGCATCTGGCTGGCGCAGGCCGATGCCCAGCAATGCGTCAATGCACAAGTCCTGTGGCCCCATGTCGGCGGGCATGTGCTCGGTCCATTGCACGCCGGCTTCGTGGGCGGCGTCCCAGGCGGCGCGTGCATCGTTTGGCATGTGGGTGCGTTCGCGCACGCAGCTGACCAGAATGCGGCAACTGCGGGCCGTTTCTGGCGCCGCATTCAGGCTGTGTTGCAGCCAGGCGGCTGCCTGCAAACCATCGCCGCCGTTGTTGCCGGGGCCACAGGCTATCCAGATGCAGCGTGCATGGGGAGCGATGGCGCGTGCCAGACGTGCCAGGCCCGCACCAGCGCGTTGCATGAGGCTGTGCGCGGGCAGTCTGGCTGCCGCCTGCTGTTCCAGGGTGCGAGTGGCCGCCGTATCAAACAGCGGCAAGGCGGTGGATGTGGGAATGCGCAGCATGGACCGAGCATAGCGGTCCGCCGCCGGGTGGCGGAGGAGGGGGTGCCGGTCAGCCGAAGCGGCGTGGGTCGAGCAGTGCGCTGTCCAGGAAGCTGGCGTGGTTGTCCATCAGGTCGCTCAGCATGCTCGCGCACCCCTGCGCGATGGCGGCGCCGCAGCTGCCGTGTCCCAGGTTGAGCCAGATGCCGGGCAGTCCGCTGGCGCCCACCAGCGGCAGCCCATCGGCCGTGCACATGCGCGTGCCATGCCAGATCTGTACGCCCGAGGCCAGCACCGCGCTGCCGGGAAAAACCATGTTGAGGCGGTGATACATGCGCTGCAGCGTGGCCTCATGCATGGGGTTGCGGCGGCCCAGCTCCGCGCCGGCCACGATGCGCATGCGTTGGCCCAGGCGGACCAGGGTCATCTGCTCACTCCAGTCCACGATGGCGTGGCGGGGTGCATAACCTTGTTCGCGCAAAGGGGCGCTGACGCCATAGCCGTGCAGGGCGATCATCGGTGGGCGCAGGCCCAGCGGCGTGAGCAGGTTCGCGGCCTCGGCGCCGGCGCAGACGACGATGGCGTCGTGCGAACGGGGGGTGTCTTCGCCCAGCAATTGCAGGCGTGCGGTGCGCCCGGCGCCGCCGGGTTGCAATCGCTGCACCAGGCGCTGCGTCTCGAATCGTGCTCCTGCCGACTGCGCTGCCTGGCGTTGCATCAGCGTGGCAAGGCGGCCATTGGCTGCGCCTGCCTGTGGAAAATACAGGGCGCCTGCGAGCGTGGTTTCCTCGCCCAGGGCGGGTTCGCGCAGCCGGGTCTGGGAGGCATCCAGTGCCTCGCAGCGTGTGCCGGCCTCGGCCAGTGCGTCCAGCGCAGGCTTGAGTTGTTCGTGCTCGGCCTCGCTGCCCAGCAGCACCAGGCTTCCGGCGACATATTCCGGGTCAAACTCCCATTGCCTCCACAGCGATTGCTGGAACTGCTGGCTGCGCTGCGTGAGCGCCTCCAGCGCCGCCATGGCGGCTGTGGGCACGTTGCCTTTGCGCAGCTGCCGCCCGGCCTGGCGCCATTGCCATAGCCAGCGCAGCTGGGCCGCAAGGTTTCCGGAGCCCAGGCGCGGCAGGGCCTGCCGTCCGGGGAGGGAGGGGGAGCGTTCGGCGGTTGAAAGGCCGGGAACGCTCCAGGGCTGGAGCAGGCTGGGACCCAGCCAGCCGGCATGTCCGAAGCTGGCTTCTTCGGCGGCGGTGCCGTGACGCTCGTAGACGGTGACCTCGTGGCCGGCCTGTGCCAGTGCGTGGGCTGTCGCAACGCCAATGCTGCCGGCGCCCACAATCGCGATGTTCATTTTTGGGTGGAATCTGCTGAAGTGCCCGGATTATCAAGCGGATGCAGCTATCACTACAGGAGTGTGTGCATCTTGTGCAACTGCCGCGGCCGTGAGGCGCGGTAAGCGCGCTTTGAGAGCGAAGCCTCGGTTGAAGGGTGGCGTGTGCTAGAATCTTGCGGCTTTGCTAGGGGTTCCCCCTGATTTTCTCCGCGATTGCCGGGGGTCAGGCGAAAGCTTTTGGGTGCGGGGTGTTCGTCAAGAACGCCTGCCCATGCTTGGGGATCCTGCGCAAAGTCAATCGCAAACCAGTCCCTTCAAGGTGTTGCGCCCTGTGTTTCAGGGGGCAATTGTCGGGCTGGATTTTAGACCTAACCTTTGAGGTATTCATATGTCCGTCACTATGCGCGAGATGCTGGAAGCAGGCGTCCACTTCGGTCACCAGACCCGTTTCTGGAACCCCAAGATGGCCCCCTTCATCTTCGGTCACCGCAACAAGATCCACATCATCAACCTGGAAAAGTCGCTGCCGATGTTCCAGGACGCCCAGAAGTTCGTCAAGCAACTGGCGTCCAACGGCGGCACGATCCTGATGGTCGGCACCAAGCGCCAAGCCCGCGAGATGGTGGCTGCAGAAGCCCAGCGCGCTGGCGTGCCCTTCGTTGACCAGCGTTGGCTGGGCGGCATGCTGACCAACTTCAAGACCGTCAAGACGTCCATCAAGCGTCTGAAGGAAATGAAGGCCCAGCAAGAAGCCGGCCTGGAAGCCATGAGCAAGAAGGAACAGCTGATGTTCGTTCGCGAACTGGAAAAGCTGGAAAAGGACATTGGCGGCATCCAGGACATGAACAGCCTGCCCGACGCCATCTTCGTGATCGACGTGGGCTTCCACAAGATCGCCGTGGCCGAAGCCAAGAAGCTGGGCATCCCCCTGGTTGGCGTGGTTGACTCCAACCACAACCCCGAAGGCATCGACTATGTCATCCCCGGTAACGACGACTCTGCCAAGGCTGTGCAACTGTACGCCCAAGGCATCGCCGACGCGATCCTGGAAGGCCGCGCTGCTGCACTGACCGACGTGGTCAAGGCTGCATCCGGCGAGAGCGGTGACGAGTTCGTGGAAGTGGAAGAATCCGCTGCCTGATTGAGCTTGTCCGGCTGAGCGACCTCGTCGCTGAATAAGAAGCGGGGCTCAGGGTAGCCCCGTTTTTTTAGCCGAAATCCTGTAACGAATCGAACTGACATTGGAGAAATACGATGGCTGCAATTACCGCAAGCATGGTGGCTGAACTGCGCGCAAAGACTGACGCGCCCATGATGGAATGCAAGAAGGCCCTGACCGAAGCCGAGGGCGATCTGGTCAAGGCCGAAGAGCTGCTGCGCGTCAAGCTGGGCACCAAGGCTGGCAAGGCTGCCTCGCGCGTGACCGCCGAAGGCGTGATCACCGCCTTCATCGATGGCAACAAGGGTGCCATGATCGAAGTCAACAGCGAAACCGACTTCGTGTCCAAGAACGACAGCTTCATCGCGATGGCCAATGCCGCCGCCAAGCTGGTCGCCGAGCAAAACCCCGCTGACGTGGCCGCGCTGAGCGCCCTGGCCTATGAGCAGGACGGTTTCGGCCCCACCCTGGAAGACGTGCGCAAGGGCCTGATCGGCAAGATCGGCGAGAACATGTCCTTCCGCCGCTTCAAGCGTTTCGACGGCACCAGCCTGGCTTCGTACCTGCACGGTTCGCGCATCGGCGTGATCGTCGAGTTCGAAGGCGATGCAACCGCTGCCAAGGACGTCGCCATGCACGTGGCCGCCATGAAGCCTGTGTCCGTGACCAGCGCTGATGTGCCTGCCGAGCTGATCGAAAAGGAACGCACCGTTGCTGCCGCCAAGGCTGCCGAATCCGGCAAGCCTGCCGAGATCGTCGCCAAGATGGTCGAAGGCTCGGTTCAGAAGTACCTGAAGGAAGTCTCGCTGGCCGACCAAGTCTTCGTGAAGGCTGCCGACGGCAAGCAGACCGTGGCCCAGATGCTCAAGGCCGCCAACACCAACGTCAAGGGCTTCACCCTGTACGTGGTCGGCGAAGGCATCGAAAAGAAGGTTGACGACTTCGCTGCCGAAGTGGCTGCCCAAGTGGCCGCTGCCAAGGCCGGCGCCTGATTCGTCTGAGCGCCTGAACCGTTCCCTTCACCATCCACCACCATCCACCTTTCGGAGAAACACCATGTCCAACGCCGCACCGGCCCACAAGCGCATCCTGCTCAAGCTGTCCGGTGAGGCGCTCATGGGCGACGACTCGTTCGGCATCAACCGTGCCACCATCGAGCGCATGGTCTCCGAAATCGCCGAAGTCACCCGCGTGGGTGTCCAGGTGGCCGTGGTGATCGGTGGAGGGAATATTTTCCGTGGCGTGGCTGGTGGTTCGGTCGGAATGGACCGCGCCACCGCCGACTACATGGGCATGCTGGCCACCGTGATGAATGCCCTGGCCCTGGCCGATGCCATGGACAAGCAGGGCCTCATCGCCCGTGTCATGTCGGCCATTGCCATCGAGCAGGTCGTGGAGCCCTATGTGCGCCCCAAGGCCCTGCAGTATCTCGAAGAGGGCAAGGTGGTGGTGTTCGCCGCCGGCACCGGCAACCCGTTCTTCACGACCGATACGGCCGCGGCACTGCGCGGCGCGGAGATCGGTGCCGAAGTGGTGCTCAAGGCCACCAAGGTCGATGGTGTCTACACCGACGACCCGATGAAGAATCCCAACGCGACCCGCTATCACAAGCTGGCTTTCGACGAGGCCATTTCGCGCAACCTGGGCATCATGGACGCCACTGCCTTTGCGCTGTGCCGCGATCAGAAGCTGCCGATCCGGGTGTTCTCCATCATCAAGCCCGGCGCGCTCAAGCGCGTGGTCATGGGCGAGGATGAGGGCACGCTGGTGTACGCTTGAGCGTTTTGATCCCGCGTTTCACAGCTCTTCAAGGAACAAGAACATGACGATTGCAGACATCAAGAAGACCACCGAGTCCAAGATGGGCCAGTCCATCGAAGCGCTCAAGAACAATCTTGCGCGTGTGCGTACCGGCCGTGCCAACCCCTCGCTGCTGGACTCCATCCATGTGGATTACTACGGCTCCATGGTGCCGCTGTCCCAGGTGGCCAACGTGAACCTGCTCGATGCGCGCACCATCAGCGTGCAGCCCTGGGAAAAGAGCATGTCCGCCAAGGTGGAGAAGGCCATTCGCGAAAGCGATCTGGGCCTGAACCCTGCCTCGCTGGGCGATCTGATCCGCGTGCCCATGCCTCCGATGAGCGAGGAACGCCGCAAGGAAATGACCAAGCTGGCCCGCAACGAAGGCGAAGCTTCCAAGATCGCCGTGCGCAACCTGCGCCGCGACGCCAACGAAGCCGTCAAGAAGCTGGTCAAGGACAAGGAAGCCTCGGAAGACGATCAAAAGCGTTGCGAAGCCGATGTCCAGAAGATGACCGACAAGCACATCACCGAGATCGACGCGCTGGTGGCTGCCAAGGAACAAGACATCATGGCGGTCTGAGGCGTTCTGCCTCGCTTGCCTCAGGGCCCGTACCTTTGACAAACCAAGACTCCGGCGCGGTGCCGCGCCATATTGCCGTCATCATGGATGGCAATGGACGCTGGGCCAATCGCCGCTTTCTGCCGCGACTGGCCGGCCACAAGCAGGGCGTGGAATCGCTGCGCCGCTGTGCCCGCGCCTGCGTCCAGCGCGGCGTGCAGGTCCTGACCGTCTTCGCCTTTTCTTCCGAGAACTGGAACCGCCCCGAAGAGGAGGTTTCCGGTCTCATGGGCCTGCTGGCCAATGCCCTTGCCAAGGAAGTGCAGCAACTGAGCCGCGATGGCGTGCGCCTGCACTTCATCGGCGACCGCAGTGGTCTGAGCGAGAAAGTGTGTGCAGGCCTGGCCCAGGCCGAGCAGGTCACGGCACACAACAACCGCCTGGTGCTCAATGTCTGCTTCAACTACGGCGGGCGCTGGGACATTGCCCAGGCCGCAGCCCGGCTGGCAGAGCAGGGCGAGCCCATCACCCCGCAGAGCCTGGACCGTGCACTCGCGCTGGCCCATGTGCCCGACCCGGACCTGCTGATCCGCACTGGCGGGGAGATGCGCATCAGCAACTTCCTGTTGTGGCAGGCCGCGTATTCAGAGCTCTTCTTCAGTGCCAGCCTGTGGCCTGATTTCGACGAGGCCTGCCTGGACGAGGCCATTGCCGCCTTCACTTCGCGCGAGCGGCGCTTCGGCCAGACCTCCGCGCAAGTACACCAATCACAATCGAAGTCGTCCCATCAACAGACGACCTGAACAAGGGGGAGCCATGCTCAAGCAGCGAGTCATCACCGCCCTGATCCTGCTGGCCATCTTGCTGCCTGCGCTGTTCTATCCGACGGGCGTTCCGTTCGCCGTGGTGGTGCTCGTGCTCATGGCGGCGGGTGCCTGGGAATGGGGTCGTCTCAACGGCTTTGGCTCCGCTGGTGCCATCGGCATAGGTGCCATCTGCACGGCGATGTGCGTGGGAACCTGGGCCGCGGGATGGCTGGAGCGGCCTCTGACCGCGGTCTGGGTGGTCGCTGGCTCCGCCTGGGTGCTGGGCGGCGCGGCGCTGCTGCGCGCAGGCGTGGCCGGCTGGCCGCGCATTGCGGGGCCTGTGCGACTGGTTGGCGGAGTGCTGGCCCTGTGGCTGGCCTGGGTGGCCGTGGTGCAGGCGCGCATGACGGGCATCAACTTCCTGCTGTCGGTGCTGGTGCTGGTCTGGGTGGCCGATGTCTTTGCCTATTTCGCCGGCCGGACCCTGGGCCTGAAATTCACCAAGTCCAAGCTCGCGCCGTCCATCAGTCCCGGCAAGAGCTGGGAAGGCGTGTGGGGCGGCATGGCCGGCGTGCTGGTGCTGGCCTTGGCCTGGGTCTGGGCGGACCGCCACTACGCGGTGGCCGTGCCCAGTTTCTATTCGTTGCTGTTGGCGCGCGGGGCCTGGTTCCTGCTGCTGGCGGTTGTGTTCATGGCCGCGATGAGCGTGGTCGGCGACCTGGTCGAATCCCTGGTCAAGCGCAGCGTGGGCGTCAAGGATAGCAGTGGTCTGCTGCCCGGCCATGGCGGCGTGCTTGATCGCGTCGATGCCCTGCTGCCGACCCTTCCGCTGGCCATGATGCTTTCCTCTTTCGCGCATTCATGAAGCAGAAAATCACCGTCCTGGGCTCCACAGGCTCCATCGGTACCAATACGCTGGACGTGGTGGCGCGCCACCGCGAGCACTACGAGGTCTTTGCACTCAGCGCGGCCACGCAAGTGGACCTGATGCTGCGCCAGTGCGCCGAATTCAAGCCCGCCTATGCCGTCATGGCCAGCGCGCCACACGCGAAGCTGCTGGCTGAGCAGCTGCGCAGCAATGGATTGGCGACCGAAGTGCTGCAGTCGCCAGACGCGCTGGAGCAGATCGCCTCGCATCCCGAGGTCGATGCCGTCATGGCTGCCATCGTCGGTGCGGCGGGCCTTGCGCCTTGCCTGGCGGCCGCGCGCGCGGGCAAGCGCCTGCTGCTGGCCAACAAGGAGGCTCTGGTCGTTGGCGGCGCACTGTTCATGGACACGGTCAAGCGCCACGGCGCGACCCTGCTGCCCATAGACAGCGAGCATTCGGCCATTTTCCAGTGCCTGCCGGAAGACCGAGCCAGCTGGCCCGATCGCGTGGACAGTCTGCTGCTCACGGCGTCGGGTGGGCCCTTTCGCCTGCGCGATCCGGCCACCTTGTCCGAGATCACGCCGGAGCAGGCCTGCGCGCACCCGAACTTCTCCATGGGGCGCAAGATCTCCGTGGACTCGGCGACCATGATGAACAAGGCGCTGGAGGTCATCGAGGCACGCTGGCTGTTCGACATGGCTCCCGACAAGATCAAGGTCGTCATCCACCCGCAGCAGATCGTGCACTCCATGGTTCAGTTCAAGGATGCTTCGGTGCTGGCACAACTGGGCACGCCCGACATGCGCGTGCCCATCGCCTGCGGCCTGGCCTGGCCACGGCGCATCGCCAGCGGCGCGGCGCCCCTGGATTTCGCGAAGCTGTCGGCCCTGACCTTTGAAGAGGCGGATGCCGTGCGCTTTCCGGGCCTGCATCTTTCCTGGCAGGCGCTGCTCGCCAGCGAGGGAACTACGGCGGTTCTCAATGCTTCCAATGAAGTCGCCGTTGCCGCCTTCCTGGAGCGACGCCTGGCATTTGACCGTATCCACGCTGTGAATTTGCGCACTCTCGAAACCTTGCTGCCGCCTACACTGGGCAGCCTGGACGATCTGCTGGCCCTGGACGCCCAGGCCCGCGAAATCGCGCACACCGTGGCGCGGCAGTGGCAGCTGTAATGCCGGCTTCGCGGGCCAGACCGGGTTTCTCGGTGGGCCTGCGGCGGTATCCAGGTGCGCATCGGATTCAAAGGAGTATCAATTGTTGCTGACCGTAGTTGCATTCGTGGTCGCGCTGGGCGTGCTGATTGCCGTCCACGAGTGGGGCCACTACCGCGTCGCTGTGGCCTGCGGCGTGAAGGTGCTTCGGTTTTCCGTCGGCTTCGGTCGCCCCATCCTGCGCTGGAAGCGCAAAGGTTCGGACACGGAATTCGTCATCGGTGCACTGCCGCTTGGCGGCTATGTGCGCATGCTCGACGAGCGTGAGGGCGAAGTTCCGGCCGATCAGCGCCATCTGGCATTCAACACCCAGCCGCTGCGGTCACGTGCGGCCATCGTGGCGGCAGGCCCGGTGGCCAATCTCGTGCTGGCCATTGCGCTGCTGGCCATCGTCAATTGGATGGGCATGCAGGAGCCCGTGGCGCGATTGGCCACGCCGCCGGCGGGCACGGTGCTGCAGATGGCGGGCGTGCAGGGCGGTGATCGCGTGCTGCGCATCGCCTTGGGCGACCAGGAGTGGGAAGAGGTCCGCTCCATCAATGATCTGCGCTGGACACTGACGCGCGCCGCGCTCGATGATGAGTCGGTGCGCATGGAAGTGCTCCAGGGCCGGCGCACCGCTCCGTCCGAACTGCGGCTGGCGCTGGCCGGGCAGGTGCAGGGCGAGCCCGATGCCGCCTTCTTCGAGCGCCTGGGCCTGCTGGGGCCCTGGACGCAGCCCGTGCTGGACAAGGTGATTGCCGGTGGTGCCGCCGAAAAGGCCGGCTTGCGCCAGGGCGACCTGGTGCTGCGCGTGGGCAGCACCCCGGTGGATGACGGCACCCAACTGCGCAATCTCATCCGCAAGATGGGTGCATCCGGCCAGGTCCAGCAGCAGGTCTGGCTGGTGGAGCGCGATGGCAGGCAACTGCAGATCCCCGTGCTGCCCGATCTGGGCCGCTCGGAAGATGGCAAGGAGAGCATTGCCCGCATCAGTGCCTACATCGGCAGCGCTCCCGAGATGGCTCTGGTGCAGCGCGGTCCGCTGGAAGGCCTGTGGGCTGGCGTGCAGCGCACCTGGGAGCTTTCGTCGCTGACGCTGCGCATGATGGGCCGCATGGTGATAGGCGAGGCATCGCTCAAGAACATCAGCGGCCCCTTGACCATTGCCGACTATGCGGGGCGTTCGGCCAGCATGGGCCTGGTTCAATATCTTTCGTTCCTGGCGCTGATAAGCATCAGCCTGGGGGTTCTCAACTTGCTCCCCCTGCCGGTGCTCGATGGCGGGCACCTGATGTATTATCTTTGGGAGGGCGTGACTGGCCGAAGCGTGTCGGAAGTCTGGGCCGGACGCTTGCAGCGTGCAGGTGTGGCGGTTTTGATGATGATGATGTCCGTCGCCTTTTTCAACGATATCAACCGGCTTTGGGGCTAACTTTTCAGCCGTTTTCGGCAAGCCGCAGCGGCGGCAAATCCATTCATGACTAAACGTATCAATCGCCTGGGCGTGCGCGCTGCATCGACCCTGGCTGCCATGGTTTTGGCTGCCAATGCAGCCTGGGCGCTGGAGCCCTTCCGGGTACAGGACATCCGCATCGAAGGCCTGCAGCGCGTGGAGCCGGGCACGGTCTTCGCATCCATCCCGCTGCGCGTGGGCGACCAGTATGACGATGACAAGGGCGCAGCTGCGATCCGCTCGCTGTTCGCGCTGGGATTGTTCAAGGACATCCGCCTCGAAGCCAATGGCAACGTGCTCGTTGTCGTCGTCGAAGAACGCCCGACCATCGCCGAGGTGAACTTCGCCGGCACCAAGGAGTTCGACAAGGAAACCCTGCAAAAGGCCATGCGCGATGTGGGCCTGGCAGAAGGTCGTCCCTTCGACAAGGCCCTGGCCGACCGTGCCGAGCAGGAGCTCAAGCGCCAGTACATCAACCGCAGCCTTTATGGCGCGGAAGTCGTCACCACGGTCACGCCCATCGAGCGCAACCGCGTCAACCTGACCTTCACGGTGACCGAGGGCGATCCGGCCCGCATCAACGAGATCCACATCGTCGGCAACAAGGCCTTCAGCGAATCCACGCTCAAGGACCTCTTCGACCAGGACACCGGCAACTGGATGAGCTGGTACACCAAGTCGGACCGCTATGCGCGCAACAAGCTCAACGCCGACCTGGAAACGCTGCGCTCGTACTACCTGCAGCGTGGCTACCTGGAGTTCCGCGTGGACTCCACCCAGGTGGCCATCTCGCCCGACAAGCAGACCATCTCGCTGACCCTGAACATCCATGAAGGCGAGCGTTTCGTCGTCTCCGGCGTCAAGCTGGAGGGCAACTACCTCGACCGCGACGACGAATTCAAGTCCCTGGTCAAGATCAAGCCCGGCGAGCCCTACAACGCCGACCAGGTCACGGCGACGACCAAGGCCTTCACCGAGCACTTCGGCAACTTCGGCTTTGCCTTTGCACGCGTCGAGGCCGTGCCGGACATCGACCGTGCAACCAACCGCGTGGCCCTGGTGCTGCACGCCGAGCCTTCTCGCCGCGCCTATGTGCGACGCATCAATCTCAGTGGCAACAACCGCACGCGCGACGAAGTGATCCGCCGCGAATTCCGCCAGTACGAGGCCTCCTGGTATGACGGCGACAAGATCCGCCTGTCGCGCGACCGTGTGGACCGCCTGGGCTTCTTCACCGAGGTCAACGTCGAAACCCAGGAAGTGGCGGGTTCGCCCGACCAGGTGGATCTGGTCATCTCGGTGGCCGAAAAGCCCACGGGTTCGCTGCAACTGGGTGCTGGCTTCTCCAGTGCCGAAAAGGTTTCGCTGTCGTTCGGCATCAAGCAGGAAAACGTGTTCGGCTCGGGCAACTACCTGGGCGTGGACGTGAACACCAGCAAGTACCGCCGCACCATGGTGCTGTCCACCACGGATCCGTACTTCACGGACACCGGCATCTCGCGCACCTACGACCTGTACTACCGCACTGACCGTCCCTACTACGACGATGCGGCCTACAAGATCGTCACCTCGGGCGGCAGTGTTCGCTTTGGCGTGCCGTTCAGCGAGATTGACACCGTGTATTTCGGCGGCGGCGTGGAGCGCTCCGAAATCAAGCCCGGCACCTACCTGCCCCAGGCGTACAAGGACTATGCCGACAAGTACGGCTACTCCAACACGGGCATTCCGCTGACCCTGGGCTGGTCGCGCGACAGCCGTGACAGCGCGCTGGCGCCCAACTCCGGTCTCTACCAGCGCCTGAACACCGAGTGGTCGGTGGGTGGCGAGGCCCGCTATGTGCGAGCCAATTACCAGATCCAGCAGTACATCCCGCTGAGCAAGAAGTACACGCTGGCACTGAACGGTGAACTGGGCTACGGCAAGGGCCTCAATGGCCGTCCGTTCCCGCTGTTCAAGAACTTCTTCTCGGGTGGTCTGGGTTCGGTGCGTGGCTTCGAGCAGGGCTCGCTGGGTCCGCGCGACACCAAGGAAAACCTGGCGCTTGGCGGCTCCAAGAAGGTGACCTTGAACGCAGAGTTCATGATTCCCTTCCCCGGTGCCGGCAATGACAGGACTTTGCGTCTTTTTACATTCCTCGATGTGGGCAATGTCTACGGGGCCAACGAGAACTTCGATCTCGGGGAGCTGCGGGCTTCCACGGGCCTTGGCATCAGCTGGATTTCCCCGCTGGGTCCCCTGCGTCTCGCCTTTGCTCAACCCATCCGCAAGCAGACCGGGGATAAAATCCAGCGACTGCAATTCCAAATCGGAACCTCTTTCTAATGAAATCTCTATCTAGCCATTTTTCCCTGGCTGTGCTGCTTGGCTCCATGGCTGTTTCTGCGCACGCTCAAGAGTTCAAGGCCGGCTTTGTGAACACGGACCGCATCTTCCGTGAAGCGTCGACGGCCAAGGCTGCGCAGTCCAAGCTGGAGCAGGAATTCTCCAAGCGTGAGAAGGAACTGGTCGACCAGGGCAATACGCTCAAGAGCGCTTCGGAGAAGTTCGAGCGTGAAGCGCCCACCATGGCCGAAAGCCAGCGCGTCTCCCGTCAGCGTCAGCTGGTGGACCAGGACCGCGAGTTCCAGCGCAAGCGCCGTGAGTTCCAGGAGGACCTGAACTCCCGCAAGAACGAGGAACTGGCCCAGGTGCTGGAGCGCGCCAACAAGGTGGTCAAGCAAGTGGCCGAATCCGAGAAGTACGACGTCATCCTCCAGGAAGCCGTCTACATCAACCCCAAGTACGACATCACTGACAAAGTGATCAAGGCGCTGAACGGCGGCGGCAAGTAAGCCAGCGTCCAGGGCTGCATGCCGTGAGCGTATTGTTGGGTCAGATCCTCGATGCACTCGGTGGCGAACTGGTCGGTGGCGGCAGGGAGATGCCCATCTCCCGCATCGCCCCGCTGGATTCCGCCGGGGCCGGGGATCTCAGTTTTCTGAGCAACCCCCGCTACCGCCAGCAACTGGCCGCCTCCGAGGCGGCCTGCGTTATTGTGGCGCCCGCCATGCGTGAGCTGGCGCAGCAGCGGGGTGCCTGCATCGTGGTCCCTGACCCGTATGCCTACTTCGCCAGGGCCACGCAGTGGTGGAAGCGGAACTGCAGGTCTGTGGCGCCGGCCGGTATCCATCCAAGCGCGGTGGTGCACGAGAGTGCCATCGTTGATGCCTCTGCCACGATCGGCCCGCTCTGCGTGGTTGAAGAGGGTGCCACCATCGGTGCCCACACCGTGCTCAAGTCGCGCGTCACCATTGGCGAGAACTGCCATGTGGGGGCGCGCTGTCTGCTGCATTCCGGCGTGGTGCTGGGAGCGGACGGCTTCGGGTTTGCGCCCGAGAACGGAGCATGGGTGAAGATCGAGCAGCTCGGTGGCGTGCGGATCGGCGACGATGTGGAAATCGGCGCCAACACTTGCATAGACCGCGGAGCGCTGGACGACACGGTGATCGAGGACGGGGTCAAGCTCGACAACCTGATCCAGATCGGTCACAACGTGCATGTCGGCAAGCATACGGCCATGGCCGGTTGCGTGGGGGTGGCCGGCAGCGCGCGCATTGGCGCGCATTGCACCGTGGGAGGCGGCGCCATCGTGCTGGGCCATCTGCAGCTGGCCGACAGGGTGCATATTTCGGCAGCGACGGTAGTGACCCGTTCGCTGACACAATCAGGTGTTTACACGGGCATGTTTCCCGTGGATGAAAACGCCAAATGGGAAAAAAATGCTGCGACGCTGAAGCAGCTGCACTCCATGCGCGATCGCATCAAGGCCCTGGAGCGGCAACTGCAGCAATCGGCGGATCAAGGCCATAACGGAACGCAATGATGGATATTCACGCAATTCTCAAGCAACTGCCCCACCGCTACCCCTTCCTGCTGGTGGACAAGGTCACGGAGCTTGAGCGCAATACACGCATCAAGGCGATCAAGAACGTCACGTTCAACGAGCCCTATTTCATGGGCCATTTCCCAGGCCGTCCCGTCATGCCGGGCGTGCTCATCCTGGAGGCGCTGGCGCAGGCTGCCGGCCTGCTGGCCTTCGATGCCATGGGCCAGGTTCCCGACGAAAACAACATCTACTATTTCGTGGGCATCGACGGTGCGCGCTTCAAGCGCCCCGTGGAGCCGGGCGACCAGCTGGTGCTGGAGATCACCATCGACCGCGTTCGCGGCGGCATCTGGAAGTTCAAGGGCGTGGCCCGCGTCGAGGACGAAGTGGCCTGCGAAGCCGAGCTGATGTGCACCATGCGCAACGTGGGCTGACGGGCGCATGGCTGGCATTGAACGCATCCATCCCACGGCACTGATAGATTCCGCTGCACAGCTGGATTCATCGGTGTCGGTCGGCCCCTATGCCGTCATCGGGCCGCATGTGGAAATCGGCGCCGGCACCACGATTGGCGCGCATTGCGTTGTCGAAGGCCATACCCGCATTGGTTGCGACAACCGGATTTTCCAGTTCGCGTCCCTGGGCGCGCAGCCCCAGGACAAGAAGTACGCAGGCGAGCCCACGCGGCTTGTCATCGGTGACCGCAACACGGTGCGCGAGTTCTGCACCTTCAATGCGGGCACCGTGCAGGACCAGGGTGTCACGTCCATCGGCGACGACAACTGGATCATGGCCTATGTGCATGTGGCCCACGACTGCGTCGTGGGCAGCCACACCATCCTGGCCAACAACGCCACCCTGGCCGGCCACGTGCATGTGGGCGACCATGTGATCCTGGGCGGCCTGACGGGCGTGCACCAGTTCACCAAGGTGGGCGCCCATGCCATGGCGGGCTTTGCCAGCCATATCTCGCAGGATGTGCCGCCCTTCATGATGGTGGATGGCAATCCCCTGGCCGTGCGTGGCTTCAATATCGAAGGCCTGCGCCGGCGCGGATTCGGGCCGCAGCGTATCCAGGCCATCAAGCAGATGCACCGTCTGCTGTATCGCCAGGGGCTGACCCTGGAGGCCGCGCGCGACGCCATTGGAGCGCTGGCTGGCGAGCAGCCCGAGGCCGCTGCCGATGTATCGCTGATGCTGGATTTTCTGGCCGCTTCGACCCGGGGCATTGCGCGCTGATCCGGCGCGCGAAAGGACGGCATGACAGAGAACGCGGCGCCATTGGCGCGCCTGAGTCCATCGATTGCCATGGTCGCCGGGGAAACCTCAGGCGACCTGCTGGCGTCCTTGCTCCTGGGTGGGCTGCAGGCCCGCTGGCCCGAGGCTTCGGCCTTTGGCATCGGCGGGCCCCAAATGCAGCAGCGCGGTTTTGAGGCATGGTGGTCCTGCGAGCGGCTGGCCGTGCATGGCTACAGCTGGGAAGTGTTTCGCCGACTGGCCGAGATTCTGAACATCCGCCGGCAGTTGCGCCAGCGCCTGCTCAAGCAGCCGCCAGCCGTTTTTGTCGGCATCGATGCGCCCGATTTCAATTTGGGCCTGGAGACCGATCTGCGGGCTGCGGGCATCAAGACCGTGCATTTCGTCTGCCCCTCGATCTGGGCCTGGCGTGCCGATCGCGTCGAGAAAATCCGGCGTGCGGCCGACCATGTCCTGTGCATCTTTCCCTTCGAGCCCGAGTTGCTGGCCCGTCACGGCATAGATGCCACCTACGTGGGCCATCCCCTGGCCAGCGTGATTCCGCTGCAGCCCGACCGTGCCGCCGCGCGCCGTCGGCTGGGTCTACCGGAAGATGGTCTGGTGCTGGCCGTGCTGCCCGGCAGCCGACGCTCCGAAATCCGCTATCTTGCAGCCCGTTTCTTTCAGGCTGCAGCTTTGGTCCGGAAGGCGCTGCCAGCTATTAAAATAGTAGTGCCTGCCGTGCCTTCGCAACTGGACGAGTTGCGGCGCATTGCCCAGGAGTCCGGCATGGCCTCGTCGCTGCACATCGTGCGCGGCCAGTCCCATGATGCATTGGCAGCCTGCGACGTGACGTTGATCGCCAGCGGCACGGCCACGCTGGAAGCCGCGTTGTACAAGCGTCCCATGGTGATCGGCTACAACATGCACCCCTGGAGCTGGCGCCTGATGCGTGGCAAGCAGTTGCAGCCCTGGGTGGGCCTGCCCAACATCCTGTGCGGCGATTTCGTCGTGCCCGAGCTGATCCAGGATGCGGCAACGCCCCAGGCGCTGAGCGCGGCTGTGCTGCAATGGCTGCAGGCGTGCGAACATTCCCCTTCAACCGTCGAGGCGCTGGTACAGCGCTTCACAGCGCTGCACCATGAATTGCGGCGCGATACTGCCGAACTGGCCGCCCATGCGATCGAGAAAATCATTGCCCCCACTGCCGCCTGAACAGGCGTGCCTGCCCTGGCATCCGCCGGGGTTGGTTGCGGGCGTGGACGAAGCGGGCCGCGGCCCGTTGGCCGGCCCTGTCGTGGCCGCTGCTGTCATTCTTGACGATCTCAATCCCATCGAGGGCCTGAACGATTCCAAGAAGCTCACGGCTGCGCGCCGCGAGGCACTCTATGACGAGATCCGTGCCAAGGCGCTGTGCTGCAGCATTGCCGAGGCCTCGGTCGAAGAGATTGATCGCCTGAACATCCTGCAGGCCACGCTGCTGGCCATGCGCCGCGCGGTGCTGGGTCTGCGCCTGAAGCCGGTGCTCGTGCTGGTGGATGGCAACCAGCTGCCCGTGCTGGATGTGCAGGCCGAGGCCATCGTCAAGGGGGACTCCCTGGTGCAGGCCATCTCGGCCGCCTCCATTCTGGCCAAGGTCACGCGCGACCGCTGGTGCGAACGGCTGCATGAGCAATATCCGGAATACGGCTTCGACGGCCACAAGGGCTACGGAACGGCGGCCCACCTTGCGGCGCTGCGCCTGCACGGCGCCTGCGAGGAGCACCGGCGAACCTTCGCGCCGGTGGCCCATGTCGTGAGCATTGCCCGCATGGCCGAGCCTCTGGCCGCTGCCCGCGTGGCAGCTGCGGCGCAGGGCGCGCAGGCCTTGCTGCTGTCGGCCTGATTGCCTTTGCCGTTTCTTTCTGCGCCCGTGGCGCGCTGTTCCCTTTGCCCGAAAGCCTCACCATGAGCCGACAACCTGCCGCCACATTGATCCAGTCCCGTGACAACGTCCTGGTCAAGGATTTGCGCAGGCTTGTCCAGGACAGTGGGGCCTACCGCAAGCAAGGGCGCGTCTGGCTGGAGGGTGACCATCTGTGCCGTGCCGCGCTGGCGCGTGGCATGCAGCCCTCCGTGGCCGTGGTGGCCGAATCCTTCTGGCCGCTGGTGCCGCTGGAATGGGTGCAGGGCGCAGGCAAGTGCGTGGTGCTGGCAGATGCCCTGTTTGCCGAAGTCAGCGGCCTGGAGTCCCCGGCGCGCATCGGTTTTCTGATGGACTGGCAGGCATCGGCGGTCATCCGTGCAGGCGTGGCCACGGTGGTGTTGGACCGCGTGCAGGACGCAGGCAATGTGGGCTCCATCCTGCGCAGTGCCGCTGCCTTCGGTTTCAGCCAGGTCGTGGCCCTGAAGGGCACGGCTGCGCTGTGGAGCCAGAAGGTGCTGCGCGCCGGCATGGGGGCGCATTTCGGTCTGCAACTGGTCGAGTCGGCCTCGCCCGAAGACCTGGATGCGCTTGGCTTGCCCCTGATCGTGACCAGTTCCCATCAGGGCGAACTGATCCACAATGCCCCGCTGCCCTGGCCTTGTGCCTGGGCCATGGGCCATGAAGGGCAGGGCGTTGGCGAGGCGCTGATGCAGCGGGCAGCGCAGCATGTGCGCATCGGCCAGCCGGGCGGTGAGGAGTCGCTGAACGTGGCTGCTGCAGCGGCGATATGCCTGCACGCAAGCAGCGTGAGTGCCGGCTCACGTCAAGGGTAATCCCGCCTCCTGTCAGGAGGCTGAAGCACGACCAGCCTATAATGGGCGGCTTTCAAGCATTCCACACTACGCCTAGCGACGCTTCCTCGCCACCCCCTGCAGACAAGCTATAACCCGCCCGGATCCGTCCGTGCGGCACGCTGGGCGTAACCGTAATTAGAACCGGAGAACCCAGTGCTTTTGTCTCTCAAGGGAGCATTCCCATCCGCCATCCTGGCGCTCGCAGACGGCACGGTCTTTGTTGGCAACTCGATCGGTGCGCAAGGCACCACGGTTGGTGAAGTCGTTTTCAACACGGCAATCACCGGCTACCAGGAAATCCTCACCGACCCCAGCTACTGCCAGCAGATCGTGACGCTCACGTATCCGCACATCGGCAACTACGGCGTCAACGCAGAGGATGTCGAGGCTGGCAAGGTCCATGCGGCGGGCCTGATCATCAAGAACCTTCCGCTGCTGGCCAGCAACTTCCGCAAGTCCGAGACACTGCCCGACTACCTCACGCGCAGCGGCACGGTGGCGATTGCCAACATCGACACGCGCAAGCTCACACGGCTGCTGCGCGACAAGGGCGCACAAAACGGCGCCATCGTCGGTTTGGCCGCTGGCGAAGAAGTGACCCAGGCGCGCATCGACGAGGCACTGGCTGCGGCCAAGGCGGCCCCCAGCATGAAGGGCCTGGATCTGGCCCAGGTGGTGAGCGCAGCCCGGCAGTACGAATGGACGGAAACCGAGTGGAAGCTGGGCGAAGGCTACGGCCAGCAGCAGGCCCCGCGTTTCCATGTGGTGGCCTATGACTTCGGCGTGAAGTTCAACATCCTGCGCATGCTGGCCGAGCGCGGCTGCAAGCTGACCGTGGTGCCGGCCAAGACGCCCGCCAAGGATGTGCTGGCACTCAACCCCGACGGCGTTTTCCTGTCCAACGGCCCTGGCGACCCGGAGCCCTGCGACTACGCCATTGCCGCCACCAAGGAGCTGGTGGAGTCCGGCAAGCCCGTCTTCGGCATCTGCCTGGGTCACCAGATCATGGCCCTGGCCGCTGGCGCCAAGACCTTCAAGATGGCCAACAGCCACCACGGCGCCAACCACCCCGTCAAGGACCTGGACAACGGCCGGGTCAGCATCACCAGCCAGAACCACGGTTTTGCCGTGGAGATGGAGTCCCTGCCCGACACGCTGCGCGCCACGCACATCAGCCTGTTCGACGGCACGCTGCAAGGCCTTGAGCACAAGGGCAAGCCTGCGTTCTGCTTCCAGGGCCACCCCGAGGCTTCGCCCGGCCCGCACGATATCGCCTACCTGTTTGACCGCTTCACGGCGCTGATGGAGAAACACAAAAATGCCTAAGCGCACCGACCTCAAAAGCATTCTGATCATTGGCGCCGGTCCCATCGTCATCGGCCAGGCCTGCGAGTTTGACTACTCCGGCGTGCAGGCCTGCAAGGCGTTGCGCGAAGAGGGCTACAAGGTCATCCTGATCAACAGCAACCCTGCCACGATCATGACCGACCCGGCCACGGCCGACGTCACCTACATCGAGCCCATCACCTGGCAGACGGTCGAGAAGATCATCGCCAAGGAGCGTCCCGACGCCATCCTGCCGACCATGGGCGGCCAGACCGCGCTGAACTGCGCGCTGGACCTGTGGCGCAACGGCGTGCTGCACAAGTACAAGGTCGAGCTGATCGGCGCAACTCCCGAGGCCATCGACAAGGCCGAGGACCGCCTCAAGTTCAAGGATGCGATGACGCGCATCGGCCTGGGTTCGGCGCGCTCGGGCATCGCCCATTCGATGGACGAAGCCTGGGCCGTGCAAAAGGAAATGGGCTTTCCCACCGTCATCCGCCCCAGCTTCACGCTGGGCGGCACGGGCGGCGGCATTGCCTACAACCCCGAAGAGTTCGAGACCATCTGCAAGCGCGGCCTGGAAGCGTCCCCGACCAATGAGCTGCTGATCGAGGAATCGCTGCTCGGCTGGAAGGAGTACGAGATGGAAGTCGTCCGCGACAAGGCGGACAACTGCATCATCATCTGCTCCATCGAGAATCTGGACCCCATGGGCGTGCACACCGGCGACTCGATCACCGTGGCACCCGCGCAGACGCTGACCGACAAGGAATACCAGATCATGCGCAACGCCTCGCTGGCGGTGCTGCGCGAGATCGGTGTGGACACGGGCGGCTCCAACGTGCAGTTCTCGGTGAATCCGAAGGACGGCCGCATGATCGTCATCGAGATGAACCCGCGCGTGTCGCGTTCCTCGGCGCTGGCCTCCAAGGCCACGGGCTTCCCCATCGCCAAGGTCGCTGCCAAGCTGGCCGTGGGCTACACCCTGGACGAACTCAAGAACGACATCACGGGCGGCAAGACTCCCGCTTCGTTCGAGCCCTCGATCGACTACGTGGTCACCAAGATCCCGCGTTTCGCGTTCGAGAAGTTCCCCGCTGCCGACAACCGCCTGACCACGCAGATGAAGTCCGTGGGCGAGGTCATGGCCATTGGCCGTACCTTCCAGGAGTCCTTCCAGAAGGCGCTGCGCGGCCTGGAAGTCGGCGTGGACGGCATGAACGAAAAGACCCAGGACCGCGAAATCCTCGAAAAGGAACTCGGCGAGCCAGGTCCGGACCGCATCTGGTATGTGGGCGATGCCTTCGCTGCCGGCTGGACGCTGGACGAGGTGCACAACATCACCAAGATCGACAAGTGGTTCCTCGTGCAGATCGAAGAGATCGTGAAGATCGAACTCGAGCTGGACCAGGTCTACGAGGAAAAGGGTGATGCCGCGCTGGCCGCACTGGACGCCACCACGCTGCGCACGCTCAAGCAAAAGGGCTTCTCCGACCGTCGCCTGGCCAAGCTGCTGCACAGCAATGAGAAGGCCGTGCGCGAGGCACGCAAGGCACTGGGCGTGCGCCCCGTGTTCAAGCGTGTGGACACCTGCGCTGCCGAGTTCGCCACCGACACGGCCTACATGTACTCCACCTATGACGAGGAGTGCGAAGCCGAGCCGACGAACAAGAAAAAGATCATGGTGCTGGGCGGTGGCCCGAACCGCATCGGCCAGGGCATCGAGTTCGACTACTGCTGCGTGCATGCTGCGCTCGCCATGCGCGAGGACGGCTATGAAACCATCATGGTCAACTGCAACCCCGAGACCGTGTCCACCGACTACGACACGTCGGATCGCCTGTACTTCGAGCCGCTGACGCTGGAAGACGTGCTCGAAGTCGTGGCTGTCGAGAAGCCTGTTGGCGTCATCGTGCAGTACGGCGGCCAGACGCCCCTGAAGCTTGCGCTGGGTCTTGAAAAGGAAGGCGTGCCCATCATCGGCACCACGCCCGACATGATCGACGCGGCCGAAGACCGCGAGCGCTTCCAGAAGCTGCTGCATGAGCTGGGCCTGCGCCAGCCGCCCAATGCCACGGCCCGTACCGAGCCCGAAGCGCTGGAAAAGGCGGCCGGCCTGGGCTACCCCCTGGTCGTGCGTCCCAGCTATGTGCTGGGTGGCCGTGCCATGGAAATCGTGCACGAGCAGCGCGACCTGGAGCGCTACATGCGCGAAGCCGTCAAGGTCAGCAATGACTCGCCCGTGCTGCTGGACCACTTCCTGTCCAACGCCATCGAGTGCGATGTGGACTGCGTGCGCGACCGCGAAGGCGCCGTCTTCATCGGCGGCGTGATGGAGCACATCGAGCAGGCTGGCGTGCATTCGGGCGATTCCGCCTGCTCGCTGCCGCCTTACTACCTCAAGCCCGAGACCGTGGCCGAGATCAAGCGCCAGACTGCCGCCATGGCCAACGCGCTGAGCGTGGTCGGCCTGATGAACGTGCAGTTCGCCATCAAGGAAACGGCCGACGGCGACGTGATCTACGTGCTGGAAGTCAACCCGCGCGCCTCGCGCACCGTGCCCTTCGTCTCCAAGGCCACCGGCATCCAGCTGGCCAAGGTGGCTGCACGCTGCATGGCCGGCGACACGCTGGCCCAGCAGGGCATCACCAAGGAAGTCACGCCGCCGTACTTCAGCGTCAAGGAAGCCGTCTTCCCGTTCGTGAAGTTCCCTGGCGTGGACACCATCCTCGGCCCAGAGATGAAGTCCACTGGCGAAGTCATGGGCGTGGGCAAGACCTTTGGCGAAGCCTTCGTCAAGAGCCAACTGGGCGCCGGCGTCACGCTGCCGACCCAGGGCAAGGTCTTCCTGACCGTGAAGAACGCCGACAAGCCGCGTGCCGTGGCCGTGGCCAAGGAACTGGCTGCGATGGGCTTTGTGCTGTGCGCCACGCGCGGTACGGCAGCGGCCATCTCCGAGGCCGGCATCGAGGTGCAGCTCGTCAACAAGGTGACCGAAGGCCGCCCCCACATCGTGGACATGATCAAGAACGGCGAGATCGCCATGGTCATCAACACGGTGGAGGAGCGCCGCAACGCCATCGCCGACTCGCGTGCCATCCGTACCAGCGCCCTGCTGGCGCGTGTGACCACCTTCACGACCATCTTCGGTGCAGAAGCTGCCGTCGAAGGCATGAAGTCCATGGGCAACATGGACGTGCACTCGGTCCAGGAATTGCACGCCCAACTGCAGGCTGCCTGAGATCCTTCCATTGCCGCTGCGCCTGTTTTTTGATGGCGCGCAGCGAGCGGCACTGTCCGACAGTGCCGCCGGGTTATCCCACCATTTCGGGTGGGTAAACACGGCATAATGGAACGAATCATTCGATGAAACCGCCGCGCGGCAACGTGCGGCGGTTTGCTTTTGGGGTGCAGGTCCAGCCGCAAAGTCGCCGGCCCCCCTGTACCAAAGAAACCGCGCAGCGCGCGGCGTTCGCTGAACATGGAGACTTTTCAATGGCCACCATTCCCATCACCAAGCGCGGAGCCGAGAAGCTCAAGGACGAACTGCACCGCCTGAAAACCGTGGAGCGTCCCTCCATCATCCAGGCCATCGCCGAGGCACGTGCCCAGGGCGACCTGAGCGAAAACGCCGAATACGAGGCCGCCAAGGACCGCCAGGGCTTCATCGAAGGCCGCATTGCCGAGGTCGAGAGCAAGCTGTCGGCTGCCCAGATCATCGATCCCTCTTCCGTGGATGCCGGTGGCCGCGTGGTCTTCGGTGCAACGGTGGAGCTCGAGGATGAAGACAGCGGCGACACGGTCAAGTACCAGATCGTCGGCGAGGACGAGGCCGACCTCAAGCTGGGCCTGATCAACGTCTCCAGCCCCATCGCGCGCGCGCTGATCGGCAAGGAAGAGGGCGATACCGCCGTCGTGCAGGCACCAGGCGGCGAGCGCCGCTATGAAGTGGTGTCGGTGCGCTACCTCTGATGCGTCAGCGCCTGTGCCTCGATCATTGAGGAAGGCCTAAGCCCATGAGCAACCTGTACGAGCGCATTCCCCTGCTGGCTGCCGCCCTGTGGTGGGGCAGCCTGTCGGCCATCGGTTTCATGGCCGTGCCCATGCTGTTCGCCCAATTGCCCACGCCGGCTGTCGCGGGCTTCATGGCAGCCAAGCTGTTTGCCGCGCAGACCTGGGTGTCCATCGCCTGCGCGGCCCTGCTGCTGGTCCTGTCCCGGCGCAACAAGGAGCCGGTCCTGCAGCCCTGGGCCAAGGCCTGTCTGGGCTTTGTGATCGCAGGCATGCTGCTGGCATTTCTGGTCCAGTACGGCGTGTCGCCGCGCATCGTGGCACGCGACAACCTCAAGCTGTGGCACAGCGTGGGCACGGTGATGTATGCGCTGCAGTGGCTGTGTGCGCTCGTCGTGCTGTGGCGCATAGGCAGTCCTCCGTCTCAAGCGAAAGCCGAGGCCACGGCCTGATCCCGGTCCTGCGGGTTCGGCACCATGCCAAACGAAAACGCCCGCAAGCGCGGGCGTTTTTTTGTGGGCCGAGCTGCTCACTCGTGCCAGTGCTCGGCCACCCAGGTAGCAGGCCGGATATAGCGAAAGCGCCGATTGCGCCGGCCGGCCAACGCGTCGGGCGGGTTGCATTCTCCGTGGAAGATCACCACGCGTGCACCATCCGGCACGAAGGGCGGCTTCCAGTAGTTCGTCGGCCATGCGGGAATGCAGTGGTACTTGAAGCTGGGGCACCAGGCCTGCGGCCAGTACTTGAGCTTGCCCTGCTTGTGCAGCATGTCGGACAGGTAGGCCTGTTCGTTCCGGAAGCTGCTGCGGATCTCTTCGAAATGCGTGCGGAAGTAGTCCAGTACCTCGGGGTGGGCACCCAGCTCGAAGCGGTACACCGAGGAATTGCCCGTGATGCGCCAGGGACGCTTGTAGTCGTGGATGATCAGGAATTCGCCGGGCTCGGTGAAAAAATCGTCCAGCGGCCCGGTGATGACCACGTCCACGTCAAGAAACAGCGCCGTGCCGCGCAGGCCATGCAGGTCGGCGCTGAAGGTGGCCAGCTTGTTCCAGCCACGCTCGGGAATGCCGGCGGGCAGGTTCAGCGGCGGAATGGGCAGGCATTCGACTTCGTCACGAATCCCCACGCCGTCATCGGTCAGGCAGACAAGGCGAAAATCGCCCTTCAGATGCCGACGCACCATGGCGTAGAGCCTGTTGACATACTCCGGACCGTACTTCTTGCCCCACTTCATGCAGATCACGAAGCGCTGCTGCGCAGAGGGGGAGGCGGAGGGCGGTTGCGCGGCCTGGGCCACGCTGGCGGCATGGGATGCTACGGTCATGGATGCGGCGGACTCAGTCTGCCTGGCGCTTCTTGACCGACTTTTGCTTGGGCTTGGCGCGCTTGACCTGGCCACCTGCCGTCAGGCGCTGGTTGCCCAGCACGCGGATCTGCTTGACTTCGGGCTTCTGGCCCGAGCGCTTGCTGAACTTGAGCAGCTTGACATCGCGAGGACCGGGCATGCGGTTCTCGTCGACGGCTTTTTCCTTTTCCGGCATGGGGCGCCAGAGCACCAGCAGCTTGCCGATGTGTTGAATGGGTGCAGCGCCAAGTTCGTCGCACAGCTGCAGATACATCTGCTCGCGTGCGGCGCGGTCGTCGTTGAAGACACGGACCTTGATCAGGCCATGTGCGTTAAGGCCGGCGTTGACCTCCTTTTGCACGGCAGCCGTCAGGCCGTCACCTCCGATGAGGACCACGGGGTCCAGGTGGTGTGCGTTGGCGCGGTGTTCCCGGCGCTCGGCGGGAGTCAATTGAATTTGGGGCATGGCCGTATTATCGAGGCTGAAAGAATCCAGCATGAAAGTCAACACAAAAAGCAAGAAGGTCAACAAGGCTTGGCTCAACAGCCACGTCAACGATCCTTACGTCAAAGCCGCCCAGAAGGACGGCTACCGCGCTCGCGCGGCCTACAAACTCAAGGAGATAGACGAGCAGCTCAAGCTCATCCGGCCGGGTGCCACGGTGGTGGACCTGGGCTCTACGCCAGGAGCGTGGAGCCAGTATGTGCGCCGCTGCCTGTCGCCAGAAGGCGCGGCGGTGGGCGCGCTCAATGGCCGGATCATCTCGCTGGATCTGCTTCCCATGGAGCCCATCGAGGGTGTGCAGTTCATTCTGGGCGATTTTCGCGAGGAGCCGGTGCTGGCGCAGCTGCAGGAGGCGCTGGGCGGCGGCAAGGCCGATGTGGTGGTCTCCGACATGGCTCCGAACCTGTCGGGCAACGGGACGACGGATGCGGCGCGCATTGCGCTGCTGGTGGAGCTGGCGGTTGATTTCTCCATCCACCATATGAAACCTGAAGGGGCCTTGGTCGTGAAGCTCTTTCACGGCGGGGCCTACGACGACTTGGTGGCGCTGTTCCGGCAGACCTTCAAGGTGGTCAAGCCGATCAAGCCCAAGTCCTCGCGCGACAAGTCTTCAGAGACGTTTCTGGTGGGCATGGGGCTCAGGTAGCCCTGCACAGCCGCCCGGCGCGGCCCTGACGCGGGTCAAGACCGCATTCAAGCTATGGCTGCTATAGAGGGATATAGGCGACCAACCAGCTTGAAACACCTAAAATGAACCGCAAATACGCTTCGAGCACGCTGGAAGTCGTTTTATCTGTATCCCCATTGGAGCCCCGCTTGAACAATCAGTGGTTTTCAAAAATTGCCGTCTGGCTGGTCATCGCCATGGTGCTGTTTACGGTGTTCAAACAATTTGACACCCGCGGCGGCGCTGGCGCGTCCCATGTCGGTTACTCCGAGTTCCTGGAAGAGGTGCGAAGCAACCGCATCAAGAGCGCCACCATCCAGGAAAGCCCCGGCGGCACCGAGATCGTGGCCACGACCAACGATGACCGCAAGGTGCGCACCACAGCCACCTACCTGGATCGCGGGCTCGTGGGCGATCTGATCAACAACAACGTCAAGTTCGACGTCAAGCCCCGCGAAGAAGGCTCGGTCCTCATGACCCTGCTCGTCAGCTGGGGCCCCATGCTGCTGTTGATCGGCGTGTGGGTGTACTTCATGCGCCAGATGCAGGGCGGCGGCAAGGGCGGTGCTTTCAGCTTCGGCAAGAGCAAGGCCCGCATGCTGGACGAGAACAACAACACCGTGACCTTTGCCGACGTTGCAGGCTGCGACGAAGCCAAGGAAGAGGTCAAGGAAGTCGTGGACTTCCTGAAGGACCCCAACAAGTTCCAGAAGCTCGGCGGCCGCATTCCGCGTGGCCTGCTGCTGGTCGGGCCTCCGGGTACCGGCAAGACGCTGCTGGCCAAGTCCATTGCGGGCGAGGCCAAGGTCCCGTTCTTCAGCATCTCGGGCTCCGACTTCGTGGAAATGTTCGTGGGCGTGGGCGCTGCCCGTGTGCGCGACATGTTCGAGAACGCCAAGAAGAACGCACCCTGCATCATCTTCATTGATGAAATCGACGCCGTGGGCCGCCAGCGCGGCGCAGGCCTGGGCGGTGGCAACGATGAGCGTGAACAGACCCTGAACCAGATGCTGGTCGAGATGGACGGCTTCGAGACCAACCTCGGCGTGATCGTCGTGGCTGCGACCAACCGTCCCGACATCCTGGATGCCGCCCTGCTGCGTCCCGGCCGTTTCGACCGCCAGGTGTATGTGACGCTGCCCGACATCCGTGGCCGCGAGCAGATCCTCAATGTGCACATGCGCAAGATCCCTGTCGGCCAGGACGTGAATCCGGGCGTGATCGCCCGCGGCACGCCCGGCATGTCGGGTGCCGATCTGGCCAACCTCTGCAACGAAGCAGCCCTGATGGCCGCGCGCCGCAATGCGCGTACCGTCGAGATGCAGGATTTCGAGAAGGCCAAGGACAAGATCATCATGGGCCCCGAGCGCAAGAGCATGGTCATGCCCGAGGAAGAGCGCCGCAACACGGCCTACCACGAGGCGGGCCACGCGCTGATCGGCAAGCTGCTGCCCAAGTGCGATCCCGTGCACAAGGTCACCATCATCCCGCGCGGTCGTGCGCTGGGCGTGACGATGAGCCTGCCCGAGAAGGACCGCTACTCCTACGACAAGGAGTTCATGCTCAACCAGATCGCCATGCTGTTCGGTGGACGCATTGCCGAAGAAGTGTTCATGAACCAGATGACCACGGGCGCGAGCAACGACTTCGAGCGGGCCACGCAGATCGCACGCGATATGGTCACGCGCTACGGCATGACCGACGCTCTGGGTCCCATGGTCTATGCGGAGCAGGAAGGCGAGCCTTTCCTGGGCCGCTCGATGAGCAAGACCAACAGCATGAGCGAGCAGACGATGCAGAAGGTGGACCAGGAGGTTCGCCGCATCATCGACGAGCAGTACGGACTGGCGCGCAAGCTGATCGAGGACAACTCCGACAAGATGCATGCCATGGCCAAGGCCATGCTCGACTGGGAAACCATCGACGCCGAGCAACTCGATGACATCATGGCCGGCCGCGAACCGCGTCCTCCCAAGGACTGGGTGCCGCGCAACCCGCCGTCGTCCGACGGTGGCAACTCGTCCGGCGGCACGCCGGCAGTGGATGCCGACCCTGCGCCCACCACGGCCTGATCTGCTTGCCGCAGAATCTGCCAATCCCATGCAAAGGGCCCCGAGGGGCCCTTTTGCTTTGCTTGCAGGATGTGCTCAATCGCCCACAGCGGTGGCCGAGCGAGGGGCCCGGTCCGGCAAGCGCCTACCTTCAGGAAATCCCATGCCGCATCAATGGCAGACTTCGCGCTTTGTTCTAGACCTTCAGCGTCCACTGGTCATGGGCATCGTCAACGTGACGCCCGACTCGTTTTCCGATGGCGGGCGGCACAACACGGTGGAGCGGGCCTTGCGGCATGCAGAGCAGCTGATCGGTGAAGGCGCGCACATCCTCGACATCGGCGGCGAGTCCACCAGGCCCGGATCGCCGGCCGTGCCGCTGGACGAGGAGTTGCGGCGCGTGCTGCCCGTGGTGCAGGGCGCGGTGCAACTGGGCGTGCCTGTCTCCGTCGATACCTACAAGCCCGAGGTCATGCAGGCCGTGCTGGACCTTGGGGCCGACATCGTCAACGACATCTGGGCGCTGCGCCAGCCGGGCGCGCAGCAGGTGGTGGCTGCGCACCCGAGCTGCGGCATCTGTCTCATGCACATGCATGGCACGCCGCAGGACATGCAGACCACGCCCATGCAAGGCGATGCCGTGCCCGCCGTGCGCGATTTCCTGCAGTTGCACAGCGATGCCCTGCTGGCCCGGGGCGTGGCGCGCGAGCGCATTGTCTGGGACTACGGCATCGGCTTCGGCAAAAGCGTGGCACAGAATTTTTCGCTGCTTGCGCGCCAGCAGGAATTGCTGGGCCTAGACTTCCCGCTGCTGGCGGGCTGGTCGCGCAAGGGCTCGCTCGGGCAGGTCAGTGGCCTTGCACAGGGCCAGCGCATGGTGCCCAGTGTGGCGGCGGCGCTGCTGGCAGTGGAGCGGGGTGCGCGCGTGGTGCGCGTGCACGACGTGGCCGATACGGTGGCGGCATTGACGGTCTGGCAGACCATGCACGACAACAACTGAACAACAAAGGAGCACTATGGCACGCACATATTTTGGTACCGATGGAATTCGCGGCCTGGTGGGCCGCTCGCCCATCACCCCCGACTTCGCGCTACGCCTGGCGCACGCCGTAGGCCGTGTGCTGCGGCGCAAGGAAGCCCGCCCGATGGTGCTGATCGGCAAGGACACCCGGATCTCGGGCTACATGCTGGAAAGTGCCTTGGAGTCCGGCTTCAACTCGGCCGGCGTGGACGTGATGCTGCTCGGTCCCCTGCCCACCCCGGGCGTGGCCTACCTGACGCGCGCCCAGCGAGCCAGCCTGGGCGTGGTCATCAGCGCCAGCCACAACCCTTACTACGACAACGGCATCAAGTTCTTCAGCGCCCAGGGCACCAAGCTGCCCGATGCCTGGGAGGAAGAGGTCGAGCAGGCCTTGACCGAAGATCCCGTGTGGGCCGACTCTGCCGCTCTGGGCAAGGCCCGGCGCCTTGAAGACGCGGCAGGGCGCTACATCGAGTTCTGCAAGAGCACCTTTGACCATGCACTCACGCTCAAGGGCGTGAAGATCGTCGTCGATGCGGCCCATGGCGCGGCCTATCAGATCGCACCCAAGGTCTTCCATGAACTGGGGGCCGATGTGGTGGCCATAGGCTGTGCGCCCGATGGACTGAACATCAACGAAGACGTGGGTGCCACGCACCCTGAGGCTCTGGTGCTGGCCGTGCGCGCCAACAAGGCCGATTTCGGCGTGGCGCTGGATGGCGATGCCGACCGGCTGCTGCTGGTCGATGCGGCAGGGCGGCTCTACAACGGCGACGAACTGCTGTATCTGCTGGCAGCCGACCGGCTGGCGCGCGGCGAGGCCGTGCCGGGCGCCGTGGGCACGCTGATGACCAATATGGCCGTGGAGGTGGCGCTGAAGTCCCAGGGCGTGGGCTTTGTGCGTGCCAAGGTCGGCGACCGCTATGTGCTGGAAGAGCTGCACCGCCAGGGCTGGACCCTGGGCGGTGAGGGCTCGGGACATTTGCTGGCGCTGGACAAGCACACCACGGGCGACGGCCTGGTCAGCGCACTGCAGGCGCTGCAGGCCTGCGTGCGCTCGGGCAAGAGCCTGTCGCAGTGGCTGTCGTCCGTGCAGCTGTTTCCCCAGGTACTGCTCAACGTGCGGCTGCAGCCGGGCCAGGACTGGAAGCGCAACACCCAATTGGAAGAGGTCACCGAGGCCGTCAAGGCCGAGCTGGGCGATACCGGGCGTGTGCTCATCCGCGCCAGCGGCACCGAGCCTTTGCTGCGCGTGATGGTGGAGGCGCGCGATGGCGATCAGGCCAGCCGCTGTGCCGAGCGCCTGGCCAGCGTGGCCAAGAATTCGCCGGTTGCCTGAGCGGTTGCGCGCTCCTGCGCATGGAAGGCCGAGGCTTCATGCCCCGGCTTTTTTTCGTCTGGATTCCGGTGCGCGAGGTGATGCGATGCGCGCGGTGATGCGGCCCGGTCAGCCCTGGCTGCGCAAGAAGGACTCCAGCGCCTCTGGTGCCAGCGGGCGGCTGAAATGGTAGCCCTGGGCCTCATCGCAGCCTTGCTCGCGCAGGAACTCCAGCTGTGCCTCGGTCTCCACGCCCTCGGCCGTGGTCTGCATGCCCAGGGCCTGGGCCATGCGGATGATGGCGCTGACAATGGCGCGGTCGTTGCTGTCGTGGTCCAGATCCTGGATGAAGGACTGGTCGATCTTGAGCTTGTAGATCTGAAAGCGCTTGAGCTGGCTCAGGGATGAATAGCCGGTGCCGAAGTCATCCATGGCCAGACGCACGCCGTGCTCGCGCAGCCGGTCCATGGTGGCTGTCGCCTGGCGCGGATCATGGATGGCCACGCCCTCGGTCAGCTCCAGCTCCAGAGAATCGGCCGGCAGGTCGCTGTCGAGCAGGATGCGGTTGATGATCTCGGGCAGTTGCTGCTGATGGAACTGGATGGCCGAAAGATTCACGGCCACCTTCAGGTCGCACAGGCCTGCATTGCGCCAGACCTGCAACTGCTGCATGGCGCTGCGCAGCACCCATTCGCCGATCTGCAGGATCTGGCCGCTGTCCTCGGCCACGGGAATGAACTCGGCCGGTGAGACCGAGCCCAGTTCCGGGTGCTCCCAGCGCAGCAGCGCCTCCACGCTGCGCACGCGGCCCGTGCTCAGCGTGATCTGCGGCTGATAGTGCAGATACAGCTGATTGCGCTCCAGCGCCCGGCGCAGTGCATTCTCCAGCTGCAGGGCGCGCAGGGACTGGGCCTGCATCTGCGGCGTGAAGAAGCGGTAGGTGTTGCGGCCGGCCTGCTTGGCGTGGTACATGGCCGCATCGGCGGCCTGGGTCAGCGAGTCGATGTCGTGGCCGTCGCGCGGGTACAGCGCAATGCCCATGGACGGAGCAATGGTCAGCTCATGGCGGTCGATCTGGTAGGCCTGGCGCGACGCCTCCTGCAGCTTGCCGGCCACGCGGGCCGCGCCCTGGGCATTGGCGCCGGGCAGCAGCAGCACGAATTCGTCACCGCCGATGCGGGCCACCGTATCGCGGTCGCGCACGACGGCACGCAGGCGTCGGGCAATCTCCACCAGCAGGGCATCGCCCACGCGATGGCCCAGCGAATCATTGACATGCTTGAAGTGGTCCAGGTCCAGGAACATCACGGCCAGCGGCGTGTCGTTGGCCTTGGCCAGCTCGATGGCGCGGGCACTGCGCTCGGCCAGCAGCGTGCGGTTGGGCAGGCCGGTGAGCGCGTCGTAGTGCGCCATCCAGTAGATGCGTTCCTGGTCCAGCTTGCGGTCGGCAATCTCCCGGTGCAGGTTCTCCACCGTGGCGCTGAGTTCGCGTGTGCGGTCGCGCACCTGCTGCTCCAGCAGTTCGTGGGCCTGGCTTAGGGCCTGCTGGGCACGCAGGCGGTCGTCGATATCGCTCACGATCCAGATCGATCCCTCGCGCGCATCGCCCGGATTGATGAGCCGCCCCGTGAGCTCTCCCCAGAACAGGCTTCCGTCCTTGCGGCGCAGGCGGCGCTGCGTGCGAAAGGACAGGCCGGCACTCAGCGTGCGGTAGGCCTCGCGTCCCAGGCTGCGCAGCTCATCACGGCTGGGATGCAGGTGTTCGCTGTTGATGCCCACCAGCGCATGCTCGCCCGCGTAGCCGAAGATGTCTGCGTAGCACTGGTTGCAGCGGACGATGACGCGTTGGCGAATGAAGACGATCCCGACGCCGGCATTGTCGAGCAGGGCCTGCTGCTCGCGCAGGCTGCGTTGCAGGGACGCCGCCATCATCGAAGACGGACGTTCGAGTACAGGGTCGTACGCAATCGTCGGCGCGGACATGGCGAAGCGGTGGGGCGGTAATGAAGGGAGGGTGGGAAGCTTACAAAGTGTAGCACTTGTGCGGAAAACACTCTATCGGCCTTCCCTGACGCAAGCAGGGCCTGGGCCATCATGGGCCGTCACGGGCCGGGTGCAACTTGCCTGCGCCTGTGTTTTCCGGAGGCTTCGGCATCCAGCCGATCGGCCAGCTCATACAGCACGCCATGTCGCAGGGCGCCATGCGTCACGCGCATGCGCTCGATGCCCAGGCTGGAGAAGATCGCCCGCATCACGCTCATGCCGCCGCCGATCATGGGACGCAGTTCTTCCTTGAGCCCATCCATGTTCACGCGGCTGACATGCCCTGCACGCAGCAACTGCGCCTGCAGCCAGTCCAGTCCCTGCCGCGTGATCCAGCCGGCCGTGCCGTCGGGTGCATGGGCCAGCACCTTGACGATGGCACCGGCCGTGCCGGAGGACCCATAGGCATGGCTCCACTGCCCGGCGGCAAACCGCGCGGCTTCGGGCGCAATGATGTCGGCCACCGCCGCTTCGGCCTGGGACAGTGCCTGGGCCGACAGCTCTCCATCGGGAAAGTGGCGCAATGCCCAGGTCACGCTGCCAAAGGCGAAGGAGCGTGCCTGCAGCACCTGCCGCTGCTGGCCAAGGCACAGCTCGGTCGATCGGCCACCGATGTCCACCACCAGCCGCCGCTGGGGACCGGGCGGCAGCAACTGGGCGACGCCGCGATAGATCAGGCGCGCTTCTTCCTCGCCGTCGATGACTTCGATGGCGCAGCCCAGGATGCGCTGGCCTTCGTCCAGGAAGACCTGGCGGTTCGATGCCTCCCTCAGCGTCTGCGTGGCCACGGCACGAACGCGGTGGCGGGGCAGGTCGCCCAGCACCTGCGCATAGCGCTCCAGGCAGGCCCAGCCACGCTGCATGGCCTCCAGGCTCAGGGCGCCCTGTGCGTCCAGGGCGCTGCCCAGGCGTATGGCTTCCTTGCGGTGGCTGAACAGCTGTACCTTTGCGCCGTCGCTGCGGGCCATGGCCAGCAGGCAGCTGTTGGAGCCAATGTCGATGGCGGCCAGGCGGCTTTCGGGGGGATTGGAAGAGGGCATGCGCGAAAGGCGGACGACGACACGGCTGCGGCAGGTTTGCAGCAGCCAACGCCATCCAGGGGGATGGCAGTGAGCTTAGCACCCTGGCGATACAGCGTGGCCCTCGTGGCTGCGTGACCTCGTCATGACCTTTGCATGACAGCGCCAGCGCAGCCATTCCTTGCCGGAAGTCGCTTGTATGACAGGTGTCATGCGTGGGCGGGATTTATGTCATGAACATGTCACAAACCCGGGGCAGACTGCCCGAATCCCCGGTCCACGGGGTGACTACCGGGTCCTGCACAGGCCGGGCCCCTGCATCCATGCCCCAGACATTCACGCCGATTCCCGCCAGCGCCTCTGCCGCGCCTGCCGAGCCAGAACATGAACAGGGGCTGCGCACCATGCCCGCAGGGCCGGCCTCGCTGGGCATGGCCCGCGAGACAGCGCCCATACCCGTCTCTGCACCCTTGAATGTCCCGATGATGCCCCTGGCCAAAAGCCTTTCCACCGCCCTGCTGGAATTGCAGGGCCAGGCGATGCCAGCGTCTGCCCCGGTCTCTGCTGCGGGGCTGGCCGCCGCGGCATACACTGGTCTGTACGCCACAGCCGAAAGCGGTGAAGTGCAAGAGCAACAGCAGCAGCAACAGTTTCTGGACCGCGACCATTGCATCCTGGCGTTCAACGAACGCGTGCTGGACTGGGCTGTGCGCGAGGATGTGCCGCTGCTGGAGCGGCTGCGCTACCTGTGCATCGTCTCTTCCAATCTCGACGAATGGTTCGAGGTGCGCTGCGCCCCCCATGTGACGGCGGCCAAGGCCGGCGACGCCAAGGGTCTGTACACGCTGCAGAGCTTTCGCTCGCTGATGGACAAGGCGCATGAGCTGGTATTGCGCCAGTACACGCTGTACAACCAATCGCTGATTCCTGCCTTTGCGGGGCAGGGCATACGCGTGGTCTCCCATGGCGAGCGCAGCAGCGCCCAGCGCAAATGGGTGCGCGAATACTTTCTGCGCGAAGTCCAGCCCCTGCTCATGCCGGTGGGCCTGGACCCATCCCATCCATTTCCCCAGGTGGCCAACAAGGCGTTGAACTTCATCGTGCGCCTCAAGGGTGTCGATGCCTTTGGTCGCGCCAACGAGGTGGCGATCGTCAAGGTCCCGCGCGCCTTGCCTCGCCTGGTGCGCCTGCCGGAGAAGATCGCGGGCAAGCAGCGCCTGTTCGTGAGCATCTCCAGCATCGTGCGCGCCCATCTGGTCGAGCTGTTCCCGGGGCGTGAGGTGGCGGAGTTCGCGCAATTCCGTGTCACCCGCCATTCGGACCTGGCGGTGGATGAGGACGATGTCAGCGACCTGCGCATGGCGCTGCGCCAGGGGCTGCACCACCGCCACTACGGCCAGGCCGTGCGGCTGGAGGTGTCCTTTGCCTGCTCGCCCATGTTGTCCGACCTGCTGCTGGGCCAGTTCGGCCTGCCGACCGAGGCACTGTTCCGCGTCAAGGGGCCCGTGAACCTGGTGCGCCAGTCGCAGCTGGTCGATCTGGTCGATGACCCCGCGCTGCTGTTCCCGCCGTGGCGGCCGGCATGGCCGCGCCAGCTGCAGCCGGGCCGCTCGGTGATGGCCCAGATCCGCAAGCGTGATGTGCTGATCCACCAGCCTTTCGAGAGCTTCGACGGCGTGCTGGAGCTGCTGCGCGAGGCCGTCAACGACCCCGAGGTGCTGGCCATCAAGCAGACCATCTACCGCACCGGGTCCGACTCCGAAATCATGCAGTTGCTGGCCGAGGCCGTGCGCCGCGGCAAGGAGGTGCTGGCCGTGCTGGAGCTCAAGGCCCGCTTTGACGAAGAGGCCAACATCAACTCCGCCGAGAAGCTGGAGGCCCTGGGCGCCCAGGTGGTCTACGGCGTGCTGGGCCTGAAGACGCACGCCAAGATGCTGCTGATCACGCGCCGCGAAAAGCGCAGCGGGCAGCTCAAGCGCTATGGACACCTGTCCACCGGCAATTACAACGTGCGCACGGCGCGCCTGTACACGGACATCAGCCAGCTGACCTGCGATGCGCAGATCACGGCCGACATGGATGCCGTGTTCAGCCACCTGTCCAGCCACAACCGCCTGCCCAAGCTGCACCAGCTGGTGATTGCGCCGTTCCAGCTGCACGACCGCATGCTGGCGCTGATCAATCAGGTGGGCGAGGCGGCGCAACGCGGCGAAGAGGCGCGCATTGTGCTCAAGATGAATGCGCTGACCGACGAGCTGCTCATGCAGGCGCTGGTGCGTGCCGGCCAGCAGGGCGCGCGCATCGATCTCATTGTGCGCAGTGCCTGCATGCTGCCGCCGCAGCGCAAGGGCTGGACTGACAACATCCGAGTGCGCTCCATCATCGGCCGTTTCCTGGAGCACTCGCGCGTCTTCTACTTTGCCTGGGGCAAGCAGCAGGAGCTGCTGCTGTCCAGCGCCGACTGGATGAACCGCAACATGATGCGCCGGGTGGAACTGGCCTGGCCCGTGCGCGACCCCGTGCTGCGCCAGCAAGTGATAGACGAATGCCTGGTCGCTGGCCTGTATGACAACCGCGATGCCTGGACCCTGGAGGCCAATGGTGCCTACCAGCGTGCACCCTATCCGACCACGGGCCTGGGTGCGCAGCGCGCCTTGATGGAGCGCTACGGGCCCCAGGTCTGAGCTGCGTCACGGCCGGGCCCCCCGCGTCATCCCGGCGCAAGCCGAAGCGGGTGGCCGTGCTCAGTGCAGATGCAGCTGCAAGGTCCAGGGCGTCTTCTGCCAGGCCACGGCCTCGGTGCGCAGCAACTGGGCGGACTGGGGATAGCTTTTGGCCCAGCCTTCCGGCACGGTCAGGTGAAAGACGCTGTCCGAGCGATGCAGGCGTATGCCCTGCAGATCGGGGTCACGCCGGGCATGGCACAGCTGCACGGCCAGCCGCAGTGCCAGCAAGGGCCAGGCCACTGCCTGGTCCTCGATGGCGGCTTCCAGCTTGCGCAGCTTGCCCTGGTGGCCGAGCACGAGCTGGGTGATGCGCGCGCGCAGCTCCACGGGCCATGTCGCGGCACCGCAGTGCTCGGTGATGTAGGCGCCGTGCCGGTGGTAGGCGCTCAGTGAGATGCGCATGCCGATCTCGTGCAGGCTGGCGGCCGTGTCCAGTGCATGCGTGGACAGGGCATCGGGCGGTTGTTGTGCGTGCAGCGATTGCCAGGCCCAGCGTGCCACCTTGCGCACGCGCAGCGCATGCGGAGCGTCAATGCCGAAGTCCTGCTGCAGCGCGGCAATTTCGGCTGCCTCGCGGTCGGCGGGGGGCTCGTGCTCCAGCAGGTCGTGCAAAACGCCCTGGCGCAGCGCGCCCTGGGCGACTTCCAGTTCATTGATGCCCAGCAGGCCCAGGGCCGCAATCAGGATGCTCAGGCCTCCGGCGATGACGGCGCGGCGGTCTTCCTTGAGTCCGGCCAGCCGGATGCGGTCCACATGGCCGGCCTCCATCAGCTGCTCATGCAGCCAGCGCAGGCTGTCAGGCGTGATCAGCCCGCCGGAATATCCGTTGGCAGCCAGGATGTCGCCCACGGCGTTGGCCGTGCCTGAAGAGGCATAGGCGCAGTCCCATGCAGTGGCCGGGTAGGCCGAGACGGTCTGGGTGAGGGCCGCCTGCGCGGCCTTGATGGCGGCCGAGAAATGTGCGCGCGACAGCGTGCCTTCGCCAAAGAACTGCGTGCTCCAGGCGACGCTGCCTATGGGGTAGGAGGCCACCTGACGCGCTTCGCCATGCTGGCCGATGATGACTTCGGTCGAGCGGCCGCCAATGTCCACCACCAGGCGCCGCTGCTGCGAGGGCGGCAACAGGCTGGAGACGCCGCGATAGATCAGCCGGGCCTCTTCCTCGCCCGAGATGACCTCGATGGGAAAGCCCAGCAGGGCGCTGCCGCGTGCGATGAAGACATCGCGGTTGCGGGCCTCCCGCAGGGTTTGTGTGGCCACGGCGCGGACCTGGTCGGCAGGAAAGCCGGCCAGGCGCTCGCCAAAGCGTGCCAGGCAGTCCCAGCCGCGTTGCATGGCCTCGTCGGTCAGCTCATGGTGCTCGTTGAGTCCATTGCCCTGGCGCACGGTCTCCTTGAGATATTCCACGCGCTCTATGCGCTGGTGGCTGCCGACGCGGCCTATTTCTAGGCGAAAGCTGTTGGATCCGAGGTCAACGGCGGCGAGCAGGGATTCTGGTGCCATGAAAGAAACGCCAATCAAGATTCGTCGAGCAGGAGTGCGCAGCGGTGCCGGGTGGCAGGGCTGCGCTTGTCTGGTGCCAGCTCGTGCGAGGCACAAGACTAAGACGGAATTGTGACACCGCGATGACCCGGGTCTTACAGACTATGGCCCAGCATTTGTGACGCCTTTTCTTCGTGTCATATCAATGTCACAAAGCCTTCTTACAGTCCAGCCATCGCATCTTTCAACCCCTAAGAGGTCTGTACATGAAGTTGTCTGTGATTCACATTCTGGTGGCTGGTGCTCTGTCTGCGGGCGGTATGGGCCAGGCCCTGGCCCAGCAGGAAGCCACCGGCGCCGGCGCCAGCTTCCCTGCGCCGCTGTACTCGAAGTGGGCCGCCGATTACCACAAGGCCACCGGCGTGAAGATCAACTACCAGTCCGTGGGCTCCAGCGCCGGCATCAAGCAGATCGAAGCCAAGACCGTGGACTTCGGTGCTTCGGACGAGCCGCTCAAGGACGACGAACTGGCCAAGAAGGGCCTGGTGCAATTCCCCACCGTGATCGGCGGCATCGTGCCCGTGGTCAATATCAAGGGCATCCAGCCCGGCCAGCTCAAGCTGACCGGCCAGGTGCTGGGCGACATCTACCTGGGCAAGATCACCAAGTGGAACGACGAGGCCATCAAGGCCCTGAACCCCGGCGTGACCCTGCCTGACGCCACCATCGCTCCCGTGCGCCGTGCTGACGGCTCGGGCACCACCTTCGGCTTCACGAACTACCTGTCCAAGGTCAATGCCGAGTGGAAGGAAAAGGTTGGCGAAGGCAAGGCCGTGAACTGGCCCACGGGTGCCGGCGGCAAGGGCAATGAAGGCGTGGCCGCCTTCGTGGGCCGCCTGCCCAACTCCATCGGCTACGTCGAGTACGCCTATGTCAAGCAAAACAAGCTGACCTACACGCAGCTGCAGACCGCTGGCGGCGCCTTCGTGTCGCCCGACGACGCCACCTTCAAGGCCGCTGCAGCCGGTGCCGACTGGGCCAAGAGCTTCTACCAGATCCTGACCAACCAGCCCGGCAAGGATGCATGGCCCATCACCTCGGCCACGTTCATCATCATGCACAAGGCCCAGGACAAGCCCGCACAGGCCGCTGCCTCGCTGAAGTTCTTCGAGTGGGCCTACAAGTCCGGCGACAAGACCGCCACCGACCTGGACTACGTGCCCATGCCTGACGCCGTCAAGAACGTGATCTTCCAATCCTGGGGTCAAGTCAAGGACGCCTCGGGCACCGCGATTTCCCTGAAGTAAACCCTGAAAAGGGGCCATGGCGCACCGCCGGCAGGTGCATCATGGCCCCCCTGATCTCCCCACAAACCGCGAATAAAGGCGCCTCACGTGTCCACAACGTCGCCCTCGAACTCGCTGGCCGCCTCTGCACAGGCTTCCCAGCGACGCACACCTTCTCCGCTACGCCCCCCGATGCTTTCGGGGCGCGTGGCGGATCGCTTGTTTGGCGCTCTCGCGCGTCTGGCCGCGCTGCTGACGCTGGGCCTGCTGCTGGCCATCCTGGCTTCGCTGCTGGTCGGCGCCTGGCCCGCCATCTATGAATACGGCCTGAGCTTTCTGGGCCGCAGCGTCTGGGACCCCGTTCGCAACGAATATGGCGGCCTGGTCATGATTTACGGCACGCTGGCCACTTCGGCCATCGCGTTGCTGATTGCGGTGCCCGTGAGCTTTGGCATCGCCCTGTTCCTCACCGAGCTGTCGCCCGCCTGGCTCAAGCGCCCGCTGGGCACCGCCGTCGAGCTGCTGGCCGCCGTGCCCTCCATCGTCTACGGCATGTGGGGCCTGATGGTCTTCGGTCCCGTGCTCTCCACCTATGTGCAGCAGCCGCTGCAAAAGCTGTTTCAGGGCGTTCCTTATCTGGAAGCCTTCGTTTCCGGCCCGCCCGTGGGCATCGGCATCCTGTCGGCCGGCATCATCCTGGCCATCATGATCATCCCCTTCATCGCCTCGGTGATGCGCGATGTGTTCGAAGTCACGCCGGCCCTGCTCAAGGAGTCGGCCTACGGCCTGGGCTCCACGACCTGGGAAGTGGTCTGGAAGGTCGTGCTGCCCTACACCAAGACCGGCGTGCTCGGTGGCGTGATGCTGGGTCTGGGCCGCGCGCTGGGCGAGACCATGGCCGTCACCTTCGTGATCGGCAACATGAACCAGCTCAACTCGCTGTCGGTCTTCGAGGCTGCCAACAGCATCACCTCGGCGCTGGCCAACGAGTTTGCCGAAGCGGGCGAAGGCCTGCACCAGGCTTCGCTGATCTATCTGGGCCTGGTGCTGTTCTTCATCACCTTCGTGGTGCTGGCCTGCTCCAAGGTGCTGCTCAACCGTCTGCAGAAGAATGAAGGAGCCCGCTCGTGAGCAGCACCTCCACCAAGATGATCAATGCCGCTGAACTGACGCGCGTGCGTCAGGCCAAGTACGCCAAGCGCAAGCGCGTGAACCAGGTGGCGCTGACCCTGTCGCTGGCTGCCATGGCCTTCGGCGTGTTCTGGCTGGTCTGGATCCTGTGGGAAACCATCACGCTGGGTATCGGCGGCCTGAGCCTGGCGCTGTTCAGCGAGATGACGCCTCCGCCCAATGAGGCGGGCGGCATTGCCAACGCCATCTTCGGCTCGCTGATCATGGTGGCGCTGGCCACCTTCGTCGGCACGCCCATCGGCGTGATGGCCGGTGTCTACCTGGCCGAATACGATGCGCGCGGCTGGCTGGCCAATACCACGCGCTTCGTCAACGACATCCTGCTGTCGGCGCCTTCCATCGTGATCGGCCTGTTCGTCTACACCGTGGTCGTGGCGCGCTTCAAGAGCTTTTCCGGCTATGCGGGCGTGGTGGCGCTGGCGCTGATCGTGATTCCCGTGGTCATCCGCACCACCGAGAACATGCTGGTGCTGGTGCCTGCCAGCCTGCGCGAAGCGGCCTATGCACTGGGCACGCCCAAGTGGAAGGTCATCATCATGGTGACGCTGCGTGCAGCGCGTGCCGGCGTGATCACCGGCGTGCTGCTGGCCGTGGCCCGCATTGCCGGGGAAACTGCTCCGCTGCTGTTCACGGCGCTGAACAACCAGTTCTGGAATGCCGACCTGTCCAAGCCCATGGCCAGCCTGCCGGTGACGATCTTCAAGTTCGCGATGAGCCCTTACGAGAATTGGCAGCAACTGGCCTGGGCCGGCGTGTTCCTGATCACCGTGGCGGTGCTCGGTCTCAATATCCTGGCGCGGTTCCTGACCCGCCAGAAGTAATGCAGCAATAAGCAATCAACAAGGACAAGGATCACGCAATGACTGCGACCTCTTCCACCGCGCTGAACTCCTCCAAGCTGACGGTTCGCGACCTGAACTTCTACTACGGCAAGTTCCACGCCCTCAAGGGCATCAACCTGGACATCCCCGAAAAGAAGGTCACGGCCTTCATCGGCCCGTCGGGCTGTGGCAAGTCCACGCTGCTGCGCACCTTCAACCGCATGTTCGAGCTGTACCCCGAGCAGCGCGCCGAAGGACAGATCATGCTGGACGGCGAGAACCTGCTGACCAGCAAGCAGGACGTGGCGCTGATCCGCGCCAAGGTGGGCATGGTCTTCCAGAAGCCCACGCCGTTTCCCATGTCCATCTACGACAACATCGCCTTCGGCGTGAAGCTGTTTGAAAACCTCAGCTCCTCCGACATGGACGACCGTGTCGAATGGGCACTGCGCAAGGCGGCCCTGTGGGGCGAGGTCAAGGACAAGCTGCAGCAAAGCGGCTCGGGCCTGTCCGGCGGCCAGCAGCAGCGCCTGTGCATCGCGCGCGGCATTGCCATCAAGCCCGAAGTGCTGCTGCTCGACGAGCCCTGCTCGGCCCTGGACCCGATCTCCACGGCCAAGATCGAGGAGCTGATTGCCGAGCTGAAGAACGACTACACCGTCGTCATCGTGACGCACAACATGCAGCAGGCAGCGCGCTGCAGCGACTACACGGCCTACATGTACCTGGGCGATCTGGTGGAATTCGGAGACACCGAGCAGATGTTCTTCAAGCCCCAGCGCAAGGAAACGGAAGACTACATCACAGGCCGCTTCGGCTGAGCAGGAGCAATCGATGAACGAAAAACACCTTTCCAGCCAGTTCGACAGCGAACTCAACCGCGTCTCTGCGCGCGTCATGGAGCTCGGCGGCCTGGTCGAGTCCCAGATCCGCCAGGCGGTCTATGCGCTGTCGCGCTTCAGCATCGAGGCCGTGGAGCAGGTCGATGCCGCGGAAAAGCGCGTCAACGCCATGGAAGTGGAGATCGACCACGAGCTCTCGTCCATCATCGCCCGGCGCCAGCCCACGGCGCGCGACCTGCGCCTGCTGATCGCCTTCTCCAAGGCGACGGCCAATCTGGAGCGCATGGGTGATGAAGCGCACAAGATGGCGCGCATGGTCAAGTCCATCATCGAAAGCGGTGCTGCGCGCTCCCTGCCCACGGGCGACCTGCGCACGGCGGCCGAAATGGCCTCGGGCCTGCTGCGCAAGACGCTGGATGCCTTTGCGCGCCTGGACACCAAGGCGGCCGTGGCCATCCTCAAGGAAGATGATCTGATCGACCAGGAGTTCGACGGCTTCGTGCGCAAGCTCATCACCTACATGATGGAAGACCCGCGCACCATCTCGGCCAGCCTGGACCTGCTGTTCCTGGCCAAGGCCATCGAGCGCATCGGCGACCATTCCAAGAATGTGGCCGAGCTGATCATCTATCTGGTGGAGGGCAAGGATGTCCGTCACCAGACCATGGATGCCATTGAGTCGGCAGTGCTGTAAGTGCCGGAGGCGAACAACGGATGAAGAAGATGCCCATGGTCCTCATCGTCGAGGACGAGCCCGCCATCGCGGAGCTGATCGCTGTCAACCTGCGGCACAACGGCTTCCAGCCGGTCTGGGCTGAGGATGGCGTGACGGCTCAGCGCGAGCTGGATGCCGTGCTGCCCGACGTGATCCTGCTTGACTGGATGCTGCCCGGCGCCAGCGGCCTGTCCCTGGCGCGCAAATGGCGCGCGGACAGCCGCACCAAGGCCGTGCCCATTCTGATGCTCACGGCGCGCGGCGATGAACCCGACAAGGTGGCGGGGCTCGATGCGGGCGCCGATGACTACATCACCAAGCCCTTCTCGACCCAGGAGCTGCTCGCGCGCATCCGTGCCGTGCTGCGGCGCCGTGCGCCCGAGCAGATTCAGGACAAGGTCAATATCGGCGAGCTGGTGCTCGATGCCGCCGCGCACCGCGTGAGCTGGCAGGGCGACATGATCAAGGTGGGGCCCACCGAGTTCAAGCTCCTGCACTACCTGATGAAGCACCCCGAGCGCGTGCACAGCCGTGCCCAGTTGCTGGACAAGGTCTGGGGCGATCACGTCTTCATCGAGGAGCGCACGGTGGACGTGCACGTCAAGCGGCTGCGCGAGGCGCTGGGAATGGCTGGTGCATTGATCGAGACGGTACGCGGCGCCGGCTACCGGCTCAGCGCGCAGGCGCTGGCCTGAGGCTTTTTTCCGCATGAATCCACGCATGGCCTTCACGGGCCATGCCAGGGCGCCGCTGCCCCGGGCAGCGAATACAACGCAAAGAAGGCGCAAGTATGGGTTGGCGAGGTTTTCGCTTGTTGGCGTCCCAGATCGCGGGCGCATTGCTGGGCTGGTGGCTCTGGGGCGTCATGTCCGCCTCCAGCCCCGGCATGGCCGCCCAGGCCGTGGCGGCCCTGACGGGAGCGCTGTGCGCGGGCTGGATCTGGTGGCTGGTGGACAGCTGGAACGCCATGCGCCTGCTGTCCTGGCTGCGCCAGTCGGAGCTGCGGGAGGCGCCCGAGCTCAGCGGAATCTGGGGTGAGGCCAGCGTGCGCATGCGCCGGTGGCTGCGCCAGAGCGTGCAGCAGGTGCAGCAGGGCGATCAGCGCCTCAACGACATTCTTTCCGCCCTGCAGGCCAGCCCCAATGGCGTGGTCCTGCTGGACGCCGATGGTCGCATCGAATGGTGCAACCAGATCGCGGCGCGGCAGTTCGGCTTCGATGCCGAACGCGACCTGCTGCAAAGCATTGGCAACCTGGTGCGCGACCCCGAGTTCAGCGCCTATTTCGCCACCCAGGATTTCTCACGCGACCTGGTCATGCAGGGCCGCGAAAGCACGGCCTCGCGGCCCGTCAAACTGTCGGTTCAGCTGTATGGCTATGGCGAAGGGCGCAAGCTGCTGCTGGCGCGCGATGTCACCGCGGTGGAGCAGGCAGAGGCCATGCGCCGCGACTTCGTGGCCAATGTCTCGCATGAAATCCGCACGCCGCTGACCGTGCTCGTGGGCTTTGTGGAGACGCTGCAGAACCTGCCGCTGGAGCCCGAGGAGCGCAACCGCTACCTGGGACTGATGGCCCAGCAGGCCGAGCGCATGCAGCATCTGGTGGAGGACCTGCTGGCGCTGTCGCGCCTGGAGGGCAGCCCCTTGCCCAGCAGCAACGAATGGGTGCCCGTGGCCCAGCTGATGCAGCGCTGCGAGAACGAGGCGCGCGGCCTGTCTTCCATGCTCACGCGCAAGCAATCCCTGCCGCATGCGCTGAGCTTTCCGTCGGCCGAGATGCTGGCGCAGGCCGGTGAGGTGGCCGGCGCCAGCGCCGAGCTGCAAAGCGCTTTCTCCAACCTGCTGGCCAACGCCATGCGCTACACGCCGGCAGGCGGGCGCATCGAGGTGACCTGGGAGAGCCTGCCTGATGGATCGGCCCGCTTTGCCGTGCAGGACTCCGGGCCAGGCATCGAACCCAAGCACCTGGCGCGTCTGACAGAACGCTTTTACCGTGTGGACCGCAGCCGTTCGCGCGACACCGGCGGCACGGGCCTGGGCCTGGCCATCGTCAAGCATGTGCTGCAGCGCCATGGCGCCAAGCTGGGCATCACCAGCGCGCCGGGCCAGGGGTCGGAGTTTTCCGTGACCTTTCCGGCCAGCCGTGTCCGCATCGCGGCCCCAGGCACACGCGAAGTCGGCGAGGCCCGCGAAAGCCGCGCCGCATAGGCATAGGCGTGGGCGTGGGCGTGGGCGTGGCCCCGTGTGAACGGCCGTTGCCGTTCAGCGGCTTGTGGCTTTGCGCACGATGGCGCTGAACACCAGGGCCGTCACCAGCAGCGCACAGGCACTGCTGGCCCAGAACGGGGCGGGCGTGCCATGGTGCAGCCAGGCGGGCAGGGCGCTGTCCGTGCCGTAGGCCAGCCAGTATCCGCCGGCCAGTCCGCCACCCCACAGCAGCAGGCAGTAGATGACCAGCGGCGCTACGGTGATGCGGTAGCAGCGCAGCACGAAGAGGCAGAAGGTCTGCACGGCGTCGGCCACATGGTAGGCAGCCACCCAGGCCAGCAGGCTGGCGGTAGTGGCCACCACCTCGGGGTTGCTGCTGTAGATGCGGGCCAGGCCCTCGCGGGACAGGAACAGTGCCGAGGCCAGCACCAGTCCACCCGTTGCCGCAAGCCGCCAGCCCATGGTGACAAGGCGGCGCGCCATGGCCTCGTCCCCCGCGCCGCGCCAGTAACTGATCCGCGCGCTGGTGGCAATCGCCAGCGACAGGGGCACCATGTAGCACAGCGCCGCAAGATTGGCAGCAATCTGGTGGCTGGCCGATGACAGCGTGCCCTGGCGCGCCACGAACAAGGCCATCAGCGTGAACGAGGTCACCTCCACCAAAATTGCCAGCCCTGCAGGAACGCCCAGTCGAGCGAACTGCGCCAGTTGCGGCCAGTTCGGGGGCTCCATGCGCTGCCACAGCGCCAGGGGCGCATAAAGGCTCTGGCTGCGCATCAGCACGAATGCGAGGGCAACCATGGCGTAGTTCACCACCAGCGTGGCCCAGGCACAGCCCTCGGCGCCCAGCGCAGGCAGGCCGGCGCCGCCAAAGGCCAGCCAGATCGACAGGGGGATTTTCAGCAGCAGCGACAGCAGCTGCAGCCAGGTCACCAGCAGGGGATGGCCCAGCGCCTGGTTCAGTGTGCTGTAGATGCGAAACAGCAGCGCGGCTGGAAGGCTCCAGGCCAGCACCGAAAGATAGGCCCGCACCTCCACCTGCAGCGGTGGCGGCACATCGGCCCAGCGCAGCAGCGCATCGGGAAACAGCAGCACGCCCATGCCCAGGGCGCAGGCGGCCAGCAGCATGTACATGGCCTGACGCAGCGTGCGGCCTATGGCCTCGGGCTGTCCGGCGCCGCGATGCTCGGCCCACAGCGGCAGCAGGGCCTGGAAGATGCCCATCAGCGAGACATAGACACTCACGAAGATGGCCGAGCCCACGGACAGCGCTGCCAGCGCCTCTTCGGCGTAGCGGCCTGCCACGATGGTGTCGGTCACGCCGAAGGCCATCACCGCCAGCTGCCCGGCCAGCACGGTCAGCGCGTGCTGGGCGATGGTGCGCCGTTCGGTGCCCAGTGGCGCGCGCGCGGGCTGGCTCATGGCCTGGCCTGGGCGCGGCTCGCCTCGGGCCTGCGCTTCAAGACCAGCAGGAAGTCCTTGCGATCGGTGGGGCGCACCACGCGGGCCACGGTTTCCCAGGTGCCCTGCAGGCGCGCACTGTGCGGGTCCAGCCAGGTTTCTTCCTCGGCCACCATCCAGTCGCAGCGGGCGGCGCCGGCCATGCTCAGGCGCTGGGTGTCGATGTCGCCGTAGTAGCGCAGCGCCGCAATGTGGGCGCGGGGCAGGCCATAGGTTTGCACGCAGCTGCCGTCCTTGGGCAGTTCGGCCAGCACCTGGCGCATCTGCGGCTCGAAGCTGCGCGCGTGGTCCAGCAGCGGCAGCCACAGCGTCATCAGCAGCAGCCAGCCCAGCGTGGCGCCGCTGGCCGGCAGCACCAGGCTCTTCCAGATGGCGGCGCGGTTGCGCGATGTACGCCAGGCAACGAGCACGCACCAGGCCAAGGTGGCGGCAACCGCCACGGCGAAGGAGAACACCGAGAATTCCGGCGTGAACTGCGGAGCCAGCCTGGCCACATTGGCGGCCGGCTTGGCGGGAATGCCCGTCTGCAGCGAGAGCCAGATCACCCAGATGGCAATGGCGGCGGCGCTGAAGAACAGCAGGGTGAACCAGTCGATCAAGGCGCTGATGCTGCGGCGCAGCGTCGGCAGGGCAAAGGCTGCCAGCGTGGCGATGGCCGGCAGGCCCAGCAGCAGGGCGCGGTCCGCAGGCAGCGTGCTCAGCGAAGCGATCACCGGAATGACGGCAAACCACAGCGGCAGCGCCAGATGGGGATAGCGGCGAGGCGTGGCGATCTGGCGGCGCCAGACCCACAGGGTCCACATGGCCAGCGGCCAGGCCGGCCAGCTGAACCACAGCAGCAGCCTGACCAGGCTTTGCCATTCCTTGGCGGTGCCGCTGTCCACCAGTCGCCAGGCCCATTGGTCCAGCCACCAGGACAGTGCAGCCGCCAGCAGCGTGACGCCCAGCCACAGCGCGGTCCAGTTGCGTGCCTCGCGCGGCGCGGGCGAGGGCTCGTCACCCCAGGTGCGCGAGAAAAACGCCATGGTCGCACCGCCCAGGCCGAACAGCGTGGCCACGGTCGGCGCGCCGCTCAGCGCCAGGCCCGGCAGGCCCAGCAGCAGCGCCAGCATGGCGGTGCGGCCGTGGTAGGGCATGGCTGCGGCGGCAAAGAACAGCAGGGCCGCGCAGCCGAGCTGGGTCATGTAGCTGGTGGTTTCATGGGAAAGCTGGGCCAGGCCCAGGCAGGCCACCAGGGCCAGCAGGCCGCCATCGGCCATGGCGCGCGCATAGTCGGTGGGCTGTGCCTCGCCGCCAAAGGCAAAGGCCACGGGGCGCGCGCCCGGCGTGCGCGCCAGGTAGTACACGCCCCACCAGGTGGCCGTCAGCGTGAGCACCAGCATGGCGATGAAGGGCAGGCGTGCCGCCATCTCCAGATTCAGCCAGGAAGGCGCTCCCTGCATGGCCAGCGCGCCAAGCCAGTACGACAGCAGGCCCTCGGATTCGGGCAGCAGGCCCGCCATGCGCGGTGCCAGCCACGAGGTATGGCCCAGGGCCAGCTCCCGCATGTAGCCGAAGGCCTCCATGTCGGCCATGCGCCAGGGGCTGCGCCCCACATATCCGGGCACGACATAGGCCAGGCACAGCAGCAGCAGCGACCAGCGGGGCAGGCGGCGCACGGCGCTTTGGGCAACGATGGCAGGGGTGGGCTGGTTCACTCACATGACTTTCTGCAACGGAGGGCGCAAGAATACGCGAAGCAAGGGCCTCGAAAAGAATGGGGCATGCCTGGCCGCCATGGATTGGCCGGACTGCGAAAAACAAAAGGGCAGCCGGTTGCCCGTGCTGCCCTTCTGGCCGGAGAAGCAGGATTTACTTCTTGCCGAAACGGTTGCGGAAGCGCTCCACACGGCCGCCCATGTTGTCCACCGACTTTTGCGTGCCGGTGTAGAACGGGTGCGACTCGGACGAGGTGTCCAGCTTGAACAGGGGGTAGTCCTTGCCTTCGAAGGTGTCGGTTTCCTTCGTGTTCACGCACGAGCGGGTCACGAACTTGAAGCCGTTGGACAGGTCCACGAACAGAACTTCGCGGTAGTTGGGGTGGATGCCTTCTTTCATGATCTTTCCTTCTGATGCAAGTGCGGTAGCCGTGCCTGACCCGCTGCAACCTTTGTAGCGGTTCAAATCAAGCGTACTTTCCGCAAGAAAAAGCCCTGCATTATCGCATAGTGCTCAGTTGCGTGCCAAGCCGGCGGGCCTGGGGCCCGTGTACGCCGCGCGTGGCCGGATGATCTGCCGTGTGGCGCGCTGCTCCAGCGCCTGTGCCAGCCAGCCTGCGCAGCGGCCCAGCGCGAACAGCCCGAAGGCGCTGCCCGCCGGCAACTGCAGGTGCCGCCGCAGGGCCACCAATGCGAAATCGACCGAAGGGGCCAGGCCAGTGAGTGCCATCACTTCGCCCGCCAGGGCCGCCGCCGGTCCCTGCCTGGGCAGCATTTCCAGCAGCAGGGCGGCGCGCACATCGCCTTCGGGGTAGAGGTGGTGGCCGAAGCCGGGCAGGGTCTCGCCGCGCGCCAGTCGCTGGCGCAGGCGTGCCGGGGCCTGCGCCTCGCCCAGCTCGTCCCAGAGCGCCTCGACGCGCGCGGTCGTGCCGCCGTGGCGCCCGCCCGTCAGGGCGGCAAGGCCTCCCACCACGGCCGCCCGCAGGCTGGCGCCCGTGGATGCCACGCAGCGCGCCGTGAAGCCGGAGGCGTTGAGTTCATGGTCGGCGCACAGCACCAGGGCCATGCGCACCAGGTCGGCGCCTTGTGCGTCCAGCGCCCAGGCCTGGGCGCATTGCAGGTGGATGGGGGTCTTGTCCGGCGCCGTGCCCAACAGGCAGGCCGCCAGCAGGCGCAGGAGCGCTCCGCAGCCTGCCGCCAGCCGTTCTGGCGATTGCTGCCATGCGGCAGTGGCCGCGTCATCGCTGGCGACGGTGAACAGGGCCAGCAGCGTGTTTTCGCAAGGCTGGCCGGCCATGCGCTGCTGCAGGTCGGGCAACACAGGGGCGGCCTCCACGGCGTGTGCGGCGAAGGCGGCATCGGCCGGGTATTGCCAGAGCAGGGCGGCGGTCTCTTCCAGCGTGTGCGCGCGTGCCCAGTCCACGGCGTCCTCGCCACGGTAGTAGAGGCGGCCCTGTTCTATCAGCGTGATCGATGACTCCAGCACCGGCAGGCCCCAGTTGAGCGCGGCCTGGGCGACTTCGCGGGGTTTGCGGCCCTGGCCGCGCTGGCGCGCGAGCTGCTCGACCTCTTCGCGCAGGTAACGGCTTTCGCGCGGCGTGTCTGCCGCATGGGCATGAAGCAGACCCCGGCTGACATAGGCATACAGCGTGGCGCGGCTCACGCCCAGCAGTGCGGTGGCTTCGGTCGAGTTCAGGTAGTCGGGCATGGATGTGATGATATGTTGATTTATTTAATCAATATTGACAATATTTTCTGGAAATCTATGGTGCGGGTTCCAACCCTTGTTTCCGTTGCCAGGAGTGCTCCATGTCCAGTCTTCCGACCTCTTCCGCTTTTGATCACTGCGCCGCCCAGATCTGGGCGGCACTGGAAGGTGCCCAGGACGCGCTGCACCGTCTGGAGATGCGCGGGCAAGGCGCCTTGGCCTCGGTGTTTCCGGTCTCCGATCTGGCGGCGGCCAGCCTGGGTGTGGCAGGCCTTGCCATCTCCGAGCTGGTGGCCCAATGCGGCGCTGCCGCGCCGCAGGTGGTGGTGGATCGCAGACTCGCGTCCCTGTGGTTTGGCAGCAGCCTGCATCCGCTGGGCTGGGAGATGCCCGCGCTGTGGGACGCCGTGGCCGGCGACTACCGCACGGCCGATGGCTGGATCCGCCTGCATACCAATGCGCCCCACCACCGCGCAGCGGCGCTGGCCGTGCTCGACGCGCCGGCCGATCGGGAGGCTGTGGCTGCGGCGGTCAGGCGCTGGACGGCGCATGAATTGGAGTCGGCCGTTGTCGCGCAGGGTGGCTGTGCCGCCGCCATGCGCGGGCTGGCTGCCTGGGCTGCGCATCCGCAGGGGCAGGCCGTGCAGCAGGAGCCTTTGCTGGCGTGGCAGATGCATTCTCAGCAGGGCCAGCCCTTCACTTTCAGTGCTGGTGCATGGCAGCCATCGGCGCAGCGGCCGCTGCAGGGGCTGCGCGTGCTGGATCTGACGCGCATCCTGGCCGGTCCCGCCGCCACGCGCTGGCTGGCGGGCCATGGTGCCGAGGTGCTGCGCATCGATCCGCCCGGTTGGGAGGAGCCGGGTACGGTGCCTGAAGTCACGCTGGGCAAGCGCTGCGCCCGGCTGGACCTGCGGGCGCCCCAGGATCGTGCCGTGTTCGAGCAACTTCTGGCCGGCGCCGACGTGCTGGTCCACGGTTACCGGGACGGTGCGCTGGAGGGGCTGGGATTCGGGGCCGCGTGGCGCCGTCGGCTGAATCCCTCGCTCATCGATGTGTCGCTCAACGCCTATGGATGGAGCGGGCCCTGGCAGCAGCGGCGCGGCTTCGACAGCCTGGTGCAGATGAGCGCCGGCATTGCCGATGCAGGCATGCACCGGCTGGGCCGTGACCGACCCACGCCGCTGCCGCTGCAGGCGCTGGACCACGCCACCGGCTATCTGATGGCTGCCGCCGTGGTGATGGCGCTGGTGCGGCGCATGCAGGGGCAGGGCGGCAGCACGGTGCGCGCCTCGTTGGCGCGCACGGCCCATCTTCTGGCAGGGCATGGCGTGGGCGACCCGGATGCCTGCCCGCTGGCGCCGGTGAACGGTGCCGAGGATTTCAGCGCGGCGATCGAGGCGACCTCCTGGGGCGCGGCGCGGCGCCTGCGGGCGCCGGTGGAGGTGGCGGGTGCGCCCATGCATTGGGAGCGCGCGGCCTGTGCGCTGGGCACGTCTGCCGCAGCGTGGTGAGACGGGCGGCTGGAATGCAAAACGCCCCGCGTGAGCGAGGCGTCTGTGGGTGCCGTGGGCTGGATCTGTGCGATCAGCCGCCGCGGCGCATCATGTCGAAGAAGTCCACGTTGGTCTTCGTGGCCCGCATGTTCTTGATCATCAGTTCCATGGCCTCGATCTCGTCCATGTTGTACATGAACTGGCGCAGGATGCGGGTCTTTTGCAGGATCTCGGGAGCCAGCAGCAGTTCTTCGCGGCGTGTGCCGCTCTTGTTGAGTTCGATGGCGGGGAACACGCGCTTCTCGTAGAGGCGGCGGTTCAGAGCCAGTTCGCTGTTGCCCGTGCCCTTGAACTCTTCGAAGATCACTTCGTCCATGCGGCTGCCGGTATCGACCAGGGCCGTGGCGATGATGGTCAGCGAGCCGCCTTCTTCCACATTGCGTGCCGCGCCGAAGAAGCGCTTGGGGCGCTGCAGGGCGTTGGAGTCCACGCCGCCCGACAGCACCTTGCCCGACGAGGGCACGACGTTGTTGTAGGCGCGGGCCAGGCGGGTGATGGAGTCCAGCAGGATGACCACGTCCTTCTTGAGCTCGACCAGGCGCTTGGCGCGCTCGATCACCATCTCGGCCACGTGCACGTGGCGCGTGGCGGGCTCGTCGAAGGTGGAGGCGATGATTTCGCCCTTGACCGAGCGCTGCATCTCGGTCACTTCTTCAGGGCGCTCATCGACCAGCAGCACCATCAGGTGCACGTCGGGATGGTTGGCCGTGATGGAATGGGCGATGCTCTGCATCATCATGGTCTTGCCGCTCTTGGGCGGTGCGACGATCAGCGCGCGCTGGCCGCGGCCGATGGGGGCGATGATGTCGATGATGCGGCCGGTGATGTTCTCCTCACCCTTGATCTCGCGCTCCAGGCGCAGCTGCTGGGTGGGGAACAGGGGGGTCAGATTCTCGAACAGCACCTTGTGCTTGTTCTGCTCGGGCGAGCCGCCGTTGACGGAGTCGAGCTTGGTCAGTGCGAAGTAGCGCTCGCCATCCTTGGGCGTGCGCACTTCACCTTCGATCATGTCGCCGGTGTGCAGGTTGAAGCGGCGGACCTGGCTGGGCGAGATGTAGATGTCGTCGGTGCTGGCCGTATAGCTGGTGTCGGGGCTGCGCAGAAAGCCGAAACCGTCCGGCAGGATTTCCAGCACGCCGTCGGCGAACACTTGTTCGCCTGCCTTGGCTCGCTTTTTGATGATGGCGAACATCAACTCTTGCTTGCGCATGCGACCGACGTTTTCGATCTCAAGCGCTTCGGCCTGCTTCAGGACTTCAGACACGTGCAGTGCCTTGAGTTCATTAAGGTGCATGGAGTGACTCCAGAACGGAGTGGAAAGAAACCAGGGGAAGGCGTTGAGCCAAGCGAAACACTGTGGAAGTGGGCTGGCTTGCCTGAGGGTCTCAGCGCGGCCTTCAATGCATAAGGCCGGTGATGAAGGGCATTATGACAGGAAAAAATCCGAAGGTCACAGGGAAATTTGCGCTGGCGCCTCGTTTATGCGCCAGTGCGATGCGGTGCTGCGGCCAACGCCGGCCCGCATCTGTGACGGCCCCATGTGCGGGGCCGTCGGGGGAATCAGGCCAGGTGCTGTTCCAGGAAAGCGGACAGCTGTGCCTTGTTGAGGGCGCCCACCTTGGTGGCGGCAAGCTGGCCATCCTTGAACAGCATCAGCGTGGGGATGCCGCGGATGCCGAACTTGGCGGGGATCTCGCGGTTCTCGTCCACATTCATCTTGGCGATGGACAGCTTTTCCTTGTAGGTCTGCGCTGCTTCGTCGAGGATGGGGGCGATCATCTTGCAGGGGCCGCACCATTCGGCCCAGTAATCGACCAGCACCGTGGTGCCAGGCTGCAAGACGTCGGCTTCAAAGCTTGCGTCGGAGATGTGTTTGATCAGTTCGCTGGCCATGGGTGGAGTCCTTGATTTTTCGCAATGAGGAAGGCGCAGGAAAATCCGCACCGCAAAAAGATTGTGACAGAAACCTATCACCTGCTGCACCGTATGGGCGGTAGCTCAATGCTATGACTGTCATAGCTGTTTATGGGGTGGCGACAGGGTTGCCGGGACTCCGGGAATTAGTGGCGCCTGCGCGCAGACCGGCCTGCGGCAGGGTATTCTGCGCGCCCGCGCTGCAGGCATATGTGCCGGCCGGCAGCGCCAAGTTGAATGCGAGCATGGAATGGAAACTGATGTGATGGATGCTTTTGAACCCGGTGCGGCAGCGCGCACGATGGACTGCGATGTGGCGGTGATCGGTGCGGGGCCTGCGGGCCTGATGGCGGCCGAAGGGCTGGCCGGCAAGGGGCTGGATGTCCATGTGTTCGAGGCCAAGTCCTCCGCTGGGCGCAAGTTCCTCATGGCAGGCAAGGGCGGGCTCAACCTGACCCATTCCGAAAACCTGCCCGCCTTTGTCTCCCGCTACGGCGAGCGCAGTGCCGAGGTGTCGCGCTGGTTGGAGCTGCTGTCCCCGGATCAACTGCGTGCCTGGGCCGGTGAACTGGGCGTGGAAACCTTTGTGGGCAGCTCGGGCCGCGTATTCCCCAAGGACATGAAGGCTGCGCCCTTGCTGCGTGCCTGGCTGGTGCGTCTGCAGACCCAGGGCGTGGTGCTACACACGCGCCACCGCTGGGTGGGCTGGCAAGATGGCGATGCGCTGGGCTTTGATACACCCGAAGGGCGGCTGCAGGTGCGGGCAAGGGCCGTGGTGCTGGCATTGGGCGGTGGCAGCTGGGCGCGCCTGGGCTCGGATGGCGCCTGGCTGCCCTTGCTGGAGCAGCGCGGTGTTGAAGTCGCTGTGTTGAAGCCTTCCAACTGCGGGTTCGATGTGGGTCTGGATGGCGCGGCTTCGGGCGGACAGATCGATCGCCGGGAGTTCATGGCCGAGCTGCTGGGTGCCAGCCCCCAGCCTGCGCGCGGCTGGAGTCCTTATTTCACCGAGCGCTTTGCGGGCCAGCCCTTCAAGTCGGTGGCGCTGTCCTTTGATGATGGCAAGGGCCACGTTTTCTCGCGCAAGGGCGAATTCGTTGCCACGACCACGGGCGTGGAAGGCAGCCTGATCTATGCCGTCTCTGCGGCGTTGCGCGAAGCCATTGCGCGCGATGGGCAGGCCACCGTACATCTCGACCTGCTGCCCCAGTTGACGCCCGAGCGCGTGCTGGTGGAAGTGCGCCATCCGCGCGGCTCGCGCAGTCTGGCCAGCCATCTGAAGGGACGCCTGGGCCTGGACGGCATCAAGGCCGCCGTGCTGCATGAGGTACTGGGCAAGGAAGGTGTGGCCGACCCTGTGCGGCTGGCCCATGCCATCAAGGCCCTGCCCATCACCGTGGTGGCGGCCCGACCCATTGACGAGGCCATCAGCACGGCAGGTGGCGTGCGGCTGGAAGCTCTGGACGCCAACGGCATGTGCGCAGCCGCTCCTGGCGTTTTCTGCGCCGGCGAGATGCTGGACTGGGAGGCTCCCACGGGCGGCTACCTGCTGACGGCGTGCATGGCCAGCGGCCTGCAGGCGGCGCAAGGCGTTGCGCGCTATCTCAAGGTGGATGGCGCAGAGCGTTAAGGAGGAGAGGGTGCCGCAGCGGGCCTGGACGGGGCAGGCGCCCGCAGGGCCTGCTGTTCAATGAAGGTGACGAGCCTTGCCCTCGGCACTGGTTTCACGGTTAGGGCTGCTTGGTTCCCCACCTGACCCGGTTGGCCGCTTCCCCATGCGAGGAGGCCCGTCACTCCCGATTATAGGGGCAAACACCGGGCCGCCCGGACGACATGGCCGGCCAAACCCGGGTCGCCTGGGGCAAGGGCGCCCAGCCCCGTAGAATCGCGGGATGTCTTATCTTGTGCTGGCCCGCAAATACCGCCCCCGCAATTTCTCTGAAATGGTGGGGCAGGAGCATGTCGTTCAGGCGCTCACCAATGCCCTGACGCAGCAGCGCCTGCACCATGCCTATCTGTTCACCGGCACGCGCGGCGTGGGCAAGACCACGGTCTCGCGCATTCTGGCCAAGTCGCTCAACTGCCAGGGCGCCGATGGCCAGGGCGGCATCACGGCAACGCCCTGCGGCGTCTGTGCGGCCTGTACCGAAATCGACAGCGGGCGCTTTCCCGACTACACGGAGCTGGACGCTGCCTCCAACCGTGGCGTGGACGAGGTGCAGAGCCTGCTGGAGCAGGCTGTCTACAAGCCGGTGCAGGGACGCTTCAAGGTCTTCATGATCGACGAAGTGCACATGCTCACGAACACGGCCTTCAACGCCATGCTCAAGACGCTGGAGGAGCCGCCCGAGTACCTGAAGTTCGTGCTGGCCACCACCGATCCGCAGAAGGTGCCCGTGACCGTGCTCAGCCGCTGCCTGCAGTTCAACCTGCGGCCCATGGCGCCCGAGACCGTGCTGGAGCATCTGGGCCAGGTGCTGGGGCAGGAAGGCGTGGCCTCCGAGCCCCAGGCCCTGCGCCTGCTGTCGCGCGCCGCGCGTGGCTCCATGCGCGATGCGCTGTCGCTGACCGACCAGGCCATTGCCTTTGGCAGCGGACAGCTGCAGGAGGCCACGGTACGCCAGATGCTGGGCAGCGTGGACCGCAGCCATGTGTTCCGCCTGATCGAGGCACTCGCCCAGGCCGATGGCCAGGTGGTGGTGGAAACCTCCGAGGCGCTGCGCCGCAATGGCCTGTCCGCCTCCTCCACGCTGGAGGAAATGTGCGCCGTGCTGCAGCGCATGGCCGTGGCACAGGCCGTGCCGCAGATGGCCGCCGACGCCAGCGATCCAGAAGCCGCAGAGATCGCCCGCCTTGCGATGCTGATGCCGCGCGACGAAACCCAGCTGCTCTACAGCATCTGCCTGCATGGCCGGGCCGAACTGGGCCTGGCCCCCGACGAGTACGCGGCGCTGACCATGGCGCTGCTGCGGCTGCTGGCGTTCAAGCCGCAATCTGCAGAGCCCGCCCTGGGCGCGGCTGAAAAAAAAACTCCAGCGCTGACCCCCTCCACGGCGAAGCCTGAATCTCCCGCGTCCGTGGCGCAGGCGCAGCCTGCACAGCCCGCTGTGCCCGAGGCGCCCGCTGTGCCAGCCAAGGCGGCCATGCCCGTCCCGGTCGCGCCTCCTGCTCCTGTCGCGCCTGTCGCGCCTGCCGCATCTCCAGTGACCGCTGCGCCCGCCGTGGTCACTCCCGTGGTGCAGGCCGTTGCGGCTGCAGCGCCTGTTCAGGCGCCCGTGGCCGTGGCCGCAGTTGCCAGGCCGGAACCTGTGCTTGCGCCTGTCCAGGAGGCCAGGCCTTCCGCTGCTCCAGAGGTGAAGCCGGCCGCCGGTGTCGCCCAGGAGCCCCTGGACGAGCCTGTGGATGAGCCCGTGGACGATGTGCAGGAAGACGAAGACTCTTCTGCCGATGAGGCGCCACAGGCGCAGGATGCCGATGCACTGGACGAGGGTGCCTGGGCCGGGATGCCCGATGAAGGCTGGGCCGACGAAGGCCGCTGGAGCGATGACGGAGATCTGGCCCTGGAGCCGCCTGCCGCTGCCGTGGCACGGCAGTCCGAACCGCAGATCGACACTCAGATCGATGTGCAGGACTTCGCTCCCGAACGTGGCCGCCAGTCCCCCGGTGCGCCACCCGCGCCGACCGTGGAGCGCACGCCCGATGGCGATGTCTGGCACGCTGCCGTCCAGCAACTGGTGCAGGCCGAGGCCGTCACGGCGCTGGCGCGGCAGCTGGCGCTGCAGTCGCAACTGGTGGCGCGCGATGGCGATGCATGGACGCTGCGCGTGGAAAGCAGCTCGCTGGCCCAGCCCGCCACGCGCGAGCGCCTGCGTGCGGCGCTGGAGGCCGCTGGTCTGGCGCGGCAACTGCATGTGGAGCAAGGCGCCGTGGCAGACAGCCCCGCGCGGCGCAATGCGGTGGCCAGCCATGAGCGCCAGCGCATTGCAGAAGACATCGTGATGAACCATTCTCTGGTGCAGACCCTGATCCGCAGCCATGGCGCGAAAATCGTGCCCGGCAGTATCAAGCCCGTATCCATTCAGCCCTGACACGCTCTAGAGCGTTTCGTTTTTACCCTACAGAAGAAGGAACTCACATGTTCAACAAAGGACAACTGGCCGGCCTGATGAAGCAAGCCCAGGCCATGCAGGACAACCTCAAGAAGGCCCAGGATGAACTGGGCAACATCGAGGTGGAAGGTGAATCGGGCGCGGGCCTCGTGAAGGTGGTCATGACCTGCAAGCACGACGTCAAGCGCATCACCATCGACCCCAGCCTGCTGGCCGAAGACAAGGACATGCTGGAAGACCTGGTGGCTGCCGCCTTCAACGCCGCCGTGCGCAAGGCCGAAGAGACTTCCAACGAGAAGATGGGCAAGCTCACGGCCGGCATGCCCGGCCTGCCGGGCGGCATGAAGTTCCCGTTCTGAGGCAGGCCCCAGCGGTTGTGCCGATCAGCCTGGAGAGGCCATGCCGGCTTCTCCAGCTGCCCACTCGTGTGGAGTGGCCATCGAGCGATCTGCCCCTGCAGATCGCTTTTTTTCTGAGAACCTTCTCCATTGAAAGGAAGCTGCCATGTCGGACGTGCAATCGCTCGATGGCCTGATCGAGGCCTTGCGCAGGCTCCCGGGTGTGGGCATCAAGTCGGCGCAGCGCATGGCCTTCCACCTGCTGCAGCGCGACCAGGACGGCGCGCGGCAACTGGCCCGTGCCCTGACCATGGCCGTGGAGTCGGTCACCCACTGCGAGCGCTGCCATACCTTCACCGAAGGCCGCATCTGCTCCATCTGCCAGGACGAAGGGCGTGACGCGGCCCGGTTGTGCGTGGTGGAGGCGCCCGCCGATATGGCGGCCATGGAGCGCACGGGTGCCTACCAGGGCTATTACTACGTGCTGATGGGGCGGTTGTCGCCACTCGACGGCATAGGTCCGCGCGATCTGAACCTGTCATCCCTGCTGGAGCGTGCCGGCGACGGCAAGGTGCAGGAGGTGATCCTGGCCACCAGCTTCACGGCCGAAGGCGAGGCCACGGCCCATGCGATCAGCGAGGCCCTGAAGGCGCGCGGCATCCATGTGACGCGGCTGGCGCGCGGCGTGCCCATAGGCAGCGAACTCGAGTACGTGGACCTGGGTACGATCGCCCATGCGCTGGTGGACCGCCGGTAGTGGCCGAGGCGGCTGGCGTTTCTTGTCTTTTCATCAGGAGCCTGTATGCCGACCTCTGTCATCCTGCCGCCCGGCGGCTTCTCCATAGCGCATTGGTGCCTGCTGGTGGCGGCCCTGCTGCCGCTGGCCTGCGCCTACATCGCCAAGGCGCCCGGCATGAAGCACCGGCCGGGGCAGCGCGGTTTCGACAACCACGAACCCCGGGCCTGGCTGGCGCAGCAGACGGGCTACCAGGCACGGGCCAACGCGGCGCAGGCCAATAGCTTCGAGTGCCTGCCGTTCTTCATTGGCGCCCTGCTGGTTGCCTGGCAATTGGGTGCACCGTCCGCGCGTGTCGATGGCCTGGCCGTGGGCTTTGTTGTGTTGCGTATTGCCTACATCGCCTTCTATGTGACGGACCGCGCCACGTTGCGCAGTCTGGCCTGGGCGCTGGCGCTGGTGGTAAATCTGCTGCTGTTTTTCGCGGGCTACCGCTGAGGCCTGGGTGAGACCTGGGTGAGGGCCGGGCGCGTGTTCACCGCTCGCCGTGCTGGCCCTGAAGCCTACGGTGTTTCACATACGGGCAAGCACCGATGCTGTGCATGCGGGCTCTGGGCATGATCGTGTTGCACTGCAGCAAAATAACCATCATGTCTTCCCACGTGCTTGATCGCCGAACCTTGTTTAGCCTCATGGGGCTGGGTTCCCTTTGGTCGTTTCCTTCCCTCGGTTCGGCCGAGCTGGTGACGATTTCCGTGGGCGGTCAGGGCCTGCTGTATTACCTGCCACTGGTGATTGCCCAGCAACTGGGGTACTTTGAGGCCGAGGGCCTGACCGTGCGCATCGATGACTATCCGGGCGGGTCTCAGTCGCTGCAGGCGCTGGAATCGGGCGCCGCCGATGTGTGCGCGGGTGCCTATGAACACACGCTTGTCGCGCAGCAGCGCGGCAGTGTGCTGCGTGCCTTTGTCGTGCAGGGGCGTGCGCCGCAGATTGCGCTGGGCGTGTCCTCGCGCTGGATGCCGCGCTACCAGACGCTGGCCGACCTGCGCGGGCGGCGCGTGGGCGTGTCCTCGCTGGGCGCATCCACGGCCCGGGCCGTGCAACTGATGCTGCTGGGCGAGGGTCTGGAGGCCGATCTGGTGCAATTGGTGGGTGTGGGCTCGGGGCCTGACGCCATGGAGGCGCTGCGCACCGGGCGCGTGCATGCGCTGTGCCATGCGGACCCTCTGATGAGCGTGCTGGAGGACAAGGGTGCCGTGCGCATCGTCAGAGACCTGCGTGATCTGCGCAGCAGCGCGCAGCTGTACGGCGGCTCCATGCCCTCGGGCACGCTGTACGCGACCCAGGCCTTTTTGCGCAAGAACCCGGCCAAGGCCCAGGCGCTGAGCAATGCCATGGTCCGATCGCTCAAGTGGCTGCAGACCGCCGCGCCCATGGATGTGCTCAGGGCCGTGCCTGCACCCTATCTGCTGGGCTCGCGGCGCGCCTATCTGTCGGCCTTCGAGCACATGCGCACCACCATCTCGCCCGATGGCCTGATGCCCGATGACGGGCCTGCCACGGCCCTGCGCGCCCTGGTCCGGCTCAACCCTGCGCTGGCGCGCAGCGGTATCGACCTGGAGCGCTCGTTCACCAACGAATTCGTGCGGCAGTCCCGCCAGCGTTTCCACACCTGAGCCCCCGGGCCGCACGCAAAAGAGCCCGCGAAAGCGGGCTCTTTGGAGTGGGGCAGTGGCGGTGCCTTCAGCGCTTTTTCACCTTGGATGGCTTGCCGCCACGCGGCGCCGTGGTGACCGACACCTTGGCATTGCGGTTTTGCGGCTGCACGGCTACCTTGCGCGCGGTTCCGGTGGACTTGGCCGCCCGGGCATTGCCGCCGCTGCTGGCGCGCACCGGCAGGTAGGCCACCAGCGATTGGCCGGCATGCAGGGTGGCGGAGGACTTCAGGTCATTCCAGTCCGCCAGATTGGACGCGCTGACGCCGTAGCGGTTGGCCACGCTGATCAGCGTGTCGCGCTTGCGGGCCTTGATGGTGGTGCGGCGCGTGATGATCTCGGGGGCAAAGCTGATCTGGCCGTTGTCGGCCACGTGGCCGGCCACGTCGGCACGCACGTTGGCGCCGCGCGGCACCATGAGCGCGGAGCCTGCCTTGATCAGCATGCGCGGGGGGATGTTGTTGAGGGCGCGCAGGTCGGACTCGCCCAGGCCCACACGCTGGGCCGCCTCGGCCACGCTGATGGTGGAAGGCACGGTCCACACGGTCCAGCTCGCGTACTGGCCTTCGTCGAAGGCCTGCATGTTGCGGCGGAACACCTTGGCGTTGTCCCAGGGCAGCAGGATCTCCGGCGTGCCGGCCGCAAAGATCACCGGCTTGCGGAAGCTGGGATTGAGCGCCTTGAAGTCATCGGTCGATACATCGGCCAGCTTGGCCACCAGTTCCACGTCGATGTCACGGGTGATGGTGACGGTCTGGAAGTAGGGGTGGTTCTCGATCAGCGGCAGCTCGGTGTTGAACGCATCGGGGTTGGCCACGATGTTCTTGACGGCCTGCAGCTTGGGTACGTACATGCGGGTCTCGGCCGGCATCTGCAGGTCGGTGTAGCCCGTGGGCAGGCCCAGCTTCTCGTTGCGCTTGATGGCGCGGCCCACGCTGCCTTCGCCCCAGTTGTAGGCGGCCAGGGCCAGGTGCCAGTCGCCGAACATGTCGTAGAGCTTTTGCAGGTAGTCCAGCGCGGCGCGCGTGGAGGCCAGCACGTCGCGGCGGTCGTCGCGGAAGGCGTTTTGCTTGAGGTCGAAATAGGTGCCGGTGGCCGGCATGAACTGCCACATGCCGGCCGCCTTGGCGGTGGAGACGGCCTGCGGGTTGAAGGCGCTCTCGATGTAGGGCAGCAGTGCCAGCTCGGTGGGCATGTTGCGCCGCTCCAGTTCCTCGACGATGTGGAACAGGTACTTGCTGGAGCGCTCGGTCATGCGCTGTATGTAGTCGGGCCGGCTGGCATACCACTGCTCGCGGTCCTTGACCAGATCCTGGTCCAGGTCGGGCATGGCAAAGCCCTGGCGAATGCGTACCCACAGATCGCCCGTGGTCTCCAGCGAGGCCACGCCGCCGTTGCCGGCGCTGCCTGTGCCCAGCGGGCTCAGCGGTCCGTTGGGGTACATCGGGGAGTGCGGTGCGGTGCTGGGGGCGGGGGCCGTGCTGGCCAGGTCCGGGCTGCTGGTGGTGGCGCAGCCCGCAAGAGCCAGCAGGCTGCCCAGCAGCAGGGTGTGTAGCAGTTTCATCAGAAGACGTTTTTCCATTGGCGCAGGCCGGCCAGCACGCTGGCGGGGTCCTGCTGTCTCACCTGTGCGTCGAAGCCTGCGGCGGCGGCGGCCACTGCGGATTCGCGCGTTCTAAGAAAGGGATTGATGGAGCGCTCGGTCTCCATCAGGGAAGGCAGCGTGGGCCGGCCGGCCTCGCGCAACGCCTGACAATGCCTCTGGTAGTGAGCCAGGGCCTGGTTGTTTGGTTCCACGGCCTGCGCAAAGCGCAGGTTGGACATTGTGTACTCATGTGCGCAGCAGACCAGGGTGTTGTCCGGCAGCGCGGCCAGATCGTCCAGCGATTGCTGCATCTGCTGCGGCGTGCCTTCGAACAGGCGACCGCACCCCCCTGAAAACAGCGTATCGCCGCAGAACAGCACGGGCTGCGCCTGCGCCGCGGTGCTGTAGAAGGCGATGTGGCCGCTGGTGTGGCCGGGCACGTCAATGACCTGCCAGGGGCCGCCCAGGGCCTGCACGGTATCGCCACCTTGCACGCGCTGCACGGGCTCGGGCAACTGCTCGTAGGCGGGGCCCCAGACCTGGGCGCCCGTGGCTTGGCGCAGCTGCGCCACGCCGCCGACATGATCGGCATGGTGGTGGGTGACTAAAATGCCCTGCAACTGCAAGTCCAGCTGGCGCAGGCTGGCCAGCACGGGCGCTGCATCGCCGGGATCGACGACCAGGGCCTGCCCTGCGTCGTACAGCAGCCAGATGTAGTTGTCGGAAAAAGCGGGGATGGGCAACAGGTTCATGAGCAGCAAAATTATAGGGACGCATCACTGGACGCAATCTGCCCTCGGCCACTACCTGCTGGAATGGGAGCAGCAGCGCTGCGACGAGGCGGTGGCCGATATTTTCGGCTATCACAGCCTGCAGTTGGGCATGCCCATGCTCCAGGGCCTGCGCGCCAATCGCATGCCGCACCGCTGGCTGGCCCTGGATTCCATGCAGGATGCGGTGCCAGCCGAGGCAGTGCCGCCGCTGGAGGTGCCCGTGGCGCTGCTGGCCGATCCGGCCGCGCTGCCGTTTTCCGAGGCCAGCCTCGACCTCGTCGTCATGCCGCACACGCTGGAGACCTCGCCGGACCCGCATGCCGTATTGCGCGAGGCGGCCAGGGTGCTGATGCCCGAGGGCCGTATCGTCGTGTGCGGGCTCAACCCCGCCAGTCTGCTGGGCGTGCAGCGCCGTGCCGAGCGCGGCGTGTATCTGCCCGATGTGGGCTGGGGCGTGGGCTACTGGCGGCTGCGCGACTGGCTGCGATTGCTGGCCTTCGAGATCGAGGCCGTGCAGTTCGGCTGCTATCGTCCTGCCGTGCAGACGGATCGCTGGCTGCGGCGCTGGCAGTTCATGGACCGCGTGGGGCGGCTGGGCTGGCCCATGCTGGGCGGCGTGTACTGCGTGGTGGCCGTCAAGCGCGTGCCGGGCGCACGCATGCTGGAGCCTGCCTGGCGTGGCCGCGCAGCCGTGTCGGGCGCCTCCGTGCCTGTGGCCCACCGCATGCCGGCGCAGGCGATGCAGGGCGGCGATCCGCATTCCAACCGGCCTGAAGGCCGGGCCATTCAACCCAAGGAAATTTTTTGAATCAAGTTGTTATCTACACGGACGGCGCCTGCAAGGGCAATCCGGGTCCCGGCGGCTGGGGCGTGGTGCTGGAGGCCGGCAGCGCCAGGAAAGAGCTGTTCGGCGGCGAGCTGAACACGACCAACAACCGCATGGAGATGATGGCCGTGATCGAGGCGCTGTCCGCGCTCAGGCGGCCCTGTGATGTGGTGCTCTACATCGACAGCCAGTACGTGCTCAAGGGCATCACCGAATGGATCCATGGCTGGAAGGCCAAGGGCTGGAAGACGGCCTCCAAGGAGCCGGTCAAGAACGTCGAGCTGTGGCAGCGGCTGGACGCCCTGGTCCAGGGCGGTGGCCACCGCATCGACTGGCGCTGGGTCAAGGGCCACGCAGGCGACCCTGGCAACGAGCGGGCAGACGCCCTGGCCAACAAGGGCGTGGACCAAGCACTGGGGCGCTGAGCGCCTGGTGCGGGGGCGGGTGCAATGCCCGTCCCTTGCTTCCACCTCCCGAGACCTACCTACAACGCGGTAGATGAAAACCCCAGAACCAGAATTCGGCCCGCGCAGCTAATATTTCCATAAGTGGAAATTAGTTCGCGCCTTGCCAGGCATCTTCCGTGGCGTGGTGTTCAAAATTGCCACTTGTGGAATTTTTAAACCATCTCACGATGAAAGAGCCTTGCGATGAAATACAAAGCAATTGCCGCATTGGCGATGCTGGGCGGCGCGGGAGCGGCGCTGGCCCAGAGTTCGGTGACGCTGTACGGCAGCATGGACCTGACCATGCCCTGGATCAGCGATGTGCGGGGGAGCCGGCTGACGCGCATGGATTCGGCCATTTCCCAGCCTGACCTCTGGGGCCTGCGCGGCTCGGAGGATCTGGGGGGCGGCATGAAGGCCTCGTTCCAGCTGGAGAACGGATTCCTCACGGACATCGGCTCGCCGATCTCGCCGACCAGCTACTTCAACCGGGCTTCCTGGGTGGGTCTGGACAGCGCGTCGATGGGCTCGGTGCGGCTGGGTCGCCAGGTCGATTTCACGGCCGGCACGCTGAGCCAGTGGGGCAACGGCTACCAGCTCTACAACTTCTATCTCTACCACCCCGGCAATCTGGACGGCCTGTCCAGCCAGTTTCCGGTGGACAACTCCGTGGTCTACCTGACGCCCAGCATGGGCGGGATGCAGTTCGGCGCGCAGTACGGCTTTGGCGAGGTGCCGGGCCGCTCGCAGGCCAACCGCACCTACAGCGTCATGGGCAGCTATTCCAGTGCCAAGCTCAATCTGGCCGTGGCCTACACCGATGCGCGCGGCCGTGCCTTCGATATCGCCGGGCGCACGGGCCTGGCGAACGCGCTGGGCCAGGACCTGGTGGCGGGCCGGCCCCTGGTGCTCGATACCTTCCAGGTGCTGGGCATCGGCGGCGGTTACCAGCTCGATGCGCTTCCGGTCCGGCTCAACGCGCTGCTGACGCGCTCCACGCTCAAGTACGGCGGGGCCTCCAGCAACATGAGTGCGCTCGACCTGGGCCTGGCCTGGCAGACCAGCCAGTCCGTGACCATCAACACGGGCTACTCCTTCAGCCGCTTCGAGCAGACGAAGTGGAACCAGGTCCACCTGGGCGCGCGCTACGCCTTCTCCAAACGCACGCAGCTGCATGCCTCGGTCACGCACCAGCGCGCCTCGGATGGCGTGGCGGCGATGAATTCCGTGGGCGTTGCCAGCGGGCGCACGCAGACCGTGATTGCGGCAGGCATACACCACTCGTTCTGAGAGGCATGAGACATGCAGCCCGGTCGATGCGGGCGCATTGGAGACCCCACGATGAAATTCACCCTCAATTCCCGAAGCGTGGCCTTTGACGGCGACGGGCAGACCCCCTTGCTGTGGGTGCTGCGCGATCACTTCAAGCTGCCCGGCACCAAGTTCGGCTGCGGCATCAGCATGTGCGGAGCCTGCACGGTCCATGTCGATGGCGAGCCGGTGCGCTCCTGCGTGCTGCCCGTCTCGACGGTGGGCGGCAAGGCGGTCACGACCATCGAAGGGCTGTCCAGCAACCGTTCCCACCCCATCCAGAAGGCCTGGATGGACAAGGACGTGCCGCAGTGCGGCTACTGCCAGTCCGGCATGGTCATGGCCGCTGCCGCGCTGCTCAAGACCCATCCACAGCCCACCGATGCGCAGATCGACGAGGCCATGACCAATCTGTGCCGCTGCGCCACCTACCACCGCATCCGGGAGGCCATCCATGCCGCAGCGTCCAAGCAATGAACGGGGCCGCACGGCCGGCTCTGCCATCTCGCTGCGGCGCAGGCATCTGCTCCAGAGCGCTGCTGCGCTGCTGGTGGTGCCTGCTGCCGGCAGCCTGCTGATTCCGCTGGCGCAGGCCGCGCCAGCGGAGGCCGGTGCAGCGGCAGCAACGGCCTCCTCCATCGGCGACTGGGTCTGGATCGAGCCTTCGGGGCAGGTGGTGATCGGCGTGTCGCAGTGCGAGGTGGGCCAGGGCATCTACACGGGCCTGCCCCAGGTGCTGGCTGACGAGCTCGATGCCGACTGGGCCAGCGTGACCGTGCGCTTCGTCACGGGGCGCGACGCCTACCGCAACGATGCGGGCGAGATGCCGTTCCAGCAGTTCGTGGGCGCGTCGATGTCGATGAACTATTTCTACGAGCGCATGCGCCTGGCCGGTGCCCAGGCCCGTGATGTGCTGCTGCGTGCCGGCGCGGCCCGGCTGGGCGTGCGGGCATCCCAGTGCAGCACGCGCGCCGGCCGGGTGCTGCACTCCGCGACGGGTCGCAGCGTGGGCTACGGCGAGATCGTGGCCGAGGCTTCCAGGCTGTCCATCGCCGCGCGCCCGCGCATGAAGTCGGCTTCCGAGCAGGGCCTGATCGGCCGCAACCTGCGCCGGGTGGACACCCCGGCCAAGGTCGATGGCAGTGCGGTCTTCGGCATCGATGTCGAGGTGCCCGGCATGCTGATCGGCGCAGTGCGCATGGCGCCCAGCGTGACGGGGCGCATCGTGCGCATCCGCAACGAGGCAGAGGTGCGCGCGCGCCCCGGCGTGCATGCCGTCGTGCGCACCACGCAGTGGCCCGACCCTGAGCCCAGCACCGTGGTCGTGGTGGCCGATTCGTACTGGATCGCCAAGCAGGCTGCCGATGCGCTGGACATCGAATTCGACGCCGGCGCGGCGGCCGGCGTGGACAGCGAGCGCATCCATGCGCAGTTCGTCGCAGGTCTGTCGAACGACAAGGCCGTCGTTGCCCGCAGCCTGGGCAAGCCGCGCGAAATGCTGGCGGCGGGCAAGCCGATCACGGCCGACTACCACTCGCCCTACATCACGCACGCCACCATGGAGCCGCTGGCCGCCACTGTCCATGTGCGCGACGGTGAGGTCGAGACCTGGGGGCCCTACCAGGGCCAGGACTTCCTGCGCGGCGAACTGGGCAAGGCCTGCGGCGTGCCTGCGGACAAGGTCATCGTGCACACCACCTTCCTCGGAGGCAGCTTCGGGCGCAAGTACATGCCCGACTTCGCCTTGCATGCGGCAGCGGCATCCAAGGCCGTGGGCCGGCCCGTCAAGGTCATCCGCTCGCGCGAGGACGACATACGGCATTCCTACTATCGGCCCGGTGCCTCGGGGCGGCTGAGTGCCGTGCTGGGCGCCGACGGCCTGCCGGCCGCGCTGCATGCGCGCATCTCGGGCCAGTCGCTGTACGGGGCCATCAACCCCAAGAAGATGGCCGATGCAGGCGGCTGGGACGAGACCATGGTCGAGTCCATCTACGACCTGATCTACGGCGTGCCCAACCTGCTGGTGGATGCCGTGGACGTGCAGCAGCCCATACCGCTGAGCTATCTGCGCAGCGTGGGCACCACGTCCAGCGTGTTCTTCCTGGAAAGCTTCATCAGCGAGCTGGCCCACACCGCAGGCGTGGACGACTACCAGTACCGGCGCCGCCTGCTGGCCGGCCAGCCGCTGGCGCTGGGCGTGCTGGATGCGGCGGCCAAGGCCGCGCGCTGGGAGCAGCCCGCGCCGGCAGGCCTGCACCGCGCCATGACCTTCAACGTCTACACGGGGCGGGGCGAGAGCTTCCAGACCTTCGTCGCGCTGGTCATGGAATTGCGTGTTGTGGAAGGCCGCGTGCGGCTGGAGCGCGCCATCTGCGCCATCGACGCGGGCCGCGTGGTCAACCCGGGACTGGTCAAGGCCAATGTCGAAGGCGGCATCGGCTTTGCGCTGACCAACACCTTCAAGAGCCGGCTGGGCTTTGACAAGGGCGTGGTGCAGCAAAGCAATTTCCACGACTACCCGCTGCTGCAACTTGCCGAAATGCCCCGCGTGGAGGTGGTCCTGGTCGAGAGCGACCGGCCGCCCCAGGGCTGCGGCGAAGTGGCCCTGGGCCCCACGGCGCCTGCCGTGGCCACGGCCCTGTTCCATGCCACCGGCCGCCGGTTCCGCTCCATGCCGCTGCCGCAGGACATCGCGTCCACCTGATCACCACCCCAACCCCGTTTTTTTCGAGAAAAGGAATTTCATGCAAGTCGAACACATCACCCCGTGCATAGGATCGGAGATCTACGGCATCGATCTCTCGGACCCGGCGCAGGTGCATGACCATGCGGACGCGCTGCGCCGGCTGCTGGCCGAGCGCCAGGTCATATTCTTCCGCGACCAGACGCTGGACCCTGCGCAGCAGGTGCGCGTGGCCCAGGTGTTCGGCAAGGTAGAGCCCGTGTCCTCCACCTTTCCCTCGCACCCGGACGATCCCCATGTCGAGCTGCTGATCAGCCAGGGCACGCGCACCGGCACCGACATCTGGCATGCCGACCTGACCTGGCAGACCAAGCCGCCCGCCGGTGCCTGCCTCTACGCCGTGGACGTGCCGCCCACGGGTGGCGACACCATGTGGGCCAGCATGACCACGGCCTTCGCCTCGCTGGCGCCCGAGCTGCAGGCCTATCTGCGCAAGCTGCGCGCCACCCACAACTGGGAGGCGCCAGCGCTCAGGCAAAGCCTGATGCGCCGAGATCCGTCTGGCGAGGCCTATCGCGCCACCCGCCTCAAGCATCCGCCGCTGGAGCAGCCCGTGGTCCTGGAGCACCCGGTCACCGGGCTGCCCGTGGCCTTTGTGAACTCGCTCTACACCACGCACATAGAAGGCGTGACCAGCGACGAGAGCGCGGCCCTGATCGCCATGCTCAGCGGGCTGGCCAAGGTGCCTGAATGGCAGGTGCGCTTTCGCTGGCGCAAGGGCTCGGTGGCCATCTGGGACAACCTGGCCACGCAGCACTACGCGGTCAATGACTACCACCCCGCAGCGCGGCGGATGCACCGTGTGGCGATACGCCAGGCTTGAGCCCGGCAACGACCTTTGCTGACAATGAAAAAACCACGATGAAAGCCCTCTCCATGAAAGCGAAACGCAGAACGCTCGCCCTGGGCGCGGCCATGGCCCTGGCGCTGCTCGCCGGTCCGGCGCAGGCCCAGACCTACCCCCACAAGCCGGTCACCATCGTCGTGGCCTACCCCGCTGGCGGCGATACCGACGCGCTGGCGCGGCTGCTGGGCGAGAAGCTGTCGGCCCGCATCGGCCAGTCCGTGCTCGTGGACAACCGCGCGGGCGCCAGCGGCACCATAGGCAGCAGTTTCGTGGCCAAGGCACCGGCCGATGGCTACACGCTGCTGCTGGCGCCCAATACCTTTGCCATGGCCCAACTGGTGCTCAAGCTGGGCGCGGGCCACGGCTACGACGTGCTCAATGGCTTCACGCCCGTGATCGAGGTCGGCTCCACTTCGCTGTTCCTCGTCGCCGGGCCCGGCGCAGGCGTGCGCAGCTTCAAGGAGGCCATCTCCACCAGCCAAGGCCGCTCGCTGGGCTATGCCACGCCGGGCAATGGCTCGCCCATGCACTTCCTCGGCGAGATGGTCCGGCGCGCCACGGGCGCCCGCTTCGAGGCCATACCCTACAAGGGCGTGGCCCCGGCCGTCACCGATGTGGTGGGCGGCCATGTGCCCTTCACCTACAGCACGCTGGGCTCCATCGCTCCCTATCTGCCCGGCGGCAAGCTGGTGGCGCTGGCCGTGGCCGACGCCCAGCGCTCACCGCTGGCGCCCGACGTGCCCACGCTGGCCGAGCTGGGCTACAAGGACGTGGAGCTGACCGCCTGGTACGGCCTGTTCGGCCCCAGGAACATGCCCGCCGAGGTGGTCAAGCTGCTGAATACGCATCTCAACGAGATCCTCAGGATGCCCGACGTGGTGGCGCGCATGGCCACGCTGGGAACCGTCCCTGTGGGCGGCCCGCCCCAGCGCCTGGGCAAGACCAATGCCGGCGATTTCGAGCGCTTCGGGCGGCTGGTCAAGGAGCTGGGCATACAGCCGGACTAGATTGAACAGGCGCCGAACGAAAGGAGGGAGGAAGCAGCGGGCGCCGGCGCAAGTCATCCCGGGTGGTGGCCCGGGGAAGGAGGGTGGTCTTGCGCCGGCGCATCCTGCCTGATGCGCTCGGCCAGCAGATGGGACATGAAGCGCAGGTAGCGCTCGATCTGCTGGTCTGCCTCGGGTCCCTCACCGAACAGTTCGGCCAGCAGCGGCCGTGCCGTGGGCAGGAAGGCCGAAATGCTGAGGATGGCCAGGTGGATGAAGCGCGGGTCCACCTGTGCCGGGTGGCTGGCCTGTGCTCCGTTCATCAGCATGGTCGAGGTCAGCTCCAGCCCGCGCCGCGTGATGCGCTGCAGCGGCGTGCCCGAGGGCGGCGGCTCTTCTTCGCTTTCGTAGTGGTAGATCTCGGAGAGCGCCAGCCGCTCGAACTGCGGGTGCTCGCGCATGAAATCCAGCCGCAGCAGCAGGCGCTGGTAGACGCGCTCTTCCACCGTGCCCTGCGTCCTGAGCGCCACTTCCATGCGGTTTTGCAACTCGCGCATCAGTGACTCCGTCACCTCCTGCAGCAAGCCCTTGAGGCTGCTGAAGTAGTAGCGCACCAGGGCACGCGTGACACCGGCTGCCGCCGCGATTTCCAGAATGCTCAGCTGCTCCGGCGTGCGGGTCTTGAGCAGGTTGACCGTGGTCTGCAGGATGATGTCCCGTCCCACGGCATCGTCGGCCAGCGGGCGGCCGCTGTTGCGGCGGGGCTTTTTGGGCGCGGATTCGGTTGGCTTCTTTTGAGGCGGCATGCGGGCCATTGTCGGCGATACACAGGCAGCGGCCGCGCCGCAAGCGTCAGGGCTGGGCGGTGATGCGGGCCAGTGCGTCCGCGATCTCGCGGGCCTGCTGGGGCCGCACCAGCCTTTGCACCTCCTGCCCGTCACGCAGAAAGATCAGGGTGGGCCAGAGCTTGACGCGGTAGCTGCGACCCAGGGCCCGGCCGGGGCCGTCTTCCACCTTGATGTGCGCCACCTGCGGGGCGGCATCCAGCGCCTGGGCAATCAGCGGTTGCGCGCCCTGGCAGTGGCCGCACCAAGCGGTGCCGAACTCCAGCAAGGTAGCGCCGGGCAGCGTGTCGACGGTGCTGCGATCGGGGGCGTCGGTCAGGTGCTTGGACTGGAAGGGCATGGGAATCTCCTGTCAGGGAAAGGCCTGCAGCGGCAGGATGGACACGGTTTCACCGGCTTGCACGGCACCGCGCTCATGTTCGAGCACGATGAGGCAGTCCGCCTCGGCCATGGAGCGCAGCACGCCCGAGCCCTGCGGCCCGGTGGTGCGGACCAGGCAGCGGCCATCGGCGCCTGTGAACAGAAGGCCGCGCTGGTACTCGGTGCGGCCCGGCCGCTTGGACAGCGCATGGGCAGCCACGGCCTGGGGCAGGGCGGCCGCCTCGGCAGCTGCCTGCGCAGCGCCCATGAGCTGCAGCAGCGCCGGACGGACAAAGACCAGAAAGCTGACCATGGCGGCCACGGGATTGCCAGGAAGGCCGATCAGCACCGTGGTGCGTGCAGGCGTGCGGCTTGCGGCAAACGGCGTGCCCGCATCGGGCTGCAGCAGGCCCACGGCCAGCGGCCGGCCGGGCCGCATGGCCAGTCGCCAGAAGTGCACGCAGCCCATGCGCTGCAGCATGGCGCGCGTGTGGTCGGCCTCGCCTGCGCTGATGCCTCCGCTGGTCAGCACCACGTCGGCCAGGGAGGCGGCTTCGCGCAGGCGCTCCTGCAGGGCCTCGGGTTCGTCGGCCACCACGCCCAGGTCCAGCACCTGCACGCCCATGCGCTGCAGCAGGCCGATGAGGCTGAAGCGGTTGCTGTCGTAGACCGCACCCTCGCGCGGCGCCGTGCCGGGGTGGAGGATTTCATCGCCCGTGGAGAAATAGGCCACGCGCAGCCGCCTGCGCACGCGCACCTGGGGCTGGCCCAGGCTGGCGATCAGGCCCAGGGCCGCGGGATGCAGGCGCTGGCCCGCCGCCAGGGCCACGCGGCCCCGGCTCAGGTCCTCGCCGCGCAGGCGCCGGTTGTCCCCGGCACGCACGCTGCCTGCCGGAATGCCGATGTGGTCAGTGCCTGCGGACACGGTGCGTTCATGCGCGACCACCGTGTCCAGCCCGCTAGGCAACACGGCGCCGGTCATGATCTTGATGCACTCGCCGGCCTGCACGGTGCCGTGCCAGGGTTTGCCGGCCAGGGCCTGGCCGACTACGCGCAGCACCAGCGGTGCAGCGGGCGAACCGGCGTGAGCTGCCTGCAGCTGGCCACCATCGAAGGCATAGCCATCCATGGCGCCGTTGTCATGCGCTGGCACATCAACGGGGGAGACGATGTCTTCGGCCAGCACGCGGTCCAGCGCATCGGCCAGCGCCAGCGTCTCCACCTCTGCCACCGGGCCCAGGGGCTGCAGCAGGCTGGCCAGCTGTGTCAGGGCCTGATCGACCCTCAGGTCCTGGGTGGATGCGGTGGTGGGGGATGCGGGCTGGAAGGATGCTGTCATCAGAACGGAATCCGGTTGGGCAAGGCGGCGTGCGGGCCGGCGGCGCGGGGCACTACGACGGGGTGGCTGCCGGCGCACGCCAGCGCCTGCAGCTCCTGCTGCGTGTTGGCGTTGGCAAAGGCCAGCGGGCTGTCGCCTGCGCGGTCGAAGAGGGCCGTGGCGCAGCGGTGCTGGCCCGTCCATGCATCGATCTTGCGGCCGCCCGAACGTATGAACGATTGCAGACTATCACGCAGCGATGACCGCATCAGGCAGAACACGGGCTGGGCCCGCAGCAGGGATTGATCTGCGTCAAGCGAGTGCTCCCAGCCATGGGCGACGACGATGTCGGCCGCAGGCTGCTGCGACAGCGCCGCCTGCACAAGCCGCTCCACAAGGTCCAGCGGGAACAGCGGCGTATCGCAGGGCACGCAGACCAGCCAGGGCGTCCGGCAGTGCATCAGGCCGCTCAGGAAGCCGGCCAGCGGGCCGGGATAGTCGGGTTCGGCATCGGGCCAGACCGGCGCACCGTGGGCCGCGCCCAATTGCGCATAGGCCTCGGCATGGCGATTGGCGTTGATCAGCAGATGCCCGACCTGGGGCGCCAGGCGGTCCAGCGCATGGGCCGCCAGCGGCTGGCCCAGAAAGGGCTGCAGTCCCTTGTCGATGCCGCCCATTCGCATGCCGCGCCCGCCTGCCAGCACGCAGCCCGTGATGTCGTTCAGGGGCAGGGGGGCGGGCTGGACAGCGGGCTGGGAAGAAGGAGGCATATGGGGCGGGAGGGAGCAGCGGGAAAAGGAGTAGGGGGCGGGGCGGCGATGGCAGGGCGCCGACGCCCCGCGCACGCCGCACGAATCAGCCGCCGATGTAGCTCATCTCGATGCGCCTGCGCTGCGTGCCCGTGCTGGCCGGCAGGCTGGCGCGCAGCTCGGAGTAGCGGTCGCTGCGCTGCTGCCAGATGGGGGCCAGCGCGGAGGCGACCTCTGCATCGCTGGCGCCGCTGCGCAGCAGGCTGCGCAGGTCCCAGCCTTCGGAGGCGAACAGGCACAGGTACAGCCGGCCTTCGGTGGACAGGCGCGCGCGGTTGCAGTCGCCGCAAAAGGCATGGGTGACGCTGCTGATCACGCCGACCTCGCCCAGCGACGGGTCGTGCAGGCCGCGCGCGTCGGCATAGCCCCAGCGCACGGCCGTCTCGCCGGTGGCGCTGGGCTGCAGCGGCACCAGGGGCAGTTCGGCGCGCAGCCGGGCGATGACCTCGTCGGAGGGCAGGACCTCGTCCATGCGCCAGCCGTTGGTCGCGCCCACATCCATGTATTCGATGAAGCGCAAGGTCACGCCCGTGCCCTGGAAGTGGCGCGCCATGGGCAGGATCTGGTCTTCGTTGGTGCCGCGCTTGACCACCATGTTGACCTTGATGTTGGTCAGGCCCGCGGCCTGGGCCGCCTCGATGCCGGCCAGCACGTCGGAGACCGGGAAGTCCACGTCGTTCATGCTGCGGAACACCGCGTCGTCCAGCCCGTCCAGGCTCACGGTGACGCGGTTCAGGCCGGCGTCCTTGAGCGCGCGGGCCTTGCGGGCCAGCAGGGAGCCGTTGGTGGTCAGCGTCAGGTCCAGCGGCTGGCCGCCGGGCGTGCGCAGGGCGGAGAGCTGCTCCACCAGCGTTTCCACGTTCTTGCGCAGCAGCGGCTCGCCGCCCGTCAGCCGGATCTTCTGTACGCCGTGCTGCACGAACAGGCGCGCCGTGCGCGTGATTTCCTCGAAACTCAGCAGCGAGCCGTGCGGCAGGTAGCTGTAGTTCTTGTCGAAGACTTCCTTGGGCATGCAGTAGCTGCAGCGGAAGTTGCAGCGGTCGGTGATGCTGATGCGCAGGTCGCGCAGCGACCGGCCAAGCCTGTCCTGCAGATCGCCGGTGGGCGTCTGCAGCAGACTTGGCACGGCGGCCGGGCGCGTGGGGGCGCGCTCGTCGACCAGGGGGATCACTCGTTCTGCCATGCCTGCGATTTTGCCCGAATGCCTATGTCCAGGCACTGCGCAAGCCTGCAGTTCTTGATCTGTGTCTAGACGCAGCGCGCTCCGTCTACCTCGATGCAGGTGCCGCTGATGAAGGCGGCCTCGTCGCTGGCCAGATACAGCGCGGCATTGGCCACGTCCAGCGCTGTGGAAAAGCGGCCCAGCGGAATCGTCGCGCGAAAGCGCGCGCGGCGCTCCTCGTCCACGGGGCCGCCGGCAAACTCGGCGGCCAGGCCGGTGTCGGGGTTGAAGACGGGGTTGATGCAGTTGACGCGGATGTTCTCGGGCCCGAGCTCGGCCGCCATGGACTTGCTGGTGATGATGACGGCACCCTTGGAGCCGTTGTACCAGGTCAGCCCCGGCCGAGGGCGCAGGCCGGCCGTGGAGGCGATGTTGATGAAGCTGCCGCCGCCAGGGCGGCCATCGGCCAGCGCCGGGTTGGCGCGCATGGCGGGCACGCCGTGCACGGCAGAGAGGTAGATGCTCTTGACGTTGATGGCGTAGACGCGGTCGAACTCGGCCTCGCTGACTTCGAGCATGGGGCGGTTGCGGTGCGTCCAGCCCGCGTTGTTGATGAAGGCGTCGAGCCGGCCATGCGCCTGCAGCGAGGCCTCCACCAGGGCCTTGACCTGTTCGCTGCGTGTCATGTCCGCCTGCACGAAAAGTGCCCGGCCGCCTTCGGCGGTGATGGACTGTGCCACGCGCGTGCCCGCCTCGCGGTCGATGTCGTTGACGATGACCCGGGCACCTTCGGCGGCCAGCCGCTGGGCGATGCCGGCCCCGATGCCGCTGCCGGCGCCTGTGACGATGATGGATTTGTCCTGGACACGCATCGGGCTTTGCTCCTCGGTCGGGGGTCAGGCCCCCTGGGTTTCGGTGGTGGCTGTGGTCGCCGGGATCGGGGTCACGCCGCCTGTGCCGGGCTGCCAGCCCACGAATTGCGGGTAATAGCGGGCCACGCCGGGGCCGTTGAAGTCCCAGCCCAGGCACTGGCCCAGGTGGCGTGGCGGCTGGCTGGGGTCGGCATCGCCAAAGACGCCCGGCACGGACTGGAAGGCGGCGGTGGCCATGTTGAACAGCAGCTCGCGCAGATGCGTGCAGCTGGCCACGCCGCCCAGGTTCTCGTTGATGGCCTTGCGCCAGCCGCGCGCCATGCAGCAGCCCACCATTTTCTGCAGGGCCCGCGTGGCCTCGGGGCAGTGGCCCAGCGGGTGGGAATCCATGACGACCTCGATGGCCTGCACCGTCAGGCGGGCATCGACCGTGGTGCGTATCCACATGTGGTGTATGGCCGTGCCGGCGGGCATGTGGCGGCCGCCGCTCAGTTCGATGTCATGGGTCTTGCTGTCGCGCAGCTCGCCTTCGATATCCCAGAGGCCGTCGGCGCGGGCGTAGCTGCGGTAGCGCACGTCGCGTTCATGCTGGGGCGTGCGGTCGGGAATGGGGGACAAGGGCATGGGGGAAGCTGTTCTTTCTGTCGCGGGCTGACGGCTGGCGCCGGGCATCCCGCGATTTTCCGTCATGCGCAAAGATCAGCCATGCCGTATGGCGACGGTCTTCAGCGTGGTAAAGCCGTAGAGCGCCTCGAAGCCCTTTTCACGGCCATGGCCGCTGGACTTGACGCCGCCGAAGGGCAGCTCCACGCCGCCACCGGCCCCGTAGTTGTTGATGAAGACCTGGCCGCAGCGCAGGCGCCGCGCCATGCGCAGCTGGCGCGCGCCGTCGCGCGTCCACAGGCCGGCCACCAGGCCGTAGGCCGTGCCGTTGGCCAGTTGCACGGCATGGTCCTCGTCATGGAAGGGCATGGCGCAGAGCACGGGGCCGAAAATCTCTTCCTGCGCCAGCCGGTGCTCGGGCGGCACGTCGCGCAGCAGGGTGGGCGCCTGGTAAAAGCCGCTGTCGGGCGCATCCTCGACGATCTGGCCCTGCGCCACCACGGCAATGCCGGCCACCTGGGCATCGGACAGGAAATCCCAGACGCGCTGCTGCTGGCTGGCGCGGATCAGCGGCCCCAGGTCCAGGTCCATGGCGGCCGGGCCCACGCGCAGCGCCTCGAAGGCCTGGCCCAGGCGTTCGAGCAGCGGCTCGTAGATCAGCGAGTCGATCAGCACGCGCGAACCTGCCGAGCAGGTCTGGCCCGCGTTCTGCACGATGGCGTTGACGATGGCGGGCACGGCGGCATCAAGGTCCGCGTCTGCAAACACGATCTGCGGGCTCTTGCCGCCCAGCTCCAGCGTGACGGGGCAGTGGCGCTCGGCAGCCGCCTGCTGGATCAGCGTGCCCACGCCGGGGCTGCCTGTGAAGCTCAGGTGGTCTACGCCGGGATGGCGCGCCAGGGCCTCACCCACCTCGTGACCCAGGCCGGTGACCACGTTGAAGGCGCCGGCTGGAAAGCCTGCCTCGGTGGCCAGCCGCGCCACGCGCAGCACGGACAGGCAGGCGTCTTCCGAGGGCTTGACCACACAGGTATTGCCCGCGGCCAGCGCCGCGCCCACGCTGCGGCCCAGGATCTGCATGGGATAGTTCCAGGGCACGATGTGGCCGGTCACGCCGTGGGGCTCGCGCCAGGTCAGGGCGCTGTAGCCCTGCTGGTAGGGCAGGGTCTCACCGTGCAGCTTGTCGCAGGCGCCGGCATAGAACTCGAAGTAGCGCGCCAGCGCCAGCACATCGGCACGGGCCTGGCGCGTGGGCTTGCCGCAGTCGCGCTGCTCAATGGCCGTGAGTTCATCGGCATGCTGGAGCACGCTGCCCGACAGGCGCATCAGCAGGCGCCCGCGCTCTGCGGCAGAAAGCTTGCTCCAGACGCTGTCCTGGCACTCGCGCGCCGAACGCACGGCCAGGTCGATGTCCTGGGGCGAGCCGCGCTGCAGCTCGTCGAAAGCCTGCCCGTCCGACGGGTCCAGCACGGGGATCGTGCGTCCCGACTCCGTGGGCACGGACGCATTGCCGATGTAGTGGTATTGCATGGAGCCCGATTGTGGGGCGCCCGCGCCGCTTGTCCAGTCCCGGGCGTTGCTGCGTCCCCTCGATCGCCTTGGTGGCTCCAGCGGCTTCAGTGGCTTCAGTCCTCGGGCCAGCCCGCGTCGCGCAGGCCCTGCCGGTCCAGCACCTCCATCTTGCCGCGCCGCAGTTGCAGGCAACCGGCCTGCTGCAGCTCCTGCAGGATCTGGTTGGTGGTCTGGCGCGACAGGCCCAGCATGCGAGCCAGCTGTTCCTGGGAAACATCCAGCTCGCGGCGCCAGCGCTGGCGGCCCTGGCCGTCCGGCTGCCACTGGTCAAAGCCTTCGGCCATGCGCACCAGGCGCCGCGCCAGGCGCTGCGGCGCAGGCAGCAGTGTGTGCTCCTCCAGCGCCATCAGGCATACGCGCAGCTTGTCGGTCAGCAGCAAGGCCAGCACCTGCCAGTGTTCGGGATGGGCCGCCAGCCATGCCTGCAGTGGGGCCTGGGGCACGTGCAGCACGGTGCAGGCCGTGGCTGCCTGGGCATCGTGGGTGCGCTCGGCTCCATCGAACAGCGCGATTTCCCCCAGCCACATGGGAGGCTCCACCAGGGTCAGCAGCGCCGTGCGGGCCTGCTCGCCGCAGGCGGCCGTTCCCGAGATACTGAGCGCACCACGCGCCACCGCATAGAGGCCGCAGGGCGGGTCGCCGCGCCGGAACAGCCAGTCGCCTGCCGCCAGCGTGCGGGGCTGGGCCAGTGCCTTGAGCTGTGCGCCCAGCTCCGGCGGCAGGGCGTGGAACCAGCGGCCCGCCTCGATGGTGGCCCAGAGATCGGCCATGCCCGGCGGGCCGGCCGCAGCACGGCGCCGTACGCCGCGCGGGGCGGCGTGGGCTGCCGGAGCTGCCGGGGCGGGTGCGGGTAAGCCCGAGGTGTGCGATGAGGCTTGTGTCGGATCCATGACAGACGCCAATCCTTGATGACACCACCATGGTTGCGCAACATCCACCGCAGGTGCAGCCTATGAAAACCCTCATCGACCAACTGTCCCAGTACGCGGACTATCACCGTGATCCGCGCAACATCCTCACGCACTTCGTCGGCGTGCCGCTGATCATGTGGGCGGTGGTGATTTTGCTGGCCCGCCTGCAGTGGGCTGCCCCCTTGGGCGACGGCCTGCCCCAGCTGCCATTGAGCCTGGCCCTGCTGGCGGCACTGGCGGCAGGCATCTACTACTGTCTGCTGGACCTGCGCTACGGCATCGCCATGGCCCTGGTGCTTGCCCTGATGCTGGCGCTGGCCCAGCCCATCGCCATGCTGCCGATGGGGGCTTGGCTGGGCTGGGGCCTGGGCATCTTCGCCGTGGGCTGGGTGATCCAGTTCGTGGGCCATTACTACGAGGGCCGCAAGCCGGCTTTCCTGGATGACATCGTGGGCCTGGTCATCGGGCCGCTGTTCGTGCTGGCCGAGCTGGGCTTTGCCCTGGGCCTGCGCCGCGAAGTGCAGCATGCGGTGGAGCAGCGCAGCGGGCCCGTGCAGCGGCGCGCGGGCGGCGCACACGCCTGAAAACGGCCCGGGCGCTGCAAGCTTGGCGCAGGCTTGCCGCCGTAGCATGGCAGGCGTTCCTGCGGAGCCATCCGTGGGGGCGCGTGCCTGCGCCTAAAATCACGCTGCTATCCCCCTGCGGGGGCTTTTTTGTTTCAACTCTCCTCATCCATCATGTCTTTCGACAAAGTCACACCGGGCAAGAACGCTCCTGAATCCTTCAACGTGGTCATCGAGATCTCGGCCAACTCCGATCCCATCAAGTACGAAGTGGACAAGGAAAGCGGCGCCGTCTTCGTGGACCGCTTCATGGGCACGGCCATGCACTACCCGGCCAACTACGGCTATGTGCCCCAGACGCTGTCCGGCGACGGCGATCCGGTGGACGTGCTGGTGATGACGCCCTTCCCGCTGCCCCCGGGCGTGGTCGTGGCCTGCCGCCCCATCGGCATCCTGCTGATGGAAGACGAGTCCGGCGTGGACGGCAAGGTCCTGGCCGTGCCCACGCAAAAGCTGCTGCCGGCCTACGACAAGATCAACACGCTGGAAGACATCCACGAGATCACCCTCAAGCAGATCCAGCATTTCTTCGAGCACTACAAGGACCTGGAAAAGGGCAAGTGGGTCAAGGTGCTGGGCTGGAAGGGCGTGGACGAGGCCAAGAAGGAAGTCGTGGACGGCATCGCCAACTACAAGGGCTGATCCTTCTCACTCCCGTTGAGGGAGTCTCAACTGCGCTGAGGTAAATGCCCGCTTCGCAGTTGATACAATTTGAAACGCACCCGTTGCCTACGCGCCGGGTGCGTTTTTTGTTTTGTCGTGGATCAAGGTTTTGGCAGATCAATCAGGCGCTGATGGGGACATCGGCCCGGGAGCGAGCAAATGAAGTTGGCAGATTGGCGCATGGGCACGAAGCTGGGCATGGGATTCCTCGTCATGGTCCTGTTCTCGGCCATCCTGGGGGCGGTGGCCTGGTTGCAACTGGCGCAAATGCACCGCAACGCATTGCATTTGTCGGATGTGGCCCTGCCCAGCATGTTCCATGCGGGCGCCATGCGCTCCGAGTACAACCGCCTGCGCCGCCACGAGGCCGGCATCGCCTCGGCGCGCAGCCTGGGCGAGGTCGATGGCTTTGCCAAGCAGGTGCAGGACCGGCTGCAGACCATCGGCGAGCATGAGACGGCTCTGCGTGCGCTGATCGACCAGCAGGCCCTGCGCGCGGCCTTTGACGACTACCTCGGCTTCAAGCAGCAGTTCCTGGCCATGCATGCGCGCCTGCTGGAGCGCGCGCGTGCCGGCAACTATTCGACCACCGAGGAGCAGGCCTTCATGGCCGACGAGATGGGGCTGATGTTCGCCGGCGAATCCGAGGCGCAGTTCGGCAAGCTGGCCGAAAGCGCCGGCCGCCTGCTGACCCTGCAGCGCGAGGCGGGCGAGCAGGCCCGCCAGCAGGCGCAGGCCGGCTTTGACCTCGCCCGCATCTGGGTGCTGGGCACGCTGGCCGTGGTGGTTGCCATTGCCGCCCTGGTGGGCTGGGCCATCACGCGTGCCGTGACCGGCCCCGTCGCCCAGGCCGTCCATGTGGCGCGCAACGTGGCGGCCGGCCATCTGGAGACGCCGGTCACCAGCCGCCGCCGCGACGAAATGGGCCAGCTCATCAACGCACAGGAAGACATGCGCCGCAAGCTCGCCGAGCTGGTGGGCGAGGTGCGCGGCAACGCGCAAGGCGTGGCACTGGCCGCCGGTGAGATCGCCCAGGGCAATGCCGATCTGTCGGCGCGCACCGAAAGCCAGGCCAGCGCGCTGGAGGAAACGGCAGCCTCCATGGAGCAACTGGGCGCCACCGTGCGGCAGAACGCCGACAGTGCGCGCCAGGCCAACCAGATGGCGGCCTCCGCATCGGGCATCGCCGCGCGTGGCGGCGAAGTCGTGGCCCAGGTGGTGGACACCATGAAGGGCATCAACGACAGCAGCCGCCAGATCGCGGACATCATCGGCGTGATCGACGGCATTGCCTTCCAGACCAACATTCTTGCGCTGAACGCCGCCGTGGAGGCGGCCCGCGCTGGCGAGCAGGGCCGGGGCTTTGCCGTGGTGGCGGGCGAGGTCCGTTCGCTGGCCCAGCGCAGCGCCGAGGCGGCCAAGGAGATCAAGGCGCTGATCCAGGCCAGCGAGCAGCGCGTGGAGCAGGGCACGCAACTGGTGGACAAGGCGGGCGAGACCATGTCGGAAATCGTCACCGCCATCCGGCGCGTGACGGACATCATGGGCGAGATCAGCGCGGCCAGCAGCGAGCAGAGCGCGGGCGTGGCCCAGGTGGGCGATGCCATCACGCAGATGGACCAGGCCACGCAGCAGAACGCGGCCCTGGTGGAGCAAAGCGCCGCCGCCGCCCAGTCGCTGCAGCAGCAGGCACAGGCCATGGTGGCCTCGGTCTCGGTATTCCGCACGGCGGCTGCCGATGCGCCAGCTGTCACTGTGGCGACTGCCGCAGCATCGTGCGCAACGGTTGTTGCCTCCCTGGCATCGCGTCCGGCCCTGGCTCCCATGGCCGCCAGGCCGGCGCAACAGATCGCTGCGGCCACCCCCGCCAAGGCCACCAAGACCACCAAGACGACCACCGCCGACGATGAGGAGTGGGCCGCGTTCTGAGGCCTCACGCGCAGTTCAGCTTCCTTTTCTGGCGGCTCCATGCTTTGCATGGGGCCGCTTTCCTTTTGTGTCTGGCGCTGAGCTGGCGCAAGACGGGAGCGAGAGGCTGTGGCACAAATCTGCCAGTGAAGGTTTCTGCCTACTACCAGTACCTGAACTTGTCCTGAACAATGCCTGGATACTGGCAGAATGTAAGTGGATGTAGTCCTATTCTTACAGCGTGAACAATGGCGGCTTCTGGCGCCGCTCCCTAGGAACGAAGGGGTATCCCGTGATCACCTTGTTCTCATGGCCGCCACGCCTGGCGGCAATCAGTCTTCCAGCAGACCGAGCCACCGCGGTGGCTCTCCCTCTCCAATCCTTGCCCACAAGCCGACTTGCGCGGTTGCGGCAGATCTGTTTTTGCGAAGTCCGCGCCGGGCCTGGCTGACGCCTGTCCATGGCGCAACACAAAGCTAGGCACAACAAGATGGCAGGACTTCGACAAGAAAGACGAACGTGAAAAACCTCAAGATCTCAACGCGCATGCTGGGCACCTTCGGTCTGCTGGTGGTGCTGCTGCTGGCCGTGGTGGCCGCAGCCCTGGTGCAGTTGCGCGCCATGCGCGCCAGCATGGAAGTCATCACGGGCAACGCCATGCCCAGCGTGGAAGTGATCAACCAGATCGGCACCGATGTCGTGCGCACGCGCCTTCTGGAAGTGCGCCATGTCAACAATGACGATGCCGCCTACAAGACCGATTCGGAAAAGCAGCTGGAACAACTGCAGCGCCGCCTGGCCGAGCGCAAGAAGGCCTATGAGCCGCTGCTGTCATCGGACGAAGAACGCAGGCTCTACGCGCAACTGGTCCAGGAACGCGAGCGCTACCAGCAACTGAGCCAGCAGGTGCTGGCGCTGTCGCGCCAGGGCGAGAAGGAAAAGGCCCAGGCGGTGCTGGGCGGCGAGTCGCTGAAGCTCTACAACGATTCGTCGAACACGCTGGATCTGCTGGTCAAGCTCAACAGTGATGCCGCCTTGCAGGAAAGCCGCAACGCCGAGGCCGTGTACGGGCGCTCGGTCGTCGTCCTCAGCGTGGCGGCGCTGGCTGCCGTGCTGCTGGCCGTGCTGGCCGGCCTGTGGCTGACGCGCTCCATCCGCGCGCCGCTGGCGCATGCGGTCGATGCCGCAGACCGCGTGGCCAACGGCGACCTGGGCGGGACCATCCGCATCGACCGCCATGACGAAACCGGCCTGCTGCTGGGCGCGCTGCAGCGCATGCAATCGAGCCTGGTGCAGACCGTGCGCAGCGTGCGCCAGAACGCCGAAGGCGTGGCCTCGGCCAGCGCGCAGATTGCCTCCGGCAATGCCGACCTGTCCAGCCGCACGGAAGAGCAGGCCAGTGCCCTGGAGCAGACGGCAGCCTCCATGGAGGAGTTGGGCTCCACCGTGCGCCAGAACGCCGACAACGCACGCCAGGCCAATCAGCTGGCGCTCAATGCATCCAGCGTTGCGCGCCGTGGCGGCGAAGTGGTGGCCGAGGCCGTGGAGACCATGAAGGGCATCAACGACAGCAGCCGGCGCATCGGCGACATCATCGGCGTGATCGACTCCATTGCCTTCCAGACCAACATCCTCGCGCTCAATGCCGCGGTGGAGGCGGCCCGCGCAGGTGAGCAGGGCCGGGGCTTCGCCGTGGTCGCGGGCGAGGTGCGATCGCTGGCCCAGCGCAGCGCCGAGGCCGCCAAGGAAATCAAGGCGCTGATCACGGCCAGCGTGGAGCGTGTGGAGCAGGGCTCGCAACTGGTGGACCGCGCAGGCACGACCATGACCGAAGTGGTGGCCGCCATCGGCCGGGTCACCGACATCATGGGCGAGATCAGCTCGGCCAGCACCGAGCAGAGCTCCGGCGTGGCCCAGGTTGGCGAAGCCGTCACGCAGATGGACCAGACCACGCAGCAGAACGCGGCCCTGGTCGAGGAAAGCGCGGCCGCCGCTGCCTCGCTGCGCAAGCAGGCGCAGGACCTGGTCGAGGCCGTGGCCGTCTTCCAGTTGCCCCGTGGCGCCACGGACAGCCATGCGCATGTGCCGCACAGGGTGGCGGCACCGGCCAGCGCCGCAGCGCGCCCCGCAGCCCCGCCTGTCCGGCCTGCCCCACCCGCCAGCCCTGCGCGGCCTGCGGCCCTGGGCGGCGGCGGTGCGCCTGCAGGCGGCGAAACGCTGGCCCGCCGGCTTGAGCGCGATGCCACGCCCCCCATTCGGCCGCGCGCCGGACCCACGCAGGCCGGCAAGCCGGCACCACGCCAGCCCGGTCAGGGCGATGACGACTGGGAAACCTTCTGAGCCTTGGCCCTCGCCTTACCCCTGGCGCAGCGGGCTGTGGGCCTGCAGCTCCTGCAGATAGCCGGCCATGCCCTCGCCCTCGCGGTCCAGAAAGCGCGAGATGGCATCGGCAAAGGACGGGTGGGCAATCCAGTGGGCGCTGGGCGTGACCACGGGCAGCAGTGCCCGTGCCATCTTGTGCTCACCCTGGGCGCCTCCCTCGAAATGCGCAATGCCGCGTTCTATGCACCAGGCGATGGGCTGGTAGTAGCAGGCCTCGAAATGCAGGCAATCCACGCGCTCCAGTGCGCCCCAGTAGCGGCCGTAGGCGGTTCCCTGCGGGGTCTGCGGCGCGTGGGCGCGCCCGTCCGGATAGCCGGCCGACAGCCTTGCGGCCGCAGCATCCAGCGCGATCAGGCTGCAGGCCATGGGCTGGCCGTCGCGCTCGGCGATGAACATCAGCCAGGCCTCGGGCATCTGGCGCGCCATGGCCTCGAAGAAGGCCGGTTCGAGGTACGGGGCGTTGCCATGCTCCAGGTAGGTACGCTCGTGGCAGCGGTAGAAAAAGGCCCAGTCCTCTGCTCCCATGTCCGGCCCGTGCAGGGCGCGAAAGCGCACGCCGGCCTCATGCACCTTGCGCCTTTCCTGGCGTATCTTCTTGCGCTTTTCCTGGTTCAGCGTCGCCAGAAAGTGGTCGAAATCGCTGTGCCCGGCGCCATCGGCGCCCTGGTTGCTCCAGTGGAACTGCACGGTGCTGCGCTGCATCCAGCCGTCGGCATCGCAGGCTGCCAGATCCTCGGCATCGCTGAACAGCAGGTGCAGCGAAGACAGCTGCTGCGCCTGGGCCCATTCGCGCACCGCGCGCACCAGGGCTGCACGCAGCAAGGGCGTGCGCGCCAGCAGGCGGCTGCCCGGCACGGGCGTGAAAGGCACGGCCAGCACGCCCTTGGGGTAGTAGTCCAGCCCGTGCTGGGCGTAGGCACGTGCCCAGGCAAAGTCGAACACGTACTCGCCATAGGAGTGCGCCTTGGCGTAGACCGGGCAGGCGGCGACCAGCTCGCCGCCCTGCCAGAGCGTGACCACGCGGCCGGCCCAGCCGGTTTGCGGCACGGCGCTGCCACTGGATTCCAGCGCGCTCAGGTACTCGTGGCGCATGAAGGGAGTGGGCGCGGCCTGCGATGCCAGCAGCGCATTCCATGCCTGGGCATCGAGCTGCTGCACGCTGTCCAGCACGCGGGTGATAATTGTGGTTTCAGCCATGCCATTCCTTGCAGGCCGGTGTGACGCGCGCTGCCGCCTTTCGCTGTGGGGTGGCCTTGTCGGCCCTGTTGGCTCCATTGCATTCCATGACGCTCTCCATCTGCACTGCCCAGCTCAACTTTGTCGTGGGCGACCTGCCCGGCAATGTCCAGAAAATCATTGCCGCAGCCCGTGAAGCTTATGCCACGGGAGCGCGCTTGCTGCTGACGCCCGAGCTTGCCCTGTGCGGCTATGCGGCCGAAGACCTGTATCTGCGCCCCGCCTTTCTGGATGCCTGCGACCAGGCCGTGCAGCAGCTTGCGCTGGAGACCGCGCAATGGCCGGGCCTGGCGCTGGTGCTGGGCCATCCCTGGCGCGACCAGGGCGCCGGTGGCGCGTTGCGCAATGCGGCCAGCGTGCTGCGCGACGGGCGCGTGGAATGCAGCCATGCCAAGCAATGCCTGCCCAACTACGGCGTGTTCGACGAGCAGCGCTACTTTGTGGCCGGCCAATCGCCCTGCGTGATCGAAGTGCAGGGCGTGCGTGTGGGCCTGCTGATCTGCGAGGACGCCTGGCATCCCGAGCCCGCACGCGCCGCCGCCCAGGCCGGCGCGCAATTGCTGGCCGTGATCAATGCCTCGCCCTTTCATGAGGGCAAGCAGGCCGAACGCGAAGCCACGCTGGCCGCGCGTGCGTGCGAGACCGGCCTGCCCCTGGTCTACGCACATCTGGTTGGCGGCCAGGATGAAATCGTCTTTGATGGCTGCTCCTTTGCCGTGCAGGCGGACGGCTCCATTGCCGCGCGCGCGCCGGCCTTTGCCGAGGCCTTGCCGCGGGTGGAGGTCCGCACGGGCGGGCATGCGCTGGTGCTGGCCGGCGAGGTGATTGCGCAGCCAGGGCACCTGCCGGCGCTGTGGTCCGCCCTGGTGCTGGCCGTGCGCGACTACGTGGGCAAGAACCGTTTCCCCGGCGCCCTGCTGGGCTTGTCGGGCGGTATCGACTCGGCCCTGGTGCTGGCGATTGCAGTCGATGCCCTGGGAGCGGACAAGGTGCATACGGTGATGATGCCTTCGCCCTATACGGCCGACATCAGCTGGATCGATGCGCGTGACATGGCCGAGCGCGTGGGCGTGCGCTATGACGAAATCTCCATCGCGCCCCAGTTCGAAGCCTTCAAGGCCGCGCTGGCCCCGGCCTTCGCGGGCCGCGCCGAGGACACGACCGAAGAAAACCTGCAGGCCCGCATCCGCGGCACCTTGCTGATGGGCCTGTCCAACAAGTTCGGCTCCGTGGTGCTGACCACCGGCAACAAGAGCGAGATGTCCACCGGCTACTGCACGCTCTATGGCGACATGGCGGGCGGCTTCGCGGTGATCAAGGACGTGCTCAAGACCGAGGTCTTTGCGCTGGCGCGCTGGCGCAATGCCAACGATCCGTTCGGCACGGGGCTGGACCCTATTCCGGATCGCATCATCACGCGCCCGCCCAGCGCCGAACTGCGCCCTGACCAGAAAGACCAGGACAGCCTTCCCGCTTATGAGGTGCTCGATGCCATCGTGCGCCGTTACATGGAAAATAACGAAAGCATCGCCTCCATCGTGGCCGACGGATACGCCAGCGCCGATGTGGAGCGAGTGACGCGCCTGATCCAGATCAACGAGTACAAACGCCGCCAGGCGCCCGTGGGGCCGCGACTGACGCGCCGCAGCTTCGGCAAGGATTGGCGCTACCCCATCACCAACCGCTTTCGCGCTTGAAGCACCTGAGGCGGCGGGGTTTCCCGGCCAGCCGTCTTGCCCCGTATTGCATGCACTGAGGAGTTCACCCCATGAAAATGATCACCGCCATCATCAAGCCGTTCAAGCTGGAAGAGGTCCGCGAGGCACTGGCCGACTGCGGCGTCAACGGCCTGACCGTCACCGAGGTCAAGGGCTTTGGCCGTCAGAAGGGCCATACGGAGCTTTACCGCGGCGCTGAGTACGTGGTGGACTTCCTGCCCAAGGTGAAGATCGAGGTCGTGGTCCGCACCGAGGACGTGGACCGCTGCGTGGATGCCATCGTCAACGTGGCGCGCACGGGCAAGATCGGTGACGGCAAGATCTTCGTCACGGCCGTGGAGCGCGTGGTGCGCATCCGTACCGGCGAGCTCGACGACGGAGCCATTTGAGTCCGAGAGCAGGGCAGGGCGCATTCGGTGCCCTGCATTCTTGATATCTCGACGCTGGCGGCCATCCTCTCAAGGGTGGCCGTTTCCGTTTCCGCTGCTGTTCAGATCACGGCGCGCAAGGGCGCAGTCTCCAGACCCGTGCCGGCGTTCTGCACCAGGGATTGCAGCAGCGTGGGGATGTCGCTGCCGCTTTCGATCAGTCCCATCTGCCACTCGCCCATGAAGCCATGGCCCACGCAGGTCTGCAGGAACTGCAGCATGCTGTCGTAGTAGCCATCCACATTGAGCAGGCCGATGGGCTTGTCGTGGTAGCGCAGCTGGCGCCAGGTCCAGACCTCGAACAATTCCTCGAAGGTGCCTATGCCGCCGGGCAGGGCGACGAAGGCATCGCTGCGCTCGGCCATCATGGCCTTGCGCTCGTGCATGGTCTGGACGATGTGCAGTTCATCGCAGGCATGGTTGGCCAGTTCCTTGTCCACCAGCGCCTGCGGAATCACGCCCACGACGCGGCCGCCGGCCTGCCGCGTGGCCTCGGCCACCTCGCCCATCAGGCCGCTGCGGCCGCCTCCATAGACCAGCTGGCCGCCGTGCTCACCGATCCAGCGGCCGGTGGCGCGGGCCGCCTCGATGAATCCGGGCTGGTCGCCGGGGCGCGAGCCGCAATACACACAAATGGAAAACGTGGGATTTGTCATGCAATGAACCGTTGATAGAGGGCGGCCAGCCAGACGCCGGCGCATAGCAGCAGCGCCAGCATCACGGCCGCGCTGCCCATGTCCTTGGCCTGCTTGGACAGAACGTGCCATTCGGGGCCTATGCGATCGACCACGGCCTCGATGCCGCTGTTGAGCAGCTCCACGATCAGCACCAGCAAGACGGTGCCCGCCAGCAGTGCGACCTCGATCCAGCTGCTTCCCAGCCAGAAGGCGGCAGGGATCAGCACGATGGCAGCCAGCGCTTCCTGGCGGAAGGCTTTTTCGTTCCATCCGGCGCGAAGGCCTGAGAGCGAATAGCCTGCTGCGTGCCAGACACGCGTCAGGCCTGTGCGGCTTTTCTGGGGATTGACAGGTGCGCTGTCGGTCGGGTCGGGAGATGCGGCGGGCATGCTTGCGAGTGTAGGAGATGCGACGCTGCCTCTGGGCCTGTCAGCGCTTTTTCCTGGGTGCCGGGGCCTGGTGGATCAACTGGGTGCCAGCCCATGCGTCATGCCAGAACTGGCGGCGCGGATGAAAGCGGCTGAGCAGCGCCCAGAGCGCCACCCACAGCACCAGCAGCATCAGCGTGGTCAGTGCAGGCACGCCGGTCGAATAGGCCGCCAGTGGCGGCAGCAGCCAGATCCAGCTGAACACATAGCGCCGCAGCGCGCGCAACTGGCTGACGGGCTGGCCCGCTGCATCCACCAGGCGGATGTGCCAGGTCTTCATGGCCAGCGTCTGGCCCTTGGACCAGAACCAGACGAAATAGATGCCCAGCACCACGAACATGAAGGCCTGCAGCGCATGGCGGTTGTCCATGGCATTGCGTGTCTGCGACAGGGTGCCGAACAGATAGCCTGCAATGAAGACCACGCCGAACAGCAGCATGCCCTCGTAGAGCCAGCAGGCCATGCGCCGCGCCAGTCGCGGGGCCATCTGTGGGGAGGCTGCGATTGCGGCTGCCGTGGTGGAGGCGGGGGATGTGGCGTTCGTCATGCGGACGGGGAGATCGGTGCGTCAGTGCGTCAATGCGAGAGGGGCGCTTCGCCGTGCGATGGCTGGGATGCAGCATCGGGGCTGTCATGCAGTTCCATGGGCGGCAAAGGCATGGGCGTGGCCGAGGGCACTTCCACCGGCGCCGTCTCCACCAGCGCCGGCGGGCGCACGGGATGGGTTTCCACGGCTGCAGGGGATGGGGCCGGGGGTACGGGGAGCGGCGGGTTGTAGATGGTGGCGGGCGGAATCTTCGGCGGATTCGGAATGGTGGCCGGAGCCACCGAGGCCGCCGGAATCCGCGCCAGCCGCTTGGGCGCAACGGGCTCTATGGCCGTGGCGGCGCCCTTGGCCTTGGGCGCGGCGCGCGCGGCCAGCAGGCGTTTTTCCTCGTCGCTGAGCGCCTGGTAGGCCTCCCACTGGGCGCGCTTGTCCGTGGCCAGGCGGTTGGTCAGGGCGAAATTCAGGCGGGCCTGGCTGCGCTGCTGGGCGCTGAGGCTGGACCAGGTCTGCATGCGATCGCGCAGCTTTTCCTGCTCTTTTTCACTGAGCTTGTCCCAGCCCTCGGCCAGCGCCATCCAGCGGCGCTTTTGCAGCGCATCCATCATGGACCAGCGCTCGGACAGGGGTTCAAGCACGCTGCTCTGCGCCGGTGTCAGCTCTGCCCAGCGCGGGCCGGAGGCCAGGTCCGTGGCGCGCTGGCGTGTGGCTGCATCACCGTGCAGGGTTTTGGATGCTGCGATCGTGGCCGGCGAGACGGTGCTGGGTGCCAGCCGTACCTGCTGCACGACGCGCCAGCCGGTCCAGGCCAGCGCCATCAACAGCACCGCCGCCAGGATGGCGGCGGCTGAGCGGTGGAACGCGGCGCGTGAATCAGTGGGCATGCAGGCAGGCAAGGCGGGGATCAGCGTTCCGTGTTGGTGGCCGAAGTCTTCAGGTACTGGATGAAGCCGGGGTCGGCGTAGGCGGCGGGCGGCAGATCATCGGTCAGCAAGGCGGTATCCACCTCGGCAACCTCGGTCAGACCTGTCTGGTCCGTCTGCACGTTGACGACCACCAGGCCAACGATCAACGCCAGCACCGGCACGGCCGAGATCAGCGCGCGCCACCAGGTGCCGCCCTCGTCGCCCGAGCCCAGTGTCAGCGTGCCGCCCTGGCCCTGGGTTGCGCTGGCGGTCTGCAGCGGTGCAGCGCGCAGTTCGCGCCGGCGAACGGAAAGGGCGCGCTCGCGCCCAGCGCGCAGCCGCTCAGTGATGTCGTATGGCAGCAACGCCTCGCCGTCACCCAGGCGCGCGGTGATCCGGCGTGCGATGCGGTCGGCCGCCATTTCGCTGTGGAGAGTGAGAGTGGGCGCAGTCTTCATAGCTCGATTCCTTTGGCCTTCAGTGCCTTGCTCAATGTCTGGATGGCGCGGAAACAATGTGTTTTTACACTTCCTTCGGAACACCCCATCGCGGCAGCGGTCTCCGCGACGTCCATCTCTTCCCAATAACGCATCAGGAAAGCTTCGCGTTGACGTGCTGGAAGCTCCTGTATCTCTTTTTCAATGCTTTGCAAAATCTGGGCCCGCTCGGTCAGATCTTCGGCGCTGCGGGCGGTTTCGCCGTTCTGGCCGGAGTCGGCATAGGTTTCGAGCCAGTCGAAGTCCGCATCGTCGCCGGCCGAGGCCTCCAGATCGCTCATGCGGGTGAAGAGGGCGTTCTGCGTTTTTTGCCTGCGAAACCAGTCCAGCGTGCTGTTGGACAGGATGCGCTGGAACAGCATGGGCAGCTCGTTGATAGGCTTGTCGCCATAGTGCTGCGCCAGTTTGAGCATGCTGTCCTGCACGATGTCCAGCGCCGCCTCCTCATCCCGGACGTGAAAAAAGCTGCGCTTGAAGGCTCGCTTTTCTACGCTTTTGAGGAAGTCGGATAGTTCTTGCTCGGTTGCCAAAAGGAACGCAGGCCCGGATGAGGGGCTCGTTGATGAGGGGCTGAACGGGTGCGGGGCCTGATTATCGCACCGCACTGTCAATTTTTTTCGCAGGATTGTGCGCAGGCTTGTTGCAGTGCGATAATGTCTGCTGCAATTCAAAAAGGCAAACGGGTCACGGTCCGGCGTTTACTCACTCGCCCATGTCTGTTGGTCCTAAGTCCCGCACCGGCCTCACAAGGGCTTCAGGCAAGGGGCACCCAAGGTTTTTCGTTAGAGAAATTCACAAAGGTTGATCATGGAAATTTCCAAAGCCGAGTACTCCAGCGCGGCAGCAGCGGCGTCGCAGTCCCATGCATCCCAGGAGCTGATGGGCTCCGAGATCCTCGTCAAGTCCCTGCAGGCCGAAGGTGTCAAGCAGCTTTGGGGCTATCCGGGCGGTGCGGTTCTGTACATCTACGACGCCCTCTACAAACAAGATTCCATTCAGCATGTGCTGGTGCGCCACGAGCAGGCGGCCGTGCATGCGGCAGACGGTTTTGCCCGTGCAACGGGTGAAGTCGGCGTGGCCCTGGTGACATCGGGTCCCGGCCTGACCAACGCCGTGACCGGCATTGCCACCGCCTATACCGATTCCATTCCCCTGGTCGTGATCAGCGGCCAGACCTCGACGGCCTACATCGGCACCGATGCGTTCCAGGAATGCGACACCGTCGGCATCACCCGCCCCATCGTCAAGCACAACTTCCTGGTGAAGGATGTGCGCGAGCTGGCGGACACGATGAAGAAGGCCTTCCACATCGCGCGCACCGGCCGTCCCGGCCCCGTGGTGGTGGACATTCCCAAGGACGTGTCCTTCAAGAAGGCGCTCTACGCCGGCTACCCCGAGAAGGTGGAGATGCGCTCCTACAACCCGGTGCGCAAGGGCCATGCCGGCCAGATCCGCAAGGCGCTGCAGTTGCTGCTGGCCGCCAAGCGACCCTACATCTACACGGGCGGCGGTGTTCTGCTGGGCAATGCCTGCAATGAGCTGCGCACGCTGGTGGACATGCTGGGCTACCCGGTCACGCATACGCTGCTGGGCCTGGGCGCCTATCCGGCCAGCGACCGCAAGTTCCTGGGCATGCTGGGCATGCACGGCACCATCGAAGCCAACAATGCCATGCAGAACTGCGACGTGCTGCTGGCGGTGGGTGCACGCTTCGATGACCGCGTGATCGGCAACCCCAAGCATTTCATGTCGGTGGAGCGCAAGATCATCCACATCGACATCGATCCCTCTTCCATCTCCAAGCGCGTGAAGGTGGACGTGCCCATCGTGGGCGACGTCAAGGAGGTGCTGACCGAGCTGATCTCCATGATCCGCGAGGCAAGTGCCCGTCCCGACGCAGCGGCCCTGGGCCAATGGTGGGAGACCATCGAAGGCTGGCGCAGCCGCGACTGCCTGCAGTACAGCCGTGGCGATGGCTCGGTCATCAAGCCGCAGTACGTGGTGGAGACGCTGTGGAACATGACCCGCGACGCCGATGCCTACATCACGTCCGACGTGGGCCAGCACCAGATGTGGGCTGCGCAGTACTACCGCTTCGACGAGCCGCGCCGCTGGATCAACTCCGGCGGCCTGGGCACCATGGGCGTGGGCCTGCCCTACGCCATGGGCATCAAGCTGGCCAAGCCTGAATCCGAGGTGTTCTGCATCACGGGTGAAGGCTCCATCCAGATGAACATCCAGGAGCTGGCTACCTGCCTGCAGTACAACACGCCGGTCAAGGTGGTGTCGCTGAACAACCGCTACCTGGGCATGGTGCGCCAGTGGCAGGAGATCGAGTACTCGGGCCGCTACAGCAGCAGCTACATGGACTCGCTGCCCAACTTCGTGAAGCTGGCCGAGGCCTATGGCCACGTGGGCATGCTGATCGAGCGCCCCGAGGACGTGGAGCCCGCCCTGCGCGAGGCACGCAAGCTCAAGGACCGCACGGTGTTCATGGACTTCCGTACCGATCCCACCGAGAATGTGTTCCCCATGGTGCAGGCCGGCCGTGGGATCACCGAGATGCTGCTGGGGGCTGACGACCTCTGAGCATGGTCCCTTGCGGGATCTGCCCGGGTTCATTCCTGCCGCATCCGTTCTAGTGAGCCGTCCTCGAGGCGGCCCCTTTGACGAATCTATTGCCTGCCAAGCTCGACGTTTACCGGCGCCGGGGGAGGGCAGCGAAAAGAGGAATCTTTCTTTCATGAAACACATCATTGCCGTGCTGCTCGAAAACGAGCCGGGAGCCTTGTCGCGCGTGGTGGGCCTGTTCTCGGCCCGCGGCTACAACATCGAATCGCTGACCGTGGCCCCCACGGAAGACGCATCGCTGTCGCGCATGACCATTCAGACGAATGGCTCCGAAGACGTGATCGAGCAGATCACCAAACACCTGAATCGCCTGATCGAAGTCGTCAAGGTCGTGGACCTGACCGAAGGCTCCTATACCGAGCGCGAGCTCATGATGGTCAAGGTCCGCGCCGTGGGCAAGGAACGCGAGGAGATGAAGCGCATGGCGGACATCTTCCGCGGCCGCATCATCGACGTGACCGAAAAGAGCTACACGGTCGAGCTGACCGGCGACCAATCCAAGAACGACGCCTTCCTGCAGGCGCTGGACCGCACGGCCATTCTGGAAACCGTGCGCACCGGCTCCTGCGGCATCGGCCGCGGCGAACGCATCCTGCGCGTTTGATGCGCTGCAACGCACCTGAAACCTGTCCCCTTCCCCTTTTCAACCCCTACACACACGAAGCCTGGAGCCAACATGAAAGTTTTCTACGACAAGGACTGTGACCTGAGCCTGATCAAGGGCAAGACCGTTGCCATCATCGGCTACGGTAGCCAGGGCCACGCACACGCGCAAAACCTGAACGAAAGCGGCGTGAAGGTCGTGGTCGGCCTGCGCAAGGGCGGCGCTTCCTGGGACAAGGTCGCCAAGGCTGGCCTGACCGTCGCGGAAGTCGATGACGCCGTGAAATCCGCCGACCTGGTCATGATCCTGCTGCCGGATGAGAACATCCCCGAGGTCTACAACAACAACGTGGCCCCCAACATCAAGCAAGGCGCCACGCTGGCCTTTGCCCACGGCTTCAACATCCACTACAACCAGGTCGTGCCCCGCGCCGATCTGGACGTGATCATGGTCGCCCCCAAGGGTCCTGGCCACACCGTGCGTTCCGAGTACCTGAAGGGCGGCGGCGTGCCTTCGCTGATCGCTGTGTACCAGGACAAGTCCGGCAAGGCCCGTGACCTGGCCCTGTCCTATGCTATGGCCAACGGCGGCGGCAAGGGCGGCATCATCGAGACCAACTTCAAGGAAGAAACCGAGACCGACCTGTTCGGCGAGCAAGCCGTTCTGTGCGGCGGCGCGGTGGAACTGGTGAAGATGGGCTTCGAGACCCTGACCGAAGCCGGCTACGCTCCCGAAATGGCCTACTTCGAGTGCCTGCATGAGCTCAAGCTCATCGTGGACCTGATGTACGAAGGCGGCATCGCCAACATGAACTACTCCATCTCGAACAACGCCGAGTACGGTGAGTACGTGACGGGTACCGAAGTCATCAACGACAAGTCGCGCGAAGCCATGCGCGCTGCCCTCAAGCGCATCCAGACCGGCGAATACGCCAAGATGTTCATTCAGGAAGGCCGCACCAACTACCCGAGCATGACGGCCCGCCGCCGCATGAACGCCGACCACGCCATCGAGAAGGTCGGTGGCCAACTGCGCGCCATGATGCCCTGGATCTCCAAGAACAAGCTGGTTGACCAGAGCCGCAACTGAGATTGCTGCATTCCATCTTGCCTGGGTCGCGCAAGCGGCCTACGCAAGGTGCAGGACAAGGCCACCCCGACGGGTGGCCTTTTTCGTGCAGGGGAGGGGTGCGGCGCGCAGGTACACTGACCCTTTCGGGGCGGCGCGGTCCGCTCCCTTAGAATACTATCGTTTTAATAGCTGCCCGCGCCCGTAGGCGCTGTGCTGGAGGCTGGATTGATGCAAAACCACAATGAGTCCAACGAGATTGAGGGCGTGGTGGTGCGCAAGCGCCGCAAGGGTATCTACATCCTGCCCAACCTGTTCACGCTGGCTGCGCTGTTCGGTGGCTTCTACGCCATCGTGATGGCCATGAACGGCCGCTTCGAACTGGCGGCCGCAGGTGTGTTCTGCGCCATGGTGCTCGACAGTCTTGACGGCCGCGTGGCACGCATGACCAATACGCAAAGCGCCTTTGGCGAACAGATGGACTCGCTGTCGGACATGGTGTCCTTCGGCGCCGCTCCCGCCTTGATCGCCTATGAGTGGGCGCTCAAGGGCATTGGTCGCTGGGGCTGGATTGCCGCCTTTGTCTATTGCGCCTGCGCTGCACTGCGGCTGGCGCGTTTCAACGTGAATACCGGCACGGTGGACAAGCGCTGGTTCCAGGGCCTGCCTTCGCCTGCGGCGGCGGCGCTGGTCACGGGCTTCATCTGGCTGCTGGACGAGGCGGGCCTGCTGCGCGGGCAGGATGCATGGCTGAGCTGGACGCAGATCACCTGGATCATGTTCTTCCTGACGCTGTACGCGGGCCTGACCATGGTTACCAATGTGCCGTTCTACAGCTTCAAGGACGTGCACTTCAAAAAGAGCGTGCCGTTTGCCGCCATCGTGCTGATTGCGCTGGGCATTGCCATCATCAACATCCACCCGCCCATCGTTCTGTTCGGCGTGTTCCTGCTCTACGGTTTCTCGGGCTATGGCGTCTACGCCTGGCGCAAGGCCAAGGGTCAGCGCACCAGTGTCATCAGTACCTCGACCGACGAGCCCGAGGAGCGCGGCCTGCACAAGTGATGCGGCGCAGCATCTTCACAGCCTTTGTGAACCTGTGCTAAAGTCGTCCGAATGCAATACCTGTCGCTAGCTCTACTACTGATGTCCAACGGGCAGAGACAGTAGCGCGCGCGTACATACCTACTTTCACGGCCCGTTTGCACCAGCGACGGGCCGTTTTGCATTTGTGGGGTCGCTGGAGCAGGTGGGTCTTGTTTTTACCTAGACGATAGAAAGCACTTCAGCCATGTTGCAAAATCCTTCGACCAAGTACCGTCCGTTCGCTTTCGCTCCCGTGCGTCTGCAAAATCGCAGCTGGCCCGACGCGACGATTACCAAGGCTCCGATCTGGTGCAGCGTGGATCTGCGCGATGGCAACCAAGCGTTGATCGAGCCCATGGACATCGATCGCAAGATGCGCATGTTCGAGCAACTGGTGAAGATCGGCTTCAAGGAGATCGAGGTCGGTTTTCCCTCCGCTTCGCAGGTGGAGTTCGACTTCATGCGCAAGCTCATCGAGGAAAACCGCATTCCCGATGACGTGACCATCCAGGTGCTGACCCAGGCGCGCGAGCACCTCATCCGCCGTACCTTCGAAGCGCTCGAAGGCGTGCCCCGTGCCATCGTCCATCTGTACAACGCCACCGCGCCCGTGATGCGCCGCGTGGTGTTGAACATGAGTGAAGACGAGATCGTCGAGCTGGCCACCACCAATGCCCGCATGTTCAACGAGATCGCTGCCGGCTACCCCCAGACGCAATGGACCTTCCAGTATTCGCCCGAGATGTATTCGGACACCGAACTGGAGTTTTCCAAGCGCGTCATCGATGCCGTCACCGATGTATGGCAGCCCACGCCCGAGCGCAAGTGCATCATCAACCTGCCCACCACGGTGGAGCATTCCACGCCCAATCTGTTTGCCGACATGGTGGAGTGGACGCACCGCCACATCCAGCGCCGTGATTCCATCGTGCTGTCCGTCCATCCCCACAACGATCGCGGCACCGGCACGGCCACGGCCGAGCTCGCGCTGATGGCCGGTGCCGACCGCCTCGAAGGCTGCCTGTTCGGCAACGGCGAGCGCACGGGCAACCTCGACGTGGTCAACGTGGCGCTGAACATGTACATCCAGGGCGTGTCGCCCGGGCTGGATTTCTCCGATATCGACGGCATCCGCAGCACGGTCGAGCATTGCAACCAGTTGCCCGTGCACCCGCGCCATCCCTACGTGGGCGACCTGGTCTACACCTCGTTCTCTGGCTCGCACCAGGATGCGATCAAGAAGGCCTTCGCCGACCGCAAGGAAGGCGACGTCTGGGACATGCCCTATCTGCCCATCGATCCCAAGGACCTGGGTCGCAGCTATGAGGCCGTGATCCGCGTCAACAGCCAGTCGGGCAAGGGCGGCATCGCCTATCTGCTTGAAAGCGAATATGGCCTCCAGTTGCCGCGCCGCCTGCAGATCGAGTTCAGCCAGGTCGTGCAGCGCGAGATGGATGCCAGCGGCAAGGAATTGGCTGCCGCCGACCTGTGGAATCTGTTCCAGCGCGAATACGGCCTGCAATCCGTGCAGGCGCCGCACTACCGGCTGAGCGAGAACGATGGTGTGGTCAGCCTGTCGGCCGACCTGGCCGTCGAGGGCGGCAAGCGCACGGTCGAGGCCGAGGGCACGGGCCCGATCGACGCCTTTGTGCAGGCGCTGAGCGAGCACAGCGGCCGCGCAGTACGCGTTCTGGACTATGCCGAGCACGCCATTGGCGAAGGTGCCAACGCCAAGGCCATCGCCTATGTGGAACTGCGCGTGGACGAGTCCCACGTGTGCTACGGCGTCGGGGTCGATGCGAATATCGTCTCTGCCTCGTTCCGGGCCATCATGTCGGGCTTGCAGCGTGTTCCCTCCGCCGAGAATGCGGTGGAGCAGGAGGCGGTCGCCGCCTGAATTTCGTTCCCGAGCCGGTGCAGCCACAAGCGCACCGGCTTTTTTCATCGCCTGCCCGTGGGCAGGGGCTTCGCATCCACAAGAAAGACGAGACTCCCCATGACCGACCAATTGATCATTTTCGACACCACCTTGCGTGACGGCGAGCAGTCGCCCGGTGCCTCCATGACCCGCGACGAGAAGCTGCGCATCGCGCGCCAGCTCGAACGGCTGAAGGTCGATGTGATCGAGGCCGGTTTTGCGGCGAGCTCCAACGGTGACTTCGAGTCGGTGCAGGCCATTGCGCGCGCCATCAAGGACTCCACCATCTGTTCGCTGGCGCGGGCCAATGATCGTGACATCGCCCGTGCGGCCGAAGCCCTCAAGGACGCCAACCGCGCGCGCATCCACACCTTCATTGCGACCAGCGCGCTGCACATGGAGAAAAAGCTGCGCATGACGCCCGAGCAGGTGCTGGAGCAGGCGCGCCAATCCGTGCGCTTTGCGCGCAACCTGATTGCCGACATTGAGTTCAGCCCGGAGGACGGCTACCGCAGCGACCCGGATTTCCTGTGCCGCGTCATCGAGACCGTGATCGCCGAGGGCGCAACCACGATCAACGTGCCCGACACCGTGGGCTATGCTATTCCCGAGCTCTACGGCGCCTTCATCAAGAACCTGCGCGAGCGCGTGCCCAACAGCGACAAGGCGGTCTGGAGCGTGCACTGCCACAACGACCTGGGCATGGCCGTGGCCAACTCGCTGGCCGGCGTCAAGCTCGGCGGCGCCCGCCAGATCGAATGCACCATCAATGGCCTGGGTGAGCGTGCCGGCAACTGCTCGCTGGAAGAGGTGGTGATGGCCATCAAGACGCGCAAGGACTACTTTGGCCTGGACGTCAACATCGACGCCCTGCACATCGTGGCCGCCAGCCGCATGGTCAGCCAGACCACCGGCTTCGTGGTGCAGCCCAACAAGGCCGTGGTGGGGGCCAACGCCTTCGCCCACGCCTCCGGTATTCACCAGGACGGCGTGCTCAAGGCGCGCGACACCTACGAGATCATGCGCGCCGAGGACGTGGGCTGGAGCGCCAACAAGATCGTGCTGGGCAAGCTCAGCGGCCGCAACGCCTTCAAGCAGCGCCTGCACGAGCTGGGCGTGGAGCTGGACAGCGAAGCCGCGATCAATACCGCCTTCGCCGCCTTCAAGGAGCTGGCCGACCGCAAGAGCGAGATCTTCGACGAGGACATCCTGGCCCTGGTGACCGAGCAGGACGCGCATCAGCAGGCCGACCCCTTCCAGTTCATCTCGCTGGCTCAGCAAAGCGAGACAGGTGAGCGCCCACACGCGTCAGTGGTGTTCAGCCGCGACGGCCGAGAGATCAAGGCCCAGTCCGACGGCAATGGCCCGGTCGATGCCTCGTTCAAGGCCATCGAGTCCGAGGTGAAAAGCGGTGCCGAGATGCTGCTGTACTCGGTCAACGCCATCAGCGGCTCCACCGAAAGCCAGGGCGAAGTGACCGTTCGCCTGCAGCGCAGCGGGCGCGTGGTCAACGGCGTGGGCGCCGACCCTGACATCGTCGTGGCTTCTGCCAAGGCCTATCTGAGCGCGTTGAACAAATTACACAGCAATGCAGAGATCGTGGCTGCGCAGGGGTAAGCACTCGCCTTATAATTTCACTTAAATTATCGAAAAGTCGCACAAGTTATTGTCACAGTGCGACTTTTTCGATTAATGTAAGGTCTAGTCACAAATTCTTGCTGCTTGGAGCATTTCTCATGCCCACCCTACGCCGTGCCCGCCTCGGTCGATTTGCTCAGGTCATGTCCTTTCTGGCCCTGAGTTGTGCTCTTGCTGCTCCGGGCGCATATGCCGCGCCCGCCAAGAAAGTTGCCAAGAAACAGGTGGCCGTGGCCCCTGTCAAGAAGAAGGCGGTGAAGGAGCGCGCCACGGCCGCTCCCCAGGGCAAGCGCGTTGCCAAGAGCGCGCGCCAGCCCAGCCGCGTCGCTGCACGCAGCGTGGCCAGCCCCATTCGCGCCGTTGCCTACGAGCCACGCCTGTCCTTCGGCCAGATGGCCGGTCTGCATGCGGTGGCCGATCCTCTGGATCTCAAGAGCAGCGTGGCCCTGGTCCTGGACCAGGACACCCATGAGGTGCTGCTGAGCAAGAACGACCATGCCGTCTTGCCCATCGCCTCGTTGACCAAGCTGATGACCGGCCTGCTGATTTCCCAGGCCCATCTGCCGATGGATGAAACCATCACCATCACGCAGGACGACGTGGATACCGAAAAGGGCAGCAGCTCGCGCCTGGCCGTCGGCACCACGCTCACGCGCGGTGAAATGCTGCACCTGGCCCTGATGTCCAGTGAAAACCGCGCTGCCCATGCCCTGGGCCGCACTTTCCCTGGTGGCCTTGATGCCTTTGTCCAGCAGATGAATGCCAAGGCCCGTCTGCTGGGCATGACCGATACCCGCTACGTGGAGCCCACCGGGCTGTCCAGCCGCAACCAGTCCAGTGCCCGTGATCTGGCCGTGCTCGTCAATGTGGCGCACAGCGATCCGCTGGTGCGCGAGTACACCACCTCGCCCGGCTATGAGGTGGCCGTGGGTCGCCGCACGCTGCAGTACAACAACACCAACCGCCTGGTGATGAGCCCCACCTGGGACATCGGTCTGCAAAAGACCGGCTACATCTCCGAGGCAGGCCGCTGCCTGGTCATGCAGGCGCAGGTGGCTGGCCGCAAGATCATCATGGTCTTCCTGGATTCGGCCGGAAAGTTCAGCCGCCTCGGCGATGCCGAGCGCGTGCGCCACTGGGTGGAGTCCATGGGACAGGTGGCTGGCGATCCCATGATCCACAAGGTCAAGGGCTGAGTTTTCTTTCCCCTCACGACAAAGGCGCTGATGGCGCCTTTGTCGTTTCTGGTGGGCAGAGGTCTGTGTAGCCAATGGCCCCTGGCCAATGCCAACGGGGCCGACGCCCGTTCAGTGGCTGCTGCGCGCGTAGGGGTTGGGTGGCGGTGCCGCCGGGCGGGTTGCGTTGAAGCCCAGGGCGCCCGAGATCTCCTGTGCGGTGGACTGGAGCTTGGACATCCAGCTTTCGTCCAGCCGGTCGGCGGGAGCGGAGATGGACAGGCCGGCCACCAGCTTGCCCTGGTCGTCGTAGATGCCGGCGGCCATGCAGCGCACGCCCAGTTCCAGCTCTTCGTTGTCGCGGGCCACGCCATGGTGGCGTACCTTGTCCAGCTCGTTTTCCATGTCGGCCAGCCGCGTGATGCTGAAGTGCGTCTTGCCGGGCAGGCCGGTGCGCGTGGCGTAGGCGCGGACCTGTTGCGCATCGTCGGCCGCCAGGAACAGCTTGCCGTTGGATGTCAGGTGCAGCGGCGCATGGCCGCCGATGGCGCGCACCACCTGCATGCCGGAGCGCTCGCTGTAGGCGCGTTCCACATAGACGATTTCATCGCCCTGGCGCACGCTGAGGCTGACCGGCTGCTGGATCTGCTTGTGCAGCTGGCGCATGGGGATCAGGGCCGCTTCGCGCACGCTCAGGCGGGCCTTGACCAGATTGCCCAGTTCCAGGAAGCGCATGCCCAGGCGGTAGCTGCCCGATTCGGGGCGATCGACAAAGCGGCCAATGGCCAGATCGTTGAGGATGCGGTGCGTGGTGGAGGGGTGCAGGCCGGTGCGCTCGCTGATCTCCTTGAGCGATACCGCTTCCTCGCGCGAGGCCAACACGTCGATCAACGTGAACATGCGTTCCAGGACTTGGACGCTGGGCTTGGGGGAGGCCGCGTTATCGTTTTTTTTCATGAGGCGGAGTGGAGTTTCGGCATTCGGTCATTCTAGCGGCGGCCATGGCATGGCGGCATATGTGCCGCCAGCAAACAGCGGCTATGCGCATAAGAAATGTCGCTGAAAAGGCGTGGAGTGACGCTGTATCAGCGCGGCAGCTGATCCACGCGCTGCCAGCGCTCGTCAACGCGCACTTCATGGGGCAGGAAGCGCGCCTTGTAATTCATCTTCTGGCTGTCGGCGATCCAGTAGCCCAGGTAGACATAGGGCAGGCTCATGGACCGGGCCTGGTCGATCTGCCACAGCACATTGAAGGTGCCGTAGCTGGCGGGGTCGTTGGGCTCGTAGAAGGTGTAGACGGCAGACAGCCCGTCTTCCAGCACATCGAGGATGGAGACCATCTTCAGCGTGCCGATGCCGCCATCGGCTGCGGGCGTGCGGAACTCCACAAGGCGCGAGTTGACGCGGCTTTGCAGCAGGAACTGGGTGTACTGGTCCACGCTGTCATGGTCCATGCCTCCGCCGCTGTGGCGGCTTTGCTGGTAGCGCAGGTACAGCTGGTAGTGCTCGTTCGAGTAGTGCAGGCGCTGGATCGATGCCGTGAGGTCGGCATGGCGCGCGGCGGCGCGGCGCTGGCTGCGGTCGGGGCGGAAGTCGTGGACCAGGATGCGCATCGGCACGCAGGCTCGGCATCCGTCGCAATACGGCCGGTAGGTGAACATTCCGCTGCGGCGAAAACCCAGTGAAACCAGCTCCGAATAGGCGCTGTTCTGGATCAGGTGGCTGGGCGTGGCTACTTGCGAACGCGCCAGCCTGCCATCGAGATAGCTGCAGGGGTAGGCGGCGGTGGCATAGAACTGCAGGGCCTGCAGCGGAAGATCGTTCGGGTGCGTCATGGTGTGCTGGCGGCAGCCGGTGATGTGTCGCCAGCCTCACCGGACGGTGGCAGCAACGCGTCCCAGTATACGTTTTCGAACTGCCAGCGCATGGGCGGCAGCTGGCTTTGCTCGGCCACGGTTTGCAGGAACCGGGCGCGCGGCATTTCGCGCGCCCCCAGCGAGGCCAGATGCTGCGTGGCCTGCTGGCAATCGATCTGCACGGCGCCTTGGTGTCTGCACAGCGCAACCAGGGCCGCCAGCGCGATCTTGGATGCGTCGGTGGCATGCGCGAACATGGATTCGCCAAACACGGCGCGGCCCAGTGCCACGCAATACAGGCCACCCACCAGGCGTCCGTCCACCCAGGTCTCCACGCTGTGGGCTGCACCCTGGTGGTGCAGGTCGGCATAGGCGTCAAGAATTTCCTGCACGATCCAGGTGCCATCCTGGTCGTGGCGCACCGTCTGGGCGCAGTGCTGCATCACGGTCTCGAACGCGCTGTCGATGCGGATCTCGCAGCCCGGCGTGGCGCGAAAGCGCTGCAATGTCTTGCGCAGGCTGCGGTGCAGCCGGAACTGCGATGTCTGCAGCACCATGCGGGGATCGGGTGACCACCATAGCGTGGGCTGGCCTTCGCTGAACCAGGGAAAAATCCCCTGGCTGTAGGCGATGCGCAGATGCGCCGCATCCAGCGTGCCGCCTGCGGCCAGCAGGCCCGGGATGGGATCGTTGGGGCCCCATGCCGTTTCCACAGGAGGGAAGGCCTGGTGGGGGATGAGCCATGGGAGGGGATGGGACATGATCGGGTGCGGACGGAGGAAATGGATTCGTATTCTCTGCAGCCGCAGTCTTGCACAAACCATGCGCAAGAGGGCTGCGTGGATGCGAGGGCATCGCCTGGCCGGGGTAAGTGAACCTCCTACGCGGCCTTGTCGCGCCAGGGGACAGTGCCGCCTGGCAGGCTTGGGCTATGCTGGTTCCGTCTTCTTGCGGATGCTTGGCTTTCGCTGTGAAGGCATCGAAGGAGGATGAGCGATGTTTTTCAGCAAAATCTTTGGCGCAAGCCTTGCCGAGCCGCGCTATATCCGTCGCACCCGGGCCTACCTGCAGGAAGCCCGCATGGCGATGCTGGAGCACACCATTGCCGCGGAGTACTACAAGTCCTCTGCTGACATGTATGCGGAACGTGCCGCACGGCTGGAAGAAGAGCTGCGCGCATGGGAAGAGGGTGTCGAGCAATCCCGTGCTGCCCATGGTTCGCGCCGCGCACATGCCAGGCACAGCAAGCCCGTCACCGTGGAGCCCGCTGCCGCGCCATCGCCACCGAACACGCCCACCGTGGGCATGGTGCGTGCAGCCTGACCCAACAAAAAAGCCCACATGCGTTGGCATGCGGGCTTTTCATCTGGCTCCTCAACCTGGGCTCGAACCAGGGACCTACGGATTAACAGTCCGGCGCTCTACCAACTGAGCTATTGAGGAATATGTTGGCGTTGGGTCTTGTGCGATTGCAAGGCCACTGAAATTTGGCTCCTCAACCTGGGCTCGAACCAGGGACCTACGGATTAACAGTCCGGCGCTCTACCAACTGAGCTATTGAGGAATACACGTCTATCGACAGAGATCTTGTGCGGTTGCAAGATCTTGAAATTCTTTTGGCTCCTCAACCTGGGCTCGAACCAGGGACCTACGGATTAACAGTCCGGCGCTCTACCAACTGAGCTATTGAGGAACAAGACCTAGATTATATGACGTAAAAAACACGTCGCAGAAAACTCGGGGGAATTTTTTCAGGAAGGCCGGCTGCAGGCCTTCATTCTCACGGCTCGGGCCTGAACCACAGCCACACCAGCACGCAGCCCATGGAGGTCAGCGCCACGGCCTGCACCCAGGCGGGCGGGCGTGTCCACAGCAGTATGACGGCGCACAGGCTCATCATGGCGCTGGCGCTCCATTTGGCGCGCCGGCTCACGCAGCCGCCCCGTGCCCAGTTGCGCAGCATGGGGCCGAACAGGCGATGGCGCCACAGCCATGTGTGCATGCGCTGCGAGCTGCGCGCCGCGGCCCAACCGGCCATGAGCACGAACACCGTGGTGGGCAATCCTGGAATGAAGATGCCGGCAATGCCCGTGGCCAGGCTCAGGCAGGCAAACAGCTGCAGCGCCCAGCGCAACGGGGCGGCCGGCATGCGGTGCAGGGGAGGGGGATCGTCATCATGGAAGGCCGGCGCCGTGCCTGCCTGCGCAGTGGCCTCGGGCTCCAGGGCCTGTGCCGTGGGTATTTGCTGCGCGCCTGCCTCACGGTCCTCTGGGGACGCGGTGGATGACTCTCTGGCGGTGCTGGGCATGCTGCGATTGTGCCAGCGCGCTGTGGCCATGGCGGCCAAGAGGTAGCCAAGAGGTAGCCAAGAGGTGGCCAGGGGGCGGCCGGGAGCCGGGCGGCCGCTATGCTTGGCAACCCACATTTACATGCATAGCCTTGCACTGCCATGACTGTACGCACCATATTGAAAATGGGTGATCCGCGCCTGCTGCGCGTCGCCCAGCCCGTGACCGAATTCGACACCGACGAACTGCACCTGCTGCTCAGCGACCTGCTGGACACCATGCATGCCGCCAATGGCGCGGGGCTGGCCGCGCCTCAGATTGGCGTGGACCTGCAGATGGTGGTGTTCGGCTCCGGCCTGCCCAATCCGCGCTACCCCGATGCGCCCGTGGTGCCGCGCACCGTGCTCATCAACCCGGTCATCACGCCCATGGGCGAGGACGAGCAACTGGACTGGGAAGGCTGCCTGTCCGTACCCGGCATGCGCGGCATGGTGCCGCGCTGGAACCATATCCGCTACACGGGCTTCGATGTGTTTGGCGATGCCATCGACCGCACGGTGGATGGTTTTCATGCGCGCGTGGTCCAGCATGAGTGCGATCACCTCTGGGGAAAGCTCTATCCCATGCGCATGCGTGACTTCAGCCAGTTCGGCTTCACCGATGTGCTGTTCCCCGGCATCAGCGCGGCCGAGGACGACTGAGCGGGCGGGCGCTGCCCGTATTCAAGGATCTTCGGTCAGGTCTTTGTATACAAATCGGTAGACAATTTTTCCATGCTGGCGCCGTACATTGGCACTTCCCGCCAAGGCGGGGATTGTGTGCGTTCGCCCGCCAAGAGCTGCCAAGCAGCCACCGGGCTTCGCGATGCAGGATGCAGGAGAGCGCGGCCTATCGGGTCGGCGGCAAAAGGTGCGCGGGGGCGCGCCTGCCGCCATCCGGCTGCCGCGTACTTGTCCGGCGTTCTGTGAACAAGAGGACAAGGAGACAGCGATGGAAAAAAGTTCTGGCAATGCGCCGGCCCTGGGTACAGACATCCGCCCGGAGGACGAGCAACTCGGCCTCACGGCCAACACCCTCTATGGTTTGCAGCATGTGCTGACCATGTACGGAGGCATCGTGGCCGTGCCCCTGGTCATGGCCAATGCGGCCGGCATGTCGGCGGCCGACACGGGCCTGCTGATCACGGCCTGCCTTTTCATGGGCGGGCTGGCCACGCTGCTGCAGACGCTGGGCATTCCGTTCTTCGGCTCGCGCCTGCCGCTGGTGCAGGGTGTGTCCTTCTCGGGCGTGGCCACCATGGTCAGCATCCTGCACACGGGCGGCGGCATGCAGGGCGTGCTGGGCGCCGTGCTCTTTGCCTCGGTGTTCGGCCTGATCATTGCGCCCATTTTTTCCAAGCTCACCCGGTTTTTCCCGCCGCTGGTCAATGGCTGCGTGATCACCATCATCGGCCTGTCGCTGATGCCGGTGGCGGCCCACTGGGCCATGGGCGGCAATCCCCAGGCGGCCGACTACGGCAGCATGGGCAACATCGGGTTGGCGGGCCTGTCGCTGGTCATCGTGCTGGCGCTGAGCAAGCTGGGCAACGCCATGATCTCGCGCCTGTCCATCCTGCTGGCCATCGTCATCGGCACGGCGGTGGCGGCCATGATCGGCAAGTCCGACTTTTCCGAGGTGGGCAGCGGCGCCTGGTTTGCCGTGCCCATGCCGCTGCACTTCGGCTGGCCAACCTTCAGCCTGGCGGCGACCCTTTCCATGTCCATCGTGATCCTGGTGACCCTGGTGGAAACCTCGGCCGACATCCTGGCCGTGGGCGACATCGTGGGCACCCGCGTGGATTCGCGCCGCCTGGCCGACGGCCTGCGCGCCGACATGCTGTCCAGCGTGGTGGCGCCGTTCTTCGGCTCGTTCACGCAGAGCGCCTTTGCCCAGAACGTGGGCCTGGTCGCGGTCACGGGCATCAAGAGCCGTTATGTCGTGGCCTTCAGCGGGCTGATCCTGATCGCCTTCGGCCTGCTGCCCATCATGGGGCGCATCGTGGCCTGCGTGCCTCCCTCGGTGCTGGGCGGCGCGGGCCTGGTGCTCTTTGGCACGGTGGCGGCCAGCGGCATCCGCACGCTGGCCAAGGTGGACTATCACAACAACATGAACCTGATCATCGTGGCGGCGTCCATCGGCATGGGCGTGCTGCCCATGGTCAAGCCGGACTTCTATCACCACTTCCCGGACTGGTTCGCCACCATGTTCCATTCGGGCATCAGCTCCACGGCGGTGACCGTGCTGCTGTTGAACCTGGTCTTCAACCACTTCAAGCAGGGCAATCCCGAGGAGCCTTCGGTATTCGGCGCAGGTTCTGAGCGCGTGCTCAGCGAGGCCGTGCTGTCTGCCCTGGCCGATGGCGACCGGGTGGTCGACGGCAAGCTCTATGACCGCGAGGGCAAGGAAGTGGCCACGGTGTCGGCGCCTGCGGCCGCCATGCACTGACGGCTGCACCCGAGCCCGCGCCTGGACGCAAAAGGCCCGCCCTGGTTGACAGGGCGGGCCTTTTTTTGCCGCAAGCTCAGACCGCCAAGGCCTGCAGCAGCTCGGTTTCTATGAGCAACTGGCGCTGGTTGTTCTGCAGTTCGGCGCCCTCGATCAGAAAGCTGTCTTCCACGCGCTCGCCCAGCGTGCTGACCTTGGCCAATTGCACGCTCAGGTGGTGCTGCGCCAGGATGCGCGCCACGGTGTAGAGCAGGCCGGCGCGGTCCGTGGCCGAGATGGACAGCAGCCAGTGCTGGGCTTTCTCGTCGGGCTGCAGCGTGACGCGCGGCGCAAAGGGGAAGCTTTTGACGCGGCGCGACAGGCGCCGGGGGGATGGCTCGCGCAGCGGCCCGCCTTGCATCAGCGCGGCGACCAGGTCGTTCTCGACCATGTGCATCAGCTCGCGGTACTGCTCCTGCATGGCGGGCGCGACCACCTGGAAGGTGTCCAGCGCATAGCTGTTGTGGGCCGTGTGCACGCGCGCATCCAGAATGGAGAAGGCCGCCCGGTCGAAGTAGCCGCAGATGCGCGCGAACAGATCGGGCTGGTCAGGCGCGTAGACCAGCACCTGCAGCCCCTCGCCGGCCAGGGAGCGGCGCGCGCGCACCACGGGGCGGGTAGTGCCCACGTGGCGGGACAGGTGGCGCGTGTGCCAGGCGATGTCGGCCGCCTCGTGGCGCATGAAATAGTCCACGCCCAGCGTGTCCCAGAGCTTCTTGTGCGATTCGAAGGGCTGGGCTGTCAGTGCCAGCTGCACCAGGGCCTCGCGGCGGCGGGCCTCGATTTCGGCGGCAGCATCGGGCGCGCGTCCGCCCATGACGCGCAAGGTCAGGCGATAGGTGTCCTCCAGCAGCTTGCCCTTCCAGGCACTCCAGACCTTGGGGCTGGTGCCGCGGATGTCGGCCACGGTCAGCAGGTACAGGGCCGTGAGGTTGCGCTCGTTGCCCACGCGCTCGGCAAAGGCCTGGATCACCTCGGGGTCCGACAGGTCCTGCTTTTGCGCAACCTGGCTCATGGTCAGGTGCTCGCGCACGAGGAATTCGATCAGCTCGGCGTCGGCGCGCGCAATGCCGTGGGCGCGGCAAAAACGCTTGGCCTCCACGGCGCCGATGATGGAGTGGTCGCCGCCCCGGCCCTTGCCGATGTCGTGGAACAGCGCGGCCACGTACAGCAGCCAGGGCTTGTCCCAGCCGCTGGCCAGCTGGGAGCAGAACGGGTACTCATGCGCATGCTCGGCCATGAAAAAGCGCCGCACATTGCGCAGCACCATGAGGATGTGCTGGTCCACCGTGTAGACGTGGAACAGGTCATGCTGCATCTGGCCCACGATGCGCCGGAAGGGCCACAGGTAGCGCCCCAGCACCGAGGTCTGGTTCATCAGCCGCATGGCGTGCGTGATGCCGCTGGGCTGCTGCAGGATCTTCATGAAGGTGGCGCGGTTGACCGGGTCGCGCCGGAAGGCCGCGTCCATCAGGTCACGCGCGCCGTACAGCGCGCGCAGCGTGCGCGCCGACAGGTCGGTGAGGCCCACATGGGTCTCGTACATCAGAAAGGTTTCGAGGATGGCGTGCGGCTCGCGCTCGTAGAGATCGTCGCTGGCCACCTCGATGGTGCCGGCCTTCTCGTAGAAGCGCGAGTTCAGCCGGATGCGCGGCGTGGGGCGCGGGTTCAGTCGCTCCTCGATGTTCAGCCGCAGGATCTGGCACAGCTGGGTCACGGCCTTGGCCGCCCAGTAGTAGTGGCGCATCAGCGTCTCGCTGGCGCGCATGGCCAGCTTGCGCCCCTCGGCCGAGGTGGAGCGGTAGCCAAAGGCCTCGGCCACGGCGGTCTGCTGGTCGAAGACCAGGCGGTCCTCATGCCGGCCCGCCACGGCGTGCAGGCGTGCACGTATCAGGCTCAGCAGGGCTTCGTTGTCTTCGAGCTGCCGGCGCTCGAAATCGGTGATCAGCCCCTTGCCGGCCAGGGCCTGCCAGCTGCTGCCCAGGCCTGCGGCACGGGCCAGCCAGATCATGGTGTGCAGATCGCGCAGGCCGCCGGGCGATTCCTTGCAGTTGGGCTCCAGCGAGTAGGGCGTGCTCTCGTACTTGTTGTGGCGCTGGCGCATTTCCAGCAGCTTGCCGGACAGAAAGGCGTGCGCATTCATCTGGGCCTGGTAGCGCGTCTGGAACTCGGCGAACAGCGGCTCGCTGCCGCAGATGCGGCGTGATTCCAGCAGGGCGGTCTGCACCGTCAGGTCGCGCTCGGATTCCTCCAGGCATTCGGCCAGCGTGCGCACGCTGGAGCCGATCTCCAGGCCCGCGTCCCAGCAACTGCCGATGAATTTCTCGATGCGCGAGGCCAGCTCGGCATCTGCCGTGCCAGCGGCTGGCAGCAACACCAGCACATCGATGTCGGAATAGGGAAACAGCTGGGCGCGTCCGAAGCCGCCCACGGCGGCCAGGCAGGCCTCGGGCGGCATGCCGGCGCGATGCCACAGCGCACGCAGCAGCGTGTCGGCCAGATCGCTCAGGTGCTGCAGCACCAGGCGCACGCCGCGCCGGCCCATGGTGGGCGCCAGCAGCGAGCCTATCCAGCGCCCGCGATCCCGGGCGTACTGCACGCGCAACTGCTCCAGCGAGTCCGGGGCAGAGGGCGCAGCGTGGGAAGGAGTGTGGTCAGTGGTCTGTTTCATGCGCGGCGAGGGCAGGGAAGGCGCCGGGAGCGGGTGCCCCGGACGCCATGCCATTTTGCCTGCGCATCACGCAAGAAACATGCCGAGCCTCAGCAGCTCGTGGTGGTAACGAAGGGGGGCAGCGCGGGCGAGCCGGCCGACAGGGTCATGACTTCGTAGCCGGTCTTGGTCACCACCAGGGTGTGTTCCCACTGGGCCGAGAGGCTGTGGTCCTTGGTCACGATGGTCCAGCCGTCCTTGCCCAGTTCCTTGATCTCGCGCTTGCCCAGGTTGAGCATGGGCTCGACGGTGAAGACCATGCCTTCTTCCAGCACGGTGCCCGTTCCAGGGCGGCCGTAGTGCAGGATCTGGGGCTCTTCGTGGAACTTCTGGCCGATGCCGTGGCCGCAGAACTCGCGCACCACCGACAGGCCGTGGCCTTCGGCAAAGGTCTGGATGGCGTTGCCGATGTCGCCCAGCGTGGCGCCGGGCCTGACCTGCTGGATGCCCAGCCACATGGCGTCGAAGGTCAGTGCCGACAGGCGCTTGGCCGCGATGGAGCACTCTCCGATCATGAACATGCGGCTGTTGTCGCCGTACCAGCCGTCCTTGGTGATGACCGTGACGTCCACATTGACGATGTCGCCCTTCTTGAGCGGCTTGTCATTGGGAATGCCGTGGCAGACCACATGGTTGACCGAGGTGCACAGGTGTCCGGGGTAGGGAGGGTAGCCGGGCGGCTGGTAGCCGATGGTGGCGGAGACCGTGCCCTGCTGCGCCATGCATTCGGCGCCCAGGCGGTCGATCTCGGCCGTGGTGATGCCGGGCTTGATGTGGGGGGTGATGTAGTCCAGCACTTCCGAAGCCAGGCGGCAGGCCACGCGCATGGCTGCGATGTCTTCAGCGCTCTTGATGGTGATGCTCATGCCCGCAATTATCCCATTGCGCCTTCGGGCGTGCAGGGGTAAGGGGCGGCTGTCGCCATCGGGACGGCTCAGCCCGGTAAAATAGCGGCCTCACCGATTCAGCGCCTTGCAGCCAGCCCCCGGAGGGCGGGGCCGCAGGGCGCTTTTCACAAGCCTCCTCACCCAACAGGCCGCCACGTGACCTTGCATCTGACACAGTTGGAGGGTGGAAACGCTCTCAGCTCGTTCCGCGCCCAGCAGCTCCTGACCGAACTGGTCTCCATCCATCCCAAAATCACCGGCATTGCCGCGCGCTTCGTGCACCTGGTGGCCACGGACGCCGCACCCACGCCCGCATTGCAAGAGCGCCTCCAGGCGCTCTTGACCTATGGAGACCCCTATGAAGGCCCGGCCGACGGTGCCGCCCTGGTGGTCACGCCGCGCCTGGGAACGATCTCCCCCTGGGCCTCCAAGGCCACGGACATTGCCCGCAACTGCGGCCTGGGCGTGTTCCGCGTGGAGCGCATCACCGAATACCGCATCGCCTTCAAGACCGGCCTGCTGAGCAATGTGCTGGGCAGCGCGCCTGAACTTTCGGCCGAGCAGACTGCACGGATCGCCGCCTTGCTGCACGACCGCATGACCGAGTCGGTCTTCGCCACGCGCGCCGAGGCCGAGCAACTGTTCTCCGCCCTGGACGCCGCTCCCATGGAGTTCGTCGATGTGCTGGGCGGCGGCCGCGCCGCGCTGGAGACCGCCAACCGCCAATGGGGCCTGGCCCTGGCCGACGACGAGATCGACTACCTGGTCGATGCCTTCAAGGGCCTCAAGCGCAATCCCACGGACGTGGAGCTGATGATGTTCGCGCAGGCCAACAGCGAGCACTGCCGCCACAAGATCTTCAACGCCCAGTTCACCATCGACGGCGAGGCCCAGGACAAGAGCCTGTTCGGCATGATCCGCAACACGCACCAGGTCTCGCCCCAGCACACGGTGGTGGCCTACTCGGACAACGCCTCCATCATGGAAGGCCATGAGGTCGAGCGCTTCGTCGCCACCTTCGAGGCGGCCCTGGACAAGATCAAGGCGCCCAGCTACCAGAAGAAGCAGGCCGTCAACCACGTGCTGATGAAGGTGGAGACGCACAACCACCCCACGGCCATCTCCCCTTTCCCCGGCGCATCGACCGGCGCGGGCGGCGAGATCCGCGACGAGGGCGCCACGGGCCGCGGCTCCAAGCCCAAGGCCGGCCTGTCGGGCTTCACGGTCTCCAAGCTGTGGGGCAGCGAAGTGGGCAAGCCCGAGCACATCGCCAGCCCGCTGCAGATCATGATCGAGGGCCCGCTCGGTGGCGCGGCCTTCAACAACGAATTCGGCCGTCCCAACCTGACCGGCTATTTCCGCGAGTACGAGCAGCAGGTCGGCGTGGGTGCCGATGCCGTGATGCGCGGCTACCACAAGCCCATCATGATCGCGGGCGGCCTGGGCGTGATCGACTCCGAACTGACTCAGAAGATCGAGTTCCCCGCCGGCACCCTGCTGATCCAGCTGGGCGGCCCCGGCATGCGCATCGGCATGGGCGGCGGCGCTGCCAGCTCCATGGCCAGCGGCACGAACGCGGCCGAGCTGGACTTTGATTCCGTGCAGCGCGGCAATCCCGAGATCGAGCGCCGCGCCCAGGAAGTCATCAACCACTGCTGGGCCCAGGGCGACAAGAACCCCATCCTGGCCATCCACGACGTGGGTGCCGGCGGCCTGTCCAATGCCTTCCCCGAGCTGACCAACGATGCGGGCCGTGGCGCGCGCTTTGACCTGCGCGCTGTGAACCTGGAGGAATCCGGCCTGGCGCCCAAGGAAATCTGGTCCAACGAAAGCCAGGAACGCTATGTGATGGCCATCGCTCCCGAATCGCTGGCCGAGTTCACGGCCTTCTGCGAGCGTGAGCGCTGCCCGTTTGCCGTGATCGGCACGGCCACGGAAGAACGCCAGCTGGTGCTGGAGGACACGGCGGTGGCCTCGGGCGACCAGAAGTTCCCCGTGGACATGCCCATGAACGTGCTGCTGGGCAAGCCGCCCAAGATGCACCGGGACGTGGCCACCGTGCAGCGCGAGCTGCCGCCCATGGACCTGACCGGCGTGCCCCTGGAAAAGGCCGTGATCGACGTGCTGGCCCATCCCACCGTGGCCTCCAAGCGCTTCCTGATCACCATTGGCGACCGCGCCGTGGGCGGTCTCACGCACCGCGACCAGATGGTCGGCCCCTGGCAGGTGCCCGTGGCCGACGTGGCCGTGACCCTGGCCGACTACCGTGGCTTCAAGGGCGAGGCCATGGCCATGGGCGAGCGCACGCCGCTGGCCTCCATCAATGCCCCGGCGTCGGGACGCATGGCCGTGGCCGAGGCCATCACCAACATGCTGGCCGCGCCCATCGAGCTGTCCAAGGTCAAGATGTCGGCCAACTGGATGGCGGCCTGCGGCGAGCCCGGCGAAGACGCGGCGCTCTACGCCACCGTCAAGGCCGTGGGCATGGAGCTGTGCCCGCAGCTGGACATCTCTATCCCCGTGGGCAAGGACAGCCTGTCCATGCGCACCCAGTGGAACGAGGGCGGCCAGGTCAAGAAGGTGACCTCGCCCGTCAGCCTGATCATCACGGGCTTCGCCTCCATCGACGATGTGCGCGGCACGCTCACGCCCCAGCTGGACGCCACGGAAGACGACAGCACCCTGGTGCTGGTGGACCTGGGCCGCGGCAAGATGCGCATGGGCGGCTCCATCCTGGGCCAGGTGCTGGGCCAGTCCGGCAATGAAACGCCTGACCTCGATGACGCCAAGGACCTGATCGCCCTGGTCGATGCCGTCAACGACCTGCGCGCCAAGGGCCAGATCCTGGCCTACCACGACAAGGGCGACGGCGGCCTGCTGGCCACCGTGGCCGAGATGGCCTTTGCCGGCCATGTGGGCGTGGCCATCAACGTGGACATGCTGGTCACCGAAGGCGACGGCATCAGCGACAGCCGCATGGACTCGGGCGAAGGCAAGAACTGGGCCTCCCAGATCAGCGGCCGCCGCGACGACATGACGCTGCGCGCACTGTTCAACGAAGAGCTGGGCGCCGTGCTGCAGATCCGCACGGCCGACCGCGCCGCCGTGCTGCAGACCCTGCGCGAGCATGGCCTGTCCACCTGCAGCCACATCATCGGCAAGACGCGCCCCGTCTCGTCCAAGGTCGATGCGGGCAAGGGCGAACTGCAGGTCTGGCGCGATGCCAAGTCCGTCTTCGGCGCCTCGCTCAGCGACCTGCACCAGGTCTGGGATGCCGTCAGCTGGAAGATTGCCCAGCAGCGCGACAACCCGGCCTGCGCCGACAGCGAGCACGCCGCAGCCGGCGAGCCTGCCGACCCGGGCATGCACCTGCACCTGACGTTCGACCCGGCCGAGAACCCCGCCGCACCCTTCCTGAACCTGGGCGCGCGCCCCCGCGTGGCCGTGCTGCGCGAGCAGGGCGTGAACTCCCATGTGGAAATGGCCTACGCCTTCACCGAGGCCGGCTTCGACGCGGTGGACGTGCACATGACCGACCTGCAAAGCGGCCGCGCGCAGCTGCAGGACTTCGCCGGCGTGGTGGCCTGCGGCGGCTTCAGCTACGGCGACACGCTGGGCGCAGGCATCGGCTGGGCGCGCTCCATCACCTTCAACGACAGCCTGTCCGCGCAGTTCCAGCAGTTCTTCGGCCGCAGCGACACCTTCGGCCTGGGCGTGTGCAACGGCTGCCAGATGTTTGCCGAGCTGGCCGACATCATTCCTGGTGCCCAGGACTGGCCGCGTTTCACGCAGAACCAGAGCAACCGCTTCGAGGCGCGCCTGTCCATGGTGGAAGTGCTGGAGTCGCCCAGCCTGTTCCTGCAGGGCATGGCCGGCAGCCGCCTGCCCATCGCCGTGGCCCACGGCGAAGGCTTTGCCAACTTCCGCTTCCGCGGCAATGCGGACAAGGCCATCGCCTCCATGCGCTATGTGGACAACCACGGCAAGGCCACCGAGCAGTACCCGTTCAACCCCAACGGATCGGCCGGCGGCCTGACGGCAGTGACCACGGCCGACGGCCGCTTCACGGCCATGATGCCCCACCCCGAGCGCGTGTTCCGCAACGTGCAGATGAGCTGGACCAACGGCGACAAGTCGGAATTCAGCCCCTGGATGCGCGTGTGGCGCAACGCCCGCAAGTGGCTGGGTTGATGCACTGAGCGACGCTGCAAAGCAGACAAAGGCCCTTCGGGGCCTTTTCTTTTTCTGTTTCTTTTTGGCGGCTGCCGTTACGGCGCCAGCATCTGCGCCGTGCGCGCGCGGGCCTGCTGGACCAGGGTGGAGATCAGCACCGTCTCGGGCAGGTTGTGCCAGTAGCGGCGCGGCATCTCGCGCAGCATGGCCTGCTCCTTCAGGCGCGCCGGGTTGAAGGTGCTGGCGTAGTAGGTCAGCCACAGGGCCTCGCCCGCGTCGGCTGGCGGGGCATCGCTGCGGCGCGCGCCGGGCGCCAGGCGCAGCGCATGGCCGTCCCAGTGCGCGCTGCATTGCGGCGTGAGGATGGCCCAGTGCATGTTGGCAAAGCGCTTGCAGAAGAAGGGCGCTGCCGCGCGCACGATGTGGTGCTCGGGCTCGAACCAGGCAATGTGCAGCTCGGGCTGGTTCTGCCGCTGCGTGGTCCGAAAGCGCACAAAGGCGTGCATCTTGTGGATCTCGCGCGAGACGGGGCGGGCCAGGGCCTCGATGGCGCGCCAGTCCGCATCCAGCGCATCCAGCCGCAGTTCGGGTCGGGCCTGCATGCGCGCCAGCCATCGGTGGCATAGCTCGAAGCGGCCCGCCGCGCGGTGCATGCAGGCATGGCGCAGCGCGGACATCTGGGTGTCCGACAGGGACAGCCCTGCCTCGCCGGGGCCGGCCAGCCCGGCGAGTGCCGAGGCGGGCATGGCCTGCTCCGGCGCGCTGGAAAACAGGTCCACGCCCGCGCCGAGTTGCTGCGCACCCCGCGTGTCGGGCCACCGCCAGCGCACCAGGGCGGGGTCGGCGCCATGGGCCAGCAGCGCCCTGCAGGCTGCGCGAAAGCCTGGCCAGTCGTCGGGGCTGTCGAGTTCGATGGTGAGAGCCTGTGCTTGCATGGCGTGCTCCAGGCGCTAGAACAGGCTGGCCTGCAGCGCGCTTTGCACGCGCATGCCGCTGTGCCGTGCCTGGGCCTGGCTGGCCTGCGACTGCGCGATCAGCCGGGTGCGCAGCGCGGCCGAGTCGGTCTCGCCCAGCAGGGGCCGGTGGCCGTCGATCAGCACGAAGGGCAGGGCCTTTTGCACGGGGGCGCGCAGCCGCAGCAGATCGTCCAGCCGCAGCCTGCGCACGCGGCGCGCCGCCAGCAGGCGGTCCACCGTCTGCGTGCCCAGGCCCGGCACGCGCAGCAGCAGGCTGCGCGGCGCACGGTTGAGGTCCACGGGGAACTGCTGTCGGTTGGCCAGTGCCCAGGCCAGCTTGGGGTCGATCTCCAGGTCCAGCATGCCGTGGCGGCTGGCTGCCGCGATCTCGCCCGCCCCGTAGCCGTAAAAGCGCATCAGCCAGTCGGCCTGGTAGAGCCGGTGCTCGCGCATGAGGGGCGGCGCCTGCGGCGGCAGATCGCGCGAGGCATCGGGAATGGGGCTGAAGGCCGAGTAATACACGCGGCGCAGGCCGTAGCCCGCATACAGCGTGTGGCTGGATTGGAGGATGTCGGCATCGGTTGCGCGGTCGGCGCCCACGATCATCTGCGTGCTCTGCCCGCCCGGCGCAAAGCGCGGCACGGCGGCGCGCTGCGCGGGCGCGCCGGGCAGGGACTGCGCCTGGCGCTGCTCGCGCGTGGCCGCGCGCCAGGCCTGCACATGCCGGTCCACGCCCTGCATGGCCTGGCGTATGCGCTGCCCATCCTTTTCAGGCGCGAACTGCGCCAGGCCGCTGGCCGTGGGCAGTTCCACATTGATGCTCAGGCGGTCGGCATGGCGGCCTGCCTGGGCCAGCAATTCGGGGGCGGCATCCGGGATGGTCTTCAGATGGATGTAGCCGCGAAAGTCATGCTCCTCGCGCAGGCGGCGCGCCACTTCCACCAGTTGCTCCATGGTGTAGTCGCTGGAACGGATGATGCCGCTGGACAGGAACAGCCCCTCGATGCAGTTGCGCCGGTAGAAGTCCAGCGTCAGCTGCACCACCTCGGCCACCGTGAAGCGGGCGCGCTGCACGTTGGAGCTCTTGCGGTTGATGCAGTAGCGGCAGTCGAAGATGCAGACATTGGTCAGCAGGATCTTGAGCAGCGAGATGCAGCGCCCGTCGGGCGCATAGCTGTGGCAGATGCCCATGCCGGTGACCGAGCCCATGCCCTTGCCGTCCAGCGAGTCGCGCCCCTGCGATCCGCTGGAGGCGCAGCTGGCGTCGTACTTGGCGGCGTCGGCGAGGATGAAAAGTTTGCGTTGCAGCTCCATAGCTGTATAAATATACAGTATATTTGCCTGGCACGTCCGGTTTCCTGAGAGCCCATCCCCCAGCCAGGGTCTGGTCCGGCCTTGCCTGGCTGCGGGTGGAACGCACTGTCGCGCTACCGCAATGGGCAGCGGATTGCAATGGTTGCCAGTGCAATGGAATGAAACCGTTTTCAGTGCGGAATGAGTGCTTGCTTTCAATGGGTGGCGATGTGCATCGCAGGAAATGGTGAATGCGTGTTTTCTGCGTCTTTCGCAATGCCTGAAGACTGGCATGGCTTGGTGCCATCAATGCACGCGCTGATATAGCGCAGCTGGCTGCACGCCATGGGGTTCCACATTCATGGGAGAGAGGTTGGTGTTGTTGTGAATTGTTTCAAATTGCCGATAACTATTGCTGATAGGCTTTCGGGTTTGCCGGGCAGTGCCGTTTCATTCAATGCGCCCGGCGATGACAAACACTTGGAGAGGGAGCTTCGGTGTCGCGTGTATTAGGAACAGAGGGCGAAGTGCTGGCGCTGTCGCCGGACGCCTCATCCAGCAAGGCCGCCAAGGGCCTGCAATCGCCCGCCAAATGGCCCGCCATGGGCGCCAATGATGTGGCGGTCTGGGGTGAATGCCAGGGCAGCGGCAGCAAGCCCTACCAGACCCAGGTGGACCTGTCGGGGCCTTCCTTCAAATGCTCTTGCCCCAGCCGCAAATTCCCCTGCAAGCACGGGCTGGCGCTGATGCTGATGCGTGCCGGCGGGCAAGTCCCCGAAGGCGTTGATCCGCCCGCCTGGGTGCAGACCTGGCTGGACAGCCGCCAGGAAAAGGCCGAGAAGAAAGAGGCCAAGGCTGCCGCCGCAGCGGCCGAGCCGCCACCCGATCCCGAGGTCGCGGCCAAACAGCAGGCCAAGCGCGAAGACAAGCGCTGGGACAAGGTCGAAGCCGGCCTGCAGGAACTGTCGCTGTGGATGCAGGACATGGTGCGTGCGGGCCTGGCCAACCAGGCCAGCGACACGCAGATGCGCCAGCGCTGGAACAACATGGCCGCGCGCATGGTCGATGCGCAGGCCACCGGCATGGCGGCGCGCATCAAGGACTGCCGGGATCTGGTGGACAGCCACCGAGACTGGCCGCGCGACATGCTGGTGCAGCTGGGCTACTGGCAGTTGATCATCGACGCCGTTCGCCGCCGCGAATCGCTCAGCCCCGAGGTCAAGGCCGACGTGATGGCCGCGCTGGGCTGGCCCATGGACAAGGCCGAGGTGCAGGCCAGGGGCCAGCTGGTCGAGGACGAATGGCTGGTGGCCGGCCTGCGCATGATCGAGCGGGAAGGCCGGCTCATGGAGCGGCGCGTCTGGCTGCAGGGCCAGCGCACGGGGCGCATGGCCCTGGTGCTGGACTATGCGCAGGGCGGGCGCGGCTTTGAATCGGCCTGGGTGCCGGGCCATCGCTACGGCTGCGCGCTGAATTTCTATCCGGGCCATGCGCCGCTGCGCGCCATTGCGGCCAATGGCAACGGGCCTGCGCTGCCTGCCGATGGCGCCAGCCCGCTGGCCACCTCGGCCGGGGGCGACGTCCTGCAACTGCTGGGCCAGCGCATTGCCGCCAACCCGCTGCAGGCCACGCAGCCGCTGTGCCAGGACCGGCTGCGGCTGGTGCCCGCCCAGGGCCAGTGGTTCGCGGCCTGGCCCCAAGCGCCGGATGCATCGCCGGTCGCCCCTGGCACGGCAGCGCCAGTGCAGCCCGTTCCCGTGGCGATTGACGATGCCGAGGCCTGGCGCCTGCTGGCGCTCAGCGGCGGTGCGCCCATGCAGCTGTTTGGCGAATGGGAACCCGGCCCGGCCGTGGGCCGCTGGCGGCTGCTGAGCGCCTGGCAGGCCCGCGAGGGCGAAACCGCCCAGCAATGTATCTGGCAGAACCAGGGTGATCCGGTATGAGCAACGCACAACTTTGGGCTGCGCTGCAGCAATCGGCCATGGTCGGCTCGGACCGGCTGGCCGTGCCGCCTGCGCTGGCTTCGGGCGTGGACCCGTCCGCAAGCGGGTCGCAGCAGGCCGTGCAGGCCGCGCTGCAGCCCCGCACTGACGTGGCCGGTGACTCGCCCGCCCAGCAACTGCTGCGCGCCAGCGCCGTGGCGGCCGTGTTCGAGCGGGCCGGCTGGCAGCCTGGCGCGCTGGTGCGCCTGACGGCACCGCTGGCCGTGCCGGCCGCAGCGCCTGCGGAGTCGCGCACTGCGCCTGCCGATGCGCGCCTGCACACCCTGATGGGCGACGTGCTCAAGGACGGCCCGTTCGAGCTGCAGGCCTCCATGCTGCGCACCCTGGACCAGGCCGGCCAGCGCCTGCCCCATGACCTGCTGGTGCCTGCGCTGGAGCAGGGCCGCCAGTCCGTGGAGCTGCGCCAGTGGCTGGCCCCCGTGCTGGGCGAGCGCGGGCGCTGGCTGGGCGCGCTCAACCCGCAATGGGGCTATGCCAGCGGCGTGGAGGAAACCGCCGACCCCGAACTGGTCTGGCAGGAGGGCTCGGTGGAGCAGCGCGTGGCCCTGCTGCGCAGCGAGCGCGCAACCGATGCCGCCAAGGCCCGCACGCGGCTGGAAGGCAGCCTGAAGGAGCTGGGCGCCAAGGAGCGCCTGCCCCTGGTCCAGGCCCTGGCCGTGGGGCTGGGCATGGACGATGAGCCGCTGCTCGAAAAACTGCTGTCCGACCGCAGCAAGGAGATCCGCGAGAACGCCGCGCAAATGCTCTCGTGCCTGCCGGACAGCGCGCACAGCCAGCGCGTCATGGGCTGGATGCAGTCCATGCTGCAGCAGGACGACAAGGGCCAGTGGATCGTGGAGCCTCCCGAAGAAGGCCTCAAGGAATGGGAGCGCGACGGCATCACGCTCAAGCCCGACGCCTACCACCGTGGCGGCAAGAAGGCCTGGCTGCTGGAGCAGATGGTGCAGCTCACGCCCGTGTCCTTCTGGACCCGCGCCCTGGGCCTGACGCCCCTGGAGGTGATGGAGTGGAGCCGGCGCAGCGACTGGAAGTCCTCGCTGCGCCAGGGCTGGGTGCAGGCCCTGCAATACCAGCTGGACGTGGAATGGATCGATGCCGCCCAGACCATGGGCCGCGACATGCGCCACGACGCCCTCCTGCCCGCCCTCATGGCCCGGCTGTCCCGCGAGGAACGCGAGTCCCGCTGGATTGCCCAGTTCGAGCGCGACAGGCACAAGCTCATCGATGCCATCGAAGGCATGTCCCAGTCGCTGGGCGGTGCCGAACTGCTCTCGCCCGCGCTGTCGGCGCGACTGACCGAGGCACTGCACCTGGCCGTGGGCGGCAAGCAGATCACGGGCAACTGGCACAGCTACCGCGCAGACCAGGCCCTGCTGTCCTGTGCGCGCATGCTGGACGTGACCGCGCTGGAGCGCTTTGCCGAACTGTGGCGCAAGCCCTCGGTGCTGGATGCGCAGCCCGAGCCTGAGCCCGAGCCGCAAACCGAACCTGCTGCTGCGGCAACAGTCACGGCCACCGCTGCCACAGCCGCTGCAGTTGCCGCACCGGCAAGCATTCCCCTCACGCCCCAGCAGCAGGCGCGCCTCGAACGCAGCCGCGTGCGGCCCTGGGACGAGGAGCGCATGCGCGGCCATCTGGAGCGCATCGTCGATCTGCGCCTGGGCCTGCACCAGGCCTTTGTCGCCCTGCGCGGCCCGGCCTGAGCCGCGCCCGTCCTGCCGCGTACCCCGAACCGAACCGAATCCAACCCTTACCCCTTCCCGGAAGCACACCATGAGCCAAGTCCTGCGCCAGCATGCCGAACAGCAATTCGCCGAAGAACTCGAAGCCCTGCGCAAGGTGGACGACCGTCCGCGTCCGCCCAACTGGAAACTCTCGCCCTGGGCCGTGCTCCAGTACCTGATGGGCGGCAAGCTCGGCAACGGCTTCGAGGTCAGCCCCAAGTACATCGGCAATCCGCGCCTGATGGAAATCGCCGTCTCCACCCTGGCCACCGACCGCGCCCTGCTGCTGTACGGCGTGCCGGGCACGGCCAAGTCCTGGGTGTCCGAGCACCTGTCGGCCGCCGTCAGCGGCGACTCCACCATGCTGGTGCAGGGCACGGCCGGCACCAGCGAGGAGCAGCTGCGCTACGGCTGGAACTACGCCCAGCTGCTGGCCCACGGCCCGTCCGAGAAGGCGCTGATCCCCAGCCCCCTGGTCAACGCCATGAAGCTGGGCAAGATCGCCCGCATCGAAGAGCTGACCCGCATCCCGGCCGACGTGCAGGACACGCTGATCACCGTGCTGTCCGAAAAGACCCTGCCCGTGCCCGAGCTGGGCAGCGAAGTGCAGGCCGTGCAGGGCTTCTCGGTCATCGCCACGGCCAACAACCGCGACAAGGGCGTGAACGAGCTGTCCAGCGCGCTCAAGCGCCGCTTCAACACCGTCATCCTGCCCGTGCCGGCCTCGCAGGACGAAGAGGTGCAGATCGTCACCAAGCGCGTGGCCGAGCAGGGCCGCGCCCTGGCCCTGCCCGCCGAGCCGCCGGCCCTGCAGGAAGTGCGCCGCGTGGTGCAGATCTTCCGCGAACTGCGCAACGGCCAGACCGAAGACGGCAAGACCGTGCGCGTCAAGTCGCCCAGCAGCACGCTGTCCACGGCCGAGGCCATCTCGGTCATCAACAGCGGCATGGCGCTGGCCGGGCATTTCGGCGACGGCGTGCTGCGCGCGGGCGATGTGGCCTCGGGCCTGCTGGGCGCCGTGATCAAGGACCCGGTGCAGGACAGCGTGGTCTGGAAGGAATACCTGGAGACCGTGGTCAAGGAACGCAGCGACTGGAAGGACCTGTACCGCGCCTGCCGCGAGCAGCTCTGAAGCCCCCAGTCCCGCACCGCTGACCGACCGCACCCTCTGCGCATCCCCTGTATGGCCACCTCTGCCAATCCGCTTCATTTCTTCGGCATCCGCCACCATGGCCCGGGCTGCGCGCGCAGCCTGCTGCAGGCCCTGGAGCAGCTGCAGCCCGACTGCTTGCTGGTGGAGGGACCGCCCGAGGGCGAGTCCCTGCTGCCCATGCTGCAGCATGCCGACCTGCAGCCGCCCGTGGCCATGCTGGTCTATGTGCAGGACAGTCCGGCCCATGCCGCCTTCTATCCCTATGCCGAGTTCTCGCCCGAATGGCAGGCCCTGCAATGGGCGGCGCGCCAGGGCGTGGCCACGCGTTTCATCGACCTGCCCCAGACCCACCGCATGGCGCTGGACATGGCCGAGCAGGAGCGGCGCCGGGCCGAGGCGGCGGCAGCAGATGCAGGCGAGGATGCGGGCGATGAAGGCCAGGATGCAGATGCCGACACCGGCTCCGATTCCGGCGCCGCTGCGGCAGACGGCAGCCAGCTCCAGAGCAATGCCGCCGAGGCCCTGGACCGCGACGACACCACGCAGTCCGTGCCGGCTGCCGACCTTGCCGTCGATCCCTCGGCACCGTCCCCGCAGGACTGGCACGATCCGCTGGACCTGCTGGCCGAGGCCGCTGGCTACCCCGACGGCGAAAGCTGGTGGAACCGCATGGTCGAGGAACGCGGCGACGGCGCCACCCTGTTCGAGGGCATTGCCGAAGCCATGACCGTGGTGCGCGCCGAGCTGCCCAACGAAGTGCGCGGAGAACGCCATGCCCAGCGCGAGGCGCTGCGCGAAGCCTGGATGCGCCAGTGCATGCGCGAGGCCGTCAAGGCCGGCCACCAGCGCATTGCCGTGGTCTGCGGTGCATGGCATGTGCCTGCCCTGCAGGCCCAGGTCACCGCCAAGGCCGATGCCGCCACGCTCAAGGGCCTGCCCAAGGCCAAGGTCCAGGCCACCTGGGCGCCCTGGACCTACCGCAACCTGTGCTCGTCCAGCGGCTATGGCGCGGGCGTGGATTCGCCGGGCTGGTATGAACATCTGTGGCGCTGCTCCGAGCCTGTGCCCGAGTCCTTGCTCCAGTCCGCACCTGCTGCCGACCCGGCACGCGCCAGCACCCAGCGCACCGTCGGCTGGCTGGCGCGCGTGGCCCATCTGCTGCGTTCCAAGGACCTGGACTGCTCCAGCGCCCACATCATCGAGGCCACGCGCCTGGCCGAAAGCCTGGCGGCCCTGCGCGGCCACGCCAGCCCCGGCCTGCCCGAGCTGGACGAGGCCATCGTCACCGTCATCAGCATGGGCGAGCGCACGCCGCTGCGCCTGATCGAGCGCGAACTCAGCGTGGGCGACCGCATCGGCGGCGTGCCCGCCGACGTGCCCCAGGTGCCGCTGCAGCGCGACATCGAGCAGCAGCAAAAAAGCCTGCGCCTCAAGCCCGAGGCGGCCGCCAAGGTCCTGGCCCTGGACCTGCGCAAGGACACGGACCGCGAACGCAGCCACTTCCTGCACCGCCTGCGCCTGCTGGGCATAGAGTGGGGCAGCGTCACCACCGACCAGCAGCGCAACCGCGGCACCTTCCGCGAAAGCTGGCAGCTGCAGTGGGAGCCCGAGCTGGCCGTGCGCATCATCGAGGCCAGCCGCTACGGCGGCACCCTGGTGCAGGCCGCTGCCGCCAAGGTGCGCCAGGCGCTGACGCCCGAGACCCCGCTGCCCGAGCTGGCCAAGACCATCGACGACGCCCTGCTGGCCGACCTGCCGCACCTGGTCGATGCCCTCATGCACGACCTGGCCGACCGCTCGGCCAGCACCGGCGATGTCTCCCAGCTCATGCAGGCGCTGCCGCCGCTGGCCAATGTGCTGCGCTACGGCAGCGTGCGCCAGACCGACACCCAGGCCCTGGCCACGGTGATCGACAGCATGGCGCTGCGTGCCGCCATCGGCCTGCCCCTGGCCTGCATGGCGCTGGACGAAGACGCTGCAAGACACATGCAGGCCACGGTGCTGCAGGCCCACGAGGCCCTGCGTCTGCGCGATGCCGAGGAGCCGCGCGAAGCCTGGTTCGGCGCCCTGCGCAGCATTGCCATGGGCGACGCGGGCGCCGCCTTGCTGCGCGGCGCGGCCTGCCGCCTGCTGCTCGATGCTCACCGCCTGGACAGCGAGGCCGTGGCCACGCAACTGGGCCGCAATCTCTCGCTGGGCGTGCCGCCGCTGGACGCTGCCGCCTGGCTGGACGGCTTTCTCAACCGCCAGGCCCTGGTGCTGCTGCACGACGACGCCATCTGGGGCGCCGTCGATGCCTGGTTGGCGCAGCTGGGCGAGACCCAGTTCACCCAGATACTGCCCCTGGTGCGCCGCAGCTTCTCGGCCTTCTCCAACCATGACCGCCAGAGCCTGGGCGAGAAGGCCCGGCGAGGGCAGGGCAGTGCGGCCGTGGCGGCCGCATCCGCAGGTGCCGCGGGTGCTGCAGGTGCGGCAGGCGATGGGAACGACGGCGCCTGGAACGAGGCGCGTGCCGTGCTCGCCATTCCCGTACTCGATCAACTGCTGGGCCTGAACCTGCCCGCGCAACCGCTGACCCGCCTGCAGGAGGCCCAGCCATGAACACCGCTGCCACCGTGAACGACGCATCCCTTGCTGGCGCCGACCCGCAGGAGACCGCCCCCCAGCCCACCACCCGCCTGCAACGCTGGCGCCTGGTGCTGGGCCAGCCGTCCGAGGCCAGCTGCGGCGGGCTGGGCCCCAAGGGCAGCTCCATCGACGAGATGGACAAGGCCCTGGCCGCGCTCTACGAAGAGGACAACAAGGACGGCGGCCTTTCGCGCCGCGGCGGGCGGGGCAACTCCTCGCCCAGCGTGGCACGCTGGCTGGGCGACATCCGCAAGTACTTTCCCAGCCAGGTCGTGCAGGTCATGCAGCGCGACGCCATGGAGCGCCTGAACCTGCGCGAACTCATGCTCCAGCCCGAAATGCTGGAGCATGTGCAGCCCGACGTGCACATGGTGGCCGACCTCATCTCCCTGGGCTCCGTCATCCCGCAGAACACCAAGGAGACCGCGCGCATCGTCGTGCGCAAGGTGGTGGATGACCTCATGCGCCGCCTGGAGGAGCCCATGCGCAGCGCCGTCTCGGGCGCGCTGGACCGCAGCCAGCGCAACCGCCGTCCGCGCCACTCCGAGATCGACTGGAACCGCACCATCCGCGCCAACCTGCGCCACTGGCAGCCCGACTACCGCACCATCGTGCCCGAGACCCTGGTCGGCTACGGCCGCAAGGTCCGCCGCCCGCAGCGCGAAGTCATCCTGTGCATAGACCAGAGCGGCTCCATGGCCAACTCCGTCGTCTACTCCAGCATCTTCGGTGCCGTCATGGCCAGCCTGCCGGCCGTCAGTACCAAGCTGGTGGTCTTCGACACGGCGGTGGTGGACCTGACCGACAAGCTCTCCGATCCCGTGGACGTGCTCTTTGGCGTGCAGTTGGGCGGCGGCACCGACATCAACCGTGCCGTGGGCTACTGCCAGGGCCTGATAAGCGAGCCGCGCAACGCCATCGTCGTGCTCATCTCCGACCTCTATGAAGGCGGTGTGGAAAGCGGCCTGCTGCGCCGCGCCTCCGAACTGGTGGAGTCGGGCGTGCAGTTCATCACCCTGCTGGCCCTCAGCGACGAAGGCGCCCCTGCCTACGACGCGCAACTGGCCGCCAAGCTGGCCGCGCTGGGCGTGCCCTCGTTCGCCTGCACGCCGGACGCCTTCCCGCAGCTCATGGCCGCCGCCATCCGCCGCGACGACGTGGCGGCCTGGGCGGCAGGGCAGGGCTTCAAGACCAGCAAGTGACGCACGGCCGGTCGGCCCCGTGACCGGGCTGGCCGCCGGGCATCTCCTACATGGGCAGGACATGCCCAGGCCCCATGATGGCGCCCAGGCAAAAAGAAGTTCCCCGAACAATTCACTGGAGTAATGCGATGGCTGGTGCTGGTTTGCTGATGCTGCTGGACGATATTGCAGCGATCCTGGACGACGTGGCCCTCATGACCAAGGTGGCGGCACGCAAGAGCGTGGCCATGGCCGACGATGTGTCCGTCATGACCAAGGTGGCTGCACAGAAGACGGCCGGCGTGCTGGGCGATGACCTGGCCCTGAACGCCCAGCAGGTCACGGGCGTGCGCGCCGAGCGCGAGATTCCCGTGGTCTGGGCCGTGGCTAAGGGCTCGCTGATCAACAAGGCCATCCTGGTGCCGGCGGCGCTGCTGATCAGCGCCTTCATTCCCTGGGCTGTCACGCCGCTGCTCATGGTGGGCGGCGCCTTTCTGTGCTTTGAGGGTTGCGAGAAGCTGGCCCACAAATTCCTGCATTCGCCCGAGGAAGATGCCGTGGAGCGCGAGCGCCTGACCCAGGCCAATGCCGATGCGGGCGTCGATCTCGTCGCCATGGAAAAGGACAAGATCAAGGGCGCCGTGCGCACCGACTTCATCCTCTCGGCCGAGATCATCGCCATTACCCTGGGCACCGTGGCCTCGGCGCCGTTCGGGCAGCAGGTCGCCGTGCTGGCGGGCATTGCCCTCATCATGACCGTGGGCGTCTATGGCCTGGTGGCCGGCATCGTCAAGCTCGATGACCTGGGACTGTGGCTGGGCCAGCGTGCCAGCGCCGCGGCCCGCGCGCTGGGACGGGGCATCGTCGCCGCCGCGCCCTGGCTGATGAAGGGGCTGTCCGTTGCGGGCACGGCCGCCATGTTCCTGGTGGGTGGCGGCATCCTCGTGCACGGCGTGCCTGCGCTGCACCACGCCGTGGAGGGCTTGGGCGAGGCCGTGGCCCAGGGCGCGCTGGGCGGCCTGTGGCGCGTGCTGGCCGTCAATGTGCTCAACGCGGTGGCCGGCATCGTGGCCGGTGCCATCGTGCTGGCGGCTGTCGAAGGCATCAAGCGTCTGCGCCGCCGCTGAGTCGCGGCAAACATCGCCGGCCGGCCCTGGAGTCGGCAAGGCACGCCACGGGGGCCGGACGGCCCCCGTTTGCATGGAATTTTCGCTTCGGCGCATCGCATTTGACTGTGGGCGCAAGCACGTGCATTTCCCCTGGAACTCCGCAAGGCCAGGCGTCCTCCTGTCCCTTGGCGGCGGCGCAATGCGTTTGCGCCTGCCGGCCGCCGAGGCTTCGGGAGCGGCCCATTGCCGCAGCGGAGCCGTTGTCGGGACCGGGCGGCTGAATTCGCATCCGTACCGGTCCCTGGGTGTTCATCAGGGGGACTCCATGATTTCCAACCTCACCAAGGCCAGCGTGCTGCGGTCCGTCATCGCCGGCTGCACGCTCGCGCAAGCGGGCAGGGCCGAGAAACTCAGCACCGAGCGCGCGCGCACGGCGCTCAACCGCATCTGCGAGCTGCTGCATCTGCCCAACGACCTGGCCGCCATCCACGCGGAGCCGCAGCTGTACCTCGAATCCCTGGCCCACTTCGAGAGCCTGCCCCAGTTCGAGCTGCGCACGCCGCTGGTGGCCAAGCTCAAGCAGGTGCTGGGCCTGCGCTCGTCCAGGCAGCTGACGCCGGCCGTGCTCGCGCAGGTCAGCGCGTCACAGCTCATCAACCAGGGCGTCTCCATCATCGCCCTGGCCGATCTGCAGGAGTGGCTGCTCAAGCATGACCTGTCGCTGATGCATGGCCCGCCCATCACGGATATCGACTTCAGGGAGGCCAGAAAGGCCATTGCCTTGCTCGACGCCTTCGACTTCGACACCGAATCGCTGGAATGGCAAATGAATCACCTGGCCCGCAAGCGCGGCCGGGCCAGGAGCCGGCCTGCCCCGCCTGCCTGCGCAGTGGAATCCCTGCCTGCCGTCAGCACCACAGGGGCCGCGCCCTAATATCGGGGCTTCCCAACAAGGCCCGAAACACCATGAAGTTCCCCTTGCTTGCTGCCGCGGCTGTGGCATTGCAACTGCTGGCGCCGGCGCCTGCCCTGGCGGCCGACGACATCGTGTTCAAGGACAGCGCCGGCCGCGTGCTCAGGCGCAGCGACCTGGACAAGGCCGATGGCCGCTTCAGTTGGGAGCTGCCCTCCGCCACACCCGTCAGCCAGGCCGCGCGCGATGCCCATGCCTTGGGCCGCGCTGCAGGGCAGAACGGCGATTACCGCGCCGCCCTGGCACATTTCGAGACCGCCTCGAAGCTGGCGCCCCGCTGGCCCTATCCCATCTACGACGCTGCATTCACCTACCTGCTGCAAAAGGACTTTGACGCGGCCTATCGGCATTACCGGCGCGTGGATGCACTGGCGCCCAGGGGCTTCTTCACCGCCAAGACGGCCGTGCACAGCCTGCGCATGGAGCGTGACGGCAAGCTCCCCCAAGGCACCTACCTGCGCTACCTTGCCCTGGAATGGGAAACCGACCGCGACAAGGCGCGCCAGGCCGCCCTGGCCATGACCCGCGAGACGCCCGGCTTCGCTCCCGCCTGGAAGACGGCCACCCATCTGGAGGACGACCCCGCAAAACGTCTCGCCCTGCTGGACAGCGGCCTGAAGGCCGACCCCGATGCCGAGACCCGCGGCTTTCTGCTCCTGAACAAGGCCATGGTGCTGCGCGAACGAAACCAGATCCCCGAGGCCATGGTGATGCTGGGAGAGCTTGCGTTAGACCCGCAGTCTCCGCTGGATGTCGAGGCCCTGGCGCGGCACACGCTGGCGCAGTGGGCGCGGCCTTGACGCTGGCACCTGCACATTCCGCCCTGCAGCCCGCTCAGCGCAGGGCGAGCTCCACGGCCTCCGCAGACAGCCCGTAGGCCTCCACGAAGACCTCGATGCGGTCCTGCGTCTGCGCGTTCACAAACGTCTCCATACCCACGCTGTCCATCTCCCCTGACAGCATCTGGCCCGTATTCACGGGGCGGGTATCGAGCTGCTGCGCCAGCACGCAGCTGTCCTCTCCCTCCGGCTGCAGGCCGATGAGCCCCGTCTGGTTGTTGATGGCAATCACCCTGGCTTGTCTTTGCATGCTCCACCCTGTCGTCTGAATCCGTCGTTTCTGGAATGGCGAAAGGCGCCGCCTTGTGCAACGCCCCTGCCTGTCCTGGCGACTGTAGGCAAGGCTTGCGGACGGCGGTAGAGGTCCGGGGCTTGGTGGACTGCCAAGGGAAATTTACGAATGGCTTTCAGAGATGCTGGATTTTCTGTTGAATGTGGCGGATGTGCCGAGGCGGTTGCAAGGCGCTTTGACCCGGCGACCTGGAGTGGATGCACTCGACGCGGCATCTGCTGTGCGATGGCCATGCATGGCGAGGAATGCATGAAACCTTCCGAAGCGCTGCCTTTGAACCATACCGGGATTCGCCATGTGGTCGAGTCCCACCGTGCGACCCTGATGGATGAGGCCGCCATCCAGGAGGAACTGCAGCGCCTGCTGGGCATGTCGGTCGATGGGCTGACGCCCAGTACCTTGCCGAAGGCCTTCCGCAGCCAGGTGCTGGCCGAGGCGCTGCCGATGTGGGCAAGGCATTGCGCGCCAGCGTTCCTTCCTGATGAATCGGCAAGTGAACGGCATCTGCCGCAAACCTGCGATAGATACCTGACCCAAGCACCTTCATTGCGGGTATCGCGGGCAGCCTCCCCCTCTCAGCTCCCCAGCGCCCCGCGCACGGCAGCGCGCTCGCCCATGCGCTTGAAATGCGCCTGCACCTTGGGGAAGCCGGCGATGTCCACGCCGTCGCCTTCCAGCCAGCCGGCAATGGTGAACAGATAGGCGTCGGCCACGGAATAGTCGGCGCCCAGCACCCAGGGGGCATCGCCCAGGTAATGGCGTTCGATCACGCCAAAGCATTCGGCCATGTTGGCTGCCACCTTGCGCTGCATGGAGGCAATGGCCGCTTCGTCATCGGCCCAGCGGCCTGCGCGGCGCCCGTGGGCGTGGGCCACGTGCACGGTGGAGGACAGGTAGCTGTGGAAATCCTGCATGTGGGCAAAGGCATACGCATCGTCGAGCGGGGCGAGCCGGGCCTCGGGGAAGCGGCGCGCAACGTAGGCGAGCAGGGCCGGCGTTTCGGTGAGCACGCCGCGCTCGGTCACCAGGGCGGGCACGCGGCCCTTGGGATTGATGGCCAGGTATTCGGGGCTGCGCTGCTCGCCCTTGGGGAAGTCGAGCTTGATGACTTCATGCGGCGCATTGGCTTCGATCAGGGCGATGCGGGTGGCCAGGGCGCAGGTGCCGGGCGCGTAGTAGAGCTTGAGGGTGGTCATGAAAGAGACGGGTAGGGATGGGATACGTGCAGATTCTGCCGTCGGCGCCGATGGCCGGGCCGGCCCTCCAAATTAGTGCGTATTGCAGGGGCGTGCAAGCGGCATCTGCGTCTTTGCTTATGCCTGCTCGGCATTCCAACGCACGGTGCGTGCGGGCAGGTCAATGTAGATGGTGTGGCGGCCGCCTTCATGCAGTAGCAGGTCCAGCTTCCCGTCCTGGCCATCCACGAACGTGATGCCTTCAATCATGGGCGCGTCGATCAGGTCGTTGCAGTCGAGCGCGATCCAGGCATCGGTCTGCAGATCCAGCAGGCGCAGATTGGGGAAGTCGGGGTCCTCGCCATATTCGACGCAAGCCACCATGGCCCAGGGTCTGGAGACGGCCACGGCCGTGAGGGTGCTATCCGGGCTCTGCGCGCAGGCGCGCGCCTGCAGGGCATCGAGCAGCGTGGGCGCGTCGTCCAGCATGTGTGCGTAGGGAGACTCGGGTGGCACGGTGCGCACCGGCTGGGTGGCAGCCTTGGCGCTTTTGGCGCGTTTGGCAGGCTCTGCCGTTTGGGTGCTGCGCCTGCGGCCCGCTGGCGGAAGGTGCTGGATTTTGCCGCCCGCAATGCCCAGAAAGACACCGCATTCGCTCACGCTCAGATGCCTGTAGTTGCGGCTGCTGCACGGGGTTTCCCAAAGCGGGCTGCCGGTGTCCGGGTCCACGGCGACAAGATAGGCCCGCTCCATGCCGTCCTCGTGCCTGTCCTGTATTCCATAGAGGACGCCGGCATGGCATTGCGGCGCGCTGACATGGGTAGGCGACAGGCACGGTCCGAAACGGTTGCTGCGAATGTCATAGCCATACATGCCCTGGCGTGCAAAGCAGAAATAGACCACGCCGTCACGATGTGCTGCCCGCTGGGCATGCACATGCCGGCGCTCATCGTCAGGTTGAACGGGAGGTGTGATGGCCAGGACTTCGCCGCTGCAAGGATGGATACGAAGCCAGGGTGCATCGATGTCCACGTGGTCTCTGCTGCCGGGGCCGAACACGGCCCACGCGCCTGCAATGGCGGGCGAGTACAGGTTGCGCGCACTGTCCACCCACAGCACATGCTCGGTGTGCCCGTCGGTTTCATGCCAGCGCCGCAGCTCCGAGCGCTCAGGGTGGACGATCCAGCCGTAGACCGCCCCCTCCAGCACAAACGCACCCTGCAGGCCCAGCGCCAGCGTGCTGCCCTGCCAGTTGCGACGGTCCAGCAGCAGATAGCGGCCCTCGGTACTGCTCTCTTCCATCGCGACGAGCCAGCGATGCGCGTCCAGCTCCACGGGAACGGGCCAATGCCTGGCCTGCATGCCCGGCACGGCATGGAAGTCGAACAGGCATTCGCCGGTGCGGGCATCAAGCACCTGGTCGCAGAGCATCAGATGTCGCTCGTCCACGAACCACGACATGCCCTCGCTCTCGCGCATGCGGTGGTCCCAGAGCACGTTGCCGGTGGCCACATCAACGGCGCGCAGAAAGGATGTTGTGCTGTCCCCCTTGTTGCAGTACTCGTAGTAGAGCCGGCCATCGACCACGCTCATGGCGGTGTCGATGATGAAGATGCTCTTGTCTCCAATGGCCTGGGATTTGCCGTAGTGCATGCGCGCCTTTCAAAGACCTGATTGTCGCCAGCAGAGCGCGGTGTGGACTGGGCGAAATGTCAAGTCGATGGTGTCGTGTGCGCCTGAACCAATGCAGCTGCGGCGGCGCAACGCTATCCGATCCAGACGAGCAGGTCCGCGATGCGCTGTGCCGGATGGAAGCTGCACCGAGCGTGCTGCAGATGCATGCCGAGTGGGCTGTCTGTTGCTGTCCGCCAGGCGTTGTTCCAAGAGCGGGGCCTGCATTGCTCCCGCCCTGGCGGGCAGCAATGGCGGCACTCAGAACCGATAGGCCGCAGCCACACGCACCTCACGCCCGAAGCCCAGCGCGCAAAATTGCGCGCCGCCACGGAAGGTGTTGCATTGCGTGCGGTACTGCCTGTCGGTGAGGTTGCTGAGGTTGACCGAGAAGCGCCACGGGCCGGTGGTGTAGGCGGCCATGGCGTCCCACAGCGTGTAGGCGTCGTTCATGGGGGTCTTCACGCCGTCCATGAGCAGCTCGCCAGGCGTGGCGCTGATGTGGCGCAGGCCCAGGCCCAGCTCCAGGGCGCCGCGCTGGTACTTGCCCCACAGCGATGCGGCATGGCGCGGCGTGGCGCCGGGGCGCGCGCCGATCTCGATGGCGTTGTTGCTGCGCGTGACCCTGGAGTCGAGGTAGGTATAGGCCGCAATGGCCGAGAAGCCGCCGCCGATCTCGCCCTGGGCCTGCAGCTCCAGCCCCCGGTTGCGCACTTCGCCGGTCTGCACGTCGAAGCGAGGGTTGAGTGTGGATGGCGTGCGCACATTGCGCTTGCGCAGGTCGAACACGGCGGCGCTGAGCGTGTAGCCGGCCGATGGCGGCGCGTAGCGCAGGCCGGCTTCGAACTGGCGCGCAGTCTCGGGCTCGTAGGGCCTGCCGTTGGCGTCGGTGGCCGTGACCGTGGTCAGCGGCGGCTGGAAGGAGTTGTTGAAGGACACATAGGGAGCCAGGCCGCTGGGCGCCAGGTAGATCAGGCCCAGCCGCCCGGTGACGGCGCTGTCGGTGCGGCGCACGGTGGTGATGGCGAAGGGCGCGTTGGCTGCGGCGCGCGCGTCGTAGTCGGTGTCTATGCGTGCGCTGTCGCGGCGCAGGCCGGCGCTGAGCACCCAGCGCTCGCCGAACTTGATCTGGTCCTGCACGTACAGACCTGCCTGGTGCGTGCGGGCCAGAGCGCGGTCGCTGAGGTAGTTGTCATTCCAGTTCGGCGCGATGTGGATGGGGTTGACCAGGTCCAGCGGCGCCACGGCGCCGTTGAGCGAGTAGATGCGCCAGTCGAGCCTGGAGCGGTAGTAGTCGAAGCCCACGGCCCACTGGTGCGAGACGGCACCCGTCCGGTGGCGGCCTTCGATCTGCGTGTCCATGACCCAGGTCTGTTCGGCGTCGGGCCGCACCATGGCCAGGCGTGCCATGCCGCGCTGGTCGGCCGTCAGGCCCCGGTTGCGCATCTCGCGCCGGTCGTTGCGGCCGTCCAGGTAGCGCAGGTTGTTGCGCAGCGTGAGCTGGTCGTTCAGGCGGTGCTCCAGCAGCCAGCCCACGCTGGCATTGCGCTTGTGGTGGCCAGATCCCGGTCCGCTGACGTTGATGTCCGTGGCCGACCAGCCCGCAGGCGTCTGGCGGTAGTAGGGGATGACGAAGCCGGTTTCGTCCTCCTGGTACTGCGCCAGCAGGGTGAGGCTGGTGCGCTCGCCCAGCAATGTGAAGGAGGGGGCGATGTAGCTGCGATCGGCGCGCAGGCCATTCCACTGCGTGCCCGATTCGCGCTTGAGCACGGTCAGCCGCGCCAGTGCCGTGCCCTGTTCATTGATGGCGCCACCGATGTCGGCCGTGAGCTGGCGCCGGTCGTGGCTGCCGAATTCCACGCCCACTTCGCGCTGCATGCCGGCGCGCGGGCGCTTGGTGACGGCATTGATCAGGCCACCGGGCGCGGACTGGCCGTACAGCACCGAGGCCGGGCCGTGCACGACTTCCAGCCGCTCCAGCCCATATGGCTCCAGGTTGGTCATGAAGCCGTTGTGGACCATGCGCATGCCGTCGCGGTACAGGCCCGTGCCGGTCAGATAGAAACCGCGCACGGCCACGTCGTCATCGGTGACGCCGTAGTCCATGGGACGCACGCCCGCGCTGTAGCGCACGGCCTCGGCCACGCTGGAGATGGCCTGGTCGCGGATCTGGGCCTCGCCGATGATGCTGACCTGCTGCGGCGTCTCCAGCAGCGGCACATCCATCTTCATGGCCGAGGCGCTGCGGCGTGGCGCGTAGCCGGGCACGGCGCCCCAGGCGCTTTCATGCTCGGCATCGGCCAGCACGTTCACGGTAGGCAGTGCATGCTCGGCCCCGGGCCGCGCACGGTGCACGGCCCAGCCGCCTTCGGCCGTGCGCGTGGCCTGCAGCTGGTGCGGGGCGAGCAGGGCGGCAAGCCCTTCTTGCACGCCACGCGTGCCGCTCAGCGCCGCCGACTGTCGGCCCTGGACCAGGGCTGGATCGAACGAGAGGGTGATGCCTGCCTGGCGCGCAAGGCTGTGCAGGCTGGTCTCCAGATCACCGGCCGGCAGGTCGAACCGGATGGACCTGGCATCCGGGGCGGAGCTCGGGCTCTGGGCCAGAGCGGTCGCTGGCAGGCCCAGCGTGATCAACAGGCCCAGCGCCAAGGCCTGCGTGGCCAGGGCCGTGGGGCGTGTGCAGGAGGGCGGATGGGCAGCGTGGCTGGTACTGGGCAGGCTCGGCATGGAGGCAGTCCTTGAGAAGCGGCAAAGGAAAAAGCGATGTCTTTGCTCCTATGCCGAACGGGCGGTGTGAAACCCGTAATGACTGCCTGAAAAAAATTCCGGATCAGGCTTTGACCAGGCGCATGGCGCTGTGGGAACCGCTGGCTGCTCCTTGTACGCGCTCCACACGCACAGGCAGCGTGCGGGCAATGGCGGCCAGCGCACGACCCGCCGGATCCGGCCCGTCCAGCTGGAATACGCCTGAAACATGCAGGGCAGCCACGTCGTCGGCGCATTCCATGGGAATGCCGGTCTGGCGTGACAGCTCGGTCATGAAGGCGTCCAGGCGCATGCGGCGGGCGACCAGTACGCCGTCGGTCCATGCGTCGGGCACCAGGCCTTCGTCGGGCAGGCGCACAGGGCGGTGCTGGCCGGCGTGCAGCACATGGGTTTCGCCGGAGGTGGCGACGATGGCGTCCAGGGGGTCTGGCGCAGTGCCGTCCAGCGCTCTGACATGGATGGCCACGCGGCCCTCGGTGACGTACAGGCGCGTGGCCGTGTCCGGGTGTTTTTCGTGGCGCACGCCGAAGCTGGTGCCCAGGGCCTCGAAGCGGGCCAGCGGCGTTTCCACCCAGAAGGAGCGTCGGCCCGCGAGGGAGCGTGGGTCGCTGCCGGTGTCGATGAAGATCTCGCCGCGTGCCAGGCGGACCACGCGGCGCAGCAAGGTGAAATCCACCTGCACCAGCGTGTCCGGTGCCAGGTGCAGGCGGCTGCCGTCGGCCAGCAGGGTGCTGCGGCGCTCACCGATGGCCGTGCCCAGTGCGATCTGCTCGCGCGGTGCAGCCCAACGCCATGCCATGGATCCCAGCAGCAGGGCAGCAGGGCCCAGGAACAGCAGCCGCTGCAGGCTTGCGCGCCGGCCTCGCGCCGGACCGGGACCAGCGGACCGCAGCACGCCGTGGGCCAGTCCCGCCTGGCCGGCGGGCAGGGCGAACTGGGCCTCCACAGCCTGGACCTGTTGCCAGGCCTGTTCGTGCGTGGCGTGGCTGCTGCGCCATGCCTGGCAGGCGGCGCGGTCGGCATCGGTGGCCGTGCCGGAGGCCAGCCGCACGGCCCAGGCAATGGCCTGTTCCAGCGCCTGGGGGGGCTGGTCTGTGCTCACGCCGTCAGTTCCTTGCGCAGGGCAAGGCAGTGGCGCATGGCGGTGGCCATGTATTTCTCGACGGAGCTCAGGCACACGCCCAGCTGCAGGGCGATTTCCGGGTAGCTCAGGCCTTCCAGGCGAGAGAGCAGAAAGGCGCTGCGGGCCTTGGGCGGCAGGCCGGCCAGCAGGTTGTCCATGCGCACCAGGGATTCGATCAGCAGATGGCGCTCCTCGGCCGAGGGCGCCAGCGGTTCGGGCAGGCTGGCGATGGCGTCCAGGCAGGCGCGCTCCAGCGCGGCGCGGCGGGTGTGGTCCACGACCAGGCCGTGGGCGATGGTGGTGAGCCAGGCGCGCGGCTCACGCACGCCATGCAGGGACTGGGGCTTGCCCAGCACGCGAACGAAGGTGTCCTGGGCCAGGTCGGCCGCATCGCAGGGATTGCCCAGCCTGCGCCTGAGCCAGCCCACCAGCCAGCCGTGGTGGTCGCTGTAGAGCAGGGCGATGTCGGGGTGCGAAGGCGCGGCGGCCATGGGGCGGGTTCCTGGGAATGCGGATTTGATAATGATTCGCATTCTATTTGAGCAATGGCTGCAGCCTGCCCGCAACTGGCCCGCCGCGCAATGCGTTGCATGCATCCAACGCGATCCGGCCATGCGGGGCTGCGCACCTTCGGGTTTGAGCTAGGACAAGATCGGCCACGTCCGCCCCTGATGCAATACAGCTACGGGATTTGCCCCGGGCTACTCCAAGACTCTCCATCATGAAAAGAACTCTGCTCGCCGTTGCTGCCGTTTGCGCCCTGTCGTCGGGTGCCGCGTTTGCGCAGCAGGCCGAAGGCCCCTGGATGGTGCGCGTGCGCGCCGTGAATCTGGACAGCGCCAACAAGGACAGCACGGGTCTGGGTCTGTCGATCAACAACAAGTGGATGCCCGAACTGGACGTGTCCTACTTCTTCACGCCCAACATCGCGGCCGAGCTGGTGCTGACCTACCCGCAAAAGCACGACCTGCGTGCCAACGGCCTGGGCCAGATCGGCAGCCTCAAGCACCTGCCGCCCACGCTGCTGGCGCAATACCACTTCACCAATTTCGGCGCCTTCAAGCCCTACGTCGGCGCCGGTGTGAACTACACCCGCTTTTCGAGCGTGAGCTTCAACCCTGCCGTGCAGGCCGCGCTGAACCCCTCGATCAAGAAGAACAGTTTCGGCGGCGCGCTGCAGATCGGTTTTGACTACGCGCTGGACAAGAACTGGTCGCTGAATTTCGACGTGAAGAAGGTCTTCATTGAAACGGACGTGAGCTCCGCCGGCACCAAGGTGGGCACCTTCAAGGTGAACCCGGTGCTGGTCGGTGTGGGACTGGGCTATCGCTTCTGATCTCCGGATCATGAGTGAGGCACGCGCTGCTTCATCCGGCAGCGCGTAGTGAGGCAAGGATGGGTACTTGGTCCGGTATGCCGTTCGCGGCATACCGGATTTTTTTCGTCCGAACCGGCGCTTTCGCCTGCTGCGGACATGCTGCGGCGCACCACCGGACAGGTCACGAAAAAATCACGCGCGGGGGAAACTGTCCTACCCGCATGCCATGGGCAGGCGCCTAGGCTGGTGCCTCGGCCTGCCGGTGCGAGTCTTGCGAGGCTCGCTTGCCGTTTGCAGGCGTCAGTCACCATTGGCTGTCCGCCCCTTGGCGACCGCGCCCTGCTGCAAGCCGGGATGCGGCATTCACCATGCTGCGGCGGGCGGCGCACAACGCGAGGCCCCCACCATGCTGTCTGCCCACGATTCGACCGTGTCTTCCTCTGCCCTGGCATCGCGCGCCCAGCGCGTGCCGCTGCCTTTGCCTTCGGCGCCGCGTGCGCCAGCCCAGGGCGGCAGGCGCGAGGCGGCCCCGGAATGGGCGGACCACGCACTGCGCGCGACCCGCGCCGAACTGCAGCACGGGCTGATGCAGCCCCAGGCCCAGGTCTCTCCCAAGTATCTCTACGACGCGCGCGGCTGCGACCTGTTCGAGCAGATCACGCGGCTGCCCGAGTACTACCCCACGCGCACCGAGGCCGCCATCCTGGCCGACTCTGGCGCCGCCATGGCCGAGGCCCTGCGCGGCAACGAGGTGCTGATCGAGCTGGGCGCCGGCAATTGCGAGAAGGTGCGCGGCCTGTGCCGCAGCCTGCGGCCACGGCATTTCGTGGGCGTGGACATTGCGGGCGCATTCCTGCGCCAGTCCGTGCGGCGGCTGGCCGAGGAATTTCCGCAACTGCAGGCCCATGCCGTCACGGCCGACATCACCGAGCCGCTGATCCTGCCGCCCCATATCCCGCAGGCCGGGCGGCTGCTGTTCTATCCGGGCTCGTCCATCGGCAATTTCGACCCGGTACAGGCCCAGCGCATGCTGGGCCAGATGCGTGCCATGGTCAACGACGACGGCGGCCTGCTGATCGGCATAGACCTGCCCAAGTCCACGCAATGGCTGGAGCCCGCCTATGACGATGCCCAGGGCGTGACGGCGCGCTTCAACCTGAACCTGCTCAGCCACGTCAACAGCCTGCTGGGCAGCGACTTCAACCCGGACGACTGGGAGCATGTGGCCTTCTTCAACGCCGAGCATTCGCGCATCGAGATGCACCTGCGCGCGCGCCGCCCGCTGATCGTGGGCTGGCCGCAGGGGCTGCGGCATTTCTCGGCCGGCGAGACCATCCACACCGAAAACAGCTACAAGTACCCGCTGCCCGAATTCCTGGGCATGCTGGCCTGCGCGGGCTTCGGCCCCTGCCAGGTCTGGACGGATGAGCGCCAGTGGTTTGCCGTGATCCATGCCCATGCGTGAAATGCCCGCCGTCTTCCGCTGGGTGCAGCGCTACGAGGCCGTGCGTCAGAGCACCGTACTGCTGGCCGCGCCCCTGTCGGCCGAGGATGCCTGCGTGCAGTCCATGCCAGACGCCAGCCCGGCCAAATGGCATCTGGCGCATACCACCTGGTTCTTCGAGACCTTTGTGCTGGCCGAGCACGCGCCCGGCGTGCCGCCCTTCGATGCCGACTTTCGCGTGCTGTTCAACTCCTACTACCAGCAGGTGGGCGAGCGGCATCCCCGTGCCCAGCGCGGGCTGCTGACGCGCCCCTCGCTGGCGCGGGTGCTGGCCTACCGCGAGGCCGTGGACCAGCGCATGCTGCAGATGTTCGAGGACTGGGGCACGCAGCCGCCTGCACGGCTGGCCGCGCTGCTGGAGCTGGGCCTGCAGCATGAGCAGCAGCACCAGGAACTGCTGCTGACCGACATCAAGCACCTGCTGTCCTGCCACCCGCTGTGGCCTGCGTACCGGGCGCAGGAAGAGGGCGTGCCTGCGCCGCAAGAGCCCGATGGATTGCCCCCGCCGCTGCAGTGGCTGACCGTGCCGCGCGGCATGCATGCCGTGGGCCATGCGGGCGAGGGCTTTGCCTTCGACAACGAGCGCCCGCGCCACGAGGTGTTCCTGCAGGGCTGCGAGATGGCGCAGCGGCCCGTGAGCAATGCCGAGTTCCTGCGCTTCGTCAAGGACGGCGGCTATGCCCAGCCGCAGTGGTGGCTGGCCGAAGGCTGGGACTGGCGCTGCGCGCAGCAGCTGGAGCACCCGTGGTACTGGCGGCGCCAGGCCGGCGGCGTGATGGACGGCATGTGGCAGGAATTCAGCCTGCATGGCGCGCTGGCGCTGGACGGGCGCAGGCCCGTCTGCCACCTCTCTTACTTCGAGGCCGATGCCTATGCGCGCTGGGCAGGCGCGCGCCTGCCCACCGAGGCGGAATGGGAGGCGGCCCTTGCCGCGCAGATGGCGCAGCGCCCGCAGCACGGCGAGCCGCCCGGCCCCGTGCACCCGCGCGCCATGCAGCCCGGCAGCCATGCGCTGGGCGAGGTCTGGGAGTGGACCCAGTCGGCCTACACCGCCTACCCGGGCTTTGTGGTGGCCGAGGGCGCGGTGGGTGAGTACAACGGCAAGTTCATGGTCAACCAGTACGTGCTGCGTGGCGGCTCCTGCCTCACGCCGCCCGGCCATGCGCGCGCCAGCTACCGCAATTTCTTCCCCACCCAGGCGCGCTGGCAGATGACCGGCCTGCGGCTGGCAAGGGATCTGGCCTGAGCCTGCCCGTGCCGCGTTGCCTGGCATTGCATCGCGCGCCGGCGCATGCAGTAGCATCGTCGGCCTCAATGATCCGAGGGAGTTCCATGTTGTTGCGTTCGCTTGTTCTTGCCATGCCGCTGTCCCTGGTCCTTGCCGGCTGTGCCACTGCGCCGCCCCAGGCACCGGCGCCCAGCCAGCCACAGGACCAGCCCCGGCCCGAGGTGCCCGCCAAGGCCCCGGCCGATGCGCCGCACGCCGAACCCGAGGTCGCCAACCTCACGCCCCTGCCCAGCCTGCTGCTGATCGGCGAAGACGCTGCCGGCCGCTACTACTCCATGGTGGCCAAGGCCACGTTCACCATCGAGGCCGATGGCCGCCTGAGCCTGGCCGATCAGGGCGGCGGCCACGGCGGCGAGCCCATGGCGCCCCAGGCCGACATGCAGGACCAGAGCATGTCCACCGAATGCAAGCCCTATGGCGCCGTGGCCAACCAGCGCACCACCTGGTTTCCGTACACGGGCGTGTTCGTGCGCGGCGGCACGCTGGTTGGCGCCAGGGCCGACGGTGCGGACGTGGCCGCCAAGGCGCTCACCGAGCATGAAGGTGCCCAGATGCTCTACACGGGCAAGGATGCCGACGCCACCGAGTACTACTACGCGCCCTGCGTAGGTGCGCAGCGTGTATCCACGGGCTGGCGGCTGGACCGCTACCTGCCCGACGGCGGGCAGCTGCGCGTGCGCGCCGATGCGCGCGGAGGCAAGGGCCAGACACTGGAGCTGAAGATTCCCAAGCCCTTTGCGCCCTTCGTGCTGGTGCGCTACCAGTCGGGCGCCATGATTCCCGTGCCCATGCGCGCCGTGCTGGCCACGGTGGACCTGGCCGAGCGCCGCGTGGTGATGCAGTACCAGGGCACCTATGCCGTGGAGCCTGCCATCCGCAAGATGGAGCTGCGCCTCATCGTGCCCGGCAGCCGCCCGTCCGAAGGCGAGACCGCCGCGCGCCACGCCGAACGCACCCAGGCCCAGCTGCGCGACCTGGCCCGCTGCGCCCCGCCCAAGGGCCATGCCATCGAGCCCTGCGCCAACCCGCAACGCACGCCCGATCCACTGATCTTCTACTCCTCGCAGCAAGTGCGGGAGCGCGCCAAGCGGCGCTGACAGGCCAGTGCCTGCCTGCAAGGGCCGGGCCGCCGCGCAGTCCGGCCAGCCCTTGCGCGGGAATCAGACCTTGGCCAGCGCCTGCTCCAGGTCGGCCAGCAGGTCGCTGATGTGCTCGATGCCCACGGACAGGCGTACCATGCCTTCGGTCACGCCGGCCTTGGCAAGCTCCTCGGCGTCGAGCTGGCGGTGCGTGGTCGATGCCGGGTGCGTGGCCAGGGACTTGGCGTCGCCGATGTTGACCAGGCGCGTAAACAGCTGCAGCGCATCCAGGAAGCGCGCACCGGCGGCGCGCGTGTCGCTGTCGCCGCTGCCGTTCTTGAGGCTGAAGGAGAGGATGCCCGAGGCGCGGCCGCCCAGCTGCTTCTTCACCAGGGCGTGGTCGGGGTGGTCCTGCAGGCCGGCGTAGCGCACCCATTCGATCTTGGGATGCTTTTGCAGCGTCTCGGCGATCTTCTGGGTGTTCTCGCAGATGCGGTCCATGCGCAGGGCCAGCGTCTCGATGCCCTGCAGGATGAGGAAGGCGTTGTGCGGCGACAGGGCGGCGCCGGTATTGCGCAGCGGCACCACGCGCACGCGGCCGATGTAGGCGGCCTCGCCCAGGGCCTCGGTGTAGACCACGCCGTGGTAGCTGACATCGGGCTCGTTCAGGCGCTTGAAGCGTGTCTTGTGCTCGGCCCAGGGGAACTTGCCGCTGTCCACGACGGCACCGCCCACGCTGTTGCCGTGGCCGCCGAGGTACTTGGTCAGCGAGTGCACGACGATGTCGGCGCCGTGCTCGATGGGGCGCAGCAGATAGGGGCTGGGCACCGTGTTGTCCACGATCAGCGGCACGCCATGGGCATGAGCCACGTCGGCCAGCGCGCGGATGTCGGTGACATTGCCCAGCGGGTTGCCGATGGACTCGATGAAGATGGCCTTGGTCTTCTCGTCGATGTACTGGGCGAAGCTGGCCGGGTCGCGCGGATCGGCAAAGCGCACGGTGATGCCCTGCTGCGGGAAGGTGTGGGCGAACAGGTTGTAGGTGCCGCCGTAGAGCGTGCTGGCCGAGACGATGTTGTCGCCGGCCTCGGCAATCGCCTGGATGGCATAGGTGATGGCGGCCATGCCCGAGGCCACGGCCACGGCGGCAATGCCGCCTTCCAGCGCCGCGACGCGCTTTTCCAGCACGTCGGTGGTGGGGTTCATGATGCGCGTGTAGATGTTGCCGGCCACCTTGAGGTCGAACAGGTCGGCGCCATGCTGGGCACTGTCGAAGGCGTAGGCCACGGTCTGGTAGATGGGCACGGCGGCCGACTTGGTGGTGGGGTCGGGCGAGTAGCCGGCGTGGACGGCCAGGGTTTCGATGCGCATGGAAGATTGCCTTTCTGGTGACGGCTTACGCAAGAAGGGCAGGGGCAGGCCATTTGCCATGGGGAGCGGCGCGTTCCCGCATCCTGTTTGCGTAAGTCCTGAGGTTTTACTAGCGGAGGACGGTTGGCATTGTGGCGTGCCGGCCTCCGGTGCCCAACGATGCGTTGGTTACGAACATATACGCCGCAGCCCGGTTGCTCCTCTGCCACGCGCAGATATGCCCGGCCTGCCATTGCCAGAATCGTGAGTGAATGTGTATTTTTGTTAACAACGTGTTGTAACGTGACCTGATCGCTAGACTCCATCAGGGAGTTGATGGTGACGTTGACAGCAAGACATCTTCTGGCGCTGGCGGTGCCCCTGTGCACCTTGCTGCTGGCCGGCTGTTTCTATGTCTGCTGGCGGCATCTGCGTGCCCGGCGCGAGTTGCGCAGCATGTCCTTCGCCTTCACCGGCTTCAGCCTGGCGCTGCTGCTGCAGATCCTGGAGCGGCCTGCGGCCGTTCCCGTCAATGCGTTGACGACGGCCGCGCTGCAACTGTGCGCGGCCTGGTTCATCACCGAGGCCATGGCCATACGCCAGGGCGTGCGCCCCGATGCACCGCTGGCGGCCGGCTTTGGCGGCGCGGTGCTGGTGGTGCTGGGCTACTACGCCTGGGCCGTGCCCGATGCCCAGGCGCGCCAGCATGTGCTCAATTTCGGCCTGGGCCTGCAGCTGGCCCTGCCGCTGTGGCGGCTGCCACGCAGGCATCCCTGCACAGGCTGGGACCGGCTGCTGCTGTGGGTGTTCGTGGTCTTTGCGCTGAGCTTTTTCGTCCGCACGCTGTGGGTGACGCCGCGTGCTGCTTCGGTATCGGCCAGCGCATCCGGCGAATGGCTGGGCATTTCTTCCTCGTGGATGGCGCTGCAGCTGAGCCTGCTGGTGTTCGGCCTGCTGTTTGCCATGCTCTTCCTGGCCGCAGCGGTGCGCGACACCGTGCAGGAGCTGCACGAGGAGCGCGACCGCGATCCGCTGACCGGGCTGCTGAACCGGCGCGCCTTCAAGGAGGCCGTGCAGCGCCGGCTGGCCGAGCAGCCGCAGCTGTCGGCCGCCGTACTGGTGTGCGACCTGGACCATTTCAAGCGGGTCAACGACGGCTGGGGCCATGCGGCGGGCGACGAGGTGCTGCAGCGCTTTGCGCGCCTGCTGCTGCGCAGCACGCGCCAGCAGGACCTGGTTGCACGCTTTGGCGGGGAGGAGTTCGTGGCCCTGCTGCCGCACGCCGACCCGCTGGCCGCGCAATGGATCACCCGGCGCATCCAGACCCAGCTGCGCCTGATGGGCTTCAGCGCGCTGCCCGACGACATACGCATCACGGCCAGCTTTGGCGTGGCCTGGATGTCCCAGGGCCAGACGCTGGAGCAGGCGCTGGCGCGTGCCGACGCCATGCTCTACGAGGCCAAGCGCGCAGGCCGCGACCGGGTGCGGCTGGTGCCGCAAGAGGAAGAGGCCTAGCCGGGGCTTGGCTTGCCCGGCGTGACCGGCGCCTGCAGCAGGCGTGGGGTGCGGGACGGGCGTGGCGATGAGCGCGGGGCGCTGGACTCGCGCGGTGCATGTGGCTCATGTGGCTCGTGCGGCTTGTGCGACACATGCTGCTCGTGCGACACATGCTGCTCGCGCGGGGCCTCCTGCTCGCGTGGCGCGTGTGCCCTGCGTGGTCCCCGCGGCCCGCTGGAGCTGCCGGGGCCGCGGGGTTCAGGCGCAGGCCTGGCGGGCCTGGCCGGGCGTTCGGCCACGGCCGGCTGGCGCTGTTCCCAGGCGGGCAGGGCGGCATGCACCATGGCGGCGCCGTGGGCGTCGTTGGCCGCGTAGTGGCGCTGGGCCAGGCTCAGCTGCGGTGCAGCCCAGTTGGAGGTGGAGATCTTCTTGGACTTGTGGAAGTTCTGCCCCAGCACCAGGGCCACGGCCGCGCGCACGCCTACCGAGCTGGCATAGCCGTGGCGCTTGAACACGCGGTCCAGGTCGATCACGTTGTGCAGCGCAACACCCAGGCGCGCGGGCAGCGCGCTGCGGTCATGGTCCAGGCCGAAACCGGCCTTGCAGATGGACTCGCTGGCCAGCACGTCGGCCGCAAGCGCGCGTGCCTGCGCATGGTGCAGCTGCAGCAGCCAGGCCTGGTCGCAGGTGGCCAACTGCACCACATGGGGGCCGGTGTCGGTCTGGTGGGCGTGGAACAGCGGCTTGCTCTCGGTATCGAAACCGAGCACGGGAGCCGCCATCAGCGCGGCGCGTGCGGCCGCGAATTCGGCGTCGGTGGCGGGCACGTGGATGCAGCGCTCGGGCAGGGCGGCAAAAGGCGGCAGCAGGCGGCTGTCATCCTTGCTGGGAGCGTGCAGGCGGGGCATGGGAAAAGAAGGGGAAGCCGAGGCAAGCCGTCAAGTATGCCTGCACTTGCATGCCCCTCAGGCACCGGGTTTTTATCCCCGGTGCGTGTGGACGGAGTTGTGGAAAACTCCGGGTGTAACTTGCCGAATCCGCGCCCTGCAAGGCTTTCCACGGAATGCCTAAAAAATCAGCGCAGTGGCGAAAGGGCGTCGAATAAGGGTATTTGCGGATGGCTGCGCCGGACCCCGATGCAGGGTCCGGCGGCTGTTTCAAAAGGTGTCTAAAGGCCTTGATCGTTGAAGACCGGCACCCGCTTTTCCAGGCCGGCGCGCACGGCCTCGGCCTGGTTGGAGCTGCCCAGCAGGGCCTGCTGCTCCTGCGCTTCGGCCAGCAGGATGTCTGCGGGAGAGGCGGTTTCGCTGAGCTGCATCAGCCGCTTGGACGCGCGTATGGCGTGCGGGCTGCTGGCCGCGATCTGGCGGGCCAGGTGGCGCGCTTCCTCCAGCGGCGCAGCGCTCACGCGCGTGGCCAGGCCCAGGGCCACGGCCTCGGGGCCGGGCACGATGCGGCCGGTGTAGACCAGCTCGCGCAGCACATCGCCGCGCACCAGCGGCGCGGCCAGCGCGCAGCCGGCCATGTCGGGCACCAGTCCCCACTTGATTTCCATGATGGACAGCCGCGCATCATCGGCCACCAGGCGGATGTCCGCGCCCAGGGCCAGCTGCAGGCCGCCGCCGTAGGCCACGCCATGCACGGCGGCGATCACGGGCACGGGCAGCTCGCGCCAGCCCCAGCAGATCTGCTGGAAGCGGTTGGCCATGCCGTGCGTGCGCGCGGCCAGGTCCGTCATGTCCGCCGTCTGCTGGCCGTCGGCAATGCCGGCCATGCTGCCCATGTCCAGGCCCGCGCAGAAGGCGCGCCCTTCGCCATGCAGCACCACGGCGCGCAACCCGGGCGTGCCCCGCAGCCGCGCCAATGCGTCGATCAGTGCATCGAACATGGCGGGGTCCAGCGCATTCATCTTGTCGGGCCGGGCCAGGGTCACCTCGGCCACGCCGTGGTCCACCGATATGCGCACGCGTTCTTGGCTCATGGCTTGTCTCCTTGTGTCTATGCGGTTCTTTGCTGGCGGTCGGCCGCGTTGCGCGATTCGATGGCGCTGCGCGCATTCGCCCAGTCCTGGTCGCTCCAGCTGGCCAGCCCGGCGAAGTTGCCGCCCGTCGCCTGGTATTGTCCGCCGTCTATGGCGATGGTCTGTCCCGTCAGGTACTCGGCCTGGGTGCTCATGAGGAAGACGGCCAGGTTGGCCAGCTCGGGCATGCGGCCGTTGCGGCCCATGGGGTTGTCGGCACGCACATGCTCGCCGCCCTGCGGGTTCAGCCGCGCGCTCATGCCTTCGGTGGGGAACAGGCCCGGCGCGATGGCGTTGAAGCGTATGCCCCGGTTGCCCCATTCCACGGCCAGCGACTGCGTCATGGCATGCACGCCCGACTTGGCCATGGCCGAGGGCACGGTGAAGGCCGAGCCGTTCCAGACCCAGGTGGTGAGGATGGACAGCACGCTGGCCTTGCGGCCCTCGGCCAGCCAGCGGCGGCCGCACTCCAGCGTGAGGTTGAAGCTGCCGCGCATGACGATGTTGGCCACGGCGTCGAAGGCGCGCATGGACAGGTCCTCGGTGCGGCTGACGAAGTTGCCGGCCGCGTTGTTGACCAGGCCCGTGAGCGCGCCGCCATCGGCCCAGATGGCCTCGATCATCTGCTCCACGGCCTCGGGCTGGCGCACGTCGCAGGCATGGCCCGTGGCCCGGCCGCCGTGCTGCTGCATCAGCTCCTGGGCGGTCTGCTCGACCACGGCGCCGCGCCGGCCGCACAGGTGGATGTCGGCGCCCATCATGAGAAAGGCCTCGCCCATGACACGGCCCAGGCCGGTGCCGCCGCCAGTGACGAGGATGCGTTCGCCCTTGAGCAGGCCGGGCTTGTAGATGAGGTCGTCGAGGGTCATGGCTGCTGTCTCCTGTGCTGCCGGGGAAGGGATAGGGGGACTGCGGCAGCGCTTGGCGCCGCCAGGGGATCGGAGCGTCAGAGCGCGCGCGATATCACTTCCTTCATGATTTCGCTGGTGCCGCCGTAGATGCGCTGCACGCGCGCATCGGCGTACATGCGGGTGACCATGTATTCGTTCATGTAGCCATAGCCGCCATGCAGTTGCACGAGTTCGTCAAGCACGCGGCCCTGCGCTTCCGAGCCCCAGAGCTTGGCCATGGAGGCCGTGGCCGTGTCCAGCGTGCCGGCCACCAGTTGCTCCACGCAGCGGTCGATGAAGGCGCGGCCCACGGTCAGCGTGGTGGCCACCTCGGCGAGCTTGAACCGGGTGTTCTGCATGTCGGCAATGGCCTGGCCGAAGGCGCGGCGCTCGCGCACGTAGGCCAGCGTGGCCTCGTAGGCGCCTTCCATGCAGGCCAGGGCAGCCAGGCCGATGATCAGGCGCTCGTAGGGCAGGTCGCCCATGAGTTGGTAGAAGCCCTGGCCTTCGCGCCCGCCCAGCAGCGCGTCCTGCGGCACGGTCACGTCGTCGAAGAACAGCTCCGAGGTGTCCTGGGCCTTCATGCCCATCTTGTCGAGCACGCGGCCCACGCGAAAGCCCGCGCAGTCCCGGGTCTCCACGATGAGGATGGAGGTGCCGCGCGCTCCCTGGGCCGGGTCGGTCTTACAGACCACGAGGATCAGGCCGGCCAGCAGGCCGTTGGTGATGAAGGTCTTGCTGCCGTTGATGCGGTAGCGGCCGTCCCTGAGTTCTGCGCGCATGCGCACGCCCTGCAGGTCCGAGCCCGCGCCGGGCTCGGTCATGGCGATGGCACCCACCAGTTCGCCGCGCGCCATGGCGGGCAGGTACTTGCGCTTTTGCGCCTCGGTGCCGTGGTTGAGCAGGTAGTGGGCCACGATGGAATGCACGGAGTTGCTCATGCCCGAGAGGGCGCGGCGCGCCATCTCCTCGTGGATCACGGCCTCGTGGCGGAAGTCGCCGCCGCCGCCGCCGTAGTCCTCGGGGATGTCGGTGCACAGCAGGCCCAGCTCGCCGGCGCGGCGCCAGATGGCATGGCCAACGTTGCCGCGCTGGCGTGCGGCCTCGTCCTGCGGCTGCATTTCGGTTTCCAGAAAGCGCACGGCGGTGGCGCGCAGGCTTTCCAGCTCGGGGGTGCTCCAGGAGCGTGTCAGTTGCAGTGGCATGGCGTGGCCTGGTGGTTCGTGGGGGTCAGTTGATGCGGCGTTCGCGGCCCTGCCAGTAGGGTTCGCGCAATTGGAATTTCTGCAGCTTGCCGGCGGCCGACAGCGGCAGCTCGGCGCGGAACTCCACCGAGCGCGGGCACTTGTAGCCCGCGATGCGTTCGCGGCAGTGGGCGATGACCTCGGCCTCGGTCAGCGGCTGGCCCTCGCGCGCGACGATCACGGCGTGCACGCGCTCGCCCCAGCGTTCGTCGGGCACGCCGATGACGGCGCACATGGCGACCTGGGGCAGCTGGGCGATGGCGTTCTCGACCTCGGCCGAATACACGTTCTCGCCGCCGCTGACGATCATGTCCTTGAGCCGGTCCACGACGAAGAGGTAGCCGTCGGCATCCAGCCGGCCCATGTCGCCCGTGTGCATCCAGCCGTCCTTGAGCGCGGCGGCCGTCTCGGCGGGCCTGTTCCAGTAGCCCTGCATGACCATGGGGCCGCGCGCCGTGATCTCGCCCACCTCGCCGGGCGGCAGCTCGCGGCCCTCGCCATCGACGATGCGCACCTCGGCAATGGTCACGGGCCGGCCGGCCGCGCGCAGCAGGCGCTCGCGCTGCGGGCCGGGACGGTGCTCGGCCGGGCCCATGGACACGATGGTGGGCGACAGCTCGGTCATGCCGTAGGCCTGGGCGAAGTCGGCGCCGGGCAGCGCCTGCATGGCGCGCTCCAGCAGGCTGGCGTCTATGGGCGCCGCGCCATAGAGCATGAGGCGCAGGCTGGACAGGTCGAACTCCGCCAGGCGCGGATGCTCGATCAGCCGGCGGATCATGGTGGGCACCAGGAACAGCTCGTTCACGCCGTGCTGCTGGATGCCGTCCAGGATGGCCAGCTCGTCGAATGCCGGCACGATGACCTGGGGCACCAGGCGCTGGGCCATGAGCAGGGCCAGGCCGCAGCCGGCCACATGGAACATGGGCGTGACCACCATGCCCACCTTCACATGCTGGCGCGGCACGTTGCTGGCATTGGACAGGGCGTTGATGAACAGGTTGTCGTGGCTGAGCATCACCCCCTTGGGCCGGCCCGTGGTGCCGCCTGTGTACATGACGGCAGCCAGGTCGGTGCCGCTGCGCAGCGCGTCGGGGCAGGGCGTGGCGGCGGCCAGCAATTGCTCGTAGTGCAGAGCGCCTTCGGGCGCGGCGCCCGTGCCGCAGAACACCACGGTGCGCAGGCTGGAGGACAGCTCGCGCAGCCGGGGCACCAGGGGCGCGAAGGCATCGTCCACGAAGAGCACGCGCGTGTCGCAATCGTCCAGCGAGTAGGCCACCTCGTGCGCGCTCCAGCGGATGTTGACGGGGTTGACCGCGGCGCCTGCCCACCAGCAGCCATAGAAGTATTCAAGGTAGCGGATGGAGTTCAGGCCCATCATGCCGACGCGGTCGCCGGGCGCCACGTCCAGCGCCCGCAGCAGGCCGGCACAGCGTTCGATGCGCTGCGCAAGCTGCGACCAGCTGGCCTGCTCTTCGCCGCAGATGGCCGCCGTGGCGCCGGCCCTTTCGCGGCGGCCCTTGTGGATGGCCTGGGTGAGATACATGGGCATGGGGTTTCCTCAGGAGCGGGCGTTCCAGGCGGCCAGCGTGTCTTGCAGGCTGGCGGCGCGCGGGGGGCGGGGCTGCTCGGGCACGCTGCGCGAAAAACGCGGCGCCGGCGCGGGCTGGAGCACGCCACCGGCCTCGGTGAACGTGGCACGCGCGCGGTTGTGGGCGTGCTGCGGCGCCTCGTCCCAGTCGAGCACGGGCGCGAAGCAGGCATCGCTGCCTTCCAGCAGCTCGCACCACTGCTGGCGCGTGCGCGTGCGGAACACGTCGGCCAGGCGCAGCTTGAGCAGGGGCCAGCGCGCGGCGTCCAGCTGCGCGTCGAACAGCGGGTCCTGTATGCCGCAGCGCTGGCGCAGCTCGGCGTAGAACTGCGGCTCGATGGCGCCTATGGCGATGTATTTGCCGTCGGCGCAGGCATAGGTGTCATAGAAGTGCGCGCCGCCGTCCAGCAGGTTCTCTCCGCGCTGGTTGCTCCACTGGCCCTTGGCCTTGAAGCCGTACATGAAGGCCGACAGCAGGGCCGTGCCATCGGTCATGGCCGCGTCGATGACCTGGCCCCGGCCGCTGCGCCCGGCCTCGTGCAGGGCGGCCAGCAGGCCCACGGCCAGCAGCATGCCGCCGCCGCCGAAGTCGCCCACGTAGTTGAGCGGCGGCACGGGCGCCTCGCCCGCGCGGCCGATGGCGTGCAGGGCGCCGGAGATGGCGATGTAGTTGATGTCATGCCCCGCCGCATTCGCCAGCGGCCCGTGCTGGCCCCAGCCCGTCATGCGGCCGTAGACCAGGCGCGGGTTGCGCGCCAGGCAGGGCTCGGGGCCCAGGCCCAGGCGCTCCATCACGCCGGGCCGAAAGCCCTCGATCAGCAGGTCGGCGCGCGCGATCAGCGCCAGGGCCGAGGCCTGGCCTTCCTCGCCGCGCAGGTCGATCTCGACCTGGCTGCGGCTGCGCGTGGTGATGTCCTGTGCATCGACCGGCGTGCCGGGCCGCGCGATGCGCAGCACCTCGGCACCCATGTCGGCCAGCAGCATGGCGCAGAACGGCCCCGGGCCCAGGCCCGCGAACTCGACAACGCGCACGCCTTCAAGCGGTCCTGGCATGGAGGTCTCCTTTCAGGCCGTGGGCAGTGGATGGTTCTTGTACTGCTCGCGCAGCTTGGTCTTTAGCAGTTTTCCCGTGGCCGTGTGCGGCAGCTCGGCCACCTGCAGCACGTCGTCGGGCAGCCACCATTTGGCGATGCGCGTGGACAGGAAGTCGAGCATGGACTCGCGGCTGACGCTGTGGCCTGCGCGCGGCACCACCAGCAGCAGCGGCCGCTCCTGCCACTTGGGATGGGCCACGCCGATGATGGCGGCCTCGGCCACGCCGGGATGGCCCATGGCGGCGTTCTCCACGTCGATGGAGGAAATCCACTCGCCGCCCGACTTGATCACGTCCTTGGCGCGGTCCACCAGCTGCAGGAAGCCGTCGGCATCGATGGTGGCCACGTCGCCCGTGGTGAAGAAGCCTTCCTCATCGACGGGCGAGCCGCCTTCGCCCTTGAAGTAGCCGCTGGCGATCCAGGGGCCGCGCACGCGCAGGTGTCCCCGGGCCTGGCCGTCCCAGGGCTGGGGCCGGCCGTCGTCGTCCACGATCTTGAGGTCCACGCCCCAGACGCCGCGCCCCTGCTTGAGCTTGACCTTGACCAGTTCCTCGCCCGACAGCGCGTCGTGCCGGGGCAGCAGCTTGCTGACCACGCCGATGGGGCTGGTCTCGGTCATACCCCAGCCCTGCACGACCTGGGCGCCGAACTGGTTCTCGAAGCGCTCCAGCATGGCGCGCGGCACGGCCGCGCCGCCGATGCCTATGCTCTTGACGCCCAGCGCGCGCGGGTCGATGTCGGGATGCGCATCCAGGTACTGGAACAGCATCAGCCACACGGTGGGCACGCCCTGCGAGAAGGTGACCTTCTCGTCGCGCATGAGCTCGTAGACGCTCTGGCCGTCCAGGTGCGGGCCGGGCAGCACCAGCCGTGCGCCGGCCATGGCCGCCGCATAGGGCGTGCCCCAGGCGTTGGCATGGAACATGGGCACGATGAGCATCACGGTCTCGCTCGCGTTCAGGCCGAAGGTGTCGGGCGCCAGCTCCATCAGCGTGTGCAGCACGGTGGAGCGGTGCGAGTACAGCACGCCCTTGGGGTGGCCCGTGGTGCCCGAGGTGTAGCACAGCGAGGAGGCCGTGCGCTCGTCGAACTCGGGCCACTCGAAGTCCTCGCTCTGGTTGCCCACCAGTTCGTCCCAGCAGTGCAGGTCGGGCAGGTCCAGCGCGGGCATGTGCTCGCGCGAACTCATGCAGACATAGGTGGTGACGGTCTTCAGATGCGGTGCGAGCTTTTCCACCAGCGGCGCGAAGGTCACGTCGAAGAACAGCACCCGGTCCTCGGCATGGTTGGCGATGTATTCGATCTGCTCGGGAAACAGGCGCGGGTTGATGGTGTGCAGCACCGCGCCGCTGCCCGAGACGCCGAAGTACAGCGCCAGGTGGCGCCAGCTGTTCCAGGCCAGCGTGCCCACGCGTTCGCCGGGCTGCACGCCCAGCGACTGCAGGGCGTTGGCCACCTGGCAGGAGGCGCGGCGCATGCCGGCCCAGTCGGTGCGGTGCAGGCCACCGTCCCGGGTTTCCGGCAGGCGCGAGATGATCTCGGTGTGCGGATGAAAGCGCGCCGCATGCTCGATCAGCGACGAGATCATGAGCGGGCGGTCCTGCATCAGTCCTTGCAAGGCGGGCATGGGGGTGTCTCCTGTCGTTGTCCTGAAGGCCGGGGTCATTGCACGGGCGCGTAGCGGCTGCCGTCGAAGCGCACGAGCTGCATCTTCTTGATGGGGAAGAAATCGTCCCCACCGGTCTGCAGGCTGATGCCCGGGTAGAGCATGGGCAGGTCCATCTTCAGGCTGGCGGCCTGCTTCATGATGTTGGCGCGCGTGAGTTCGTCGCCGGCCTGCCTGAGCACCTGCACCAGGGTCTGGGCCTGGGAGTAGCCGATGACGTTGAGCGAATCGTTGGGGTCGCCGGCCGGGTAGTACTTCTGCATGAAGGCCAGGTAGCCGGCCAGCTCGGGCGTGCCCTGGTTGGTGGGGTCCGAGGGCTCGCGCAGGTAGCTGGCCGTCATCACGCCGCGCGCGTTGTCCAGGCCCGCAGGCTTGAGCACCGAGCTGATGGACAGCGAGACGCTGACCAGGTAGTGCGCAGGCTTCCAGCCGATGTCGGCGGCCTTGCGTATGGACTGGGCCGCGAACTTGGGCGTGCTGATGTTGATGAAGGTGTCCGCCCCCGAGCCCTTGAGCGCCACCATCTGGCTGTCCACCGTGGGGTCGCCGACCTCGTAGGTCTGCTGCACGACGATGCGCTGCTTGGCCTGCTCGCCGAATCCGTCGAGCACGCCCTTGAGGTAGTCCTTACCGAAGTCGTCGTTCTGCATCAGGACGGCCACCTTGGCCTGGGGCCGCGTGGCCAGGATGTGCTGGGCGAACGTGCGGCCTTCGAGCTGGTAGGTGGGCTGCCAGCCCATGGTCCAGGGGAAGTTCTTCGGATCGCCCCAGCGCGTGGCGCCCGTGGAGACGAACAGCTGGGGCACCTTGCGCTGGTTCATGTAGCGATGCACGGCCTGGTTGTGCGAGGTGCCCAGCGCGCCGAACATCAGCAGCACGCCGTCGCGCTCGACCAGCTTGCGCGTCTGCTCCACGCTCTGCGCGGGGTTGTAGGCGTCGTCGGCCGAGAGGTAGGTGATCTTGCGGCCGTTGATGCCGCCCTCGGCGTTGATCTTGGCGAAGTAGGCCGCATGGGCCTTGCCTATGGTTCCGTAGGCCGACACGGGACCCGAGTAGGGCACGAAGTTGCCGATGCGGATCTCGGTGTCGCTGGCGCCGGTGTCGTACTTCTTCTGGGCCTGGGCTGGCGCCTGGGTGATGGCCGGCAGGGCCAGCGCCAGGCAGGCGATCAGGGCCCAGGGGCCCCGGGCGATGGTGTTGCGCATGGTTGTCTCCTGGCTTGCGGGCGCCGTGCCCGCTTTTCTTGTGGTGGCCGGTCCATGGTAGGAACCGGCCCGGCGCGCGCCCATCGTCGATTCCGACGAATGCATGTGCGGGCGCAGCAAGGTGCGTCGGGAAGGTGTGGCGCTCAGCCCGGCTGGCGGGGCGCGAACACGGGCTCGCGCTTTTGCATGAAGGCCTGCACGCCTTCCATGAAGGCCGGCGCGCCCACCAGATCGCGCTGGCGTTCGGCCTCGTAGTGAAGCTGCTGCTCCAGCGTGGAAGCGGCTGCGTGGTCCAGCGCGCGGCGGGCTTCCAGCACGGCACCGGCCGGCAGCCGCGCCAGGCGGGCGGCCGTGGCCAGGGCCTGTTCGCGCAGGGCCTCGTCGTCCACGCAGGCCCAGACCAGGCCCCAGTCGGCAGCCTGCTGCGCGCCCAGCCTGTCGCCCAGCAGGGACAGGCCCATGGCGCGCGCACGGCCCAGCCGCCGCTCGATGAACCAGGTGGTGCCCAGGTCCGGCACGATGCCCAGGCGCGGCAGGAAAGGCAGGTAGAAGTAGGCCGAGCGCGCCGCCAGCGCCACATCGCCAGCCAGGGCCAGGCCCACGCCGGCCCCGGCTGCCGCGCCGTTGATGGCGCAGACCACGGGCACGGGCAGCTGCTGCAGGTCCAGGATGAGGCGGTTGGACAACTGCTGCATGTTGTCGGCCGTCTGCGCGCCCAGCGTGCGGCCATCGGCCTGGGCCCCGCCTTGTGCCCCGCCTTGTGCGCCGCCCATGGACGACAGGTCCGCGCCCGCGCAAAACCCCCGGCCCTCGGCGGTGAGCACCAGGGCGCGGAGGGAGGTGTCCTCGCGCACCTCGGCCAGCAGTTCGCGCAGCCGCACCTGCAAGGGCCTGCCCAGCGGATTCATGCGGGCGCTGTCCTGGAGGACGATGAGGGCGATCTCGCCGTTGTCGTCGTTGTTGCCGTGGCGTTCCATGCGGACGGCCGGACTGGAATTCATGGGGGACTCCTGTGGGTGGGGATGGAAAGTCAGGCACGCGGCCGCTGCCGGGGCAGGCGCCGGCCCGGCCGGCCCAGCCGGTGCAGCAGGCCCATCACGCCGCCGGGCATGGCGAACATGAAGACGATGAGCACGGTGCCGTAGACGGCCCAGGGCGCGGCCTTGGACACCTGCTCGGCCAGCCCCGGGATGAACATGATGAACAGGGCGCCGAACAGCGCGCCCCACAGCGTTCCCACGCCACCCACCACCACGCCCACCAGCAGCGAAATGGACAGGAACATGGTGAAGGAGTCGGGCGCCACGAACTGCACGGCAATGGCCGACAGCGCGCCGCCCACGCCCGTGTAGCCGGCCGAAATCGCAAAGGCCATGGACTTGCAGTGCGCGTTGTCCACGCCCATGGCCTCGGCCGCCATGGCGTGGTCGCGGATGGCGCGCAGCGCCAGGCCGCTGCCGCTGTCTATGAGGTTGCGCGCCATCCAGAACAGCAGCGCCGCCACGGCCAATGCATAGAGGTAGAACCACTGGTCGGCATCCAGCGGCAGGCCCCAGGGCGCCTCGGGCTTGGTCAGCACGATGCCGCCCACGCCGCCGGTCCAGGCCTCCAGGTGGCGGTACTTGAGCAGCTGGGGCATGGCCACGCCCAGCGCAAAGGTGGCCAGCGCCAGGTACAGCCCTTCCAGCCTGAGCGCGGGCCGCCCGAACAGGTAGCCCGCCGCCAGGCTCACCAGGCCCGCTGCAGGCACGGCCAGCCAGTAGGCCAGGCCCGCGCGGTCCATCAGGATGCCGGCCGCATAGGCGCCTATGGCGAAGAAGGCGCCATGGCCCAGCGAGATCTGGCCGCTGTAGCCCGTGAGGATGTTCAGCCCCACCAGGGCCACGGCATAGGCCAGCACCATGGTGGCCTGGAACAGCTGGTAGCCCTTGGCCACGAAGACCAGCGAGCAGGCCGCCAGCGCCAGCGCCGCGATCAGTACCGTTCCCAGGGGCAGGGGGCGGGGCGCGCTGGTGGCGGCGACCAGTGCGTCAGACGAGGAGGCGGATCGTGTGGACATCATTGTCTCCAGGGCGTTTGGCACAAAACTGGCGTGGCCCAAAAGCGAGGGACACCGAGCAAGGGCCTACGCCGGCCGCGCCGCCCCGCCGCGAGGGTGTCGTCCCCCTCCCGCGTAGCGAGAGAGGGGGCGCCGTGCAACGGGAAGCGGCGTAGCCGCTCAGGGGGGGCATTGTTCAAACCCTCCTGACGACTTTGCGGCCCATCAGCCCGGCGGGCCGCACGATGAGCACGCCCACGATCAGCACCAGGGCCACAGAAAGCTTGAGTTCGGTGCCGACCACGTAGCTGCCCACGAGGTTTTCAAGCACGCCCACGATGAAGCCGCCCAGCACGGCACCCGCGGGGCTGTCGATGCCGCCCAGCAGCGCGCCCGCAAAGGCATACAGCAGCACGCCGCTCATCATGTGCGGATCGAGGAAGACCACGGGCGCCACCATCATCCCGGCCACCGCACCAATGGCGCCGGCCAGGCCCCAGCCCAGCATCAGCATGCGTCCCACGGAGATGCCCACCAGGCGCGAGGAGGCCGGGTTCTGCGCAGCCGCGCGCATGGCCAGCCCCAGCGGCGTGAGCCGGAAGAAGGCAAACAGCAGGGCCACGATGGACAGCGCCACGAAGATGGTGCCCACCTCATGGGCCGACATCAGGGCGCTGCCATACCAGGCGTCGGCCGGGAACGGGCTGGGGAACTCCTTGATGGTGTAGCCGAAGATCCAGCCGGCCAGGCTGTGGAAGACGATCAGCAGGCCGATGAAGACCACCACCTGGGCCAGGTCCGCCGCCTTGTGCATGGGGCGGATGATGGCGAACTCCACGGCCGCGCCCAGCACGAAGGACAGCGCCACCGTGGCCAGGAAGGCCCACCAGTACGGCAGCCCCGCCTGCAGCAGCGCCCAGGCGATGAAGGTGGAGAACATGGCCATCTCGCCCTGCGCGAAATTGATGTGGTGCGTGGCCTGGTAGATCATGACCAGGGCCAGCGCCACGGTGGCGTAGATGCCGCCCGTGGCCAGGCCGGCCAGCAACTGGTGGATGAAGGCGTCCATGGCCGCTACTCCCCGAGATAGGCCTGGCGTACCGCATCGTTGCGGCGCATGGCTTCGCTGGGGCCGTGCAGCACGATGCGGCCGGTCTCCAGCAGGTAGGCGCTGTGCGCCAGCTCCAGCGCCAGGCGCGCGTTCTGCTCCACCAGCAAGATGGTCGTGCCCTGCTCGGCGTTGATGCGCCGCAGGATGCCGAAGATGTCGCGCACCACCAGCGGCGCCAGCCCGAAGGAGGGCTCGTCCAGCAGCAGCAGGCGCGGGCGGCCCATGAGGGCGCGGGCAATGGCCAGCATCTGCTGCTCGCCGCCCGACAGCGTCCCGGCCTGCTGGGTGCGGCGCTCGCGCAGGCGGGGGAAGTAGCCGAACATGCGCTCCATATCGCCGGCCACGTCGGCACGGGCAGCGCGCGTGGGCCGGGCCTGCGCGCCCAGGCGCAGGTTGTCTTCGGCGCTGAGCTGGGCGAAGGTGCCGCGCCCGTCGGGCACATGGCCCACGCCCTGGCGCGCGATGCGCTCGGTGCTGTGCCGGTCTATGCGTTCGCCGGCCAGGCGCACCTCGCCGCGCGTGTCCACCAGGTGGCGGCAGATGGCGCGCAGCGTGGTGGTCTTGCCCGCGCCATTGGCGCCCAGCAGGGCCGTGACGCGGCCTTCGGCCAGGTCCATGTCGATGCCGTCCAGCACGCGCACCGACCCGTAGGCCGCATGCAGTCCGCGGATTTCAAGCAGTGCCGGCATCCGCAACCTCCCTGTCCTGATCCTGCGGCTGCATGTCCGAACCCAGGTAGGCGCGGATGACTTCGGCATGGGCGCGAACCTCGCCCGGCGTGCCTTCGGCGATCTTGCGGCCGAAGTTCAGCGCCACGACCTTGTCGCTCACGCGCATGACCAGGCCCATGTGGTGCTCCACCAGCAGCACGGTCAGGCCCAGCCGGTCGCGCAGCGACAGGATCAGGTCGCCCAGGCCGGCCAGCTCCTCATGGTTGAGGCCGCAGGCCGGCTCGTCCAGCAGCAGCAACTGCGGGCGGCAGGCCAGGGCGCGCGCCAGCTCCACGCGCTTTTGCGTGCCGAAGGGCAGGTCGGCCACGCGGCGCTCTGCCACGCCCGTCAGCTCCAGCAGGGCCATCAGCGATTGCGCCTGGGCGCGGGCTTCTTCCTCGCGCCGGCGCACGCCGGGCAGGCGCAGGGCATCGCGCACAAAGCCGGCGTGCTGGTGGCTGTGCGTGCCCAGGCGCACGTTGTCGGCCACCGTCATGCTGGAAAACAAGGCCAGGTTCTGGAAGGTGCGGCCCATGCCCAGCGCGGCCATGCGGTGGCGCGCCAGCGTGGCCAGCGGCTGGCCGCGAAAGCGGATGTGGCCGGCCTGCCAGGCATACAGCCGCGACAGGCAGTTGAACAGGCTGCTCTTGCCTGCGCCGTTGGGGCCGATGAGGCCGCAGATCTGGCCTGCCGCAACATCGAAACTCACGCCGTCCAGCGCGACGATGCCGCCGAAGCGCAGCGAAACGCCTTCGATGCGCAGCAGGGGCTGCGAGTCCTGGCTCATGGCTTTCCCTCCCCCGATGGTGGGCGACCGGCGCGGGCCGCGCCGGTCGCACCGTGGCATGGCGGCGCCTACAGGCGCTCGATGATGGTGACGTTGGCCATGCCGCCGCCCTCGCACATGGTCTGCAGGCCATAGCGCCCGCCGCGCGCATGCAGGGCGTGGATCAGCGTGGCCATGAGCTTGGTGCCCGAGGCGCCCAGCGGATGGCCCAGCGCAATGGCGCCGCCGTTGACGTTGAGCCGCGCCGGATCGGCGCCCGTGGCCTGCAGCCAGGCCAGGGGCACGGGGGCAAAGGCCTCGTTGACTTCGTACAGGTCGATGTCGGAGATGCGCATGCCGGCCTTCTTCAGCGCTGCCTGGGTGGCGGGGATGGGGGCCTCCAGCATGATCACGGGGTCATGCCCGAGCAGGCTCATGTGGTGGATGCGCGCCAGCGGCTGCACGCCCAGGGTCTTGAGGCCGCGCTCGCTGACCACCATGACGCCGCTGGCGCCATCGCAGATCTGGCTGGCCGTGGCGGCGGTCACGCAGCCGCCCTCGCGGATGGTCTTGACGCCGGCAATGCCTTGCAGCGTGGCGTTGAAGCGTATGCCTTCATCCACCGTGTGCGGCTGGCCTTCGCCCTCGGCACCGCCTTCGGCGCTGCGCGCCTGCACGGCCAGGATCTCGCGGTCGAAGCGGCCCTCGCGCGCGGCCTGCACGGCGCGCTCATGGCTTTGCAGCGCATAGGCGTCCAGCTGGTCCTTGGCCAGGCCGTACTTGCCGGCCATCATCTCGGCGCCCATGAACTGGCTGAACTCCACGCCCGGATAGCGCTGCTGCATGGCCGGGCTCATGTACACGCCCAGGCCGGCCTTGGCGGGCAGGGCGTTGGGCGTGCCCATGGGCACGCGCGACATGCTCTCCACGCCTGCGGCGATCACCATGTCCATGCTGCCCGACATCACGGCCTGGGCCGCGAAATGCAGGGCCTGCTGGGACGACCCGCACTGCCGGTCCACCGTGGTGCCCGGCACGGACTCGGGCAGGGACGAGGCCAGCACCGCGTTGCGCGCCACGTTCGTCGCCTGCTGGCCGACCTGGCTGACGCAGCCCATGATCACGTCCTCGACCTGGGCCGGATCGGCCTGGCTGCGGCGCACCAGCTCGTCCAGCACCTGGGCCGCGAGATCGGCCGGATGCCAGCCCGAGAGCTTTCCGCCGCGCTTGCCGCCCGCCGTGCGCGTGGCGGCGACGATGTATGCCTGTGCCATGGATATGTCTCCTGTTCCTGTATTCCTGGGGGGATGGTGGCCCGGCCGGCGCGGGCCGGGCATCGTCGCAAGCGACGATTCCGGCCAGGGAAAACGCGGGGACGGTGCCTGCCGTGGTGACTGGGCGGTACGCCTAGCGCGGCGCCATGCGGATGGCGCCGTCCAGGCGCACGCACTCGCCGTTGAAGTAGCCGTTGGTGATCATGGTCTCGGCCAGGTGGGCGTATTCGTCGGGCTGGCCCAGCCGCTTGGGGAAGGGCACGGAGGCGGCCAGCGCGGCCTTCACGTTGTCGGGCGCGCCCTGCAGCAGCGGCGTGTCGAAGATGCCGGGCAGGATGGTGTTCACGCGGATGCCCTCGCCCATGAGGTCGCGCGCGATGGGCAGGGTCATGCCCGTGATGCCGGCCTTGCTGGCCGAGTAGCTGGCCTGGCCCATCTGCCCGTCCTGCGCCGCCACCGAGGCGGTGTTGACGATGGCGCCGCGCTCGCCGTCGGCCAGCGGCTCCAGCGTGAGCATGCCTGCCGCCGACTTGGCGATGCAGCGGAAGGTGCCCACCAGGTTGATCTGGATGATGCGGTCGAAATTGGCCACGGGCAGGTGCCGGATCTCGCCTGTGGCCTTGTCGCGGCTGGCCGTCTTGACGGCATTGCCCGTGCCCGCGCAGTTGACCAGGATGCGCTCCTGCCCGTGGGCCGCGCGGGCCTGGGCAAAGCCTGCGTCCACGCTGGCCTCGTCGGTCACGTCCACGCGGCAGAACAGGCCGCCTGTCTCGCGCGCCAGCGCCTGCCCGGCCGTCTCGTTGAGGTCAAACAGGGCAACGCGCACGCCCCTGGCGGCCAGGCGGCGCGCGGTGGCCGCGCCCAGGCCCGATGCCCCGCCCGTGACGACGGCGCTGATGCTTGCGTCAAGCTGCATGTGAAGGTCTCCTTGGTTGGTGTGTTGGCGGCGCGCCGTTGCCTGTCGCCTTGGATCGGGACAGGCGGCAGTCCGCCACCTATGATCTGCCTTCAAGTCTAGGAATCGCCCCGTCTTGCCGCCATCGTCGAAACCGACGAAAGTGCCCGGTGCCTCACCCCTTCACAGTGCCCCCTGCCTGCATGCAGCCCCCAGCGCCCACCCCTTCCTCCGGCCCCGGTCCGGGTTCCGGTTACGTGCCGCAGGCCAAGCTGAGCCCGCCGCGCGCCGCTGCCGCCCAGGTGGCCCGGCTGGCCGTTGCCGCGCGCTGGCCCGAGGCCTTGCGCGCCCGCGTGGTGCTGGTGCGCGCCCCTGCCGGCTTCGGCAAGACCACGGCCATGCGCCAGATGCGCGAGCGCCTGCAGGCGGAGGGCCAGGCCACGGCGTGGCTGACGCTGGATGCCGCCGACAACGATGTCTCGCGCTTTCTGCAGTGCCTGGGCGCGGCCGTGCGCACCCTGGGGGTGGGGCCGTCGCAAGGCGCCGGCGAGTTGTCCCAGGCCCTGCATGCGCTGGCCGGCGAGGGCCGCTCCTTTGCGCTGTTCATCGATGATTTCGAGGTGCTGCACAACGATGCCGTGCTCGGCCTGGTGCGCCAGCTCATGGAGCAGCTGCCCGAGCGCGGGCGCCTGGTCATAGGCTCGCGCGCGCTGCCGGCCCTGGGACTGGGGCGGCTGCGCACCAGCGGCCAGTTGCTGGAGATCGATGCGGCGCTGCTGCGCTTTTCCGTGGGCGAGGCCGAGGAGTTCTTTCGCCTGCGCGGCTGCCCGCTGCCGCGCGAGGCCCTGGCGCGGCTGATGGACAAGACCGAAGGCTGGATAGGCGCGCTGTGGCTGGCCTCGCTGGCGCTGGAGCGCCATGGTCCGCACAGCGATTTCATCGAGCGCTTCTCGGGCTCGGAGCGCGCCGTGGCCGACTACCTGGCCGAGGATGTGCTGGCCCAGCAGCCCGCGTCCGTGCGCGACTTCCTGCTGCGCACCAGCATCCTGCGCACGCTGGACGCCCAGGTTTGCCAGGCCCTGGTGCCGCGCGCCGACGGCGCCGCCATGCTGCAGGCGCTGGAGCAGGCCCACCTGTTCCTGGTGCCGCTGGCCGACGAGGCGCAGGGTGGCCAGGGCGGGCACAGCTGGCGCTACCACAGCATGTTTGCCGACTTCCTGCGCGCGCAGCTGCTGCGCGCGCAGCCCGGTGAATTGACGCGCCTTCACCTGGCAGCCAGCGGCTGGTACGAATCCTGCGGCCGGCCCGTGCCCGCCATCGAGCATGCGCTGGAAGGCGGCGACCTGCCGCATGCCCTGTCCCTGCTGGCGCGCCATGCCGAGGCGCTGATGGAGCAGGGCCGCATGCGCCTGCTGTCGCGCTGGTTCTCGGCCATGCCGGCGCCGCTGATGGCGCGCGAGCCGCTGCTGCAGGCCGTGGCCGCCTATGCCGACTGTTTCACGCGCGGCCCCTGGCAGGCGCAGCAGCGGCTGGACGCCTTGCGGCCCCGCATGGCCGCAGACCCCGCCGCGCAGGCGCTGGTCATGGCCCTGCAGCCGCTGCTGCTGGCCATGATGGACCGCGTGGAAGAGGCGGCGCCCCTGGGCCGCCAGGCGCTGGCCTGCCTGCCCAGCTGCCGGCCGTTTGCGGACAGCTCGCTGACCAATGCCATGGCCTACGTGGTGTCGGTGCTGGGCGATGCCGAGGAGGCCCACCGCCTGCTGGACGCAGCGCGCAGCACCCAGGCCGGCAGCCTGTTCAGCCGCATGTACACGGAGGCCATGGAGGGCGTGCTTGACCTGTCGGGCGGGCGGCTGCGGCAGGCGGCATCGCGCTTTCGCGTGGCGCTGGCCGCCACGCCGCGCAGCGCCTCCTACAACCCCACCAACGGCAATGCCTGGGCCGGCGTGCTGCATGCCGGCGTGCTCTACGAGACCAACGACCTCGACGGCGCCGACCACCTGCTCAACGTCTACCTGCCGCTGGCCCGCGACGTGGGCCTGCCCGACCATGTGATCTCCAGCTACCGCATGCGTGCGCGCATTGCCTTCGTGCGTGGCGATGTGGATGCGGCCTTCGGCCTGCTGACCGAACTGGAGTACCTGGGGCATGAACGCCAGCTGCCCCGCGTGACGGCCAGCGCGCGGCTGGAGCATGCGCGCATCTTCGTGCTGCAGGGCAACCGGGCCGCCGCGTCCGAGGCGCTGGAGCGTGCCGACGATCCCGGCGTATGGCCGCGCGTGGAACGCCTGCGCCTGCCCCCGCACGAGGTGGAGGACATCGCCATCGCCCGGCTGCGCTGGGGGCTGCACTTTGGCGACTGCCGTGCCGTGCGCGATGCCATCGCCCCCTTGCTGGCCGATGCGCAACTGCGTGGGCGCCGCCACCGCAGCCTCAAGCTGCAGGTGCTGTGCGCGCTGGCCGAGGCGGGCTGCGGCGACTTGGACTCCGCAGCCGCCATGCTGGCCCAGCCGCTGCGCCACGGTGCCAGCGAAGGCTTTGTGCGCCTGATGCTCGATGAGGGGCCGCTGCTCGCGCCCGTGCTGCAGCGCGTGCTGTCGCCCTCACTGTCGCTTTCACAGACGCCTTCACTGACGCGCCGCACGGAACCGGCGGAGCCGGAGGCGGCCGCCCATGCGCAGCGGCTGCTGTCTGCCCTGGGCGAGCCTGCCGAGCCCGCCGATACACCCGAGCTGCAGGCAGCGGATGCGCCCCAGGGCCCGGCGCCGGCCACGGCGCTTGCCGAGCCCCTGACCCGCAAGGAGCTGCGCGTGCTGGAGCTGCTGGCCTCGGGCTACTCCAATGCGGCCATGGCCGAGAAGCTCTTCGTCTCCGACAGCACGGTGCGCACCCACCTGCGCAGCATCAACCTCAAGCTGGGCGCGCGCAGCCGCACCCAGGCCGTGGCGCTGGCGCGGGAGCTGCGGGTTTTGCGCTAGGCCGCTGGCGGCTCAAGCCTGCAGATGGCGCGCATAGGTCAGGAACACTTCGTCACGCACCCAGCCCAGCGACTCGTACAGCGCCTGGGCGCGCAGGTTGTTGCGGGCCGTGGTCAGGTCCATGCGCGCATGGCCCGTGGCGCGGGCATGGGCTTCGGCCGCCAGCAGCAGGGCGCGGCCCACGCCCAGGCGGCGCGCATCGGGCGCCACGAAGAGGTCGTAGAGCACGTAGATGGGCGCGGCCAGCACCGAGCAGAACGAGGGATAGAGCTGGCAAAAGCCCAGGGCACTGCCGTCCGGTCGGCGGGCCAGCAGGATGACGGATTCGCCGCGCTCCAGCCGCGCCGTGATGAAGGCCAGCGCCGCGTCGGCATCCGCAGGTTGCTCGTAGAACTGGCGATAGGCGTCGAACAGCGGGGCGATCAGCTCGGCGTCTTCGGGGATGGCGGTGTGTATGGCTGTTGAGTTCATCGGTGGTCCGGGGCTGAGGTTGCCAGCATGGCGCAGGGCAAGGATGCCGTGCTCATATCTTTGCTGAATCTCTCCATTTGGAGATGTGATTTGACCTGGATCATGGACAGGCGGAACACTCCCGGCCCATGTCCGAACAAAAGATCGAGTTCTACAAGGGGGCCGCTGGCGGCTGGGGCGCACTGCGCAGCGTGAGCCAGGCCCTGATGCGCCAGGATATCGCCGTCAAGGGCGCCAAGACGCTGCTGTCGGCCAACCAGCCCGACGGCTTCGACTGCCCGGGCTGCGCCTGGCCCGACCGCAACCACCATTCCACCTTCGAGTTCTGCGAGAACGGCGCCAAGGCCGTGGCGGCCGAGGCCACGGCGCGCCGCGTGACGCCCGAATTCTTTGCCCGGCACACGGTGGCCGAGCTCATGGCGCAAAGCGATTTCTGGCTGGAAGACCAGGGCCGGCTCACCGAACCCATGGTGTATGACGCGGCCAGCGACCGCTACCGGCCGATCGCCTGGGACGACGCCTTTGCGCTGATCGCCCGCCACCTGAACGCGCTGCCCGACCCTGACCAGGCCATCTTCTACACCTCGGGCCGCGCCAGCAACGAGGCAGCCTTTCTCTACCAACTGTTCGTGCGCGCCTACGGCACCAACAATTTCCCCGACTGCTCCAACATGTGCCACGAGCCCAGCGGCAGCGGCATGAAGCCGCAGATCGGCGTGGGCAAGGGCACGGTGCAGCTGGCCGATTTCGAGCAGGCCGATGCCATCTTCATCTTCGGCCAGAACCCCGGCACCAACCACCCGCGCATGCTGGGCGAGCTGCGCGCAGCCCACAAGCGCGGCGCGCGCATCCTGAGCTTCAACCCGCTGCGCGAGCGCGGGCTGGAGCGCTTCCAGGACCCGCAAAGCAAGCTGGAGATGGCCACCCTGGGCGCCACGCCCATCAGCACGCACTACTTCCAGCTGCGCGTGGGCGGCGACATCGCGGCCGTCAAGGGCATCATGAAGCATGTGATCGCGCAGGACGATGCACTGGGGCAAGGGGGCGGCGGCGTCCTGGACCATGCCTTCATCGCCGAACACACCACCGGCTTCGAGGCCCTGGCCGAGGACCTGCGGGCCGAGGACTGGGGCCTGCTCGAGGCCGAGTCCGGCCTGAGCCGTGCGCAGATGCAGACGGCGGCCGAGGTCTACATCGCCGCCCGCAGCACCATCGTCTGCTGGGGCATGGGCATCACGCAGCACATGCATTCGGTGGCCGCCGTGCAGATGCTGGTCAACCTGCTGCTGCTGCGCGGCAACATCGGCCGCCCGGGTGCGGGCGCCTGCCCGGTGCGCGGCCACAGCAATGTGCAGGGCGACCGCAGCATGGGCATCTGGGAGAAGCCGCCGGCCGCGCTGCTGGACCGGCTGCAGCAGGTCTTCGGCTTCGAGCCGCCGCGCGCCCACGGCGTGGACGTGGTCGAGTCCATCCGCCTCATGCTCGAAGGCCGGGGCAAGGTCTTCTTTGCGCTGGGCGGCAACTTCGCGGCGGCCACGCCCGACACGCATGCCACCTGGCAGGCGCTGCGCCGCTGCGACCTGACCGTGCATGTGACCACCAAGCTCAACCGCAGCCACCTGGTGCACGGCCGCGAGGCGCTGATCCTGCCCTGCCTGGGCCGCACCGAGATCGACATGCAGGCCACCGGCCCGCAGGGCTTGACGGTGGAGGACTCCATGGGCATGGTCCATATCTCCAGCGGCATCAACCCGCCTGCGTCGGAGCACCTGCTCAGCGAGATCGCCATCGTCGCGCGCCTGGCCGCCGCCACGCTGGGCGCGCAGCGGCCCGTGCCCTGGCTGGAGCTGGCTGGCGACTATGCACGCATACGCGAGCTGATCGAGCAGGTCTTCGACGACTTCCACGACTTCAACGCGCGTGTGGCCGTGCCGGGCGGCTTCAAGCTGCGCAATGCGGCGAGCGAGCGCATCTGGGAGACGCCCCGGGGCAAGGCCGGCTTCTTCGTGCACGCCGTGCCGCGCGACACGCCCGTGCACCGCGCACGCGCCGCGCGCAGCCCCGGCGCATCGCCGGTGTTCACGCTGTTCACCACGCGCTCGCACGACCAGTACAACACCACCATCTACGGCATGGACGACCGCTACCGCGGCGTCTTCGGACAGCGCCGCGTGGTCTTCATCCATGCCGAGGACATCCGCGCCCTGGGCATGAAGAATGGCGACTGGGTGGACCTGCAGACGGTGTGGGATGACGGCCAGCAGCGCAGCGCCGAGCGCTTCAGGCTCGTGGCCTACGACGTTCCGCGCGGCTGCATCGCTGCCTACTATCCAGAGACCAATCCGCTGGTGCCGCTGTCGGCCACGGCCATCGTGGCGGGCACGCCCAGCTCCAAGTCCATTCCCGTGCAGCTGGTGGCGCACAGGCTGCCTGCCGTGCCGTCTCCCGCGCTGGAAGAAATGGCGGCCTGAAGTGCAAGGCATGGAAGAACTGGCCGCCGCCATCCTGCGCGAATTGGCCACCGAGCCCGCACCCATGTCCCTGCCCAGGCTGGGCAAGCGACTGGGGCAGGGCGCCAGCGTGCTCATGCGCTGCCTGGCGCTGATGGGCGATGCGCCCATTGCCGGCACACCGGGGCCGGGCTGGGTCAGGCTGGAGCAGGAAGAGGGGCGGTGGCTGGCGGCCCTGACGGAGCGCGGGCGCTTGTGGGTGGAGGCCGAGGCCTGTCAGGCGCTGGCCGAAGGCACGGGACGCGTGCGGTAGAACTGCATCGGAAACTCCTGCATTTCCTTGGCGTGCTGGTTGATCACCGCGCGCTTCATCTTGCCGACCACGTGCATCTCGCAGGGCTTGCAGTCGAAGCGCAGCGTGAGTTTTTCCTTGCCATTGATCAGCTGCAGCGGCTCGGCCTTGATGGTGCCCTTGACGCCGATGACGCCCTTGGCCTGCTTGGGGCACAGGCTCATGGAAAAGCGCACGCAATGCTTGGTGATCATCAGGCTGACTTCGCCTTCTTCTTCCTTGCTCTCGTAGGCCGCGTCCATGACCTTGACGCCGTGCTTGATGTAGAAGTCGTGTGCCTTCTGGTTGTAGACGTTGGCCAAGTAGGTCAGCGTGTCCTCGGGGAAGGGCACGGGCGGCTCCACGGGCAGGGCGCGCGGCAGGCGCACGAAGCCGGCCTGGCGCGCGGCCTCCAGCGCGGCGACGGCGTCGCGGCGCAGCTGGTTCAGGGCCGAGGCCGGCACGAACCAGGGCTGGCTCAGCTGCAGGCCGATGTCATGCACGGAGAAGATGGTGGCGCCGAAACGGCCCAACTGCTCGCGCAGCGTGGCCTCGGCACGGGCTGCGTCGGTGGCGGCCTGGTGTTCCTGCGCGATGGCGGCGGTGGCGGTGAAGCCATCCTCGTCGGTCAGCGTGAGCGCAAAGCCGTCGGGCGTTTCCTTGAGTTCGGCCCACAGGCCGATGCGGCGGTCGCTGGACTTCTTGTCCAGCGTGCGCACCCAGGCCATGTCGCGGTTGCGGTTGACCTCCAGACCCTTGCGCAGGTCCTTGAAGCCGGCGATGGGATCCTTGGGGAACAGGCGCCACAGCGACTTCTTCGCATCCACCGACTCGGCGCGGTTGATCTGCAGGCCCACCAGTTCCTTTTGCAGGTCGTAGTAGCACAGGCCGTCGCCGTTGTGCAGTTCGGTGTCGCGGCTCGAGGTCTCGATCTCCACGAAATTCTCGCCCACCTTGGTGACCCAGCCGATGGCGCGGCCCGGCGTCTTGGGCGTGTCGAAGGCGCCGATGTCGTCCTTGCGGCCGTTGACGAAGTAGTCGGTGAACTCGCGGTTGAAATTCTGGTCGGGGTCGGGTGTGAAGCTGAACGTGGTGCTGCCCGAGGATGAGCGCGCCAGGGGCGTGTCGGAGAACTCGCGCTCTTCGATGATTTCGTCCAGCAGCTTGCGGTAGTGGGCCGTGATGTTCTTCACGTAGCCCATGTCCTTGTAGCGGCCCTCGATCTTGAAGCTGCGCACGCCGGCGTCGATCAGGGCGCGCAGGTTGTCGCTCTGGTTGTTGTCCTTCATGGACAGCACGTGCTTTTCGTGGGCGATGATGCGGCCGCTCGCGTCCAGCACCTCGTAGGGCAGGCGGCAGGCCTGGTTGCAGTCGCCGCGGTTGGCGCTGCGGCCCGTGTGGGCGTGGGTGATGTAGCACTGGCCAGAGTAGGCCACGCACAGCGCGCCGTGCACGAAGAATTCGATGGTGGTGCGCGCCGGGTCGGTGGCCGCGCGCACGGCGGCGATCTGCTGCAGGTCCAGCTCGCGCGCAACGACGATCTGCGACAGGCCGGCGTCCTGCAGGAAGCGCGCCTTCTCGGGAGTGCGGATGTCGGTCTGGGTGCTGGCGTGCAGCTGGATGGGCGGCAGGTCCAGCTCCAGCAGGCCCATGTCCTGGATGATCAGCGCGTCGGCACCGGCCTCGTAGATCTGCCAGGCCATCTTGCGCGCGGCCTCCAGTTCATCGTCGCGCAGGATGGTGTTGAGCGTGATGAAGATGCGGCTGCCGAAGCGGTGCGCGTGGTTGATCAGCCGCTGCAGGTCGCGGATGTCGTTGCCCGCCGTGGCGCGTGCGCCGAAGGCCGGGCCGCCGATGTAGACGGCGTCGGCGCCATGGTTCACGGCCTCGATGCCGATGTCGGCATCGCGCGCGGGTGACAGGAGTTCGAGCTGGTGGGGCAGGAGGGACATGGGGCTTTGTGGTGTTCTGTGTTCGTACCCGCACCGGCGTGGGGGCCGGGCGTCGGGCGCAATGCGGGGGAAACTGGCCCCCACGCTACCCTTGCTGCGCAAGGTCCGCTGCCCCCCAAGGGGGCCGCTTTTTGTCTTGGGGCGGCCCGGCGACAAAAAAAAGGCCCCCACTCTTGGGGCGGTCCGGCGACGAAAACCTCGCAGCCCGCTTGCGGTGAGGCGCAGCATTATCGCCGCAGCACCGAAAAAACGCGCGCCAGGGGGTATGCGCCCGATGCCCTGGCGGGCGGCGCCGGTTTTTGCCTATCCTTTAGGATGCGCACTGCACGGGCCGGGCCGCCATGCCGGATACCCCGGCCCGTGCCTGCTCCGCCCCGGGCCTGATGCGCGCTTTCTGCGCCAGGCCTTGCCCGGCCGGGCAGCGCCCGAGTGGGCCACGCCGCAGCGGATTTCGTTTGCCAGGGCGCCTGTTTCACAGATTGACCGTTTTTTCCAGGAGTTGCCATGCACGCCTCGATTCGCCATTTCCCGTGGGCCGGCCCGGCCCTGCTGTGCACCCTGCTGGGCAGCGGCGGCCTGGCCTGGGCGCTGCCGGGAAGCGGCCCGGCCAACGGGCAGTCGGCAGGAGCTTCCGCTGCGGCGGCTGCACCCGGTACGGCCGCTGCACCTGCTGCACCCGCTGCGCCTGCTGCTCCCGGTACAGCCGATGTGCCCCTGGTGGTGCGCATTGCCCATGCGGGGCCGGTGTCCGGCCCCATCGCCAGCCTGGGCAAGGATGAGGAAAACGGCGTGCGCATGGCCCTGGACGATCTCAACGCCAAGGGGCTGGAGATCGGCGGGCGCAAGCTGCGCTGGAAGCTGGAGGCCGGCGACGATGGCGGCGACCCCGGCCAGGCCGTGGCCCTGGCCCGGCGCCTGTGCGACAAGAAGGTGGCGGCCGTGGTCGGCCACCTGCAGTCGGGCACCACGCTGCCGGCCACATCCATCTACCACGACTGCGGCATCGTCATGGTCACGCCCGCAGCCAGCAACCCGGCCATCACCCAGGCGGGCTACGACACCACCTACCGCGTGATCGCCGACGACCGCGCCATGGTCGATGCGCTGGTTGCGCACGCCGTGGGCAAGCTGGGCGTCAAGCGCGCGGCCATCATCGATGACCGCTCGGCCTACGGCCAGGGCATCGTGGCGCTGTTCGAGGCCGAGGCGCGCGAGCAGGGCATCGAGATCGTGGACAAGCAGTTCACCGGCGACAAGGCCACCGACTTCGTGCCCATCCTCACGGCCATCAAGGGCAAGAAGCCGGACGCCATCTTCTTCGGCGGCCTGGACGCCCAGGCCGGCCCCATGCTCAGGCAGATGGCCCAGCTGGCCATGGACAAGGTGCGCCTGCTGGGCGGCGACGGCCTGTGCACGCTGCGCCTGCCCGAGCTGGCGGGCAACACGTCCCCGCTGCGCAATGTGACCTGCGCCGTGGGCGGCAGCCCGCTGGAGCGCATGCCGGGCGGCGCTGCCTGGAAGCAGCGCTACGACCAGCGCTTTCCCGACCAGTACCAGGTCTTCAGCCCCTACGCCTACGACGCCACCATGGTGCTGGCCCAGGCCATGGTGCGGGCCGACTCCATCCGGCCCGATGCCTATATCCCCTATCTGCGCCAGACCCGGCATGACGGCGTGACGGCACCGATTGCCTTCACGCCCCAGGGCGAGCTGCAGGCGCCGGTCGTCACGCTCTACCACTATGCGCAGGGCGTGCGCAAGCCGCTGCCCTGACCCCCTGTCGCCCGGACACTGTGACACCTTGACTGCCGAGCACCGTCCACTGCCGCAGGCCGACGACGAGGCCTGGATGCGCGCCGCCCTGGAACTGGCGCGTGCCGCCGCCCAGGCAGGCGAGGTGCCCGTGGGCGCCATCATCGTCAAGGACGGCGCCATCGTCGGCCAGGGCCGCAACGCGCCCGTGGCCCAGGGCGACCCCACGGCCCATGCCGAGGTGCTGGCGCTGCGCGACGCGGCCGCGCGCCTGGGCAACTACCGGCTGGACGATTGCACGCTCTACGTGACCCTGGAGCCCTGCACCATGTGCAGCGGCGCCATGCTGCATGCGCGCCTGGGCCGCGTGGTCTATGGTGCGGCCGAGCCGCGCACGGGCGCGGCCGGATCGGTGCTGGACGTGTTTGCGCTGCCGCAGATCAACCACCACACGCAGGTGACGCGCGGCGTGCTGGCCGGCGAATGCGCAGCCCTGATGTCGGACTTCTTTCGCACGCGCCGCGCCGAGCAGCGCGCGGCCCAGCCGCATCCGCTCAAGGACACGGCGCTGCGCCATGCGGATTCCACCTTTGGCGGCTTTGCCCAGCCGCAGTGGCGCAGCGACCTGCCGACGCTGGCAGGCCTGCGCCTGGCCGTGGTCGATGAAGGACCGCACGATGCGCCGCTGACCTGGCTGTGCCTGCACGGCAGCCCCTCATGGGGCCAGCTGTTCCAGCCCATGCTGACCGGCTGGCTCCAGGCCGGCCATCGCGTGGTGGTCCCCGACCTGCCGGGCTTTGGCCGCAGCGACCAGCCCAAGAAGGAGAAGGCGCACAGCGCGGCCTGGCATGTGCAGGTGCTGCGCGAGCTGGTGCTGGCGCTGGACCTGCGGAGCATCGTGCTGGTCGGCCATGACGATGGCGCGCGCCTGGGCCTGGCCGTGGCGCAGGCCGAGCCCGCCCGTTTTTGCGGCGCCTGGCTCATGAATGCCTGGCCCGCAGGCCCGGCGCCCGATGCCTGCCTGCAATGGTTTGCGCAGGCGGCGCGCAAGCCGTCATGGCCCGTGGGCCGCGCCATGTACGAGGCGGGTGAGGAGGCCGGCGCACAGCCGCAGGCCTGGAACCTGCCGTTTTCCCAACCCGGCCACCGCGCCGCGCTGCAGGCATGGCCCCGCGTGCAGGCCGAAATGCCGGCCCTGCCGATGGCGTTGCTGGCGCAGTGGAGCCAACAGCAACGCCTGTGGGTGCAGGGCGGAGAGCACGATGCGCTGCTGCCTGCGCCCGCATGGCGCCAGGCCTGGCTGCAGGCGCTGCCACAGCTGCCGCCAGCGCAGCTGCGCCTATCCCCGTGCGGCCATTGGGTTCCCCTGTGCGCTGCCGGCATGGTGGCCGACGCTGTGGAATACTTCCGCCCGTAGGCCTGCGCCGCCGGCCCCTTGCCGGGGCTGCGCAGCGGCAGTGCCCCGTCTTCACTCCCCTTGCAATATGGAGCATGCCGGCCAGGGCCGGCATGGAACCACCTTGGCCACTTCGCGCAGTTCCCGCTCTTCCAGCACGCCCGGCACACCCAGCACATCCGGCACGCCCCGCAAAAAGGCAGCCGCTGCCGCGCCTGCACCCGTTGATCATGCGCACGAACATGTGCATTCCGCCGACGGCACCTGCTGTGCCCACGGGCACGAACATCCACATGGCCATGACCGTGCACAGGAGCATTCGCATGCTGCGGCGCATGACCATGGCGCTGCCCACAGCCACGAGCACGATCACGATCACGGCCATGTGCATGCCGCGGACGGCAGCTGCTGCGGCCATGCGCATGACCAGGGTCCGCGCCACATCTATATCTATTCGCCCGCCGGTGCCGTGCGCGACAAGGCCGGCTTCAAGCGCGGCGTGCGCCGCCTGGAGGCCATGGGCCACCAGGTGGAGATCGATGCCGATGCACTGAGCAGCCACCAGCGTTTTGCAGGCGACGACGCCACGCGCCTGGCGGCCATCGAGCGTGCGGCGGCCAGCGGTGCCGACCTGGCGCTGCCCACGCGCGGCGGCTACGGCCTCACGCGCATCCTGCCGGGCATCAAGTACAAGGCCGTGGCCAAGGCCATCGCAGGCGGCACGCGCTTCGTGGGCCTGAGCGACTTCACGGCGCTGTCGCTGGCCCTGCTGGCCAGGACCGGCGCCACCACCTGGGCCGGCCCGCTGCTGGTGCACGACTTCGGCCGCACCGACGACGAGGGCGGCGTGGACGACATCATGCTGGACTGCTTCAACGACCTGCTCAGCGGCCAGGGCGAGGGCGCGGGCTGGCAGATGCCGAAGATCGGCCTGCGCGAAGACGGCAAGCCCGCCGTCAAGGATTTCTACATCAGCGGCGGCGCCACGCTGTGGGGCGGCAACCTGGCCGTGCTGGTCTCCCTGCTGGGCACGCCTTACTTCCCGCAGATCAAGGGCGGCATCCTGTTCCTGGAAGACGTGGGCGAGCATCCCTACCGCGTGGAACGCATGCTGACCCAGCTTCTGCATGCCGGCGTGCTGGCCCAGCAAAAGGCCATCGTGTTCGGCCAGTTCAGCGAGTTCAAGCTCAGCTCGCACGACAAGGGCTTCAAGCTGCAGACCGTGATCGACTGGCTGCGCAGCCAGATCAAGTGCCCCGTGCTGCAGGGCCTGCCCTATGGCCATGTGCCGACCAAGGTGATGCTGCCCGTGGGCGCGCCCGTGTCGCTGTCGGTCGAAGGGCGCGATGCGCTGATCTACTGGGGCCACGTGCACTGAGCGGCAAGGAGCGGACGGCATGCTGCAGATGTGGGAGTTCGCGGCCTACCCGCTGCTGGCGCTGATGTTCGTCGGCATCTTCACGCGCGAGGTGATCGCGCCGGCCTCGCGCAACCATTGCGACCGGCGCTGGCTGATCCTGTCCACGCTGCTGGGCCTGGGCACGCTGGCCACCACCTTGGCGGTAGGCCATCTGTTCTCGGACGGCATCCGCCGCCATGCGCTGCTGGACGTGGGCCGGCAATGGCCGGCCTGGGCCGTGGGCGCGCTGAGCTTTGTGTTGACCAGCTTTGTCTTTTACTGGTGGCACCGCGCCACGCACCGGTCGGACACGCTGTGGCGCCTGTTCCACCAGCTGCACCACAGCGCGCCGCGCGTGGAGGCGCTCACGGCTTTCTTCGCCCACCCCATGGACACGGCGGCCGCCGTGCTGCTGAGCGCGCTGTCCAGCTACTGGGTGCTGGGGGCCAGCCCGCTGGCTGCCGCCTTCGCCATCGGCCTCACGGGGGCGTTCGATCTGTTCCTGCATGCCGACATCCGCACGCCGCGCTGGCTGGGATACATCGTGCAGCGGCCCGAGATGCATACCGTGCACCACCAGTACGGCCACCATGCGCAGAACTACGGCCTGCCCGTCTGGGACCTGCTGTTCGGCACCTGGGCCAATCCGGCCGAGCGGGTGGAGCGCCTGGGCTTCGATGACGACAAGGCCGAGCGCGTGACCGACATGCTGCGCTGGCAAGACGTGCACAAGCAGAACTCCCCCTGAGGCGCTGCGCGCCTTCCCCCTCTCGCTTCGCGGGGGGACGACAGCCTCGCTGCGGGGCGGCGCGGCCGGCGTAGGCCCTTGCTCGCTGTCCCTTGTTCTTGGCCGCGCCAGTTTTTGAGGCTCTGTACGGTGGCGGTGGGGGCTGACTGCTATTCGAGATACCGGCCGTTTTCCTTGCGGCGGGCGCGCATGCCGGTGCGCAGGAAGAGCACGGTGCCGCCTTGCTCGGCCAGCGGCACGCGCGTGTCGCCGGACAGGTGGGCGTCCAGGCGCTGGGGCAGGTTCTCCAGCAGGGAGCGGATGGCGGACAGGTCGGTGTCGGCCGCTTCGGGGTGGTCGCGCACGAAGCCTTCGAGATAGGCGCGGGCGTCGGCCTCCAGCTGCTCGCGCGTGGTGGCCAGAGAGACGTAGCTGACGCCGGCCTGGCCCGGCGCCTCGGTGCCCAGCAGGTAGCAGCCGATGTAGTCACCACGGGGCTGGCCCACGGGCGGGTCCTGGGTGAGCTTCTTCAAGAGGCTGAAAGGCCACATTCCACGTACTTCCTGTTTCTGTCGGTTGCCCTGCATCCATGCGCGCAGGGCCGGCAGTGATTGTCGCCTGAAGCCTGCGCCCTGCAGGCGCGGCTTTCTGTCGTGAGCAATGTGAGCATGTCGCGCGCGCATATGCTACAAACTGCAACACTACGATACGAAAAAAGCAGAGGGTGGGGAAAAGAATGGGAATCATGCGAATCCTGAACTCGCGGTGGTGGGGTGTGGGCGCCGTGGCGGTGGTCGGCTCGGCCCTGCTGGCCGGCAGCGCGCTGGCCATCTATGCCGTGCGCGTGCAGCCGGTGCTTGACGGACAGCTCACGCTGGCCGGGCTGGAGCAGCCCGTGCGCGTGCGGCGCGATGATGCCGACGTCACCCACATCAGCGCCTTCTCGCCGCAGGACCTGTGGCGCGCGCTGGGCCATGTGCATGCGCAGGAGCGCGGCTGGCAGCTGGAGTTCAACCGCCGCCTGATGCATGGCACGCTGTCCGAGATCCTCGGCCCGGCCACGCTGGACACCGACAAGCTCATGCGCGCGCTGGACATACGCGGCGCGGCGCGGCGCCAGTACGCATCCCTGCCCGCCAACGCGCGCGAGGCGCTGCAGGCCTACAGCGAAGGCATCGCGGCCTTCTATGCGGCGCTGCCCATGCGCCAGCACCCGCAGGTGCCCGAGTTCATGCTGCTGGACACGTCGCCGGGCGGCGGCGACAACTCGGCCTGGGCGCCCGAGGACAGCGTGGGCTGGGCGCTGATGATGGCGCTGGACCTGGGCGGCAACTGGGGCAACGAATTCGCGCGGCTGGCCGCGCTCTCGCAACTGGACACACAGCAGCTGTGGCAGCTGATGCCGCCTTATCCCGGCGAGGCGCCGGCCACCTCCACCGATCTGGCCGCGCTTTACCGGGGGCTGGGCGTGTACCGCCAGGAGGCACAGGCTGCGTCTGCGTCCAAGGTGGCTGCCGCCAGCGAGGCGAGCGATGCCTGGGCCCGCTGGTCCCGCGACATGGTGCGCGATGCGGGCACCAACGACGGCAAGGGCAGCAACAACTGGGTGCTGTCGGGCAGCCGCACGGCCAGCGGCAAACCGCTGCTGGCCAACGATCCCCATCTGGGCCTGAGCGCGCCCGCCATCTGGTACTACGCACGCCTGCAATCGCCTGCTGGTCAAGCGCAGGACGGCACGCCGCTGTCGCCCATCGACGTGGTGGGGGCCACCCTGCCGGGCCTGCCCTTCGTGGTGCTGGGGCGCACGCGCGAGGTGGCCTGGGGCTTTACCAACACGAATCCCGATGTGCAGGATCTGTACCTGGAGCAGATCGATCCAGGCAACCCGGGCCGCTACCGCACGCCGGACGGCTGGGCGCCTTTCACCGAGCGCAGCGAGCGCATCAGGGTCAAGGGCCGGGCCGATGTGCAGCTCACGCTGCGCAGCACGCGCCACGGTCCCGTGATCAGCGATGTGCAGCCCCAGTACGAGGCCGTGCTCGACAAGCGCCGCTACGCCGTGGCCCTGCGCTGGGCGGCGCTGGACACCGACAACCTCACCGTGCAGGCGGGCCTGCGGGCCAACGAGGCGCGCAGCGTGGCCCAGCTGTTCGAGGCTTTTGCCGACTATCACTCGCCCATGCAGAGCATCGTCGCGGCCGATGTGCATGGCGCCATCGGCTTCAAGGCCGCAGGCCGGGTGCCGCTGCGTGCGGCCGACAACGACCTGCGCGGCGTGGCGCCCGCGCCGGGCTGGGAGGCACGCTACGACTGGCAGGGCTGGCTGCCCTACGACCAGGCTCCTCAGGACGATGGAACGGCGCTGGGCTATCTGGCCACCGCCAACCAGCGCATCACGCGCGAGGGCTATGCCCACTTCCTCACCCAGGACTGGAGCCTGCCGTACCGGCATCGCCGCATCTCCGAGCTCATCGAGGCGAAGGACAGGCACGACATGGTCAGCATGGCCTCCATCCAGAACGACCAGACCTCGCTGGCCGCCCGCGCCCTGCTGCCGCAAATGCTCAAGGCCCTGGACGAAGCGCCGGCCACACATCCGCTGGCCCCGCAGGCGCGCCGGGTGATGGCGCAGTTCGACGGCCGCATGGATGCTGCGCAGGCCGCGCCCCTGATCTTTGCCGCCTGGGTGGACGAACTCACGCGCGGCCTGGTGATCCCGCGCATTGGCGCCCAGACCTTTGCGGCCACCTATGGCAAGCGCGACTACCGCGCAGGCATCGAAGGCATGCTGGAACGCCGCGACGGCTGGTGGTGCGCAGCTGCAGGCTGCAGTGCCCAGATCAGCCAGGCGCTGGACCGGGCGCTGGTGCGCCTGCAGTCCATGCAGGGCAGCGACCTGGGCCGCTGGCGCTGGGGCACGGCGCATGCGGCCCTGAGCAGCCATCGGCCGCTGGGCAGCGTGGGGCTGCTGGCAGGCATCTTCAATGTCAGCGTGCCTTCGGGCGGTGACAGCTATACCGTCAACGTGGGACAGTACCTGCCCGGTGATGCCAGGGCGCCGTTTGCCAACCGCCATGCGGCATCGCTGCGCGCCATCTACGACCTGGCCGAGCCCGAGCGCTCGCTGTTCATCTACCAGACCGGACAAAGCGGCGTGGCCCTGTCCAGCCGCTATGCAGACATGTCTGCCGAATGGGCCGACGGCCGCTACCGGCCGCTGCAGATGGCGCCCGCGCGCTGGCGCCATTCGATGATGCTGCGGCCGCAGTAGGTTGCAGTAGGTTGCATTAGGCTGCAGTAGCGGTGCGCGCCGGCCTCAGGTGCTGAGGAATTGCTCGATCAGCCCGGCCACGTCCGCCGGCTGGTCGTGGTGCAGCATGTGGCCCGCGTCCTGAACCACGGCCGTGCGGCAGTCCGCAATCTGCCCGATGCGCTCGTGGTACTCGGCCAGCGTGTAGCGGTCCTTCCACCACATGCCCAGGCTGTCGTCGCTGGCCTCGACGGCCAGTACCGGCGCCGTGATGGCACGGTACAGGGCCAGGATTTCTTCCACGCGGAACAGCTGCGCGCTGATGAGCTTGTGCGCCGTGTCGCCCAGGATTTCCCAGCGGCCCTGCGCATTGGGCGCCGCCCAGTGGTGGGCCAGCCACAGCGCCTTGTCCCCGGGCAGGCGGCGGTTGGTCTTCATCAGCCTGCGAGCCACGTCCTGCACGCTGTCATAGCTCTTGAGCTCCATGCCCCCGCTGCGCAGCTGGCGCAGCTCGTCCATCCACTGCGCATAGCGTGCGGGCGCCTGGTCGGGCCGGGTGGCCGGCATGCCGAAGCCCTCCAGATTGACCAGCCGGCGTATGCGCGCAGGCCGCGCGCCCGCATACATCATGGACACGTTGCCGCCCATGCTGTGGCCCACCAGGTCCACGGGCGTATCGCCCACCAGGGTGTCCAGCAGATGGTCCAGGTCGCCCAGGTAGTCGGCAAAGTCATGCCGGTCGGCAGGCCAGGCCGGCCGGCTCAGGCCGAAGCCGCGCCAGTCCGGCGCGATGATGCGGCGCCCCGCCATGAAGGCCTCGCCAAAGGCATCGACCACGAACTGGTAGGAGGCCGCCACATCCATCCAGCCGTGCACCAGCACCAGCGGCGCCAGGGCAGGATCTCCATCCACGGGCCCCCACTCGCGCACGTGGTACTCCATGGTGCGCACCGGCACCATGCGCGAGCGCCAGGGGCGGCTGGCAACGTAGATGGGCGCTTCTTCAGCGGCCGTGGCGGGGAGGGAAGAGGGGGCTTGCAGCATCCCGCCGATTATTCCGGTTTGCTGCTGTGCAGCAGTCAGGGGCGGGACAGCGGTGGCTGGGGATTTCCCGGTGCGCCAGCACGGCTCCCGGCCGGGGTGGGCATCAGCCGTGGCTTTCCGAGGCGGCGGTGCGCGGGCGGGACAGCAGGCTCTCGGCCGGTATGCCCAGGTCATGAAGCCTGTAGAGCATGTTCAGCGTCAGGGGGCGGCTGCGGTTGAGTATTTCGTAGATGCGGTTGGTCTGCCCGATGTAGGGCACCAGGTCCTTGACCGTCATGCCCCGGGACTCCATGAGCAGGCGCAGCGCATCGATAGGGTCGGGGGGAGCGATGGGGTAATGCCTTGTCTCGTAGGCCTCAACCAGCGTTCCGAGAATGTCCAGCCTGTCGCCGTCGGGCGTTCCCGAGGCCGGGTCCTTGTCGATCAGTTGCGATATCTCGGTCAGTGCTGTCCTGTAATCCTGCTCGGTCCGGATGGGGCGGATTTCCATGGTCATTCCTTTCATTGCAGGCTCTGGTCCACCGTGGCGGCATCCACCTTGTCGTACTGCGCGTGCGTGCCTATGAACTTGATGTACAGCCACTGCTGCCTGTAGGCGATGGCGGCAATCAGGCGGTAGTCGTTGCCTTTGACGTTGAACACGACCCGGTTGTTGCCCACGATGCTGGCATTGCCGATCTGGTCCTTCACGTCCTGGGGGCAGGTCCACTGCGCGCGGGTGGCCATGTCGAACCACGCCTCAAGCGGTCCTTTGGCATCCGCATGCTCCGGCCTGCTGTAGAAATTGACGAGGGTGGAACGGGCCACGATGTGCATGGGTGGATGTTAGTCCCAAATTGGGACTGAGGCTGCCGGCATGGTCTTTGTGCTCTTTGCCGTGCTTGTGCTTTCGCGCCGGGTTAACCCGAGCGCCGCCGCCGCTGATGCACGGCATCAGAAACAATGATTGGCCGGCAGGGCCGGCGCTGCCTACAGTGGGTTGCAGATCGACCGCACAACAACCCGAAGGAGACAGCAATGCAGCAACGCAGATGGCTGACGGCCGCCATGGCCGCAGGATTGTGGGGCGCCGCCATGGCGGCCCAGGCCGGCACGGTGACGGTGCTGACCTCGTTTCCCAAGGAGCTGACCACGGCCTACCAGAAGGCCTTCGAGGCGGCCAACCCGGGGATCAAGATAGAGATCCTGAACAAGAACACCACGGCCGCCGTGGCCTATGTGCGCGAGCTGCCCGAGGGCCAGCGGCCCGACATCATGTGGGCCAGCGCCCCTGATGCCTTCGAGGTGCTGGCGCGCAACAAGCTGCTGACCGCCGCGCCCGAGACGCGCAATCCGGCCGCACCCGCCAAGATCGGCAACTACCCGCTCAACGACCCGCAGGGCCTGTACTACGGACAGGCGCTGGCAGGCTACGGAATCATGTGGAACACGCGCTACCTGAAGGCGCACAAGCTGGCGGCGCCCAAGGAGTGGAGCGATCTGACGCGGCCCGAGTACTTCGGCCACATCGCCATCTCCTCGCCCTCGCGCTCGGGCACCACGCAGCTGACGGTGGAGACCATCCTGCAGGGCGAGGGCTGGGACAAGGGCTGGCGCCAGCTGCTGTCCATGATGGGCAATGCCGCCGCCGTGACCGACCGCAGCTTTGCCGTGCCCGATGGCGTGAACAACGGCCAGTACGGCATAGGCATCGTGATCGATTTCTTCGGGCTGGCGGGCAAGTACTCGGGCTTCCCGGTGGACTTCGCCTATCCGGCGATGACGGCCGTGGTGCCGGCCAACATCGCGCTGATCGCGGGTGCCAAGAATGCCGATGAGGCGCGCAAGTTCATGGCCTTCACCATGTCGGTGCCGGGCCAGCAGCTGCTGTTCGACCCCAAGATCAGCCGCCTGCCCATCCTGCCCTACAGCCAGCTCAAGGCGCCGGCCGGCTACCCCGTGCCGCAGGAGGTGGCGCAGCGCGCCAAGGTGCAGTTCGACGCCAACCTGTCCGAGTCGCGCTATGCCGTGGTGATCAGCTTGTTCGACCAGATGGTGACCTTCCGCCTCAAGGAGCTGCAGGCGGCCACGCGCGCCATCCAGGAGGCGCACAAGGCCCTGCAGGCCAAGCCCAATGCCAAGGGGCAGGAGCTGCTGGCGCAAGCGCGCGACATCGCCTACTCGCCGCTGGTGGGCGAAGCCAATGTGAAGGACGAGCAGTTCCTGGAGCTGTTCCGCAAGAGCCGGCGCGATGTGGCCGTGTCCAAGGAGCTGACGGGCCTGGAGCAGATGTGGGCCGACAAGGCGCGTGCCAACTACGAGCGCGCAGGCAAGCTGGCCGCCGAGGCGCGCGGCCTGGCCCGGTAAGTGGCGGGCGCAGGGGCCCGGCACCGGGCGCCTGCATGCACTCCCCTTGACAGTCTCTTTCGCTGCGGAGCATTCGCATGAGCATCGATTCCATGGCGGCGCCCGGCGTCGCCCCCCTTGCTGCGCGCGCACGGCGCATTCCGTCGGGCTGGGGGCCGTGGCTGGCCTTCGCGCTGATCCTGGCCTTTTTGCTGGCCTTTCTCATCGTGCCCGTGGGCATGGTGGTCTACACCGCCTTCGTCAATGAAGGCGGCGGGCTCACACTGGGGCACTTCGGCAATTTCTTCGGCCAGACCGTCTTCCGCGAGTCGTTCTTCAACAGCCTGGGCGTGTCCCTGGCCAGCGTGTTCTTCGCCAGCCTGATCGCCGTGCCGCTGGCCTATCTGACGGTGCGCTTCGAGTTCCGGGGCGCGCTGCTGATACAGACGCTGGGCGTGCTGCCGCTGATCATGCCGCCCTTCGTGGGGGCGGTGGCGCTGCAGCTGATCTTCGGGCGCAGCGGCTCGGTCAACCTGCTGCTGGACGACTGGTTCGGCTTCACCGTGCCCATCATGGAGGGGCTGACGGGCGTGATCTTCGTGGAGAGCATCCACTACTTCCCGTTCATCTTGCTCAACCTCGTGGCGGCCATGCGCAATATCGACGGGGCCATGGAGGAGTCGGCGCTGAACCTGGGCTCGCGTGGTTTCCGGCTGTTCCGGCGCGTGATCTTTCCGCTGGCCATGCCCGGCTACCTGGCGGGCGCGGCCCTGGTGTTCGTCAAGGTGTTCGACGACCTGGGCACGCCGCTGGTGATGGGCGTGACCAATATGCTGGCGCCCCAGGCCTATCTGCGCATCACCTCGGTGGGGCTCGATGATCCGCTGGGCTATGTGATCAGCGTGATCATGATCGCGTTCTCCATCGTCGCCCTGTGGCTGGCCGCGCGGGTGATGAAGGGCAAGGACTACGCCACGCTACAAAAGGGCGGCAGCGCGCTGCAAAAGCGCCGGCTGTCGGCCTGGGAGGCGCTGCTGGCCTATGGCTGGATCGCCCTGGTGCTGCTGGTGGTGCTGGCGCCGCACATCGGCATCTTGCTGATGTCGTTCTCCAAGGTCTGGAGCTTCTCGGTGCTGCCCGACAGCTACACGCTGGAGCACTACGCCACGGTGTTCACCGACTCGGGCTACATGATCGGCAACACGCTGTTGTACTGCCTGATGGCGGCGGGCATCGACGTGGTGATCGGCACCGCCATCGCCTACCTGATCCTGCGCACCCGGCTGCCTGCCCGGCAGTGGCTGGACTACCTGGCCTCGGTGGCGCTGGCGATTCCGGGGCTGGTGCTGGCCATCGGCTACCTGCGCCTGTTCAAGGGCGTGAACCTGCCCTTCACCGATACGCCCATCGTCACGACCTGGGTGCTGATCATGCTGGCCTATGCGGTGCGGCGGCTGCCGTATGCGCTGCGCTCGTGCATGGCGGCGCTGCAGCAGGTGCACATCTCGCTGGAGGAGGCCGCGCAAAGCCTGGGCGCGGGCCGCACCAGCGTGATACGGCGCGTGATGGTGCCGCTGATGGCCGGCGGCATCCTGGCCGGCTTCGTCACCAGCTTCATCACGGCGGCCGTGGAGCTGTCGGCCACCATCATGCTGGCCTCGGCCCAGAGCCAGGCGCCCATGAGCTACGGCATCTACCTGTACATGCAAAGCATCTCGGGGCGCGGACCCGGTGCGGCATTGGGCGTGCTGGCCGTGGTCGTGGTCGGCCTGGGCACGTATTTCTCGCACCGCTTCGTGGAGCGCTCGCGCGCCACCGTGCAATCGACTTCGGAGTGAACCGCCATGCACCTGGACCCTGTCTCCCTCGAATGCAGGCACATCAGCCTGAGCTACGGCAGCAACGAAGTGCTGCGCGACGTCAACCTCAAGATCGAGCCTGGCGAGTTCTTCGCGCTGCTGGGGCCTTCGGGCTCGGGCAAGTCCACGCTGCTGCGGCTGATTGCCGGTTTCAACCGGCACCAGCGCGGCGAGCTGCTGGTGGGCGGGCAGGACATCACGGGCGTGCCGCCGCATGCGCGCAACATCGGCATGGTGTTCCAGAACTATGCGCTGTGGCCGCACATGACGGTGTACGACAACGTGGCCTTCGGCCTGGTCGAGCGCCGCGAAAGCCGCGACACCATCCGCCGCAAGGTGGGCGAGGTGCTGGAGCTGGTGGGCCTGTCGCAGTACGCGCAGCGCCGCCCGGGCCAGCTGTCGGGCGGGCAGCAGCAGCGCGTGGCGCTGGCGCGCACCGTGGTGATCGCGCCCAAGCTGCTGCTGCTGGACGAGCCGCTGTCCAACCTCGACAAGCAGCTGCGCGTGCAGATGCGCGAGGAACTGCGCAGCCTGCAGCGCAAGCTGGGCCTGACCACCATCTTCGTCACCCACGACCAGGAGGAGGCCATGACCACGGCCGACCGCATGGCCGTGCTCGACAAGGGCGTGCTGCAGCAGGTGGGCTCGGCGGCTGGGCTGTACGACTATCCGGCCAACCGCTTCGTGGCGGGCTTTGTCGGCACGGCCAATGTGCTGGAGGGCGAGGTGCTGCCGACGATAGGCGAGTCGCTGGTCTTCAAGGTGCCGGGCCTGGGCACGCTGACCCTGCCGCGCCCGGCCCAGCCGCCCGTGCCGGGGCGCGCGGCGCTGGCCTTCCGGCCGCACCAGGTGCAGATTGCGGTGCGCGACGATGCGGGCGATGCCTCGCGCGTGTGGGTGGAAGGGCAGATCGAAAGCGCCGAGTTCCTGGGCGAGTTCTCGCGCTACCGCGTGCGCGTGGGCGAGGTGGCCGTGGTCGCCGACCAGGCGCACTACGCGGGCATTGCCATGTTCCCCATGGGCATGCCGGTGCGCCTGGGCATCGAGCCCACGCAGCTGCGCTACCTCGATGAGTGAACGATGAGACGGCTAGGGATGTTCCCTGACACCCGGGCCTGCCCGGGCCGCAGGCCCTGGCGCCTGCGCTAGGCTGGCCGCCCATGGAGATGTATCAGCTGCGCGCCTACGTCACGGCGGCCACGCTGGGCAGCGTCACGCGCACGGCCGAGGCCCTGCACCTGACACAGCCCGCCATCACGGCCCAGATCAAGGCGCTGGAGGAAGAGCTGGGCGTGGCGCTGTTCGACCGGCGCCCGGGCCGCATCAGCCTCACGCGGGCCGGCGAGGCCCTGATGGAGCCCGCCCGGCAGGTGCTGGATGCGGCAGGACGCCTGCAGGGCCAGGCCCGCGAGCTGCAGGGCGAGATCACCGGCCAGCTGCTGTTGGGCACGGTGGCCGACCCCGAGGCGCTGCGCCTGGGCTCGCTGCTGCATGGCCTGGTGGAGGCGCTGCCGCTGCTGGACATCAAGACACGCCAGGGCTGGGCCGAGGAGTTGCGCGCGCAGGTCGCGGCCGGCGGCCTGCAGGGCGCGTTCTACATCGGCGCCCACATGCCGCGCGACCTGGGCGCCCTGGTGCTGCAGACACTGCACTACCGCGTGGCGGCGCCGCCCGCGCTGCGCGAACGCGTCCTGCAATCGGGCTGGAAGGACCTGGCGCAACTGCCCTGGATCGGTGCGCCCGCGCAGCACCATGAGCAGGCCCTGCTGCTGGCGCTGTTCGCCCGCCAGGGGCTGAGCCCCAATCAGATCGTGGAAAGCGATGCCGCCGCCGCGCCCGAGAGCCTGGTGCGCGCCGGCCTGGGCCTGGCGCTGCTGCGCGAGGACCGCGCCCTGGCCGCGGCCGAGCATGGCTGCGTGGCCATCTGGCCGCATGCGCGCGTGTCGGCGCAGCTGGGCTTCATCCACCCGCGCGAGGCCGAGCACGATCCGGCCCTGGTGGCCACGCTGTCGCAACTGCGCAGGGTCTGGGGACTGACCGAGGTTCAGGCGGCGGCGCCGCCGCCGCCGCCGGCCTGAGGGGTGCCTGCCTGGACGATGGCCTCGACCAGCGCATCAAGGCTGCCCTGGCGCTCCTGCTCGCCCACCTCGAACAGCTCCAGCACGCCGGTGCCGCGCAGGATGGCGAAGGCCATGGCCGCAAAGCCCTGGGGGCGGGGATGGTGGGCCGCGATCTCGGGGAAGACGTCCAGGAAGCGGGTGTAGAACACGCTGTCCACATGTACCCGGCGCGCGTCCACGCGGTCGAACAGCGAGGGGGAGGCCTTGCAGCCGAAGAACATGCTCCAGGCCGCCTGGTAGTTGGCCGCGCCGAAGATGTTGTCCCAGGCCAGGGTGACGAAGGTCTGTGCACGCTCGCGCAGGGGCAGGGCCTTGTCGGGCCAGACCGTGCCCTGGTCGCTCAGCGGCTCCATGACCTCGATGACCAGCCGCTCCATCAGCGCGTCGCGGCTCTCGAAGTGGTGCTGCAGCGCGCCCAGCGACACATCGGCGCCACGCGCGATGGCCTGCAGTGTGGCGCTCTTGAAGCCGCCCTCGCGCAGCAGCGCCAGGGCGGAGTCGATGATCTTGCGTTGCGTTGTCTCCACACGCTCGGTCTGCGGCGTGCGTGCGCGCCGCTGCGTGGCGGACGTCGTCATGTTCTGGGCTCCAGAGGGCAAAAAAATAATAGTAGATTGTTTTTGTTTGTTGCGGGCGTTCAACCGTTGCCGCAGTGCGGCATGGCGGGCGGCAATGCGTCGATCGCCTTCGCTACTCCTTCTTTTTGGGCTTGTCCATAGGGATAAATTACAAGAAATAATAATTTATTGTTTTTTATAGTTGATACCCATCAACAAGGGGCGCACAACGCCCCGCATTCCAACAGGCACCCCACGAGGAGACATTGCCGTGAAGACCACCGAAGTGTTCCAACCCCTGCGCCGCCGCGCGCCTTGCTGAGAGCCGGAGCACCCCCTTGATGCACAGTTCTTCTTCGCAGGGCCATCTGGAGCGCAGGCTCAAGAACCGCCATATCCAGCTCATCGCGCTGGGCGGCACCATCGGCACGGGCCTGTTCCTGGGCTCGGCCGGCATCATCGAGCTGGCCGGCCCGTCCGTGCTGCTCGGCTACGCCATTGGCGGGCTGATCATCTTTTTCATCATGCGTTTCCTGGGCGAGATGCTGGTCGAGGAGCCCAACGCGGGCTCGTTCAGCTATTTCGCCAACCGCTACCTGGGCCGCTTCGCGGGCTTTCTGGCGGGCTGGAACTGTGTGGCGCTGTATGTGCTCGTGGGCATGCTGGAGCTGACGGCCGCAGGCAAGTTCATCCAGTTCTGGTGGCCCGGCATACCCACCTGGGTGACGGCGGCGGTGTTTTTCGTGCTGATCAACGGCGTGAACTTCATCAACGTCAAGGCCTATGGCGAGTTCGAGTTCTGGTTCGCGCTGATCAAGATCGCGGCCGTGCTGGCCATGATCGCTGCGGGCGTGTATCTGCTGGCCAACGCCGACCGGCCCGAGCAGACCGTGCGCAACCTGTGGACGCACGGCGGCTTCTTCCCCAACGGCTTCTCAGGCCTGGTGATGGCCTTCGCCTTCATCATGTTCGCCTTCGGCGGCGTGGAGATGCTGGGCTTCGCTGCGGCCGAGACCGACCAGCCGCGCACCGTCATCCCCAAGGCCGTGAACCAGCTGATCTATCGCGTGCTGGTGTTCTACATCGGCTCCATGGCCGTGCTGATGTCGCTGATGCCCTGGACGGACCTGCTGGGCCAGCTCAAGGCAGGCGGCGACACCTACAGCAGCAGCCCCTTCGTGCTGGTGTTCTCGGGCCTGGGCGAGAACACGGCCGCCCACCTGCTGAACTTCGTGATCCTCACGGCCACGCTGTCGGTCTACAACAGCATGGTCTACAGCAACAGCCGCCTGCTGTACGGCATGGCCAGCGAAGGCAATGCGCCGCGCTCGCTGATGCAGGTCAACCGCCGCGGCGTGCCGGTGCGGGCCATTGTCTATCCGGCCATCTTCACGGCGCTGGCCATCGTGCTGAACTATGTGGCGCCGGCCGGCGTGCTCGAGTTGCTGATGTCGCTGATCGTGGCAGCCCTGGTGATCACCTGGACCATCATCATCGTGGCGCACTGGCGCTTTCGCCGGGCGCATGTGGCGCGCAAGACCGTGCTGGGCTTTCCCGCACCGGCCGCGCCGCTGACCAACGCCATCTGCCTGGCCGCCATGGCCCTGGTGGTGGGCGTGATGCTGCTGACACCGTCGGTGCGGTCCTCCGCGCTGGCCATTCCGATCTGGGTCCTGGTGGTCTACGGGGCCTATCGCCTCGTGTTCCGCCAACGTCCCACGCCTGTGCTGGAATCCGTACTGGAACCCGCGCACATCCCCCGTTGAAACCTTCAAGGAGAACCAACCATGGCAGACCTGTTCGACAACCCGATGGGCCTGATGGGCTTCGAATTCGTGGAATTCGCGTCGCCCGCGCCCGGCGTGCTGGAGCCGCTGTTCGAGAAGCTGGGCTTCACCCTGGTGGCCAAGCACCGTTCCAAGAACGTGCTGCTGTACCGCCAGGGAGGCATCAACTTCATCATCAACAATGAGCCGGGGCAGGCCGCCTATTTCGCGGCCGAGCACGGCGCCTCGGCCTGCGGCCTGGCCTTCCGCGTCAAGGACGCGCACCAGGCCTACAAGCGCGCGCTGGAACTGGGCGCCCAGCCGGTGGAGATCCCCACGGGTCCCATGGAGCTGCGCCTGCCGGCCATCAAGGGCATCGGCGGCGCGCCGCTGTACCTGATCGACCGCTTCGACGAAGGCAAGTCCATCTACGACATCGACTTCGAGTTCCTGCCCGGCGTGGACCGCAACCCCAAGGGCCACGGCTTCCATGTGGTGGACCACCTGACGCACAACGTCTACCGCGGCCGCATGACCTACTGGGCGGTCTTCTACAGCAAGCTGTTCAATTTCCGCGAGATCCGCTACTTCGACATCTCGGGCGAGTACACCGGCCTGGCCTCCAAGGCCATGACCGCGCCCGACGGCCTGATCCGCATTCCGCTGAACGAGGAATCGCGCCAGGGCGGCGGCCAGATCGAGGAATTCCTCATGCAGTTCAACGGCGAGGGCATCCAGCACATCGCGCTGCTGACGGACAACCTGCTGGACTCCATCGACCAGCTGCAGATGGCCGGCATTCCGCTGCTGACCGCGCCCAACGACATCTACTACCAGAACCTGGAAGGCCGCCTGCCCGGCCACGGCCAGCCCGTGGGCGAGCTGCAGGCACGCGGCATCCTGCTGGACGGCACGACCGAGGGCGGCCAGCCGCGCCTGCTGCTGCAGATCTTCTCCCAGCCCATGCTGGGCCCCGTGTTCTTCGAGTTCATCGAGCGCAAGGGCAACTACCGCGAAGGCTTCGGCGAAGGCAATTTCAAGGCCCTGTTCGAGTCCATGGAGCGCGACCAGATCAACCGCGGCGTGCTGCAGGCCGAGGCACCGCAGGGCGCCTGATCCCGACGAACGCAGCGCGCCCGCCCGGCCCTGGCCGGGTGGGCGCGCTGCCGTCAGGGTAAACACGGGCGGCCCTACACTCGGTGCCCATGAATTCCCCCTCGATGCAACCGGTGGCGCTCGGTCAAAGCGCATTGCAAGTCAGCCCCATCTGCCTGGGCACCATGACGTTCGGCGAGCAGGTCGGCGAGGCCGAGGCCTTTGCCATCATGGACCGCGCGCTGGAACGCGGCGTGGACTTCTTCGACACGGCCGAGATGTATGCCGTGCCCGCACGCGCCGAAACCTGCGGCGCCACCGAGACCATCATCGGCCGCTGGTTCGCCCAGCGCCCCGGCGCGCGCGCCAAGGTCGTGCTGGCCACCAAGGTGGCCGGTCCTTCGCGGGGCATGCCCTGGGTGCGCGAGGGCAAGGGCATGACGGCGGCCGACATCGCCGCCTCCTGCGAAGGCAGCCTGCGCCGCCTGTGCACGGACGTGATCGACCTCTACCAGATCCACTGGCCCGAGCGCAACGTGCCGGCTTTCGGCCAGCTGTACTACGACCCGGCCAAGGAAAGCTCGCAGACCGGCATCCACGAGCAGCTCGAGGCGCTGGGCCGCCTGGTCCGTGAAGGCAAGGTGCGCCACATCGGCCTGTCCAATGAAACGCCCTGGGGCGTGCACGAATTCGTGCGCCTGGCCGAGCAGCACGGCCTGCCGCGAGTGGCCTCGGTGCAGAACGCCTACTGCCTGCTCAACCGCAGCTGGGAAAACGGCATGGACGAAAGCTGCCACCGCCTGGGTGTCTCGCTGCTGGCCTATTCGCCGCTGGCCTTCGGCCTGCTCACGGGCAAGTTCGACGTGCATGCGCCCACCGATCCCGCTGCGCCGCAGGCCGCACGCATTGCGCGCTACGAGTCCGTGCGAAAGCAGCGCTGGGGCCGGCCCGAAGCCCTGGCCGCCGCGCGCCGCTACAACGCGCTGGCGCGCGAGCATGGCATGACGCCCACGCAGCTGGCGCTGGCGTTTTGCTACACCAAGTGGCAGGTGGCCAGCACCATCATCGGCGTGACCTCGGTGGCCCAGCTCGATGAGGACCTGAACGCCTGGGGCACGCAACTGTCGCCCGAACTGCTGTCGGCCATCGACGCCATCCGCTGGGAAGTGCGCGACCCTGCGCAATAGGCCTAGGCCCTGCGCAATAGGCCTCGCCACTGCATCTTCAGCGGCTGCACTCGCCCTTGAGCGCAGCGGCCGCCAGCATGGGCAGGCTCAGCAGGCCCATGCCGCCGCCCTTGAACTCGCCCTTCATGCAATCGCCCTGGGCGGCCTCGCGCATGCCGCTGGCCAGCGGGTCCTCGCGCTGCGCATGGATCTGGGGCCTGACCAGGCCCTGCCGGGCCGCCGACTGCACGGCCTCGCGGCCTGCGGCCGAGTCCAGCAGGCGGCCCATGGCCCTGGCGCTGCGCGCGGTGTCCGGGACGGCCTCGGTGTCGGCGGGCACAGGCGCTTGCGGCGCGGCGGCTGTTGCGGCCTGCTCCGTGGCCTTTGCAGCCCCTGCGCTTTGCCTTGAAGGCGGTGCGACGGCGGCGGTGTCCGGCCGCCGCGCAGGCTTGGGCCTGGGCGCGGGATTGGGCGCGGGTGCCGGTCCGGGCCGGGCAACCGCTGGAGCAGGAGAGGGGGCCGGCGTCGGCGCCTCGACCCAGACCACCTGAAGGCGGTGCGCCTCGGCCTGCCCGGTGCCGGGCCGCCCAATCTCCGGGGCCAGACCCTGCCACAGCAGCGCCCCGTGCAGCAGCAGCGACAGCAGCAGGCCCGCGATCAGCCGCAGCCGTCCGCTGCTCAAGCCTCGGGCCCTGCCACCCATTCCAGCAGGTCGCCGGGCTGGCACTGCAGTGCCTCGCAGATGCGCTCCAGCGTGTCGAAGCGCACGCCGCGCACCTTGCCGCTCTTGAGCAGGGAAATATTCTGTTCGGTGATGCCGACCATCTCGGCCAGTTCGCGCGAGCGCATCTTGCGGCGTGCCAGCATCACATCGAGGTGGACGATGATGGGCATGGTTCAGTCGCCATCCCGGAATCGGTTGGCGTCGCGAAGGAAGATCACCAGGGTCAGCAGGAATAGGCCCAGCAGCACCAATGCGGCCTCGTACAGGTGCAGCGAGAGCGGGCGCTGGCCGGGGAGCACCATGAGGTGGATCGTGATGGGAACGCCGCTCATACGAATCCCGCGTTCTCGTCGGCGATGCGCCGCGCCTGCAGCATCACATGGGCGATGGAGACCAGCACCACGCCGAGCAGGACCAGGAGGGCATCGTGCCAGTACAGGCCCAGCGTGACGAAGCGCTGCCCTGGCGGATTGCCCATGCTGGCCGCCACCGACATCAGCGCGCGCGTGAAGGGCAGGGCCAGCGCGCCCGCCAGCACCGTCCAGGCAAAGCGCATCAGGGCTTGCTGCGCCTGCTGGCCGAAGACACGGCCCTGCAGATACTCGCCGAACAGTGTCCACAACTGGCGCAGCGCGTACAGCCCGCAGCCCACGGGCAGCAGGCTGACCAGTGCGGTGCGCCAGCGCGCAGCCATGTCCAGCGGCTGGCCGGGCGGCATGCCCAGCAGGCCTTCCGCCTGGCCCGAAAGATCTTGCGGCGACAGCAGGGCGGCTGCCGGCAGGGCCAGCAGCGCGACGGCACCGAGCGCAATCAGGATGCGCGCCGCCTGGGAGTGGCGCCTCAGGGCGTTGCCCGCGGCGTGGGGCGTATAGTTCATGGCACAGCCTTGTATTGATGAATCGATAAAAAATTATTGTAAAACGATAAAAAATTCATGTCCAAGAAAAACTCTCATGTCAGCGAGACACCGGCCACGCAGCTGCTGCGCGCCCACAAGGTGGAGTTCACCGAGCATCCCTATGAGTACCTGGAACACGGTGGCACCGAGCACAGCGCGGCCAGCCTGGGCCTGGACGAGCACATGGTGGTCAAGACCCTGGTGATGCAGGACCAGGACGCCAGGCCGCTGATCGTGCTCATGCACGGCGACTGCAAGGTCTCCACCAAGAACCTGGCACGGCAGATCGGCGCCAAGAGCGTGGGGCCCTGCAAGCCCGAAGTCGCCAACCGCCACAGCGGCTACCTGGTCGGCGGCACCTCGCCCTTCGGCACGCGCCGCGACATGCCGGTCTATATCGAAGAGAGCATCCTGGCGCTGCCGCGCATCGCCATCAACGGCGGGCGCCGGGGCTTTCTGGTGCAGCTGGACCCGCAGGTCTGCGTGCAGCTGCTGGATGCACGGCCCGTGCACTGCGCGCTGGCAGAATAGATGCCCTGAAGAAATGAACATGACTTGCGCACACGGGAAGGCGGCCACCGCCTCCAACGGGTTCGCGCAGGTCCTGATGAAAAACATGTGTCGGCGATCAGGGAGGGCGGGCCATCATGGCCGGCCGGATCGCGCGCCGGCGCTCCACAGACCGGCCAAGGACTTCAATTGAACGCGCTCTACCCCCTTCTCGCCACCGTGGCGGCCTACCTGATCGGCTCGCTGTCGTTCGCCGTCATCGTCAGCCGGGCCATGGGCCTGAATGATCCGCGCACCTATGGCAGCGGCAACCCCGGTGCCACCAATGTGCTGCGTTCCGGCAGCAAGGCGGCCGCAGCCGTGACCCTGTTGCTGGATGCGGCCAAGGGCTGGCTGCCCGTGGCCCTGGTGCAATGGTTCGGCAGCCGCTTCGGCCTGGGCGACGGCACGGTGGCCATGGTGGCGCTGGCCGCCTTCCTGGGCCACCTGTACCCGGTGTTCTTCCGCTTCAAGGGCGGCAAGGGCGTGGCCACGGCACTGGGCGTGCTGCTGGGCATCAGCGTCTGGCTGGGCCTGGCGGTGGCGCTGACCTGGCTGATCATTGCCGTGTTCTTCCGCTATTCCTCGCTGGCGGCCCTGGTGGCCTCCGTGTTCGCCCCCGTCTACTACCTGCTGTGCAGTGGCGTGGTCTGGTATGCCGAGACGCCGATTGCCGCCGCCATCGTCGCCATGGCGGCCCTGCTGATCTGGCGCCACCGCGAGAACATCCAGCGCCTGATGGCCGGCAAGGAATCCAGGCTGGGCAGCAAGAAGGCCGACCCGGCAGCCGCCGCGGCCAAGCCCGGCACGGCCAAAGGCAAGCCGCATTGAACGCCGCCGCCGCGCTGCGCTACACGGGCGCAGCTTGCGTGAATGGCGTGGCCGGCCAGCCGCGCTCCAGGCCCTCTCACCACTGACGACCTTCCCACATGGCATCGAGTCCATCGCAGCGCGTCTATCGCGCACCTTGCCCCGGCTGCGGCGCGCCCGTGGAATTTTCCAGCGCCCAGGCCAGCTACGCCGTCTGCGAGTTCTGCCGCAGCACCGTGGTGCGCCAGGGCGATGTGCTGCAGCGCCGTGGCTCCATGGCCGAGGTCTTCGAGGACTACAGCCCCCTGCGCATCGGCGCCACGGGCCAGATGCTGCGCAACGGCAAGCCCGAGCACTTCACCCTGGTCGGGCGGCTGCAGCTCAAGAGCGAGGCGGGCGCCTGGAGCGAATGGGTGGCCGCGTTCAGCGATGGTGCGCTGGGCTTCCTGAGCGAGGACAACGGCCAGTTCGTCTGGTCCTGGCCCTGGGAGGCCGAGGCCCTGCGCAACGGGCCGTTCAAGGCCTCCGACTGGCTGCTGGGCTCGCAGCGCGTGCTCGGCGGCAAGAGCTTCACCGTCAGCAGCGTGCAGAACGCGCGGCTGGTATCGGCCCAGGGCGAGCTGGCGCAGCTGCCCGAGCCCGGCACGCCGTACCGGCTGGTGGAGCTGCGCAGCGAGCAGGGCCAAGTCCTGTCCGTGGACTTCTCGGCCCAGCCGCCTGCGCTGAGCCTGGGCGAACGCGTGGTGCTGGACGACCTCAGGCTGCAGGGCCTTCGCGACGGCGCCTCGCTCAAGGGCGAGCAGGGCAGGCACTTCAACTGCCCCAAGTGCGGCGCCGTGGTGCCCGTGCGCTTCACCACCACCAAGAGCCTGAGCTGCCCCAGTTGCGGATCGCTGGTGGACCTGAGCCAGGGCATTGGCAAGGAACTTTCCTATGCCGAACAGAACGAGCCCGTGCGCCCCGCCATCCCCCTGGGCAGCAAGGGCGCATTGGAAGGCCTGCAGTGGCAGGTGGTGGGCTTTCAGCACCGCATGGGCGAGGAGGCCGGCGACGACGAGAGCTTTGGCTGGGAGGAATACCTGCTGTTCAGCCAGAAGGCCGGCTTCGCCTTCCTGGTCGATTCCTCCGATGGCTGGAGCTTGGCCCGCGTGACCACGGGCGTGCCCAAGCTCTCCAAGAACCGCAGCACGGCCAAGTACATGGGCCGGCAGTACCAGCTTGAATCGCGCTACACGGCCGAGACCACCTATGCGCTGGGCGAGTTCTACTGGCCCGTGCAGCGCGGCCAGACCACGCGCAATGTGGACTATGTGAGCGCAGGCGCGCAGAACAAGGCCTTTCTGGCCAGCGAGACCGAGAACGGCGAGACCACCTGGTCGCATGGCAGCGCCGTCTCGGCCACCACGCTGGCAACGGCCTTCGGCCTCAAGCAGCTGCGGGACCGCTCGCAGGTCGGCGTGATGTCGGGCAGCCGCTTCGGCCTGTGGACCATCGTCATCGGCGTGGTCATCCTGTGGCTGGTGTTCGTCATGCTGCGCGGCTGCATGTCGCGCCCGAACTGCAACCCGAACACCGATCCCAACTGCAACAGCTACACCCGCAGCAGCGGCGGCTCCTGGGGTGGCTACACCTCGGGCGGCAGCCACAAGTAAACAACGGAGAAACTGATCATGAACTTCGACTGGTTCAACCCCGCCGCCTTCTTCGGCTCGATCCTCTATGCGCTGGTGGGCGTGGTGGTGTTCTGGCTGTGCTTCATCATCATCGACAAGATCACGCCCGTGGACATGTGGGCCGAGATCGTCGAGAAGCACAACAAGGCGCTGGCCATGGTGGTGGCCGCCATGTGCCTGGGCATCAGCATCATCGTCGCTGCCGCCATCCACTGAACGGGGCCGCCTGGCCCCCCGCACTCCCCATCTCCCGCCGACACGCAGCCCGCCTGAAAAGGTGCGGCTGCGCTGCGCATGGCGGCGTTGCTGCGTGGCAACAAATTCCTTGTTGATAGTGAGTTTGCAAATGATATTCGTTTGCATTCTAAATAGAATCGCCCCCTTCATTCGAAGAGAGGGTTTCCATGACAGACCATCAAGCTGTCCGCAGGGCAAGGCTTTCAGCGGGTGTGACCGCTGGCATCATCACCACCGCGCTGGCGGGCGCGGTCCATGCCCAGGAGGCCGCTCCAGCCGTTCCAGCCGATCCGGCCCAGGCACAGGCACAGACGCAGACGCAGCCTCAACAGGCCCACACCCTGCCCACGCTGCAGGTCAACGCCTCCCAGTACGACCCTGACGACGTGCGCCCCGAAGGCGTGACCACGGCGACCAAGACCTACCTGGCGCCCAAGGACATCCCGCAGACCATCGATACGCTGGAGGTCAACAAGTACAAGAGCTACGGCATCAACGACCTGGCCACCATGCTGGACGGCGTGCCGGGCGTGAACACCACCTACGACATGCGTGGCGAGGGCGTGTACATCCGCGGCTTCAAGGCCGACGAGAGCGACATCTACCGCGACGGCGTGCGCGAAAGCGGCCAGGTGCGCCGCAGCACGGCCAATGTGGAGCGCATCGAGATCCTCAAGGGACCGGCCTCGGTGCTCTACGGCCGCAGCGCGGGCGGCGGCGTGGTCAACATGGTGAGCAAGCAGGCGCGCTTCGACGCCAAGAGCAGCATCACGCTGCGCGGCGGCTCCTGGGACAACGTGGGCGGCACCATCGACATCAACCGCGTGCTCAACGAGAACGTGGCCGTGCGCCTGACGGCCGACCGCGAGCAGGCCCACAGCTTCCGCGAAGGCATACGCAACCGCAACGAGATGGTCTCGCCCAGCATCCTGGTGGACACCCGCACGGGGTGGCGCTGGACCGGCCAGTACACCTACGACAACGTCTGGCGTGTGCCCGATCGCGGCCCGGTCTATGACCAGTTGCCAGCCGGCGTTTCCATCCGCAAGGGCTTCGCGGCACCGGGCGACTACGTGGAAGATCGCCTGCGCGTGCTGCGCTCCGACCTGTCCTATGACTTCAACAACCGCTGGAACCTGCGCTGGGTGGCCAGCAAGCGCGAGGCCAGCCAGGACTTCGACCACTATTTCGCCGGTACCTACCGCGCCGCGACCGGCAAGATCACGCCCAACTACGCTTGGCAGCAGACCCGCAACACCACGCTGTCCAACACGCTGGACCTGACGGGCAAGTTCAGCACGGGCAGCATCAAGCACGACCTGCTGGTGGGCCTGGAGGCCAGCGGGGAAGAGCGCGCGCCGCGCGTCGGCCAGCCCGGCAGCACCTTCTCCTACGATCCGTTCCAGCCCATCGTCTGGCCCAGCCGTCCGGTGCAGGGCAATCCGACCCAGGACAACTATCACAAGGGCAAGGGCCAGGCGCTGTACATGCAGGACCTGGTCAGCCTGACCGAGCAGTGGAAGCTGCTGCTGGGCCTGCGCTACGACAGCTACGACTTCCAGAGCACCAACAGGATCGCCAATCTCACGCGCAAGACCGACGGCAACGGCTTCAGCCCGCGCGTGGGCGTGGTGTGGCAGCCGGTGCGTGAGCACAGCTTCTATGCGTCCTGGAACAAGAGCTACTCGCCCTATGGCGGTCGCGGCATCCTGACCGTGGAAACCGCCGTGGGCGCGGTGCCGGACGACGAGCCCCAGTACTCGCGCCAGTCCGAGGTCGGCGTCAAGAGCGACTGGCTGGGCGGCGCGCTGTCCACCCAGGTCTCCGTCTACCAGCTGGAGAAGTACAACATCCGCTACCGCCCCGATCCCGAGAACGATCCCTACACCTGGGCCATCCGGGGCAAGGACCGTTCGCGCGGCATCGAGTTCAGCGCGGCGGGCCGCGTGGCCAATTCCTGGTATGTGCGCGGCGGCGTGGCCTTCATGGAGGCCAAGGTGGCTGAAGACGCGCAAAACCCCGCCAACGTGGGCCTGTACCTGCGTGACACGGCCAAGCGCAACGGCAACCTGTTCCTGCGCTATGCGCCCAAGGGCCCCTGGTATGGCGAAGTCGGCGTGACCTACACGGGCAGCCGCTTCACCAACGCCGCCAACACGGCCCTCCTGCCCGGCTACACGCGCTGGGATGCGCTGGTGGGCTGGCGCCAGGACGCCTGGACGGTGACCGTGGCGCTGTCCAACCTGTTCGACAAGCAGTACTGGCGCTCCAGCTCCATGCCAGGCGCACCGCGCAGCGTTCTGGTCAGCGCCAACTACCAGTTCTGACGGCGGCGCCCGAGGCGTTGCGCTCCTTCCCGCTTTGCACGGTGTCCGTTGCACGCGGGAAGGGGCGCATCGCGCACAATACCGGCCGTGCAAACCTCAGCCCCTCTTGCCGGCGCGCAGCCGGCGCGTCCCATCGACATCGCCCTGCTGGTCAGCGTCTTCGTGATCGCGGCCTGCGGCCTGCTTTACGAACTGGCTGCGGGTGCGCTGGCTTCCTATCTGCTGGGCGATTCGGTCCTGCAGTTCTCCACCATCATCGGCAGCTACCTGTTCGCCATGGGCATCGGCTCATGGCTTTCGCGCTATTTCGAGGACCATCTGCCCGCGCACTTTCTGCGCATCGAGCTGATGGTGGCCCTGGTCGGCGGCGCGCTGCCGGCCACGCTGTTCATTGCCAACGCCTACGCGCCCGGCGCGTTCCGGTTCCTGCTGTACGGCATGGTGCTGGTGGTGGGCACGCTGGTGGGGCTGGAGATTCCGCTGGTGATGCGCATCCTCAAGCGCAATGTGACGCTCAAGGACCTGGTGTCCCAGGTGCTGACCTTCGACTACCTGGGCGCGCTGGCCGTGTCGCTGGCATTTCCGCTGCTGCTGGTGCCCAAGCTGGGCCTGGTGCGCACGGGGCTGCTGTTCGGCTTCATGAATGCGGCGGTGGCGGTCTGGGCACTGCTGCTGTTTCGCCATGAGCTGCGGCGACCGCGCGCCCATGCCCTGGCCTGCGCGGCCGTGCTGGCCCTGCTGGGCACGGGCATCTGGGGCGCCGACCATCTGACGCGCCTGGCCGACGACCATTTCTACCAGGACCGCATCGTGCTCTCCAGCAGCTCGCCCTACCAGCGCATCGTGGTGACGCAGGGGCGCCAGGGCGCGCGGCTGTACCTCAACGGCAACCTGCAGTTCGCGCAAAGCGACGAGTACCGCTACCACGAGGCCCTGGTCCACCCCGTGATGGCCGCGCATGGCGCGCCCAAGCGCGTGGCCGTGCTGGGCGGCGGCGACGGCATGGCCGTGCGCGAGGTGCTCAAGTACCCCTCGGTGGAGTCGGTCACCCTGGTGGAGCTGGACCCGGCCATGACCGACCTGTTCAAGGACAACGCCATGCTGCGCCGGCTCAACGGCGAAGCGCTCAGCGATGCGCGCGTGCACATCCTCAATACCGATGCCTTCCACTGGCTGCAGCAGGGCGGCGATACCTTCGACGTGGTCATCGTCGATTTCCCTGACCCGACCAATTTCGCCATCGGCAAGCTGTTCACCAACAGCTTCTATGCCTTGCTGGACAAGCGCCTGGCGGCCAGCGGCTACGCCGTGGTGCAGACCACCTCGCCCCTGATCGCACGCAAGAGCTACTGGACCGTGGTGCAGACTATCGAATCCATCGGCCTGCAGGCCACGCCCTACCACGCGCATGTGCCCAGTTTTGGCGAATGGGGCTTCGTCATCGCCAGCCACCGGCCTTGGCGCGAGCCCGATGCCCTGCCTGCGGGCCTGCGCTTTCTGAGCGCGCAGACCATGGCGCTGATGTTCGACTTCCCGCTGGACATGGCGCGTGTGCCGGCCGAAGTCAACCGCCTGTCCAACCAGGTGCTGGTCAACACCTACGAGCGCGAATGGGGCAGGGTGGAGCGTTGAGCACCGGCCTCTTGCCCCTGTGGAGCCGGCGCCAATGGCTGCAGGGCCTGGCCGGCGGCGCGGCCCTGGGACTGGGCCTGTCCGGCTGTACGCCAACGCCACCGCGGCTTGAAGACCTGCCCGGCGGATTCAGCGGCGTGGCGCTGGAGCGCGGCCATGCCTTGCGCGCGTTCTGGCAGCGCCTGGCCCAGGGCCTGGCGCTGCCGCCGCCGGCCGTGGTGCACCGTGCCAAGGTGGTGATTGCCGGCGGCGGCATGGCAGGACTGGCCGCCGCGCGCGCACTGGAGCTGGCGGGAGTGCAGGGCGTGGCCCTGCTGGACACGCAGCAGGCCATGGGCGGCAACAGCCAGGGCGGCAGCATTGCGGGCCTGCCCTGTCCGCTGGGTGCCCACTATCTGCCCCTGCCCGGCGACGATGCGGCCGAGGTGCAGGACTGGCTGGAGGCCCTGGGCCTGCGCCAGCGCCGCGCAGGCCGCTGGCAGTACGACGAGCGCCATCTGTGCCACAGCCCGCAGGAGCGCCTGTTCTGGCAGGGCGCCTGGCATGAGGGCCTGCTGCCTGTCGATGGCGTGGCGTCGCGCACGCTGGAGCAGTACGAACTCTTTGCGCGCAGCGTGGCCCAGGAGATGGAGAGGGCGGCCTTTGCCATGCCGTCCATCCGTGTCTGGCAGCGCGAGGGCCGTCTGCCCGCCGCCCATGCCGCGCTGGACGGCCAGACCATGCAGGCCTGGCTGACCAGCCAGGGCATCGATGATGCGCAGCTGATCTGGTATCTAGAGTACTGCTGCCGCGACGACTTTGGCGCGGGCCTGGCGCGCGTATCGGCCTGGGCAGGCATTCACTATTTCGCCAGCCGCCATGGCTTCTCGGCCCCGCGCCGCCAGGACGAGCGCACGGCAGAAGAGGCCGGCGACGCCGTGCTGACCTGGCCACAGGGCAATGGCTGGCTGTCGCAGCAATTGGTGGCAGGGCTGGGCTCCACCGACCTGCAGACGGATTGCAGCGTGCTATCCATCGCCGAAGGTGCCGACGGTGTGGAGATCGACGTCTACCACCATGGCCGCCAGCAGCACGAGCGCTGGCTGGCCGCGCGCTGCGTCGTGGCCCTGCCCAGCTTCATCGCGGCACGCGTGGTGCGCGATGCGCCGGATTTCCTGCGCGCGGTGGCGGGCCGGCTGGACTGGGCGCCCTGGCTGGTGGCCAACATCCATCTGCAGCGGCCGCTGGCCGACCGGCCCGGCGCCGATCCTGCCTGGGACAACGTGCTCTTTGCCGATCCGAATGCGGGCGGTCTGGGCTACGTGGACGCGGGCCACCAGGGCCTGGACCGGCTCACGCCCCGGCCCACGGTGCTCAGTTACTACCAGGCGCTGGGCGACTGGCCTGACGGGCGCGCGCAACTGCTGGGCCAGCCCTTCGGCTTCTGGCGGGACCGCATCGTCGGCAGCCTGCTCGTCCCCCATCCCGACCTGCTGCACAAGGCCACGCGCATGGAGATCACGCGCTACGGCCACGCCATGGCCATTCCCCGGCCTGGCGACCAGCAACTGCTCAGCCAGGTGGCGCTGCAGTCGCACCACCGGGGCCGCAGCGCGCAGTGCGCCGGCGAGCGCGTGGCCCTGCTGCCCACGCCGGGCACGAGACGCCTGTGGTTCGCGCATTCCGACTGGGCCGGCTACTCGGTGCTGGAAGAGGCCTTCACGCGCGGCCACCATGCAGGCCTGTGGGCTGGCGCCTGATCTCCATACCGACCTCTTTCGTGGATTCCTGATCGCCGGGCAAGCTGCTGCCGGTTCGTCGCTGGCCGCGTCCGCCAGCGGGTTTGCCCTTGTCCGTGTGCCGTAGATGCCTGGCTATAGTTCTATTTGATAGATCTTGATTCTGTAAGATAGAACTTTGAAAAAGGCTACGAAACGCACATGGGCAACTATCTACCGGTGAGGCCGGATTGGCTGGGCCTGCACGAGGAGGAGATCCTTGAGCCATCGCTGGCCATCGTCGATGCCCACCACCATTTCTACGATCGACCGGGCTGGCGCTACCTGGCGGACGAGTACCTGGCCGACGCGGGCTCGGGCCACAGGGTCCGTGCCTCGGTCTACATGCAGGCACTGACGCGCTACCGCACTGCCGGCCCGCAGGCGATGCAGCCGGTGGGCGAGACCGAATTCGTGGTGCAGGCGGCGCAGGACGTGCAGGAGCACAGGCAAGGCCATGCGGCCTGTGCCCTGGCGCAGGGCATCGTCGGATATGCGGACCTGCGCGCCGGTGCGGCGGTGCGCGAGGTGCTGCTGGCCCATCTGGAGGCCGGCAAGGGGCGCTTTCGCGGCATCCGGCACCTGGCGACCTGGGACGCGGACAGTTCCCTGGTCAATCCCCTGACCGCCGCGCCGCAGGGCCTGCTGCTGGACCAGGCCTACCGGCAGGGCGTGGCGCAGTTGGCGCCGCTGGGGCTTTCCTTCGATGCCTGGCTGCTTTTTCCGCAGCTGCCGGAGCTGCTGGACCTGGCACTGGCCTTTCCGCAGACGGCCGTGATCATCAACCACTGCGGGGGCGTGGCGCGCATCGGCGCCTATGAAGGCCGGCATGCCGAGGTGTTCGAGCGCTGGAAGGCCTCCATGCAGGCCCTGGCCCGGCTGCCCAATGTGTACGTGAAGCTCGGCGGGCTGGGCATGCGCATCAACGGATTCGGCTTCGAGAAAGCGGACAGGCCTGCGGCCTCGGAGCAACTGGCTGCGGCCTGGAGACCGTGGATGGAGACCTGCATCGAGGCATTCGGCGCCGACCGCTGCATGTTCGAGAGCAATTTCCCGGTGGACAAGGGCTCCTTCAGCTACGCCACCTGCTGGAACGCCTTCAAGCGGCTGGCGGCGGGCGCAAGTGCCGCCGAGCGCCAGGCCCTTTTCGAAGGAACGGCAAGCCGCGTGTACCGGCTGGGCCAGGCGCAGCCCGAATGACGCTGCATCACCGGAGCCATCTGCCTCGCCTGCCCCATCGATCCCATCTCACCCGACTCACCCGATTCACCCGACTTATTCGTCCAAGCCATCATTCCAAGGAGACCGCCATGCCATCCCTCATCTCTCGTCGCGCCATGCTGGCGCTGGCCGGCACAGCCTGCCTCGGCCCCACCTGGGCGGCGGCCCAGGGCAAGCCCGTGACCATCATCGTGCCGTATGCGCCGGGCGGCAGCGCCGATCTGGTGACGCGCGTGATCGCGCAGTTCGCCGCGCCGGGACTGGGCTCTGCCTTGGTGGTGGACAACCGCACCGGCGGTGGCGGCGTGGTGGGCTGGAGCGCGGCCGCACGTGCCGCGCCCGACGGCCAGACGCTGCTGACCGTGGAGCTGTCCTATGCCATTGCAGCCGGCCTGATGCCGAACCTGCCCTTCGATCCGCGCAAGGCGTTCACCCAGGTCACCACGGCGGTGAAGGTGCCCCATGTGCTGGTGGTCAACCCCCAGGTGCAGGCGCGCAGCGTGGGCGAGTTCATTGCGCTGGCCAGGGCGCAGCCCGGCAAGCTCAACTACGGCTCTGGCGGCAACGGCACCAACACCCACCTGGCCGGCGAGCTGTTCAAAAGCGCAACGGGCGCCGACCTGGTCCATGTGCCGTACAAGGGCGCGGGCGCCGTGCTGGCCGACCTGATGGGCAACCAGGTGCAGGCCCTCATCACTTCGGTCCCCACGGCGCTGCCCTACATCCGAAGCGGCAAGCTCAGGGCACAGATGGTGACGGGCTCGGAGCGCAATGCAACGCTGCCTGATGTGCCTTGTGCCAAAGAGGCCGGCATCCCCGCCATGGACATCGACTACTGGATTGGCATAGGCGCCCCGGCCGGCACGCCTGCGGCCGCCGTCGCCCGGTTGAACAAGGAATTCAACGCGGCACTGGCCCAGCCGCAGGCCAGCCGGAAGATGGCGGAGATGGGGCTGTCCGTGGTGGCGAACACGCCCGAGCAGGCCACGCAATGGGTGCAGAACGAGATACAGCGCTGGAGCGCCGTGATCCGGCAGGCGGGCATCAAGGCCGATTGATGGCCGATGGACGGCAGATGGTCGACCGACTGACGGCCGGCAGTGCGCTACAGCGGACCCGGCACCTGCACCATGCGGTACAGCGACTGGCTGCCGCGTGCGGCCAGCACGCCCAGCTGCGCCAGCGTGCGCGGGTCCAGTTCCAGCGTGATGGCGGCGCGTGCCAGTGCCGAGCGGATGCGGGGGCCGTCCTCGCCTTCATGGATGACGGGCGGGTAGAGGCTGGCGCCGTCGGCGCCGATCACGCTGGCCACCAGCGGCGGCTGCGGCGGCTCGCCACGGCGCAGCACCACGGCGATGTCGCCGTTGTCCAGCCGCACGTAGGTGCCGGGCGGGCACAGGCCCACGGCGCGCACCAGCGCGAAGCCCACCTCGTCGGAGTAGCGCTGCTGCTGGGTGAGCGCGCGCAGCGACTCGGCGGCGCTGCGGCCTTCGCGTGACTTGCGCGGGCTGATCAGGGCCGCGTAGCGGTCCACCGTGCCCAGGATGCGCACCAGGCGCTGCACCGGGGGAAGTGTGGCCAAGGGCTGCTGGGGTACGGCTTCATGGTGGCGGGCCACCAGTTCCAGCCACAGCGCGTCGTTGACGAACAGACGCGCCAGCAGGGCCTGGCTTTGCAGCGGATGGCGCTGCACGGCCTGCTGCTGGGCGGGGGTCAGCGGCTCGCGCTGCAGCGCCAGTTCGTCCTGCAGCGCGTTCATGCCGATGTTCATGGTCAGCGCGCCGCGTACCAGGGTGCGGTGCTCGGTCTCGTTCAGGCGCAGCTCGCGCGCCAGCACATGGCACAGGCAGGCGCAGACCAGGGCATGGGAGGCGCTGTAGCCCACGGTGGAGGAGCAGGCGCGCTGGAACATCAGGTACAGCGCGGCATCGCTGTCGTGGGCGATCAACTCCTGCAGCCACAGGTCGATCTGCTGCAGCTTGACCAGGAAGCCCTGCACCTGCAGCGGCGCGGACAGCAGCACGGACAGCGCGGCCTCCAGGTCGGACCACAGGCCCAGCAGGTCTTCGTAGGAATCGTCGGGGCGTCGGCTCATCGGTGGCGGGGTGCGGAAAGCGGGGCGAGTGCAGGCCGCATCAGCGCCGCTCCAGCACCATCTCGCTGCCCTGGCGGGTCATCTGGACGTGGGCCAGAAAGCTGTTTCCCAGCAGCACATAGGGCATGGCAAGAGGGGCGACCACGGCGTCCACGCCAAAGACCTCGACATCGCCCACGCGCACCGAGTCCAGCCGCAGGCTCCAGCCCTGGGCGTCGCCGTTGGCGGTGCGCATCATCACGGGCTGGCCCTTGAGAAAGGGCAGGCCCATGCGTTCGGCGTCGGACCGGCCGATGGCGACCGAGCTGGCGCCCGTGTCCACCATGTAGACCATGGTCTTGCCATTGATCTGGCCGCGTTCGATGAAATGGCCCCGGTTGTCGGCCTTGAGCACCACGCGCCGGCCAAGCGCGGGATCGCCCGCTGCCGCGCCCCGGCCGCCCAGGCTGATGGGCGCTTCGCCCAGGCGCAATGTCTGGCGGCGGCCCTTGATTTCCACCTCGGCCGTGTCGCCCGATACCTGCAGCACGCGCACGTCCTGCAGGCTGTCGCCGGCCGCCAGAGCGCGTGGCGTGCCGCCGTCGATGACCAGCAGGGCCTTGCTGCCCAGCACGCCGCGGAGTGCCACGGACTGCGCTGTCGCCGGTGGCGGAGCCAGCACGGCCACGCCGGCCAGGCTCAGAAGTACGGCACGCAGGTGGCGCATGGGGCTTGTGATGGAGGGGCGGATGCCGGGCGATCAGTCGCGGAAGTTGTTGAAGGACAGGGGATGGTCAGCCAGGTCCTTGCGGATCAGGGCCATGGCCGCCTGCAGGTCGTCGCGCTTGGCACCGGTGACGCGCACGGCGTCGCCCTGGATGGCGGCCTGCACCTTGAGCTTGCTGTCCTTGATCAGCTTTTGCAGCTTCTTGCCCAGCTCGGCCTCGATGCCGTTCTTGACCTTGATGGTCTGCTTGAGCTTGTCGCCGCCGATCTTCTGGGCCTTCTGGATGTCCAGGAAGCGCACGTCCACGCTGCGCTTGGTCAGCTTGTTGCGCAGGATGTCCTCGACCTGCTGCAGCTGGAAGTCGGCATCGCCGAACAGCGTGATTTCCTTGTCCTTGAGTTCGATGGCGGCCGAGGTGCCCTTGAAGTCGAAGCGCGTGCCGATTTCCTTGGCGGTGTTCTCCACGGCGTTCTTCACTTCGACGAAGTCGGCTTCGCACACGGTGTCAAAAGAAGGCATGGCAAATATTTCCTGTAAATGTTCTGAAAAAGTATCGCAGCGCGGGACCGGGCGATGCGGGCACGGTGCCGAAGGCGTGGGGACGCGGTGCGACAATCCGGCTGATGTTAGTCGAGAAAAATGTTCCGCTGCAGCATTGCAACAGCTTCGGCATCGCTGCCCGTGCCCACACCCTGGTGCGTGTGCGCAGCGATGAGGATGTTCGCCATTTCCTGGCCGATCCGCTGTGGGGCCGCCAGCCCGTGTTCGTGCTGGGCGGCGGCAGCAACGTGGTGATCACGGGCGATGTCGATCCCGTGGTCCTCAAGATGGAGATAGCGGGCATGCGCCTGCTGCGCGAGACCGATCGCCACTGGATCGTCGAGGCCGGTGCCGGCGAGCGCTGGCACGACCTGGTGGCCTGGACCCTGTCGCAGGGCTATGGGGGACTGGAGAACATGGCGCTGATTCCCGGCACCGTGGGCGCATCGCCGGTGCAGAACATCGGCGCCTACGGGCTGGAGCTGCAGGACCGGTTCGAGTCGCTGGATGCCATCGACCTGGCCACGGGCGAGTCCTTCACGCTGGATGCCGCGCAATGCGCCTTCGGCTACCGCGACTCGGTGTTCAAGCACGCCCCGGCCGAACCCACGCCCGTGGCGCGGGCGCGCATGAGCGGCGTGCCGCCGCGCGGCATGGGCCTCAAGGGCCGCGCCGTGATCACGCGCGTGCGCCTGGCCCTGCCCAAGGACTGGAAGCCCGGCCTGGGCTACCTGGACCTGCAGCGCCGCCAGGCCGAGGCCGGCGTGGCCGAGCCCACGGCCCGCCAGATCTTCGACTGGGTCTGCGAGATCCGCCGCGCCAAGCTGCCCGATCCGGATCAGATCGGCAACGCCGGCAGCTTCTTCAAGAACCCGACGGTGACGCCCGAGCAGTGCGCCGACATCATTGCGCGCGAGCCCAAGATCGTGCACTACCCCATGGACGACGGCTCCATCAAGCTGGCCGCCGGCTGGCTGATCGATGCCTGCGGCTGGAAGGGCAAATCCATGGGCCGCGCCGGGGTGTATGACAAGCAGGCCCTGGTGCTGGTCAACCGGGGCGACCGGCACAGCGTGGACCGCAGCGTCACCGGCGGCGAGGTCATGACGCTGGCCGGCGCGATACAGACCAGCGTCTACGAGCGATTCGGCATCCGCCTGGAGCCCGAGCCCGTCGTGGTCTGATCGATCGACGGCTTCAAGAAAACAGCGGCCCGCAGGCCATGAAGGCCTGCGGGCCGCTTTGCTTGCTTTGTATCAGCGCTTCAGCGCTTCAGTGCTTCAGTGCTTCAGTGCTTCAGTGGGCGGAGTGGCTGCTGCGCCAGCCCATGTAGTCCTTGTCGGTCATCAGCACCCACAGCGCCAGCACCATGACCACCACGCCGGACACCACGGCATTGCGCATGGCGTCCATCTGGCCCGCATAGCCCAGCACCCAGGGCGAGATCACCATCCACAGCCCCAGCAGGCCTTCGGTCCATTCCTCCCACGCGCGGGGCATGAAGATGGCCCCCAGCGCAGCGGCAATCAGCGCCAGGCCGATGACCACGCCATTGGCCGTGGGCGCCATCTGGTCCTGGAACCCGAGCACCCAGGGCGAGACCGCCAACCAGGCTCCCAGCAGGACATTGATCGGGTCCTGCCAATGCTTCATGTATTTCATGGCTGCACCTCCTGCCGCCACGACGAATGAGGGCGGCAATTCGTTGGATCAAGGCCGCAGCATGCAGGTTCCATGAGGATTTTTGTGAAAGTGCCTGCTTACCAGGGCATCTCGCCCTTGTTCACCTTGGCGCCAATGTCCAGCGACAGCGCCATGCCGGCCTGCGGGTAGGCCTGCTTCATGGCGCCGATCAGCTCGGCACTGTTTGCGGCCTTGGCGGCGGCGGCCTCGAAACGCTGGAGATAGTCGCGTGTATAGGCGATGGCGCTGGCGTCCATGGCGGTGCCGGCCTGCATGTGGCCGGGCACGACGACGGCGGGCTTGAGGGCCTGCATCTCGTCCAGCTGCGCCAGCCAGGCCTTGCGCTCGGCGCTCTTTTGCGTGTCCGCCGTCCAGACATGCAGGTTGCCGAACACGCCCACGTTGCCGACGATGGCCTGCAGCGCAGGCACCCAGACATAGGGGCGGTGGGCCAGCGGGCCGGTGGTGCCGCGCAGCTCCAGCGTCTGGCCGTCCACGGTCACCGTATTGCCCTGCAGGGCTTCGGGCAGGACCGGCTTACCGGGTGCGTTGGCGCCCATCTTGGGGCCCCAGAAGGCCAGCTTGCCCTGCAGCTTGGACTCGATCTTCTCGCGCACGGCGGGCGTGGCCACGACCTTGGCCTGCGGGAACAGGTTCTTCAGCACCTCGGCGCCGAAGTAGTAGTCGGGATCGGCATTGCTGATGAGGATGGTGGTCAGCTGCTTGCCGCTGTCCAGCACATTGGCGGCAATGCGCAGGCCGTCGGCGCGGGTGAAGCCGCTGTCCACGACCACGGCCTCCTTGGCGCCGGTGATCAGGGTGGAGGTCACGGCAAAGCTGTGTTCGTCGGCCTGGTAGACCTTCATCTGCAGCGGGGCGGGCGCCTGGGCATGGGACAGGCCGGCCGACAGGGCCAGGGTGAGCGAAAGCACGGTGGTGCGAAGCATGTCGATTTCCTTTGAAAAAAAGCACAAGACAGAAAACGGGTGGCAGCGCCGTGCTGCCATGGGTGGTACTTTAGTTTTTGAAATCGAGCAGATAAACCGCAGAATATGCGCTTGTTTGTTGCAGAAATCGAGCAGATCCATGGACCGATTGCTGGCGATGCAGGTGTTTGCCACGGTGGCCGAATGCGGCAGCTTCACGGCGGCGGCCGAGCGGCTGGACCTGTCGCGTGCCATGGCCACGCGGCATGTGGAGTCGCTGGAGCAGTGGCTGGGCGCGCGCCTGCTGCACCGCACCACGCGCCGCGTCTCGCTCACCGATGCCGGTGCGCAGTGCCTGCGCTACAGCCAGCAGATGCTCGCCCTGGCCGATGAGGTGCAAGGCGAGATGCGCGCCGGCGACAGCCAGTTGCGCGGCCTGCTGCGCGTGACCTGCAGCATGTCCTTCGGCCATGCGCAGATGGCGCCGGCCATTGCGCAGTTCATGCGGCTGCACCCGCACCTCAAGATCGACCTGCTGGTGGACGACGGCGCGCTGGACCTGGTGCAGCAGCGCATCGACCTGGCCATACGCATCAGCGCCGACCCGGGCGCCGCACTCATCGGCCGGCCGCTGGCCGTGTGCGAATCGGTGCTGGTGGCCTCGCCCGCCTACCTGGACGCGGCAGGGCGGCCGCAGACACCGGCCCAGTTGCAGGCCCACCGCTGCCTGGGCCATATGCGCGTGGGCCGCAATGTCTGGCAATTGGCGCGGCGTGACGATGAAAGCGATGAGCAGCAGATCGCCGTCACCACCTGGTTCAACGCCAACGAAGCCACCGTGCTGGCCGCCGCTGCCGTCGAGGGTGCGGGCATCGCCTTCCAGCCCACCTACCTGGTCCAGCCCATGCTGCAGGCCGGCCAGCTGGAGCTGGTGCTGCCGGACTGGCGCCCGCAGCCGCTGACCGTGCATGCGCTGTACAGCTCCCGCCGCCACCTGCCGGTGGCCGTGCGCGCGCTGCTGGATTTTCTCGTGCAGCGCTTCGAGGGCGCGCGCTGGTAGCAGGGGCGTAAAAAAAGCCGCCTTGCGGCGGCTCTTGGCAATCTGCGGCAGGGCGCCGCAGAGTGGCTTATTCCTTGCCGCCCAATTGGGGCAGGGCGGTGCTGGTGCCCAGCGACAGCAGGCCGGCCTTGGCGTAGATGGCCAGCTTGTCGCGCGTGTCCATCAGGTCCAGGTTGCGCATGGTCAGCTGGCCAATGCGGTCGGCGGGACTGAAGGGCGCGTCCTCGACCTTTTCCATCGACAGGCGCTCGGGAGCGTAGGTCAGGTTGGGCGATTCGGTGTTCAGGATGGAGTAGTCGTTGCCGCGGCGCAGTTCCAGCGTCACGGTGCCGGTCACGGCGCGGGCCACCCAGCGCTGGGCGGTTTCGCGCAGCATGATGGCCTGCGGGTCGAACCAGCGGCCCTGGTACAGCAGGCGGCCCAGGCGCAGGCCGTTGATGCGGTACTGCTCGATGGTGTCCTCGTTGTGGATGCCGGTCACCAGGCGCTCGTAGGCGATGTGCAGCAGGGCCATGCCGGGGGCTTCGTAGATGCCGCGGCTCTTGGCTTCGATGATGCGGTTCTCGATCTGGTCGCTCATGCCCAGGCCGTGGCGGCCACCGATGCGGTTGGCTTCCAGGAACAGCTCCACGGGGTCGGCGATTTCCTTGCCGTTGATGGCCACGGGGCGGCCTTCGTCAAAGGTCACCGACACTTCCTCGGCCTTGACCTCGACTTCGGGCTTCCAGAACGCCACGCCCATGATGGGGTTGACGATGCGGATGCCGCTGTTCAGGAACTCCAGGTCCTTGGCCTCGTGCGTGGCGCCCAGCATGTTGCTGTCGGTCGAGTAGGCCTTCTCGGCGCTCATCTTGTAGCCGAAGCCTTCCTTGGTCATGAAGGCCGACATCTCGGCGCGACCGCCCAGCTCGTCGATGAAGGTCTGGTCCAGCCAGGGCTTGTAGATCTTCAGCGCGGGATTGGTCAGCAGGCCGTAGCGGTAGAAGCGCTCGATGTCGTTGCCCTTGAAGGTCGAGCCGTCACCCCAGATGTTGACGTCGTCTTCCTTCATGGCGGCCACCAGCATGGTGCCGGTCACGGCACGGCCCAGGGGCGTGGTGTTGAAGTAGGTGATGCCGCCCGTGGAGATGTGGAAGGCGCCGGCCTGGATGGCGGCAATGCCTTCGCCAGCCAGCTGCGAGCGGCAGTCGATCAGGCGGGCCTGCTCGGCGCCGTACTCCATGGCCTTGCGGGGGATTTCGTCGTAGTCGGCCTCGTCGGGCTGGCCCAGGTTGGCCGTGTAGGCGTAGGGCAGGGCGCCCTTGTTCTTCATCCAGCGCAGGGCAGCGCTGGTGTCCAGGCCGCCCGAGAAGGCGATGCCGACCTTCTGGCCGACGGGAACGTTTTGCAGGATGGTTTCCATACGATGCTTCTCTCAATAACGATGGCGGCTGGCGTGCGGGACGCGGCTGCCGGAAAACACGGAAGGCGCCTGGGCGCCGTCAGGTCGAATGCGTCGGTCTGCTCAGGCGCTCAGGCGCTTAGGCGTAGTGGCAGATGTAGTGGTAGGCCTCGGTCACGCGGATGTCGAACTTGGAGTTCGCAGGCACCTGGAAGGACTCGCCGGCCTTGGAGGTCAGCCACTGGTCCGAGCCGTCGAGCTTGTACTCGCAGGAGCCGGCCACGCATTCCATGATCTCGGCAGCGGCCGTGCCGAAAGTCAGCTGGCTGGGCAGCACCACGCCGGCAGACTTCTTCGTGCCATCGGCCAGCGTGAAGCCGTGGCTGATGCATTTGCCGTCGAAATAGACATTGGCCTTGGTGGTCAGGGTGATGCCAGAGATGGTTTCGGTGGTCATGGAAGCTGGGCAGAGGGTGGACTAAACCGCCCATTTTAGGCCAGCACCCGGCCGCTGCCCGTACGTGCTGGCCGCCGCCATGCAAAAAGCCCCTTGTCGGGGCTTGCGGGGCGAGCGCATGGCGGCCTCAGCGGCGCCAGCCATGGCGGTAGCCGCCGCGCCAGCCGTGATAGCTGGGGCGCGAGGCGTAGTACACGCCGGCAGCAAGGGCTGCACCAATCACCACGGGCGCCACATAGTCACCGGCCGAATACACCGGTTGCACCGGCTGGGCCGGGTAGTAACCACCGTCGTAGTAATTGTTTTCATAGACCACGGGCGGCGGCACGGGCGTGGTGGAGTACGCGGCCTGGGGCGGCTGGTTGGTGCTGTAGTAACCATTGCTGCCGTAGGCGCCGCTGTTGGCTGCGGGCTGCACGCTCAGTGCGATCCAGTCGCCAGGCGGCGTGGCGGTTCGCGTCGTGTAGTTGCGGCCCGCGTACTCATAGACCACGTCGTAGGCCACGGCGCGGTTCTGGTAGTAGGTCTGGGTGGTGCAGTTGCGCACCGTCTGGTATTGGGGCTGCTGTCCCGAGGCTTCAGCCTGGTTGCCCAGCATGGCGCCGCCAATCACGCCGGCTGCCGTGGCCGCAGCGCGTCCGCCGCCGTGGCCAATGGCGTTGCCCACCACGCCGCCCGCCAGCGCACCCAGCACGGCGCCCGCGCCCGAAGTGCTGCGCTGGCCCGAGTAGACGTTCTCATCGCGGCAGACCTGCTGGGGCACGGCCACCTGTTGCGTCACCGGGGTCACGGAAAGCACCCGGCCTTGCTCCTGGGCCAGGGCTACGGTGGCGGTCGTGGCCGCCAGCGTCAAAAGAACCAGGGATTTCATGATTGCACTCCTGTTGCGCTGGCGGTACTTCCTGCCAGGCTCCATGCAAGTGTATTCCTCGGGCCCGAAAAGCAGTTTGCGGCCGCGTAAATCCACGTAATAAGCTGTTCCAGGCTTGACGGCAGTGTTAGCGCTTGCCCTCGTGGGCCAGCTCTGCCCAGGCGTCGGGCGCAAAACCCACGGTGATGCGTCCCTGCGGCCATTGGACGACCGGGCGCTTGATGATGCTGGGCTGCTGCTGCATGAGGGCTGCGGCCCCGGCCGCATCCTGGGCGCCGGCCTGGGTGTCGGCGTCGAGCTTGCGCCAGGTCGTGCCCTGGCGGTTGAGCAGCTTTTCCCAGCCCACGGCCTGCATCCAGGCAGGCAGTTGCGCGGCAGGGACGCCCTGTTTCTTGAAGTCGTGGAATTCGTAGGCGATGCCCTGGTCGGCAAGCCAGGCGCGGGCCTTCTTGACGGTGTCGCAGTTGGGAATGCCGTAGAGCGTCACAGTGTTTGAGGTGGTCATGATTGGTTGCAGTTGCCGCAGTCCGCGGATGGCGAGGACCCCATAAGGACACTGTCCCTGGGTAACAATAGCGCGCAGTATGCACACCTCATTTCCCACATTGGATGCATGGCTCGCATATTGCGAGCGCCTGCACCCCAAGAATATCGCGCTGGGCCTGGATCGCGTGCGCGAAGTCGCCCAGCGCCTGGACCTGCGTTTCGACTGCCCCGTGATCACGGTGGCGGGCACCAATGGCAAGGGCTCGACCTGCGCCATGCTGGAGGCCGTGGCGCTGCAGTCGGGCTTTCGTCCCGGCGTCTACACATCGCCGCATCTGGTGCATTTCGAGGAGCGCTGCCGCGTGGGCGGCGAGATCGTGAAGGCCGCCGAGCTGCTGCCGCAGTTCGAGGCCGTGGAGCAGGCGCGCGTGCAGGGCACGGAAGTGGCGCTCACCTATTTCGAATTCACCACGCTGGCCATCCTGCGGCTGATGAGCCAGTCCAGGCTGGATGTGGCGATTCTCGAGGTGGGCCTGGGCGGGAGGCTGGATGCCACGAACGTGATCGACGCCGATTGCGCCGTCATCACCAGCATCGACATCGACCATGTGGAATTCCTGGGCCCGGACCGCGAGAGCATCGGCCGCGAGAAGGCCGGCATCATGCGCGCCGGCCGGCCGGTGGTGGTCAGCGATCCCATGCCGCCGCAAAGCGTGCTGGACCATGCACAGGCCATTGGCGCCGATCTCTGGCGCCTGGGCCAGGACTTCAACTTCTCGGGCGACAAGCAGCAGTGGGGCTGGGCAGGACGCGGGCGGCGCTATGCGGGCCTGGCCTATCCGGCGCTGCGCGGCGCCAACCAGCTGGTCAATGCATCGGGTGCGCTGGCCGCGCTCGAAGCCATCCGCAGCCGCCTTCCGGTCACGGCCCAGGCCGTGCGCACGGGGCTGGCCATGGTCGAGCTGCCGGGGCGTTTCCAGATCATTCCGGGCCAGCCCACGCTGGTTCTGGACGTAGCGCACAACCCGCATTCGGTGGCGGCGCTGACGGCCAACCTCGACGCCATGGGTTACTTCCCCTGCACGCATGCGGTGTTCGGCGCCATGCACGACAAGGACCTGGCGCCCATGCTGGGCAGGATCGCACCGCTGATCGACCGCTGGTACCTGACCGACCTGCCCACGCCGCGTGCCGAAAGCGCCGAAGTGCTGCGCCAGAAGATCGAAGCCCTGCCGCCCGCACCCGGCGTGCCCCGCGAGCTGTCGGTGGCCACCTTCGCAAACCCGCAGCTGGCGCTGGATGCAGCGGTTCTGGCCGCAGGTCCCACTGATAGAATCGTGGTCTTTGGCTCGTTCTTCACGGTGGGCGGCGTGCTGCAGGACGGCCCGCCCCGGCTGAACGCCAAGCATCTGGGCACCTGAATCCAGTGATCCGCACCGCAGGCGGCCATCGTGGCCGCTGTGGTGGCCGATATGAACGAGTCCGCACTCCATGGCATTTTTCAATTTTCGTTGGCCCGGCAAAAAAGACGACGGTGATTCGTCGTCCGCATCGAGGCGGCCCACACGGCTGGGACAGGCGGAAAGCGTCGATGTCATGCGCCGCCGGGCGCGCCACCGCCTCATCGGCGCTGCCGTGCTGGTCCTGGCGGGCGTGGTGGGTTTCCCCCTGCTGTTCGACACCCAGCCGCGTCCGATTCCCGTAGACATCCCCATCGAGATTCCTGACCGCGACAAGGTTGCGCCCCTGGTCGTGCCCGGCGCCAATGCCGTGGACGCCCATTCGCATGGCGCGGCTGCGCCGACGGGCCGCGTGTCGGCCCAGGCCTCGCTGGGTGCCGATGAGGAAGAGGTTCCCATGGGCAGGCCTTCGGCGCCGTCCATGCCGTCCGTGCCAGTGGCCCCTCCCGTTTCCCAGGTGGCTCCGGTCAAGCCTGAAGCGAAGCCCGAGGCAAAGCCGGAGCCCAAGCCCGCCGCCAAGCCTGAGACCAAACCCGAGCCCAAGCCGGAACCCAAGCCCAAGCCTGAGCCGGCCAAACCCGAGCACAAGCCGGAGCCCAAGCCCGAGCCGAAACCCGAGCCCAAGCCAAAGCCCGAACCCAAGCCCGAGCCGTCCAGGAGCGACGATGCCGCGCGTGCCCGTGCCCTGCTGGAAGGACGCAGCGCGCCCGCCGCTTCAACGGCGGCCGCGGCGACGGACGAACGCTTCATCGTGCAGGTCGGTGCCTTCTCCGACGCCGGCAAGGCCCAGGAAATCCGCGCCAAGCTGGAGCTGGCGGGCCTGAAGACATTCACGCAGGTGGTGGACACCAAGGACGGCAAGCGCACGCGGGTGCGTGTGGGCCCGTTCAACGGCCGTGCTGAAGCAGACAAGGCGGCGGCGCGCGTCAAGGGCCAGGGCCTGCCGGCGTCGGTGATCAAGCTCTGACGCGGTGACGTACATCTTGCAAAGCAGCACGGACGCACAGAAATAGCGTATGTCCACGGTGGACTGGGTTTTGCTGGCCTGCGTGCTGGCCTCGATGCTGCTTGGCGCCTGGCGCGGGCTGGTGTACGAGGTGCTGTCTCTGCTGGGCTGGCTGGTGGCCTTTGTCGTGGCCCGCATCTGGGCGGCCGACGTGGCGCTGTGGCTGCCCATGCAGGACTGGGACATGCAGCTGCGCTACGCCGCAGGCTTTGTGCTTTTGTTCGTGCTGGCGCTGTTCGGCTGGGGCCTGGTGTCCTGGCTGTCGCGCCGGCTGATCGAGGCGGTGGGCCTGAGGCCCGTGGACCGCACCCTGGGCGCGCTGTTCGGCGTGCTGCGCGGGGCGCTGCTGGCCCTGGTGGCAACGATGGTGATCAGCTACACGCCGCTGCACCAGGGGCAGTGGTGGCAGGATTCAGCCCTGGCGCCATGGCTGATGCAGGCGCTGGCTGTGGTTTTGCCACAGCTGCCGCAGGAATGGGGACGCTATCTGCCGGCTGCATGACAAGGCGCTGCAGCGCAGGAGTCGGCTGGCAGAAACAGTTTGGATAGAGAAATCGGGCGCAGGCGTGGCCAATGGGTGGCTGCTACGGCCCAGACAGCGAAGGGCGACCTTCGCAAACGGATGGAACGCAACTATGTGTGGAATCGTTGGTGTAGTCAGCACCGCGCCCGTGAATCAACTGATCTATGACGCCCTGCTGCTGCTGCAGCACCGTGGCCAGGATGCCGCAGGCATCGTGACCCAGCAGGAGCGCAAGTTCTTCATGCACAAGGCCAAGGGCATGGTGCGCGACGTGTTCCGCACCCGCAACATGCGTGCCCTGCCGGGCACGGTGGGCCTGGGTCAGGTGCGCTACCCGACGGCCGGCAACGCGACCAGCGAGGAAGAGGCCCAGCCCTTCTACGTGAACGCGCCCTTCGGCATCGTCATGGTGCACAACGGCAACCTCACCAATGCCAAGCAGCTGCGCGAGGAGCTGTCCGACACCGACCACCGCCACACCAACACCGAGAGCGACTCCGAAGTCCTGCTCAACGTGCTGGCCCACGAGCTGGCCCGCGCCAGCAGTGGCGCGCCGCTCAAGAGCGAAGACGTGTTCCAGGCCGTCAGCGCCGTGCACAAGCGCATCAAGGGCTCGTATGCGGTGATCGCGCTGATCGCCGGCTACGGCCTGCTGGCCTTCCGCGACCCGTTCGGCATCCGCCCCCTGTGCATGGGCCGCGGTGCCGACGGCTCGGTGATGCTGGCCAGCGAGTCCGTGGCCCTGGAAGGCACGCTGCACCAGCTCGAGCGCGATGTCGCCCCGGGCGAGGCGGTGTTCGTGCACAGCGACGGCCAGGTCGAAACCCGCCAGTGCTCTGAAAAGAGCGAGCTGCACCCCTGCGTGTTCGAGTACGTGTACCTGGCCCGCCCGGACTCCGTGCTGGATGGCATCTCCGTCTACCAGGCCCGCCTGAACATGGGCGAGACGCTGGCCAAGCGCGTGGTCTCCACCGTGCCGCCCAACGAGATCGACGCCATCATCCCGATTCCCGAATCCAGCCGCCCCAGCGCCATGCAGCTGGCCCAGCTGCTGGGCATTCCATACCGCGAAGGCTTCGTCAAGAACCGCTACGTGGGCCGGACCTTCATCATGCCGGGCCAGTCCTCGCGCAAGAAATCGGTGCGCCAGAAGCTCAACGCCATCGGCAGCGAGTTCAAGGGCCGCAAGGTGCTGCTGGTGGATGACTCCATCGTGCGCGGCACCACCTCCAAGGAAATCGTGCAGATGGCGCGTGATGCCGGTGCCGTCAAGGTCTACCTGGCCTCGGCAGCGCCTCCGGTGCGCCATCCCAACGTCTACGGCATCGACATGCCCACGCGCGCCGAACTGGTGGCGCATGGCCGCACGGTCGAGGAAATCCGCCAGGTCATCGGTGCCGACGCGCTGATCTACCAGGACGTGGCCGCCATGAAGCAGACCGTGGGCAAGATCAACCCGCAGGTGCAGGGCTTCGAGGCCTCGTGCTTCGACGGCGTCTACATCACGGGCGACATCTCCGAGGACGAAGTCACGGCACTCAATGAAGGCCGCAACCGCGGCGGCGAGGAAGAGTCCAGCGACGCCTCGCGCCTGTCCCTGCCCAACGCCCAGGAAGCCTGAGCCCGAGCCCGAGCCCGAGCCTGAGTCAGAGCGATCGGGCTTCAGTGACAATACGGGGGCGGGCCTGAGGCCCGCCCTTTTTTGACAAATGAGCTAAAAGCGCTGGTGCTGGAGGACTGCAGGCTGCAACGCCCAGCAAGTCCCCAGGTGACAAGTGTTTCTAGCTCCTTTTTTCCGGGCACCGCCGCCATCGGCGGGCCGCGCCCGACCCCAAGGACCATCAACGTGACGAACAAGACACTTCCCGAAGGCCTGCATCCCGATACGCTGGCCCTGCGCGTGGCCGTGGAACGAAGCCAGTGGGGCGAGCACAGCGAAGCCCTGTACATGACCAGCAGCTTCGTGCAGCCCGACTGCGCAACGGCAGCGCGCCGCTTCGCCAACGAAGAGCCCGGCTACACCTACAGCCGCACCTCCAACCCCACGGTGACCAGCTTCGAGCAGCGCCTGGCCGCCATGGAAGGCACGGAATGCGCCGTGGCCACGTCCACCGGCATGTCGGCCATCTTGCTGGTGGCGCTGACCACGCTCAAGGCGGGCGACCATGTGATCTGCTCGCAGTCCATGTTCGGCTCCACCATCAAGCTGCTGGGCGGCGAGATGGCGCGCTTCGGCATCGAGACCAGCTTTGTCTCGCAGACCGATGTGCAGGCCTGGAAGGCCGCCATCCGTCCCAATACGCGATTGCTGTTCGCCGAGACGCCGACCAACCCGCTGACCGACCTGTGCGACATCGCCGCGCTGGCCGAACTGGCGCACGCCCATGGCGCGCTGCTGGCGGTGGACAACAGCTTTGCCTCGCCCGCGCTGCAGCGGCCCGCCCAGTTCGGTGCCGACCTGGTCGTGCACTCCGGCACCAAGCTGCTGGACGGCCAGGGCCGCGTCATGTCGGGCGCGGTCTGTGGCACGACGGCGCTGGTGGACAAGGTCATGGGCACCTTCCTGCGCAGCGGCGGCCTGAACCTGGCGCCGTTCAACGCCTGGGTGGTGCTCAAGGGTCTGGAGACGCTGTCCCTGCGCGTCAAGGCGCAAAGCGCCGCCGCACTGGAGCTGGCCACCTGGCTGGAGGCCCATCCCAAGGTCGCCCGTGTCTACTACCCGGGCCTGGCCAGCCACCCGCAGCACGAGCTGGCCATGCGCCAGCAAAACGGCATGGGCGGCGGCGTGCTGTCCTTCGACGTGGTGGGCGAGGGCGCCGAGCAACTGCGCGCCAATGCCTTCCATGTGGCCGACAGCACCCTGGTGTGCTCGATCACGGCCAACCTGGGCGACGTCAAGACCACCATCACCCACCCGGCCAGCACCTCGCATGGCCGCCTGAGCGAAGAGCAGCGCCGCGTCGCCGGCATCGGCCAGGGCCTGCTGCGCATCTCCGTCGGACTGGAATACCTGGGCGACATCAAGAACGATCTGTCCCGCGGACTGGATACCCTGCAATGACACAAAAAGTACGAACCCGTTTTGCCCCGTCTCCCACGGGCTTCATCCACCTGGGCAACATCCGCTCGGCCCTGTATCCCTGGGCCTTCGCGCGCGCCACGGGTGGTGATTTCATCCTGCGCATCGAGGACACCGACGTGGAGCGTTCCACCCAGGCCTCGGTGGACGTGATCATCGAAGGCATGGCCTGGCTGCAGCTGGACCATGACGAAGGTCCGTTCTATCAAATGCAGCGCATGGACCGCTACAAGGAGGTACTGGCCGGCCTGCAGGCCTCGGGCCATGTCTACCCCTGCTACATGAGCGTGGAAGAACTCGACGCCCTGCGCGAGCGCCAGATGGCCAACAAGGAAAAGCCGCGCTATGACGGCACGTGGCGCCCTGAAGAAGGCAAGGTGCTGCCGCCCGTGCCCGAAGGCGTGCGCCCCGTGCTGCGCTTCAAGACGCCTCAGGGCGGCGTCGTGGCCTGGGAAGACAAGTGCAAGGGCCGCATCGAGTTCCAGAACAGCGAGCTGGACGACCTGGTGATCGCGCGCCCCGATGGCACGCCTACCTACAACTTCTGCGTCTGCGTGGACGATATGGACATGGCCATCACCCATGTCATCCGTGGCGACGACCACGTCAACAACACGCCGCGGCAGATCCACATCTTCGAGGCGCTGGGCGCCAGCGTGCCTGTGTTCGCCCACCTGCCCACCGTGCTCAACGAGCAGGGCGAGAAGATGAGCAAGCGCAACGGTGCCAAGGCCGTCACCCAGTACCGCGACGAAGGCTACCTGCCCGACGCCATGGTCAACTACCTGGCCCGCCTGGGCTGGAGCCATGGCGACGACGAAATCTTCAGCCGCGCCCAGTTCCTGGAGTGGTTCAACCTCGACCACCTGGGCCGCAGCGCTGGCCAGTTCGACGAGGCCAAGCTGCGCTGGGTCAATGCCCAGCACCTGAAGGCGCTGGACGATGCGGCCCTGGCAGAGCTGGTGCGCCCCTTCGTGCTCAAGACGGGTCTGGACCAGGCCCTGCTCGATGCCGACGACCGCCTGCCGCGCATCTGCGCCCTGTTCAAGGACCGCTGCGAAACCCTGGTCGATCTGGCCGGCTGGGTGCGTCTGTTCTATGTGGACGCCTTCGACCGCAACGCCGAAGACCTGGCCAAGCATGTGACCGACGCTGTGGCGCCCGCCCTGGACGCCTTCGCCGAAGGCATCGCCTCGGTGGAGTGGAGCAAGGAAGCCATTGCCGCCCTGATCAAGGAAGTGCTCAAGGCCCAGGGCCTGAAGATGCCGCAACTGGCCATGCCGGTGCGCGTGCTGACGCTGGGCACGGCGCACACGCCTTCGGTGGACGCGGTGCTGGAGCTGCTGGGTCGTGAAAAAATTCTGGCCCGTTTGAAAAACCGCTAAAAACCTGTCTATAATTCGAGTCTCTGATGCAAACGCAGCAACTAACAAGAAGCAGCGATTGCAGAATGAAGGGGGTATAGCTCAGCTGGGAGAGCGCTTGCATGGCATGCAAGAGGTCATCGGTTCGATCCCGTTTACCTCCACCAAAATTGAGACTTGGGTTTTTACGCAAGTTCTAGGATTGACCCTATCGTCTAGAGGCCTAGGACATCACCCTTTCACGGTGAGTACCGGGGTTCGAATCCCCGTAGGGTCGCCAAGTTTGCAGCACTTGGCTCGAAAGAGCGCAAAAGCTGTCTGCCAGGAGTGGTAGTTCAGTTGGTTAGAATACCGGCCTGTCACGCCGGGGGTCGCGGGTTCGAGTCCCGTCCACTCCGCCAAAATTTGCCGCTTGGTATGTAAGCGCCTTTGAAAAACGAAGGCGCTTTTTTATCGGCGGATCATAGGCTGTGACCCTATCGTCTAGAGGCCTAGGACATCACCCTTTCACGGTGAGTACCGGGGTTCGAATCCCCGTAGGGTCGCCAAGTTTGCAGCACTTGGCTCGCAAGAGCACAAAAGCAGCCTGCCAGGAGTGGTAGTTCAGTTGGTTAGAATACCGGCCTGTCACGCCGGGGGTCGCGGGTTCGAGTCCCGTCCACTCCGCCAGTATCGGATTTTTGGGGGTATAGCTCAGCTGGGAGAGCGCTTGCATGGCATGCAAGAGGTCATCGGTTCGATCCCGTTTACCTCCACCAAAATTGAGACTTGAGTATTTACGCAAGTTCTAGGATTGACCCTATCGTCTAGAGGCCTAGGACATCACCCTTTCACGGTGAGTACCGGGGTTCGAATCCCCGTAGGGTCGCCAAGTTTGCAGCACTTGGCTCGAAAGAGCGCAAAAGCTGTCTGCCAGGAGTGGTAGTTCAGTTGGTTAGAATACCGGCCTGTCACGCCGGGGGTCGCGGGTTCGAGTCCCGTCCACTCCGCCAGATTCCTTGTGCAAACCCAGCGTCTGCACAGACAAGAAGCCACCGCAAGGTGGCTTTTTTGTTTCTGCCGCGCGCAGCTCGCCTGCATGGCTGCCTCGCTTGGCGGCAGGCGAGCATGTGCGAAAAGCGGGCTTTGCCACAGATTTTTTAAGGGCAAACCCGGAACTTTGCCTCAACATTCGTAACAATAGATGGTGTCCCGATCACGGGGCATTCACTTTCACTGCTCCCGCCTTCGTCTCGCCCCATGCGCCTTGCGCCATCGTTCCTGTTTTCCTTGCTGATGCTGTTGTCCATCTTCTGTGGACAGGTGGCGGCGTCGGCATCGTCCGATGGACTGGAAAGCGATGGCTTGCTGGCGCACCACCCCATCGTGACCATCGATGAGGAATTCCTCGAAGAACTCGCGGAAGTCGAGGAAGACGACGAGACGGAGTTTGCCGAGCTGACGGCACATGGCGGCAATACCCGCCAGCTGCTGGCCCTGCTGGCCTGTGGCGAGGACCGCTCCGCCGAGATGTACTGGCCGCCCGAGCCCATCGCCGTGCAGGTGGTGTCGCTGTGGGCCCCGCCTTCGACCTATTCCCAGGCGCACCTGTCGCCCGCTCCGGGCCAGCTGCTGCGCCCTCCAAGACCTTCCCTGCTCGGCTGACCGCATATTGCGGCGCAGGCATGCCCTGCGCCCCTTGTCGGCTGACGCATCCCACTGCCTGATCACTGCTCGTGCGCGCCTTGCTGGCGTGCATGCCATGCCGTCGTCCGCGCGCTGACTGCGCACGGCCCGGCCATGCCCGTTCCCGCGTTGTCCGCAGGGGAGGGCCCATCTCTTACTCAACCCCTCGACTGTCGTTTCGCGGCAGATGCATGCCATGGTGAATCCAACGGTATTGGCGGGAATGGCCCCCGCTCGTTTTCCATCCTTTTCGCGCAAGGCCTTGCAAGGCGCGATCTGCAGTCTGCTGGTGGGCTGGAGTGCCGGTGCCTCGGCACAGGCATCCCAGCCTCCCATGACCCAGGCGGCACCCGCCGCGGCTGCAGCCGCCGAGGCCGCAGCGGCCCGCGTCCCGGTCACGCCTAAGGCCGCATCGACAGCTTCTGCGGCTTCCGCGGCTTCGGCCGCCGCACAGCGCCTGCCCCAGCTGAGCCTGAACGAGGTCGTTCGCGCCGTGCTGGACCACAACCCCGATCTGCGCGCCGTCGAGCAGTCGCGGACCACGGCGCGCGCAGGCGTGGTCAGCGCCTCGGCGCTGCCCAATCCCAAGCTTGAATGGAACCAGGGCCGCAACAGCGCCCGCGTGCCCGGCGCGGCGGCCGGCACGGTGCAGGGCTGGGCCGTGGCGTTGCCCATCGAGAACCCCGCCGTGCGCGGTGCGCGCGTGGAGGCCGCCAGGGCAGGCGAGCAGGGGTCGGTGCACTTCGTGGCGACCACGCGCAATGCGCTGGTGGCCCAGGTGCGGCTGCGCGCCTACGAAATGGTGCTGCGCGAGGCGGAGGTCGAGGCCGCCAAGGAGGCGGTGCGCCTTCTGGAGCAGGCCCATGAGCGTGTCCGCGTCCGCGTGGACAGCGGCGAGGCGGCCCGCTACGAAATCATCAAGGCCGATGCCGAAATCATCCAGGCGCGCCAGCAGGAGCAGACCGCAAGGCTGCGCGCCGAGCAGGCGCAGCTGTCGCTGGGCCGCCTGGCCGCAGGCCAGCTGCCCGTGCGCTTCCGCCTGGATGTGTCGCTGGAGGACCCGCTGCGCATCGAGGACATGGGCGAGATCGATCCCATGGAGCATCCCGAGCTGCGCCAGCTCAAGGCGGAGGTCGAGCGTGCCCAGGCGCGGCTTGACGGTGCCAAGGCCTCGCGCTGGCCGGGTGTGGAGCTGCGCTACGGCCAGACGCGCGAGCCCGACGTGCGCCTGAACACGGTGGGCGTGAGCATCCAGATCCCCTTGCTCGACCAGCACCGCGGCCCCATCGACGAGGCGGCCTCCGAGCTGGAGCGCGCGCGTCTGCAGCTGGAAGGCCGGCAGATCGAGCTGCGCCAGCAGACGCTGCAGGCCTGGAAGGAGCTGGAGATGGCACGACTGCGCACCCAGGCACTGAGCCAGGGTTCGGTGCGCGAGGCCGAGTCGGCCCTGCGCGTGGCCGAGGCCGCCTACCGCTTCGGCGAGCGCGGCATTCTCGATGTGCTCGATGCGCAGCGCGTGCTGCGCTCCATCCGTGCAGACCTGCTCGATGCGCGCTACCAGCTGCAGGCAGCGCGCATACAGCTCGAATACCTCGCGGGCCGCTACGACGATCCGTCCGCGCTGTGAAGCGCGCCGTCCCTGCCTCACACCCGAAATCAGAAACGAACATGTCCTTGAATATGCATCCGAAACCCATCGCCGCCCGCGCAGGCAGCAGCACCTTGGTGAATTCCCTGGCCCTGGCCGGCCTGCTGGCCGCAACGCTGGCGCTGAGCGCCTGCGGCAAGAACGAAGAGGCCGAAGCCAAGGCGGCGCCCGCGGCGGCCGCTGCCCAGGAGCAGGACCCGATGGAGGTCCGTGTGACCGCCGAGATGGCTCCCAACTTCGCCGTCAAGCCCGTGGCGCAGGCGCAGATCGCGCTGCTGCAGGAGGTGTCCGGCCGCATCGAGGCCAATGAGCGCCAGGTCACCCGCATTGGCGCGGCCGCCACGGGGCGCGTGACCGAGGTGCTGGTCGAAGTGGGCGACCGCGTGCGCGCGGGACAGGTGCTGGCCCGCGTGGCCAGCCCCGAGCTGACCACCGCCCAGCTGGCCTATCTGCGTGCACACTCCGCCGCCACGCTGGCCGAGCGCGGCGTGGAGCGCGCGCGCCAGCTGATCGCCGCCGACGTCATCGGCTCGGCCGAGCTGCAGCGCCGCGAGTCCGAGCTGTCGATTGCCCGCGCCGAGCAGCGCGCTGCCAGCGACCAGTTGCGCCTGATCGGCATTCCCGACAGCGCCATCGCCCAGCTGCGCGACAAGGGCACGCTGCAGTCGCATGCGGCCGTGCTGTCCACAGGGGCCGGCGTGGTGATCGAGCGCAAGGTCAGCTCCGGCCAGGTGACCCAGCCCGGTGATCCGCTGTTCACCGTGGCCGACCTGAGCAGCGTCTGGGTGGTGGGCGCGATTCCCGAGCAGATGGCCAGCGGCGTGCGTGCCGGCCAGGCCGTGGAGATCGCCGTGCCCGCCCTGGGCGAGCGCGTGCTGTCCGGCCAGATCGTGCATGTGGGCGACACCGTGACGCCCGAGACCCGCACCGTCACCATCCGCACCCAGGTGGACAACACCGAGCGCGACCTCAAGCCCCAGATGCTGGCCACCATGCGCATCCAGGGCGAGGTGCGCCAGCTGCTGGCCGTGCCGGCCGAGGCCGTGGTGCGCGAGAACGACCGCGACCATGTCTTCGTCAAGAAGGGCGAGAACCACTACCGCCTCACGCCCGTCGAGCTGGGCACCGCCAGCGGCGGCATGCGTCCCGTGAACAAGGGCGTGGCCGATGGCACGGTCATCGTCACCACGGGCGCCTTCCACCTGAACAACGAGCGCAAGCGCGCAGAGCTGGAGTAAGCCCATGATCGCTTCCATGATCCGGGCCGCACTGAGCCAGCGACTCATCGTGATCGTGCTCTCGCTGGTGCTGTGCGGCTTTGGCCTGCGCGCCGCCATGAATCTGTCGGTGGATGCCTTTCCTGACGTGACCAACGTCCAGGTCCAGGTCGCTACCGAGGCGCCAGGCCGCTCGCCCGAGGAAATCGAGCGCTTCGTGACCGTGCCGCTGGAAATCGCCATGACCGGCATGCCGGGCCTGGTGGAGATGCGCTCGCTCAACAAGAGCGGCCTGTCCATCATCACCCTGGTCTTCACCGATACCACCGACGTGTACTTTGCGCGCCAGCTCGTCACCGAGCGGCTGATGGAGGTCACGCCGCGCATGCCCGAAGGCATCATCCCCGTGCTGGGGCCGGTGTCCACGGGTCTGGGCGAGGTCTACCAGTACACGCTGGACCATCCCGACGACGGCAAGCGGGCCCTCACGCCCGAGGAGCTGACCGAGCGCCGCACCATCCAGGACTGGGTGGCGCGCCCGCTGCTGCGCTCCATTCCCGGCGTGGCCGAAATCAACTCGCAGGGCGGCTACGTCAAGCAGTACCAGGTGGAGGTCGACCCCGGCCGGCTGCGCCACTACGGCCTGTCCGTGCGCCATGTGGTCCAGGCCATCGCCGACAACAACGCCAACGCCAGCGGCGGCATCCTGCCCCAGGTGACCGAGCAGTACCTGATCCGCGCCGTGGGCCTGATCCAGTCGCTGGAGGACATCGGCAACATCGTCCTCAAGCAGGATGGCGGCGTGCCGGTCTTCGTGCGCGATGTGGCCGAGGTCCAGCTGGGCCAGGAAGTGCGCCAGGGCGCCATCATCAAGGGCGGCTATACCGAAGGCGTCTCCGGCATCGTGCTGATGATGCGCGGCGGCAATGCCAAGGAAGTGGTCACCCGCGTGAAGGAGCGCGTGCAGGAGATCAACTCCAAGGGCATGCTGCCCGGCGGCCTGCAGATCGTTCCCTACTACGACCGTACCGACCTGGTCGACTCGGCGCTGTGGACCGTGGGCAAGGTGCTGATCGAGGGCATCCTGCTCGTGGTCGTGGTGCTCTTCGTCTTCCTGGGTGACGTGCGCTCCAGCCTGATCGTGGTGGCCACGCTGATCATCACGCCGCTGACCACCTTCATCATGATGAACCGCTGGGGCATCTCGGCCAACCTCATGTCGCTGGGAGGGCTGGCGATCGCCATCGGCCTCATGGTCGATGCCACCGTGGTGGTGGTGGAGAACGTGTTCCACAAGCTCGGACAGGCCGGCGACAGCATGGGCGCACGCGTGCGCACCGTGCTCTCGGCCACCACCGAGGTGGCCACGCCCACCATCTTCGGCATCGCCATCATCATCCTGGTGTTCCTGCCGCTGATGACGCTGCAGGGCATCGAAGGCAAGATGTTCGGACCGCTGGCGCTGACCATCGCGATCTCGCTGGCGGTCTCGCTGGCCGTGTCGCTGTTCCTGTCGCCCGTGCTGTGCTCGTACTTCCTCAAGGGCGGCGCGGACCATGACACGCGCCTGATCGCCTTCCTCAAGCGCCACTACCTGCGCCTGCTGGACCTGGCCACCGCGCGCAACCGCGCCACGCTGGCCGTGGCCGTGGCGCTGCTGCTGGGCTCGCTGGGACTGTTCCCGCTGCTGGGCAAGTCCTTCATGCCCACCATGAAGGAGGGCGCGCTGACGCCGCAGATCAACCGCGTGCCCAGCATCTCGCTGGACGAGTCCATCCGCATGGAAATGGCGGCAATGAAGGCCGTGGCCGAGGTGCCCGGCGTGCTCAGCGTGGTCTCCAAGCTCGGACGCGGTGAATCGCCGGCCGATCCCGCAGGCCCCAACGAGTCCGACCCCATCGTGCTGCTGGACCCCGAGTCCGACCGCACCCAGGACGAGATCGACGAAGACATCCGCCAGCGCCTGTCCTCGATCCCGGGCGTGCAGATCGTGCTGTCCCAGCCGATCTCCGAGCGCGTGGATGAAATGGTCACGGGCGTGCGCTCGCAACTGGCCATCAAGGTCTTCGGCGACGAGCTGGACGATCTGCGCGATGTCTCCGAACAGGTGGCCCGTATCCTCAAGAGCGTGCCTGGCAGCACGGACATCCGCGTCGAGCGGCTGTCGGGCCAGCAGGCGCTCACGGTGGATATCGACCGCAAGGCCATTGCCCGCCACGGCCTGAACGTCACCGACGTGCAGGGCGTGATCGAGTCGGCCATCGGCGGCAAGGACGTGACCACGGTCTACGAGGGCGAGCGCCGCTACAACGTGGTCGTGCGCTTCCCCGAGCCCTTCCGTGGCTCGCCCCAGGCTGTCGGCGCCACCTTGCTGACCACCAGCACCGGCGCGCAGGTTCCGCTCAACAGCGTGGCCCGCATCGAACTGGTGGACGGACCCGCGCAGATCAGCCGCGAAGGCGGCAAGCGGCGCGTGGTCGTGGGCGCCAACGTGGAGGGGCGCGACCTGGGCGGCTTCGTGACCGAAGTGCAGCAGCGCATCGACAAGGAAGTGCAGTTGCCCGACGGCTACTACTTCAAGTACGGCGGTCAGTTCGAGAACATGGAGCGCGCCATGGGCACGCTGCAGGTGATCGTGCCGCTGACCATCGTGGCCATCTTCTTCCTGCTGTTCGTTCTGTTCAATTCGGTCAAGCTGGCCGGGCTGATCATCCTGGTGCTGCCTTTCGCCTCCATCGGGGGACTGATAGGCCTGTTCGTCACGGGCGAATACGTGAGCGTGCCGGCATCGGTGGGCTTCATTGCGCTGTGGGGCATTGCGGTGCTCAACGGCGTGGTGTTGGTCAGTTGCATCCGCAAGCTGCGCGAGGATGGAATGGACGTGGCCGAGGCCGTGCGCGAAGGCTGCGTGCAGCGCTTCCGCCCCGTGATGATGACGGCCACCGTCGCGCTGCTGGGCCTGGTGCCCTTCCTGTTCGCCACCGGCCCCGGCTCGGAGGTGCAACGCCCGCTGGCCATCGTCGTGATCGGTGGCCTGATCTCGTCCACCCTGCTCACGCTGGTGGTGTTGCCGACCCTGTACCGCTGGTTTGACGAAAAACCGCTGGAAGCCTGATGAAGGAGACACTGCAATGACCATGAAGGAAATCCGGGCCATCGTGCGCCCCAGCCGCCTGGAGCGCCTGCGCGACGCGCTGCGCGCCATTCCCAACTTCCCCGGCGTGACGCTGTTCCGTGCCGAGGGCTTCACGGCCCCGGCCGCCATCGACAAGCGCAGCGTGAAGGAGGAGTTGACCGACTTCTCCGACAAGATCATGGTCTGCGTGCTGGCCGAGGCCTCCATGGTCGAGCCCATCCGTGCGGCCATCACCACGGCCTGCCATTCGGGCCAGGTCGGCGACGGCCTGGTCTGGGTGGTGGACATCGCCGAGATCCACCGCATACGCGATGGGCAAAGCCTGGCCTGACCCGGGCTTGAGCAGGGCGCCGGAATGCAGGGCGACATAAAAAAGTCATGCATTCCGGAATTGCCCCAAAAACGCTGTGCTACAATTTTTGAATCGCAGCAACGAAGCAGTGCAACGTTGCAGCAAGGGGGTATAGCTCAGCTGGGAGAGCGCTTGCATGGCATGCAAGAGGTCATCGGTTCGATCCCGTTTACCTCCACCAAAAATTGAGACTTGAGTATTTACGCAAGTTCTAGGATTGACCCTATCGTCTAGAGGCCTAGGACATCACCCTTTCACGGTGAGTACCGGGGTTCGAATCCCCGTAGGGTCGCCAAGTTTGCAGCACTTGGCTCGAAAGAGCGCAAAAGCTGTCTGCCAGGAGTGGTAGTTCAGTTGGTTAGAATACCGGCCTGTCACGCCGGGGGTCGCGGGTTCGAGTCCCGTCCACTCCGCCAGATTCCTTGTGCAAACCCAGCGTTTGCACAGGCAAAAAGCCACCGCAAGGTGGCTTTTTTTCGTCTGCAGGTTGCAGCAGCAGGCTGCGCTCCGTTCGCTTTTCCTGCCTGCGCACCCAGCCCTTCGGTGCCCCCGCGCTGCACTTGGGGCATCACCAGTCCGTCATGATCCAGGCCCATCATCCATGGCGAGGGAAAGCCATGGGGACGGGAATCCATAGGCATCGGCTGCCGATTTTCCAGTGCCGATAGCCGTGTCTTCGTTTGCCTTGGCGGGACGTCTTCCAGACAGGTACGAGATGCCGATCCAGACCCGGTTTTGTCGCCGGAGCTGTTAATGCTTCTCATTTCATGTTCTGGAAAACGTTAAAGGAGCACCACTGCATGCCTTGGTCCCGGTTCAAGTTTCAGCACGTCTGCAAGGCCGCACAGCCCTTGCCGATCCTGTTCCAGGACGCATGGGCCCGGCGAGGTCGGCCGCCGCCATGAAGCCGGTATGAGGCCGATCTAAGGCCCGTCTCCCCAAGTCACGCCGATGCGCATCGGCGTGCACTGATGCCCTGCGGTCAGCGGTCGTGCCGCCGCTTTCCGCCTGTGCCGAGTCCCGTTCCCGTCTTTTTGCACGGGCGGCGCGCCGGCAGTCCATCGACCTGCGGTCGACATTTCCCCTTGACGTTCTTGCCTAGCTTGCGAGAGGAACTGCATCGTGTCCTTGAATCACACACATTCTTCGCTGGAAGAGGTTTTCATTGCTTCGCGTGGACAGTTGGTGAGGGTCGCGCGAAGAATTCTCAGGAATCCTGAACTGGCCGACGACGCCGTGCAGGACACCTATCTGCGCGTTGCCGAGATGCGCAGCGATGCCGAGATCGCCAAGCCCGCCGCCTACTGGACGCGAGCCGTCTGCAACATGGCGCTGGACTACCTGCGCCGCCAGGAGCGCGAGAACAGCTACCGCACCCACGGCGTGGATGTGGAGACGCTGGAGATACCGGACAGCCGCTCGCCCGAGCGCCTTTTGTTCGAGTCCCAGGCCATACGCCTGATCGACCAGGCCCTGGACGAGGTGCCGCCCAAGACCCGCGAGACCTTCGAGCTGTACCGCATCAAGGGCCTCACCCAGCGCCAGATCGCCGAGCACATGGAGTGTGCGCTGGGCCTGGTGAACGCCAGGATTGCCGATGCCTGCAAGGCCATCCATGTCCACCGCTCGCTGCTGGACCACCATTGAACGGTGCAGCCCCGCGCATGACCCGGAACCGGCGCGCACGCGGCGTGAACAGTTTCGGATTCGGAACGTCATGTTCAACAGAGGCGCAGTACCGGATCGCCGCGATCCGGTACTGGCCTCACCGATGTTCAACCGCATAAAGGACGCCTGCATGTCTACAAGCTGCTTCGACCGCGAAGACGAAACCTTCATCGTTCTGGTCAACCACGAGGAACAGTATTCCATCTGGCCGCACTGGAAGGCCGTGCCCGGCGGCTGGACTGCCGTCGAGGGCGTGAAGGGCGACAAGAAAACCGTGCTCGACTACGTGGACGCCACCTGGACCGACATGCGGCCCAAGTCGCTGCGCGTGTGGATGCAGCAGCAGGAGCAGGCGGGTGCCGGCGCCGCGCTGCAAAGCGATACCGATACCGTGATCGAAACCGCAGCGGGCTGACGCGCATGCACGCGCCGCTGACCCTGCTGTGCCTGCCATGCGCAGGCGCCAGCGCCACCATGTACCTGCGCTGGCGCAGGCTGCTGCCCCACTGGATCCGCATTGCGCCGGTGGAGCTGCCGGGGCGGGGCAGCCGGCTGGGCGAGCCTGCGGTCGAGGACTTCGGGCAGCTGGTATCGCTGCTGTGCGCCGAGCAGCGCCAGGCCATGCGCGGCCGCTTTGCGCTGCTGGGCCACAGCATGGGCGCGCTGCTGGCCTTCGGCATGGTGCGGCAATTGCGCGAGGAGGGCAGGGAGCTGCCGCTGGCCCTGGTTGCCTCGGGCAGCCCGGCACCGGCCTGCCGCGATCCCGAGCGCTTTGCGGGCAAGGGTGACGATGCGGCGCTGATTGCCGATCTGCGCAGGCAGGGCGGCACGCCCGAAGAGGTGTTTGGCAGCCCCGAGCTCATGCGCATCACGCTGGATGTGCTGGGGTCCGACTACCGCGTCTGCGAGAGCTTCGGCCATGTGCCCGCTGCGGGCCTGCCGCTGCCCGTGCACGTCTTTGCGGGGCGGCAGGACGACATCGAGGCGCCCCGCGTCCAGGCCTGGTCGCAGGAGGCCGCCGGGGCCTTCACGCTGGACTGGTTCGAGGGCGGGCATTTCTTCATCAAGCAGCGCGAAGGCGATGTGCTGGCCGTGCTGGCGCAGCGCCTGGCCGGGGCCCAGTCACTCCAGGGGGAAATCCATGCAGCTCGTGTCCGTGCGTGAGGCCATGAGCCAGGGCATCGAGGTCTTCAGGCTGGACCTGGACCTGAGGGCCGAACTGAGCGACAGCCTGCCGCACCTGACCCCCGAGGAGCGCGGTCGCGCCGCGCGCTTCGTGCGGGCCGCCGACCGGCTGCGCTTCGCACAGACGCGCGCTGCCACGCGGCGGCTGCTGGGGCGCAGGCTGGGCTGCTGCCCGGCCGATGTGCCGCTGGCGGTCGGCGTCCACGGCAAGCCCTTTGTCGACGAGGACCCGCTGCGGGCACCGCTCTTCAATGTCTCGCATTCGGGCGGCCATGCGCTGATCGCGCTGGCCGATCCCGGTGGCGTGCTGCACCTGGGCGTGGACATCGAGCAGCACAAGCCCGACCTCGATGCCGAGGTCATGCTCGACGCCGTCTGCACCGACCAGGAACGCGCCAGCGTGCGCCGTGCGCCTGATCGGCTGGCGGCCTTCTACCAGCGCTGGGTGGGCAAGGAAGCCGTGCTCAAGGCCATCGGCATCGGCGTGGCCGACCACCTGCGCTCCATAGGCATCAGCCCGGGAGGGGACGGACGGCTGGCCATCGCCTGCGCGGTCCCCGACTGGAATGGTTTTCAAGCGATGGCGCTGCCAGCGCCGCCGGGCTACGCGGCAGCTCTTGCGTGGCGCACCAAGGAATCGACATGAACGAAACCCTCCAGCGCTTCGAGCGCAAGGCCCCCGCGGGCTCGCTGCTTCCCCAGCTCATCACGCCCGCCCAGCCGGGCCAGGACCTGCTGGCCGCGCTGCCGCCGCTGCGCCGCGACATCGACGAGGCGCTGCTGACCACGGGCGGCGTGCTGCTGCGCGGCTTTGGCGTGCCCGATGTGGAGACTTTCCAGCGCTTCGCCTCGGCCTTCGGCCACCCGCTGCTCAAGTACGAGTTCGCCTCCACGCCGCGCAGCGCGGTCGAGGCCTCCAGCGGCGCGGGCGTTTACACCTCCACCGAATACCCGGCCCACCAGAGCATTCCGCTGCACAACGAGCAGGCCTACACGCGCGAATGGCCCATGAAGATCTGGTTCCACTGCGTCACCGCCTCGCCCGAGGGCGGCGAGACGCCGATTGCCGACAGCCGTGCGGTATACCGCCGCATTCCGGCGCGCATCCGCGAGCTGTTCGAGCCCGGCATCCTCTACGTGCGCAACTTCGGCGAAATGGACGTGCCCTGGCAGAAGGTCTTCAACACCGAAAGCCGCGCCGAGGTCGAGGCCTTCTGCCGCCATGCGCGCATGGACTGGGAGTGGAAGGAGGACGACGGCCTGCGCACACGCCAGCTCTGCCAGGCCATGGAAAGCCACCCCGTCACGGGCGAGATGGTCTGGTTCAACCAGGCCCACCTGTTCCACATCTCGGCGCGCGAGCCCGAGGAGCGCGAGGTGCTGGAGGAGGTCTACGGCATCGAGAACCTGCCGCGCAACACCTTCTTCGCCGACGGCTCCACCATCGGCGACGACATCTTTGCCGAGGTGCGCGCCGCGCTGGATGCCGAGACCGTCAGCTTCCCCTGGGAGCAGGGCGACGTGCTGATGCTGGACAACATGCTCGTGGCCCATGCCCGCTCGCCCTTCAAGGGGCCGCGCAAGGTCATCGTCGCCATGGCCGAGCCGCGCAGCAATCTGGACCGTTTCTGAGAACCCGGGAGGCAGCTGACATGCTGAGTGGACAAAGTGCAATCGCGGCAGCAGGCCAGGCGCCGGCCAGCCTGGTCGAGCATCTGAGGGGCCTGGCGCAGCAGCGGCCCGACGACATCTGGCTCACCGTGGCCGCCGTGCAGGACGGCCGCGTGGTCGAGCGCAGCCACAGCTACGGCGAGTTCGACCGCCGCGTGCGCGCGCTGGCCGCCCGGCTGCAGCAGCTGTGCCCCGTGGGCGCGCGCGCCCTGGTGATGATGGACAACGACGAGCACTACGCCGCCAGCATGCTGGCCTGCTTCTACGCGGGCGTGATCGCCGTGCCGGTGCCGCCGCTGGAATCGCTGCGCGTGCAGCATCTGGAGCGGCTGCTGGGCATCGTGGGCGACGCGGACGCGGCCTGCGTGATCAGCACGGCCGAAGTGATGCAGGCCCTGCCCGGCGCCGATGTGCGCTTTGCCAGCATTGCCGCCGTGGCCGCCGACCAGGTGGACCTGGCCGATGCCGACGCCTGGCGGCCCCATGCGCCGGCTGCCGACGACATCGCCTTCCTGCAATACACCTCAGGCTCCACCTCGGCGCCCAAGGGCGTGATGGTCAGCCACGGCAACCTCATCGCCAACGAGGCCGCCATCCAGCAGCGCATGGACATCGGCGCGGGCGACCGCTTCATGTCCTGGGCACCGCTGTACCACGACATGGGCCTGATCGGCGGACTGCTGCAGCCGCTGTACAGCGGCCTGCCGCTGGTGCTGACCTCGCCGCGCCTCTTTCTGGAAAGCCCCGTGCGCTGGCTGGAGCTGATCTCGCGCCACCGCGCCACCATCAGCGGCGGCCCCGACTTCGCCTACCGCATGTGCCTGGAGCGCATCAAGCCGTCGCAGCTGGCGCAGCTGGACCTGTCGAGCTGGCGGCTGGCCTACACGGGCGCCGAACCCGTGCGTGCCGACACCGTCACGGCCTTCGCGCAGCGCTTTGTCGCCTGCGGCCTGCGGCCCGACGCGGCCTATGCCTGCTACGGCCTGGCCGAAGCCACCCTGTTCATCACCGGCGGCAGTTGCGGCGCGGGCGCCACGATCACGTCCTTCGATACCGAGGCCCTGGCGCAGGGCCGGGCAGAGGAAAGCTCCTGCGCCTCGCAGACCACCCCGCTCGTGGGCTGCGGCCCTGCCGTTCCCGGCCATGCGGTGAACATCGTCGATCCGCACAGCCTGCAGGTGCTGGAGCCCGGCCGCGTGGGTGAGATCTGGGCGCACGGCCCCAGCATCAGCCAGGGCTACTGGGGCAAGCCGCAGCAAACGCAGCAGGCCTTTGTCGAGCATGCAGGCCGGCGCTGGCTGCGCACGGGCGACCTGGGTTTCGTGCACGGCGGGCAGGTCCATGTGGCGGGCCGCATCAAGGACCTGATCATCGTGCGCGGGCACAACCTCTACCCGCAGGACATCGAGCGCGTGGTCGAGGCCGAAGTCGAAGCCGTGCGCAAGGGACGCGTGGCCGCGTTTGCGGTGGAAGGGCCGTCGGGCGAGGGCATAGGCGTGGCCGCCGAGATTTCGCGCGGTTTGCAAAAGCTGGTGCGGAGGGAGACGCTGGTCGACGCACTGGCTGCCGCCGTGGCCACGGCCTTTGGCGAGGCGCCTGCCGTCGTGGTCCTGCTGGAGCCCGGCGCGCTGCCGCGCACATCGAGCGGCAAGCTCCAGCGCCAGGCCTGCAAGAAGGGCTGGGCGCAGCGCAGCCTGGATGCCTATGCGGTTTGGGAGCATGGTACCTTCGTGGACGCAACGGAATCTGCAGCGAATGACGGTGCAGATCAGTCCGCCCCCCCGCCGCTCGATGCCACCGAGACTGCGCTGGCCATGCTCTGGTGCGAAGTGCTGCGCCGTGCCGAGCTGCCTGCGGGCGATCCGCAGTTCTTCCTGCTGGGCGGCAACTCCCTCTCGGCCGTGCAACTGGCTGCACGCGTGTCGCAGCAGTGGGGCGTGGACTTTGCGCCAGGCCTGCTCTTTGACCGGCCCCGGCTTTCGGCGTGCGCGGCTGCATTGCGCGAACTGCAGGCGGCAGGACCCGGAACTGGCATCCCTCGTCCTGGCCCTGTGGCGCGCGGCCCCGGTGCAAGCCAGCCCCTGTCCCACGCCCAGCAGCGGCAGTGGTTTCTCTGGCACCTGGATCCTGCGGGCACGGCCTACCACGTGGCGGTGGAGCTGCAGCTGGGCGGCACGCTGGATGCGCAACGGCTGCACACGGCCCTGGAGCGCCTGGTGGCACGCCACGATGCGCTGCGCACCGTGTTTCTGCCTGCCGCCGACGGGTCGGCCCGGCAGCATGTGCTGGATAGCGGCGGCCTGGAGTTCCAATGGCTGGACCTGGACCACGAGCCGCAGCGTGCCCCTGAAGAGGCACGCCGCCTGCACGCCAGGCCCTTCGACCTGGGCAAGGGCCCGCTGCTGCGTGCGCTGCTGATGCGGCTTGGGCCGGATGACCACCGTCTGGTGCTGGTCATGCACCACATCGTGTGCGACGGCGTATCCCTGCAGAACCTGCTGGACGAGCTTGCGCAGCAATACCTCCATCTGGGTGATGCGGCTGCGGCCACCGAGCCCGCTGCCCCCGCATTGCAATACGCCGACTACGCAGCCTGGCATGCGGCCTGGCTGGATGGCGGCGTGCGCGAGCGGCAACTGGCCTACTGGCGCGGGCAACTGGGCAGCGAGCATCCCGTGCTGGCCTTGCCCAGCGACCGGCCGCGCGCAGCCGTGGCCCGCTACTCGGCTGCCCGGCATGGCTTCGCGCTGCCTGCGCCGCTGGTGGACGCGTTGCGCGCGCGTGCCGCCGAAGCCGGCGCCAGTCTGTTCATGGTGCTGCTGGCAGGCTGGCAGGCCGTGCTGCACCGCCATACGGGCCAGCAGGTGCTGCGCCTGGGCGTGCCCGTGGCGGGCCGCCAGCATGCGGGCACGCAGGGCCTGATCGGGTTCTTCGTCAACACCCTGGTGCTGCAGGCCGAGGTCGATGGCCGAACCCCGCTGGCCCAGGTGCTCAATGCGGCCAGGCGCGCCACGCTGCAGGCCCAGGAGCACCAGGACCTGCCTTTCGAGCAACTGGTGGAAGACCTGCAGCCCCAGCGCAGCCTGGCGCATCCACCGCTGTTCCAGCTGATGTTCAACCATGTGCATGAGGACTTGCGCGGCTTCGAGCGCATGACGGGCTGCATGGCCGAAGCGGCTTCCGTGCCCGGAGGCACGGCGCAGTTCGAGCTGTCCCTGGAAGTGCGTGAACGCGCAGGCGGCGCCGTGCGCGTGGGCATGGACTATGCGGCCGAGCTTTTCCTGCCCGCCACCATGGAGCGCCTGGGCCAGCACTATCTGCGCATGCTCGAGGCCCTGGCCCATCACCCCGAGGCCACCGTGGGCGAGGTGGATCTGCTGTCCGATGAAGAGCGCGCACAGCTGGCGCCCTGGCAGACCGGCCAGGGCGGGCAGGGCGGCTATGCCGTGCCCGAGCTGGTCCATGCCGCCTTCGAGCAGCAGGCGCGTCGCAACCCGCAGGCCACGGCCCTGGTCTTCGGGGAAGGCGCCTGGAGCTATGGGGAACTCAATGCGCGTGCCAACCGCCTGGCCCACCATCTGATCGCGCACGGTGTGCGCCCCGAGGTCCAGGTCGGCATTGCCATGGAGCGTTCGCTGGAAATGGTGGTCGGCCTGCTGGCCATCCTGAAGGCCGGCGGCGCCTATGTGCCCATGGACCCCGAGCACCCGGCCGAGCGCCTGCGCTACATGGCCGACGACAGCGGCATCGGCGTGCTGCTGACGCAGTCGGGCCTGGTCGCACGGCTGCCGCCCGCGCTGCAGCCGCTGTGCCTGGCGGTGGACGCCATCGATCTGTCCTCCCGTCCGGCCCATGACCCGGGCGTCGCGCTGCACGGCGAGAACCTGGTCTACGTCATCTACACCTCGGGCTCCACCGGCCGGCCCAAGGGCGCGGGCAATCGCCACCGCGCGCTGTGCAACCGCCTGGCCTGGGGCCAGCAGCACCAGCCGCTGGCCGCGCAGGACACCGTGCTGCAGAAGACGCCGTTCAGCTTCGACATCTCGTTCTGGGAGTTTTTCTGGCCGCTGTCCACTGGCGCCCGGCTGGCGCTGGCAGGACCCGGGGAGCACCGCGATCCTGCGCGTATCGCGGCCCTGGTCGAACGCCATGCCGTCAGCTGCATCCACTTCGTTCCGTCCATGCTGCAGGCCTTTCTGTCCAGCGGCCATGCCCCGTCCTGCACAGGACTGAAGCACATCGTCTGCAGCGGCGAGGCCCTGCCGGCCGAGCTGCGCGACCGCGCACTGGCCCTGTTGCCGGGCGCGCGCCTGCTCAACCTCTACGGGCCGACCGAAGCCGCCATCGAGGTCACCTACCACGACTGCCGCGAGCCTGGCCCGCAGGCCGTGCCCATCGGGCGGCCGCTGGGCAACGTGCAGGTGCATATCGTCGACGCCGGCCTGCAGCCCGTGCCGCGCGGCGTGGCCGGCGAGCTGCTGCTGGGCGGCCTGGCGCTGGCGCGCGGCTACTGGGGCCGGCCCGCGCTCACGGCCGAGCGCTTTGTGGCCAGCCCTTCGGCGCTGGCCGGCGAGCGTGCCTACCGCACGGGCGACCTGGTGCGCTGGAACGAGCACGGCGAGATCGAGTACCTGGGCCGGCTGGACCACCAGGTCAAGATCCGTGGCTTCCGCGTGGAACTGGGCGAGATCGAAGCCGCCCTGCTGGCCGTGCCAGGCCTGCGCGAGGCGGTGGTGGTCGCAGACTCTGCCGAAGGCGGCAGCCGGCTGGTGGCCTACCTGGCCGGTGAAGGTGCCGCGCTGCAGGACCTGGCTGCACTCAAGGCGCAGCTGGGCCGCAGCCTGCCCGACTACATGGTGCCCTCCCTCTTTGTGCGTCTGGACGCGCTGCCGCTCAACAGCAACGGCAAGGTGGATCGCAAGGCGCTGCCGGCGCCCGCGCCCCTGCCTGCATCGGGCGATGGTGCGCAGCCGTTCGAGGCGCCCGAAGGCGGTGTGGCCGAGACCATTGCCACCATCTGGCGCGAGCTGCTGCAGCTCGAACGCATAGGCGCCAACGAAAGCTTCTTCGACCTGGGCGGGCATTCGCTGCTGCTGATACGCGCGCACCGGTTGATCGAGGATGCGCTGGGCAGCGGGCTTTCGGTGATCGACATGTTCCAGCACCCGACCGTGGCCACGCTGGCCCGCCGCATCGAGGCGCAGCGCGGCGCGGGGGCGGCCCAGGAAGGACTGCAGGACCAGCAGGCCGACGCACGCGCCCAGCGCCGCCGCGCCGCGCTGCTGGGCCGCCGTGGTCTGACCGAGGAGGTGAACTGATGCGTGCTCAGGATGCAGGCTACAGCGGCGTGGAGATCGCCATCATCGGCATGGGCGGGCGCTTTCCGGGCGCGGACAGCGTGGACGCGCTGTGGCGCAACATCCGCGAAGGCCGCGAATCCGTGACCGCCTTCAGCGACGAGGCCCTGCGCCACCAGGGCACGGAACAGGCCCTGCTGGACGATGCCGCCTGCGTGAAGTCCGGCGTGATGCTGGAAGGCCTGGACTGGTTCGATGCCGGCTTTTTCGGCTACACGCCGCGCGAGGCCGGCCAGATCGATCCCCAGCAGCGCGTCTTCCTCGAATGCGCCTGGCAGGCGCTGGAGCATGCGGGCTATGACGCCGAGCGGCTGGACGCGGCGGCCGGCGTGTTCGCGGGTGCGGGCGCCAATCTCTACCTCATGCGCCATCTGCTGGGACGGGCCCAGTGGAGCGGCGGCATCGCCGAGCTGATCGCCCTGCTCAACGGCAACGCGGCCGACGCCCTGTGCACGCGCGTGGCCTACAAGCTCAACCTGCGCGGCCCGGCCGTGACCGTGCAGACGGCCTGCTCCACCTCGCTGGTGGCCGTGCACATGGCCTGCCAGTCCTTGCTGGGCATGGAGTGCGACATGGCCCTGGCCGGCGGGGTGTGGCTCAACCTGCTGCAGGGCGCGGGCTATCTGCACCAGCCGGGCGCCATTCTGTCCTCGGACGGCCATTGCCGCGCCTTCGATGCGCGCGCCGACGGCACCATGCTGGGCAGCGGCGCGGGCGTGGTCGTGCTCAAGCGCCTGGACGAGGCGCTGCGCGATGGCGACACCGTCCATGCCGTGATCCGGGGCAGCGCCGTGAACAACGATGGCGCGCGCAAGATCGGCTACAACGCGCCCAGCGTGGACGGCCAGGCCGAGGCCATACGCGCCGCCCAGGCCATGGCCGGCGTCGATCCCGCCTCAGTGGGGTATGTCGAGGCCCATGGCACGGGCACCACGCTGGGCGATCCCATCGAGATCGCGGCGCTGACCCAGGCCTTTGGCGGGGCTGGGGGACTGACGGGGCGTGCGCCCGGCCACTGCGCACTGGGATCGGTCAAGACCAATGTGGGCCACCTGGACGCCGCTGCCGGAGTGACCGGCCTGATCAAGGCCGTGATGGCGCTGCGCCACCGCACCCTGCCGCCCAGCCTGAACTTCTCCACGCCCAACCCGCGCGTGGACTTCGCTGGCAGCCCCTTCCGCGTCCAGACCACGGCGCAGGACTGGCCTGCCGGCCCGCTGCCCCGGCGTGCCGGCGTGAGTTCCTTCGGCATGGGCGGCACCAATGCGCACATGGTGCTGGAGGAGGCTCCGGCCTCGTTGCCGGCCGATGTATCGGAAAAGTCAGGGCAGGCCCCCCAATTGCTGCTGCTGTCGGCGCGCACGCCGCAGGCGCTGCAGGCCTCGGCCAGCCAGCTGGCCAGACATCTGGAGCAGCACCCGGACCTGGCCCTGGCCGATGTGGCCCACACCCTGCGTGTGGGCCGCAAGCGCCATGCGCACCGGCTGGCCGTGCTGGCCCATGGAGTGACCCAGGCCATCGAGGCGCTGGACCATCCGGCGCCCCTGGTGCATTTCACGGGCAGCGTGCTCTCGCCCCAGCCCGGCCTGGCCTTTCTGTTCCCCGGCCAGGGCGCCCAGCACGCAGGCATGGCGCGCAGCCTGCATGCGCAGGAGCCGGTGTTCCGCGACATCGTGGACCGCTGCTGCGAGAGGGTGAGGACGCAGACCGGCATGGACCTGCGGCCCTGGCTGCTGGCGCAGGCCGACGATGCCCGGGCCGCGCAGGCGCTGGCGCGCACCGAGGCCACGCAGCCTGCGCTGTTCATCGTCGAGTACGCCATGGCGCGGCTGTGGATGTCCTGGGGCCTGCAGCCCGAGGCCATGCTGGGCCACAGCATCGGCGAGTATGTGGCGGCCTGCATCGCCGGGGTCTTCTCGCTCGACGATGCGCTGGACCTGGTGGTCGCGCGCGGCCGCATCATGCAGGCCACCGAGCCCGGCGCCATGCTGGCCGTGGGCCTGCCTGAGGCCGCGCTGCAGGACTGGCTGTGCCGGGGCTGCGATCTGGCCGCCGTCAATGCGGCCGATCTGTGCGTGCTCTCGGGCCGGCCCGACGCCATTGCGGCCGCCGAGCAGGCCCTGGCCGGCACGGGCGTGCTGCTGCGCAGATTGCAGGTGTCGCACGCCTTTCATTCCGCGCTGCTCGATCCCGTGCTCGACGCCTTTGCGCACCAGCTGGCCAGCGTGCGGTTCAACCGGCCTGCCATGGCCTTCATCTCCAACCTCAGCGGCCGCTGGATCCGCGACGAAGAGGCCCAGGACCCCCGCTACTGGCTGCAGCATCTGCGCGGCACGGTGCGCTTTGCGCAGGGCCTGGACACGCTGCTGGACCAAAGCGACCGCATCCTGCTGGAAGTGGGCCCGGGCCAAGGCCTCAGCGGCCTTGCCCGGCGCCATCCCAAGGCTGGCGCACGCACCGTGCTGGCATCGCAGGCAGCCGCCAACCGCGAAGAACTTCAGGCCGACCAGCCCGCGCGCTGCCTGGCCCAGCTTTGGGCGGCGGGCGTTGGCGCGGCCAACGCACCGCTGCTGAACAGCGCACAGGGCGCGCGCCGCGTGCCCTTGCCCGGCTATCCGTTCGAGCGCGAATCGCACTGGGTTGCCGCCACGGTGCCGGCCTCTGAGGCCGCTCCTGCTGCTCCCGGTGGTCTGCACGGCACCGATCCCCGGGGTTGGCTGTATGCCCCTGTCTGGCAACGCTCAGCGCCCGTTGTACGGGCCGCCGCGGTACCCGCCGGCGGCTGCATGCTGCTGCTGGCCGAGGCCGGATCGACACTGGCCGAATCCCTGGCGCAGGCCTGGTCCGACACCCAGCCCGCGCCCGTGGTCCGCATCGAACCCGGTCCGCTCCATGAACGCCTGGGGCCTGCCCGCCATGCGCTGCGCATGACCGAGCGCAGCGACTGGACGCGCGCCCTGGGGCAGATAGCGGCCGAGATCGGCCCGGTGGCCTGCATCTGCGATCTGTGGAGCCTGGGCACGCTGGATGACGCACAGGCGGCTGAGCGCTGCCTGCTCGGCCCGCTGGCCCTGGCCCAGGCGCTGGAGGCCGTGTCTGCCGCATCCGCTGTGGGCGCTGCTGGCCGGCAGCAGATGCTGCTGGTCACGGATGGGCTGGAGGACGTGACAGGGACCGAATCCCTGCAGCCCGCCAAGGCCATGCTCCATGGCCCCTGCCTCGTGATTCCCCAGGAGCTGCCGGGCATGGCCTGCGGCATCGTCGATGTGCTGCCTGTGCAGAGCGGGCATGCCGAAGGGATGGCAGCGCTGGCGCAGCGCATCCTGGCCGAGTTCAGCGAGCCCGCACCGGCCTGCGTGGCCCTGCGCGGCCCGCACCGCTGGACCCGGCGCTACGAGCGCATTGCGGGGCAGACGGCACCCGCCGTCACGCCAGCTGCGCCAGCCACCGCGCCGCGCCTGCGCCGTGGCGGCTGCTATCTGATCACGGGCGGCCTGGGCGGCATGGGGCTGGCGCTGGCCCGGCACCTGGCCGAGCACTGGCAGGCCCGGCTGGTGCTGCTGGGCCGCTCGGCGCTGCCTGAACGGGGTCAGTGGCAGGCACTGGCGCAGGATGCGCAGACGGAACCTGCGCTGCGTGCCCGGCTGCAGCAGTTGCTGGAGCTGGAACGGCTGGGCGCCCAGCTGTGCCTGGTGCAGGCCGATGTGGGCAGCGAAGCCCAGCTGCGCACCGCGTTGGAACAGGCGCAGCGCGCGTTCGGCGGAATGCATGGCGGCATCCACGGCGTCATCCACGCCGCCGGCCTGGCCGGCGACGGCTTGCTCGCGGACAAGCGGGCACACGAGGTGATGCAGGTGCTCGCGCCCAAGCTCCAGGGCACGCGGGCCTTGCTGGCCGCACTGGCCGGGCAGCCGCTGGACTTCATGCTGCTGTGCTCTTCCCTGGCCGCCGTGGCGGGCGGCCTGGGCCGCATCGACTATGCGGCCGCCAATGCCTGCCTGGATGCGCTGGCCGTGGCCCATGGCCGCACGGCCGGCTGGCCGCTGATTTCCGTGGGCTGGGACGGGTGGCGCGGCGTGGGCATGGCGGCAGGCACGTCCATGCCCGAAGGTGTGGGCATCGCACCGGAGCAGGGCGTGCATCTGTTCGAGCGCATTCTGGCCGGCCCTTTGCAGCCCCTTGTCTGCGTGTCCACCACCGATCTGGAAACGCGTCGCCATGCGGACCTCGCCGAGTTGCTGGACCAGGCCCTGCCTGCAGCAGCGACAACGGCAGCGACGGCCGGGCCTGCGCCCACCCAGGTGCGGCCCGGTGGCATGGCCGGCTTCGTGGCGCCCGAGGGCGACCTGGAGACCGGTCTGGCCGCGCTCTGGAGCGGCTTCCTGGGCGTGGCTCCCGTGGGCGCCGAGGACAACCTTTTCGAACTCGGCGGCGACTCGCTCATGGCCATACAGCTGCTGGCGCGCGTGCGCCAGGCCTATGGCGTCGAAATCCATCCTGCGGCCTTGCTGCGCACGCCCACGGTGCGGCGCCTGGCCGAACTCGTTGAAACCCGGTTGATCGAGGAAATCCAGGCGCTGGACGCCGAAGCCGAGCCCGCCCCGACCACCGCATCGCCGATTTATTCGTGAAGATCGCCATGACAGCACCGCAAGATATTCAGTCCCTGCGCGCCCGGCTCAGCCCCGAGCAGCGTGCCCAGCTCGATGCCCGCCTGCGCGGCGGCGGCAGCCCGGCCGTGCGCGCTGGCCAGGACATTCCACGCCGCGATCCGGCCAGCCCGGCCCTGCTGTCCCATGCCCAGCGCAGCCTCTGGCTGACCTGGCAGCTGGCGCCCGACAGCCCGGCCTACAACCTGGCCGGCAGCCTGGACATGGAAGGCCCGCTGGACGCGGGGGAGATGGCTGCGGCGCTGGACGATCTGGTGGCGCGGCACGACATCCTGCGCACGCGGATCACGGCCGGCGACGATGGCCAGGCGCTGCAGGCGGTGCAGCCGATGCAACCGGACGGGGCCACGTCGCTGCAAATGCCTGTGGTCGATATGCCAACGCAGGCTGCGCTGGAAGACGCATTGGCCGGCTTCGCGCAGACGCCTTTCGCCCTTGACCGCCAGGCGCCGCTGCGCGCCTGCCTGTACCGCCTGGACGCGCAGCGCCATGTGCTGGCGCTGTCGCTGCACCATATCGCGGCGGACGGCTGGTCGCTGCGCATCCTGGTCGACGAGCTGCTGCACTGCTACGAGGCCCGCTTGCGCGCGCAGCCCCCCGCACTGGCACCCATGCCCATCCAGTTCGCCGACTACGCGGCCTGGGAACGCCAGCGCCTGGACGGTGGCGAGCGCGAACGCCAGCTGCGCTACTGGCGCGATCGCCTGGGCCATGAACACGCGCCGCTGGAGCTGCCTCTGAGCCATGCGCGTGGCGCCGTGCAAGGCGCGGCCGAGGGCCGGCACCGTTTTGTCTGGCCCGCCGGGCTGTCCGACGCGGTGCGCGCGCTGGCGCGGGCGCGCGGCGCATCGCTGTTCATGGCCATGACGGCCTTGCTGGACCTGTTGCTGTACCGCCTGAGCGGCCAGTGCCGCATCCGCGTGGGCACGCCCATTGCCAATCGGGGCAAGGCCGAGACGCATGGGCTGATCGGCTATCTGCTCAACCTGCAGGTGCTGCAGGTCGATGCCGCGCCGCAGATGGGCTTTGGCGAACTGCTCGAACAGGTGCGCCAGGCCGTGCTGGATGCGCAGCAGCATGCGGACCTGCCATTCGACATGCTGGTCGAGGCGCTGGCGCCCGAACGCCTGCCGGGCGTGCATCCGCTGTTACAGGTCAAGTGCACGCAGCAGGACGCCATGGAGCGCGAGCGCAGCGCTGCCGGCCTGCGCGTGCGCATGCAGACACTGACGGCAGGCCAGGCGCATTTCGACCTGAGCCTAGACTTCACCGACCGGGCCGAGGGCATCGAATGCGTGTTCATCCACGACACGGGCCTGTTCGATGCGCAGCGCATCGCCGTCTTCGCGGACAGCCTGACCCGCTGCGCCCGGCAGGTGGTGGCCGCGCCCGATGCCCCGCTGGCGGCCATTGCGCTGGCCGACCCGGTTGACGTGGCTGACGGCGGCGAGGCTCCCCAGGCCGCAACCGTGCTTGCGCTGTGGAATGCCGCTGTTGAACGCCAGGGCCTGGGCATGGCGCTGCGCGCCGAAGCGCGCACCGCATCCTTCGTGCAGCTGGACCGCGCGGCCAACCGCCTGGCCGCGCAGCTGCGCGCGCAGGGCCTGGGACAGGAAACCCGCATCGGCGTGCTTGCGCCGCGTTCGCCCGAGCTGGTGCTGGGCATGCTGGCCGTGCTCAAGGCCGGCTGCGTCCATGTGCCGCTGGACCCCGAGCTGCCGGCCGATCGTCTGGCCTACCAGCTGCACGACTGCGGTGCACGCCTGCTGCTGGCGGCGCAGCCCGTGGCGTGGCAGCCGGCGATTCCTGTCTGGCCGCTGGCACTTTCCGACGACATGGAGCCTGAAGCCACCACGCAGGAGCCCGTCACGCTCCACCGCGATCAGGCCGCCTACCTTATCTACACCTCGGGCTCCACGGGCCAGCCCAAGGGCGTGGTGATCAGCCACGGCGCGCTGGCCAACTATGTGCAGGGCGTGCTGGCCCGGCTGGACCTGCCGGCCGGCGCCTCCAGCATGGCCATGGTGTCCACCGTGGCCGCCGACCTGGGGCATACGGTGCTGTTCGGCGCGCTGTGCTCTGGGCGCCTGCTGCACCTGATGGCCCCTGAGCGCGCCTTCGATCCCGATGCCTTTGCGGACTACATGCACACGCACCAGGTCGATGTGCTCAAGATCGTGCCCAGCCATCTGCAGGCCCTGCTGAACGCTGCCCGGCCCGCGCAGGTTCTGCCACGCCATTGCCTGGTGCTGGGGGGCGAGGCGACGGGCTGGGCGCTGCTGGAGCGCATCACCGCGCTGCAGCCCGCTTGCCGCGTGCTCAACCACTACGGCCCCACCGAGACCACGGTGGGCACGCTGACCCAGTCCGCAGACCAGGCCGACCGTGCAGCCGCCAGCCTGCCGATGGGCGTGCCGCTGGGCGGCACCGTGGCCCATGTGCTGGATGCGGCGCTGCAGGCCGTGCCTGCGGGCCTGCCGGGCGAGTTGTTCATTGGCGGAGCGGGTCTGGCGCGCGGCTACCAGGGCCGGCCTGCGCTCAGCGCGGAACGCTTTGTGGCCAGCCCCTTCGAGCCCGGCCTGCGCCTGTACCGCACGGGCGACCAGGTGCGTCAGCGTGCCGACGGCAGCCTCGAATTCCTGGGCCGTCTCGACGGCCAGGTCAAGATCCGTGGCTTCCGTGTGGAGCCCGGCGAAGTTGCCCAGGCGCTGCGCGAGCAGCCTTCCGTGCGCGAGGCCGAGGTGCTGGCTCTGGCCAGCGAAGACGGCCAGCTGCGGCTGTGCGCCTATCTGGTGCGCGAACCGGACCAGCCGGGCGACCATGACGGCCTGCGTGCAGCGCTGGGCGCCCGGCTGGCCGACTACATGCTGCCAGCGCACTTTGTCGATCTGCCTGCCATGCCGTTGACGGCCAACGGCAAGCTTGACCGCCGCGCGCTGCCAGCTCCTGTGCCGCAGGCGGCAACGGCTGCCACCGACGGGGGCCAGGCGCCCCAGGGAGCCACCGAGCAGCTGCTGGCCGAGATCTGGGCGCAGGTGCTGCGCACCGAGGCGCCCGGACGCCATGACAACTTCTTCAGCCTGGGCGGCGACTCCATCCTGGCGCTGCAGATCGTGGCGCGCGCACGCAAGCGTGGCCTCAAGCTCACGCCCAGGCAGCTCATGGAGCAGCAGACCATTGCCGCGCTGGCCGCAGCCACGGGCGGTGCCGTGGCGGCCGCACCAGCTGCGCCCACCGCCCCGGCAGCCCCGGCCGCTGAAGCCGGTGCAGCATTTGGCCTGACGCCTGTGCAGCACTGGTTCTTCGAACAGGCCTTTGCGCAGCCCCACCACTGGAACCAGTCTGTGCTGCTGACTTTGGGCGAGGTGCCGGACCTGGCGCGCCTGCGCACGGCGGTCAATGCCGTGGTCACCCAGCATGAGGCGCTGCGCCTGCGCTTCGCCTGCAAGAACGGGCGCTGGACGCAGTGCGTGGGCGCCGCCCCCGCGCAGGCGCCGTTCGAAACCCAGGACCTGTCGGCCGAGCGTGACGCGGGTGCGGCCATTGCGCGCACCGCCGCAGCGCTGCAGACGACGCTGAGCCTGGAGCGGCCATTCAAGGCCGTGTGGCTGGATCTGGGCGGCACGCGCTCGGGCCGGCTGCTGCTGATCGCCCACCATCTGGTGGTGGATGCCGTCTCCTGGCGCATCCTGGTCGAGGACCTGCAGACCGCCTATGCGCAGCTGGGCAAGGCCCAGGCTGTCGATCTCGGCCCGCGCACCAGCGCCTTGCGGGAATGGGCGCAAGCGCTGCAGTCGCGCGCCGCACAGTCCGCAATGCAGGCCGAACTCGCCCATTGGACCGAGACGCTGGCGCAGGCCGGCGCGCCGCTGCCCGGCCACGCCGCAGGCAGCAACACCGTCGCGGACACGGTCACGGTGGAGTGCAGGCTGGGCGAGGACCTGACCGAACAATTGCTCAGCGAAGTGCCGCCGGCCTACCGCACCCAGATCAACGACGTGCTGCTGACGGCTCTGGCACGCACGCTGTGCGCCTGGGACGGGCGCGACAGCGTGCTGGTCGAACTCGAAGGCCATGGGCGCGAGCCCTGGAGCGAGGACATGGACCTGGCCCGCAGCGTGGGCTGGTTCACCACGCTGTACCCGGTCTGCCTGCGACCGGGTGCCGACGCCGAGCCGGGCGCGAGCCTCAAGGCCATCAAGGAGCAGCTGCGCGCCGTTCCCGGCAAGGGCCTGGGCTACGGGCTGCTGCGCCATCTGGCCCCCCAAGGAACGCAGCTGCCGAAGCTGCAGCCGCAGCTCACCTTCAACTACCTGGGCCAGCTGGACCAGGCGCTGGACGGTGGCCTGGGCTGGCGGCTGGCGCGTGAGCCGGTGACCGGCCAGCGCGCACCGCAATCGTCGCGGCGCGCCTGGCTGGAAGTGGTGGCCTGCATACAGCGCGGCGAGCTGGTGCTGCAGTGGCACTACAGCGCAGCCGTGCACGATGGGGCGACGGTGCAGGGTCTGGCCGATAGCTTCCTGGGCGAGCTGCAGGCGCTGATCGCGCACTGCGTGGACGGCGGGCGCGGCGTGACGCCCAGCGATTTCCCGCTGGCCGGGGTCTCGCAGCAGCGGCTGGACAGTCTGCCTTTGCCTGCTGCGCAACTTGCCGATCTGTATCCGATGGCGCCGCTGCAGGCGGGCATCTTCTTCCACAGCGTCACGCAGGAGCAGGGATCGGCCTATGTCAACCAGTTGAGGCTGGACATGCGCGGCCTTGATGCGCAGCGGTTCCGGGCAGCATGGGAGGGCGCCTGTGACAGGCACGATGTGCTGCGCACCGGATTCTTCCAGGACACGCAAGGCCTGCTGCAGTGGGTGGCGCGCAAGGCGCAACTGCCCCTGGTGCAGCTGGACTGGCGCGAAGGTCCCGGGGGCGCTGCCACGGATCTCGATGATCTGGCCAGGCAGGAGCGCGAACGCGGCTTCGACTTTGCCGCACCGCCTCTGATGCGGCTGTGCCTGGTGCAACTGGGGCCGGACAGCTTTCATTTCATCTGGACCCGCCACCACCTGCTGCTCGATGGCTGGAGCACGGCCCGCCTGCTGAGTGAAGTCATGGGCCACTATGGCGGCGCCGCCGTGCCTGCACCGGCGGCGCAGTACGGCAGCTATATCCGCTGGCTGGGCCGCAGGGACTGTACCGCCGCGCGAAGCTATTGGCAGCAGCGAATGGCCGCGATTGCCGTTCCGACACGACTGTCCGATGCGCTGGCAGGTGATGCCGTTTCCGGCTATGGCGAACGGACGACGTTGCTGGATGCCGCAGCGACGGCTAGGCTGGCCGCCTTTGCGCGCGCCGAGCGCGTGACCCTGAACACCCTGGTTCAGGCAGCCTGGGGCCTGACCCTGGCGCATTGCCTGAGGCAGACGACCGTAGTGTTCGGCGTGACGGTGTCGGGCCGGCCTGCGGATCTGGCCGGCGCCGAGGAAATCCTGGGACTGTTCATCAACACTCTGCCCATCGTCCTGGAGGTGAACGAGAGCTGCTGCATCGGCGATTGGCTGCGCGCCGTGCAGTCGTGCAATGTGCAGGCGCGGGAACACGAGGCCATTCCCCTGCACGAAATACAGCAACTGGCCGCCTGTCCGGGACAGGACCTGTTCGACAGCATCGTGGTGTTCGAGAACTATCCCGTGGATGAGGCCTTGAGGCAGAAGGGGCAGGACGGCCTGGTCCTGGGCGATCTGTCGAGCCGGGACGAGACGCACTATCCGCTGACCCTGGTTGTGAACCAGGGGAGTCGGCTGTCCATCGGCTACGGCTATGCGAAAGACAGGATTGGCGATGCTGCGGTGGCCCAGATCGCAGCCCGCCTCGAACAGATTCTGCATGCCCTCACGTCGCCGGGTGCCGAAAGCCTGGGAGCGCTGGATCCCGTGCCGCAGGAGCAGCTGCGTGCACTGAGGGATTTGGGTGCGCCGGGGCAGGCCCCGCCGGGGTCCGGAGACATCTGCCGGCTGCTGGACGAGCAGGCACGAAGGCAGCCGGATGCCGAGGCCCTGGTATTCGGAGACCTCCGCCTCAGCTATGCGCAGTTGCACCAGCGCGCCAACCGCTTGGCGCATGGCCTGATCGGGCTGGGCGTGGGGCCAGATACAAGAGTCGGCGTGGCCACGGAGCGGTCGGCCGACACGGTCATCGGCATGTTGGCCGTGCTCAAGGCCGGCGGCGTCTATGTGCCGCTGGACCCGGACTATCCCCAGGAGCGCCTGGCCTACATGATCGAAGACAGCGGCATTGCGCTGCTGCTCACCCAGAGTGCGCTGCAAGACCGCATCCCTGCCGCGCCATCGCTGCGCCGCCTGTCCATCGATGTCCTGGCGTTCAGCTCCGAGCCCGATCAAGCGCCGCAGCGGACCATCCATGGGGACAGCCTGGCGTATCTGATCTATACCTCTGGCTCCACGGGCCGCCCAAAGGGCACGGCCGTGCCGCACAGGGTAGTTTCGCAACTGGCGGCCTGGCAGATGCAGCGCCTGCCGGGCGCATTTCGCACCCTGCTGTTCGCGTCGCCATGCTTCGATGTGAGCGTGCAGGAAATCATCTGCGGCCTGAGTTCGGGCGCTACCCTGGTCCAGACCTGCGGTGACGACCGCCATGACTTCTCGCTGCTGCTTGATCTCGTGGCGCGCCAGGCGGTCGAGAGGCTCTATTTGCCGTTCGCCGTTCTGCAACTGTTTGCCGAAGCCGCGCTGGCGCGCGGCGAGTCCCTGGGCCATATCCAGGAAATCATCACGGCCGGCGAACAGCTCAAGCTCACGCGGCCCTTGCTCGACTGGTTGGACAGGCATCCGCAATGCCGCCTGGTCAATCACTACGGCCCCACGGAATCCCATGTGGTGAGCGATTTCATCGTCGATCCCTGCAACGCCGCGGAGCTTCCGCCGATTGGCCGCGCGGCTTCCCAGGCCCAGCTGTATGTGCTGGACGGCCAGCTGCGTCCGGTACCCAAGGGCATGCCTGGAGAGCTGCACATCGCGTCCACCGTTCTTGCACGGGGCTACTTCCGCAGGCCCGCCATGACGGCCGACAAATTTGTGGCCGACCCCTTCGACGGTGCAGGCGGTCGCCTGTATCGCACTGGTGACCTGGTGCGATGGAATGCCGCAGGCCAGCTCGAATATCTGGGGCGCCTCGACCATCAGGTGAAGATCCGCGGCCACCGCGTGGAACTGGGGGAGGTGGAGGCCAGGCTCTCTGCCTGTGTCGATGTCAGGGAGGCGGTGGTTGTGGCGCGGCGGGCCGGGGCGGCCGTGCAGCTTGTGGCCTATGTCTCGCTGTCTGAAGACGCAGGGTGCGGCGTGGACGCGCTGAGGCAGAAGCTGGCGCAGTCATTGCCCGACTACATGGTGCCGGGCCGCATCGTGGTGCTCGATGCCCTGCCGCTGAATGCGAATGGAAAGGTCGACAGACACCGGCTGCCCGAGCCTGCAGACCTGCCGAGGGAGGGCTATGAGCCGCCCCAGGGGGCTCTCGAAAGCGCCATCGCACGCATCTGGGAGGACATTCTGGGTGTGGAGCGGGTGGGGCGCAGCGACAACTTCTTCGAGCTGGGAGGACATTCGCTGTTGGCGCTGCGCTTGTTGGAAAACCTGCGAGCGCAGGGCATGGACGCGCAGGCGCGCATGCTGTTCCAGAACCCTGTGCTGGCCGGCTTTGCCCATGCCGTGCAGCAGCAGGGGGCGAGGCGCCGGTTCGTCATTCCCGAGAACCTGATTCCACAGGACTGCAGCGCGCTGCAGCCCGACATGCTCGGCCTGGTGGCGCTAAACGCGCAGGAGATCCGCACCATCGAATCCCAGGTCCCCGGGGGCGCGCCCAACATCCAGGACATTTACCCGCTGGCCCCGCTGCAGGAAGGCATCTTCTTTCACCATTTGCTGCAGCCGCGCGGCGATGTCTACATCGTTTCGCATGCGCTGGGCTTTCGCAGCCGGGAACTTCTCGAGGGATTCATCCACGATCTGGACCAGGTCATCGCCCGCCATGACGTGCTGAGAACGGCCATTGTGTGGGAGGGCTTGAGGGAGCCGGTCCAGCTCGTTTGCAGGCGGGCGCAACTGAAGCTGCACTGGATGCAGGACGATGAGTGCGCGCAGCTGGCTGAACCGTCCGGCGACCTGCTGCAAGGCCTGAAGAACCATATCCATGGCGGTGACTTCCGCATCGATGTGAGGCAGGCGCCCTTGATCGAGGCATTCGCGGCCCATGACGTGCCTGCCGGACGATGGCTGCTGGTCTTCGCCAGCCACCACATCGTGCTCGACCATGCGACGCTGGATCTGGCGATGGACGAGATCGCGCTGATCCAGCAGGGCCGCCATGGCGAATTGCCTGAGCCGGTGCCTTTCAGGAACTTTGTCGCCCATGCACGGCATGGCATCGCCGAGTCCGAGCATGAAGCCTTCTTCAGCGACATGCTGGGCGACGTTGACGAGCCGACCACGCTGTTGGGCATGTCCGATGTCCTGGGCGACGGCCGCGATGTCGAGGAAGTGCGCGCTTCGCTGGAGGACGGGCTCGCTGCGGCCGTGCGCCTGCAGTCGCAGCGGCACGGCGTGAGTTCGGCCACGCTGTTCCACTTGGCCTGGGCCCAGACGCTTGCGCAGTTGACGGGCAAGGACGACGTGGTCTTCGGAACCGTGCTGTTTGGCCGCATGGACAGCGGGCAGGGCGCGCACCGCTCCCTGGGCCTGTTCATCAATACCTTGCCCATGCGCGTGCGCCTGGGGTCGCGCAGCCTGCGATGCTGCCTGATGGATACCCACGGTACGCTGGCTTCCCTGCTGCACCATGAACATGCCAGCCTTGCCCTGGCCCAGCGCTGCAGCAGCCTGCCTGGCGACGTGGCCCTGTTCTCCTCGCTGCTGAACTACCGCTACAGCCGCACCGAGGGCGTGCGTGCCGAGCACCATTGGGAGGGCATGGAGTCGCTGGGGTCCAGGGACCGCACCAACTACCCGGCCACGGTAGGCGTCGACGATCTCGGCCAAGGCTTCTCCCTGGCCGTGCAGGTCATCAAGGCGATAGGCGCAGCGCGCGTGCATGCCGTGCTGCTCCAGGTCCTGCATGAAATCACCTCGGCGCTGGCCGAGCGTCCCGATATGGCCGCCTGCGAAATCAAGACCATGCCGGCCGACGAATGGGCCGGGCTGCTCGATGCCGGCTCCAACACCGAGCGCCATGCGCATCCGCTGCCCGTGCACGAACTCATGGAGCGCCAGGCCCGGCTGCGTCCCCGTGCCCCGGCCTTGGTCTGCGGTGATGTACGCCTTGACTACGGCACGCTCAACGCCCGCGCCAACCGCTTGGCCCGCCATCTGGTGCGGCAGGGTCTGCGGCCGGGTGTCCGGGTCGGCCTGTGCGTGGAGCGCAACGCCGACATGGTCCTGGGCGTGCTGGCCGTGCTCAAGGCGGGCGCCGCCTATGTGCCGATGGACCCCGAGCATCCCGCGCAACGTCTGCTGGCCATGGCGCAGGACAGCGGTCTGGGCCTGCTGCTGGTGCACGGGCATCTGCGGCCGCATTTTGCGGGGCTGGGTCCCGATGTTGCCGTGATGGCGCTCGACGGCCTGGATCTGAACACCGAATCCGATGCCGATCTCGGTCTGGCCCTGCATGCCGAACAACTGGCCTATGTGATCTACACCTCGGGATCAACAGGCAAGCCCAAGGGCGTGATGGTGCGGCACGCGGCACTGTCCCAGTTCATCCTGAGCATGCAGTCCCGCCCTGGCATGCAGGCCGACGATGTGCTTTTGGCCGTGACCTCGCTGTCCTTCGATATCGCAGCGCTCGAACTCTATCTGCCCCTGTCCTGCGGCGCACAGATAGTGCTGGCTCCACGTTCGGCGGTGCGCGACGGCCAGGCCCTGGCACGGCTTGTGGAGGCCAGCAGCACCACGGTGCTGCAGTCGACGCCGGCCGGCTGGCGCTTGCTGCTTGCGGCGGGCTGGCCTGCCAGACCTCCAATGCGCCTCAAAGGCCTGTGTGGCGGCGAAGCGCTGCATGAGGACCTGGCGCAGGAACTGCAGACGCTTGGTGTGGAGCTGTGGAACATGTATGGGCCCACGGAAACCACCATCTGGTCCAGCGCCCAGCCTGTCGTGCAACAGGCCGTCCCCGAGGTGGGCCATGCCATCGCCGACACGCGTCTGCTGGTGCTGGATGCAGGCTTGCGTCCTGTGCCAGAAGGCGTGACCGGCGAACTCTACATCGGGGGCGCCGGCCTGGCGCGCGGCTATTCCGACCGTCCGGGTCTGAGTGCGGAGCGCTTTGTTGCGGACCCATTCAGAGATGCCGGCGAGCGGCTGTACCGCACCGGGGATCTGGTGCGCTGGACGGCTCCGGGCAGGCTGCAGTATCTGAGCCGCATGGACCATCAGGTCAAGGTGCGGGGCTTTCGCATCGAACTCGGCGAGATCGAGGCCCAACTGCTGGCCCAGCCCGAAGTGCGCGAGGCCGTCGTCGTGGCCCGGCCAGACCCTGAGGGGGCAAGACTGCTTGCCTATGTGGTGGCCGCTGCGGACACGTGCATCGACGCGGCGCAGCTGCGCCAGAGGCTGGGCGAGCTGCTGCCCGACTACATGCTGCCTTCGGGCATAGGCGTGCTAGAGGCCTTGCCTCTGAACGTGAATGGAAAGGTGGACCGCCGCCGGCTGCCCGCCGTGGAGTTCGAGGCGCAGCAGGTCTACGAGGCGCCGAGCACGGAGGCCGAGCAGATGCTGGCCGGCATCTGGACCCAGCTGCTGGGCGTCGAGAAGGTGGGCCGCAACGACAGCTTCTTTGCCATGGGCGGTCATTCGTTGCTGGCCGTGCAGCTGGTGGCCCGCGTCCAGGGCGCCATGCAAGGCGACATGGAGATACGCGACGTTTTCCAGAACCCGGTGCTCAGCGACATGGCCGCATGTCTGCGGCCTGTTGCTGCAGCCACGGATGCCAAGCAGGCCTTGGCAGACATTGATTCCTTTATAGACAGTATCGAGGGGAGCCTTTGATGAACGAAATCTCGACACGCCGCATTGCCGAGCGTTTCGCCCAATTGCCGCCAGAGCAGCGCCGCATGGTCTATCAGAAGATCAGTGCCGAAGGCATGCGGATTGGGCAGTTCCCCATTCTGGCGTGCGAGGCTGCGGTCCAGGAATGCAGTGCCCTGTCCTACGCGCAGCGCCGGCAGTGGTTTCTGTGGCAGCTCGATGCCACGAGTTCGGCCTATCACATCGCGCAGGCCACGCGGCTGCTGGGTGAGCTGGATCTGCAGACGTTGCGCGCATGCTTTCAGCTGCTGGTGGATCGCCATGCCGCGCTGCGCACCGTCTTCACCGCCGGCGGTCCGGCAGGCGTGGAGCAGCGGGTTGCGCCCGGCCTGGCCCTGGACATTCCGCTGATCGATCTGAGCGGATGTGATGACGACCGGCGCGATGCCTTGGTGGACGAGGCGGTGGCCGCAGTCAACCGGCAGCCGTTCGACCTGGCCCGGCAACCGCTGTTGCGAGCTGCCGTGGTGCGCCGGCATGCGCGCGAGCATGTGCTGGTGGTGGTGATGCACCACATCGTGTCTGACGGCTGGTCCATGCGGGTGCTGCTCAAGGAGTTCCTGCAGGCCTATGGCGCGATGTCGCGCGGCGAAGCGCCTGTGCTGGAGGCGGCTCCCATCACCTATGTCGACTACGCCAACTGGCAGCGGCAGTGGCTGGAGGCCGGGGAGAACGAGCGCCAGCTGGCCTATTGGCGGGGCCAGCTCGGCGACACGCATCCGGTGCTGCAACTGCAGACCGACCATGCGCGGCGCGCCGATGGCCGCTACACCGCAGCACGTTGCACGGTGCTTGCCGACGAGCCACTGACCCGGCGCCTGCAGGCGGCTGCGCAGTCCCGTGGCGCATCGCTGTTCATGGCCTTGCTGGCAGGCTTCCAGGCGCTGCTGCATCGCCATACCGGCGAGTCCGACATTCGTGTCGGTGTGCCCAATGCCAACCGCAACCGCGTGGAGACCGAGCAGGTGGTCGGCTACTTCGCGAACACCCAGGTCTTGCGCGGCCGCCTCGACGGCCGCACCACTCTGGGCGAATTGCTGGACCAGGCAGTGCGCACCACGCTGCAGGCCCAGGACCATCAGGACCTGCCGTTCGATGTGCTCGTGGAGTCTCTACAGCCGGAGCGCGGCAGCGGACACAGCCCGCTGTTCCAGGTGATGCTGAACTTCCAGCAGGCGCAGGCGGCCTCTCTTGCAAACCTGCCGGGGCTTGGGCTTGAGGCCTGCGAGATCGGCGACCAGGCTGCGCAGTTCGAACTGACGTTGGACATCGGGCTGGACGGCTCCGGGCAGATGCGGCTGACCCTGATCTATGCACGAGAGCTGTTCGAGCCAGAAACCATGCGCAGAATGGCCGGCCACTATGTGGCGCTGCTCGAAGCCCTGTCCGGCGATTTGGCCCTGGCCCTTGGCGAGGTCCCGCTGCTGGACCCTGCCGAGCGGCAATTGCTGCAGGCCCGGGGCATGGGACACGACCTGGACCGTGCGCCGGCTGCCGGCGGGCAGTCGCTGATTCACCATCTGATAGAGGACCAGGCGCGGCGGCACGGCGCGGCCGTTGCCGTGACCTGCGAAGGGCAGGCGTTGAGCTACGCCGAACTCAATGCGCGCGCCAACCGCCTGGCACACCACCTCATTGCGTGTGGCCTGGTGGTTGAGGCCAAGGTCGGATTGATGGTCGAGCGTTCGCTCGACATGGTGGTTGGCCTGCTGGCCATCCTCAAGGCCGGCGGTGCCTATGTTCCGCTGGATCCCCGGTATCCGGCCGACCGGCTGGCCCATATGTTGCAGGACAGCGATATCTCGCTGCTGCTGACACAGCAGGCGCTGGCCCCGGCTTGCCCGCAGCGCAGCGGCATGGTGATGCTGGCCATCGATGGGCTGGATCTGGAGGGGGAGTCCGATCTCGATCCGGCCCTAGCCCTGCATGCAGACGGCCTGGCCTATGTGATCTACACCTCCGGCTCCACGGGCCGCCCCAAGGGCGCGCAGCTGAGCCACCGCAACGTGGCGCGGCTGCTGGACGCCACCGAGGCCTGGTTCGGCTTCGGGCCTGACGATGTCTGGACGCTGTTCCACTCCTACGCCTTCGACTTCTCGGTCTGGGAGATCTTTGGCGCGCTGTGCACGGGCGGGCGCCTGGTGGTGGTGCCGTACTGGGTCAGCCGCTCGCCCCAGGAATTCCTGGCTTTGCTGCGTGCGGAGAACGTAACGGTTCTCAATCAAACACCTTCGGCCTTCGGGCAAATCATGCACAGCCCGGCGCTGCATCGTGGCGAAGGCCTGTCGCTGCGCTGTGTGATTTTTGGCGGCGAGGCGCTGGAGCCGGCAACGCTGAAGCCCTGGTTCGACCTTTTCGGCGACCAGAGCCCCAGGCTGATCAACATGTACGGCATCACCGAGACCACGGTGCATGTGACCTACCGGCCGATCACGCGGGCGGACCTGGACCGTGGGCGCAGCGCCGTGGGCCTGCCCATTCCCGATCTCGGCCTGCGCGTGCTCGATGCCGACCTGAATCCGGCGCCCATGGGCGTGGCCGGCGAACTCTACGTGGCCGGTGCGGGCCTGGCCCGGGGCTATGGCGGCCGTGCGGACCTGACGGCGCAGCGCTTCATCGCCGATCCGTTCGGTGCGCAGGGCCGTCGTCTTTACCGGACCGGCGATCTGGTGCGCTGGAGCGCCGAAGGAGAACTGGAATATCTGGGCCGCATGGACCAGCAGGTGAAGATCCGCGGATTCCGCATCGAGCTGGGCGAGATCGAAGGCCAGTTGCTCGCGCAGCCCGAGGTGAACGAAGCCGTGGTTCTGGTTCGGCCATCACCTGCGGGTGAGCGGTTGGTCGCCTACGTGTCCGCAGCCCGGGACTGCGAACCCGATCCGGCTGCGCTGCGTGCGAGGCTGGAGGCGGGCTTGCCCGACTACATGGTTCCTTCCGCCATCATCGTCATGCCCGAGGGCCTGCCCCTGAATGCGAACGGCAAGATCGACCGCAAGGCCCTGCCTGAGCCCGATGCCCCCCAGGACCTTGGATACCAGGCGCCTGCGGAGGGCGCCGAGGCCGCCATCGCAAAGATATGGGCCGAGGTGCTGGGCGTGGAGCGCGTCGGGCGGCACAGCAGCTTTTTCGAACTGGGCGGGCACTCGCTGCTGGCGATACAGCTGCTGGAACAGGTCCGCAACCAAGGTTGGGCCGTGGAAGTGCGCACGCTGTTCCACAAGCCCCGGCTGGCCGATTTCGTCCAGGCCCTGCAGCCAGTGGCCGAGGCAGCGGTCTGCGCCGTGCGGGAGGATGCCGGCGGCATGGGCATTCCTGCAGGCTGCCAGCGAATCGAACCCGACATGCTTGCCCTGGTCCGGACAACGCCCTCACAATTGCGCGCCATCGAGGCCGCCGTACCCGGCGGGGCGGCCAACATCCAGGACATCTACCCGCTGACGCCCTTGCAGCAGGGCATTCTGTTCCACCACCTGCTGCAGTCTCAGGGTGACACCTACATCACCTCCCACACCCTGGCCTTCGACAGCCGCCAGCGCCTGGAGCGCTTCGTCGAGAGTTTCGACACCGTGGTTGCGCGCCACGACATCCTGCGCACGGCAGTCTTCTGGGAAGGCCTGGAGACCCCGGTGCAGGTCGTTTGCCGCGAGGCCAGGCTGCAGATCTCCTGGCTCGCGGAGCCAGCCAGCGGCGCGCCCGCGCAGGATCCGGAAGCGAGGCTGGAAGATGCCGCCGAGGGATACCGCATCGATTTGCGCCAGGCGCCCCTGATCCACCTGGTGGCGGCTCATGATGCCGCCCGGCAGCGCTGGCTGCTGCAGATCCTCGCGCACCACATGGTGGACGACAACACCACGCTCAAGCTGGTTGTGGGCGAAATCGCCCTGATCCAGCAGGGGAGGGTGCAGGAACTGCCTGCGCCGCTGCCGTTTAGGCGCTTTGTCGCCCATGCGCAAGCCGGCGTCGGCACGGCTGAACACGAGGCCTTCTTCCGCGCCATGCTGGGCGATGTGCAGGAGCCGACGGCACCTTTCAACCTGCTTGATATCCAGGGCGACGGCTCCCTCGTGGACGAGGCCCGGCAAACGCTGGATGCGGAACTGGCAGTGCGGCTGCGCCGTCTGGCGCAGCGGCATGGCGTGAGTGCGGCCGCCGTGTTCCACCTCGCCTGGGCCCTGGTCGTTGCCAGGACAAGCGCTCGTGACGATGTCGTGTTCGGCACCGTGCTGTTTGGCCGCATGCAGGCAGGGCAGGGCGTTGCGCGTGCGCTGGGCATGTTCATCAATACCTTGCCATTGCGTGTGCGCCTGGGCCGGCGCAGCGTGGCTGAATGCCTGCGCGACACACAGGACGCACTGACCGGCCTGTTGCACCACGAACATGCCAGTCTGCCGCTGGCCCAGGGCTGCAGCGGGCTGCGCGGCGGCGCGCCGCTGTTCACGGCCTTGCTGAACTACCGGCATGCGCAGGCCCATGACGAAGCGGCTGCGCAGACCTGGAACGGCATGGAGATACTGCACAGCCGGGAGCGTACGAACTTCCCCGTGGGCCTTTCGGTGAACGATACGGGTGACGACTTCACCCTGATCGCCCATGTGCTGCGCTCGGTGGGCGCCCAGCGAATTTGCGGCTACATGCACCAGGCCCTTGCCGGCCTGGCGCAGGCGCTTGCCGAGCATCCTGCCCAGCCGATCGCGCAGATACCGCTGCTGCCGCCTGGCGAGACGCAGCAGTTGCTGCAATGGAGCATCAACGGGCAGCGCCATGCCCAGGCCTTGCCCGTGCACCGCGAGTTCGAGCGGCGCGTCAGCGAGCAGCCGCAAGCCGTGGCCCTGGTCCATGACGGAGAAGTGCTCAGCCGCGCCGAGCTGGACCGGCGCGCCAATCGCCTGGCACACCGGCTGATCGGTCTGGGCGTCGGTCCCGAGGTGCGCGTGGGCATTGCCGTGGAGCGCTGCATCGACATGGTGGTGGGCATACTGGCCATCCTCAAGGCCGGCGGCGCCTATGTGCCGCTGGATACCGAGTACCCGCCCGAACGCCTGGCCTACATGGCGCAGGACAGCGGCATAGCGCTTGTGCTGACACAGAGCCATACACGAGGGACCTTGCCGTTTGCGGAGGCATTGCGTGTAGTCGAACTCGACGGCCTGGACCTCTCGGCCGAATCGGCACAGGCGCCGGACGTGAAGTTGCATGGGCACAACCTGGCCTATGTGATCTACACCTCGGGCTCCACGGGAAGACCCAAGGGCGCAGCCAACCGGCATGCGGCCCTGGCCAACTGCATGGCATGGATGCAGGACCACTACGGCCTGGGGCCGGACGACGCGGTACTGCACAAGGCGGCTTTTGGCTTCGACGTTTCCGCTTGGGAAATCTTCTGGCCACTGACAGCCGGCGTGCGCCTGGTCCTGGCAAGGCCCGGCGACCACCGCGATCCCGAGCGCATCGTCGACCTGATACGCAAGCACCAGATCACCACGCTCAATTTCGTGCCCCCCATGCTGCAGGCCTTTCTGGCCCACGAAGGCATTGAGGAGGAAACCCGGCTGCGCTACGTGATCTGTGGCGGCGAGGCCATGCCGGCGGAGACACAGCGCGAGGCCTTGACCCGCTTGCGCGGCGTCAGCCTGCAAAACCTCTACGGTCCCACCGAGGCGGCCATCCACGTGACGCATTGGACCTGCCGCGACGATGGCCGCAGCCAGGTTCCCATAGGCCATCCCATCAGCGATACCCGGGCCCTGGTGCTGACCCAGGACCTTGCGCTGGCGCCGACGGGCGTGGCCGGCGAGCTGTATCTGGGCGGAGAGGCGCTGGCGGCCGGCTATCTGGACCGGCCAGGACTGAGCTCGGAGCGCTTTGTGGCCGATCCTTTCGACGGCGCGGGAGGCCGCCTGTACCGCACTGGTGATCTGGTGCGCTGGAACGATGAGGGGCAGCTCGAATATCTGGGCCGCATCGACCATCAGGTCAAGATCCGGGGCTTTCGCATCGAACTGGGCGAGATCGAGGCGCAGTTGCTGGCCCAGCCCGAAGTCAGGGAGTCGGTGGTGGTGGCACGGCGCGGGCCCGCCGGCATGCAACTGGCCGGCTATGTCTCCCTGCACGATGCAGTGGCCTGCAATGCGGCAGAACTGCGCATGCGCCTGGGCCGAATCCTGCCCGACTACATGGTGCCCGGCACTCTCACGGTGCTCGAAAGCCTGCCCTTGACGGCCAACGGTAAGGTGGACCGCAAGGCCTTGCCCGAGTCCGAACTGACCGGTGCGCAGGTCTACGAAGCGCCGCAAGGTGAGGTGGAGCAGATGCTGGCACGCATCTGGGCCGAGGTGCTGGGCGTGGAGCGCGTGGGCCGGCAAGATCATTTCTTTGAGCTGGGCGGGCACTCCTTGCTGGCGCTGAAACTGCTGGAGCGGCTGCGCGCCCAGGGCTGGGCGACACAGGTGCGCACGTTGTTCCAGCACCCAGGGCTTCCGGATCTTGCGCAGGCACTGCGCGAGGACCAGGAACAGCCGGAACCGGCGCTGAACATCCCACCCAACGGCATTCCCGAAGACTGCACGGCAATCACCCCCGCCATGCTGACCCTGGTGGCGCTGGACGCGCAGGAGATTGCACGGATCGTCGCAGCCGTGCCCGGTGGTGCAGCCAACATCCAGGATATCTACCCGCTGGCACCGCTGCAGGAAGGCATTCTTTTCCACCACATGCTGCACCAGCAGGGCGATGCCTATGCCACGCCCAACCTGCTGAGCTTCGATACGCACGAGCGGCTGCAAGGCTTTGTGGACAGCCTCAACCAGGTGATCGCAAGGCACGACATCCTGCGCACGGCCGTGCTGTGGGAGGGATTGGCCGAGCCCGTGCAGGTGGTCTGGCGCAAGGCGCAGGTGGTTGCTGAATGGGTGGAGGTGCAGGCTGGCGCCGATGCGGCGGCGCAGTTGCACGAGCGGCTGGACCCGCGCGTGCAGCGCATCGAAGTGCGCAAGGCACCGATGATCCGCGCCGTGGCGGCGCAGGATGCGCCGCAGGGCCGCTGGCTGCTGCAGCTGCTGACCCACCATCTGGTGCTGGACCACACGACGCTGGAGCGCATCGTCGAGGAGATTGGTCTGATCCGCCAGGGGCGCGCGCACGCGCTGCCCCGGCCGCTGCCGTTCAGGCGCTTCGTGGCCCAGGCACGGCTGGGGGTGAGCGCCAGGGAGCACGAAGAGTTCTTTCGCGCCATGCTGGGCGATGTGGATGAGCCCACGGCGCCGTTCGGCCTGTTGGACGTGCAGGGTGACGGCAGCGGGGTGCAGGAGGCGCGCCATGTGCTGGATGCGGGGCTGGCACGCGCCGTGCGCCTTGCAGCGCAGCGCCAGGGCGTGAGCGCGGCCAGCCTGTTCCATCTGGCCTGGTCGCTGGTGCTGGGCCGGACCACGGGCAGGGACGACGTGGTGTTCGGCACGGTGCTGTTCGGGCGCATGCAGGGTGGCGAGGGGGTGGAGCGTGCGCTGGGCATGTTCATCAACACCTTGCCGCTGCGCATACGGCTGGGAGAGCGCAGTGTGCAGGAGTGCCTGCGCCAGACACATGAGGGTTTGTCGGGGCTCATGCACCATGAGCACGCGACGCTGTCGCTGGCGCAGCGCTGCAGTGCGCTGGAGGGTGGTACGCCGCTGTTCTCCACCCTGCTCAACTATCGCTACAGCGCGGCGCAGGACGTGGACACTGCCGCCAGAACCTGGGAAGGCCTCACGGTCCTGGGTGGCGAGGAACGCACCAACTACCCGGCAACGGTATCGATCGATGATCTGGGCGAGGGCTTCGGCATCGTGATGCAGGCCAGCGAGTCCATTGGTGCCCAGCGGCTGTGCGGCTATATGGACGCGGCCATCGAAAGCATCGTTGGGGCGCTGGAGCAGAATGCGCAGGCCGTTCTGGGCCGGCTGGACGTACTGGGCGTCGCGCAAACGCAGCAGTTGCTGGGCAGCGGCCAGGCATCAGGGCATTTCCCCGCCAGCCATCCCCTGCACTGCCGCATCGAGCAGCATGCCCGCCGGCAGGCCCATGCGCCCGCTCTGGGTTGCGGAGCACAAAGCCTCAGCTATGGCGAACTCAACGCCCAGGCCAACCGCCTGGCCCATCGCCTGATCGCCCTGGGCGTACGGCCCGAGTCGCGCGTGGGCATCGCCATGCAGCGCTCGGCGGAGATGGTCGTGGGCCTGCTGGCCATCCTCAAGGCCGGTGGCGCCTATGTGCCGCTGGATCCGGACTATCCGGCCGACCGGCTGGCGCACATGGTGGAGGACAGCGGCATTGCCCTGGTGCTGACGCAGGCTGCAGTGCGTACGCGCATTCCGGGTGCAGACCGCTTGCAGATTCTGGAGGTCGATACGCTGGACCTGTCGGCCGAATCGGATGCCGATCCGCAGGTGCAGGTCTCGGCCGACAGCCTGGCCTATGTGATCTACACCTCGGGCTCCACGGGCCGCCCCAAGGGCGCGCAGCTGAGCCACCGCAACGTGGCGCGGCTGCTGGAGGCCACCGAGGCCTGGTTCAGCTTCGGCCCGGACGATGTCTGGACGCTGTTCCATTCCTACGCCTTCGACTTCTCGGTCTGGGAGATCTTTGGTGCGCTGTGCACGGGTGGCCGGCTCGTGGTGGTGCCGTACTGGGTCAGCCGCTCGCCCCAGGACTTCCTGGCCTTGCTGCGTGCGGAGCGCGTAACGGTTCTCAATCAAACGCCTTCGGCCTTTGGGCAGTTGGTGCATGCCGTGAAGCAGGATGAGGAGGGCGGCTCCGGCCTGTCGCTGCGCCATGTGGTCTTTGGCGGCGAGGCGCTGGAGCCCGAAAGCCTGAGGCCGTGGTTCGATCGCTTCGGGGACGAAAGCCCCCGACTCATCAACATGTACGGCATCACCGAGACCACGGTGCATGTGACGTACCGGGAGATCACCAAGACTGACCTTCAAGGAGGACGCAGCCCCGTCGGAGTGGCGATTCCCGACCTGGGCCTGTATGTGCTCGATGGCAGTCTGAACCTGCTGCCGCAAGGCGTGGCGGGCGAGCTGTTCGTTGCGGGCGCGGGCCTGGCGCGTGGCTACCTGAATCGGCAAGGCCTGAGCGCGGAGCGCTTCATCGCCAACCCCTTCACGGACGATGGCAGCAGGCTGTACCGCACGGGCGACCTGGTGCGCTGGAACGCGCAGGGCGAGCTCGAATACCTGGGCCGGGTCGATCAGCAGGTCAAGATCCGGGGCTTCCGCATCGAGCTGGGCGAAGTGCAGGCCCAGCTGCTGGCGCAGCCGGAGGTGCGTGAGGCCGTCGTGCTGGCCAGCCAGGGGCCGGGCGGGGCGCGGCTGGTGGCCTATGTCTCGCTGAACGAGGAAGTCGAAGACGGGCTGCTCAAGGAGCGCCTGGGCCAGGCACTGCCCGACTACATGGTGCCTTCGGCCATCGTGGTACTCGATGCCCTGCCGCTGACGGCCAATGGCAAGGTGGACCGCAAGGCGCTGCCTGAACCGGAAATGGCAAGTACCCAGCAATACGAGGCGCCGCAGGGCGAACTGGAAGAGGCGCTGGCGCGCATCTGGGCCGAGGTGCTGGGCGTGGAGCGCGTGGGACGCCATGACAGCTTCTTCGAGCTGGGTGGTCATTCGTTGCTGGCCCTGAAGCTGCTCGAACGCATGCGCGCCAGGGGGCTGGCGGCCCAGGTGCGCAGCCTGTTCCTTCAGCCCAGGCTGACCGACTTTGCGCAGGCCCTCGGTGGCGAACAGGCCGATGCTCGACCCGAGGTGCAGGTGCCGCCCAACGGCATTCCCGAAGACTGCACGGCCATCACCCCGGCCATGCTGACCCTGGTGGCGCTGGACGCGCAGGAGATTGCACGGATCGTCGCAGCCGTGCCCGGTGGTGCAGCCAACATCCAGGACATCTACCCGCTGGCACCGCTGCAGGAAGGCATTCTTTTCCACCACATGCTGCACCAGCAAGGCGATGCCTATGCCACGCCCAACCTGCTGAGCTTCGATACGCGCGAGCGGCTGGAAGGCTTCGTGGACAGCCTCAACCAGGTGATCGCAAGGCACGACATCCTGCGCACGGCCGTGCTCTGGGAGGGATTGGCCGAGCCCGTGCAGGTGGTCTGGCGCAAGGCGCAGGTCCAGGCCGAGTGGCTGGAGGTGCAGGCTGGCGCCGATGCGGCGGCGCAAGTGTACGAGCGGCTGGATCCGCGCGTGCAGCGCATCGAAGTGCGCAAGGCACCGATGATCCGCGCCGTGGCGGCGCAGGATGCGCCCCAGGGCCGCTGGCTGCTGCAGCTGCTGACTCACCATCTGGTGCTGGACCACACGACGCTGGAGCGCATCGTCGAGGAGATTGGTCTGATCCGCCAGGGGCGCGAGCATGCGCTGCCCCAGCCGCTGCCGTTCAGGCGCTTCGTGGCGCAGGCACGGCTGGGGGTGAGCGCCAGGGAGCACGAAGAGTTCTTTCGCGCCATGCTGGGCGATGTGGATGAGCCCACGGCGCCTTTCGGCCTGCTGGACGTGCAGGGTGACGGCAGCGGGGTGCAGGAGGCGCGCCATGTGCTGGATGCGGGGCTGGCACGCGCCGTGCGCCTTGCAGCGCAGCGCCAGGGCGTGAGCGCGGCCAGCCTGTTCCATCTGGCCTGGTCGCTGGTGCTGGGCCGGACCACGGGCAGGGACGACGTGGTGTTCGGCACGGTGCTGTTCGGGCGCATGCAGGGTGGCGAGGGGGTGGAGCGTGCGCTGGGCATGTTCATCAACACCTTGCCGCTACGCATACGGCTGGGAGAGCGCAGCGTGCAGGAGTGCCTGCGCCAGACGCATGAGGGGTTGTCGGGGCTGATGCACCATGAGCACGCGACGCTGTCGCTGGCGCAGCGCTGCAGTGCGCTGGAGGGAGGCACGCCGCTGTTCTCCACTCTGCTCAACTACCGTTATCTGGTTCAGGATGACGGGACTTCCAGCGCATGGGAAGGCCTCACGGCACTGGGTGGACAGGAGCGCACCAACTACCCGGTAACGGTATCGATCGATGATCTGGGCGAGGGCTTCGGCATCGTGATGCAGGCCAGCGAGTCCATTGGTGCCCAGCGGCTGTGCAGCTACATGGGGGCCGCCATCCAGGCGGTCGTCGGGGCGCTGGAGCGGGCTCCACACAGCAATGCGGGGGCGCTGCAGATTCTGGGTGAGACGGAGCGGACGGCGCTTGAGCGCTGCGGCAGCAGGCAGCCATGCCTTGCGCATGCCGTGCCGCTGCAGCACGCGATCGAAGAACAGGCGCGTGTGCGGCCCGGGGCGAAGGCCCTGGTATTCGAAGCACAAAGCCTCAGCTACGGCGAACTCAACGCCCAGGCCAACCGCCTGGCCCACCGCCTGATCGCCCTGGGCGTGCGCCCCGAGTCGCGCGTGGGCATTGCCATGTCGCGCTCGGTGGATATGGTGGTCGGCCTGCTGGCCATCCTCAAGGCCGGTGGCGCCTATGTGCCGCTGGACCCGGACTACCCGGCCGACCGTCTGGCGCACATGGTGGAGGACAGCGGCATTGCCCTGGTGCTGACGCAGGCTGCTGTGCGTACGCGCATTCCGAGCGCAGACCGCTTGCAGATTCTGGAGGTCGACACGCTGGACCTGTCGGCCGAATCGGATGCCGATCCGCAGGTGCAGGTGTCGGTCGACAGCCTGGCCTACGTGATCTACACCTCGGGCTCCACGGGCCGCCCCAAGGGCGCGCAGCTGAGCCACCGCAACGTGGCGCGGCTGCTCGATGCCACCGATGCCTGGTTCGGCTTCGGCCCGGACGATGTCTGGACGCTGTTCCACTCCTACGCCTTCGACTTCTCGGTCTGGGAGATCTTTGGTGCGCTGTGCACGGGTGGGCGCCTGGTGGTGGTGCCGTACTGGGTCAGCCGCTCGCCCCAGGACTTCCTGGCGCTGTTGCGTGCCGAGCGCGTCACGGTGCTCAACCAGACGCCTTCGGCGTTTGGCCAACTGGTCCATGCGGTGGAGCAGGATGAGGAGGGTGGAGCAGGCCTGTCGCTGCGCCATGTGGTCTTCGGCGGCGAAGCGCTGGAGCCCGAGAGCCTGAGGCCGTGGTTCGATCGCTTCGGTGACGAAAGCCCCCGACTCATCAACATGTACGGAATCACCGAGACCACGGTGCATGTGACGTACCGGGAGATCACCAGGGCTGACCTTCAAGGCGGACGCAGCCCCGTGGGAGTGGCCATTCCCGACCTGGGCCTGTATGTGCTCGATGGCGGCCTGGACCTGCTGCCGCAGGGCGTGGCCGGAGAGTTGTTCGTGGCGGGCGAAGGGCTGGCACGCGGCTACCTGAACCGTGCCGGGCTGAGCGCAGAGCGCTTCATTGCCAACCCGTTCAGCGAGGCAGGCGAGCGTCTGTACCGCACAGGCGACCTGGTGCGCTGGAACGCGCAGGGCGAGCTGGAATACCTGGGCCGGGTCGATCAGCAGGTCAAGATCCGGGGCTTCCGCATCGAGCTGGGCGAAGTGCAGGCCCAGCTGCTGGCCCAGCCGGAGGTGCGTGAGGCCGTCGTGCTGGCCAGCCAGGGGCCGGGCGGGGCGCGGCTGGTGGCCTGTGTCTCGCTGAACGAGGAAGTCGAAGACGGGCTGCTCAAGGAGCGCCTGGGCCAGGCACTGCCCGACTACATGGTGCCTTCGGCCATCGTGGTACTCGATGCCCTGCCGCTGACGGCCAATGGCAAGGTGGACCGCAAGGCCTTGCCCGAGCCCGAGCTGGCGGGTGCGCAGGTCTACGAAGCGCCGCAGGGCGAGGTGGAGCAGATGCTGGCAGGCATCTGGGAAGAGGTGCTGGAGCTGGATCGTGTGGGGCGCAGCGACAACTTCTTCATGCTGGGCGGCGATTCCATCCTGAGCCTGCAGATCGTGAGCCGGACGTACCGTGCCGGCTGGCGCATCACGCCCCGGCAATTGTTCGAGCGGCAGACGGTGGCCGAACTCGCGGCCGTGGCAGAACCTGCGGACCAGCGCGCGGCGGTGGCGGGGACCCCGTCGGACGGGCAGCGTGGCCGCCTGGTGGACTTTTTCGATGCCCAGGCCCTGGCGGGCCTGCCGTTTGCCCAGGAAGACGTGGAGGATGTGTATCCGCTCACCCCGACGCAGGAAGGCATGTTCTTCCATGCCATGGAGGCGCCGGGAACCGGGCTGTATGTCAACCAGCTCGGGGTGGACCTGTCCGGGGTCGATGCCGAGCGCCTGGCCCGCGCCTGGTCGGCCATGGTGCAGCGCCACGCCATGCTGCGCACGGCCTTTGTCTGGCAGGCTGGCATGCAGCGACCGCTGCAGGTGGTGCTGCGCCAGGCAACGGCAAAGTTCGTGCAGCATGACTGGCGTGGGCTTGATGATGCGGTCGAGCGCGCGGACCGCCTGGGCAGGGAGGAGTTGCGCAGGGAGACCGACTGGCTGGCTCCGCCGCTGGTCCGCATCCACCTGATCCGCATCTCGGACACGGGTTACCGGCTGCTGTGGACCCAGCACCACATCCTCTCGGACGGCTGGAGCGATTCGCGGCTCTGGGGTGAATGGCTGCAGAGCTATGCGGGCGAGCAACTGCCCGCACAGCCTCCCGCCTACGGGGACTTCCTGCGCTGGCTGCAGCGGCAGGATGCCGAGGCTGCCAAGGCCTTCTGGCAAGGGGAACTGGCCGGGCTCGAGGGGCCGGTTCTGCTGGCCGACCCCCAGCAGCGCACCGGCACCGACGGCTATGCCAAGCTTTTCACGCGCCTGGATGCGCAGCGGACAGCCGCCCTCGTGGGCCTGGCCCAGCGCGAGCGCGTGACCATGAACACCCTGGTGCAGGCCGTCTGGTCGCTGGTGTTGCAGCGGCAGGCCGGCAGCCGGCAGGTCGTCTTCGGCGCCACAGTGGCCGGCAGGCCTGCAAGCCTGGAGGGCGCCGAGCAGATGCTGGGCCTGTTCATCAACACCATTCCGATCGCCGTATCGGTGCGCGCTGGGCTGTCCATCGGCGAATACCTGCGCGCGGTTCAGTCCGGCAATTTGCGAGCCCGGGAGTTCGAGCATTCGGCACTGGCCGACATACAGCGCTGGGCAGGATCCGCAGGTCGGCCCTTGTTCGACAGCATCATCGTTTTCGAGAACCATCCGATGGACCAGACCATGAAGCGCCTGGATCAGTTCGGTTTGGAATTCGGTGCCGTGGCCGGCAGCGGCCTGACCGGGTACGCCATGGATTTGCAGGTCACCGTGGGTGAGGTGCTGGAAATCGAGTACTGCTATGCGCGCCAGTCCTTCGACGAAGCCCGTGTGGCGGACATGCGGCAGCTGGTCGAGCATTTGCTGCACCAACTGCTGGCTCTGGATGTGGACCAGCCCCTGGGGCAGATGGGGTGGCTGGGCGCTTCGCAGCAGGCCGGCATGCTGGCACTGGGCCGCTCCGAACCGCTGGCTCCCCAGGGACCGCGCAGCACGGTGCATGCGCTGATCGCGCAGCAGGCGAGCGCGCGGCCCGAGGCCATCGCCTTGCGGATGGGCGATGCGCACATGAGCTATGCACAGCTCGACGCCCAGGCCAATCGCCTGGCACGCCATCTGGTGGAGCTGGGGGTGGGGCCCGACAAGGTGGTCGGGGTGGCGCTGGAGCGCTCCATGGACATGGTGGTTGCCTTGCTGGCCGTGCTCAAGGCGGGTGGTGCCTATGTGCCGCTCGATATCGCCTATCCCTCCGACCGGCTGGCCTTCATGCTCCAGGACAGTGAGGCCATGCTTCTGATCAGCCAGAGCAGCGTGCTGCCCCGGCTGGCCGCGCTACAAGTTCCGACGCTGCGCATGGAAGACGTGCCCTACGGCCGGCTGGAGGCGGGCGGCCTCGCGCCGCGCTGTGGCGCCGACCATCTTGCCTACGTGATCTATACGTCAGGCTCCACCGGGCTTCCCAAGGGCGTGGCAGTGTCCCACGGCCCGTTGGCCATGCACTGCCTGGCCACGGCGCAAATCTATGGGATGACGCCCGCATCCTGCGAGCTGCACTTCATGTCCTTCTCGTTCGACGGTGCCCATGAGCGCTGGCTGACGCCCCTGTGCGTGGGAGCCAGCCTGGTGCTGAGGGACGGCGAACTCTGGACGGCCGAGCAGTCCTATCAGGCGCTGCAACGCCATGGCGTGACCACGGCGGCCTTCCCGCCTGCCTACCTTGTCGAGATCGCCGATTGGGCCGCGCCGCGCGACGATGTTCCCGAGGTAGAACTCTATGTCTTTGGCGGAGAGGCCATGCCCAAGGCAGCCTACGACAAGGTGTCCACCCATCTGCGGCCGCGCTGGCTGATCAACGGCTATGGACCCACGGAAACGGTGGTGACGCCGTTGATCTGGCGCACTGGCGGCGATCAACGCTTCGAGTGCGCCTATGCACCCATAGGCAGGCCCGTGGGCGAACGTTCCGTCTACGTGCTGGACGAGGACATGCAGTTGTTGCCGGCCGGCAGGGTGGGCGAGCTGTATATCGGAGGCTACGGTCTGGCGCGCGGCTATCTCGGGCGCAGTGCACTGACCGCCGAGCGGTTCATCGCCAATCCGTTCGATGCGCAGGGCGGGCGCCTGTACCGGACCGGCGACCTGGTGCGCTGGATGGATGACGGCAATATCGAGTACATAGGCCGTGCCGACCATCAGGTCAAGATCCGGGGCTTCCGCATCGAACTCGGCGAGGTGGAGAAGGCCGTGCGCGCGCTGGCCGGCGTTGCCGATGCCGCCGTGGTTGTGCAGGAGGCTGCCTCGGGCCGTCAACTGGTGGCCTATCTGGTGCTGGACGGCCTGGCAGCGGACAACCGTGCAGGTCAGCGCATGCGCCAGCAGCTTTCCGAGCGCCTGCCGGACTACATGGTGCCGGCGCATTGCGTGCCGCTGCCCGCCCTGCCTCGTCTTGTCAGCGGCAAGCTGGACCGCCATGCACTGCCCCTGCCCGAAGCCGACGGTGCGAGAGCTTTCGTGCCGCCCTCGACGGACGAGGCCCGTGCGCTGGCCAAGGTATGGCAGGAGGTGCTGGGCGTGGACCGGGTGGGCGAGACCGACAACTTCTTCGAACTGGGCGGAGATTCGCTGCTCAGCCTGAAGATGCACGCCAAGGTGCGCAAGCTCGGCAACCGGCGGCTGGATTTCAAGCTGCGCGATCTGTTGCAACGGCCCACGATCGCCGGCCTGCTGGGTCTGGGCGCCGAACAGGAGACACGCGCTGCAGGCCTGATCGCTCTCAATGCCGTATGCGAGGGGGTGCCACCGCTTTTCTGCATCCATGCGGGCTTTGGAACCATCTTCGACTACCAGCCGCTGGCCAGGGCGCTCAACGGCGTGCGGACCGTGTATGCGATCGCCTGCCGCAGTCTGTCTGCGCCAGACCACCTGGACCATTCGCTGGAACAGATGGCCGATGACTACTGCCGCATGGTCCGCGCCGTTCAGCCCAGCGGGCCCTACCACCTGCTGGGATGGTCATTGGGCGGCAGCCTTGTGGCCTTGATGGCATCCCGGCTGGAGGCCCAGGGCCAGACGCTGGGACTGCTGGGACTGGTCGATCCCTTCATTCCCGAGGCCGGGCAGACCTTGTCCGATGACTGGTGGCCGGATTTCCTGGCCTTTGTGAGCCACCTGCTTCCCCACGCAGATATCGATGATGTGGCCGAGGTCCGCACCGTCCCCCAGCCCAGCGCCGACCTTCTGGCGGGTCCTCTGGGACGCGCTGCGGCCCGAGCAGGCGCACAGCTGGCCGAAGGCAGCGTACCCATGGAGGGGGCTGATCTGGCCCAGACCTTCATGACGGCGCTTCATCTGAAGCGCCTGTCATTGCAGACCGAGAGGCTCAGGCCGGTGGCTGGCGCGGCGCAGCTGTGGTGGAGCGAGGGCCGCAATGCCAGCGACCGCACCAGGTTGCAGCAGCAACTGCGGCAGGACGATGTCCCGGGCTCGGAGATCGAGGCAGACCATTTCTCCATGCTGCGGGATGCCGGCCTGCTTGCGCAGTTGTTCGAGCTGCTGGCCTGCGAGTTCGAGCCAGGATGATCCGCGCCGCCCCTTGGCCTTGCTGTTGCCGCGCCAAGGGGGCTGCGGGGCCGCAGTGCCTGCTTGATCCGGTCGTTGCCCCGTTACAGATTGTCTCCGTTTTTGGCGCGCGTACGTCTTATAGGCCAGGATGTGTTGGTTCAGGCACCAGGCTGAATGCGCATCTGGTTGGTAATCAATCTTGTTCAATGAATCTGAAGCCCGTCAATCATGTGTCCTATGCCTCGTCAACATCTGCTGAGCATTGCTCTGGCCGCCGCCTTCGGCTCGGCCTCGCTTTGGTCTCCTCTTGCTGCTGCCCAATCGCCCGGGCAGAGTGCTGCCCAGGTCTTTGAAATCAACATCCCGGCGCAGTCGCTCGCCTCCGCGCTCAATGAGCTGTCGCGTCAGACCGGAGCCCAGATGTTCGCTGCCGGCGATCTCGTGGCAGGGGTCCAGTCGCGGGCGGTGTCCGGCAAACTGAGTTCGGAGCAGGCCTTGCGTGAGATGCTTGCAGGGACTTCGCTGGAGGCCACGAAGACCGCAAACGGCGGTTTTGCGGTGCGTCGTTCCGCGGGCACGCCAAGTTCTGCATTCACCTTGCCCACGGTGACGGTCACGGACAGCGAAGCCGTAAGCGGCCCGCTCAAGGGCTATGCCGCCAAGCGCAGTGCAACCGGTACCAAGACCGATACGCCGACTCTGGAAACGCCGCAATCCATCACCATCATCGGCGCCTCGGAAATAGAAACACTCAAATACCAGAGCCTGCAGGATGCGCTGGGATATGCCGCAGGCGTCAACCGTGCCGAGGGTCTGGACAGAACCACGGACAGCCTGTTTCTTCGAGGATTCCGCACGGACGGAATTTATCGGGATGGCACGCTGTACACGGTAAATATCTATAACGGAAGACAGGAGCCGTACGGACTGGAGCGCATTGAACTGCTCAAGGGCGCGTCCTCGGTACTTTATGGATCGGTCGCTCCTGGCGGGGTGATCAATACGGTCAGCAAGCGGCCCACGGCTGAAACTATTCGTGAACTGAATGTGGAAATTGGCAGTTTCAACCACAAACAGGTTTCAGGTGACTTTTCAGGATCGCTGGACAAGACTGGAGAGCTGACCTATAGAATAACGGCCCTGCAGCGTGATAGCAATACGTTCATAGACCATACCCCGGATGATAGAACGTACATTGCCCCCTCCCTGAAGTGGCAGCCCAATGCGGCAACCTCGCTGACCTTGCTCATGGAGTATCAGAAAGACCGCACTGCCTACGTCAACGGCCTGCCGGGACCGGGAACGGTGCTGCCCAATCCCAATGGCAGGATTCCTCCGGAAAGATTCACGGGCGAGCCAGGCTTCGACAAGTACGGGCTGGAGCGATACTCCATTGGCTACCTGCTGGAGCATGCATTCTCGGAACGCCTGAAACTCAGGAGCAGCATGCGTTACTTCGATGCGAATGTGACCTACCGGAGTGCAGCGGGATGGGGACTGAGCAGCGACCAGAGATCGCTTGTGGGACGCGCAGCACAGACGCGCTGGGACAGGTCTTCTGCCTTCGTGATGGACAACTCCCTGGAGTACAAGTTGGACCAGGGCAACGTCCGGCACACGATATTGGCTGGCTTCGACTACACGTTGCCAAAGCATGAGTCTGAGCGCTACAGGCAGTCATTGCCGAATCTCGATGTTTTCAATCCGATATATGGAGGGCCTTTCGGGCCCATCAGCCGGGTTGATGGCTCATGGAAATCGGATATGAAACGTCTGGGTGTTTATGCTCAGGATCAGATAAAGATATCCAATAAATGGGTGTTTCTGGTCGGCGGGCGATATGACTCCGTTCGCTACAACGAAAGCAGTTTCTTCACGGGTGAGTCCATTGCAGACAATGAGAAAACCACAGCATTTACCGGGCGCCTTGGCCTGGTTTATCTGGCAGAAAACAATGTCGCTCCCTTTGTGAGCTTCAGCCAATCGTTCGAGCCCACAGCGGGTCGGGACCGCCTTGGCAGCCGCTACAAGCCCACCAAGGGCGAGCAGGTTGAAGCGGGTGTCAGATACCAGCCTCGTGAAATGAATGCCACGTTCTCTGCCGCGGTATATCAACTGACCAGAAACAATTTGCTGGTAGCCGATCCCCAGGATCCCACCGGAAGTTTCGGCATCCAGGCCGGAGAAGTTCGCTCGCGCGGCTTTGAGCTGGAGGCGCGGGGATCTGTGGGACGCAATGCCAACATCATTGCCGCCTATGCCTATACGGATGCGCGCACGACTGAGGCCAGCCCGCTGCAGCCAGGCGAGGTCGGCAAGAGGCTGGTCAATGTGCCCTACAACCAGTTGTCGCTTTGGGGTGACTACAGCTTTGGTGACTTCGGCCTGCCGCAGCTCAAGGTCGGACTTGGTGCACGCTACATAGGCCGCACCCGTGGCATGGCGCACAGCGTTCCCGTGTCGGTTCCCGCGTTCACCGTCTTTGATGCCATGGTCAGCTACACCACAGGCCCGTGGCGCCTGGCCTTGAATCTGACCAACTTGACGGACAAGACCTATGTCTCCGGTTGCACCTACGGCTGCTTCTACGGCGAGCCGCGCAAGGTGATCGGCACGGCCACCTATCGCTGGTAAGCGGGCATGGGCCATGGGCCACGGCTGGAGCGATCCGGCCGTGGCCTTTTCTTTGTCGGGGAACCGAAGGCGCCGTTCAGAGCGCCTGCAACTGCACGCCGCCACCGGCCTGCGGGCGCACCCTCAGCGGCAGGATGGACGGCAGCACGGCCAGCAGGCCGGCCGAGTCATTGGCGCGAAAGCGCCCGGTCAGGCGCAGCGCGGCCACGCGCGCATCGGCGGCTTCGATGGGCTGGGTGCGGTAGGCGTTGACCGTGGCCAGGGCCTCGGCCAGCGGGGTGTTCTCGAAGACCAGCCAGCCCTCGCGCCAGGCGGACAGCGTGGCAGCATCGGCCTGGCGCACGGCCTCGGCCTGGCCGTTGCGGATGTCCACGATCTGGCCGGGCAGCAGGTCCAGCGTTGCCGCCGCCGGGCCCGTCGCATCCTGCGCATCCCTGCCCAGCACGCGGACCCTGACATGGCCATGCTCCACGCCTACGGTGACGGGGCCGCCGCGGTCGCGCACGGTGAAGACCGTGCCCACGACCTCGATGCGCGCCTCGCGCGTGATGACCTCGAAGGGCCGGTCGGGATCGGGGGCCACGTCGAATCGCACTTCGCCCCGGGCCATGGACACGCTGCGGCGCTGGCGGTAGAGCGTCACGGCAATGGCGCTCTGGGGCGCCAGTTCCACCAGGCTGGCCTGCAGCGGCAGCTTGCCGTCGGCCAGAGTGATCTTGAGGATCTGCGAGTTGCGCGTGGCGTAGGCCGAGGTGTGTATGGGCTGCTGCCAGTACCAGTAGGCGCCCCGGCCCGCCAGCGCGCCTGTGCCCAGCAGCCCGGCGAAGGACAGCAGCAGCTTGCGGCGCCGGACGGTCTGGGTGGAGCGCGAGGCCCTGTCGGCCAGCAGGGCGGTTTCCTGGAACTGCTCGCGCAGGCCGCCGGACATGCCGCCCAGCAGGTTCCAGCGCAGGTGCGCCTCGCGCGCGGCGGCATCGTGCCGGGCTGATTTCCCGCGCCATTCGCCCAGGGTCAGGCGGGCCTGGTCGGCCACCGGGTCGGGAGCGATTTCGCTTTGAACGATCAGCGTCAGCGCATGCTCGACCATGCGCTCGCTAGGTGCACTTGCCATGGAAAGGGGGAGTCAGGATGCGTCGTCGGTCAGTGTACTGTTGTCGAAATCCATGGCGCTGCCCAGCGCATGGTCCTCGATCAGTTCGGAGCGCAGCTGGGCCAGCACGCGCGAGCAGTCCAGCGTGGCGCGCACCATGTGCTTGGCGACGGCCATTTCGGTGATGTTGAGCTGATCGGCGATTTCCGCGCGCGTGTAGCCATGGGCGCGAAAGAGGATGAAGACTTCGCGCCGGCGCGGCGGCAGGCTTTCCAGCGCCTGGACGACGCGGTTCAGGATCTGGCGCTGGGCGGCCAGGGTTTCGCTGGAGGGCGCACTGTGCTGCACCACCATTTGCTGGCGCGTCCATTCCTGGGCGGTCTTGCGCTTGCGCGCATCGTCGATGCACAGATTGCGTGCCACGCGAAACAGCAGTGCGCGTGGGGATTCGATGCCGGCGTCGGGCAGGGTTTCGGCCTTCTTGCCGCTGCGCAGGCCCAGGGCGTGCACATAGACCCGCTCGAAGCTCGATTGCGCGATGTCGGCCGCATAGTGCGGATCCCTGAGATCGCGCGTGAGCTGGCGGCGCAGATCGCCATAGTGAGCCACGAGTTCCTGGATCAGGTCACGCATCCGGATACCTGCCTTTCCGCAAGGGCGATGGGTTGGAACCCCTGGGTCCGTACAGAGAAGGGCCTACCGGATGCTGCAACCCCGGCCAGGGCCGGGGTTGCAGCAGCGGGTATGGGATTCAGCGGCGCAGGTGATTCCAATTCAAATGCAAATGGTTTGCATTCAAATTATGGCATGGGAGATCCCTGCGCCATCATGCCCTGTGCGATCTTTCAATCCTGCAGCGCCAGCTGTTCTGTGCGCGCAACATCGGGTCTTTGGGCTTGCGCTGCCAGCAGGGCTTCACCGATTTCGCCGGTGCGCACCGAAGTGACGGACAGCAGGGTGTCGCTGAGGCCGTGGGAGCCCTCGCAGGCGCCCTGCAGGAAGATGGCGGGGAGAAAGTCCGACGTGGTGTGCACCTGGTAGTCGCGGCTCACGGAGAAGTCGCCCAGGTAGGGGGCCAGCGGGTCCAGCAGGGTCTTGTGGTGCTCGCGCGCATAGCCGGTGGCCAGCACCACCACGTCGTAGCGCGATGCATGGTCGATGCCGCTGTTGAGATCGCGCAGGCCCAGGTGGATGCCGTCGCTGGCGGCGCGCACTTCCTGCACCTCGTGGCGGCGCAGGAAGCGGTGGCGCGTATCGCCGACGACCTTCTGTTCATAGAACACCTTGAAGATGCTCTCGATCAGTTCCAGGTCGGGACAGGCGTAGTTGGTGTGCCAGAACTCGCGCAGCAGGGCGCCGCGCTCGTCGTGCGGGCGGCTGTAGACATGGTCCACGAAGTCGGCGTTGAAGATTTCGTTGACGAAGGGGCTGTCGTCCGAGGGGCGGATGGAGCGGGCGCGCATGACCAGGTCGATCTCGGCCGTGGCGTAGCGGCCGTGCAGGTCCATGAAGATTTCGGCGGCGCTTTGGCCTGCACCGACCACGGCGATGCGCAGCGGCCTTGCATGCTCGGCAATGCTGCGCAGGTAGGCGCTGGAGTGGAAGACGCGCGCATCGCCGCGCAGGGGCTTGAACTGCTCGGGAATGCTGGGCGTGCCGCCGATGCTCATGACCAGGTTCTGGCCCAGGCGCTCATGCACGTTGCCGGCCGCATCGCGCGAGCGCACGCGCAGCAGCTCCACCTTGCCGTCGCGTTTTTCAGGCAGCACCTCGATGACTTCCTGGCCGTAGATGCAGCGGTCCTCGAACTTGGAGGCGGCCCAGGCCAGGTAGTCGTTGAACTCGTGGCGGCTGGGAAAGAAGGTCTTGAGGTTGATGAAGTCCTGCAGCCGGCCCTTCTCGTGCAGGTAGTTAATGAAGGTGAAGCGGCTGGTGGGATTGCGCAGCGTGGCCAGGTCCTTGAGGAAGGACACCTGCATGTGGGCCTGCTGCAGCAGCATGTCCCGGTGCCAGGCGAAGCGCGGCTGCTTTTCGATGAAGACGGGGTGCATGGCCCGCGCGGTGGTTTCGCGCTCCTTGAGGGCGATGGCCAGGGCAATGTTGGAGGGGCCGAAGCCGATGCCGATCAGCGGGTGGGTTTGCATGGAAGGTCCTTTCATTGGGTCGATGCGTCCAGTGCGTCCGGCGCGGCTGCGTCGGTCTGCGGTATCCACAAGGCGTCTGCGAAAAAGCGTTCCCTGAGCAGCACTCCCAGCACGGCGCGCTTGTGCGGGAAGTCGAATTCCTTGACCAGCGCATAGCCGCAGCGCGGCAGGCTTTTGCGCATCTTGCGGTTGTCGGCGCGGGGCTCCACGACGATGCGCTGCGTGCGGCAGTCGTCCAGAAAGAGGTAGTGCGACAGCGAGGGCAGCCAGGCCGTCAGGTAGGGTCTGCCGCGAAACCGCGCCTCCCCCACCAGCGCATGCCAGCCCCGGTCATGGTCGCCCGCGTCATAGAAGGGGGCGATGCGGTCTTCCTTGGCCCAGTAGGCCTCGAAGTAGCCGAAGGGCTCGCCGTCGAAGCAGCCGATGAGGCCGAGCGCATGCGGGTCGCCGGCCATGCGCTGCAGGTAGGCGCGGTGGTGGGCAAGGTCGCCGCTTTCCTCCCAGAAATGCGCGACGACCGGGTCGTTCATCCAGCGGTGGATGAGGGGCAGGTCGGCCTCGGGCTCCACGGTGCGAAAGCTCAGCGTGCGGCCCAGCCAGGGGATGAAGCGGCGGTAGACCTCGCCGCGCGGCTTGTGCAGGCGCACGGGGTGGCGCCGGCCTTCGCTGATCGTGTAGTGCAGCGCATAGGGTGGGCGCGGGCGGGGCAGCCACAGGGGCTGCTGCCACAGCACGCTTCTTGCCACGCACGGGGCCTGGCCCGGCTGCACTGTGGCAATGCTGTCGCGCAGGCCGGGCGGCAGCCGGGGCAGGGACAGCTCGATGGCTTGCGTATCGGGATGCAGGCCAAAGCCGGCCTGCAGTGCGGCCAGCAGTTCATCCGCTTCGGGCATGCCCGAGCAGGGGCCCAGCCATTGCAGCTGCATCAGGCCTGGCGCGGCCGTGGGCGACAGGTTCCAGAGACTGTGCTTGCCGGGCCTGCCGGCATCCACGGACCCCGAACGCTCCAGGCGCAGCCGCTGTCCATCGCCGAAGACGCTGATCGTCTCGGCGCCGGCATGCGCAAGGTAGCTGGCGCCGGAGGCGTCTGGTGACGGTGTAGCGGTGGCTTCGACTGGACGCACGTGGACTCTTTCAGATGGAGTGCCCCGCGTGCGGGACACGGGTCGGGGCTCGGGCAAGGGCACAAGGGGCGCAAGGGACACAAGGGACACAAGGGACACAAGGCAGCCTCATGACCGGGATGACGCGCAGGCGCGGCAAATGTTCATGCCAGGGCCGGGCTGCGGGCCGCCTGGAAGGCGTGGGCCAGTGCATTGCAGAGCCGGCCGCGCAGCACCTCGGTCTCTTCGGTGAGGGCGCCCAGCCGCGCAAAGTCATGGACCATGCCGGCGTAGATCTGCAGGTCCACGGCCACGCCGGCGGCCTGCAGCCGCTCGGCATAGCGCTTTCCTTCGTCGATCAGCGGGTCGTACTCGGCCAGCACCATCAGCGTGGGGGCCAGCCGGCCCAGGTCGGATGCCTGCAGGGGGGCAAAGCGCCAGTCCTGCCGGTCCGCATCGCTGCGCAGGTATTGGCCGAACATCCAGGCCAGGGTGTCACCTTCCAGCAGATGGCCGGTGGCCAGGCGCGCATGCGAGTCGCTGTCCTGCTGCGCTGCCGTGCAGGGGTAGAGCAGCAACTGCAGCAAGGGCTGGGGCATGCCCGCGTCGCGCGCGGCGATGCACAGGGCCGTGGCCAGCGTGCCCCCGACGCTGTCGCCGCCAATGGCCAGGCGCTGCGCGTCCAGGCCATGGCGGCCGCCGTGCGCCAGCAGCCAGGCCAGGGCGTCCTGTGCGTCGAGGAAGGCGGTGGGAAAGCGGTGCTCTGGCGCCAGCCGGTAGTCGATGGCCAGCACATTGCAGGGCGTGCCCAGCGCCAGGCTGCGGCACAGGCTGTCATGCGACTCGAGCCCGCCCAGCACATAGCCGCCGCCGTGAAAGAACAGCAGGCAGGGCACGGCTGTGTGTTCAGGGGCTGCGCGGTAGAGCCGGGCACGGATGCGCGCGCCGTCGCGCGTGGGCAGATCCAGGTCCTCGGTGGGCAGATCGTCGCCCGGCAGGTCCAGCGCCAGCGTGGCGTTGTCGTAGGCGGCGCGCGCCTGCGCTGCCGTCATCTGGCTCATGCGCGGGCGGCTGGATGCCTGGGCGTTGGCGAGTTCAAGAAATGCTTGCAGGTCGGGGTGGAGAGCCATGGCGTCCTTCGGGTGTGCGGGAGACAAGGCAAAGCGGGCCGGTGCAGGGCAGGGCGCCCGCGCTGCCCCTTCTTCGTGATGACGCAGGGCGGCGGAATTTGTTCATCGCCTGGGCGGTGAACATTTTTGGCGCACGCACGTCTTGCAGGGAGTAGGAAGCGCTCGCCGTGCGCCGCGCTCCAGGAAACGCCGGGCCGCGCCGGCATTGCAAGGTCATGCGCCCACGGGCGCCAGAGGAATCCCTTATGGAAAACGCCAGCCGACCGCCCTCCGAGGTACTGCGCCTGCTCAGGCCCTTCCTGCCGTGGATGGCGCTGTCCGTGGTCACGGGCATTTGCGCGGGTGGGGCCACGGTGGCGCTGCTGGCGACCATCAACCAGGTGCTCAACCGCCCCGGTGGGCTGGCGGGCGGGCTGCTGCTGACCTTCATCGCCCTGTGTGCCACCGTGCTGGTGTGCCGGGCCACGTCGGACATGTCGGGCAATTTCGTGGGGCAGCGCCTGGTGGCGCAGCTGCGCAAGGAACTGGCCAGCAAGATCCTGGCCGCGCCCATCGATGCGCTGGAGCGCTACCGCACGCACCGCCTCATGCCCGTGCTCACGCAGGACGTGGACATGATCAGCGACGTGGCCTTTGTGCTGGCCTCCAACGTGATTGCCCTGGCCATTGCGCTGGGCTGCCTGGCCTACCTGGCCCTGCTGTCGCCGCCGCTGTTTGCCATGCTGGTGGTGGCGCTGGTGCTGGGCGTGAGCCTGCAGGCGCTGGCGCAGTCACGCGGCGTGGCGGGGTTCTGGAAGGCGCGCGATCACGAGGAAGTGCTGCACAAGGCCTACCGCGCCATCAGCGAAGGCGCCAAGGAGCTGCGCATGCACCGCGCGCGCCGGGGCCGCATCTTCGACGGGCAGATTGGCTCCACCGTGGATGCCATCCGCCGCATCAACAGCCGCGCCATCAACACCTATGTGCTGGCCTCGGCCTTCGGTTCGGCGCTGTTCTTTCTGTTGATCGCCCTCATCCTGGGCTGGGCCGCGCTGCGCACCACCGAGCCCGTGGTGCTCAGCGGCTTCGTGCTGGTGCTGCTGTTCCTCAAGGGCCCCATGGACCAGATCGCGGGCGCGCTGCCCAACCTGGGCCGTGCCAAGGTGGCGCTGCAGCGCATTGCCGACCTGTCGGCGCGCTTTGCCAGCCCCGAGCCGCACCTGCACCTGGACAGCCCGCCCGGCGAGGTCCGCCTGGACCACGGCCTGGAGCTGCGGGGCGTGCGCTATGCCTTCGATGCGCCCGAAGGCGGCAAGGCCTTCGAGATCGGCCCCATCGACCTGAAGCTGGGCAAGGGCGAACTGGTCTTTGTGGTGGGCGACAACGGCTCGGGCAAGACCACGCTGATCAAGCTGCTGCTGGGCCTGTACGCGCCCCAGCAGGGCGAGATCCTGCATGACGGCCAGCCGGTCACGGCCCTGGCGCGCGACGACTACCGCCAGCTGTTCACCACGGTGTTCTCGGACTTCTACCTGTTCGAGGACCTGGTGGCCGGCGGCGAAGAGGGCCAAGCCGCCGCGCTGCCCGAGGCCGCGCTGCCCTACCTGCAGCGGCTGGAGATCGCCCACAAGGTCAGCGTGCGCAACGGCAGCTTCAGCACCATCGACCTGTCCACCGGCCAGCGCAAGCGCCTGGCCCTGGTCCACGCCTATCTGGAGGGCCGGCCCGTGCTGGTCTTCGACGAATGGGCGGCCGACCAGGACCCGAGCTTCCGCCACCTGTTCTACACCGAGCTGCTGCCCGAGCTGCGCGCCAGGGGCCACCTGCTGGTGGTCATCTCCCATGACGATCGCTACTTCCACCTGGCCGACCGCATCGTGCGCATGGAGGCCGGCCGCATGGTCCTGCCGCAAGACGGGGCGCAGCCGGTGGCGGCCAGCCCGGCCGGACTGGCCAGTCAAGGCGCGCTGGCCGACATCTGAATTCCTGCTGAATCCACGAACATGGCAAAGACAAAACTCGTCTACATCTGGTCCCTGAGAAACGCCGCCGCCGACCAGGCCGGCCAGCACATCGCCTACAAGGGCGCAACGCGCTACATGAAGTCGCCGCTCGAATACCTGGGCGAGTTGCTGGACACCAGCCCGCTGGGCGATATCTACAGCCTGGAGGCCGTGATCCACGACGACGACGAGGCCTCGCCGCGCGACCGCGAAAAAATCGGCGACTATGGCTTCAGCTACCAGCCGGGCGGTCGCTGGTTCTATCCGCCGGACCTGCGCATCCAGGGGCGCAGGGTCAATGACCTGCTCATGGCCGTGCCATCCTCCTACCGGCGCCTGCCGCTGAACGATCCGCAGCGCGCCGCGGGCAAGCAGATGTTCGAGGCGCAACTGCAGGACAGGCTGGTGCAGCTGGGTGCCGAGCGGGTGGTGCTGGACGGCCTGCTCGTCATCCTGGACCGGCTCGTGCGGCCCGGGGCCCTGTTCCACCGCAGGATCGCCAACATCCACCCCGGCATCACGCGGCTGGAATCACCCTATGAACGCCGGGGGGCCTGTGCCACGCTGGACGCGCTGCATGGCGCGCAGGGCTACAAGATCGTGGACTGGAAGACCATGGAACAGCGCCCGGTCCCGCCCCTGTTCAAGACCGGCGCATCCTTTCACTACGTGGACAACGGCATCGACTCCGGCGAAGTCATCGCCGACGTGCTGGGCACCGACATCGATCCCGAAGACACCATCCTCGAACTGCGCTGGAACAACTTCCAGCACAGCCTGTTCCCTGCATTGCGCAAGGGGCTGGAGATGATGGCCAGAGCGCCTGCAGACACGCCTGCAGACACCACGGTGTGACAACGCGCGTATCTCAAAAACCGGCACGGCCCAAAGCGAGGGACACCGAGCAAGGGCCGCCCCGCCGCGAGGGTGTCGTCCCCCTCCCTCGCGAAGCGAGAAAGAGAGGGGGAAGCGGCGCAGCCGCTCAGGGAGTGCTTACTTCGGCGCCAGACGAATGGCCCCATCCAGCCGGATCACCTCGCCATTGAGCATGTCGTTGTCCAGGATGTGGCGCACCAGCTTGGCATAGTCCTGGGGCGTGCCCAGGCGGCTGGGGAAGGGCACGCCGGCGGCCAGCGCGTCCTGCACTTCCTGCGGCATGCCGAACAGCATGGGCGTGCCGAAGATGCCGGGGGCAATCGTCATGTTGCGGATGCCGTTGCGCGCCAGATCACGCGCAATGGGCAAGGTCATGCCGACCACGCCGCCCTTGGACGCCGCATAGGCCGCCTGGCCGATCTGGCCGTCGTAGGCCGCCACGCTGGCCGTGGAGATCAGCACGCCGCGCTCGCCCGTGCTCTCGGGCTCGTTGGCCGACATGGCGGTGGCGGCCAGGCGGATCATGTTGAAGCTGCCGATCAGGTTGACCGTGATGGTCTTGGAGAACAGCGCCAGGTTGTGCGCGCCGTTCTTGCCCACGGTCTTCTCGGCCGGCGCAATGCCTGCGCAGTTGACCAAGCCTGCCAGCTTGCCCAGGCTCACGGCCTTGTCCACCACGGCCTGGCCATCGGCCTCCTGGCTCACATCGCATTTGACGAAGACGCCACCGATCTCGCGCGCCACCGCCTCGCCCTTGTCCGCCTGCATGTCGGCAATCACCACCTTGCCGCCCTCGGCAGCCAGCATGCGCGCCGTGCCTTCGCCCAGCCCGGAGGCGCCGCCCGTGACGATGAATACCCGGTCCTTGATCTGCATGGAATGTCTCCTTGGTTATCTGACGTTGACGTAAACGTAACTCTCAAATTATGCATGCAGCCCCGGCCGCAGCCATGCCGCGCCCAAGAAAAAGCCCGGCAGTGCCGGGCTGGTGATGGGCGCGATGGGGGTTACTGGAACCCGGCGCGGTCCAGCATTTGCTGGACCTTGGTCATGTTCTTGCCCACGGCCGTGATCGGGATGGTCTCGCTCTTGAAGGGCTTGCCGCCGGTCATTTCCTTGAGTGCGGGGTTGTCCAGTTCCACGCCCTTGGCTGCGGGCCACTCGTTGTTGCCGTTGGCAAAGTAGTTCTGGGCGGCGGGGCTGGCCAGGTACTCCAGGAACTTGACGGCGTTGTCCTTGTTCTTGGCATGGCGTGCCACGGCGCCGCCTGCGATGTTCAGGTGCGTGCCCCAGCTGGACTGGTTCGGAAAGACCACGCCGATCTTGCCGACCACGGCCTGGTCCTCAGGCTTGCCCGAGCGCATCATGCGCGCCAGGTAGTAGCTGTTGGTCACGCCGATGGTGCATTCGCCCGAGGCCACGGCCTTGATCTGGTCGGTGTCGCCACCCTTGGGCGGGCGGGCCAGGTTGGCCTTCATGCCCTGGATCCAGCCTTCGGCCTTCTGGTCGCCCATGTGCTCGACCACGGTGCCGAACAGGCTCAGGTTGTAGGGATGCGAGCCCGAGCGGATGCACAGCTGGCCCTTGAACTTGGGGTCGGCCAGCGATTCGTAGTTCTGCACGTCGGCGGGCTGGACCTTGGCCTTGTTGTAGACGATGACGCGGGCGCGTGTGGACAGGCCGAACCAGCTGATGCCATCGGCCGTGGGCTGGGCGCGCAGGTTGGAGGGGATGGCGTCTTCCAGCAGCTTGGAGTGGATGGGCTGGAACAGGCCATCGACCTCGCCGCGGTACAGGCGTGCGGCATCGACCAGCAGGATCACGTCGGCCGGCGAGGCCTGGCCCTCGGCCTTCAGGCGCGCAATGATGCCGGCGTCGTCGCCGTCCACGCGGTTGATCTTGATGCCGGTGGCCTTGGTGAAGCCGTTGTACAGCTCCTCGTCCGTGGAGTAGTGGCGCGCGGAGTAGAGGTTGACGACCTGGGAGTCGGCAATGGCTGTGCCGGCAGCCACCAGGGCGCAAGCGGCAAACAGGGCTTTCAGGGATTTCGACATGAAGACAGGCCTCTCTTTGTTGGCAAAGCGCGATGATAGGTCAAACGCGAATTGTTCTTAATAAAGGGTGGGGCCCGTCTAAGGGCTTGTGCGCGGTGGTCCCTGGTGGGCCGTGAGCCAAGGCGCGCGAAAAGCGCACGAAAAAAAACCCAGTCCAAAGACTGGGTTTGAAAGGATCCAGAAACGGGGGTTTCAAGAGGATCCAAGGAGACAACTGGTCAGGTCTTTCGACCCGGGATGCGTGCAATTATGCGGGTAATCACTGATTCTTGCACGCAGCCCCGTTGTAAGACAGCGTGATCAACGCTTGCGGGTCTGGGCCGACTGGACGGCTTCGTTGGCGGTGTTGGTCACGGCCGTGAAGTTGGCTTCCGCCAGGTCCGAAGCCTGCTTGACGGCCTTTTGCACCGACTCGAAGGCATTGTTGGCAGCCGACACGGCGCTCTTCATCACGGCAACGGCGGTCTCGGAACCGGCGGGTGCGTTCTTGGCCGTGGTGTCCACCAGGGCGCTGAAGTTCTTTTGCAGGTCGGAAGCCTGGCTTTCGAAGGTCTTGGCCAGTTCGGCGCCGGTGCCGCTGGCGATGTCGTACAGGTGACGGCTGTAGGCAGCGGTCTTTTCAGCCAGGGGCTGGAACAGGTTGGCCTGCAGCGACAGCAGTTCCTGTGCGTCCTTGACGCTCAGGACAGCCTGGGTGTGCTGGGCAGCTTCGGTCAGTGCGGCGCGCGAGGCGGTCACATTCAGTTCCACCAGCTTTTCAACGCCTTCGAAGGCCTTGCTCGTCAGGCCGAACAGGGTTTCCAGGTTGGCCTTTTGTGCGCTCAGGATTTGGTCAGGGGTCAAGCTCATGTCAGTCTCCAGAAAAACGGACCACAGGGGTCTCAGGTTACGGGGAATTGCCTGCGCTGACCTGACTGAGTGTCATGTTGCAGTGCAGCATGGGTCTTATTGTAGGGATTGCAAAAAAGGAATCAAGTACCTGATGCTGCGGTGCAGCAAAAAAATTCGGAAAGCTGTGGGTTTTTTGTAAGTCTTTGATTTTGAATTGGTTTTATGTCGGTTTGACGACATTTTTCAGTTGGCATGCTTACTCGCTTGGCGAGTGATTGACCGCAGTGCGCGTCGTGATGGCGACAGTGGCCGGGGACAGGGCGCATTCGGCCGGCGGCACAATGGCCGCCATGAATGAATCGCCCCCGAGCCGCCCCGCGCCGCAGCCCCGTTCGGCCTATGCGGCATTCCGACGCATCAGCACGCGCTGGTCGGACAACGATGTCTACGGGCACGTCAACAACGTCGTCTATTACAGCTGGTTCGATACGGCGGTGAATGCCCATCTGATAGAGCAGGGCGCGCTGGACATTCATGCGGGCGAGACGATAGGACTGGTCATAGAGACCCAATGCAATTACTTCGCCCCGCTGGCTTTTCCGCAGGAGGTGGAGGCCGGCATCCGCGTGGCCCGCATCGGCGGCTCCAGCGTGCGCTACGAGGTGGGGCTGTTTGCGCAGGGTGAGCCGCTGTCGGCCGCAGCCGGGCATTTCGTCCATGTCTATGTGGACCGGCAGACGCGCCGGCCTGCCCAGATTCCGCAGGTGCTGCGCCGGGTGCTGGAGCCGCTGCTGCGCGGTTGATGGCGTTCGGGGCGCATGCAAGGCGCCCGCTCGCAGCGCGGCGGCGTGTGGATGGCCTACACTCGAAAGCTGTCTGCCATCTGACCGCTTGGGCGCTTACCGCCCGGCTCTGTCCATGATCATCACCAGCCTGCTCGATACCGACCTGTACAAATTCACGATGATGCAGGTCGTGCTGCACCAGTTTCCCGGGGCACAGGTCGAGTACCGTTTCAAGTGCCGCAATCCCGGCGTGCAGCTTGCGCCCTATGTGAACGAGATCCGGGCCGAGATCCGCTCGCTGTGCAGCCTGCGGTTCCAGGATGCAGAGCTGGCCTACCTGAGCTCGCTGCGCTTCATCAAGAGCGATTTCGTCGATTTCCTGAGCCTGTTCCACCTCAACGAGAAGTGCGTCACGGTGCAGGCGCTGCCCAATGGCGAGATCGACATCACCATCCGCGGGCCCTGGCTGCACACCATCTTGTTCGAGATTCCCGTGCTGGCCATCGTCAACGAGGTGTACTTCCGCAACACCCAGCCGGTGCCCGATTTTCCCGAGGGCCGGCGCCGGCTGGATGCCAAGATCGCGCTGCTGCAGCAGCCGGGCCTGGAGCAGCTCAAGATTGCCGACTACGGCACGCGCCGCCGCTTTTCGCGGGCCTGGCATGAAGAGGTGCTGCGCGTGCTGTGCGCACGCCTGGGCCGGCCCGGCGCATCCGCGGAGTCCGAGGGGCAGTTCGCGGGTACCAGCAACGTGCTGTATGCCATGAAGCTGGGCGTGCGGCCCCTGGGCACGCTGGCCCATGAATACCTGCAGGCCTGCCAGTCGCTGGGTCCGCGCCTGCGCGACAGCCAGATCTTCGGCTTCGAGTCCTGGGCGCGCGAGTACCGGGGCGACCTTGGCATTGCGCTGTCGGACGTCTACGGCATGTCGGCCTTCCTGCGCGATTTCGACCTGTACTTCTGCAAGCTCTTCGATGGCGCGCGCCATGACAGCGGGGACCCGTTCGAGTGGGGCGAGCGGCTGCTGGCCCACTACCGCGCCAACCGCATCGACCCGCTGACCAAGACGCTGATCTTCAGCGACGGCCTGACGGTGCCGCGCACCATCGAGCTGTTCCAGCGCTTCCATGGGCGCTGCCAGCTGGCCTTTGGCATCGGCACCAACCTGACCAATGACCTGGGCGACGCGCCCGACCATGTGCCGCTGCAGATCGTCATCAAGATGACGCGCTGCAACGGCCAGCCCGTGGCCAAGCTCTCGGACACGCCGGGCAAGAGCATGTGCGACGACGAGAAATACCTGGCCTATCTGCGCCAGGTGTTCGAGATCGCGGCGCCCGCGGCACAGACTTGATCGCTGCGCGGCCCGCTGCCAGGAGGGGACAGTGAATACAGAACAAAGAGGAGACGGGACCATGAAGGCCTTGCGTGGATTGTTGGTGCTGCTTGTCGCCTGCGTGCCCTCCTGGGCCCTGGCGGCCGAGATCGATGGCGGCCAGCTGTCGGTGCTCTGGGGCGTGCCCTTTGCGGGCATGCTGCTGTCGATTGCCCTGGTGCCGCTGGCGGCGCCCCATTTCTGGCACCGGCATTTCGGCAAGTTGACGGCGGCCTGGGCGCTGGCCTTCCTGCTGCCCTTTGCAGCGGTGTTCGGTGCGGGTGCGGCCCTGGCCAACCTGGTGCATGCGCTGCTGGCCGAGTACCTGCCCTTCGTGATCCTGCTGACGGCGCTGTACACGGTGTCGGGCGGCATCTATGTGCGCGGCAATCTCAAGGGCTCGCCGGGGCTGAACACGGCCATCCTGGCCATCGGCGCCGTGCTGGCCAGCTTCATGGGAACCACGGGCGCCTCGATGCTGCTGATCCGGCCGCTGCTGCGCGCCAACGACAACCGCAGGCACCAGGTGCATGTGGTGGTGTTCTTCATCTTCATCGTCTCCAATGCCGGGGGCTCGCTGACGCCGCTGGGCGACCCGCCGCTGTTCCTGGGCTTTCTCAAGGGCGTGGACTTCTTCTGGACGGTGCGCCACATCTTCACCGAGACCCTGTTCCTGGTCGGCGTGCTGCTGGCGCTTTTCTACGCGATCGACACCTGGCTGCTGCGCAAGGCCGGCGAGGCGGACCTGCCCGATCCCACGCCCAGCATCGACGCCTCGGGCCGCGCCAGCCGCCTGGGCTTCGATGGCAGCGTGAACTTCGCGCTGCTGCTGGCCGTGGTGGCCCTGGTGCTGATGAGCGGCCTGTGGCGCACCGATGCAGGGCTGGTGCTGGCCGGCACGCATGTGGGCCTGCCGGGGCTGGTGCGCGATGCGGGCCTGATCGTGGTGGCGCTGCTGTCCCTGCGGCTCACGCCGCGCAGCGTGCACCAGGCCAACGAATTCGGCTGGGGGCCGATGCAGGAAGTGGCCAAGCTGTTCGCGGGCATCTTCCTGACCATCATCCCCGTGATCGCCATGCTCAAGGCGGGCACGGGCGGGCCGTTCGGCGCCATCGTGGGCGCCGTCACGCGCGCCGACGGCACGCCCGATCCGCTGATGTACTTCTGGGCCACGGGCCTGCTGTCCTCCTTCCTCGACAACGCGCCGACCTACCTGGTGTTCTTCAACACCGCAGGGGGCGACGCCGCGCAGCTGATGACCACGATGGCCTCCACGCTGGCGGCCATCTCCGCGGGCGCGGTGTTCATGGGTGCCAACACCTATATCGGCAACGCGCCCAACCTGATGGTCAAGGCCATTGCCGAGGAGCGCGGCGTGAAGATGCCCAGCTTCTTCGGCTACATGGCCTGGTCCCTGGGCATTCTGGTGCCGCTGTTCGTATTGATGAGCTTCATCTGGTTCCTCTGAAGAACCGCCTCCCGCCAAGACAAGGAAAGAGACAGACATGGCAAGCAAACTCCGCATCCTGATCGCCCGCGCCATCCCGCCCGAGGTGGTGCGCAAGCTGGAGCAGCACTTCGAGGTCGAGTCCAATCAGGACGACGTGGTCTGGAGCCCGCAGGAGCTGGCCGCGCATCTGCAGGACAAGGACGGCGTGCTGACCACAGGCTCGCAGACCATCGATGCGGCACTGCTGGCGGCCTGCCCGCGGCTGAAGGTCGTGGCCAACATGGCCGTGGGCTACAACAACTTCGACGTGCCTGCGATGACGGCAGCGGGCGTGCAGGGCACGAACGCGCCCGACGTGCTGACCGAGACCACGGCCGACTTCGGCTTCGCCCTGCTCATGGCCACGGCCCGCCGCGTGACCGAGAGCGAGCACTACCTGCGCGCCGGAAAGTGGAACTCCTGGCGCTACGACCTGTTCGCCGGCTCGGAAGTGCACGGCAGCACGCTGGGCATCATCGGCATGGGCCGCATCGGCCAGGGCATTGCCCGGCGCGGTGCGCATGGCTTCGGCATGAAGGTGGTCTATCACAACCGCTCGCGCCTGTCGCCCGAGCTGGAAGCCGAATGCAAGGCCGGCTACGTGGGCAAGGACGAACTGCTGGCCATGGCCGACCATGTGGTGCTGGTGCTGCCCTACACCAAGGAAAACCACCACACCATAGGCGCGGCCGAGATCGCCAGGATGAAGCCCACGGCCACGCTGATCAACATCGCGCGCGGTGGCATCGTCGATGACGCGGCGCTGGCCAGGGCGCTGCGCGACAGGACCATTGCCGCCGCCGGCCTGGACGTGTTCGAGGGCGAGCCCTCGGTCCATCCCGAGCTGCTGACCGTGCCCAATGTCGTGCTGACCCCGCACATCGCCAGCGCCACCATGGGCACGCGCAGCGCCATGGCCGAGCTGGCAGCCGACAACCTGATCGACTTTCTGAGCGGCAAGGGCCCGCGCACGCCCGTCAACCAGCCCGAGGCGGCGGCCGCAGGCGCGCGCGCCAAGGCCTGAGTGCCGTATCCCGACAATCGCGGGAAAGCAGGCCCTGGCCGCTTCCCGCTGCATGGAGCTGAAGCAAGATCTTGACCCAGATATCCGGAGTGTGGTGGGCGGCATGGGCCGTGCTGCTGTTGGGGCAGGCAGCCGTGATCTGGCTGCTGTGCAGGCGCTCGGCGCAGCGCGATGACGGGGTGGCGCCGCAGCAGTTGCTGCAGGCGCTGCAGATGCTGGATGTGCGGCTGCAGCAGCTCGAGCGCGGCGCCCAGGCCACGCAGATGGCCGTGGCCAAGAGCGACGGCGGTCTGGACCGCGTGTCGCAGCAGCTGCAGGCCCATCTGGCCCAGGCCCAGCTCGATGCCCAGGCGGCGCGGCGCGAGCAGGGCGAGGCGCTGGCGGCCTTTCGCATGGAACTGGGCCGGCTCACGGTGCGCCTGGCCGCCGACAGCGCACAGGCCCGCGAGGCCCAGGGCGAAAGCACGCAGCGCTTCAACGCCCATGTGCAGGAGCGCTTCGAGGCGCTGGCGCAGACCACGCGCAGCACGCTGGACTCCCTCAAGACCGACATCCAGCAGCAGCTGGGCGGGCTGGCGCAGTCCAGCCAGGTCCATGCCGAACAGCTGCGCGGCACGCTCAATGAGCGCCTGGCCACCATCCAGTCGGACAACGCGGCGCGGCTGGAAGAGATGCGGCGCACGGTGGACGAGAAGCTGCATGCCACGCTGGAGCAGCGCCTGGGCGAATCGTTCAAGCTGGTCAGCGACCGGCTGGAGCAGGTGCACAAGGGCCTGGGCGAGATGCAGACGCTGGCCGGCAGCGTGGGCGACCTCAAGCGCGTGATGACCAATGTGAAGACGCGCGGCACCTGGGGCGAGCTGCAGCTGGGCGCCATCATCGAAAACGTGCTCACGCCCGAGCAGTACGCGCGCAACGTCAAGACCGTGCCCGGCAGCGACGACATGGTGGAGTTCGCCATCCGCCTGCCCGGACGCAGCGACGAGACGCCGGTCTGGCTGCCCATCGATGCCAAATACCCGGTCGAGCAGTACCAGCGCCTGCTGGACGCCCAGGATGCGGCCGACAAGGCCGCCATTGCCTCGGCCGGCAATGCCTTCGAGGCATCGATCAAGTTCGAGGCCCGCAAGATCCATGGCAAGTATGTGAGCCCGCCCCACACCACGGACTTTGCCGTGCTCTACCTGCCCACGGAAGGCCTGTTTGCCGAGGTCATGCGCCGCCCCGGCCTGGTCGAGGCCGTGCAAAACGGCTGCCGCGTGATGGTCACCGGCCCGGCCAACCTGGCTGCCATGCTCAGCAGCCTGCAGATGGGCTTCAAGACGCTGGCCATCGAAAAGCGATCGTCTGAGGTCTGGGCCGTGCTGGGCCAGGTCAAGACCGAGTTCGCCAAGTTCGGCGAAGTGGTGGATGCCACGCGCAAATCCATCGATGCCGCCGCCAAGCGCTTCGAGCAGGTGGGTGTGCGCACGCGCGCCATCCAGCGGCAATTGCGCGATGTGCAGGAGCTGCCCGCGCCGGCCTCGAGCGCAGGGCTGCCCGGTCTGCCGGACGACAAGGACACGGCGGCAGGCATGGAGCCAGGGTCGGAGCAGGACTGAGATGAATCTGGCGCTGTTCAAAGTCATCATGGCCCAGGTCAGCGTGCACGCCACCATGGCCGGCATGCGGCTGGCCGCGCCTTTGCTGGCGCTGCAGCAGGGCTACAGCGCGGCGGCCGTGGGGATCTTGCTGGCGCTGTTTGCGCTGACCCAGGTGTTCCTGGCGCTGCCGGCCGGGCGCTTTGCGGACAAGCATGGTTTTCGCAAGCCGTTTTTCCTGTCCATGCTGGCGGCCAGCGGCGGCTGTGCGCTGGCGCTGGCGTTTCCGGTCTATCCCGTGCTGTGCCTGGTGGCGCTGCTGACGGGCGGTGCCAGCGGCGCGGTGGTGATTGCCGTGCAGCGCCATGCGGGGCGGGTCACCCACGATGCGTTGGCGCTCAAGAAGGTGTTCAGCTGGCTGGCCATAGGCCCGGCCATCTCCAACTTCATCGGGCCTTTCAGCACCGGACTGCTGATCGATCACGCGAATTTTGGCGGCGAGGGCAGCACCATGGGCTACCGCGTCGCCTTCGGCCTGCTGGCCCTGGTGCCCGTGCTGGCCTGGAGCTGGGTGCGCCACACGCAGGAGCTGCCGCCCGTGCGTGCGCCCATCGGCGGTCCGAAGCAGCATGCCTGGGATCTGCTGCGCGACCGCAACTTCCGCAACCTGCTGCTGGTCAACTGGCTGCAGTCGGCGTGCTGGGATGTGCACACCTTCGTGCTGCCGCTGCTGGGCCATGAGAAGGGGTTGAGCGCCTCGGTCATCGGCACGCTGCTGGGCATTTTTGCCGTGGCGGCCGCCGCCATCCGCCTGGCCATGCCGCTGGTGGCCGAGCGCCTGCGCGAAGGCGCCGTGATCTCCGGCGCCATGGCCATCACCGCCTTCGTCTTTGCGCTGTACCCCTTCATGGACTCGGCACTGACCATGGGCGTGTGCTCGGTGCTGCTGGGCTTTTCGCTGGGCTCGGTGCAGCCCATGGTCATGAGCATGCTGCACCAGATCACGCCCGAGCACCGCCATGGCGAGGCGCTGGGCCTGCGGCTCATGGCCATCAATGCCTCCAGCGTGGCCATGCCCGTGCTGTTCGGCTCGGCGGGGGCGCTGATCGGCGTGTCTGCGCTGTTCTGGGTGGTGGGCGCGGCCGTGGCCTCGGGCATCCGCACGGCCTGGTTCATGGGGCTGCCGCCGCGCAAGCCGGAATGAAAAAGGCGACCTGCGCCTTGGTGCGCAGATCGCCTTGCGATGCGGTGGCGGCCTGCCGGCCGCTGCGGCTTACCAGCCGCCAGCGTGGAACTGCTTGATCAGCGCCCAGGCCTCCACCGGATCATCGGTATAGCGGAACAGCTGCAGGTCCTTGGGCGAGATCGTGCCTTCCTCGATCATCAGGTCGATGTTGAGCAGCCGCTTCCAGAACTCGGTGCCAAAAAGGATCACGGGCACGGAATGCGTCTTGCCGGTCTGCATCAGGGTCAGCACCTCGAACAGCTCGTCCAGTGTGCCGAAGCCGCCGGGGAAGGCCACCAGGGCCTTGGCGCGCATCATGAAATGCATCTTGCGCAAGGCGAAGTAGTGGAACTTGAAGCTCAGGTCCGGCGAGATGAAGCGGTTGCCGTTTTGCTCGTGCGGCAGCTCGATGTTCAGGCCGATGCTGGGTGCGCCCACATCATGGGCGCCACGGTTGGCCGCCTCCATGATGCCGGGGCCGCCGCCGGTGCAGATATAGAGGCGCTCCTCGGGCGGCTGGTTCAGGCTGTCGGCGGCCACGATGCGCGTGAAGGCGCGGGCCTGCTCGTAGCGGTGGGCGTTGCGCACGGCGCGCTCGGCCACTGCAATGCGCTGTGCATCGCCGCTGGCCTGCGCGTCGGCCAGTTGCTGCTCGGCCTGCTCCAGGTCCACGAAGCGCGCGCTGCCATAGACCACGACGGTGTTTTCTATGCCGCGTTCGATCTGCGCCAGGTCGGGCTTGAGCAGCTCCAGCTGCATGCGGATGCCGCGGGTCTCGCGGCGGAACATGAATTCCGGGTCCGCGAAGGCGAGGCGATTGGAATTCTGCTGCAATGCCATGCCGTTGTGCGCCTGGTTGTGAAGGGCCGACCAGCCGTTGGCCAGATCGGTATCGGTCAGGGGGGAAGAGATTTGCATGAACCCTCGTACACAGAAAAACCCAGGGCGGCCACGCCTGTGGCCGTTCCATTAAATGCGTTGCCAGCGCAGATGATGACTGCACTATACGCTCACAAACTCATAGCCGCGGGGCTCGCGTATCCGTTGCTTTGCGCATTGACGGGGCCGGTGGCAGATTCGTATGCTGAGCAGTTGGGCAGGGCTTTGGCCTGGGCCCGCCACAAGCAATGGGCGGGCATTTTCAGGCGCCGCAAGCGATTTCAGACGTCCGGGTGCTCGGCCGGTTCGTTGCGCACGACGGTGCTCAGCGGCGGCGGCACGTCCTGGCCCGCACGGCGTGCGCGGAACAGGGCTGCGCGCATCAGGAAGATGGTGGTGATGGGCACGGTCACGGAAATGAAGACCGCAATCAGCAGCGCATGCACGGCCAGGCTCTGGCCGCTGACGGAAAAGTAGATCCAGGTGGCATGCATGATCAGCCAGCAGCCCATGGTGGCGATGATGGAGGGCGCATGCACGCGCTCGAAATAGCTGCCCAGCCGCCACAGTCCCATGGAGCCCAGGAAGGCGATGATGGCGCCGCCCAGCGCCAGCGCGGCAACCAGGATCTGGCACCACAGCGGCAGTGTGGTCTCCGGCGTCATTCGATCACCTCGCCGCGCAGCAGGAACTTGGCCATGGCGGTGGAGCCCACGCAGCCGAACAGCGCGACCAGCAAGGCCGCCTCGAAGTAGCTTGTGCTGTCGTAGATGATGCCCATGAGCAGCATGGCCAGCATGCCGTTGAGGTACATGCAGTCCAGCGCCAGCACGCGGTCCTGGGCGTGCGGGCCCTTGAGCAGGCGCAGCACGGCGCAGCCCATGGCCGCGACCAGCAGGCCCAGCGCGAACATCAAAGTCCAGTGGAACCAGGGCATCATTCGAAAATCTCCATCAGGGGGCGCTCATAGCAACGCTTGACGTGCTGGACGATCTCCTCGGGATCATCGACCTCCAGCACATGCAGCATGAGCTGCGAGCGGTCGCGCGAGATCTCGGCCCAGGCCGTGCCGGGCGTGATGCACACGATCATGGCGAGCACGGCCAGGCCGTTGGGGTCGCGCAGTTCCAGCGGGATGCGCACGAAGTTGGCCGGGTGCTTGCGCATGCCCGGAAACAGCATGAACCGCACGACGTTGAAGTTGGACAACGAGGTGTCCCAGACCACGCGCAGCGCCAGGCGCAGGATGGTCAGCGGATGGCGCACCCGCACGGGCAAGGGGCGCAGGCCGCGCAGCAGCAGCGGCAGCAGCAGGCCCAGCAATGCGCCGAGCAGGATCTGTCCACTGCTGAACGAACGGTTGAGCAGCAGCCACAGCAGGAACAGCGCCACCGACAGCAGCGGCGCGGGCAGCAAGGTTTTCATCATCGGGAATCCTCCTTACCCGCCGTCGTGCCTGCATCGCCTATGCCTGCGGGTATGGGCGCGCCACTGGCCTGGGCCGCGGCGCGTGCCGCGCCTTCAGGGCCGGCTTCCAGGCGGGCCTTCTTTTCTGCCGGGCTGGGCTCGGGCTGCGTGCCCATGACGGAGCGCACATAGACATCGGGCGCCAGCAGCGCATCCGCTGCGCGCTGTGTGTAGCCCATCAGTTCGCCGCCGCGCATCGTCAGTGCCACGCAGCAGGCCAGCAGCAAGGCGATGGGCAGGCCTTCGACCACGCGCAGCGAGGGGGAGTTCTGCTCCTCGGTCGCCCAGAAGTGGCGTATGCCGGCGCGCACCAGCGACAGCAGGGCCAGCAGCCCGGTGATGATCATCAGCGCCACCAGCACCCAGCCGGCCCAGCCGGCCTGGAAGCCGCTGGAGTTGCCCAGGCCCAGCGGGTTGAGCAGGGCAGACAGCATGGCGAACTTGCCCACGAAGCCCGACAGCGGGGGCAGGCCGGTGACCACCAGGGTGGCCAGCATGAAGCTCAGGCCGATGAAGGCGGCCGCTGCGGGAATGGCGCGGCCGATCAGCACCTCTTCGGATTCGTCAAGGTTGAATCCCTCGGTGGGAAGCAGTTCGGCGTTGAGGAAGGGCGCCTCATCGTCTTCATAGGGCTCGCCCGCGTCGTCGTCCACGCGCCAGCGGTCCACCACGTCGGCAATCAGGAAGAGCGCGCTCACGGCCAGGGTGGAGCTGGGCAGGTAGTACAGCAGCCCCGCCGTCAGTGCATTCTGGCCAAAGCCCGTGGCAGCCAGCAGGGTGCCTGAGGACAGGATGGCCGCAAAGCCCGCGATATGCGTCAGGCGCTGCGAGCCCAGCATGCCCAGGCCGCCGAAGGCCATGGTCAGCATGCCGCCGACGATCAGCCAGGTGCTGCCGAACAGGGCGGAGGACCCGGCCTCGGAGCTGAACAGCAGCGTCCACAGCCGCAGCACCACGTAGACGCCCACCTTGGTCATGAGTGCGAACACGGCACCGACGGGCGCGGTGGCCGCGCTGTAGGCCGGCACCAGCCAGAAGTTCAGCGGCCACATGGCCGCCTTGGTCAGGAAGGCGATGCCCAGGATGGCCGCTGCCGAATGCAGCAGCCCGCGGTCGGCACTGCTGATCTGGGGAATGGCGCGCGCCAGGTCGGCCATGTTCAGCGTGCCGGTCAGGCCGTAGAGCATGGATACGCCGATGAGGAACAGCGACGAGGCGGCCAGGTTGATGGCGATGTAGTGCAGGCCCGCCTGGATGCGCGCCCGGCCCGAGCCATGCAGCAACAGGCCGTAGGAGGCCGCGAGCATGATCTCGAAGAACACGAACAGGTTGAACAGGTCCGCCGTGAGGAAGGCGCCGCTCAGGCCCATCAGCTGGAACTGGAACAGCGAGTGAAAGTGCATCCCCGCGCGGTGCCAGCGGGCGCTGGAGAAGATCAGCGAGGCCAGGGCCACCGTGTAGGTCAGCACCAGCATCATGCCGGTCAGGCGGTCCAGCGCCAGCGAGATGCCGAAGGGCATGGGCCAGTTGCCCGGCATGTAGACGCCCAGGTTGACGGGTGCGCCGGCCTGGTCGGTCCACAGCATCAGCAGCACGGCCACGCCCAGGCCCAGCACGGTGGACACCAGGCCGAGGGCGAACTTCACGCGCTGGCGCTCCTCGCGCAGCAGCAGCATCAGCGCTGCCGAGAGCATGGGCAGCACGATGGGCGCCAGCATCAGGTGCGGCATGAGACGGGCGGTCAGCTCGTTCATGGCATCTCCTGCTCGGTGCGGGAATGGGCTCCGTCCACATGGTCGGTGGCGGTGGTGCCGCGCGAGGCCAGCAGCACCACCAGGAACAGCGCCGTCATGGCAAAGCCGATCACGATGGCCGTGAGCACCAGCGCCTGGGGCATGGGATCGGCATAGTGCGCGAGATCCTGCGGTACGCCGGCCCGCAGCACGGGCTCCTTGTCAATGGCCAGGCCCTGGCGGCCCATGCTGAAGATGAACAGGTTGACTGCGTAAGACAGCAGGGCCAGGCCCATGATGACCTGGTAGGTGCGTGGGCGCAGCAGCAGCCACACGCCCGAGCCGGTCAGTACGCCGATGGCAATGGCAAGCACGACTTCCATCAGAAACCTCCTCGTGCAAGCGCTGCAGCGGTGGCCTGCTGCACGGCGGCTTCGGCCTCCTCGGCCTGTTGTTGCTGCTCCTCCAGCAGGCGGGCGTGGTAGCGGTGGCTGCGCACCGATTGGTGGGCGATGGCCGTCAGAATGAGCATGGTCGCGCCCACCACCAGTGAGAACACACCGATGTCGAAGAACAGGGCGCTGGCGAGATGCACGTCGCCGACGACTGGCAGGGTCATATGGAAGGTGTGGCTGGTGAGGAAGGGATAGCCGGCCACGATGGAGCCCATGCCGGTACCCAGTGCGAACAGCAGGCCGACACCGATCCATCGGCGCGGGAAGATCGGCAAGTGGGCCTCGACCCACTGCGTGCCGGAGATGATGTACTGCATCAGCAAGGCGACCGAGAACACCAGGCCGGCGACGAAGCCGCCTCCGGGTTCGTTGTGGCCGCGCATGAAGATGTAGACCGAGACCAGGGCCGCGAAAGGCAGCAGCAGGCGGACCAGCACGGCGGGCACCATCAGGTAGCCCACGGCCGTATCGCCGGCATTGCGCGGATTGAACAGATCGGTCTGCAGGTCGCCTGGCACGTAGCGCTGCTGTTCGGGCAGGTCCAGCGTCTCGCGCGCCGGGCGAAAGCGCCGCAGCAGGGCATAGACCACCAGGGCCACGATGCCCAGCACCACGATTTCGCCGAAGGTGTCGAAGCCACGGAAGTCCACCAGCATGACGTTGACCACATTGGTGCCGCCGCCGTCGCTGAGCGCATGTTCCAGGAAGAAGGTGGAGGCGCCGTCATAGAAGGGGCGGCTCATCATGGCGAAGGCCAGCCAGGCCATGCCGCCCCCTGCCACCAGCGACAGCAGAAGGTCGCGCATGCGGCGCGAGCGCGCACGCAGCTCGGCGGACAGCACGGGAATGTGCAGGCTCTTGTCGCGCTTGGGCATCCAGCGCAGGCCCAGCAGCATCAGCACCGTGGTGGCGACCTCGACCACCAGCTGGGTCAGCGCCAGATCGGGCGCCGAGAACCACAGGAAGGTCAGGCAGGTGCACAGGCCGGCACCGCCCAGCATGATCAGCGCGGTCAGCCGGTGGTACTTGGCCTTCCAGGCCGTGCCCAGGGCGCAGAGAATGCCCACCGACCACAGCAGCACGAAGGCGGGCGACAGCGGCAGCATGCCCCGATCGCCCAGCTTGATGCCCTGCAGCCACAGCGGCAGAACGCCCGCCAGCACGGCGGTGCAGACCAGCCACAGCATCTGCCACTGCAGGCGCATGGTGGACAGGCGCCGGCGCGACCAGCGGCCCAGCAGGGACAGGCGGGCCAGCAGGTTCTCGAAGATGCGCTGGCCGCTGAGCGTGCCCACCAGCGGTGCGGTATCGATGTGGCCGGCCTGGCGCTGCCAGCGCAGCAGCATGTACAGCAGGATGCCGCCAATCAGGGCGACCAGGCTCATGATCAAGGGCATGTTCCAGCCGTGCCAGATGGCCAGGCTGTACTCGGGCAGATCGCCGCCGACCACGGGCGTGGCGGCCGCTGCGAGGAAGCTGCCCACCGCCCACGCCGGCAGCATGCCCACCACCAGGCAGGCCAGCACCAGCAATTCGACGGGCACGCGCATCCAGTGCGGCGGCTCGTGCGGCTCGTGCGGCAGGTCGGTGGCCTTGGGGCCGAAGAAGACGTCAATGGTGAAGCGCAGCGAATAGGCCACGCTGAACATGCCCGCCACCGTGGCGGCCACCGGCAGGGCCGTGCGCACCCAGGGGGCAGCGTCCAGATAGACGGTCTCGGCGAAGAACATTTCCTTGGACAGGAAGCCGTTGAGCAGCGGCACGCCCGCCATGGCCGCACTGGCCACGCAGGCCAGCGTGGCCGTGATGGGCATCATGTGCCGCAGGCCCGAGAGGCGGCGGATGTCGCGCGTGCCGCTTTCATGGTCAACGATGCCTGCGGCCATGAACAGCGAGGCCTTGAAGGTCGCGTGGTTCATGATGTGGAACACCGCAGCCACGGCGGCCAGCTTGCTGTTGAGGCCCAGCAGCAGCGTGATCAGGCCCAGGTGGGAAATCGTCGAATAGGCCAGCAATCCCTTGAGATCGTGCTGGAACATGGCCAGATAGCCACCGATGAGCAGCGTTGCCGCGCCGGCTCCGCCCACCAGCCAGAACCAGGCATCGGTGTCACCCAGCACGGGCCACATGCGCGCCAGCAGGAACACACCCGCCTTGACCATGGTGGCGGAGTGCAGGTAGGCCGACACCGGCGTGGGCGCGGCCATGGCGTGCGGCAGCCAGAAGTGGAAGGGGAACTGCGCGCTCTTGGTCAGTGCGCCCAGCAGGATCAGCACCAGGGCGACCAGGTACAGCTGGTGGTCGCGCACCTGCTGGCCGGCGATGAGCACGTTGTCCAGGTCATAGCTGCCCACGATGTGGCCCAGCACCAGCATGCCGGCCAGCATGGCCAGGCCGCCCGTTCCCGTCACCGTCAGCGCCATGCGCGCGCCCCGGCGTGCATCCTTGCGGTGGTGCCAGTATCCGATCAGAAGAAAGGAGAAGAGGCTGGTCAGCTCCCAGAAGAAGGCAATCTGGATGATGTTGCCCGACAGCACCACGCCCGCCATCGCGCCCATGAAGGCCAGAAAGAACGAGAAAAAGCGCGGCACGGGATCGGCCGGCGACATGTAGTAGCGCGCATAAAGCACCACCAGCGAACCGATGCCCAGCACCAGCATGCAGAACATCCAGGCAAAGCCGTCCATGCGGATCACCAGATTCAGCCCCAGTGCCGGCAGCCACTCGATCTCCTGGCGCAGCACCTCTCCATCGGCGATCTGGGGGAACAGCAATGCCGTCTGGATGGCGCAGCCGAGGGCAATGACGCCGGCCAGCGTTGACTCCGTATTGCGCGCATTGGCGGGCAGCATTGCGGCAATCAGGCTGCCGATGAAGGGTAGGATGATGAGGGTGATCAGGGGCATGGGCGGTTCATTTTACGGGCAAGGTTTTTTGCTTCGCTATGAAAACCTGAGCATGTTTCAGGCTATGGCCGCGCATACCCCGAGGGTAGTACGCATGAAAAACCCGCCGAAGCGGGTTGGATAGAGACAGTTGGCGTACTCAGGAGGCCGCGCCGGCCTTGGCCGGCGTGGCCGGTTTGGCGGCCTGGTCCTTGGTCGGCTTGGCGCCTTTGGCTGCCGTGTCCTTGGTGTCCTTGGACGCCGTGTCCTTTGCCTCGGGCTTGGTTCCGTGGCCCTTGTAGCTGGTGCCATTGACCGTCAGGCCGTCACCCGAGAACTTGGCGGCGGTCGGTTCGCCCACGCCTTTGACGCGGGCAATGAAATCGGGCCAGTCCTTGAAGGCGGAGGATTTGCGCTCCTCGAGAATGCGTGCCGACATGGCCGGGCCAATGCCCTTGATGGATGTCAGTTCGGCTTCATTCGCCTTGTTGACCTCCACGGCAGCCAGGGCCATCACGGACCACAGCAGTGCAATGAAGCCAGCCATCAGTTTTCTGAACATACAAACCTCCTGATCCCAAAATGTTGAGGGCCGCAACATTGCGACCCAGAGGCATCTTATGCAGGGCCTTGGCGTGCGGCTAGGCGGTGAAGGGGGCCAGCAGGCCCGTGCAGGCATGGCCGAACGTGTGCAAAGTCAATGGCCATGCGCCTGCCAAGGCGGTTTCTAGGAATACTCTGAAAATACACCGTCCATGCCGTGTTTGCCAATGGGGGTGACGCGATGCAGGGGGTGGAGCTGCCTCTCGCGCCTGCCCCGCATCACAGCTCCTCGACGCGCCGGGCCGGATAGCTGTCCCAGCTCTGGCAGCCGGGGCAATGCCAGAAATGCTGGCGTGCCTCGAAGCCGCAGGCCGCGCAGCGGTAGCGGGTCAGCGGCTTGGCCGCGTGGTCCAGCGCGCGTTGCACGGCCGGGTGGTATTGCTCCTCGGCCAGCTTCTCGCCTGCCAGCCACTGCGCGGCAGCCACCAGGGAGGGCTCCCTGTCCAGATGCTGGACCAGGCGTGCGCGTCCCGGTGCCTTGGTTTCACCATCGTTGCTCTGTTCTTCGATTTGAGCGTCCAGCGCGACCAGCGCCTGCAGCAGATCCAGCGAAGGTGCCTGCTCGTACTGCTGGCTGAGCAGTTGGTGGATGTGCTGGCGCTGGCCCGTGGCGGCGGCAATGTCCACCAGCAGCTGAGCCGCCAGCGGCAGCGAGGCTGGGGACTGCTCGGCCAGGCTTTCCAACGTGTGCAGGGCCTGGGCCGATTGCCCCATGCGGTGCTGCAGCTGCGCGTGCTCCAGGCGCGGGCGTGCGGCCTGTGGGGCGGTGGTGATGGCCTGCTGCAGCCGCTGCAGTGCCTCGGCCTGCTGGCCCTGGGTCAACAGGGCCTGGGCGTCTTCGCAGAGGTAGTGGGCCAGGCGGCCGCTGAAGTCGCCCTGGTTGGCTTCCTGCATGCGGCGCGCAATGGCGGCGGCCTGTGTCCAGTCGCGCGAGCGTTCGTAGATGGCCAGCAGGGCCAGGCGGGCCTCGGCCTCGAAGGCCGTGCCTTCCAGGCGGCGCAGCGCGTCCTCGGCGCGATCGAGCAGGCCTGCCTTCAGAAAGTCCTGGGCCAGCGCGTGCTGGGCGCGGTCGCGGTCCACGCGGCTGAGGTCGCCGCGCGACAGCAGGTGCTCATGCACGCGCACGGCGCGGTTGTATTCGCCACGGCGGCGAAAGAGGTTGCCCAGCGCGAAGTGCAGCTCCGAAGTGTCGGGGTCGTTCTGCACGGCTTCGATGAAGGCGTCGATGGCCTTGTCCTGCTGCTCGTTGAGCAGGAAGTTCAGGCCCTTGAAATAGGCCTTGGGCGCCTGGCGGTTTTCGGCGCGAATCTGCCTCAGGTCCCAGCGCGAGGCCAGCCAGCCCAGCACGAAGGCGACGGGCAGGCCCAGCAATATCCAGCTCAGATCAAATTCCATGCACGTCGCCCGGCAGGATGGGGGATGGGGCGGGCTTGGGCGCCGTGGCCGCTGCCGGTGCCTCGGCCGCGGCAGGCACCGTGGCCTGGGTCGAGCGCGCGGCGTTGCGGTGCTTGAGCCAGCGCGGCACCATGCCCAGAACGCCCACGATCAGGCCCAGGGCGAAGGCGGCCAGCACCACCAGTACCAGCGGCGCAGTCCAGGAGGTGCCGAAGAAGAAGTGCACCGTCGCGTCCTGTTGGTTGTTCAGGGCGAAAGCGAACAGCGTAAAAAAAATGGCCGCCTTGAGCAGCCACAGGAAGTACTTCATGTGTTCCCTTGTGTGACGGGAACGATTCTAGAGCCTGGCGGAGAGGGCGGCTGCGGCGCGCGCAGCCGGTCAGCCCGCTTTCAGGCGGCAGGGCCGGTGCCTGTGCCGGAGCCTGTGTTGTCTGTATCGATGGTCGCACCGGGGCGCAGGTCCACGGCTTCGCGCAGGGCCTTGCCGGGTTTGAAGTGCGGCACGCGCTTGGATGGAATGTGGACGGCCTCGCCACTGCGGGGATTGCGGCCCATGCGGGGCGGGCGATGGTTGACCGAGAAACTGCCAAAGCCGCGGATTTCGATGCGATGGCCTCGCACCAGGGCATCGCTGACGGCGTCAAGAATCGTCTTGACGGCCTGCTCGGCATCGCGCTGGCTCAGTTGGCCAAAGCGGGCGGCGAGTTCTTCGACGAGATCGGATCGGGTCATCAAGGATAGGAATCAGGGGTTGAAATGGCGACGGGCGCCCGGAGGCGCCCGTCGCATCCGACCTTCAGCGGTCAGCAGACTGGCTGCTGATTACTTGTCGGAGTTGTCCAGCTTGGCGCGCAGCAGGGCGCCCAGGCTGGTCGTGCCGGCGTTTTCCTTGGCCGACTGAGCGGACAGGGAAGCCATGGCTTCTTGCTGGTCGACCTGGTCCTTGGCCTTGATCGACAGCTGGATGTTGCGGGTCTTGCGATCCACATTGACCACCACGGCGGTGATCTCGTCGCCTTCCTTCAGCACCGAGCGGGCATCTTCCACGCGGTCCACGGCGATTTCCGAAGCACGCAGGTAACCGATGATGTCTTCGCCCAGGTCGATTTCAGCACCACGTGCGTCCACCGTCTTGACCTTGCCCGACACGATCTGGCCCTTGTCGTTCACGGTCACGAAGGTCGTGAAGGGATCGCTGTCCAGCTGCTTGATGCCCAGGGAGATGCGCTCGCGCTCGACGTCCACGGCCAGCACGATGGCTTCGACTTCCTGGCCCTTCTTGTAGTTGCGCACGGCGGCTTCGCCAGGCTCGTTCCAGGACAGGTCGGACAGGTGCACCAGGCCGTCGATACCGGCAGCCAGACCCACGAACACGCCGAAGTCGGTGATCGACTTGATCGGGCCCTTGACGCGGTCGCCGCGCTTGGTGTTCTGCGCGAACTCTTGCCAGGGGTTGGCCTTGCACTGCTTCATGCCCAGCGAGATGCGACGCTTGTCTTCGTCGATCTCCAGCACCATGACTTCGACTTCGTCACCCAGGGTAACGAGCTTGGTCGGAGCAATGTTCTTGTTGGTCCAGTCCATTTCGGAGACGTGCACCAGGCCTTCGATGCCGGGTTCCAGCTCGACGAACGCGCCGTAGTCGGCAATGTTCGTGACCTTGCCGAACAGGCGGGTGCTCGAGGGGTAGCGGCGCGAAACGCCCATCCACGGGTCGTCGCCCATTTGCTTCAGACCCAGCGAGACACGGTTCTTCTCGGTGTCGAACTTGAGGATCTTGGCGGTGATTTCCTGGCCAGCCTGCACGACTTCCGAGGGATGACGCACGCGGCGCCATGCCATGTCGGTGATGTGCAGCAGGCCGTCGATGCCGCCCAGGTCCACGAACGCACCGTATTCGGTGATGTTCTTGACCACGCCTTGAACGATGGCGCCTTCCTTCAGCGTTTCCATCAGCTTGGCGCGCTCTTCGCCCATCGAGGCTTCGACCACGGCGCGGCGGCTCAGCACCACGTTGTTGCGCTTGCGGTCCAGCTTGATGACCTTGAACTCCATCGTCTTGTTTTCGTACGGAGTCAGGTCCTTGATCGGACGGGTGTCGATCAGCGAACCGGGCAGGAAGGCGCGGATGCCGTTGACCAGCACCGTCAGGCCGCCCTTGACCTTGCCGGAGGTCGTGCCGGTCACGAATTCGCCCGATTCCAGGGCCTTTTCCAGAGCCAGCCACGAGGCCAGGCGCTTGGCGGTGTCGCGCGACAGGATGGTGTCGCCGTAGCCGTTTTCGATCGAGCCGATGGCGACCGACACAAAGTCGCCCACCTGGACTTCGATTTCTCCCTGGTCGTTCTTGAATTCGTCGATTGGCACGTAGGCTTCCGACTTCAGGCCAGCGTTCACGACGACGAAGTTGTGCTCGACGCGCACGACTTCAGCGGTGATGACCTCGCCAGGACGCATTTCCGTGCGTTGCAGCGATTCTTCAAACAGGGAGGCAAAAGATTCAGACATGTATTTCCTTGCCCGCAAACAGGTTTCCGCCGGCACTATTGCCAGGCGTTTCTAGGACTGTTTGCGGAGGTGTTGTGGGTTCAACCACGGTGTTGGAGTCTATGGACCTCGGGCCGTACATGGGGCGGTGCCGCCATGTCTGGGCCCGGAGGGCGGGTTTGCCGACGTGCGGCGCAACTGGCAATCAGTCGCGGCCGAACGGCTGGCGTTCCTGCCACCACGAAAGCACCTGTTCTGCCACCTCTTCGATGGAGAGCTCGGAGCTGTCAAGCAGCATGGAATCCTGGGCGGGCTTGAGCGGTGCGACGCTGCGGTTCATGTCCCGCGCATCGCGTGCTTCAAGGTCAGCCCGAAGGGCGCTTATGTTAGCGGCAATTCCTTTGGAAATCAACTGCTTATGCCGGCGCTCGGCGCGACAGGCGGCGGAGGCCGACAAATAGACCTTGAGGGGAGCATGGGGAAAGATCACCGTGCCCATGTCGCGGCCGTCGGCAACCAGCCCCGGAAGCTGCTGGAAGGACAGCTGCAGGTCCACCAGCGCGTCGCGCACGGCAGGCAGGGCCGAGACGCGCGAGGCGTTCATGCCCGACTCCTCGCTGCGCAGGATGAGGGTGACATCCTCGTCACCCAGCCAGATGCGCTGCTCGGCGTCAAAGCGCACGGGCAGCTCGCGCGCCAGCACGGCGATCTGCTGGGCATGCGGTTCGTCCAGCACCAGGCCGGCGCGCGATGCGGCCAGCCCCGTGAGCCGGTACAGCGCGCCCGAGTCCAGCAGGTGGTAGCCAAGAGCCTGGGCGACCTCGGCGGCAATCGTGCCCTTGCCCGAGGCCGTGGGGCCATCGATGCAGATCACGGGAATGCGCGCGCGGGCCGTCTCGCAGACCGAGAACAGGGCCTCGAAGTAGTCGGGGAAGGTCTTGGCGACGCACTTGGGGTCTTCGATGCGCACGGGCAGGGCGGCCGGGTTGAAGGCCGCCAGCGAGAAGCACATGGCCACGCGGTGGTCGTCATAGGTGTGGATGCTGGCCGCACGCCATGCGGCGGTGGACGCGGGCGGCGTGATGCGGATGTAGTCCGCGCCCTCCTCGACGTCGGCGCCCAGCTTGCGCAGCTCCTTGGTCATGGCCGCGATGCGGTCGGTTTCCTTGACACGCCAGCTTGCGATATTGCGCAGCGTGGTCGTGCCATCGGCATACAGGGCCATGACGGCCAGCGTCATGGCGGCATCGGGGATGTGGTTGCAGTCCAGGTCGATGGCCTTGAGCGGCCATGCGCCACGGCGGATGCGCAGCCAGTTGGGGCCGCCTTCCACCTCGGCGCCCATGGCGCGCGCGGCCTCTACAAAGCGGATATCGCCCTGGATGGAGTCCCGTCCCACGCCGAGGATGCGGATGCCTTCGGCGCTGTCCGAGGCGATGGCGCCCAGTGCGATGAAGTAGCTGGCCGACGAGGCGTCTGCCTCGACATGGATCTCGCCGGGCGAGCTGTAGCGGCTGCCGGCCGGGATGGTGAAGCGCTGCCAGTTCTCGTTGTGCACGGCAATGCCGAAGCGGGCCAGCAATTCCAGCGTGATGTGGATGTAGGGCTTGGAGATCAGCTCGCCCACGACTTCGATGGTGATGTCGCGTGTGTTGGCCAGCAGCGGCAGCGCCATCAGCAGCGAGGTCAGGAACTGGCTGGAGACATCGCCACGCACCTGGATGGGGCTGTGCGGCAGCTGCGAGAAATCGGGCTGGCGAATGTGCAGCGGAGGAAAGCCGTCGTTGCCCAGATAGTCGATGCGGCAGCCAAGCTGGCGCAGCGCATCGACCAGATCGCCGATGGGGCGCTCATGCATGCGCGGCACGCCGCTGAGCTTGAAGTCGCCGCCCAGCACGGACAGGGCTGCCGTCAGCGGCCGCATGGCCGTGCCGGCGTTGCCCATGAACAGCTCGGCACTGGCGCCAGAGGGCAGGACGCCGCCCAGGCCGGTGATGCGCACGGGCTGGCCGAGGGTGATGGTCGTGGGCTCCACCGTGCAGCCCAGTTGCTGCAGGGCCCGGAGCATGACGCGCGTGTCGTCCGAGTCGAGCAGGTCGTGGACCACGGTCGTGCCCTGGCTCAGTGCCGCGAGCAGCAGCACGCGGTTCGAGATGCTCTTGGAGCCCGGCAGGCTCACCGTGCCCTGCGCGCGGGAAAGAGGGGGGATATCGAGGAAGGCGGTACTGAACATGGCAATTCGGATGCAAACAGGCTGTCGGGAGGCATTGCGGCCGCGCCGGCCGCAATGCACAGGAGCGCTTTGGGTGCGCCGGGCTTGCGTCTGGCGCTTGCCCTGCGTTGTGCGTCAGCGGCGCGGAGCGCCCATGCGCCAATGGGCGCGCGCGGCGCTGGCCAGGGTCAGGTGGTCTTCAAGACCTTGTCCGTCACCGGCCTGGATCAGGGATTCGAGTTGCTGCAGCGCCTGCTGGAACTGGCGCGACTGTGCCAGAACCTGCTCGCTGTTGGCCAGCAGCACATCACGCCACATTTTGGGATCGCCTGCGGCAATGCGCGTGAAGTCGCGGAAGCCGGGGCCGGCCAGGGACAGCACGTCGTCGGAGTCGGGCTGGGTGATCACGCTTTGCATCATGGCGAAGGCCAGCAGATGCGGCAGGTGGCTGACCGTGGCAAAGGCGCTGTCGTGGGCTTCGGGCGACATGGCGCGCACGCGGCAGCCCAGCAGTTCCCACAGGGAGCGGGCCTTTTGCAGGTGGTCGGTCAGCGTGCGTTCGGTGGGCGTCAGGATGACCTGTGCGCCCTTGTACAGCTGGGGGTCGGAGTGCTCGACGCCCGAGACTTCCTTGCCTGCAATGGGGTGGGCCGGGACGAAAGAGCCGAGCTGGTCGCGCAGGGCCGAGCGGGCGGCATGCACCACATCGACCTTGGTGGAGCCCACGTCCATGATCATCATCTCGGGCGTGACCAGGTGCTTGATGGACTTGAGCGTGGCCTCGGTCGCCGCCACGGGCACGGCCAGCAGCACCAGGTCGGCACCGGCGGCGGCCAGCAGGGCGGAGGGGGCCTCCACATCGATGACGCCCATCTGGCGAGCGCGTTCGGTCGTCGAAGGCGACTTGCTGTAGCCCACGACGCGCTTGACCAGCCCTGCCTGCTTGAGCGCCAGGGCGAACGAGCCGCCCATGAGGCCGCAGCCGATCAGGCCCAGTTGTTCAAAGGGCTGCATCACTTGGATACCGGGTAGGTGCCCAGCACCTTGTAGAAGGCGCACAGGCCGCGCAACTCTTCCAGCGCGCTGGCCACATTGGGCTGTGCCGGGTGGCCTTCGAGGTCGATGTAGAAGTAGTACTCCCACTGGCCGGTGCGCGCGGGGCGCGACTCGAAGCGCGTCATCGACACGCCGTGCCTCTTGAGCGGCACCAGCAGGTCATGCACGGCGCCGGGGCGGTTGGGCACGGAGATGATGATGCTGGTGCAATCCTGGCCGCTGGGCGAGGGCGTGGCCAGCGTGTGCGGCAGGCAGATGACGGCGAAGCGCGTGCGGTTGTAGGCATCGTCCTGGATGGCATGCGCCACCACATGCAGGCCGAATTGCTGGGCTGCGCGTTCGCTGGCCAGGCCGGCGATGTTGGGATGCAGTGCTGCCAGGCGAGCGCCTTCGGCATTGCTGGACACCGGGCGGCGCTCGGCATGCGGCAGGTGCTTGGCCAGCCAGCCCTGGCACTGTGCCAGGGCCTGGGGATGGGCCGCCACGACTTCGATGCCCTCGGTCGTGTTGCTGCTGCGAAGCAGGTTGTGGCGCACCAGCAGGCTGACCTCGCCCACCACGTGGCAGGGCGTGTGCAGGAACATGTCCAGCGAGCGCGTGACCACGCCTTCGTTGGAGTTCTCCACGCCCACCACGCCGTACTGCGCGCTGCCTGCGGCCGTGGCGTGGAACACCTCGTCGAAGCTGTTGCAGTACATCAAATCGGCCGCGCCGCCGAAGTACTGGATGGCGGCTTCCTCGCAGAACGTGCCCGCCGGGCCCAGCACGGCCACGCGCTGGGGCGACTCCAGCGCCAGGCAGGCCGACATGATCTCGCGCCAGATGGCCGAGACATGGCCGTTCTTGAGCGGGCCGGGATTGGCGGACTCGATCTTCTGGATGACCTGGGCCACGCGGTCCGGGCGGAAGAAGGGCGTGCCTTCACGCTTCTTGACCTCGCCGACCTGCTCTGCCACGCGGGCACGTCGGTTCAGCAGGTCCAGCAGTTGCTGGTCGATATCGTCGATCTGCACGCGCAGATGCGCCAGATCGGGAGAGGCTTGGGGTGTGGTGCTCATGGGCGGGAGTGTGGGTCGGTCAGGCGTTACGCTGTTCGAATTCGCGCATGTACTCCACCAGCGCCTGCACGCCAGCGATGGGCATGGCGTTGTAGATGCTGGCACGCATGCCGCCGACGGACTTGTGGCCCTTGAGCTGCAGCAGGCCGCGTTCCCGGGCTCCGGCCAGGAAGGCGTCATTGCGCGATTCGTCGCGCAGGAAGAAGGGGATGTTCATGCGCGAGCGGCAATTGGCAGCGACCTTGTTCACGTAGAACGAGGACTGGTCCACGTACTGGTAGAACAGGTCGGCCTTGGCGATGTTGCGCGCCTCCAGGGCGGCCACGCCGGTCAGGCCGCCTTCGGTCTGGCGCTTGATCCATTGGAACGTGAGGCCCGCGATGTAGATGCCCCAGGTCGGCGGCGTGTTGTACATCGACTGGTTGTCGGCCACGGTCTTGTAGTCGAAGGCCGAAGGGCAGGCCGGCAGGGCGTGGCCCAGCAGATCCTCGCGCACGATGACCAGGGTCAGGCCGGCAGGGCCCAGGTTCTTCTGCGCGCCGCCGAACGCCAGGCCCACGCGGCTCCAATCGACGGGGCGCGAGGCCACGTGCGAGGAGAAATCAACCACCAGCGGAGCATCGCAGCCCAGCGCCTTCAGGTCGGGCAGCTCCTGGAATTCCACGCCATGGATGGTTTCGTTGCTGCAGATGTGCACGTAGCTGGCGCCGCGGCTCAGTTGCCAGCTCTCGGGGGCGGGCAGGGCGGTGAACTTGCCCTCCTCGCCGCTGGCCGCGATGTGCGCGTCGGCCACGTACTTGCGTGCTTCCTTGGCCGACTTCTGGCTCCAGCTGCCGCTGAGCACGAAGTCCACCGTGCCGGCGCGCGACAGGTTCAGGGGCACGATGGCGTTCTCGGCCAGGCCGCCACCCTGCATGAACAGGATCTTGAACTCGGGCGGTACGGCCAGCAGCTCGCGCAGGTCGGCCTCGGCCTGTTCATAGATGGAGATGAACTCCTTGCCGCGGTGGCTCATCTCCATCACGCTCATGCCGGACCCGTGCCAGTCGAGCATTTCGGCGGCTGCCTGCTGCAGCACTTCGGCGGGAATGGCGGCGGGGCCGGCGGAGAAGTTGTAAGGGCGGTTCATGGAGTTCACTGTCAAGTCACGCGCAGGCGCCAGCTCGGGCGGTGCCTGCAACTGTCAAAAATCTGGGCCGCCGCTGGAGCTGCGCTCCCGGTGCGGGAGGCAGCCCCAGCGGCGGCTGGGTCATCAGGCGGGCTCGCCCGTGCCTTCGGCAGCGGCTTCGTCGCCGCCCGTGGCCTCCTCGCCCGTGGCCTCGTCCTCGACTTCGTTGGCATCGTTTTCAACGATGCGCTGCAGGCCGCCGAGCTTGGCGCCTTCGTCCAGGGAGATCAGCGTCACGCCCTGGGTGGCGCGGCCCAGTTCGCGGATTTCCGAGACCCGGGTGCGCACCAGCACGCCAGTGTCGGTGATCAGCATGATTTCGTCATCGGCATGCACCAGGGTGGCGGCGACGACCTTGCCGTTGCGCTCGGACTGCTGGATGGCGATCATGCCCTTGGTGCCGCGGCCATGGCGCGTGTACTCGACGATGGAGGTGCGCTTGCCGTAGCCGTTCTCGGTCGCCGTGAGCACGCTTTGCGACTCGTCCTCGGCCACCAGCATGGCGATCACGCTCTGGCCTTCTTCCAGGTTCATGCCCTTGACGCCGCGCGCGTTGCGGCCCATGGGGCGCACGTCGTTCTCGTCGAAGCGCACGGCCTTGCCGCCGTCGCTGAACAGCATCACGTCATGCTTGCCGTCGGTCAGGGCTGCGCCGATCAGGAAGTCGCCCTCGTCCAGGCCCACGGCGATGATGCCGGCCTTGCGCGGGTTGGAGAACTCGTCCAGCGCCGTCTTCTTCACGGTGCCCATGCTGGTGGACATGAACACATAGTGGTCGGCCGGGAAGCTGCGGTACTCGCCCGTCAGCGGCAGCACCACGTTGATCTTCTCGCCATCCTGCAGCGGGAACATGTTGACGATGGGGCGTCCGCGCGAGCCGCGCGAACCTGCGGGCACTTCCCAGACCTTGAGCCAGTACAGGCGACCGCGGTTGGAGAAACACAGCAGGTAGTCGTGCGTGTTGGCGATGAACAGCTGGTCGATCCAGTCGTCTTCCTTGGTGGCCGTGGCCTGCTTGCCGCGTCCGCCGCGCTTTTGCGAGCGGTACTCGGACAGCGGCTGGCTCTTGATGTAGCCCGTGTGGCTGAGCGTGACCACCATGTCGGTGGGCGTGATCAGGTCCTCGGTGGACAGGTCCTGCGCGCTGTACTCGACCGTGCTGCGGCGGGCGCCGACCTTGCTCTGGCCGAACTCGGCCTTGATCTGCTTGAGCTCGTCGCCAATGATGGCCGACACGCGCTCGGGCTTGGACAGGATGTCCAGCAGGTCCTCGATGACGGACATCACGTCCTTGTACTCGGCGACGATCTTGTCCTGCTCCAGGCCGGTCAGGCGCTGCAGGCGCATCTGCAGGATTTCCTGGGCCTGGGTTTCGGACAGGCGGTACAGGCCATCGGCCTGCATGCCGAATTCGCGCTCCAGCCCGTCGGGGCGGTAGTCGTCGGCGTTGACCACGCCGCCATCGGTGCGGGTGCGCGTGAGCATCTCGCGCACCAGCTTGCTGTCCCAGTTGCGCGTCATCAGCTCGGCCTTGGCCACGGGCGGCGTCGGCGCGTTGCGGATGATGGCGATGAAGTCGTCGATATTGGCCAGCGCGACCGCCAGGCCTTCCAGCACATGGCCGCGCTCGCGCGCCTTGCGCAGCTCATACACCGTGCGGCGCGTGACCACTTCGCGGCGGTGCTGCAGGAAGACCTCGACCAGATCCTTCAGGTTGCACAGCTTGGGCTGGCCATCGACCAGCGCCACCATGTTCATGCCGAAGGTGTCTTGCAGCTGGGTCAGCTTGTACAGGTTGTTGAGCACGACCTCGGGCACTTCGCCGCGCTTGAGCTCGATCACCAGGCGCATGCCCGACTTGTCGGACTCGTCCTGGATGTGGCTGATGCCTTCGATCTTCTTCTCGTGCACCAGCTCGGCCATGCGCTCCTGCAGCGTCTTCTTGTTGACCTGGTAGGGCAGCTCGTCAACGATGATGGCCTGGCGCTGGCCGCGATCGATGTCCTCGAAGTGGCACTTGGCGCGCATCACCACGCGTCCGCGACCCGTGCGGTAGCCTTCCTTGACACCGTTGATGCCATAGATGATGCCGGCCGTGGGGAAGTCAGGCGCGGGAATGATCTCCATCAGCTCGTCGATGGTGGCCTGAGGCGTCTGCAGCAGGTGCAGGCAGGCATCCACCACCTCGTTGAGGTTGTGCGGAGGAATGTTGGTGGCCATGCCCACGGCAATGCCCGAGGAACCATTGACCAGCAGGTTGGGCAGCCGCGCGGGCAGCACCAGCGGCTCGCGCTCGCTGCCGTCGTAGTTCGGGCCGTAGTCCACCGTCTCCTTGTCGATGTCGCCCAGCATCTCGTGGGAGATCTTGGACAGGCGGATTTCGGTGTAACGCATCGCCGCCGCGCTGTCCCCGTCCACCGAACCGAAGTTGCCCTGCCCGTCGACCAGCATATGGCGCAGCGAGAAATCCTGTGCCATGCGCACGATGGTGTCGTACACCGCGCTGTCTCCGTGCGGGTGGTACTTGCCGATCACGTCGCCGACGATACGCGCCGACTTCTTGTACGGCCGGTTCCAGTCGTTGTTGAGCTCGTGCATGGCGAACAGCACGCGCCGATGCACAGGCTTGAGACCATCTCGCGCATCGGGCAGCGCCCGGCCCACGATCACGCTCATTGCGTAATCGAGATAGCTGCGACGCATCTCCTCTTCGAGGCTGATGGGCAGGGTTTCTTTAGCAAACTGGGTCATGTGTGGCGATACTCTGACGGCGGGAAAAGGCCCATTTTAGGTCGAATGACGTGTAGCAGCCGAGCAACATAACCCTGGAATTCCGCCGCTGTCCTACTTGTTGGCGCCCGCTTGGCGGTCCGTCTGCTTGTGACGTATGGCACAATCAATTCAACGTTTTTGGTGATGGTCACTGATAACGTCCACAGATTCGCAGCCCTGCTGCGGCTTTTTCCCCAAGAGGAGAACCATGAAGAAACTGAACAAAGTGGCGATGTTGTTTGCCTCTGCCGCCCTCGCAACGGCTGCTGGCGCACAAGTGAAGGCTGCTGACGGTGGCAAGACCATCGACAACTGGCAAAACGGCACCAGCGAACTGGTGTGGAAGAACGGCACGAACGAACTGTGCTGGCGCGATGCCAACTGGACGCCCGCCACTGCAGCAGCTGACTGCGACGGTGCCCTGAAGCCTGTGGCAGCCGCTGTGGCTCCTACCGCAACGCCCGCTCCGGCAGCTCCCGCCCCGGCACCGGCTCCCGCTCCCGCCGTGGCTTCCAAGGTGACCTTCTCTGCTGACGCTTTCTTCGACTTCGACAAGTCGGTTCTGAAGCCCGAAGGCAAGGCCAAGCTGGATGACCTGGCCTCCAAGGTCAAGGGCATCAACCTGGAAGTGGTCATCGCCGTCGGTCACACCGACTCCGTTGGCTCTGACGCCTACAACCAGAAGCTGTCGGTTCGCCGCGCTGAAGCTGTGAAGGCTTACCTGGTGTCCAAGGGCATCGAAAAGAACCGCGTCTACACTGAAGGCAAGGGCGAAAAGCAGCCCATCGCCGACAACAAGACCAAGGAAGGCCGCGCAAAGAACCGTCGCGTGGAAATCGAAGTGGTCGGCACCCGCGCCGCTCAGTAATCTTTCGATTGCTTCCCGCAAAAGCCCCGGCAACGGGGCTTTTTTTATGGCCGAACGGTCGTCGCAATCACCGACAATCGAGCCATGAGCAACGCAATCAACGTCAATGCCGACCCGGCGGAGCTGGAGAAATTCTCCAGCCTGGCCCATCGCTGGTGGGACCCGGAAAGTGAGTTCAAACCTTTGCATCAGATCAATCCGTTGCGCCTGGACTGGATTGATGCGCAAGCTCCCTTGAAGGGCCGCAGGGTCCTTGATGTCGGCTGCGGTGGGGGCATCCTCGCCGATTCCATGGCCCGCAAGGGGGCGAGAGAGGTGGTGGGCATCGACCTGGCCACCAAGGCATTGCGTGTGGCCCAGTTGCATGCGCTGGAAACGGGTACTCCGAACATCCACTACCACGAAGTCAGCGTGGAACGTCTGGCCGAGGAGCAGCCGGGCTCCTTTGACGTGGTGACCTGCATGGAGATGCTCGAGCATGTGCCCGATCCCGCATCCGTGGTCGCGGCCTGCGCCGAGCTGGTCAAGCCTGGGGGCTGGGTGTTCTTCTCCACGATCAACCGCAGTGCCAAGGCCTTTGGTCTGGCCATTGTGGCGGCTGAGTACCTGCTCAAGATGATTCCCAAGGGGACGCATGAGTACGCCAAGCTGATCCAGCCCAGCGAACTCGCCATGTTTGCCCGTCAGGCTGGCCTTGACCTGCAGGCCAGCAAGGGTCTGCAGCACAACCCCATCACCGGGCGCTACTGGCTCAGCGCGGACACGTCGGTGAACTACATGCTGGCAACGCGCCGGGCAGAAGGGTGAGCCGCATGTGGCAAGAAGTCCGAGCTGTTCTGTTCGACCTGGACGGCACCCTGATCGACAGTGCACCCGACCTGGGTGCGGCCGCAGACAGGATGCGCATTGACCGTGGCCTGCAGTCGCTTCCCTATGAGCGGTATCGGCCCATGGCGGGCGCCGGGGCACGGGGGATGCTGGGAGTAGGCTTCGGGCTCACGCCCGACTCGCCGGAGTTTCCGGAGATGCGCGAGGAGTTTTTCCGCAACTACGAGCAGTGCATGACCGAGCGCACCTATGCGTTCGATGGTGTCCCGGAGCTCATTGCACAGCTCCAGGCGGCATCCATGCCCTGGGGAGTGGTCACCAACAAATCCATGCGTTTCACCGATCCGCTGACGCAGCAGATGCCGCTTTTCGCGAGCGCTGGTGCCATCGTCAGCGGTGATACCACGCCCCACGCAAAGCCCCATCCAGCACCGTTGCTGGAAGCTGCCGCGCGTATCGGCCTGCCCCCGCAGTGTTTTGTCTATGTGGGTGATGATGAGCGCGACATCGTTGCAGGCAAGGCCGCAGGCATGAAGACCGTGGCAGCCTGCTACGGCTACCTCGGCGCAGCGGGCGATACGCTGCAGTGGCAGGCGGATGCGCAAATCTATTCTCCGCTGGAGCTCTTGAAACTGCTGGAAAGAGGCTAAGATAGGAGTCTTGGGGCTGTCCTGGTTTCGACGTGGGTTCGGGACCGGTGTGGTGCATGTCGAGCTTGAGTGACGCTCGTAAATCTCCATTCAAAAAACTAACTGCAAACGACGAACGTTTCGCACTCGCCGCTTAAATCCGGTGAGCCTTGCAACAGCACGCTGATGGGCTGGGCAAGGGGGTAGCAATACCTCCCGGCTGCAAGGGAATTTACATCAGCTGGCTGCGTGCTGGGCTTCTTAGTACGTGGCAAGATCCAAGGAAGCTGGCATCCCGGGTAGCGTGCGCCTGCGCGACTTGGGAGGCGAGACTCAAAACAGAACGCTAAACATGTAGATCTGCCCGGCGAAGGCTTGCGGACGCGGGTTCAATTCCCGCCAGCTCCACCATCCAAGACACCGCCACACACTGATGACCTCAGCGTGTGGCGGTTTTTTTTGCCTTCAACTGTCCTGCGGTGTCGTCGGAATCGCACGGATTTCGCACGGGCTGCGGGAACGGGTTCGGCAAGGAGGCTGGCCCAGGGTTGATTCAGCTGCTGCCCATGTCGGGCATGGGCTGTTGCGACAGTTCCTGGATCAGCGTGAGGCGGAAATGCGCCAGGGCCTTGGCGCCATGCTGTATGTGGTGCAGGTCTGCCACCCCGCCGATGCCCGAGACCAGCAGCTCTGGTTTGTTGGACAGGATGACTTCTATGAAGTGGTCAGCCAGTTCTGCTGCCAACAGGGTTTCTGTGCTCTGTTTGCTCATGTGCGTTTCCTCCTTGTGTTGGAAATCGCATGGTATGGCAACGCGGCGAAATAGGGGGCGCCGACTGGGGGGTATGGCCGGCGCCCGGTGTCGATTCTCAGATGGCGAGGCTTGCGCGGTCCTTGCCTTCTATCCACTTGGGCGGCTTGCCGCGGCCTGTCCAGGTGGCGCCGGTTTCTGGGTTGCGGAATTTGGGCTCTCCCACGCTGTGCTTGCTGGCCTTGCCGGATTTGCTCTTGGCGGAGGGGAAGACATCCTCCTCCGTCAAACCATATTGCTGCACCATCGCCTTTGCTTCAGCGATCGCATCGGTTTTCGCATTCTGGATTAGTGCGTCGATTTTTTTCTCAAGCTCGGCTTTTTGTTGCAGCAGGGCCTTGTAGTCGGATGTCATGGCAATGATGATTTTCAGTGGGAGATGCGCGTGTATATCACGGGTATGAATATTTTGTAAGTTATCAGTAAGAAAAAGAGTGTGCGAATGCAGGAACGGTCACCAGCGACGTGGCGCGTTCAGAACAGGTGATGGTGATGGTTGGGGCGATGAGGTGCGCCCAAGAAAAAGGCCAGCGGCTTGCGCTGGCCTGGGAAGAAAGAGCCGGTGCTTTTTGAAAGCTTCCTGGGGGAATGAGAGGGAGGGAGGAGGAAATGCCCCAGACCCGGCAATGAAACGGTGCAGAAACTGAAGGCGATGATGCCTGCCGTGCGCAGGCGGGCCGATGGGTGAGAGGCGAGTCTGCACGTAGGACGGAGGAGCATCTGCCGAGTCACAGGCTGGTCATCTCCATGCGCGATAAACCGGGGGTTGCGCAACCATGGGAGGGAGCGCATTGTTTTTTTATTGCGCATCCATGTCCATTGCTGCCACGCTGATTCCATTTGTTTTCAACCCGGCCAATCCGCTGAGTGCGCCATTGCAGCGCCATCGTTGGCGCCTGTATGGTGCGGGCCTGCTTCTTTCGGCGTCTGCCGGGGTATGGGCGCAGGTTCCCTTCAACGGCACCTACACGCAGAATTTCGACACCCTGGCCGCGTCCGGGGCGGGGCTGGCCTGGGCCAATAACAGCACCTTGCCGGGCTGGTTTCTCTTCAACAAGAACCTGGCATCCATCACCTCTTACGTCGCTGGCAATGGTGCCTCCAACACCGGCAGCTTCTACAGCCTGGGGCTGAGCGCGGACCGCGCCTTGGGGGGCGTGGCATCAGGCGGGGCCTACTTTGGCAGCCCGGCCCAGGGCGCTGTAGCGGGTTGGATTGCGCTGGCGGTGCGCAATGACACGGGTGGCTCGGTCGATGGCATCACCTTGCGATTCAACGGCGAGCAATGGCGCAACGGTGGCAATACGGAACCGCAGCCCATGGTGCTGGAGTACGGCATGGGAGCCACCTTTGCCGACGTGCCTGAATGGCTGCCTGCCGGCGCGAACTTCAATTGGCAATCGCCTGTTGCCACTGGCACTGCTGCCGCCGTGGACGGCAATGTGGCCGGTCGGGTGAACAATGTGGGCGGGGATCTGCGCGGCCTGGGCTGGGCGCCAGGTGCCACGCTGTGGCTGCGTTGGGTGGAGCTCAATGATGTGGGCAACGACCACGGCCTGGCCATTGATGACGTCTCCATCACCCTGGCGCTGCCCGACACCACGGCGCCCACGCTGCAGGCAAGCATTCCCGCAGCGGCGGCGACCGGGGTGGCGCTGAATCCCGAAATCAAGCTGAGTTTCGATGAGGCGGTGAAGCCCGGTAGCGGCAGTTTCGAACTGCGCCAGGGCGCCACGGTGGCGGCAACGCTGCAGGCTGGCGATGCGGCGCAGGTGAAATTCAGTGGCTCGACCATCACGCTCAACGCGGGTGTGCGGCTGGCGGTCAATACGCCCTACAGCCTGGTTTCCGTGGGCGAGCCGGTGCTGGATACCTCGGGCAATGTGTGGACCGGCACGACGCTGGGCTTCACGACGGGAGACGAGCCTCCGGTCACCAGGATTTCTGCGGTCCAGGGCTCTGGCGATCAGTCTCCGCTGGTGGGGCAGAAGGTGACGGTGAGTGCCGTGGTGACGGCCTATATGCCTGGACTGAGCGGCTTCTTCGTGCAGGAAGAGGCGGCAGACTCCGATGGCGATGCTGCTACCTCGGAGGGCATCTTTGTCTACTACGGCAACGCCAATCCTGGCGTGGACGAGAGCACGGTGGGCAAGCTGGTGCAGATTTCCGCCTCGGTGAGCGAGTTCCGCAATCAGACCCAGCTCAGCGCCATCACGGACTTCGTGGTCCGCGGCGCGGCGGCCTTGCCGGAGCCGGTGCGCATCGCACTGCCTGTCAGCGACATGGGGCAATGGGAGCGTCTGGAAGGCATGCGTGTGGAGGTGGCATCTGCCACCGCAGGCGGCAAGCTGGTGGTGAGCGACAACCGCACGCTGGGCCGCTACGGCAATGTCACGCTGTCTGCCGATACGCCGTTGGCGCAGTACACCGAAGTCAACGCTCCCAGCGTGGCGGGCTATGCAGCCTACGTGCAGACGCTGCAGCGCAGCCAGATCATTCTCGATGATCGCTCCGGGGCCCAGAATCCCGAGTTCGTGCCGGGCCGTGGCGGCCTGCCGCTGTCGGCGTCCAACACGCTGCGCGCTGGCGATGGCGTGGATCGCGTCATCGGCGTGCTCGACCAGTTCTTTGATGCTGCCGCCAGCGAGCCCTATCTGACCAGCTACCGCGTGCAGCCCACGCAGACGCCGCAGTTCACGGGAGCCGCGCGACCTTCTGCTGCTGAATTGCAGCAGGCCGTGGGAGCGGCCACGCTCAAGATCGCGTCTGCCAACGTTCTCAATTTCTTCAACCTGACCGGTGCCACAAGCGGCTCTTCCCAGGTGATGTTCAACACGCCGCTGGGCAACCAGCAAGGCATTCGCGGTGCCAACAGCATTGCCGAGCTGGACAGGCAGCGCGCCAAGATCGTGGCCAATCTGCTGGGGCTGGGCGCCGATGTGTACGGCCTGATGGAGGTGCAGAACAATGGCTTTGGCCCAGGCAGCGCCATCCAGGATCTGGCCGACGCCTTGAACGCGAGTGCGGACAAGCCTGCCGGCGCCGTGTATGCGGTGGTCAAGGCACCCTTCACTGAGGCTGCAGGCACGGTGCCAGGCGCGGGCACGGATGCCATTACCGTGGCCATCGTCTATCGCAGCGACCGTGTCACGCCGGTGGGCAGCGCAGCGGCACCCAATGTCTCTACCTACGATGCCTTCAACGGAAGCATTGGCGGAGCCCGGGTGCCGATTGCGCAGACCTTTGCCGTGGGCGGCAGCGCGGAGCAGTTCACGCTGGTGGTGAATCATTTCAAATCCAAGGGCAGCGTGCTCGGTGGCGCAGGCAATGCGGACGTGCTCGACGGCCAGGGCGCCAACAACGCGGCGCGCGTGAAGACGGCCCAGCAACTGAGCAACTGGCTGGCAACCCGGCCCACAGGCGCGACCAGCCCCCACGTGGTGCTGGTGGGTGATTTCAACGCCTATGCGAAGGAAGACCCCATCACCACGCTGGAGGCCGGCGGCTATGTCAAGGTCTCCCAGGGGCTGTCCTATGCATTCGACGGAATGTGGGGTTCGCTGGACCATGTGCTGGTGAGCACCAGCCTGCAGCCCAGCGTGGGGCGTGCGGTCAAGTGGGCCATCAATGCCGAGGAGCCCGAGGTGCTCGACTACAACGTCGAGTTCAAGTCGCTGGATCAGCAGGCCAGCTTCTATGCGCCCACTGCCTATCGTTCCAGTGACCACAACCCCATTCTCCTGGGCCTGAATTTCGGTGGCCGGGCGCCATCGTTCAGTGGCGTGCCTGCCAATGCGCAGGCCGTGGTGGTGGGGCAGGCGGCCGATCTGGCGGACGTGGTGGTGGCCGATGCCGACAGCCCCGTCGTCACACTGTCCATCGTCGCCAGCGGCGGACAGGTGCTGGGCCTGGAGGATGTCGATGCTGCACAGCCCGGCATACAGCTGCGCGGCAGCCCCGAACAGGTGTCGCAGCAATTGCGCGCCGCCATGTACATGGCTTCGGTGGCCGGCCCGGCCAGCCTGCAACTGAGCGTGAGCGATGGTGTCCATGCGGCTGTGACGGCCAGCTATCCGCTGCTGGCGACCGCAGCGGGCGCGGTGGACCCGGCCAATCGATTCAACATCACCGGAGCAAGCCAGATTGCGGTTGTGGGCGAGGTCGTGGGCGGTGGCGCCAACTGCCGCCTGGCCGAGCCGCCGCAGGTCGTGGCGGCACCGGGTACTCCACGTCCTGGGGCCGTGGTGCCACACGGGCTGTTGAAGCTCAATACCGATGGCTGTGATGCGGGTGCGCTCGTGACGGTCAGGCTGACCTATCCCAACGATTTGCCCGGTGGTGCTGAATACTGGAAATGGGGCCGCACGGCAGATAACACCACGCAGCACTGGTACCGCATACCTGCAACGCTGCAGGGTCGCGTCGTCTCCTTCGTGCTGCGCGATGGCGGCCTGGGCGATGACGATCTTCTGGCCAATGGCCGTGTGGAAGATCCTTCGGCCCTGGTGCTGCCTGCAGCGGTCGGTGGCGGCACGCCGGCGTCGATTCCGTCACTGAGCGAGTGGGCGGTCGCGCTGCTGAGCCTGATGATGGGTGGGTTGGCCATCCGTCTGCGCCGACGCAACCCTTGATGCTGCCGTGAAAAAGGCCCGGTCTGCACCACGTGCAGGCCGGGCTTTTTGCATTGGGGCAGGGGAAACTGCGGACAGGCATTTGCCCGACTGCGTGCAAGAGGGATAGGTGGGAGAGGATCTTGGTGTGCAACCGCAGGCCGATGCTTGATGATGGCCGGGTTGGGTGCGAAAGTGGCGCGTCTGCTGCGGCGGGCGCCGTCTCGGTGCGAGGAATGAGAAAGATATCCAGAAACGATCGTGCTTGAAAAAGAGCCTGGCTAACCGGCATACCGCTGGCTGGCAAAAACGACTGCAGGCTGAACTGGCCTGACGAGTCGCCCCACGATGAAACTGAACTGCTGCAACACCATGAATGCTGCAGCATGGGTTGAATGATATACGCAAACAAGAATCATTCTCAAATAAACCCAGAACTTTCTCTGGAATTAGAAAAAGCTTGTGTTTTGCGGTTTTCGCCTGCTGGGCTGGTATCTGGCGTGGTGCCGCTCCAGAAAAAACGCCCCGGCTGCGGAGGCGGCCGGGGCGCTGAATGGAGCGTTCCATGCGATCAATCCAGGAAGGACACATGCTAGGGGTTTTGAATGAGAGCGCTTGCGTCTGCGTCTCCGGTCCTTCCTGGTTGTCAAGTGTAAATTGAAACAAGGTGCTTGATGGGGTCAAAGCAGCCGAAGTTGCATGCATCTGAGCCGTAAAGCTGTTTTTTTGTACTCCGATGCAACCGCCTCAAGCCAAATGCGCCGTGCAATGCAAAAAGCCCGCTGTGGAGCGGGCTTTTTTCTGGGAATGTGGACGATGGCTCTTACGCGACCATCGTTTTACGGCAGAACGTCTCTGCGGCTGTCACCGTTGTTTTTTTCGTCGTAGTGCACGACGCGCCGGCGTGAGATACAGCATTGCCTGCGCAGACAACCACGGGATTATAGCAGAGGCACAATTTGCCGCTGTAGCCATGGGCCTGTGTTGCCGCAGAAGGGGTTTGAAGATGAATGAAATGACGCAAAGGCTTGAGGGCCTGCTCGCATCCGGCAAGGACTCGGCCCTGCTGCGCTGTACCTTAGGCAAGACCTATCTTGAAAACGAGGCGCCTGAGGTGGCGCATTCACACCTGGAGCGGGCCACTGAAATCGATCCAGGCTATTCAGTGGCGTGGAAGCTGCTGGGCCGGGCATTGCTGGCGCTGGGTGACGCTGCTGGAGCACGGCGGGCGTGGAATACGGGATTGGCCTGCGCGCAGCAGAAGGGGGACGCCCAGGTCGTAAAGGAGATTGGGGTGTTCCTCAAGCGCCTGGACAGGCAGCAGGCGGCCTGAGTCGAGACCCTGCGAAAGGGTGGGTGTGGGTGCGGGTGCGGAGCGGGATTCACGCCTGCAAAAGAGCTTCCCTGGCCAGGGCGTCGGCCTCGGTGTTGCGGTGGCGGGGTATCCAGCGCAGTTGCACGTGCTCGAACCCGGTCAGCATGGTGCGGGCCTCGTCAAAGAGGTCTGCCAGGCGCGCGATGGGCTTGATGGGGCGTGGCGATGGAGTCAACTGCTCCACCAGGATGCTGCTGTCCGTGAAGATGGTCAGGCGGCGCGCCTGCAGGCCTTGTAGGGCCTGCAGCGCGGCCATCAGGGCGCGCAGTTCGGCTTCGTTGTTGCAGCCTCGCTCGGGGCAGGGCTCGGACAGAAGGTGGCGGCGTCCGTCGGGTGCGGTGATGACGGCGCCCATGGCCATGCGTCCGGGGTTGGGTACGGCGCTTGCATCGATGTAGGCAGTCCAGAGGTCGGCATCTGAGAGCGCGGGGTCGCAGGCGCTTGGGCGTGATGAGGGCTTTTCCAGGGGCATGCCTGCATCATGCGGCAGCGGTGGAGGTTCGGTCGCATTTCTTGTCGGATCGCACGGGACAATGCAGGTCTGCAAATCACCGAAACCGAAGAAGGCAGCGAATGATCAGGATTCTGGGCAAGTCATCGTCCATCAATGTGCGCAAGGTGCTGTGGCTTTGCGTGGAGTTGGGAATTTCTTTCGACCAGGAGGAATGGGGTTCAGGCTATCGATCGACGCAGGAGCCTGGATTTCTGGCGCTCAATCCGAATGCGATGGTTCCCGTGCTGCTTGATGGACCGCTGGTGCTGTGGGAGTCCAATACCATCTGCCGCTACCTGGCGGCCCGCCATGACCGGCAGGACCTGCTGCCGGCAGCGCCCGCCGAGCGCGCGCTTGTCGAGCAGTGGATGGACTGGCAGGCCACCGAGCTGAACAATGCCTGGCGCTATGCCTTCATGGGGTTGGTGAGAAAAAGTTCGGAGCACCAAGACCCCGCGCAACTGGCTGGCAGCATGGCGAACTGGCATCGCCACATGCGCATTCTGGAAGACCAGTTGTCGCGCACCGGCGCCTTTGCTGCTGGCACGCAATTGAGCCTGGCCGATATCGTGCTGGGCCTGTCCACGCACCGCTGGATGTCGGCGCCCCTGGAGCGCCCTGAATTGCCTGCAGTCCGCGCCTACTACGAACGGCTTTGCGAGCGGCCGGGCTTTCGCCTGCACGGCGCCAACGGCATGCCTTGATGGTGGTCTGGCGCCCTGCGTGACAAAGCCCGCCAGGTTTCCTGCGGGCTTTGGTTGTTGAAAGCGTGGGGTCAGGGGGCGACGCGCACCAGCATCATGTCGGCCTTCGAGCCTGCACCACGGGTCAGGACCGGGTGGACGGTGTCATTGATGAAGATGAGTTGGTTGCCCTGGGTAATGCGTGAGGTGACCGTGTACTGCGAGGCAGGATTCAGGCGGCTGGGCTCGACGGGCAGCTTGAAGCTGTAGGGCGGCTTGAGGCCTTCGAGCCGCATGGACTGCTGGGATATCACCGGGGCGGGAGCATCGGCGCGCGAGGTGTCCTGCAATTCGACGACCAGCACGGCATCGGGCGCAAGCGGAGCGGGCTCCCTCAGGTCAACCGTTCCCATGACCGCAGTGACGGGCGCATTGGGCGCCGGCTGGGTCTGTGCGCATGCACCCAGCAGTGCTGCGGACATCACGAGGGCCAAGGCTGTGCGGCGCTGAAGGCTGTTGGAATTCATTGGAGCTCCTTCTTGATTTGGGAGTCCCAGTCTGGCCTGGCGCGGGTTGCGAGGCTGTAGGAGCAGGCTCAACGCAAGGTGCTGCCATTTCCCAAAGTCGCATGGGCCGATCTGCTGGCTGGTTGCCAGTCTTGGAGGCAAGGGTGTGAAAGGTTTGTGCTCATGCTGCGGGCGCTGCTCTGGCGACGCTCGGTTGAACACGTGCGATCTGGACAGACAAAAGCCCCTGGCTCTTTCGAACCAGGGGCTTGAATCATTTGGTCGGAGCGGCGGGATTCGAACTCGCGACCCTCTGCTCCCAAAGCAGATGCGCTACCAGGCTGCGCTACGCTCCGACTAAAACGCTATTGTAGCGTCAAAAAAATGGGTATTTTCGCAATGGGCGAATTTTTTGCTCAACGCGAGCCAGGTCCAGGGCCGCGGTTGGCCAGGTGGCGGAAGGTGATGCGGCCCTTGGTCAGGTCGTAGGGCGACATCTCCAGCGACACTTTGTCGCCAGCCAGGATGCGGATGTGGTGCTTGCGCATCTTGCCGCCGGTGTAGGCGATCAGCTGGTGTCCGTTTTCCAGCGTCACACGAAAGCGAGAGTCAGGCAGGACTTCCGTGACGGAACCCTGCATTTCAATCAGTTCTTCTTTGGCCATGTGTTCAATCTCTCAGGTCTGGGTCGGTTGCGGCACTCACTTGTCGGAACCACGAAGGCCTTGCCTGGCCCACAGAACATGGGGTACGTGGGCCGAGGCTGAAAAAGCAGTGGATGTTCTGCGCAAGAGGCGCAGACCGAACGGAAGGCCAGGTCACAATGGTGTCGCAAAGGCAAAGCCCGGCAACAGCTAAACCTCCCAATTCTACAGCGTTGCATTCCCGCGCGTGCGCGGCCCAATGCGGCCGTCGCACGCAAAACACAGGTTGGATTTTTGCTGGAACGGTGCTGCCTTTGTCATCTGCGTTTCATCCGCGGCCTCCGGAAATCGTGCGCGTGGCTTCAAGGCGGGTATGACAAGTGCTGAAAGCGGCGGGAGGAGTGGAGGGCGAGGGGTGTGGGTTGGCTAGAATCCGCCCACAACTTCTATTACTTTCATAGCAAAACCTCGATGTCTGATCGACTTGCCGTTCTCTCCCAGTATCTTTTGCCCAAGCAGGCGCTGACTGCCGTCATGGGGCGCCTGGCCCAGGCGCGTGCTGGCGACCTGACCACGGCAGTCATCCGCCGCTTCATCGCACGCTATGGCGTGGACATGTCGGAGGCGGCCGATTCCGATCCTGCGGCCTATGCCAGCTTCAACGAGTTCTTCACGCGGGCGCTTAAGCCCGGTGTGCGGCCGCTGGCTTCGGCCGACTGGGTCTGTCCGGTGGATGGGGCCATCAGCCAGATCGGCGCCATCGAGGGCGAGCAGATCTTCCAGGCCAAGGGACACAGCTACAGCGCCACGGCGCTGGTCGGCGGCGATGCGCAGTTGGCGCGGCAATTCGACAACGGGCATTTCGCCACCATTTACCTGAGCCCGCGCGACTACCACCGCATCCACATGCCCTGTGCCGGCCGGCTGCGGCGCATGATCTATGTGCCGGGCGAACTGTTCTCGGTCAACCCGGTCACGGCGCGCGGCGTTCCGGGCCTGTTTGCGCGCAACGAGCGCGTGGTCTGCGTTTTCGATACCGACCATGGCCCCATGGTGCTGGTGCTGGTGGGCGCCACCATCGTGGGCAGCATGGGAACGGTGTGGCACGGCATCGTCAATCCGCCCCGTCCCGGACGCATCCAGGACTGGCGCTATGACGACCAGTCCATCGTCCTGGGCCAGGGCGAGGAAATGGGGCGCTTCCAGCTGGGCTCCACCGTCGTCATGCTGTTTCCCGCATCGGCAGGGCTTCGCTTCAACGAGCAGTGGACGCATGCTGCGCCCGTGCGCCTGGGCCAGAAGATGGCCGGGCGCAACGAGGCCTGAGCCTGGATGGATGATCGATGAAACCGGGCCCAGGCCCGGTTTCTTTCAAAGGATCCAGCTCAGGGCTTCAGGGCGCCTCTGTGTGGTGAACATCGAAGGCGTGATGCTCAGCCGTTCAGGCCTGACGGGGTCTTCATGGCCGACCAGGTAGACCATCAGTTCGCGACGGCGCAGTATCACGTGGCTGACCTTCTCGGCCTTGCCGTTTTGCGTGACATGCGTGCCGGGGCGAAACAGCGGCATCTGGAAGGTGAAGCTGCGCGGATCGGCCGGTGGCGCGATCGCGGTGCTGGGAGGGGCTTCGAGTGTGGCAACCATAGGCTTGATGTGCATGAGTGGACGCTGCCAACTCTATCGACACTGCCGCGCCAAACTGTAGGGCCGCGGGGGTGCGGCCACGAGCAATCATGCCTGCGGGTGGGAAACGCCAAGGATGGCGTGCAGCCGTGCGCTGGTCGTCGTGTACTGCAGCAGCGGTTTTTCGCCCTGCAGATACTCGGCGGCGGCAAAGGCCGCCATGGTGGCTTCATGGAAGCCGCACAGGATCAGCTTGTGCTTGCCCGGGTAGCTGACGATGTCGCCAATCGCATAGATGCCTGGCGCATCGGTGGCCTGGGTTGCAGGGTTCACCAGCAGCTGCTTGCGTTCCATGGCCAGGCCCCATTCGGCGACCGGGCCCAGGCGAGGGGAGATGCCCAGGCAGACGACCAGTTGCTGCGCCGCCAGTTCGTGCTCCTGGCCTTCGCCATCCATCCACTGAACGGCGCGCAGTTGGCCTGCATCGGCATGCAGTTGCGTGATCTGGCCGATCACCACGCGGATTGAGCCGCTGTCGCGCAGCTCCTGCAGGCGCTCCAGCAGTGCGGCCGAAGCCTGGAAGGCGTCGCGGCGGTAGAGCAGATAGGTGGCCTGGGCCCTGTCGGCGCAGGCAATGGCCGCGGCCACGGCCTCTTCGTCGCCACCGTGGACGATGGCGGTCTGGCCGCGCACCATTTCCAGATCGGCAGGATGGTAGTGAAGCTGGCCTGCAGCCAGCAGCTCCACGCCGGGCACCTTCAGCGCCTTGGGCACAAAGGCGCCCACGCCAGCCGCAATGAAGACGCTGCGCGCATGCAGTTCAAGGCCTTGCGAGGTCTGCGCCAGCCAGCGGCCATCGTCCATGCGCTGCAGCCGGGCGACCTGCTGGGAAAGGTGCAGTTGCGCATCCATGGGCGCGATCTGCCGCTGCAGCAGCTGGACCAGTTCATGGCCCGTGCATACCGGAATGCCGGGAATGTCGTAGATGGGCTTGTCGCCGTACAGCTGCGCGCACTGCCCGCCCACATGGGGCAGGGCATCGACGACATGGCAGCGAATGCCTTGCAGGCCCAGCTGGAACACCTGGAACAGGCCCGCCGGGCCCGCGCCTATGACGAGGGCATCGGTCTGGATCGGTTGCGTGCCGGAGGTGTCTTGCATGGGCTGCGCGGCTTCAGCGTTCGAGCTGGTCCAGCTTGCCGGGCTTGCCGTTCCAGTCGTCGGCGTCGGGCAGCGAGGCCTTGCGCTTGGTGATGCTCTTCCAGCCCTTTTCCAGCGACAGCTCGGCATTGAGCTTGATGAAGGCCAGTTGGTCGGCGGGGACGTCTTCCTCGGCAAAGATGGCATTGGCCGGGCATTCGGGAATGCACACGGCGCAGTCGATGCACTCGTCAGGATCGATCACGAGGAAGTTGGGGCCTTCGCGGAAGCAGTCCACGGGGCAGACATCCACACAATCTGTGTATTTGCACTTGATGCAGTTTTCGGTGACGACGTGAGTCATGGGAGTCTTTTATGGCAGTGTGAATGTCGGTATCAACCCGGGATTCTAAAATTTTTCAGGAGCCAGTCCCGCACATGGCAAGGATTCTGGCGCGGACTGCTGCGGTTTTCCGAAAGCCCACGAGCCGGCATGTGCCGGCTCGCGAAGCGGGACTGTCCAGTTGCTCAATCCAGCAGTGCAGCGCCTGCGGTAGCGTGGCTGGCCGTGTCCACAAGGATCAGCGCACCCAACTGGCGGGCCTGGGCGAAGGGCGCTGCGGGAATGCTTTCCTGCAGCAGCAGCTCCACGCGGCCGATGGCGTTGGGCTCCAGCTGGGTGGCCTCTTCCTGGGCCAGCGTGTGGATGTTCAGGCGGTGCACCACGCGGCGGGCCTTGGCCTTGATCCAGCGGTGGCCGTGCAGCGCCAGGTAGGTGCGGCCGGGGACCAGCGGCTGCTCGTCCATCCAGGCCACGGTGGCGGTCAGCTCGCGCTTGCTGGGCCATGCGGGCTGCGCTTCCTGGGCGTCGAAGTCGTCGTCGGCAGCGGCCGCTGCAGCCGCAGGGGCTGCGACGAGCCAGTCGCCGCGCGAGACATCGACCTCGCGGTCCAGCGTGATGCCGGCCGACAGGCCTGCGTCGATGGAGCCGGGGACGCGGGCATGGTCCAGCACCTGGGCAATCACGGCCTGCTGGCCGCTGGGCAGGATCTGCACGGCGTCGCCCACGCGTGCGCGGCCTGCGGCCACGCGGCCCCAGAACACGCGGCGGCCCTGGCTGGTATCGGCCGAGGACGAGAATTTCTCCACCCATTGCACGGGAAAGGCCAGCGCCAGGCCGGTGTCGGTCGGCGTGTTGGGCAACTGCTCCAGCAGTTGCAGCAGGCTGGGGCCGTCGTAGCCGGCCCAGCCGGGCTCGGCGTTGACCACATTGAAGCCCTTGAGAGCCGAGACGGGCACGGTGGCCGCGGAGGCAATGCCGGCCTCGGCCGTGAAGCGCTCCAGCGCGCCGCGGATGTGGACGAAGGCCTGTTGCGGGTCTTCGACGGCGTCGAGCTTGTTGACGGCAAACACCAGCGAATGCACGCGCAGCAGGTGGGCCAGCAGGCTGTGGCGGCGCGTCTGCGGCAGCAGGGTGAGCTGCGGGTTCTTCCAGTCGAGCTTGGTGGCATCGACCAGCACCACGGCGGCGTCGGCGCTGCTGGCGGCCGTGACCATGTTGCGCGTGTACTGCTCATGGCCCGGCGCGTCGCCGATGATGAACTTGCGGCTTTCGGTGGCGAAGTAGCGGTAGGCCACGTCGATGGTGATGCCCTGCTCGCGCTCGGCCGACAGGCCGTCGGTCAGCAGCGCCAGGTCGGTCTCGCCGCTCTTGGTGACGCCGGCCAGCTGGTCCTGCAGCACGGCGCGCGTGTCCACCAGAAGGCGGCCGATCAGCGTGCTCTTGCCGTCATCGACGGAGCCGCAGGTGATGAAGCGCAAGGCCGAGGCGTTGGCGGCGGTCTGCTGTGTGGCCTGGCTGGCCTGGGTGGCCGTGGAATCCGCGACGGCTGCGTCGGCGGCAATGCTTGCGGTGGTCATCAGAAATATCCGTCCTTCTTGCGCTTTTCCATGGAGGCGTCGCTGGTCTTGTCGTCCATGCGCGTGGCGCCGCGTTCGCTGACTTCGGCGGCCAGGGTTTCGAGCACGATGTCGGCTGCCGTGGCGGCTTCGCTTTCCACGGGGCAGGTGCAGGTGATGTCGCCCACGGTACGAAAGCGCACGTCGCGCACCACGACTTCCTCGCCGTCGCGTGGGGGCGTGAGTTCGGTCACGGGCACCAGCAGGCCGCGGCGCTCCACCACTTCGCGCTTGTGCGTGTAGTAGATGCTGGGCAGGGCGATCTGCTCGCGCTCGATGTATTGCCACACGTCGAGTTCAGTCCAGTTGCTGATGGGGAACACGCGGAAGTGCTCGCCGGGGGCCAGACGCGTGTTGAACAGTGTCCACAGCTCGGGGCGCTGGGCCTTGGGCTGCCATTGGCCGAAGCTGTCGCGGTGGCTGAAGATGCGTTCCTTGGCGCGGGCCTTTTCCTCGTCGCGGCGCGCGCCGCCGATCAGGGCGTCGAAGCGGAATTCATCGATGGCCTCCAGCAGCGTTACTGACTGGTGGACGTTGCGGCTTTCGCCCGGATGGGCCAGGCGCACTGTGCCGCGTGCCATGGAGTCCTCGACGCTGCGCACGATGAGTTCGGCACCGAGCTCCTTGGCGCGCAGGTCGCGGAAATCGGTCACTTCCGGGAAGTTGTGGCCGGTGTCGATCATCAGCAGCGGGTAGGGGATGCGGCCCTTGCCGAAGGCCTTCTCGGCGCAGCGCAGCATGACCAGCGAGTCCTTGCCGCCCGAAAACAGCAGGGTGGGGCGCTCGAAGGCGGCGGCCACTTCGCGCAGCACGAAGATGGTTTCCTCTTCAAGGGCGTCGAGGTGGCGGTTGCTGAGATGGCTCAGCACGGAGGTGTCCACACGGGCATTCATTTCTTGGTTTCCAATCAGATCGGTGTCAAACCCTGCAGGCTTCACTTCTTGGCATGCAGGCCGCATTCCTTGGCCGCTTCATCCTCCCACCACCAGCGGCCGGCGCGGAAGTCCTCGCCAAGGCTGACGGCGCGTGTGCAGGGGGCGCAGCCGATGCTGGGATAGAACTGGTCGTGCAGCGGGTTGTAGTCCACGCCGTGGCTGGCGATGTAGTGCCAGACATCGCCCTGGGTCCAGTCGGTCAGCGGGTTGAACTTGGTCAGGCCCTTGGTCTCGACCTCGCTGCGGTCCACGGCGGGCACGTCGGCGCGGGCATTGGACTGCTCGCGGCGCAGGCCCGTGATCCAGGCGCTCTTGCCAGCCAGCGCGCGCGCCAGCGGCTCCATCTTGCGCACGCCGCAGCAGGCCTTGCGCAGCTCGATGCTGCGGTACATGGCGTCCTGGCCGTTGTCGCGGATGAAGTGGATCACCGATTCGAGCTGCGGCCGGTAGACCTTGACGCTCAGGCCGGGCAGCGACTGGGTGCGCTCCAGCAGGGCCAGGGTCTCGGTGTGCAGGGCGCCGGTGTCCAGCACGAAGACGGGGATGTCCAGGCCCAGGCGGTGGATGATGTCGGTGATCACCACATCCTCTGCGCCCAGGCTGGATGCCTGCGTCACGGCCTCGGCGCCCAGCGCCGCTGCCTCGCGCAGCAAGGCTTCGGTGGCGGCCAGCTTGTCGGCAAAGCCGTTGCTGGCACGGCCGTTGACCTCGGTGGCCTTGGCCGATGCCTGTCGCGACAGAAAGCTTTGCGCACCCATGTCAGGCCGCCTTGACGAAGTGGGGCTCGGGATGGACGGCATCACCCTGGTAGAAGCCGTGGAAGCGGTCCAGCTGGCGCTGGGCGTCGGCGATGTCCACGCCTTCGCGCAGCACGGCCACGTCGAAGCCGCAGCGCTGCATCTGCACCAGCTGGTCGATCAGCACGTCGCCGGTGGCGCGGATTTCGCCCTGGAAGCCCAGGCGCTTGCGCAGCAGGCGGGCCTGGCTGAAGGCGCGGCCATCGGTGAACTTGGGAAAGTTGAGGTCGATTCGCTGCACGCCGGTCAGGTCCAGCGTGAAGGGATCGGCGTCATTGGCCGGGGCGATGATGGTCTGCTGGCCTTCGGCCGGGCTTTGGTGCTCTTGGGCGGCGATGATTTTCATGGGGATCTCCTGCGGCTCTCACCTGGGGTCAGGCGGCCGCCTCCTCGGTGTGCTTGGCGGGGTGGCGGGCGGCATTGCCGGCGGCCTTGAACGGGTCGATGCCCACGCGGCGCACGGTGGCGATGAAGGTCTCGAAACGGCCGCCTTCGCTTTGGCGCTGCTCACGGTAGGTGGCCAGCAGCGCCTCGATCACGCCGGGCACTTCGGCGGCGCTGAACGAGGGGCCGATGATCTTGCCGGGCGTGGCCGGGCCGGACAGGTGGGAGCCGTCGGCGCCGCCCAGCGTGATCTGGTACCACTCCTTGCCGTCCTTGTCCACGCCCAGGATGCCGATGTGGCCGCTGTGGTGGTGGCCGCAGCTGTTGATGCAGCCGCTGATGTGCAGGTCGATCTCGCCCAGGTCCCACAGCTCGTCCAGGTCCTGGTAGCGCTCGGTGATGGCCTCGGCAATGGGCAGGGAGCGTGCATTGGCCAGCGAGCAGAAGTCGCCGCCGGGGCAGGCGATCATGTCGGTCAGCAGGCCGATGTTGGGCTTGGCCAGGCCCAGGGCCTTGGCCGCCTTGTACAGCTGGGGCAGCTGGTCGCGGCGCACCCAGGGCAGCAGCAGGTTCTGCTCGTGGGTGACGCGCATCTCGCCGGCCGAGAACTGGTCGGCCAGCGCGGCGGCGGCATCCATCTGGTCTGCCGTGGCGTCGCCGGGCGCGTAGCCCAGGCGCTTGAACGACAGCAGCACGGCGCGCAGTTGCGGGTGGCGGTGCGGGCGCACGTTGCTGATCAGCCAGCGGCCGAAGTCCTTGTCTTCCTCGGCGGCCGTGCGCAGCAGGGCCAGGGTCTCGGCCTCGGCATTGGCGGGCGACAGGTCCAGCTCGGGCTCGCGGAAATTGGCGGCCACGCGGTCGTACTCGGCTTGCGTGATGGTGTGGGGGCCACCCTCGACCTCGACGATCTGGCGGAATTCCTCATCGACCTGGTCGATGAAGTTCTGGCCCTCGGACTTCACGAGGATCTTGATGCGCGCCTTCCAGGCGTTGTCGCGGCGGCCGTAGCGGTTGTAGACGCGGATCACGGCTTCCAGGTAGTTCATCAGCTGGTTCCAGGGCAGGAACTCGCGCAGCACCGGGCTGATGGTGGGCGTGCGGCCCATGCCGCCGCCCACGCGCACCTTGAAGCCCAGCTCGCCAGCCTTGTTCTTGAGCAACTGCAGGCCCACGTCGTACCAGCCCAGCGCGGCGCGGTCTTCCTCGGCGCCGCTGATGGAGACCTTGAACTTGCGCGGCAGGAAGCTGAACTCGGGGTGCAGCGTGCTCCACTGGCGCAGGATTTCGGTGAAGGGGCGGGGGTCGGCGATCTCGTCGATGGCAATGCCCGCCAGCGCGTCGCTGTTGATGTTGCGGATGCAGTTGCCGCTGGTCTGGATGCCGTGCAGGCTGACGCTGGCCAGCAGGTCCATCACGTCGGCGGCCTTGGACAGCGGAATCCAGTTGTACTGGACGTTGGTGCGCGTGGTGAAGTGGCCGTAGCCGAACTTCAGGTCGGAGCCGATGCGGCGGCCGTCGTGCAGCGGGATGTCGCCCAGCCGGTCCTGGGTGGCGCGGGCCTCGGCCAGCAGGGCGGCGTCGGGCTGGTCGTACTCGCGGGCCACGCGGGCCAGCACGCGCAACTGGGCGCTGGACAGTTCGCCGTAAGGCACGGCCACGCGCAGCATGGGCGCGTAGCGCTGCACATACCAGCCGTTTTGCAGGCGCAGGGGCTTGAACTCATCCTCCGAGAGCTTGCCGGCCTGCCAGCGTTCGAGCTGGTCACGGAACTGCTCGGCGCGCAGGCGGATGAACTGTTTGTCGAATTCGGTGTATTGGTACATGGCGCTTCGGATGTGGGGTCTTCGACTGCCGCCAGTGGCGGCGGTGCAGGGGTTCATTGCGTGGCACCGAGGCACTTGCGGGAAACGCGCGCAGAACCCTGCATGGACGGAAATGTAAGCAATGGCCTTATAGAAGCAAACGATTGTTTTGTCCTGCAAGTATGTGGATATGGATATAAGTGAATGGCAGCAGGCTTTGTGGGGCCGGGCATGCCAAACGCATGAGCGGCCGATATGCTTTCCGGCCAGAGGGAGGATTTCAGAATGCGAAACCGTTGTGCCGCCATCGGGCTGGCCTTGGCATTGGCAACTGCTGCTCAGGCGCAGGCCCAGAAGCCGGCACCGCCGCAGTCCCCGTTGTCAGCAGCGCACACAGCTGACACGCCTGAACCCGACGGATCCGCACGGGAATCAGCCTGGGATGCGTATCTGCATCGCGTGGCGGCGCAGTTGGCCGGTTCCGGCAGCGGGCGCGATCTGGCCTTTGCGGCCATCCTGATCAATCTGTCGGTCCCACCCTTCCTACAAGAGGATGCCGACAGCCGAGCCCCGCAATGGCGCCAGGCCGCCTTGGAGCGGGCCGGGCAGGACGTGCTGGCCTACCAACTGCTGGCTGCCAGGGCGCCTGAACGTGAAGGCGAGTTGCGGTCGCAGGCTGCGCGCCGCTGGCTGGCGCTGGAACCCAGTAATCTCACTGCGCTGATGTGGCAGGCGCTGGGGCCGCAGGAGTTGCTGACTGCCGCGCGCGACAGCCGCTATGCGGACCTGCACATGTATGAGGGCGTGCGCTGGATGCAGTCGGTGCTGCTGAAACACCCGCCCACGGCCGAGGAGTTGCAGGCGTTTGGAGGTGGGCAGCCCTACCGCCCCGAGGAAGGCGCTGCCATCACGGCCATGGGCATCTGGGCGGCCTTTGAACTGCCGGGCTACCGGACCTTGATCGATGCCTGCAAACCCGAAAAGCGGGGCGATGCCCCGGCGCGAGATGCCGACTGCCTGCATGTGGCGCATCTGATGACGGAACGCTCATCCACCGTGCTGGATGAGGCCTTTGGACTGGCGATACGGCGCTGGCTTGCCAGCACCCCTGCCGAGCGCGCTGCAGTGCAATCCCGGCGGCGCCAGCTGGACTGGCTGATGCACAAGTCCAACCCCCTGAGCATACAGGCGGGTGGCGATCCGTTTGTCCGGCTGTTGTCCGATTCCTCCATCCACAGCGAACAGCAACTGCTGGAGCGCATGCTCAAGGACGCAGGTCGCCCGCTGCAGCCCCCGCCTGGCTGGAAGCTGCCCGTTCCCAAGCACTAGATGCCAACGCTGCGCCTGTCCAGGTCTGCGGGCAGCCGCGCCGCCACCGCCGCCTCGCTCACCCCATAGAGCGCAGCCAGCGCGGCCGGTGTCGCCACTTGCGCCGCCGCACCGCAGGCCTGCAGGCCGCCGCGGCCCAGCAGGGCGATGCGGTCGGCCACCTGCAGCGCATGCTCGGGCTGGTGGGTGGACAGCAGCACGGCCATGCCGCGTGCACGCAGCGCGGCAATCTGGTCCAGCACGCGGATCTGGTTGCCGAAGTCCAGGCTGGCCGTGGGCTCGTCCATGACCAGCAGCGCGGGCTCCTGGGCCAGGGCGCGTGCGATCAGCACCAGCTGGCGCTCACCGCCGCTCAGCTCGGTATAGGGGCGCAGCGCCAGATGGGCGATGCCCAACTGCTCCAGGCAGCCCAGCGCCAGGGCACGGTCGGCACTTGAAGGCCGGGCCAGCGCAGGCAGGCGCGCGGCACGGCCCATGAGCACCATGTCCAGCGCTTCGAAGCCGAAGACGCCGGCCTGCGCCTGGGGCACATAGCCCACGCGCCGCGCAAACTCGGCTCGCGGCCAGCTGTGCACGGGCTGGCCCTGCACGCGCACCTCTCCGGCCAGCGGCGCCAGCAGGCCCAGCACGGTGCGGAACAGCGTGGTCTTGCCGCAGCCGTTGGGGCCCAGCAGGCACAGCACCTCGCCTGCGGTGATGGCCAGGTCCAGCCCCTGGCTGACGCGCCGGCGCCCATGGCCCGTGGCCAGGGCCAGCGTCTGCAGCACGGGTGGGGCCTGCACTTCAGTCATTGCGCCCCGTGCGCGACAGCAGGTAGAGAAAGAAGGGCGCGCCGACCAGGGCCGTGAGAATGCCCAGCGGCAGCTCGATGCGTGCCGCGCTGCGCGCCAGCGTGTCGGCCGCAACCACGAAGCCCGCGCCCAGCAGCGCCGAGGCCGGCAGCAGGCGCACGAAATTGGGGCCGACCAGCAGGCGCGCCACATGCGGCACCACCAGCCCCACCCAGCCGACGATGCCGGCCAGCGACACGGCCGCCGCCGTGCCCAGCGTGGCACAGGCCACCAGCAGCAGGCGCAGGCGTGCCACGGGCACGCCCAGGGCCAGCGCCTCCTCGTCAGGCAGGCCCAGCAGGTTGATGCGCCAGCGCAGCAGCATCAGGGGCAGCAGGGCGCACAGCATCACGGGCGCCGTGGCAGCCAGCTCGGGCAGGGTCACGGCGCTCAGGCCGCCCATGAGCCAGAAGGTGATGGATGGCAGCTGCGTATTGGGGTCGGCCAGCGTCTTGACCAGGGCGATGCCCGCGCCCAGCAGCGCGCCCAGAGCAATGCCGGCCAGCACCAGAGCCAGCACCGGGTCATGGCGGCGCACGCTGGTGCTGATGGCCACCACCACCGCCACGGCGGCCAGCCCGCCACCAAAGGCCAGGGCCTGCACGGCCGCCATGGACCAGCCCAGGAAGATGCCCAGCACCGCGCCCAGGCCGGCACCGGCCGAGACGCCCAGGATGTCGGGCGAGACCAGCGGGTTGCGGAACATGCCCTGGTAGGCTGCGCCTGCCGCCGCCAGCGTGGCGCCCACGGCCAGGCCTGCGGCGATGCGTGGCAGGCGGATGTTCCAGAGCACGGTCTCGGCGCTGGCGGACAAGGGGGACGCCGTGCCCGTGGCGCGCGCCAGCAGCGACTGCCACAGCTGCTGCGGCGCGATGGAGAACTGACCCACCGCCAGCGCCCACAGCAGCACGGCGGCCAGCAAGGCCAGCGCGAGCACCCAACCCATGCGGCGGCCTGTGGCAAGCATCAACGCGCAGTCTCCATCAGCCTGCCCAGCGCTGCGGGCGACAGGTCGGCGCCATAGAACAGGCGGTAGAAGTCGCGCACCTCGCGTTCCAACGGCGGCAGTCCCTGCAGGGCCGGCGCCTGTGGGTGGAGTTTTTCCAGCAGCCAGCGCACACCGATCAGCCGGTTGACGCCGGGCGGACCATCCAGCCAGCCGAAGGGCCAGGCCGGCGCGCAGTGCACGCGGCCCGAGCGCACGGCGGCCAAGCCGCGCCACAGCGGGTCCTGGCGCATGCGCTCGGCAAGGCCGGGTTCCTGCGTGACGATGACCTGCGGGTCCCAGGCCAGGATCTGCTCCATGGACACGCGCGTGAGCCCGCCGCGCCCTGCATCGGCGGCCACATTGCGCCCGCCCGCGTACTCGACGGCTTCCACATTGATGGAGCCCGCCAACCCTGTTTCCAGCCCATTGGCGCTGCGCGCGAAATAGACGCGCGGGCGCTCGGCCGGTGCCATGCCCTGGGTGGCACGCTGCGCCAGCGCCGCCACGGCATCGGCATGGCGGGCCAGCGTCTCGCCACGTGCGGCCTCGCCCAGCAGGGCGCCGACCTCGCGCAACTGGCGTGCGTGGTCGGCCAGCGAGCCCTGGATCAGCGCGCAGGGCAGGCCGGTCTGGCGCGCCAGCCGCTCGGTGGCCGAGATATAGGTGGCATCGGCCGTGCCGGCGTCCAGCACCAGGTCGGGCTGCAGCTTCAGCAGCGACTCCAGCGGCATGGTGCTGCCGCGCCCGGACAGGCGGCCCAGATGCGGCAGCGCCTGCAGTGTGGGCCCCAGATAGGCGCGCGAGACATCGTCCAGCTGCTGGGGCCAGCCCAGCAGCTTGTGCGGTGCCAGCGTGGCCACCAGCACGCCTGCGGGCGGTCCGGCCGCGAATACGCGGCGCAGCCTGGCAGGGTCCGGCATCTGTCCCATGCGGGCGGCAATCGTGGTTGCCTGGGCATGGCCGGGAACAAGAGCCGATGAGGCCAGTGCCGCCATGGCCTGGCCCAGCCAGCGGCGGCGGGTGAACAGAAGATCGGTCATGAAAATCAGGGGATGGGGCTGGCGCAGCCACGGCGCTCAAGCTGTGCCTGGCACCATTGCTCTATCTGCACCTCATCGGCTGCCAGCTCGGCATGCAGGCTGCCGGTGTACCTGCGCCAGTCTTCAAGATGGCGGGCCGCGACGGCCGTGAGCACGGGCGTGCCGGCCTCGACAAAGGCCGCGAATTCGGCGGCAAAGCCTTGCCCCGAGGCCTCGACGATGCCGAAGCGGTTGATCACCACCAGATCCACGCCATCGTCCAGCGCCTGGCGCAGCACGGCGCTGGCCTGGGCCAGGGCCTGGGGGTTGAGACTGCAGGCGCGCGAGGCGCAGCCCAGGTCCTGGGACAGCTCGAATTGGCGGTCACTGCGCAGGTCGAACAGCTGCATGCGCTTGTTGCCGTTGGCATAGCGGTCCTGGCGATGCACCAGACCGCCCACCCGCCAGCCCGCGCTTTGCAGGCGGCGTGCCACGCGTTCGAGCAGCAGCTCCATTGCATGCTCGTCGTCGGGATGGACCAGGGCGGCCAGGGGCAGGGTGGCAGGTGAGTTCATGGCATGCGGTGCTTGTGGAATCCAGGCAGGTTTTTACTCCTGGCCGCCGCCGGTGTCGTTGACCAGGGGCATGCTGTCGCGCCCGAAGATCCAGGGACCTCCGGCTGCCACATTGGCCAGCGCCAGTTCCTGCTGGCCCGGTGCGGACAGCAGATGCTCTGCCAGCCGTTGCGCGCTGCGGCGCTGGCCAGCGTCGGCCGGATGGCGCGGCCCGGGCGTGAGCAGCACATAGGGCCGGCGCATCAGCGGGTCGCCGTGCAGCAGCAGCTCGATGCCGGGCGCGCCCATCTTGCCGAAATGCAGCGGGATATGGCCGACCACGGCATAGGCCTGGAGCTCGGCCGCCAACTGCAGCACGGCCTGGGGGCGAGGCCCGGTGTCGGCGCGCAGCCAGCGGGCGTCCGGCCGTATGCCGGCGCGGCGCCACAGGCGCTGGACCACGGTATAGCTGCCGGGGTCGCGCAGCGCGATGAAGGGCGAGCCGCTGGCAACGATGCGGCGCATGGCCTGCACCCCATCGGCCGCACTGCTCACCCCGGCCGGATCATGCGCTGGGCCAGCGAACACATGCTCGTTCCAGCCCCAGACCCGCGCGGCCAATGCCAGGCCGGCAGCCTCCAGCGACATGGCTTCATCGCTGGCGTGGATGAGCAGCAGCTGGGCGCGGCCCTGGGCCATGGCGGGGATCACGCCCTCCTTGGGCGCGGCAACGGCGGTGCGCACGGACAGGCCCAGGCTGCGGCCCGCCGCGTCGGCCAGGTGCGGCCACACACCGCACAGCGACAGGCCGCCGACCACGGCCACGTTCACGCTGGCAGGTTCGGCCGGCTGGGCGGCGCAGCCGCTCAGGGCGGCCAGCGCGGGCAGGGCGCCCAGCAGGCGGCGGCGAGGGTGGCAGATCGGTTCCATGGAATCGGGCACGGGCACAGTCTCCGACCCGGTTTCAGAAGCGATAGCCCAGGTTGACATACCAGCTGCGGCCCGGCATGGGCAGGCCGTCATCGAACTGGTACCACTTGTCGCCGATATTGGCCACGCCGAAGTCCACGGTGATGTCGCTGCGCGGCTTGTAGCGTGCACGCAGGTTGGCAATGCCGTAGCCGGGCAGCTTGAGCGTCTGCAACTGGCCGCTGCCCGACAGCGGAACGTAGCGGCCCTTCTCGGTCTCGACCTCGGCATTGAATTCCCACTGCGCCAGCGGACGCCACTGGACACCGGCCAGCAGGCGGTGGCGCGGCGTGTTGGTCAGCGTGATGCTGGAGTCGCTGGTGTTGCGGCGGTTCAGGTAGGTGTAGCCGGCGTTCATGCTCCACTGTGCCGACAGCTGCTGGGCCAGGGACAGCTCCATGCCGATGTTGCGCGTGCGCCCCACGTTCTGCGCCTGGTTGCAGGTGGTGCCGCCGCATTCGGCCGACGCCACGACCACGGTCTGGATCTGGTTGCGCACGCGGCTGTAGAACAGCGCGGCCTGGCCCTGGCCGCCCTGCCAGGGCGAGCCGCTGACGCCCAGCTCCAGGTGGTTGGCCGTCTCGGGCTGCAGGTCGGGGTTGGCCAGGGCCGTGCCCATGCGTGCCGAGTAGCGGTCCTTGATGGTGGGAAAGCGCGTCTTGTGCGAGGCGATGAAATACGCCTCGCTGCCGCCGCCCAGCGCATAGCCGAGCTTGGCCACGCCATTGGTGGCGCTGGTGGAGCCCGTGGGCCACTGGTAGACCTCGCGTGCATCGCGCTGGTCATGGCTGAGCGCCAGGTTCAGGCTCCAGCGTTCGGCCAGGGAGATCGTGTCCTCGACCACCAGCGAGCGCGTTACGTCGCGGTAGTGCTTGCTGGGGTCCTTGGCCGAGGCGGCATCGGTGTGCTCGTCGATCTTGTAGTGCGCGCCCAGGCGCAGCGCATGGCCCTTGAAACTGTAGTTGGCCCACTCGATGCTGGCGCCCTGGCTCACGTCCTTGTAGCTGCTGGTGGGGTCATGGCGCGTGTAGCTCGCGTCCGTGTACATGTCCAGGCCGTTTTGGTAGGTGTCGTGGTAGATGCGTGTCTTGAGCAGGTTGTCGGCATTGATGCGCGTGGTGCTCAGAAAGTACACGCTGTCCTTGTCCCAATAGGGCCAGCGCCAGTAGCGGATGACGTTCTTGCCCGTGGCGCTGCCGGTATACACGGGGTTGCCCTTCTCGCCTTCCTGGCGCACATAGCCCAGCGCGTATTCGTCCGTGGCATTGGGCGTCAGGCCCAGCTTGAACGACAGCCGCTTGTCCGTGCGGTAGGCGTTGTCGCGGTAGTTGCCCGTGTCGGTGGGCTGCTTCTTGAAGTCCTTGAAGCCCTTGGGCAGCGGAAAACTGTCCGCGTCCAGGTAGGAGGCGCCCAACTGGTAGTACCAGGTGCCCAGGTTGCCGCCCAGGTTCACGGCGGCCTTGCGTTCGCCGCCTGCGCCTGCGCCGATGCGTGCATCGCCCTCGAAGGATTTGACCGGCTTGCGCGTGACCAGGTTGATGGCGCCGCCCAGCGTATTGGGGCCATACATCAGCGAGGCGCCAGCCTTGGCCACGCGGATCTCGGACAGGTCGAACGTGGTGAAGCGGCCGAAGTCCACATAGCCGTCATAGGGCACGTACAGCGGCACGCCGTCCACGAACACCGGCACCTGGCGCGGATCGAAGCCGCGCAGGTAGATCATTTCCTCGTTGCGATTGTTGCGCGACAGCGTGGCGCCCGGCAGCAGGCGCACGGCGTCGGCCACGGTGTCGGCATTGCGCTGGCGCATCTCGTCGGCGTCCAGTCGCTGTTCATCGCTGGATATGGCCTGCGCCTCATTACGCGCACCGTGCACATCGACCGTGCCCAACTGGAAGGTCTGCGAAGCCTGTGCTGCAGGTGCACCCGATGGGGCCTCGACCTGGGCTTGCGCCTGCGTGCTGGCGGCCAGGCCTGCGAACAGCAAGGCGTGTGTCAGTGCGGAGCGAAGGCGGAACGAGGGTGAGCAGAGGGCGGGTGAGGATGCGGGAGCGCAGGAGCGGGGCTGGCGGGTCACGGTTTCAGGTTCTTGTGTGGTTGAACGCGGGGAGCGGCTGGTTGTTTCCTTTTGAAAACAGGTTCCGGATTCTAGCGATATGCACTAGCAAACATAACGAGTGACAAAAAACCGTCTGCGGGAAGACTCGGGTTTTCTTTCAGGCCGTTGTGTGAATGCCCGGTCGTTCAGGGGCCGGGCGGTTCAACGGCTCAGCGCCTGCGGCCCAGGCGCTCGCTGGCCAGGGCAGCCGCCAGCCTGGCATCCAGGGGCAGCGGTTCGTCGTGCAGGCGTGCTGCCAGCAGCTCGCCGCACAGCAGCGACAGGGTGAGCCCGCGCGAGCCCATGGCCGTCAGCGCCCACAGGCCGGGAGCCTGATCGGACACCGGTCCGACCACGGGCAGCCGGTCTGGCGAGGCCACGCGCACGGCGCCCCAGGTGGCGCGCGGTGGCGCGTCGAAGAAGCCTTGCAGGCCCTGGTAGGCACCTGGCAGCAGCTGCGCCAGCTTGGCGCCATTGGCTGCATGGGCTGCGGCCTGGTCTTCGGGACTTGGCGGCAGCGCGGTCTGGTCGCGCTCGAAGGTCGATCCCATGACCCAGCCTGGCCCGGCTGCATCGCCGGGCAGCGGCATGGCAGGCACCAGGTTGCCATGGCCGTTGACTGGAAAGGGCGGCATGGCCTGCGCGCTGGCCGGGGTGTGAACATCCCAGCTGACCTGGCCGCGTATGGGCTGCAGCGGCCAGGCGGCCTGGGCGCCCAGGCTGTGCTCCAGCAGCGTATTCGTTGCGGGGCCCAGTGCGAGAACGACCAGTTCAGCCTCGGCCAGCAGATTGCCCTGTGCATCCAGGGCCTGCCAGACGGGCGCGCCACCTGCTGTGTCGGTGCATGCAAGACGCGCCACGCAGGCACGGCCCTGCCAGCGCACGCCCGGCAGCGCCAGCTGCGCCTGCACCAGCCGCGCCGGGCGCACCCAGCCGGCCTGCACATGCCAGCAGGCCGGGGCGTCGGCGGGCAGGCCGGCCGCCGAGAGTTGATCGGCGCTTGCGGGCCGGCTCCAGTGGTCGCTCGGGCCGGGGTATTGCCAGTCGCGCGGCAGCCGCGGGGCGGCTTCCACGCCGTGCTCCAGCACGCCGGTATCGCACCAGTCCGTGCCCGGTTGCAGCAGGCCCTGGCCGGAGAGCATTTGCAGCTGCGCCAGGGTCAGGCGTGCGCCGTCGCGGCTCAGGCGGGACAGCAGGCTGTCATCGGGCGAGACATGGGGGCAGAACAGGCCCGCGGGCAGGGCGGAGGCGCCCGCTGCAGGCGCGTCGGCAGCATCCAGCACGGTGACCTGCCAGCCACGGCGCGACAGGCTGGCGGCGGCAGCCGCACCGGCGATGCCTGCACCCAGCACCATGCAGCGCCGTGGGGTGATGGCTTCCTGCGGCTGCGCACGCGGCCCGCGCGGCCCACGCGGTTGCCAGGCCGGGTCGAAGACGGCATGCAGGTTGTGGCGCTTGGGGCGCACGCCATCCACCTTGCGCACCTGAAAGCCGTGCTGGGCCAGGGCATCGCGCACCGTGCGCGCCACGCACCAGGTGGACAGCTGCGTACCGCGCCGGCAATGGCGCGCCAGCGCGCGCAGGGTGTCAGCACTCCAGAGGTCGGGGTTGAGTTCCGGCGTGAAGCCGTCCAGGTAGATGCTGTCGGCCGTCAGCTGCTGGCGCCGCAGCATGGCCTGGGCATCGCCGATGTACAGCGTCAGCAGCACGCGGCCCTGCTCGAAGGCGAGGCGGTGCACGCCGGGCAGCAGGCCCTGGAACCGGGTGGCCAACTCCTCGGCCAGCAGGCGCAATCCTGGCTCGCGCGGCATGGCCTGGCGCATGGCGTCGGCGCTGACGGGAAAGGCTTCGGCCGAGACGAAATGCAGCAGCCTCGGGCGCCGGGGATCGGCCTTCCAGGCTTCCCAGGCCACGAGGAAATTCAGCCCGAACCCGAAACCGGTCTCCAGGATGCGCCATTGCGGCGCATCGGCCCAGGCCGCCGGCAGGCCGCAGCCGCCCAGAAAGACGTGGCGGGCCTGGTCCAGGCCGCCGAGTTCGCTGTGGTAGCGGTCGCCGAAGCGCGGGCTGTAGGGCGTGCCGTCAGGCAGCCAGTCAATGGGTTCGGACATGGGCAAGGGGCAGAACTACTCCTCCCAGCGCTGCTGGTAGGAGAACACGGGCAGCCGCCACTTGAAGCGGATGGCGGCCAGGCGCAGCGTGAGTCCGCCGGCAAAGCAGACGACGGTGCTGAGGTTGGAGCCCACTTCCAGCGTGCGCAGCCCCAGGAACAGCAGGCACACGGCCAGCGACACGCTGGCGTACAGCTCGCGCCGGAAGACGACCGGCACCTGGTTGCACAGCACGTCGCGCAGAATGCCGCCGCTGATGCCGGTCAGCATGCCCGACATCACCACCACCACGGGCGGGTAGCCCAGCTCCAGCGCCACGTTGCAGCCGATCAGCGAGAAGGCGATCAGCCCCATGGCGTCCAGCAGCAGAAAGACCTGCTTGAGATGGTGCATGTGGCGCGCCACGACGATGGTCAGCAGCCCGGCCGAGATGACCAGGTAGACATATTCAGGGTGCTGCGTCCAGCCGATGGGGTAGTGGCCCAGCACCATGTCGCGGATGGTGCCGCCGCCCAGCGCGGTGACGAAGGCGATCACGGCCACGCCGAAGATGTCCATGTTGCGCCGGCCCGCCGCCAGCGCGCCCGACATGGCTTCGGCCGTGATGGCCACGAGGTAGATCACCAGCATGACGGTGAACTGCGATGTCTGGAACGATTCCAGCAGGGAGACGGATGGAAGCACGGAAAACCTCGGATGAAGACCGGCCCGCGCCGCAGGGTGTGCGGCCACTGCGCCGTCCAGCGCAAGAAGGCGGGCATTGTAGGCGGTCTCTGGGCGGCGGCCATTTGCGGCACCGCAAATGAAACCGCCCCCGGCGCGGTGCGACGGGGGCGGTGAAAGGGCGCGAAGCGGCTCAGGCCGTAGGAGGCACGTAGCCGGCCGCCGCATCGGCGCCGCCGCCGAAGAAGTGGTTTTCCATCTGGCGGGCCAGATACTGGCGGGCGCGGGCGTCGGCCAGGTTCAGGCGGTTTTCGTTGACCAGCATCGTCTGGTGCTTGAGCCAGTCGGCCCAGGCCTGCTTGCTCACGCCTTCAAAAATGCGCTTGCCCAGCTCGCCGGGGTAGGGCGGGAAGTCCAGGCCTTCAGCGTCAACGCCAAGCTTGATGCAGTGAACGGTACGTGCCATGGGGAATTGAGTCCTTGTCTTGTGGAGATTCAGATGTTTTGGGAATAACAAACTGAAATCTTATTGGTTTGAGTTTTAAGAGTTGGCTTTGAGAATGCTTTCCACGGCACCAGACCGTCGTCTCCACTCTCTACCGACACTCCAATGAAAATTCGCCGCCACTTTATCAAGTTTCCTGTCGCCGCCGGCCTGATCGCGGGCTTGACCCTGTCGGCTCTGCCGGCGTTGGCCCAGTCGGTGCAATTGCTCAATGTCTCCTACGATCCGACGCGCGAGCTGTACGTGGAATACAACCAGGCCTTCGCCAAGCACTGGAAGGCCAAGAGCGGCCAGGACGTGAGCGTCAAGCAGTCGCACGGCGGCTCGGGCAAGCAGGCGCGTTCCATCATCGACGGCATCGACGCCGACGTGGCCACGCTGGCGCTGGCCGGCGACATCGACGCCCTGGTCAAGAACGGCAACCTGCTCAAGGCCGACTGGCAAAAGCGCCTGCCGCACAACTCGGCGCCCTACAGCTCCACCATCGTCTTCCTGGTGAAGAAGGGCAATCCCAAGAACCTCAAGGACTGGGACGACCTGGTCAAGCCCGGCGTGCAGGTGATCACGCCCAACCCCAAGACCAGCGGCGGTGCGCGCTGGAACTATCTGGCCGCCTGGGAATTCGCCAAGCGCAAGTACGGCGGCGACGCGCAGGCCAAGGACTTCATCGGCAAGCTGTTCAAGAACGTGCCCGTGCTGGACACGGGCGCACGCGGCGCCACCATCACCTTCGTGCAGCGCGGCGTGGGCGATGTGCTGCTGGCCTGGGAGAACGAGGCCTTCCTGGCACTCAAGGAGTTCGGTCCCGAGAAGTTCCAGATCGTCGTGCCTTCGCTGTCCATCCTGGCCGAGCCTTCGGTGGCCGTGGTCGACAAGGTCGTGGACAAGAAGGGCACGCGCGCCGTGGCCGAGGAGTACCTGAAGTACCTGTACTCCGAGGAAGGCCAGCGCATCGCCGGCCGCAACTACTACCGTCCCACCGATGCCAAGGTCAAGGCCGAGTTCGCGGACAAGTTCCCCAAGCTGGAGCTGGTCACCATCGACCAGGCCTTCGGCGGCTGGGCCAAGGCCGACAAGGACCACTTTGCCGACGGCGGCAGCTTCGACCAGATCTACACCAAGAAGTGAGTGCGGCGCGCCGGCCCGGCCGGCGCCCACCCACTGATTCACCCGCTTTCCCAGACCCCTGCAATCACCACGATCCGCCATGTCCATCTTGCTGACTTCCCGCCACTCTTTGCAGGCCTTGCGCCGCACGGCGCAGGCAGGCGTGCGGATGCACAAGGCAGGAGTGGCAGGCAATGCAGGCGTGGCAGGCGTGGCAGGCGTGGTGGCATCCAGCTCTTTTCTTCGCTTCGAGACCATGGCCTTCGCCAGTCGGCGATGTAGCACCTGACGACTCCGTGCGGTGCGTCTGCAGGCCTGGCCCTGCAGGCGGCCGCCCCTTGCTCCGCCTTCCCTTTTTTTGTTTTCTGGCTGCATGCCGCGCGCATGCATGGGCAGCGCTTTGCCTGCGCCACGCACCACGCACCACTCTTCCAAGGATGTCCGTCATGGTCTCGTTTGATTCTTTCCCCCGACACACAGCCAACTGGCGCCGACGCCAACTGCTGGGCGCGGGCCTTGCCGCAGCAGTCGCCACGGTGGGCGGCCCGGTCCTGGCCCAGGACAAGGCGGGCGACCGCGTGCTGCGCGTGGGCCACCAGAAGGGCTGGCTGTCCATCCTGAAGAGCCGGGGCACGCTGGAAAAGCGGCTGGCGCCGCTGGGCGTGTCGGTGCGCTGGATCGAGTTCAACGCCGGCCCCGTGCAGCTGGAGGCGCTGAACGTGGGCTCCATCGACTTCGGCGATGTGGGCGAGGCCCCGCCCATCTTTGCGCAGGCCGCAGGCGCACCCCTGGTCTATGCGGGCGCCACTGTGCCGCGCCCCGGGCTGGAGGCGGTGATCGTGCCCAAGGACTCGCCCATCCGCAGCGTGCAGGACCTCAAGGGCAAGCGCGTGGCCTACAACAAAGGCTCGAACGTGCAGTACTTCCTGGTCAAGCTGCTGGAAAAGCATGGCCTGAAGTACGGCGATGTGCAGTCCGTCTTCCTGGCGCCGGCCGATGCGCGTGCCGCCTTCGAGCGCGGCTCCGTCGATGCCTGGCTGATCTGGGACCCCTTCCTGGCTGCCGCGCAAAAGACGCTGGACGCCCGCCTGCTGGCCGATGCCACGGGCGTGGTCAACAACCGCGCCTACTACTTCACCTCGCGCGATTTCGCCACGCGCAATGCCGATGTGCTGCGCATTGCCATCGAAGAGGTCGATGGGATTGACCGCTGGGCCTCGAAGAACCAGACGGCCGCTGCCGCCGAGCTGTCCAGCATCCTGGGCCTGGACAAGTCCATCACCGAGCTGTACCTGAGCCGTGCCCGCTTCGGCACCTCGTCCGTGACGCGCGAGATCCTGGCCGAGCAGCAGCAGATCGCCGACACCTTCTTCGAACTCAAGCTCATCCCCCGCAAGCTCAACCTGCTGCATGCCGCGCCGGTGGACCTGATCGCGTCGCGCCCCTGAGCCCACTGCAAGGAGTCCGCACCATGAACGCCATCCCCAAGAAGCCCCGCCTGGACCGCGTGCGCCGCCAGGCCCTGCAACTGCTGGGCACCACCGCCTTCAGCTGGAGCCTGGCCGGCCAGTACGCACGCGCCGAGACGCCGGCCGCCGTGGCCGGGCCCGAGCAGTTGCGCATCGGCTACCAGAAGTCGGCCGTCAACCTGGTCATCCTCAAGCAGCAGGGCGTGCTGGAAAAGCGCTTTGCGGGCACCAAGGTCAGCTGGCTGGAGTTTCCGGCCGGCCCCCAGCTGCTGGAGGCCCTGGCCGCAGGCAGCCTGGATTTCGGCCTGACCGGCGATTCACCCCCGGTCTTTGCCCAGGCCGCGGGCCGCGACCTGCTGTACGTCGGCGCCGAGCCGCCCAAGCCCGAGAGCTCGGCCATCCTCGTGCCGTCGGATTCGCCGCTGCGCGCCCTGGCCGACCTCAAGGGCCGGCGCGTGGCGCTGCAAAAAGGCTCCAGCGCCCATTACCTGCTGGTGCGTGCGCTGGACAAGGCGGGCCTGGCCTGGAACGAGATCCAGCCCGTGTACCTGGCCCCGGCCGATGCGCGCGCCGCCTTCGAACGCAAGAGCGTGGATGCCTGGGCCATCTGGGACCCGTTCTACGCGGCCACCGAGCTGGCGATTCGCCCGCGCGTGCTGGCCAATGGCGAAGGCCTGTCGGGCAACGCCTCGTTCTACCTGGCCGCGCGCGGACTGGTGGAGCGTCATCCGCAGGTGCTGCGCGCGCTGTTCGACGAGCTCACGCGCGCCGATCGCCTGGCCCAGAGCGCACGCCAGGAGGCCGTGGCCCTGGTGGCCGGCTTCAGCGGCCTGGATGCGGCGGTGGTCAGCCGCTTCATTGCGCGCCGGCCCAGCTCCCCCGTGGGCCTGCTGGCTGCGCAGACCGTGGTGGACCAGCAGCGCGTGGCCGATGCATTTTTTCGGCTGGGCCTGATTCCGCGCCAGGTGCAGGTGGCCGACATCGTCTGGCGGCCCTCGGCGGCCGAGTACGCGCGGCTGGCCGAGCCGGCGGCGGCACGGCCTTCTTCCGCCCTTTGATTTCCTTCCTCGATTCCGTCCCCTGACTGGAGCAGCGCATGCAGGTTTTCTGGTTCATTCCCACCCACGGCGACAGCCGCTACCTCGGCACGGCCGAGGGCGCCCGCCCGCTCAGCCACGACTATGTCAAGCAGGTCGCCATCGCGGCCGACAGCCTGGGCTACGAGGGCGTGCTGATTCCCACGGGCCGCTCCTGCGAGGACCCCTGGGTCGTCGCCTCCAGCCTGATTCCGGTCACCAAGCGCCTGAAGTTCCTGGTCGCCGTGCGGCCCGGCCTGCACCAGCCCAGCCTGGCGGCGCGCATGGCCGCCTCGTTCGACCGCCTGTCGGGCGGGCGGCTGCTGATCAATTTGGTCACGGGCGGCGACCGCGCCGAGCTGGAGGGCGACGGCGTCTTCCTCGACCATGCCCAGCGCTACGAGCAATCGGCCGAGTTCATCCGCATCTGGCGCGAGATCCTTGAGCGCAGCCATGAGGGCGGCACGCTCGACTACGAAGGTGAACACCTCTCGGTCAAGGGCGCCAAGCTGTTGTTCCCGCCGCTGCAAAAGCCGTATCCGCCCGTGTACTTCGGCGGTTCGTCCGAAGCCGCGCACGACCTGGCCGCCGAGCAGGTCGATGCCTACCTGACCTGGGGCGAGCCCCCGGCCGAGGTGGCCAAAAAGATTGCCGATGTGCGCGAGAAGGCGGCGCGCCATGGCCGCAGCGTGAAGTTCGGCATCCGCCTGCACGTCATCGTGCGCGAGACCGAGGACGAGGCCTGGGCCGATGCCGATCGCCTGATCAGCCGCCTCAAGGACGAGACCGTGGTCCAGGCCCAGGCCGCCTTCGCGCGCATGGATTCGGAAGGCCAGCGCCGCATGGCCGCCCTGCATGCCGGCGGCAGCCGCCGCACGCGCGCCGAGCTGGAGATCAGCCCCAACCTCTGGGCCGGCGTGGGCCTGGTGCGCGGCGGTGCGGGCACGGCCCTGGTGGGCGATGCGCAGACCGTGGCCGACCGCATCAAGGAGTACGCGGACCTGGGCATAGACACCTTCGTGCTGTCCGGCTATCCGCACCTGGAAGAGGCCTACCGCTTTGCCGAGCTGGTCTTCCCGCTGCTGCCGCTGTCCGTGCGCGACAGGCTGGCTGGCGGCGTGGGCGGGCCGCTGGGCGAGACCGTTGCCAACCTGTACTCGCCGCGCGCGTCGCAAAGCTGAGGGAGTCACGCATGTCCGATGCACGTACCGTTACTGCGCTGCCGGCCTCCTCGGCCGGCGATTCCTGGTCGCCGCTGCTGCGCTTTGCGGCCGGCGTGGGCCGCCGCCTGGTGCCCTGGCTGGTGCCGCTGGCGCTGATCGCCGTCTGGCAGGCCGCCTCGGCCTTCGGCTGGCTGTCCACGCGGGTGCTGCCCGCTCCGCTGGATGTGCTGCGCGCCGCGCAGGCGCTGGCCGAGTCGGGAGAGCTGCTCAAGCATGTGCAGGTGAGCGCGGGCCGCGCGCTGGGCGGCCTGGCCATCGGCGGCGGGCTGGGCCTGGCACTGGGCCTGCTCACGGGCTCGCTGCGCTGGGCGGAGACGCTGCTGGACTCCACCATCCAGATGGTGCGCAACATCCCCGCGCTGGCGCTGATTCCGCTGGTCATCCTGTGGTTCGGCATCGACGAGAGCGCCAAGCTGTTCCTGATCAGCGTGTCGGTGTTCTTTCCCATCTACCTGAACACCTTCCACGGCATACGCAATGTGGATCCCGCGCTGATCGAGATGGGGCGCAGCTACGGCCTCACGCGCTGGCAGCTGTACCGCGAGGTCATCCTGCCGGGCGCGCTGTCCTCCATCCTCGTCGGCCTGCGTTTTTCGCTGGGCCTGATGTGGGTGATCCTCATCGTGGCCGAGACCATCTCGGCGCAGTCGGGCATCGGCTACCTGACCATGAATGCCCGCGAGTTCCTGCAGACCGACGTGGTGCTGGTCGGCATCCTGCTGTACGCCCTGCTGGGCAAGCTGGCCGACTGGTTTGCGCGTGCGCTGGAGCACTGGTGGCTGCGCTGGCATCCGGGCTACCAGCCCAAGTGACACAAGGAGCACGACATGAGCCGATGGAACCGCATGAAGACCACGCTGGCACAGGCCGTGGAGCTGAACACCACCGCGCCGGCGATGGCCTGGGAGGCCTCGTTCGATGCCGATGGCCTGGACGTCAGCGACCGCCTGGCCCAGAACGACGATGCGCCGCAGTCCGCATCCCCCCAATCCGCACCGCGCCGTGGCGTGCGCCTGCAGGCCGGCGGGCTGACCAAGCGCTACGGCCAGCGCGAGGTGCTGCACGAAGTGCAGCTGCAGGTGGAGCCTGGCGAATTCGTCGCCATCGTGGGCCGCAGCGGCTGCGGCAAGAGCACCTTGCTGCGCCTGGTGGCTGGGTTGGAGCAGGCCACGGCCGGCACCTTGCTGCTGGACGGCGAGCCCGCCCGCGCCGTGCAGGGCGCGCAGGGCGGCACGCGCATCATGTTCCAGGACGCGCGCCTGCTGCCCTGGCGGCGCGTGCTGGCCAACGTGACGCTGGGCCTGCCCGCCTCGGCCCAGGAACGTGGCCGCGAAGTGCTGGCCCAGGTCGGCCTGGCCGACCGCGAGGGCGAATGGCCGGCGCGCCTGTCCGGGGGCCAGCGCCAGCGCGTGGCCCTGGCACGCGCCCTGGTGCATCGCCCGCAACTGCTGCTGCTGGACGAGCCGCTGGGCGCGCTCGATGCGCTCACCCGCATAGAGATGCACCGCCTGATCGAAGGCCTGTGGCAGCGCCACGGCTTCACGGCCCTGCTGGTCACGCATGACGTGCAGGAGGCCGTGGCCCTGGCCGACCGCGTGGTGCTGATCGAGGACGGCCGCATCGCGCTGGATGAACGCATCGCCCTGCCACGGCCGCGCGTGCACGGCAGCGTGGCGCTGGCGGCCATCGAGCAACGCATTCTCGACCGCGTGCTGCAAAAGCCCGCCGCCGAGCCCGAAGCCAATCCGCTGACCGACACCACGGCCTGGCCCGGCGTACCGGCCCATGGCCTGCGCTGGGCGGTCTGACTTTCTGTTTTCCCCAACCTTCCTTTGATTCCTTTTGATCCCCAGGAGAAAAACATGTCCATTCAAGCCATCAACGTGCGCAACCAGTTCAAGGGCCAGGTGCGCGAAATCATCCGTGGTGACGTTGTCTCCGAAGTCGATGTGCAAACGCCCTGGGGCGTGGTCACCTCGGTGATCACCACGCGCTCGGTGGACGAGCTGGGCCTGGTCGTGGGCTCCGATGTGGTGGCCCTGGTCAAGTCCACCGAAGTGTCCATTGCCAAGCTCTGAGGCCAGGCACTGAAGGCACTGCCGATGCTCAACCGCCCCAGAGCATCGGCTTGTTGACCATGAGGTAGTAGGTCACGGCCATGGCGATGAAGGCCGGGTAGCCCAGCGCCTCCCAGCGCCGGGCGTAGACGGCATACAGCGCGGGCAGGGCGGCCTGCGCTGCGTGCGCGCCGCGCGCCATGGCGGCCATGCGCACCTGCAGCCAGACCACGGGCAGCCAGCAGGCGCCGGCCAGCAGGTACAGGCCCAGCGACAGTGCCAGCCACGGCGTGGTCAACGGCCAGCCTGCCATGTGGGCCAGGGCAATGCCGCTCAAGGGCTGTATGACCACGCAGGGCGTGGTGAACCACCAGTCCGCACGCACCACCAGGCGGCTGACCACGGCCTGGGCAGCGACGCTGCCGCTGCGGTTGGCGAAGAACATGTAGAAGGCCGAGCCCAGGCCGGTGCCGACCAGCAGCACGCTGGACGCGATATGCAGCGTCTTGAGCAACAGGTAGAGATTCATGCGGACTCCTTGGACGTGACGGGCGCCGACATCAGGTGCAGCAGCATGGCTGCGATCGGCAGGTTCTTGAGCAGCGGCCCCAGCGGATGCAGCCACAGCGTGGGCTGCAGCACCGTGGCCAGCACGGTCATGGCAGCCATCAGCAGCAAGGCCGCCAGATAGCTCTTGCGGCAGGGCAGCAGCCACAGCGCCAGGCCCACGGCCAGGTCGGCGAGCAGGCCGCTCCAGACCAGGAATGTCTGCCAGCGCGCATCGTGGATGCCGGCATCGGCCAGCACCTGCACGCTCAGGCCCCGGTGCTCAATGGCGCTGACCAGGGCCGTGCCCAGCCAGACGGCGATCAGGCTCAAGTGCATGGTGCGCAGCGGCGCTGGAACGGGGCGTGAGCGGCGCTCATCCATGGCGCAAGGTGGACAGCAGTTGGGAGGGCGCAATGCCGGGCCGGCCCAGCAGGGCTTGCAATCCGGCCGGATCGGTGACGTTGTCGCTGGCCAGCATGGCCAGTGTCTCGCTGCACCAGGGTGAGGCGCTGACCCAGTCGCCAGCGCGTGCGCTGGCGCGGGTGAGCCAGCCGGGCAGCGTGCCCACGCGGGCCGGAGCGCGGCCCATCTGCGCGCGCAGGCTGGCAATCAGTGCGGCCAGCGGCAAGGGCAGGGGGCCACCGATCTCGATCATGCCCACGGGCTCGGGGCGCGTCACCAGGCCGGCCACGGCCTCGGCCAGGTCGCGCACGGCCACGGGCTGCACGCGGGCCTGCAGCACGGGGCGCGGCAGCAGCAGCGCCGGCAGGCGCGCCATGGACAGGAACATCTCGCTGCTGGCGCCGCCAGCGCCGAACACCACGCTGGGGCGGACCACGCAGCCTTGCAGGTGGCCCGCCGCCGTGAGTGCCAGCAGATGCTCGTCAGCGGTGCGCTTGGTGGTGGCGTAGCGCGTGGCACTGCCTTCTATGCCCAGGGCAGAGATCTGTACCACGCGCCGCACGCCGGCAGCGGCGCAGGCATCGAACAGGGCGATGGGGGCCTGGGCGTGCATGGCATCGATGGGCCGGGAGGCGCTGTCGCGCAGCACGCCCACGGCATTGACCACGGCATCCACGCCCGCCAGGTGCGGCAGCCAGGCGTCGGGCGTGGTGGCCTTGGCGTAGTCGAGCGCAGGCAGGGAATGGCGGCTGCGCGCCACGGGATCATGGCCGGCCAGGGCCAGCAGGTTGACGATATGGCGGCCGATGAAGCCGTTGCCGCCGCAGACCAGAATGCGCATGGTGACCTCCAGTTTCTCTTGTGACGGAAATTTCAGGCTCGGCGCCCGCGCTTGACGCGGGAGTCAGCGGCCTCGGAGCGCACGAAGCGCTGCACGCTGGCGCCCAGGCGCAGCAGCTTGTCCAGCGTGGAGGGCGACAGCCGCAGCATCTCGTCGGTCCAGATGCCCAGTGACTCCATGAGGCGCAGCGTCTCGTGCACGCGGTCCTGGGTGTCGGGGGATTCGTCGTCGAAGCCAGGCTCGGCGATCAGTTCGCGCAGCATCTCGGAGGTCGGGTCGAACTCGCGCTGCTTGCGCTCTCGCACGATGGTGCGCAGCAGCTCCCAGACATCGGACGAGGTCTCGAAGTAGTCGCGGCGGTCGCCGGGCCTGCGGCTGGTGCGGATCAGCTCCCAGCCTTGCAGTTCCTTGAGGCTGTTGCTCACGTTGGAGCGAGCGGCGCCCAGCGTGTCGGCAATCTCTTCCGCGTTGAGCGGGCGGCCATGGAAAAACAGCAGGGCGTGGATCTGGGCGACCGTGCGGTTCACTCCCCAGGAGCTGCCCATGTCGCCCCAATGGTGGATGAAACGGTGTGCGATGGGACTCAGTTGCATGGCCTCAGTGTCTGCAGGTCTGAAATTTCTGTCAAGAGAGAAATTTGAGAAAGCTGAAAAATCAAAACCGGCTGCAGCGCGGAGGCGGCGCCTGGCGGGGCGCGGCACGTGCTGCTCCATAATGCTGGGCAGCCTGGCCTGCCACCCAGTACATACACAGGCGGGCCGCCGTTTTGAGGGGAACACCATGACTGCTGTGCAAAACCTGCGTGCCATCACCGTGCTGGCCGCCTGCGCGCTGGCGCAGGCCGCGTCTGCCGCCTGCTATTCCGTCTACACGCCCGAGCAGGAACTGATCTACCGCTCCAACCGCCCGCCGGTGGACCTGACCTTGCCGCTGCACCAGACCGTGGACAAGATCGAGCGCGGTGCCACCATGGTGTTCACGCTGGACGAATTCAACTGCATCACCGAAATCAACCTGCTGGCCGAACGCGAGCAACTGGCCCGGGCGCGCCAGGAGCGGCAGCGGGACCTGGGCCGCAGCAGCACTCCGCGCTCCTGAGAGGCAAAAGCGAGTTGGGGGCTTTTTTGGGGAGCCGCCAACAGGGCAAGGGGAGAGCCTGAGACAATCGTGCCCCATGAGTGAACCCCGCGACAACAAGATCCCCGACAACCTGCCCGAAGCCGACATCGACGCCCCTGCACTGCCCGAAGGCTGGCTGCAGGTGCTGTCCATGGATATGGACGCCCAGGGCGTGGCCCGCAAGAGCGATGGCAAGGTGGTATTCATCGACGGCGCCCTGCCGACCGAACTGGTCAGCGCCAACACCCATCGCAAGAAAAACAACTGGGAAGCCGCCAGCCTGACGGCCATCCACCGCGAATCTTCCCAGCGCGTGCGCCCCGGCTGCCCGAATTTCGGTCTGCACGCCGGTGCCTGCGGCGGCTGCAAGATGCAGCATCTGCACGTGGGCGCCCAGGTGGCCATCAAGCAGCGCGTGCTGGAAGACAATCTCTGGCATCTGGCCAAGGTCAAGCCCGAGACGCTGCTGCGCCCCATCGAAGGTCCGTCCTGGGCCTACCGTTTCCGCTCGCGCCTGTCGGTGCGCTATGTGGCCAAGAAGGGCAAGGTGCTGGTGGGCTTTCACGAGCGCAAGAGCCGCTACATCGCCGACATGGAGACCTGCAAGATCCTGCCCCCCCATGTGGACGCCATGCTGCTGCCCATGCGCGCGCTGATCGCCTCCATGGATGCGCGCGAAACCTGCCCGCAGATCGAGGTTGCCTGCGGCGACTCCGTCACGGCCCTGGTGCTGCGCCATCTGGAGCCGCTGTCCGAGGACGACCAGGCCCGGCTGCGCGCTTTCGCAGTCGAGCACAACGTTCAGTGGTGGCTGCAGCCCAAGGGCCCGGACACCGTGCACCTCATGGAGCAGGGAGGTGCCCAGCTCGACTACGGCCTGCCCGATTTCGGCATCACCATGCCGTTCAAGCCCACGGACTTCACCCAGGTCAATCCGCACATCAACCGCGTGCTGGTCACGCGTGCGCTGCGCCTGCTGGATGTCAAGAAGGACGAGCGCGTGATCGACTGGTTCTGCGGTCTGGGCAACTTCACCCTTCCCCTGGCCACGCAGGCGCGCGAGGTGCTGGGCATCGAGGGCAGCGATACTCTGGTCAAGCGCTCCCATGAAAACTACGCGGCCAACAACGCACAGCGCGCAGAGGGCGACAAGCTCGCGCCCACGCGCTTTGTGGCGCGCAACCTGTTCGAGATGACGCCCGAGATGCTGTTCGCCGACGGCGTGGCCGGCAAGTGGCTGGTGGATCCGCCGCGTGAAGGCGCGTTTGCGCTGTCCAAGGCCCTGGCCGACATCCACCAGGCGCGCATCGGTGCCGAAGGCGCCGAGCCCCTGCCGGCAGGGCATGAGGCCTGGCGCTTTCCCGAGCGCATCGTCTATGTCAGCTGCAATCCCGCAACGCTGGCGCGCGATGCCGGCCTTCTGGTGCATCTGGCCGGCTATCGCTGTGTATCGGCAGGCGTGGTCAACATGTTCCCGCACACGGCCCACGTGGAGAGCATGGCGGTGTTCGAGCGCTGCGCAGACTGACGGCCTGGCTGCCCGTGCCATGAAAAAAGCCGTGGAGCCCTCGGGCGGCCACGGCTTTTTAACGGGCGGATCCAGATCTCAAATCCGGATCTCAAAAGGGGTCAGCTGCGATTGCGGCCTGAGGTCGGCTCGGCAGGCGCCTCGTCCTTGTCGCTGCGGCGGCGGTCGCTCTGGCCCAGGACCGAAGGCGTGCCTTCCATCTTGTTGGCGCGCATGTACTCGTCCATATCCTTCCAGCCTGCAAACACCAGGGCCTTGGACGATTTGGGGTTGAGCGTGTAGCAATCCTCCAGCCCGCGCAGGGCATGGCGGCACGCCCCGCCGATGGCCTTGGCCTCGGCCTCCTTTGCGACGGTGCGGGGGTCCGGTCCCAGGCCCGGAATATCATCCAGCTTGCAGCCGGCGAGCAGCGTGGGCAGCAGCAGGATGGCGAAGGTGCGGGGAAGATTAGGCATGGTCATCTTGAGGAGATTATCGGCAGGCCCTGGAAGAAGTTGAGTCCGCTTTGCACAAATGATGATCCCGGACATGCAAAAGGCCTCCCGAAGGAGGCCTTTGGTGTGCAGCAGGGAAGGTGAAGCCTTCCGAGTGCGGCATCAGTCGCGTTCGCCGCCCATGATGCCCAGCAGGGCCAGCAGGCTCTGGAACACGTTGAACAGGTCCAGGTACAGAGCCAGCGTGGCGCTGATGTAGTTGGTCTCGCCGCCGTCCATGATCTGCTTGAGGTCATAGAGCATGTAGGCGCTGAAGATGCCGATGGCCGCCACCGAGATCGCCATCATGCCGGCCGTGGAGCCGATGAAGACGTTGATGATGGAGCCCACGAACAGCACCAGCACGCCGACGAACAGGAACTTGCCCATGCCCGACAGGTCGCGCTTGATCACCGTGGCCAGCGAGGCCATGACCAGGAACACGCCGGCCGTGCCTGCAAAGGCGGTCATGATCAGCTCGGAGCCGTTCTTGAAGCCCAGGATCATGCCGATCATGCGCGACAGCATCAGGCCCATGAAGAACGTGAAGCCCAGTAGCACGGGGATGCCGGCTGCCGAGTGCTTTGTCTTCTCGATGGCGAACATGAAGCCGAAGGCGCCGCCCAGGAAGACGATGAGCCCCAACCCGCCGCTCAGCGAGCGCGTGATGCCCGTGGCCACGCCCAGCCAAGCGCCCAGCACGGTGGGGAGAAGACTCAGGGCCAGCAGCCAGTAGGTGTTGCGCAATACGCGATTGCGCTCTTGCTGCGAGACACCGTAGCCCGCAGAGCCCAGTGTGGTGACTTGATCATTCATGTGGCCAGTCCTCCGAAGGAGTGTTGTTGCGACTTGCCCATTCTAGGTGGCGGCTTGCGCGCGACTTGCAATACCCCGAGCCGCCGCCATGGTTTGGTTTCGAATGTTTTGTTCTGCGCATGCATTGTCAGTCCTCATACGATTGCTATGCTTATAGGACATTTGTGATGGAATGGATAATTGGAATCTTATGAAGATCAAGCATGAACTCGAACTGGCCGACGTGAAGGCCATTGCCGCCGCCGCAGAAGCCGAGGCGCTGAAGAACAAGTGGGCCGTGACCATTGCCATCGTCGATGACGGCGGCCACCTGCTGTGGCTGCAGCGCCTGGATGGCGCCGCCGCCGTGTCGGCCCACATCGCTCCGTCCAAGGCCCGCTCGGCGGCCCTGGGCCGCCGCGATACCAAGGGCTATGAAGACATGATCAACAACGGCCGCACGGCCTTCCTGAGCGCGCCCACGCTGGACGGCCTGCTCGAAGGTGGCGTGGCCATCATGAAGGACGGCCAATGCCTGGGCGCCGTGGGCGTCAGCGGCGTCAAGGCCAGCGAGGATGCGCAGGTTGCCAGCGCCGGCATTGCTGCTCTGGGCCTGTAATAGCCCCTGGTGCACCCATGCTGCATGAATCGCTCCCTGGGGACTGATCCATGCAACCAAGAAAAAGCCCCTGTGCCGATGGACAGGGGCTTTTTCTTTGGTCAATCTGCGATGCAGCGCGGGGAAAAAATGCTTGGCTACGCAAAATCCGAAGATTTTGTTGGCTGGCTAATCGACCTCTGAGACTGGAAGTCCCAAGGTCGCCCCACGATGAAACGAAGAAGCCGCCGGTCGGGCATCCGACGACGGCCGGAATCTTGCTTATTTGGTCAGGATGAGCTTGCCCAGCTTGGTGGCCTGCAGGCGGTAGGGCGTGCCGTTGTGCACGATGGTCACAGCCTTTTGTCCATTGAGCAGCAGGGTGCTGTCGAGTCCGCTGGCGGCCCCGGTCAGGGCTGCAGATGCTGCGGCCTGCAGCGCTGCAAAGGCCTGGGCGTTGGAGTTGCCGGACAGATGCGAGGTGGCGGCGGAAGTGGCAGACATGCAGGGAATTCCTCAAAAATTGGAAAGTTTTGTGAATGATAACAATTCTCAATTGAAAATCAAGTGAGACTTACTCGCATTGTGGTTTCTGGGACCAGTCCTATCCCTGCGACTCGATGCACTGCCAACGCAAAGAGAATGAAAAACGGCCCCGAAGGGCCGTTGTCGTTGATCGCCAGGCAAGGAACGCCTGCCACGGCCTACTTAGCCGGGTCCGTCACGAAGCCGATCTTGCGCACGCCTGCACGCTGTGCGGCGGCCATGGCCTGGGCCACGCGCTCGTAGCGGACTTCCTTGTCGCCCTGGATATGCAGGTCAGGTTGCGGCTCCTTGGCCGCCTCGGCCTTGAGGTTCTCCTCGAACTGCGTATCGCTGACGGCAACGCCATTCCAGTGGTACTGGCCATCGGCGGAGACGGCCAGGCGCACGGTGGCGGGCTTGACGTCCTCGGGCTGGTTGGTGGCGCGGGGCAGGTCCACGTTCACCGAATGCTTCATCACCGGCACGGTGATGATGAAGATGATCAGGAGCACCAGCATGACGTCGACCAGCGGCGTCATGTTGATCTCGTTCATCACCTCTTCGCCGTCATCGTCCATTGTTCCGAATGCCATGGCTTACGCGCCTTTCTTCAGCGGCAGCACGTTGCCGGCTTCCTTGCCGTCGATGGACACGCGGGCGCCGGTCACGAAGTAGGCGTGCATGTCGTGGGCAAAGCTGTTGAGGGCGTTGAGGATGGACTTGTTGCCACGCACCACGGCGTTGTAGCCGAGCACGGCGGGAATCGCCACGGCCAGGCCCAGGGCGGTCATGATCAGCGCTTCACCGATGGGGCCCGCGACCTTGTCGATCGAGGACTGGCCGGACAGGCCGATGGCGACCAGCGCGTGGTAGATGCCCCAGACGGTGCCGAACAGGCCGATGAAGGGAGCGGTCGAGCCCACGGAAGCCAGAATGGCCAGGCCCGATTGCAGGCGGGCGGTGAACTCGCTGATGCCGTTGCGCATGCAGCGGGTCACCCAGTCGCTGATGTCCAGCGTGTCATGCAGGTGGGCGCTGGTCTTGCGGTGGTGGGCGGTGGCTTCGCGGCCTTCGAGCACCAGGTAGCGGAAGGGGTTGGAGCGGTCATCGCCCAGCTTTTCCAGGCCGCTGGCCAGGTCGGGGCTGTGCCAGAAGTCCTGGGCGTTGCGCGCCAGCTTCTTGAACTTCACGATGTCCAGGGCCTTGATGATCATCACGAGCCAAGAGGCCACCGACATGGCCAGCAGGATGATGGCGACGGCACGGGTGACGAAGTCTCCCTGCGTCCAGACGTGGGCAATGCCGAATTGGGAATCCATGGATACTCCTGAGAATCAATTGAGGGTGAATTTGACCGGGACGGTGACCCACATGGGGGTTGGCGTGCCGTTGCTCTTGCCGGGGACGAATTTCCAGTTCTTGACGCCGTCCACGGCCTGCTGGTCCAGACGGTCGTAGCCGCTGGATTTGCTGACCTCGATCTTTTGAGGCAGGCCTTGCGCGTCCACGAAGATGCGCAGCGTGACCGTTCCCTGTTCCCCCATGCGCCTGCTGATGGCGGGGTAGTTGGGGGCCGGGTTGTTGAGGTAGGCCGCGTTGTTGGACGGCAATTCGATCTTGGGCGGAGCCGGTGGTGCCGGGGGCGCGGGAGGCGCTGGCGGCGCAGGAGGGGCGGGCGGTGCCGGCGGTGCCTCCACCACGGGCTTGGGCTCGTCGTCCAGCGTGCCGCGCGGCGCCGCAGGTGCGGGCTTGGGGTCGGCAATGGCCTTGGGCAGCGGCGGTGCCTTCTTCACGACCGGCTGGGGTTTGGGAGGTGGTGGCGGAGGAGGGGGCTTGGGTGCCTCGGGCTCGGGAGCGGGTGGCGAAATGAATTCCGCAATCACCTGGGCTGGCACGATGACCTCTTCGGGTGCGCGCTGGAGCAGGCCATGCTGCATCGCCCAAAGGGTTGCTGCATGCAAGACCACGACCGAACCCGCGATGGCCACGTTACGGCCAAGGCCCCCGGGGGGGCCAAAACGATCAGACTGGGACATAGAGACAGAAGGAGCGGTCAGCGTATGGGAGCCGGGTGCTGTCGCTCGGAAGACGGAGTATCAGCTGCGCAGAATCCACCAGGTGCATGTAACGACGAGGATCAGGCTGCCGACAAGTGCTGAGAGGAGGACCATGCTTTGCTCTCCAGAATGTTGTTGGCAAGCTGGACGGTCTGGGCCGCGACCTCGTTGTGGATGGCCGCCACGGGCTGGCTGGCGCAGCATTGCGCCACCACATCCCGGGCGCAGCTTTCGCAGCGGCCGCACTGCATGGCGATACCCAATTCGAATTGGATCTCGTCAAAGCTCATGCCCGCATGAGCGTGGCGTGCGATCTCACGGTCGGAAACCCGGCGGCATACACAGACGATCATGGCTACAGGCAGTAGTGGCTGGCTATTGATAGGATGAAAAATTATAAATGAGAATTCATCGCATTTGCAATTCTTGGTTGTCTGTAGGGCTGTATGGCGCTCGGCTTTACTCCGTATCCAGTAGTTCCACAGTGGCCTGGGCAAGGGTGGCACACCCTGTCAGCGCCATGGCGATCTCCAGTTCATCGCGCAGCAACCTGAGCACATGGGCCACGCCGGCGGCGCCCGCATTGGCCAGCCCCCAGAGTACGGGGCGGCCTATCAGAACCGCCGTCGCACCGAGGGCGATCGCCTTGAGCACGTCTGTGCCGCGCCGTATGCCCCCGTCGGCCAGCAAGGGGAGCTCGTGGCCCGCGCCGCGCACGGCCCTGGCCACGCGGGCAAGGGCTGTTGCCGTGGCCGGTGCGGTGTCCAGCGTGCGCCCTCCATGGTTGGAGACGATGATGCCCGCTACTCCCAATCTGGCGGCCTGCAGCGCATCGGCCGGGTGGAGCACGCCCTTGAGCAGCAGCGGCAGCAGTGTCTGCTGCTGCAGCCAGGCGACGTCATCCCAGGTGGGTGCATGGTGCAAAAGGCCGTCGAACAGGGGGCTCTGGCCTGGTGCGAGTTGCATGGCTGCAAGTGGCGTCATCCCCTGCAGATTGACGGCAGACACTCCCGGCGGAAGACAAAAGCGCGCGCGGCGTTCACGGTCCCGTACACCGCTGGTGGGCGCGTCCACCGTCAGCACCAGCGCTTCGTAGCCTGCGGCCTCTGCGCGCTTGATCAGTTGCGTGGTGAAGCCACGGTCATGCTGCAGATAGAGTTGGAACCATAAAGGGCCATGGCCAGGCGTGAGCCGTGCTGCCTGTGCCACTGTCTCCAGCGGCAGGCTGGCCTGTGTGCTGAGCACCATGCCCGCGCCCAGCGCCGCAGCGGCATAGGCCGTTGCAAGCTCTGCGTCCTCATGGGCCATGCGCTGGAAGGCCATGGGGGCCACCAGCAGCGGGCAGGCCAGCTCCCTGCCCAGCAACTGCAGCCGGGTATGGCCGCCTGCAAGGGGGCGGAGCACGCGCGGCCACAGTGTCAGCGCGTCCCAGGCGCTGCGGTTGGCCGCAAGACTGCACTCATCGGCCGCGCCGCCCGAGAAATAGGCCCAGGCGTTGTCGTCCATCCGCTGCCGCGCATGCGCCTCGTGGTCGGCCAGATTGATGATGCCGTCGGGAACGGCTTGCAGCGCGGGCACTTGACTCATGGCATTGGAATGTTGTCGGTGTGCAGCATCTTCGGCAAGAAGAGGAGATGGCATCCCGGAAAAAAGAAAAGCCGGCCCAGGGGCCGGCTTTCATCCGTCGTGGCGCAGGCCCGAGGATTACTTGACGTGCTTGCCGATCAGGCCAGCCATCTCGAACATCGAGACTTGGGGCTTGCCGAACACTTCCTTGAGCTTCGCGTCGGCGTTGATCATGCGCTTGTTGGCAGCGTCTTGCAGCTTGTTGGCCTTGATGTAGACCCACAGCTTGCTGATGATCTCGGTGCGGGGCAGGGGAGTGGAACCCACCACGGCAGCCAGAGCGGGGCTGGGGGTGAGGGGTTTCATGAAGGCGGCGTTGGGAGTGCGCTTCTTTGCGGGAGCTGCCGGAGCAGCCGTTGCCTTCTTTGCAGTTGCCATGTTGCTTGTTCCTAGTATGGAGTGGATTCTTTACCAGCGAAAAACCGTCGCTATCCACTGGCAGGCTGATGCTAATGGGAAAAAAACGCTCTTCCAAGCTTACCCGTCAAATTTTTGCCTCGATTTGTTGCTGTGGCGCTGTTTTTTGAGGAGTTTTTGCATTCTGGCTCGCTTTCGAGGGCCGCACTGGCAGGTTGGCCGTCGGCGCCAGCGTTTTCAGAGGGGGCTGGCACCGCTCGCGGAAGGGTGTTGTGCAAGGCGTTTTCTGCCCGGCCAAGTGGCCACGAGAATGCCCAGCAGGGCGATCGCAAAGGCCAGCGCCTGCATGGATGTGACCCGTTCGCCCAGCACGCACATGCCGACCACGGCAGCGCTGATCGGCAGCAGTACCGTAAAGGTGCCGGCCTGGGAGGCTGGCACGTTGCGCAAGCCCGTCATCCACAACCACACGGTCCACACGCAGGCGGCAAGGGCGTAGAAAAGCAACAGACCCCAGATGCTCCATGCCACGCTGCCGAAGTCGAAGCGCCACGCCAGATACAGCCCGAAGGGCGTTGACAGCGCGAATCCCCAGAGATTGACGATGGATGTGATGCGCTTGGGTCCCAGGGACGTGGTCAGGCGCTTGCCTATGACGGCGTAGAACGCCTCGCAAAGCACGGCGCCGACCAGCAGCATCTGCCCCAGCCACGCCTGCGGTGAGGCTGATGCTGCCGAGGCGGCGCCAGCGTCCGGGCGGGACAGTGCATACAGGCCGATGCCCGCCACGGCCAGCGCAATGGCCAGCCAGGTGCGCGCAGCCACGCGCTCGCGCAGAAACAGCCAGCTCATCAAGGCCACGGCAGCAGGGATGGCAGCCATGGTCACGCCGGCCGTGACAGCGCTTGTCAGGCTCACTCCAGTCACCATGCAGATGGTGAAGAGAAAGTTGCCGAACAGCGACTCAAGAAACAGCAGGCCCTGCGTGCGCCGAGACAGGGGTGCCTCGTCAGCCGGCTTGCGCAGCCAGCGCAGCATGGCGATGGCCCCGATGCCAAAGCGCAGCCAGGCCAGCAGCAGCACCGGAAAAATGGCCGCCAGAGGCTTGGAGAGGGCGACATAGCTGCCGACCAGGGACATGCTCAGCGCCAGGCAGGCATAGGCAGATCTGCGATGGGAGGTGTTCACGGCAAGTGCTGGTTTGAGAGGCGGGAGCGCCGCCTGAACGCGCGATGGTACCTGTGAGCGCGTCCGGTGTGCGTGACATGTGCCTGTCGCGGACGCTTGCCATGCTGTGGTGACTTTTCATGGCATGGAATTCATGTTTTGCATTGTGAAATATTGAAATGCTGCATTGCGCCAATTTTTCTCAATACGAGAAATGTGATTTCATATTGAAAAATATGAAAATAACTCGTTGATTTATATGATGAAAAATTTAGTCTTGTATAAGACACAAGATGTTGATGAGGTCTTCTATAAGACTTAAATTTGATCCCAAGGCCGACGCAAGAAAGCCGCTTGTTTCAACCACCTCCCAGGAGAGCAACATGCCCCAATCCCTGACCCAGCAACTGAGCCGTGAACAGCAGATTTCCGCCCTTGAGAAAGACTGGGCGCAGAACCCCCGTTGGAAGGGCGTCAAGCGCGGCTACAGCGCCGCCGACGTGGTGCGCCTGCGCGGCAGCCTGCAGCCCGAATACACGCTGGCCCAGCGTGGCGCGGAACTGCTCTGGGACAGGATCAACGGCGGTGCCAAGAAGGGCTATGTGAATGCCTTTGGCGCCATCTCCGCAGGCCAGGCCATGCAACAGGCCAAGGCTGGCCTGGAAGCGGTGTACCTGTCGGGCTGGCAGGTGGCTGCCGATGGCAACACCAGCGAAACCATGTACCCCGACCAGTCGCTGTACGCCTATGACTCGGTGCCCACCATGGTGCGCCGCATCAACAACACCTTCAAGCGTGCCGACGAAATCCAATGGGGCCGTGGCATCAATCCCGGCGACAAGGAATTCATCGACTACTTCCTGCCTATCGTCGCCGATGCGGAAGCCGGTTTTGGCGGCGTGCTCAACGCTTTCGAACTGATGAAGAACATGATTGCCGCTGGCGCAGCCGGCGTGCACTTCGAGGACCAACTGGCTGCCGTGAAGAAGTGCGGCCACATGGGCGGCAAGGTTCTGGTGCCCACCCAGGAAGCCGTCGAGAAGCTGATCTCCGCCCGCTTTGCCGCTGACGTGATGGGCGTGCCTACCATCGTGCTGGCCCGCACCGATGCTGAAGCCGCCAACCTGATCACCTCCGATCACGATGCCAACGACAAGCCGTTCCTGACCGGCGAGCGCACACAGGAAGGCTTCTACCGTGTCCGCAATGGCATGGAGCAGTCCATCAGCCGCGGTGTGGCCTATGCGCCCTATGCCGACCTGGTGTGGTGCGAAACCGGCGTGCCCGACATCGGCTTTGCCCGCGAGTTCGCCCAGGCCGTGCATGCCGCCTGCCCAGGCAAGCTGCTGAGCTACAACTGCTCGCCTTCGTTCAACTGGAAGAAGAACCTCAACGACAGCCAGATCGCCTCCTTCCAGGAAGACCTGTCTGCGCTGGGCTACAAGTTCCAGTTCATCACCCTGGCCGGCATTCACATCAACTGGTTCAACACGTTCAAGTTTGCCCACGCCTACGCCAACGGCGAAGGCATGAAGCACTACGTGAACATGGTGCAGGAGCCCGAATTCGCAGCGCGCGAACAAGGCTACACCTTCGTGTCGCACCAGCAGGAAGTGGGTGCAGGCTACTTCGACGACGTGACCACGGTGATCCAGGGTGGCTCGTCCAGCGTCAAGGCACTGACCGGCTCCACGGAAGAGGAGCAATTCCACTGAAGCGCGGCTTCGGTGAGTGCAACTTCAGGTAGATAGGGGTGAGAAAGCGTCCGGAGCCTTGTGCTTCGGGCGCTTTTTCTTTGCTGGGGTTAAAATGGCGGAAGTTTTCAATTGACAACAACTGACAAGGGCGAGAAAGGCATCATGGTTATGACACCGCGAACTACATCGGAGATGTACACCGGCCGCTAGCGGCTGGCGGTTCGCGCCTGCACGAGATTCACTCGACCCCAAGAAAGCGCGGACCTGGCTCCGCGCTTTTTGCTTTTGGGGGATGCGCGCCCCCTGAGAAATATTTTAGGAATCCCATGATCCACATTACGCTTCCCGATGGTTCGCAACGTGAGTACCCCGGCCCGGTCACCGTGGCCGAAGTGGCCGCATCCATAGGCACGGGCCTTGCCAAAGCGGCACTGGCCGGCAAGGTGGGGGCTGGCGAGGACGCCAAGGTGGTGGACACCAGCTTCGTCATCGACAAGGACATGCCCTTGTCCATCGTGACGGCCAAGGACGCCGATGGCCTGGAGGTGATCCGCCATTCCACGGCCCACTTGCTGGCCTATGCGGTCAAGGAACTGTTCCCGGAGGCCCAGGTCACCATCGGTCCCGTGATCGAGAACGGCTTCTACTACGACTTCTCGTACAAGCGCCCCTTCACGCCCGAGGACCTGGTCGCCATTGAAAAGCGCATGGCCGAACTGGCCGCCAAGGACGAGCCCGTGGTGCGCCGCGTGCTGCCGCGCGACGAGGCCGTTGCGTACTTCAAGGGCATCGGCGAGAACTACAAGGCCGAGATCATCGCCAGCATCCCCTCCAATGAGGATGTGAGCCTGTACCGCGAAGGCAGCTTCGAGGATCTGTGCCGCGGCCCGCACGTGCCCAGCACCGGCAAGCTCAAGTTCTTCAAGCTGATGAAGGTGGCTGGCGCCTACTGGCGTGGCGACCATCGCAACGAGATGCTGCAGCGCGTGTACGGCACGGCCTGGGCATCGAAGGACGACCTGCAGCAGTACCTGCACATGCTGGAGGAGGCTGAAAAGCGCGACCACCGCAAGCTGGGCCGCGAACTGGACCTGTTCCACATTGACGAGCATTCGCCGGGCACCGTGTTCTGGCACCCGAAGGGCTGGTCCCTGTGGCAAGAGGTCGAGCAGTACATGCGCCGCGTGTACCGCGACAACGGCTACCAGGAGGTCAAGGGTCCGCAGATCCTGGACAAGACCCTGTGGGAGAAGACCGGCCACTGGGACAAGTACCGCGAGAACATGTTCACGACCGAGTCGGAAAAGCGCGACTACGCGCTCAAGCCGATGAACTGCCCCGGCCACATCCTGATCTTCAAGCAGGGCATCAAGAGCTACCGCGACCTGCCGCTGCGCTACGGCGAATTCGGCCAGTGCCACCGCAACGAGCCCACGGGCGGCCTGCACGGCATCATGCGCGTGCGCGGCTTCACGCAGGATGACGGCCACGTCTTCTGTACCGAAGACCAGATCCAGCCCGAAGTGCTGGCCTTCACCACGCTGCTGCAAAAGGTCTACGCGGACTTCGGTTTCAGCGACATCATCTACAAGGTCGCCACGCGCCCCGAGGCGCGCATCGGCTCCGATGAGAGCTGGGACAAGGCAGAAGCTGCGCTGATCAACAGCCTGGAGGCTTCGGGCTGCGAGTACGTGATCTCGCCCGGCGATGGCGCGTTCTACGGCCCCAAGATCGAGTACACGCTCAAGGACGCCATCGGCCGCCAGTGGCAGTGCGGAACCATCCAGGTGGATTTCTCCATGCCCGAGCGCCTGGATGCGGAGTACGTGGGCGAGGATGGCGACCGCCATCGCCCCGTGATGCTGCACCGTGCCATCGTTGGCAGCCTGGAGCGTTTCATCGGCATTCTCATCGAGCAGCACGCTGGCGCCATGCCGACGTGGCTGGCTCCCGTGCAGGCCGCCGTGCTCAATATCACCGATGCGCAGGCGGACTATGTGCGGGAAGTCGCACAAAAGCTGCAAAAAGCATTTCCGAATCAAGGCCTTAGGGTGGCGACAGATCTGCGCAACGAAAAGATTACGTATAAAATACGGGAGCATTCGTTGCAAAAGCTGCCTTACATCCTTGTTGCTGGCGACAAGGAGAAGGCTGCTGGTGCAGTGGCAGTGCGCGCACGGGGCAACAAGGACCTCGGTGTGATGTCGGTCGATGCGTTCATTGAACTCGTGGCCAAGGACATCGCGGCGAAGGCCTGATGGAGCATCTCCAAAGGCGGTAGCCGCTTGCGTGTACTGCACACAAGCGGCTACGCTGTTGTAGCAACTTAAATCCAAGGGTGAGAACCATAGCTACTGAATTTCGTGATCGGCGCCACCGTGAAGAGCGCAAGCATCGTCTCAACCGTGAAATCATGGCGCCTGAAGTGCGTCTGTCCGGCCCGGAGAACGAGCCGCTGGGCATCGTGCCTCTGCAGGAAGCGCTGCGCATGGCGGGCGAACTGGACGTGGACCTGGTGGAAATCGCCGCCACTGCCACTCCGCCTGTCTGCCGGTTGATGGACTATGGCAAGTTCAAGTACCTTGAACAGAAGAAGGCTGCCGAAGCCAAGGCCAAGCAGACCGTCATCGAAATCAAGGAAGTGAAATTCCGCCCTGGTACCGACGACGGCGACTACAACATCAAGCTGCGCAACATCCGCCGTTTCCTGGCCGATGGTGACAAGTGCAAGATCACGCTGCGGTTCCGCGGCCGTGAAATCACGCACCAGCAGATTGGTCTGGACCTGCTGAACCGTCTGCGTGACGATCTGGCGGATTCCATCCAGGTGGAGCAGTTCCCCAAGCTGGAAGGCCGCCAGATGGTGATGATGATCGCCCCTGCGCGCAAGAAGCCCACAGCTGGCGGCAAGCCGGCAGAAGTTTCTGCTGCACCTGCGGTGGCTGATAAGGCATAATCGCGGTTTCGCCCTTCGTTGAGGGGCGACAGAATTTGCAGGCCGTGCGCGAGTTGATTGCGCGGGGCGTGCGATGCAAGGGACATGGTTTCCATGTCCCTTGTTCTTGCCGGCCTCCGGGCTGGCACAGAAGTGTCTCGGGGCCAGCAAGTGCGCGCAGTGTTGCGAGCCGCCTCACGAGCACAAACAACAGGAGCATTCAAATGCCCAAAATGAAGACCAAGAGCAGCGCGAAGAAGCGTTTTCGCGTTCGTCCCGGTGGCACCGTCAAGCGCGGTCAAGCCTTCAAGCGTCACATCTTGACCAAGAAGACCACCAAGAACAAGCGTCACCTGCGTGGTGCAGTGTCTGTGCATGAGACCAACATGGGCTCTATCGCACAAATGCTGCCGATGGCTGGCCTGTAATTCACTGACGAACAAGGAGAAAACACATGCCTCGCGTCAAACGTGGTGTAACGGCCCGCGCCCGTCACAAAAAAGTTCTGGCCCTTTCCAAGGGTTTCCGCGGCCGCCGCGGCAATGTCTTCCGCATCGCCAAGCAGGCGGTGATGAAGGCTGGGCAATATGCCTACCGTGACCGCCGTGCCAAGAAGCGCGTGTTCCGCCGTCTGTGGATCGCCCGTATCAACGCCGCTGCACGTGAACTGGGCCTGACCTACAGCCAGTTCGCCAACGGCCTGAAGAAGGCAGCCATCGAGATCGACCGCAAGATGCTGGCCGATATCGCGGTGCACGACAAGGCTGCGTTTAGCAGCATCGTTGATCAAGTCAAGGCCAAGCTGGCTGCTTGAGATAACGGTCTGCGGCCATCCTCGTGATGGTCTGCAGCGCAAACAGCAAGGGCTAGGGCTTGAAAAGGCTGCTAGCCCTTGTTTCTTTTCACAGTCGATAAAGAGTCGATATGAACGAGTTGGATTCTCTGGTCGAAAGCGCGCAGCAATTGTTCGCGCAGGCACAAACCCCCGCTGATCTGGAAAACGCCAAGGCGCAGTTTCTGGGCAAGTCGGGCAAGGTGACCGAGCTCATGAAGGGCATGGCGCAGCTTTCCGTCGAAGAGAAGAAGTCGCGCGGAGCCGCCATCAACGTGGCCAAGCAAGGCATCGAGGCCGCGCTGACCGCGCGCCGAAAGGCCCTGGCCGATGCCGAACTGCAGGCCCACCTGAAGGCCGAGGTGCTGGATGTGACCTTGCCGGGTCGTCGCCGTGGCCAGGGTGGCCTGCACCCCGTGTCGCTGACGCTGGAGCGCATCGAGGGCATCTTCGGCTCTATGGGCTTCGATGTGGCCGAGGGCCCCGAGATCGAGTCCGACTGGTTCAACTTCACGGCGCTCAACACGCCGGAAGACCATCCCGCCCGTTCCATGCACGACACCTTCTATGTGGAAGGCGGCACGGAACAGGCTCCCAATCTGCTGCGCACGCACACCAGCCCCATGCAGGTGCGCCACGCCGTGCAGCACGTCAAGAAATACCGTGAGCGGCTGGACGCCGGCCAGGGCATGCCCGAGATCCGCGTGATCGCGCCGGGCCGCACCTACCGCGTGGACAGCGATGCCACGCACTCGCCCATGTTCCACCAGTGCGAAGGCCTGTGGATTGGCGAGAACGTCAGCTTCAAGGACCTGAAGGTGGTCTTCACCGACTTCTGCAAGACCTTCTTCGAGAGCGACGACCTGGTGCTGCGCTTTCGTCCCAGCTTCTTCCCCTTCACCGAGCCCAGCGCCGAGATCGACATCCAGTTCCAGAGCGGCCCGCTGGCCGGCCGTTGGCTGGAAGTGGCCGGCTCCGGCCAGGTGCACCCCAACGTGGTGCGCAACATGGGGCTGGACCCCGAAAAGTACATCGGCTTTGCCTTTGGCATGGGGCCTGACCGCCTGACCATGCTGCGCTATGGCGTCAACGATCTGCGACTGTTTTTTGACGGCGATATCCGCTTCCTGTCGCAATTCCGTTGATCCGGCTGCAAGCCTTCGCCAAAGAGTCCGCCAGCGCCACGGCGCGCGGACTGAACCAACGCCAAAGAGTCTGATATGCAATTTCCCGAATCCTGGCTGCGCGAGTTCTGCAATCCGCCGCTGACCACCCAAGAACTGGCCGACACCCTGACCATGGCCGGCCTGGAGGTGGAGGAGCTGGAGCCCGTGGCGCCGCCGTTCACCAAGATCGTCGTCGGTGAGATCAAGGCTGCCGAGCAGCATCCCAATGCCGATCGCCTGCGCGTGTGCCAGGTCGATGTGGGCGGACCCGAGCTGCTGACCATCGTCTGCGGCGCGCCCAACGCGCGCGTGGGCATCCGCGTGCCCTGCGCCACGGTGGGCGCCGAGCTGCCGCCCGGTGAAGATGGCAAGCCTTTCCTGATCAAGATCGGCAAGCTGCGCGGTGTGGAGAGCTTCGGCATGCTGTGCTCGGCACGCGAGCTCAAGCTGTCCGAGGACCATGGCGGCCTGATGGAGCTGCCGCTGGACGCGCCCCTGGGCCAGAACATCCGCGAGTACCTGAACCTGGATGACACGCTGCTCACGCTCAAGCTCACGCCCAATCTGGCGCATTGCCTGAGCGTCTACGGCGTGGCGCGCGAAGTGGCTGCGCTGACCGGCGCGCCGCTCAAGCCCCAGTCGTTCACGCCTGCCGCCGTGGGCGTGCAGGACAAGCTGGCCGTGAAGATCGAGGCGCCCGACCTGTGCGGCCGCTTCTCGGGCCGCGTGGTGCGCAATGTCAACACCCAGGCGAAGACGCCGCAGTGGATGGTCGATCGCCTGGCGCGGTGCGGCCAGCGCAGCGTCGCGCCGCTGGTGGACATCTCCAACTATGTGATGTTCGAGCTGGGTCGTCCTTCGCACATCTTCGACCTGGACAAGATCCACGGCGGCCTGCAGGTGCGCTGGGGCAAGGAAGGCGAGCAGCTCAAGCTGCTCAACGGCAACACCGTCACCGTGGATGGACAGGTGGGCGTGATCGCCGATGAGCGCGAAATCGAGTCGCTGGCCGGCATCATGGGCGGCGACGCCACAGCCGTGTCCGACGACACGCGCCACATCTACATCGAGGCCGCATTCTGGTGGCCCAAGGCGATTGCCGGCCGTTCGCGCCGCTACAACTTCTCCACCGATGCGGGCCACCGCTTCGAGCGGGGTGTCGATCCCGAACTGACGGTCGAGCACATCGAGCGCATCACCGAGCTGGTGCTGCAGATCTGCGGCACGCCCGAGACCGTCTGCGGCCCCATCGACGACCAGAAGTCCAACATGCCCCAGCCCAAGCCCGTCACGCTGCGCGTGGCGCGTGCGGCCAAGGTCATCGGCATGCCGCTCACGCAGCAGCAGTGCCACGATGCGCTGGCCGGCCTGGGCCTGCCGGTGGAGCAGGGCGATGGCGTGCTCACCGTCACGCCGCCCAGCTTCCGCTTTGACATCAACATCGAGGAAGACCTGATCGAGGAAGTGGCGCGCATGGTGGGTTACGAGAACCTGCCCACGACCAAGCCGCTGGCGCCCATTGCGCCCAAGCTGCGCGCCGAAAACCGCCGCAGCCAGTTCGCCGTGCGCCGCGCGCTGGCCGATCTGGGTTACCAGGAAACCATCAACTTCAGCTTTGTGGAAGCCGCGTGGGAGAAGGATCTGGCCGGCAACGCCAATCCCATCCAGCTGCTCAACCCCATCGCAAGCCAGCTCAGCGTGATGCGCTCCAGCCTCATCGGCTCGCTCATGCAGGTGCTCAAGTTCAATGCCGACCGCAAGGCCGAGCGCGTGCGCGTGTTCGAGCTGGGCCGTGTCTTCCTCAAGGATGACAGCGTTGTTGACAGCGACACCACGGTCAAGGGCTTCTACCAGCCCATGCGCGTGGCGGGCCTGGCCTGGGGTGCTGGAGAGCAGCTGCAATGGGGCCGCGCCGAAGCCAAGGTGGACTTCTACGACGTCAAGGGCGATGTCGAGGCGCTGCTGGCGCCTCGCAAGCCCGTGTTCGAGCCGGCCGAGCATCCGGCCATGCACCCGGGCCGCTGCGCGCGCGTGCTGCTCGATGGCCAGTCCATCGGCTTCGTCGGCGAGCTGCATCCCCAGTGGCGCCAGCAATGGGATCTGGCCCAGGCGCCCGTGCTGTTCGAGCTGGAGCTCGATGCCGTGCTGGCGCGCGAGGTGCCGGTGTTCAAGCCCGTGGCCAAGCACCAGGCCGTGGAGCGCGACATTGCCGTGGTCGTGAACGAAAAGGCCACGCATGCCCAGCTGATGCAGGCGGTGGAAGCTGCCCAGACCGGCGGCCTGCTGCGCTCCGCCGTGCTGTTCGATGTGTTCCGCCCCAAGGCGCTCAAGGCCGGCGAGACAGCGGCACCGGGCGCGCTGGCGCAGGACGAAAAGAGCCTGGCCGTGCGCCTGACGCTGGGCAATGACGACAGCTCGCTCACCGACGTGCAGATCGAACAGGCCGTGCAGGCCGTGCTCGAGCAGCTGCAGCAACGCCTGGGCGCGCGCCTGCGCGCCTGATGGAAGGCCCATGCCGTGAAAGGAGATCCCGTGATGGAACTGACGGTGGAAAGTCTTGATTCGCCCGCGCTGACCAAGGCGCAGCTGGCGGACCTGCTGTTCGACGAGATCGGCCTGAACAAGCGCGAATCCAAGGAAATGGTGGATGCGTTCTTCGAGCTGATCTCGCAAAGCCTGGTGACGGGCGAGGATGTGAAGCTGTCGGGCTTCGGCAACTTCCAGATCCGCACCAAGGCGCCGCGTCCGGGGCGCAACCCGCGCACGGGCGAGGCCATTCCGATCGAGGCACGCCGCGTCGTGACCTTCCATGCGAGCAGCAAGCTCAAGGAGCAGATCCAGGAAGGCACGACGGGCTCCGCGTCCTGAAGGGTCGTCCCCGGGGGCCGGCTTGCCGTGGCCCAGCTGTCGTCAGCCTGTCTGCCTTGCGGTGGATGGGCTGTTTTTACGACAGGGTGCTGGCCTGCAAGCGAGCTGTGCAGTAGGCTCGGCCTTCTTCCCGGATCGGCATCCGCGCACCAGCGGCATTGCACATCCTGACCTCATCCACATTTGCCATGGCTTCACTTCTGCCCCAGATTCCCGCCAAGCGCTACTTCACCATCGGTGAGGTCGCGGATCTGTGCGACGTCAAGCCGCATGTGCTGCGCTATTGGGAGCAGGAGTTCACGCAGCTGCGTCCCATGAAGCGGCGCGGCAACCGCCGCTACTACCAGCACCATGAAGTGCTGATGATCCGGCGCATCCGTGAGCTGCTCTACGAGCAGGGCTTCACCATCAATGGCGCGCGCAACCGCCTGCGCGAAGCCTCGGGGTCTGCCGTGGTTCCCGCGCTGCAGGCTGGTGTCGTGGTGTCGGCGCCGGCTGCCGCGCCGCTGCTCGGTGGCGATGCCGCGGCCAGCGTTCCGCTGGAGCCGGAGGCCGTGCGTGAAGAGCTTTTGCAGATTCGGGCGCTGCTTTCTATTTGAGAGCAAAAAGCTGTATATAATTGAATTCTTCGGCGTGTAGCGCAGCCTGGTAGCGCACTTGCATGGGGTGCAAGGGGTCGCGAGTTCGAATCCCGCCACGCCGACCATAAATGAATACGGACCACAGCTTCTGGCTGTGGTCCGTTTTTCTTTGTGCCATCGCCAACCGCTGCCAACCGCTGAAGGGGAGCGGCCGTTGCGCAGGAATCAACCCTGGGCGCAGGTTGCAAGCAGCCATTGCCGGAAGGCTGCCAGCGCCGGCAGTGTCGCGTTCCTCTCGGGATAGACCAGGTAGTAGCTGCGCTGGCTGGGGATGGCGTCTCCCACCACGTGCAGCTCACCGCGCGCCATCTCCTCTTCCACCAGCACCCGTGGCACCAGGCCCACGCCCATGCCTGCCAGCACGGCCTGTATCAGGTGCGAGGTCAGCTCGAAGCTCGGCCCTATCCGCATCTGCCGGTGATCGAGCCGATAGTGCGTGAACCACTCGCTCCAGGCCTGCCGGTTGCTGGCCACCGTGAGCAGCACCTGCTGGCCCGCCCAGTCCGGCGAGGCTGCTGCCTGCCCGGCCTGCTGCAGCGCCTGCGGGCTGGCCACCGCCACCAGAAACTCGTGGTACAGGCGATGCGCGGTCAGCCCGGGCCAGTCTCCCGTGCCCACGGTGATGGCGGCGTCTATCTCTGCGCTGTCGAAATCGATATCGCCGATGCGCGAGTGGATGTGCATCGTCACCCCGGGCTGCGCCTGGTAGAAGCCATGCAGGTGCGGCAGCAGCCATTTGGAGCCGAAGGTGGGCAGGGTGGCCAGATTGAGGGTGCCACCGCCGGACTGGCGTGACATGGCCTGCAGGGTGGCGCTGCGTATGCGGCCCAGCGCGGCGCCCAGGTCGATGAAGTAGCGGCGCCCCACGTCGGTCAGGCGCACCGTGCGGCCCTCGCGGCGGAACAGGCTGATGCCCAGCTGCGCCTCCAGCGTCTGCACCTGCCGGCTGATGGCGCTCTGGCTGAGCGACAGCTCCTCGGCCGCACGCGCATAGCTTTCGTGGCGCGCGGCCGCCTCGAAGACCAGCAGCAGGGACATGGAGGGCGTCAGGCGTCGGTAATTCATGAGTTTTATGCAGTGTTTGCGGCAGCAATTTTCGTTTGTTCCAGAGGAAGAGTGTAGAGATACTTGCGGCCATGGTCGGCCTGAAATCGTGTATTGCATGCATGGGTTTCCTGGGCTGATCGCCTGCAACAAAACTCCCCACCTTGCCCTCCATGTCGATTGCCCCACTGCCCCTCGCCGGCGCCCCCGTGCCTGCCCAATACCTTGAGTTTCTTGAAGCACTGAAGGCCACCGGCTTCGAGGGCGACGTGGACACGGACCATGCCAGCCGCACCGTGCTGGCCACGGACAACTCCATCTACCAGCGCATGCCGCAGGCGGCCATCTACCCGCGTCACGCCGAGGATGTGGCCAGCGCGGCGCAGGTGCTGGCGCGGCCTGAGTTCCGCGATGTGGTGCTGACACCGCGCGGCGGCGGCACGGGCACGAACGGTCAGTCGCTCACGCATGGCGTGACCATGGACTTGTCGCGGCACATGAACGGCATCCTCGAAATCAATGCCGAGCAGCGCTGGGTGCGCGTGCAGGCAGGAGTGGTCAAGGACCAGCTCAACGCCGCGCTCAAGCCATACGGGCTGTTCTTTGCCCCCGAGCTGTCCACCTCCAACCGCGCCACCATCGGCGGCATGATCAACACCGATGCCAGCGGGCAGGGCAGCTGCACCTATGGCAAGACGCGCGACCACGTGCTGGCGCTGGACTTCGTGCTGCTCGGCGGCGAGCGCCTGCACAGCGCGCCGCTGGATGCCGAGGCGCTGGAGCGCATGTGCGCCGATTCGGGGCGCATCGGCAAGGTGCACCGCACGGCGCGGCGCATCAGCGAGGACCAGGCGGAGTTGATCGAGGCCAGATTCCCCAAGCTCAACCGCTGCCTCACCGGCTATGACCTGGCCCATCTGCGCGAAGGCGACGGGCGCTTCAACCTCAACAGCGTGCTGTGCGGCGCCGAAGGCTCGCTGGGCTTCGTGGTGGAGGCGCGGCTCAACGTGCTGCCCATTCCCCGGTACTCGGTGCTGGTCAACGTGCGCTATGCGGGCTTCATGGATGCGCTGCGCGATGCGCGCGCGCTGATGGCGCACCGGCCGCTGTCCATTGAGACGGTGGATTCCAAGGTGCTGCTGCTGGCCATGAAGGACTTCGTCTGGAGCAGCGTGGCTGAGTACTTCCCGCAGGACGGGCAGCGCCCCACGCTGGGCATCAACCTGGTGGAATTCAGCGGCGACGATCCGCAGGAGGTCGATGGCCGCGTGCAGGCCTTCCTCGCGCACCTGGGCGCCGACGCCTCGGTGGAGCGGCTGGGCCACACGCTGGCGGCCGGCAATGCGGCGGTGCACCGCGTCTATGCCATGCGCAAGCGCGCCGTGGGCCTGCTGGGCAACGTGGCGGGCGAGGCGCGGCCCCAGCCCTTTGTCGAAGACACGGCCGTGCCGCCCGAGAACCTGCCCGAGTTCATTGCCGAGTTCCGCGCGCTGCTGGACAGCCACGGCCTGCAGTACGGCATGTTCGGCCACGTCGATGCCGGCGTGCTGCATGTGCGCCCCATCCTGGACATGAAGAACCCCGTGGACGCCGCCCTGGTGCGCCCCATCTCCGACGCGGTGGCCGAACTCACGCAGCGCCATGGCGGCCTGCTGTGGGGCGAGCACGGCAAGGGCCTGCGCTCCGAATATGTGCCGGCCTTCTTCGGCGAGCTGTATCCCTCGCTGCAGCAGCTCAAGGCCGCCTTCGACCCGCACAACCAGCTCAACCCCGGCAAGATCGCCACGCCGCCGGCCAGCAAGACCTTGCTGCTCAAGGTGGACGGCGTCACCACGCGCGGCGAGCTGGACCGGCAGATCGACGAGCGCGTATGGCAAAGCTATGGCGCGGCCATGCACTGCAACGGCAACGGCGCCTGCTACAACTTCGACCCGGACGACGCCATGTGCCCGTCCTGGAAGGCCACGCGCCAGCGCGTGCATTCGCCCAAGGGCCGGGCCTCGCTGATGCGCGAATGGCTGCGCCTGCAGGGGCAGGCCGGCGTCAACGTGCTGGAGGTCGCGCAGCGGCCCCAACCCTTCCTGTCCAGCCTGGCCGCGCGCTGGCGCAACAGCCGCGCGGCGCGCCGCGGCGAGGCCGATTTCTCTCACGAGGTCTATGACGCCATGGCCGGCTGCCTGGCCTGCAAGTCCTGCGCCGGGCAGTGTCCCGTCAAGGTCAACGTGCCCGAATTCCGCTCGCGCTTTCTGGAGCTCTACCACCGCCGCTACCTGCGGCCCGTGCGTGACTACCTGATCGGCTCGCTGGAGTTCACCATGCCGTGGCTGGCGCGCATGCCCGCGCTCTACAACGGGGTGATGGGCTCGCCATGGATGCGCGATGTGCTGAGCCGTCGCATCGGCATGGTCGATGGCCCGCTGCTGAGCCGGCTGGACCTGGCAGCCACCTTGCGGCAATGGAAGGTGCGCGCGGCCGATGCGCAGGCGCTGGCTGCGCTCACGCCCGAGCAGCGCGCGCGCAGCGTGGTCATCGTGCAGGACAGCTTTACCCGCTACTTCGAGACCGGCCAGCTGCAGGTGCTGATCGAGCTGGCGGCGCGCCTGGGATTCCAGGTCTGGCTGGCGCCGCTGCTGCCCAATGGCAAGCCGCTGCATGTGCAGGGATTCATGGGCGCCTTTGCCAGGGCCGCCATCCGCAATGCCGCGCAGCTGGCGCAACTGGCGCAGTCCGGCGTTGCGCTGGTGGGGCTGGACCCGGCCATGACGCTGGCCTATCGGCAGGAATACCTCAAGGTGCCGGGCATGGGCGAGGTGCCGAAGGTCGCGCTGCCCCAGGAGTGGCTGCTGCAGGTGCTGCCCGAGGCAGTGACCAGCGTGGCCAGCGTGGCCTACCGGCTGCTTCCGCACTGCACTGAAAAGACCAATGCGCCCGACAGCGGCAAGCAGTGGACGCAGCTTTTCGAGCGACGGGGGCTGCGCCTGAGCGTGGAGGCCACGGGCTGCTGCGGCATGTCGGGCACCTACGGGCATGAGGCGCGCAACCTCGAAACCTCCAAGACCATCTATGCCCAGTCATGGGAGAAACAGATCGAGAGCAAGCAGAACCTGGGCGAGCCGCTGGCCACCGGCTATTCCTGCCGCAGCCAGGTCAAGCGACTGTCTGCACGCCAGTTGCGCCATCCGTTGGAGGCCTTGCTGGACCACGTGCGCGCCACGCATCAGGGGTGAGAAGATGCGGGGGCTGATCGTCGCCATTTCAGGAATTTGCAGACATTTTTGAAAAATCTCTGCGTTTTCCCTGAAGGCCTGTTTTTAGTCCCTATAATTCAATGCTTCGGCGTGTAGCGCAGCCTGGTAGCGCACTTGCATGGGGTGCAAGGGGTCGCGAGTTCGAATCCCGCCACGCCGACCAAAACGCAAAGCTCCTGACGGAAACGTCAGGAGCTTTTTGCTTTGTACGTTTGTTTTTTGCGCGTCCGATTTTGCGCGCGATGGCGCCTTGCCGCGAAGAGCAAGTGCAAGTGCAAGTGCAAGTGCAAGTGCAAGTGCAAGTGCAAGTGCAGCTTCGCCAGGCAGGTCCATCACGGATGGCGAGGGCAGCCAGCGCATGAAAAGTCCATGCACCGCGAAGATGCGCGTCCCGGTCTGGGCACGTAAAACCTGCACCTACAATGGCGTCTTTTGTAACTGACGATTTCTTCCTGGTCTCGCACATGATGGATGGACTGATTACCGGCAGACTCACCGGTACGCCCGAACACCGCAGCGACCGCAATCGGCGCCCCTTCATGGTGGCCCGCGTGCGCTCCGAGGCATCCGATGGCACCTCCATCCCGGTCAACGTGGTTGCATTCGATGCCCAGGCCTGCGAGGTGCTGCGCAATCTGATCGAAGGCGATGCCGTGGCGCTGCGTGGCAGCTTCACGCCCAAGGTCTGGATAGACCGCCAGGAACAACCCCACCCTGTGCTGGACGTCGTGGCCCACCAGGTGATGGCAACGCCCGAGTTCCAGGACCGCTGACGCCCGCGCTGCGGCGCCGGTTGTGAGCTACTGAAAAAACTGTCTAGCCGCAGTGTGCCGGTACGGCCGCCGCGCGCTGTGTTGGCGCTACAGTGTGCGCCTGTGTTTTTGACAGGTTACAAGGAACCGCATCCATGCCCACCAAGCGCCATTTCCTCCGCCGCACGCTCACGGCCGCCGCGATTGCCAGCACCGCAGCCATGACCCTGCTGGCCATGCCCGCGCAGGCGCAGGACAAGCCCATCAAGGTCGGCGTCACGGCCGGCCCGCACGCCCAGATCATGGAACAGGTCAAGAAGGTCGCCGAGAAGAACGGCCTGAAGATCCAGATCGTGGAATTCGGCGACTACGTGCAGCCCAATGCCGCGCTGTCTGCCGGTGATCTGGACGCCAACAGCTACCAGCACCGCCCCTACCTCGACGCCCAGGTGCGCGACCGCGGCTACAAGATCGGCTGGGTGGCCGACACGGTGAATTTCCCCATCGGCATCTATTCCAAGAAGATCAAGCAGCTGGCCGACCTGCCCCAGGGCGCCAAGTTCGGCATCCCCAACGACCCCACCAACGGTGGCCGCGTGCTGCTGCTGCTGCAGGCCCAGGGCCTGATCAAGCTCAAGGAAAGCGCGGGCCTGAAGGCCACGCCGCTGGACGTGGTCTCCAACCCCAAGAAGCTGCGCTTCGTGGAGCTGGACGCAGCCCAACTGCCACGCTCGCTGGATGACCTGGACGCCTCGGCCATCAACACCAACTTCGCGATCTCGGCGGGCCTGAACCCCAAGACCGATGCCATTGCGCAGGAAAACGCCAAGAACCCCTATGTGAACATCCTGGTCGCGCGCGATGCCGACAAGGGCAAGCCCTGGGTGGCCCAGCTGATCAAGGCCTACCACTCCGATGAAGTGCGCCAGTTCATCGATGTGCAGTTCAAGGGGTCGGTGATTCCTGCGTTTTGATAGGAAGCACCCCCTGAGCGGCTGACGCCGCTTCCCCCTCTCTCGCTTCGCGGGAGGGGGACGACACCCTCGCTGCGGGGCGGCGCGGCCGGCATAGGCCCTTGCTCGGTGTCCCTCGCTTTGGGTTGCGCCGGTTTCGGTCGCCGTGTTCAGTGCGAGCGATGGCTGAATTGCAAAAGCTGCCATTGGCAGCTTTTTTTCATTCTCCCAGTACCCTGAAGTATTCGGTCAGCGGTGCGCGGGTGGTCTGGGTGCGGTTGACGGGGGCGGCCTCGTCGGGCCAGCCCAGGGCCAGGCCGCAGACGATGTGCTCGCCGGGCGGCAGGTCGAGCACGCGGCGCACGGTGTCGGGGTAGGAGGCCAGGGCGCCGATGGCGCAGCTGCCCAGGCCCTGGGCGGCTGCGGCCATTTGCAGGCCGTACAGGGTCATGCCCAGGTCCATGTAGCCGCCTGCGCCGAAGCGGGCGTCAATGCTCACGACCAGGGCCACGGGCGCGTCGAAGAAGCGGTAGTTGCGGCCGAACTGCGCGTCGCGCCCTGCGCGGTCCTCGCGGGCCACGCCCAGGGCGCTGTACAGGGCCTGGGCCGACGCCACCTGGCGCTTGCGCAGCGCCATGGGCATGGGGCGGGGGAAGTAGCCGTAGTCCTCGCGCTCAGGTGCTCCGCCTTGCCAGTCGGCCAGCAGCGCCTGTGTGAGTGCGCCGCGCAGGCTGCCGCGCACCTGGATGAACTGGCCGGGCTGCAGGTTGCCGCCGCTGGGCGCGCGGCGGGCCGATTGCAGCAGCTGGTGCAGCAGCGCATCCGGCACGGGATCGGGCCGGTAGGCGCGCACGGAGCGGCGCTCTTGCACCAGGGCCTCATGCGCATCGCCAAAGGGAAGGGTGTCGGACGGTGGGTTGGCGGACATGGGAAATGCGGAGGCCATGGATTCAAAGCGCCTGCACCAGGCAGGCCGCACCTATGCCGCCCGCCCCTGCAATGGCGGCCAGGCCTAGGGCCGGTCTGTGGGCTGCTGGCGTGCGGTGCAGGTCTGAGAGCATGCGCACCAGCGCAACCGCGCCCGATGCGCCAATGGGATGGCCGCGCGCCAGGCCACCGCCGCCGGTGTTGAGTTGCTGCAGTGGCAGGCCCAGGCTTTCTGCAAAGGCCAGGGCCTGCACGGCGAAGGCATCGTGCAGCTCCACAGCCTGGAGCTCTGCCGCAGTCAGGCGAGGAAGCTGCAGCGCTGCGGCTCCACGCTCCAGCACCTGCTGGGCCGCCAGTGCGGCGGCGACCAGCGGTGTTTCGGGCGCATGGCCCAGCGAGGCACTGGCCACCCAGCGGGCGCGTGGCTGCAGGCCCAGGCGTGCACAGGCCTGCTGCGTGGCCAGCAGCACCAGGGCTGCACCATCGGCCTTGGGCGAGATGGTGGGCGTGCTCAGCGCATGGCGCTGGCGTGCATGGGCGTCAACGGCGCCGCCCGCTTCGGCCACCACGGGCATGCGGGCAACGCGGGCCGGGTTCAAGGCGCGCGGATAGGCGTCGTGGTCCAGCCCCGCCATGGGCACGATCTCTTGGGCCGGCCGGTCGCGGTGCGCGAGCGCCAGCGCGTGGCTGTTGATGGCATGGGCCTCCTGAACGGCGCGGGTGATGCCATGGGCCAGTGCATGGTCTGCGGCGGATTGCAGCAGGTCCGGGTCGCGTGCGGGATCGGGGGCGAACGCGGGGCGGTCATAGGTGACGGGCAACTCGTCTGCATGGCGCGGGCGTGTCTGGCGGATGGGGGCACGGCTCCAGGCCTCGGCACCACCGGCCACTACGATATCGGCCTGGCCCGACAGCAGCAGGCCCGCAGCCAGGGCCACGCTGTCCAGGCCAGAGCAGCATTGAGTGTCCACGCTGTGGGCCGCGCAGCGCTCCGGCAAGCCCGCAGCCAGGGCCAGCATGCGGGCCGGGTTGCCGCCTGCGCCCAGGGCGTTGCCTAAGACCACGGCATCCACGGCCCGGGCAGGCAGGCCGGCCCGGGCCAGCAGGGCCTGGAGCACGGGCGCGCCCAGTTCGTGCGCCGCAAGCTCGCGCAGCGCACCGCCCACGGGGGCGACGGGGCTGCGCGCCCAGGCCAGGATGACGGGGGCGTCTTGCGGGTTCATGGCAGGGGCAGCAGCGCGGGTTCGCCGGGCAGTGCCCGGCCAGTGTCCGTGGCAGTGGCAGTGGCAGTGGCAGTGGCAGTGGCAGTGGCAGTGGCAGTGGCAGTGGCCGCCAGCATGCGCGCCAGCCGGCCATGGTCGGTCTTGCCGCTGGCGGTCTGCGGCCAGTCGGTGCAGCTCCACCATTGGCGCGGCAGCTTGTAGCTTTCCAGGCGCTCGCGCAGCCAGGCTGCCAGCGCCTGTGCGGAGCCTGTGGGCGCGGCGCCGTGCCATTGCACGACGGCGTGCACCTGCATGCCGCGCAGGGCGTCGGGCAGGCCTTGGATGGAGACCTGGGCCACGCCCGGGTGCGCGGCCAGCAGGGTCTCGACTTCCTCGGGGAACAGGTTCTTGCCTTGGGTGACGAGCATGCGGCTCTGGCGTCCGGCCAGGCACAGCTGGCCGCCGGCATCGATATGGCCCATGTCGCGCACGGACAGCCATTCGCCATCGCGCAGCGCGGCCGTGCCATCGCGGGCCTCGCCCACATAGTCCATGAACAGCATGGGGCTGCGCATGTAGATCAGGCCGTCCTCGCCTGGCTGCAGGGGCTGGTCGCCGGGCTGCTGCGTGGCGGGGCGGATCTGCAACTGCACATTGCTGAAGGGCCGGCCCACGGCCTGGGGCGGGGCCTGTTCGTCGGCCTCCATCCAGGCGATGAAGCTGGCCTCCGAGGCGCCGTAGAACTCGATGATGCGTGCGCGCGGAAACAGCGCGCGCAGGGCCGGGGTCTGGGCGCGCATCCAGCGCGCGCCGCTGATCATGATCAGCTCCACCTCGGGGATGGGCGCCAGCGAGCGGTGTGCGGCCCACTGCAGCATCAGCAGCAATTGGCTGGGCACGGCGACCAGGCAGGGCGCCTCGCCGCGCGCCAGCGAGGCCAGGCAGCGCGCTGCCGAGAACCGCTCCTGCACCACGGCGCCTTCGCCGCACCACAGGCCCTGCATCACGCCGAACAGGAACAGCGAATGCGAGATGCGCCCGGGCGCCATGGTGCGCTGCGCGGCCACGGGGCCGAAGTCCTCGAGGCAGACGCGAAAGCTCTCTGTCCACGAACGGTGGTGGCGCATGAAGCCCTTGGGCAGCCCGGTGCTGCCCGAGGTGAAGCCGGTGTAGAAGGCGCCGGTGGCCGTGGCCTCGGCCAGAGCGCTGGGCGCCGTGGGAAGCCAGCCTTCGATGCGCTGGCGCACGGCCTCGGGCCAATCGGGGTCGGCCACGGCGGCGCAGCGGCCGCTGTGCAGGATGGCGAGGAATTCGACGATGGCATCCACGGTGCTGGCGCTGCCGCCCGTGTCCAGCAGCAGCATCTCTGGCGCCTGGCGGGCCACCAGCGCGGCCGAGCGCTGCAGCACGGCGGCATGCAGCGCGGCAAAGCTCCATTGGCCTGCCTCGCTTTGCAGCGCCATCGCATCGGGGCGCTGCCGGGCCCAATGCTCCAGCGGGCCATGGACCAGGGTCCACGGGTGCTGCAGCGGCGCGGCCAGCGGGTGGGACGCGAGCGGCTCAACCATGCTGGCGGCCTCCGAACGGCCAGTCCGGCATGCCGCGCGCCACCGTGTGCACCACCAGGGCGCACAGCACGCACTTGATCAGATCGCCGGGCACGAACAGCAAGGTGGCCATGAAGGCCTGCGACAGGCTGAGCTTGGCCATCAGCATGAGGCCCAGCACGCCAAAGGCATGCAGGGCCACCAGCCCGCCCAGCGCCGAGGCCGCAAAGGCGCTGAACGCCGCGCGCCGGGGCGCGCCCTGGGGCAGCGCACGCATGACCAGGCCGGCAATGCAGGCCGCCAGCGGGTAGCCCAGCAGGTAGCCGGCCGAGGGCGCCATGAAGACGGCAATGCCGCCGCGCCCGCCCGACAGCAGGGGCAGGCCCACGGCCACGGCCGCGAGGAACAGCAGCATGGACTGCATGCCGCGCCAGGGGCCGAGCATCACGCCGGCCAGCATCACGCCCAGCGACTGGATGGTGATGGGCACGCCCAGCGGCAGGTCGATCTTGGGAATCAGGCCCATGACCGCCATCAGCGCCGCAAACAGCGAGACCTGGGCCATGGAGCGCGCAGAGGCGCGTGAGACGGTGGAGGGGGCGGTCATGGAGTTCTCGGAAGGTTCTCGCAAGGCTCTTGCGTATGGATTGGTCGGGAAATGGGGCAGGGCAGGCCTCAGCGGCCCAGGCGAGCCCACAGCGCATCGGACACGCGGCGCGTGGCCTGCAGCATGTGGATGGTCAGCGGCGCAATCAGGCGCAGGCCGCCCGCGCGGCCCGTGCGCAGCCGGTGGGCATCGTCCATGCGCTTCCACTGCACAAAGAAATGCTCGGTGAAACGCAGCATCAATGCCAGCTGCAGGGCCACCTGTTCGGGGGAGATGCCGATGCGCTCCAGCGGCGCCAGCAGCCGCTCCAGCACATCGACCAGATCGCTGGGGCGTGTGCTCACGGTCAGCGCCATGCCCAGCGTGGAGGCGCAGACCAGGCGCAGCGCGCTGGCGGCGGCCAGGGCGTAGTGCTGCATCCACACATGGAAGGCAGCGACCAGCAGGGCGGCCACGGTGACCGACAGCATGAGCCGCCGTGCGCCCTCGGTGGCACGGCCCAGCGACAGCCACAGCAGGCCGCAGGCGGCGCCGGCCAGGGCCAGCAGCCACGGTGAATCGATGAGGAACAGGCCCGTTCCCAGCAGCGCCATGAGCAGCAGCTTGCGGCCCGCGCTCCAGGCATGGAGCCAACTGGTGTATTCGCTGTAGAGGCTTCCCATGGCGGCCGGCTCCTGCGTCAGTCCTGCGCTTGCAGCCGGTGTGCCACGTCGGCTTCATAGGCTGCGCAGACCTCATGGCCGGGGCCGTCTGCGCGCACTTTGCCGCGCTCCAGCCAGAGCACGCGGCCAAAGCTGCGCACGTGGTCCAGCACATGGGTGGAGACCAGCACCTGCTGCTCGGCGGCCGCGATGTCCCGGGCCAGCCGCGCCTGGCCCGGCAGGTCCAGGCTGGCGAAGGGCTCGTCCAGCAGCAGCACGCGCGGCGCGGCAATGAGCAGGGCCAGCCAGCACACCTGCTGGCGCTGGCCCTGGCTGAGTCCGGCCACGGCGCGCGGTGCCCAGTCGGCCAGGCCGCGGCTGGCCAGCAGGGCGCGGGCGCGTTCCGTGGCCTCGCGCCGCGAGATCCCCGAAGGGCGCAGACCCAGGGCCAGCTCTTCCTCCACGGTGGGGAAGATGATCTGGTCGTCGGGGTTCTGGAACATCAGCCCGACCTGGCCCGGGCGCTGTGCACGGGCTTCGTGCAGTTCGGTGCCGTCCAGCAGCACGCGCCCGGCCTCGGGCGCATCCAGTCCGCACAGCAGGCGGAACAGGCTGGTCTTGCCGGCGCCGTTGTCGCCGATGAGGCCCACGCGCGGCTCGTCCAGCCGCAGGTCGAGGCCGTCAAAGACTGTTGTGATGCCGCGCCGCAGGCGCACGGCTTCCACGCGCAGGCTGGCGGTGCTGGCAGGGCGGTCGGCAGTTCGGGAGGATTCGGGCATGGCAAAGGAAAGCGGGCACTTACCTGTAATGCACGCAACCGCAAGGGATCTTGCCGTTGTACAGGCCTGTCGGGGGCGGATTCTAGCAATGCCGTCCAGGCCGTACATCAAGGCTTGAAAGACGGCAATCGATATAAGCACCGTATTTTTTATTCTTTTGTTTGAACAACGTTTTGCAACACACTCGTTAGAACACTAATGACGGCAGATCCTGGGGATTCGCCTGTGCTTGGCGACGACGCAAGACAACGCATGCCCATCGGCTTGCAACTGCGTCCAACTCCTCAGCACAGGGCCCGGAAATTGCGCGCCATTGCCTGGAGATGGCGGTGCAAAGGCTGCCGTTGCCGATCCCAGGACCGTTTTCACTGCCGAACCGAGACTCCATGACCGTCCAGACCGCCCATTTGGCCCCGGAAAACGCGCTGATCCGCCTGCGCGACCTGCAAAAGAAATTTGTAACAGCCGATGGCAAGCACTTCGATGCCGTGCGTTCGGTATCACTGGACATTGGCCAGGGCACGGTCTTCGGCCTGATCGGCAAGAGCGGCGCGGGCAAGTCCACGCTGCTGCGCCTGATCAACCTGCTCGAGCGTCCCGACAGCGGCGAGGTGGTGGTGTCAGGCCAGCGCCTGACCGACCTGGGCCGCCGCGCGCTGCGCGAGGCGCGCCAGAACATCGGCATGATCTTTCAGCAGTTCAACCTGCTGCAGAACGCCACCGTGTTCGAGAATGTGGCCTTTCCGCTGCGCATCCACGGTGGCCATTCGCGTGCCCAGATCGAGCAGCGCGTGCGCGAGTGCCTGGACATCGTCGGCCTGACCGACAAGGCGGCCAGCCATCCTGCCCAGCTGTCGGGCGGCCAGAAGCAGCGCGTGGCGATTGCGCGCGCCCTGGCGCCGCGCCCGCAGGTGCTGCTGTGCGACGAGCCCACCTCGGCGCTGGACAGCGAGACCACGCGCTCCATCCTGGCCACGCTGGCCGACATCAACAGCCGCCTGGGCGTGACCATCGTCATCGTCACGCACGAGCTGGCCGTGGTCGATGCGCTGTGCAGCGAGGTGGCCATCATTGAGCAGGGCCAGGTGGCAGAACGCTTCACGCTGCCTGCCCTGCCGCAGGGCCGTGCCTACGAGGCGCCGCAGCGCGCCACGCTGCTGGGCAGCGAACTCGAGGCCCTGCGCGTGGAGCGCGCCGACAAGGCCCTGCGCGAGCGCGGCGCCACCCGCCCCGTGGTGCTGCGCGCCGTGGGCGGCTCCGAGCACTGATGGGGCTTTCGCCCGTTCCCGCCTTTCGCCTCTTCCTGTTTTCCCTTCTTTTCGATTCCGCATTCCCATGTCTGAAAACATCGTCGAAATCCTGCCCGAGCTGTGGCTGGCCATGGGCCAGACCCTTTTGATGCTGGGCATCGGCCTGTCGGCCGCCGTGCTCATTGGCGGCCCGCTGGGCGTGCTGCTGTTCCTGCTGGGTCCCGGCCAGTCGCTGGACAACCGCCCGGCCTTTGCCGTGCTGAACTGGACGGTCAACACCGTGCGGTCCTTCCCCTTCATCATCTTGCTGGTCGCGCTGGTGCCCTTCACGCGCTGGCTGGCCGGCACCTCCATCGGCCCGCTGGCTGCGGCCGTGCCGCTGTCCGTGGCGGCCATTCCCTACCTGGCACGGCTGGTGGACCAGTGCCTGCGCGATGTGCCGCGCGGCGTGATCGAGGCCGCGCACGCCATGGGCGCATCGGAGCTGCAGATCGTCTGGCGCGTGCTCATCGTCGAGGCGCGTTCGGGCCTGGTGCTGGCGCTGACCGTGCTGGCCGTGAGCTTTCTGTCGTACTCGGCCATTGCCGGCGTGGTGGGCGGCGGCGGCATTGGCGATCTGGCCATCCGCTACGGCTACTACCGCTTCCAGACCGATGTGATGGTGCTCACCGTGACCATCCTCGTGGCCATGGTCCAGGTCATCCAGTTCGTGGGCAACACGGCGGCCCGCCGCCTGGACAAGCGCGGCTGAGTGCGCTGTCCGGACCCGCTTTCTTCTTTCTTCCCGCTCTCTCCCAAAAAAAGGATTCCGACATGACCGCATCCCTTTCCTTCGTGCGCCGCCATCTGCTGGCCTCGGCCGCCGCCCTTGCCGCTGCCAGCGTGCCGGCGCTGCCCGCCCACGCCCAGGCCGACAAGAAGCAGCTGGTGATCGGCGGCACGGCCGGCTCCAACATCGACCAGCTCAAGCAGGGCATCGTGCCGCTGCTGCAAAAGAAGGGCTACCAGGTCAAGCTGGTGGAGTTCAACGACTACGTGCAGCCCAACCTGGCGCTGGCACAGGGCTCGCTGGACGCCAACTTCTTCCAGCACCGCGTCTACCTGCAGAAGTTCGCGGCCGACCAGAAGCTGGATCTGGTGGAGCTGGTGCAAGGCCCCATCGCCCCCCTGGGCGTGTATTCCAAGACCCGCAAGACCCTGGCCGAGGCCAAGGAAGGCGACCGCGTGACCCTGCCCAACGACCCGAGCAACCTGGCGCGTGCGCTGGTGCTGCTGGAGCAGGCCGGGCTGATCAAGGCCAAGCCCGGCATCGACCCGCTGCGCGTGTCCGAAAAGGACCTGGCCGAGAATCCGCGCAAGCTCAAGTTCATCCCGCTGGAAGCCGCACAGCTGCCGCGTTCGCTGGGCGACACCGAGTACGCCATCATCAACGGCAACTTCGCCATCTCCTCGGGCCTGAAGCTGACCGAGGCCGTCTCGCTGGAAAAGACCCCCGACCACTACCTGAACGTGGTGGCCATCAAGAAGAAGGACCAGGGCACGGCATGGGCCAAGGACCTGGCCGAGGTCTACCGCTCCACCGAATTCAAGGCCGTGGTGGACAGCAAGTTCCAGGGCTACGCCAAGCCCTCCTTCCTACAGTGAGCCTGCTGAACGCGGCCACATAATGGCTGCTTGCGGGAGGTGCGCCTCCCGCCTCTTTCCCGCCCGTTTCCCGCCATTTCCTCCAGGAGCAATGCATGAGCCAGATCAAGGTCGCTGTCATCGTGGGCAGCCTGCGCAAGGATTCCTTCAACCGCAAATTCGCCGACGCCATTGCGCGCCTGGCGCCCGAAGGCTTGGTCTTCGAGCAGGTCGCCATCGACAGCCTGCCCCTGTACAACCAGGACCATGACGGCAATGAGGTGGACGTGGTCAAGCAGTTCCGCGCCCAGATCCAGTCGGCCCAGGCCGTGCTGTTCCTGACGCCCGAGTACAACCGCTCGATTCCCGGTGTGCTCAAGAATGCGCTGGACCAGGGCTCGCGCCCCTACGGCAAGAGCGTCTGGGCCGGCAAGCCCGCTGCCGTGGCCGGCGTCTCCGTGGGTGCCATCGGCACGGCGCTGGCGCAGCAGCACCTGCGCAATGTGCTGGCCTACCTGGACATGCCGACGCTGGCCCAGCCCGAAATCTTCATCCAGGCCAAGGACGGCCTGTTTGCCGAAGACGGCTCCATCGGCGCCGGCAGCCGCGACTTCGTGAACGGCTTTGTGCAGAAGTTCGCTGCCTGGGCGCGCAAGCACCAGTGAGCGGTGCGGCAAGGCCTCAAGACACAAAAAAGCCCGGCAATGCCGGGCTTTTGCGTTGCGGCTCCTGTGAGCGCAGAGGTCAGGAAGCGTCAGGAAGCGGGAGAGGGGTTGGCAATCGCCGCAGCAGGGCGTGTGGCGGACGATGCCTTCTCGCGCGCCTGGGCCTGGTCGATGGCGTCGATGATCACCACGCCCGTCGACTTGACGCCGGGCGCCGAAAAGCCGGCACCGGGCGTCACGCCGGGATGGGCCAGCAGCTTGCGCGTCATTTCCTGGTTCAGCTGCTGCTGGCTGGGCTTGGCGGGGGTGGGCGTGGCGGCGGGCTGCTCGGGCTCCTCGGGCGCAGGTGCCTCGTCGGTGTTGCGCACATAGCTGCGGTACACGCGCGAATTGAGCTGCTCCTGATCCTGCTCGCGCTGGTACTGCATGAACTGGTAGACGCCGATGCCCAGCACGGTAATGGCCAGCAGGGACACGGCAATCACCGTGATCACCAGGTTTTCATCGGACGGCGGGCGGACATGGACATGGACAGGGCCGCGGGGCCGGGCATGGGGACGGTGGCTTGTGGCTGGCATGGATGGAAGGCAGTGAATGCAATAAGGCTGCCTGGATATCGGCAGGTCCGCCGTCCTTCTGAAATACAGAGGGTTCGTGTCGGACAAAGCCGCGAATAGGGCGGTGATGGTTCAGCCTACCAGCTTCGTGTGTCTGCGAAAGCCCATCGCGCATTGCTTTTTTCAAAGGAGGTGCAGAGGCGGATACCTCTTTTATTCGCCACAGTCCATTGGGAGCATTCCGGACGGCCCGGCACGTCCGCGCCGTGCTTCTCCAAAAGCAAAAGCGCCTGGGCCGAAACCCAGGCGCTTGTCCATTCATTGAGCAGGCAGCCCCTGCGGGCTGCAATGGCCCTCAGGCGGCGATGGCCGCTTCCTGATTGGCGGCAGCCGCTGCACGCACGATGTCGCTGCGGGCCGATTCCAGGGCCTTGGCCTTGGACTCATCGCCCATGGCCACGCCTTCTGCGCGCACGATGCTCACATCGGTGATGCCCAGGAAGCCGAACACCGTCTTCAGATAGCTTTCCTGGTGCTCCAGGGCCTGGCCCATTTCGCTGGTGGAGTACACGCCGCCGCGCGTGGAGGCCACGATGACCTTCTTGCCCTTGGCCAGGCCTTCGGGGCCGGCTGCGGTGTAGCGGAAGGTGCGGCCGCCCTGGGCGATGCGGTCGATCCAGGCCTTGAGCTGGCTGGAGATGGTGAAGTTGTAGAACGGAGCGCCGACCACGACCACATCGGCCGCCAGGAACTGGCTCACCAGGGCTTCGGAGATGGCGTTCTGTGCGCGCTCGGCTTCCGTCGTGGCGGCCTGGCCGGTGCGAAAACCCATGGACACCGCGTTCAGGTGGTCGGGGGCGTTCACGGCCAGATCCAGGTATTCGACCTTGGCGCCGGGGTTGGCGGCCACCAGGGCAGCCACGGTCTGGGCGGTCAGCTGGCGGGACACCGAAGCGGCGCCGGTGATGGAAGAGTCGATGTGCAGCACTTGCATGGAAAAGCTCCTGAGATGTCGGTTGGGATCGCGGTTGGGATCGGCCACTCGGGAAAGCTTGTAGGGCCGACGATGGGATCAATTGTGAATTTGGACAGAGTCTTTGATAAGCCGCCGAAATTGCGATAGATTGTCCTGAATTTGCAGTCAATGAGCACAGGGGAGGGACGCGCGACATGATGGATCTCAACGACATGCTGTACTTCGCCGAGGTGGTGGAGCGCGGCGGCTTTGCCTCTGCCGGGCGGGCGCTGGGCATACCCAAGTCGCGGCTGTCGCGGCGCGTGGCCGAGCTGGAGGCCCGGCTGGGGGTGCGCCTGCTGCAGCGCACCACGCGCAAGCTCTCGCTGACCCAGGTGGGCGAGGCCTACCTGCGCCATTGCCAGGCCATGCGCGATGCGGCCCTGGCCGCCGCCGACACCGTGGCCGAGGTGCAGACCGAGCCGCGCGGCACCATCCGCGTGAGCTGCCCCGTGACCCTGGCCCAGACCGTGCTGGGCGAACTCATGCCCCAGTTCCTGCAGCGCTGCCCGCTGGTGCATGTGGAAATGCAGGTGACCAACCGGCCCGTGAACCTGGTGGAGGAGGGCATCGACGTGGCGCTGCGCGTGCGCCCCAGCCTGGAGGACAGCGGCTCCATGGTCGTCAAGCGGCTGGATGTGGCGCGCCAGATCCTCGTTGCCAGCCCGGAGCTGCTGGAGCGCCAGGGCACGCCGCGTGCACTGGCCGACCTGCAGCACCTGGACAGCATGTCCATGTCGGCGGTGGATGGCCAGTCCAGCCTGCTGCTGGTCGGCCCCGAAGGCCGCGAGCAACGCCTGCAGCTGCAGCCGCGCTATGTGGTGGATGACCTGCTGACGCTGAAATTCGCGGCGCTGGCCGGCAGTGGCATGTGCTGGCTGCCTGACTACATGTGCCACGAGGAACTGGCCGAGGGCCGGCTCGTGCACCTGCTGCCGGGCTGGGAGCCGCCCCAGGGCATCGTGCACGCGGTCTTTCCCTCGCGGCGCGGCCTGGCGCCGGCCGTGCGGCATTTCCTGGACTTCCTCGGCGAAACCGTGCCGGGGCGCAACAGCCATGCCACGCGCGAGCCGGTGGCACGCTAGGGTTGGGTTGCACCTCGCCACGCCATAAGAAAACAACAAAACGTTCGTTGGGATAGTTGGCGGTGTTCTCCACAATCGGGGCCCATGTCCAGCAATGGACAGTCCAGGAGAACCCATGAATCCCCACCGCATCATCATCGTGCCCGGCTGGCGCAACTCCGGTCCTGACCACTGGCAAAGCCTGTGGGCGCAGCAGCTGCCGCATGCCGAGCGCGTGGAGCAGGACGACTGGCTGGTGCCCCACCGCGATCCCTGGGTGGCCGCGCTGGAGCAACTGGTGCTGTCCCGGCCCGAGCCAGTGGTGCTGGCCGCCCACAGCCTGGGCTGCATCACGGCCGCGCACCTGGGCCCCGAGGCCAGTGCGCGCGTGCGCGGTGCGCTGCTGGTGGCGCCGGCCGATCCCGAGCGCCGTGCCCAGCTGGCCGACTTTGCGCCCGTGCCCTATGCGCCGCTGCCGTACCGCAGCGTGCTGGTGGCCAGCAGCAACGACCCCTACTGTCCGATCCGCCGGGCCGGCGCCTATGCGAGGGCCTGGGGAAGCGAGTTCGTGCGGCTGCAGAACGCGGGGCACATCAATGTCGAATCAGGCTTTGGCGACTGGCCCCTGGGCCTGGCGCTGCTGCAGTCGCTGATGCAGGGCGACAGCTGGCAGCCGGCGCAGCCCCGGCCTGCCGTGCGTTCGCCGCGCTCGCCGCGCCCGCCGCGTGTGGCGGCTGCGCATGCCTCCGTCTCTGCGGGTACTGGCGCTGGCGCGCCATGGGCTGCCGGTCTGTGATGGGCCGGCGGGTGACCGCGGGCAGGGCAGGTTCTTTATATGGTGACAGGCCATTAACAAACAAAAATATATTCTTTTGAGTTTTAAGTCAGCGTTCGCACAATGTGACTGTCTGTGAATACACCGCAGAGATGTCCACTAATAAAAGGCAGCGAACCATGCATTCTTTGAAGCTCAAGACTTTGTTGGCCACCCTGGCGCTGGCCGCCGCGGGAACGGTATCGGCGCAGAACCAGCTGCTCAACGTTTCCTACGACGTGGCGCGCGAGTTCTACAAGGACTACAACGCCGCCTTCGTCGCCCACTACAAGAAGACCAAGGGCGTGGACATCAAGGTGGACCAGTCGCACGGTGGCTCCAGCGCCCAGGCGCGCGCCGTCAACGACGGCCTGGCCGCCGATGTGGTGACCTTCAACACCACCACCGACGTGCAGTTCCTGGCCGACAGCGGCGTGGTCGCCAAGGACTGGGCCAAGAAATTCCCCAATGACGCCTCGCCCACCACATCGACCATGCTGTTCCTGGTGCGCAACGGCAATCCCAAGAACATCAAGGACTGGAGCGATCTGATCCGTCCCGACGTGAAGGTCGTGGTGGTCAATCCCAAGACCGGCGGCAATGGTCGCTACGCCTACCTGGCTGCCTGGGGTTCGGTGCGCGAGAAGGGCGGCACCGACGCGCAGGCGGCCGAGTTCGTGCAGCAGCTCTACAAGAACGTGCCCGTGCTGGGCAAGGGCGGCCGCGACGCGACCAGCATCTTCCTGCAGCGCAATATCGGCGACGTGCTGATCACGTTCGAATCCGAAGTGGTCTCCGTGGACCGCGAATTCGGCAAGGGCAAGGTCGATGCCGTCCATCCCTCGGTGTCCATCGTGGCCGAGAACCCCGTGGCCGTGGTCGAGCGCACCGTGGCCAAGAAGGGCACGGGCCAGCTGGCGCACGACTACCTGGCCTGGCTGTACTCCGACGAAGCCCAGGAAATCGCCGCACAGCACGCGCTGCGCCCCCGCTCCGAGACCGTGCTCAAGAAGCATGCCGATGTGTTCAAGCCCATCAAGCAGTTCACCGTGGCCAAGTATTTCGGCTCGCTGTCCGAAGCCCAGAAGGTGCACTTCAACGACGGCGGACAGTTCGACAAGATCTACGTCCCCGGCAAGTAAGCACGCAAGCAGGCATGAAGGCGGCGCAGTCCGCCTGAGGCCCCCTCCCCACACTGGCTGATTTGGAATCCAACATGGTGTCTGCCGTTCCGACCAGCCCAAGGCCTGGCGCCGACGCTCCTGTGCCCGCACCGTCCGGTGCGGCGCGCAAAGGGCGCGGCGCCAAGCGCGTTTTGCCCGGCTTCGGGCTGACCTTGGGCTATACGCTGTTTTATCTGAGCCTGATCGTGCTGATCCCGTTGTCGGCACTGCTGTTCAAGACCTTCTCGCTCACCTGGCCCCAGTTCTGGGAGGCCGTGGCCTCGCCGCGCGTGCTGGCCTCGTACCGGCTGACGTTTGGCGCCTCGTTTGCGGCGGCCTGCGTGAACCTGGTGTTCGGCCTGCTGATCGCCTGGGTGCTGGTGCGCTACAAGTTCCCGGGCAAGAAGATCGTCGATGCCCTGGTGGACCTGCCCTTTGCCCTGCCCACGGCCGTGGCCGGCATTTCGCTGACCGCCTTGCTGGCCGGCAACGGCTGGGTGGGCCAGTACCTGGAGCCCTACGGCATCCAGCTGGCCTTCAACCCGAACGGCGTGGTCATTGCGCTGATCTTCATCGGCCTGCCCTTTGTCGTGCGCACGGTGCAGCCGGTGCTGGAAGACTCCGAGAAGGAGCTGGAAGAGGCGGCCACCAGCCTGGGCGCCTCGCGCTGGCAGATCTTCTACAAGGTGATCCTGCCGGCCATCACGCCCGCGCTGCTCACGGGCTTTGCCATGGCCTTTGCACGCGCCATCGGCGAGTACGGATCGGTCATTTTCATCGCGGGCAACATGCCCATGATTTCTGAAATCACACCGCTGATCATCATTGGCAAGCTGGAGCAATACGACTACGCAGGCGCCACGGCCGTGGCCGTGGTGATGCTGCTGTTCTCCTTCGTGATGCTGCTGGTCATCAACGCGCTGCAGGCATGGCAGCGCAAGCATTCGGGAGGGGCTTGAGATGGCGTTGTCTCCACAGGAAGCTCTGCTTCTCAAGATCATTGGCGCGGTGCTGGTCGCCGTGCTGGTGCTGTACAGGCTCACGGCGCCCCCGAAGGGCCGGCGCGAAAAGCTCACCACCACCGAGCCGCGCGCCGTGCGCTGGATTCTCACGGGCATTGCGCTGATCTTCATCGGCCTGTTCCTCGTGCTGCCACTGGCGGCCGTGTTCACCGAGGCGCTGCGCAAGGGCTGGGACGCCTATGTCGCCGGCCTGCAGGAGCCCGATGCCTGGTCGGCCATCAAGCTGACCCTGATCACGGCGCTGATCGCCGTGCCGGTGAACCTGGTGTTCGGCGTGGCGGCGGCCTGGTGCATTGCCAAGTTCGAGTTCCGGGGCAAGGCCTTTCTGATCACGCTGATCGACCTGCCGTTCTCGATCTCGCCCGTGGTGGCGGGCCTGATGTACGTGCTGGTGTTCGGCGCCAACGGCTGGTTCGGCCCCTGGCTGGCCGAGCATGACATCAAGATCATCTTCGCCGTGCCCGGCATCGTGCTGGCCACCATCTTCGTGACCTTCCCCTTCATCGCCCGCGAGCTGATCCCGCTGATGCAGGCGCAGGGCAGCGACGAGGAGCAGGCCGCCATCGTGCTGGGTGCCACGGGCTGGCAGACCTTCTGGAAGGTCACCGTGCCCAACATCAAGTGGGGCCTGCTGTACGGCGTGATCCTGTGCAATGCGCGTGCCATGGGCGAGTTCGGAGCGGTGTCGGTGGTCTCGGGCCACATCCGCGGCCAGACCAACACCATTCCGCTGCATGTGGAGATCCTCTACAACGAGTACCAGTCCGTTGCCGCCTTCGCTGCCGCCTCGCTGCTGGCCCTGCTGGCGCTGGTGACCCTGGTCATCAAGTCGGTGGCCGAGTGGCGTGCCGAGCAGCAGGCCAAGGCCGCTGCCGACCTGCCTCCCGAGCGCCCCACGGCGTCTTCCCAGGCATCCCAGGTGCCGCAGGTGTCCTGAACCCCGGCCCCGACCAGACAAAAGCAAGAGCAAGACCATGAGCATTGAAATACGCAACGTCAGCAAGCAGTTCGGCGATTTCCAGGCCCTGCGCGATGTGAGCCTGGACATCCAGTCCGGCGAACTCATCGCACTGCTCGGCCCCTCGGGCTGCGGCAAGACCACGCTGCTGCGCATCATCGCGGGCCTGGAGACGCCCGACGTGGGCAGCATCCACTTCAGCGGCGAAGACACCACCGATGTCCATGTGCGCGAGCGCAACGTGGGCTTCGTGTTCCAGCACTACGCGCTGTTCCGCCACATGACCGTGTTCGAGAACGTGGCCTTCGGCCTGCGCGTGAAGCCGCGCAGCCAGCGCCCCAGCGAGGCCCAGATCCGCGAGAAGGTGATGAGCCTGCTCAAGCTGGTGCAGCTGGACTGGATTGCCGAACGCTTCCCGTCCCAGCTGTCGGGCGGCCAGCGCCAGCGCATTGCCCTGGCCCGCGCCCTGGCGGTGGAGCCCAAGGTGCTGCTGCTCGACGAGCCCTTCGGTGCGCTGGATGCCAAGGTGCGCAAGGAGCTGCGCCGCTGGCTGCGCCGCCTGCATGACGAGCTGCACGTGACTTCCATCTTCGTGACCCACGACCAGGAGGAGGCACTGGAAGTGGCCGACCGCGTGGTCGTCATCAACCAGGGCCGCATCGAGCAGGAGGGCACGCCCCAGCAGGTCTGGGACAACCCGGCCACGCCCTTCGTCTACGGCTTCCTGGGCGACGTCAACCTGTTCAAGGGCCGCGCCAGCGATGGCCGTGTCTACCTGGACGACGGCACCCAGCTGGACAGCCACGACGCCAAGGGCGCCAGCGACAGCAAGGCCTTCGCCTATGTGCGCCCGCACGATCTGGAGGTGGAACGCTACTCGCCCGGCCAGAACCTGGACGTCCAGGGACGGCCCACGGGCATCGTCGTGCAGCTGGCCCGCGCCATCGTCGTGGGGCCCATTGCGCGCCTGGAACTTATTCCATCGGAGAGCACCGAAAGCACGGACAATGCCGAAGAGGGTGGCCTGATCGAGGCGCAGATTCCTGCGCAGCAGTTCAGGGACATGGCCCTGCGCGAGGGGGAAACCCTGGTGGTGACACCGCGCCGTGCCAAGGTGTTTCTGGACGAGGCGGCTGGCATCTGACGGCGCGGCAACGGCTTCCTGCACCCGCTGAACAGGGCTGCAGCGCCGGGCCGGCGCCGCAGCCCTGATTTCATTCAACCGGGTGACGAAAGACAAGAATGCTTCAATGGTTTGACAACGCTCCGCGCCGCATCCTGGCGCTCATCAGCCTGGCCTGCGTGGCCATGCTGGCCTTCGGCATGTATCTGCAGCATGTGGTCGGGCTGGAGCCCTGCCCGATGTGCATCGTGCAGCGCTATGCATTGATCGGCGTGGCCCTCTTCACGGGCCTGGGCAGTGTGCGCGGCGGTCGCGGCTGGCTGATCAGCTGGGGCGTGCTGGCGCTGGTGGCTGCAGGCTTTGGCGCCTTCGTCGCCGCGCGCCAGAGCTGGCTGCAGTGGTATCCGCCCGAGTTCGCCACCTGCGGGCGCGACTTCTACGGAATGATCGAGAACTACTCCATCAGCCGTGCCGTGCCCATGATCTTCCGTGGCTCGGGCGACTGCGCCGCCGTGGACTGGAGCTTCCTGGGCGGCTCCATCGCCAACTGGTCCTTCATCTGCTTCGCCATCATGAGCGTGGCCGTCTTGGTGCTGCTGGTGCGCGGCGCTGCCCGCAGGCGCTGAGCCCTAGGCTGAGGCTTGCGCCAGTCGCCGCTGCAGCGACTGCGCCAGGGTGCTCAGGATGAGCCAGCAGGACGTGGCGCCCGCGTCCAGCACGCCGATGGAGCGCGGCCCCAGCCGGGCCGAGCGTCCGATGCGGGCCTGCAGGTGGCGCGTGGATTCCTTGCCCGCCTCGGCCGCGGCCTCCATGGCCTGCAGCGCCTCGCGGAAACCGGCGCCGGCCTGCAGCGATTGCCGGTAGGTCTGCAGGGCCGGGGCCAACGTGTCGATGAGGGTCTTGTCGCCCACCTGGGCCTTGCCCATCTCCTGCACATCGGCGACGGCCCGCGCCAGGGCTTGGCCGAACAGGGTGGCATCCATCTCCTGCTCCGGCCCAAGAACATCGGCGAAGCCTTGGAAGAAGCTGCCGTACAGCGGGCCCATGGAGCCGCCGATATCGTCCATCAACGCCTGGGACAGCTGCTGCAGCGCCGCAGGCAGCTGCGCTGCCTGGCTGGCCTCCATGGCATCGAGCCGTGCGCCGCAGCCGGAAAAGCCCTTGGCCATGTTGATGCCGTGATCGCCATCGCCGATCAGGCCGTCGATCTCGCTCAGGAACTCCCGGTGGCTGACGATGGCCGTGATCAGTTCACGCACGATGCTGCCCGCGCCATCGAGCGCGATGGCCGGCCCTTGGCTGGTGCGCCTTGCGGCTTGGGGGCGGGCGGTTTGTGCTTGTTCCTGGGCCTGTGCCGGCGTCCTTGCCGGAACAGAGGGCGGCGTTGGAATGGCATCCTGCGGCTGGGGCGGCAGCCCGCCGGCCAGGGTCAGGGCGACTGACTGGCAAGGTGCCTCGAGACAGGCCAGCAGCTCGTCGTCCAGCTGCATCAGCGTGAGCGTGATGCCCATCATCTCCAGCGACGTGAAGAGATTGCCCACCAGCCGGAAGGCCACCTGCATGCCGCGTTCTTGCAGGCGCCGGGCCACCTCGCCATAGAGGATGTACTGCTCCATCAGCGGCGTGGCGCCCAGGCCGGACAGCAGCACGGCCACGCGGTCGCCCGGGGCGAAGGGCAGGTCGGGCAGCAGGGTGTCCAGCATGCGCTCGGCCATATCGGCCGCCGTGGCCGTGCGGTGCACGGACATGCCGGGCTCGCCATGGTGGCCTATGCCCACCTCCATGCTGCCGCGCTCGATATGGAAGTTGGCCTTGCCCACGGCGGGAATGGTGCATGCCGACAGGCCGATGCCGATGCTGCGCGTGCGGGCCATGGCGTGCCGTGCGAGGGCGATCACTTCGTCGAGGCTGGCGCCCATGGCCGCCCGGGCGCCCGCCACCTTCCACATCAGGATCTCGCCGGCCACGCCGCGGCGGCTGGCCTCGTCGCCCCGCGCGGCGGAAGGCACGTCGTCGTTGGCCACCACGGTCCTGACCGCCATGCCTTCGGCCGCGGCCATCTGCACGGCCATGGCCACGTTCATGTTGTCGCCCGCGTAGTTGCCATACAGGCAGGCCACGCCGGCGCCGCCATCGGCCGCGCGCATGGCGTCGTAGAAACTTCTGGCCGTGGGGGACGAGAACACCTCGCCCACGGCGGCGGCGTCGCACAGGCCTGCGCCCACATAGCCCAGAAAGGCCGGCTCGTGCCCCGACCCGCCGCCCGTCACGATGCCCACCTTGCCCCTGCGTGGCGCGCCATGCAGGCGCACGACGCGGGGGTTGCCTGCGTCGATGCGCAGGGTGTCGCCATGGGCGGCGATCCATCCCTGGAGCATGTCCTCCACCACCCGGTCGGGGTCGTTGATCACGCGGTTGGTCGTCATGCCTTTGTCTCCTCCAGGTGCAGTCGCGGCGAGTGTGCCGAAGGCTGTTCATATGATCATTGAATGGTCATTTTTGATTTGTTGAAATTGGCATGTCAATGCCTTTTGGCTATTCAATAGCCAAGGGAAAACGATAGGATTTGATGGATTTTGTAGAAAATTCAACAGGTTACCTCTTCATATTGCTGATGCACATAGCTTTCGTTGTTTGACAACTGCTCTTCGATTGAGAAGACTCTCAGAAAACATTGATTAAATGATCATGTGATGGTCTTTTGTAATGAAGGGGATGCCATGAAGCTGGCCATCGGCTGCGACGAAGCCGCCTGCGACCTCAAGAACGCCGTGAAGCAGCATCTGCTGGCCCAGGGCCACGAAGTGGCCGACTTCGGCACGCACGACGGCGAGCCGGTGCTCTACCCCGACATCGGCATCGCGGTGGCGCAGGCCATCGTCCAGGGCCGCCATGAGCGCGGCGTTCTCCTGTGCGGCACGGGCATAGGCATGGCCATTGCCGCCAACAAGGTGGCGGGCATCCGCGCCGCGCAGGCCCATGACACCTATTCGGCCGAGCGCGCCAGCCGCAGCAACGACGCGCAGATCATCACGCTGGGCTCGCGCGTGATCGGGGTGGAACTGGCCAAGGCCATCGTGGACCGCTTCCTTGCATCGCGCTTCGATGGCGGCAGCTCGGCCCTGAAGGTGGATGCCATCACCGGCTTCGAACGCTCGCAGGCCGCCGCGGCCGGGCGCGGGCAGGGCGCGTGACCATGGGCACCGGCACCGGCACCGCACTGCTGCAGGCTCGCGGGGTGGCCAAGAGCTTCGGCGGCGTGCCTGCGCTGCGCAACGGCTGCCTTGAGCTGCAGGCGGGCAGCGTGCACGCGCTGTGCGGCGGCAATGGCGCAGGCAAATCCACCTTCCTGAACATCGTGATGGGCCTGTTGCGGCGCGATGCCGGCGAGATATTGCTCAAGGGCCGGCCGGTGGATTTCGCCACGCCGCACGAGGCGCTGGCGCACCGCCTGTCCATCATCACGCAGGAGCTGTCGCCCATCCCGGGCATGAGCGTGGCGGAGAACATCTTCCTGGGCCGCGAGCCCCGGCGCGCCGGCGTGGTGGTCCGCCATGCCGCGCTGCTGGAGCAGGCGGATGCGCTGCTCAGGCAGCTGGGCTTCGATATCGATCCGCGTGCGCAGATGGGCCGCCTGAGCCTGGCGCAGACCCAGCTGGTGGAGATTGCCAAGGCCCTGAGCCGGCAAAGCGAGCTGATCATCATGGACGAGCCCACCTCGGCCATTGGCGAAAGCGAGACCGCCATTCTCTTCGACGCGATACGCCGCGTGACCGCGCAGGGCGCCGGCATCCTCTACGTGTCGCACCGCCTGACGGAGATCTTCACCATTGCCGACAGCTACACGGTGTTCCGCGATGGCGGCTTCGTGCAGACCGGCGCGCTGGCCGATATCGACCGGCGGCAGCTGGTGAAGCTCATCGTGGGCCGGGAGGTCCGCGCTGCCGCCAGCGAGCGCAGGGCTGCGGCGCCGGGCGAGCCGCTGCTGTCGGTGCAGGGGCTCACGCGCCGGGGCGAGTTCGAGGACATCAGTCTGGACGTTGCCCGCGGCGAGGTGCTGGGCATCTACGGACTGATGGGATCGGGCCGCAGCGAATTCCTCAACTGCCTGTACGGCCTCACGCGCGCCGACCAGGGGCAGGCGAGCCTGGGCGGACGGCCCCTGCCGCGCGGTAATCCGACGGCGTCGATCAAGGCGGGCCTGGCCCTGGTGACCGAGGACCGCAAGGCCACGGGGCTGGTGATGAGCTCCTCGGTGCGCTTCAACGCCAGCTTGCCCGCACTGCCGGGCCTGCAGCGCGCCGGGGTGGTGGATGGCGCGGCAGAGCGCGTGCTGGTGGGCGGCCTGCTGCAGCGCCTGCGCGTGAAGCTGGCCAGCCCGGCCATGCCGGTCTCCGGCCTGAGCGGCGGCAACCAGCAGAAGGTGGTGCTGGCCCGTTGCATGGCCACCAATCCCGTCTGCCTGTTGTGCGACGAGCCCACGCGCGGCATCGACGAAGGCGCCAAGCGCGAGGTGTACGCCTTCCTGGCCTCGCTGGCCGAGCAGGGCCATGCCGTGGTGGTGGTGTCCTCCGAGGCGCCGGAACTGCTGGAGCTGAGCGACCGCATTGCCATCTTCCGCAAAGGCCGGCTTGACCGCGTGGTGGCCGGCCACGGCATCACGCAGGAGGCGCTGATGCACCTCGCGTCCTGAGCCCGGGTGATGCCCGTGCTGCGTTTTTCCCCTTGCCTTTCACAACACACAGGAGACATGACCATGCCGTTTTTCCGCTTCACCACCGTGCTTGCCGCCGCGCTTGCCGGTGGGCTGTTCCTGGCCGCAGCGCAGGTCCGGGCCCAGGCTCCGGCCCCGCTGTCGGCACCAGCACCAGTGCCATCGCCGGCCAAGCCCTACCGCATAGGCGCGGCCGTCTATGGGCTCAAGGGTGAGTTCATGCAGATGTGGACCAAGGAGCTGAAGGCGCATCCGGCCGTGAAGGACGGCACGGTGCAGATCACCGTGTTCGACGGCAACTACGACGCGCTGACGCAGAGCAACCAGTTCGACACCATGATCACGCAGAAGTACGACGGCATCCTCTTCGTGCCCATCGACCTGAAGGCGGGTGCGGCGCCCGTGCACAAGGCGGTGAAGGCCGGCATTCCCGTGGTGGGCTCCAACACGCGCGTGCAGGGCGATGTGCTGACCTCCTACGTGGGCAATGACGATGTGGTGGCCGGCCGCATGCAGGCCGAGGCGCTGATGAAGGCCATCGGCGGCAAGGGCAATATCGTCGTCATCGAGGGGCCCATAGGCCAGTCGGCACAGATCGAGCGGGCGCGCGGCAATGACGAGGTGCTGGCCCGCCACAAGGACGTGAAGGTGCTGGCGCGCAAGACCGCCAACTGGTCGCGCGCCGAGTCCATGGGACTGATGGAGAACTGGCTGACCGCATTCCCGGGCCAGATCCAGGGCGTGATCGCCCAGAACGACGACGAGGCCCTGGGCGCGGTGCAGGCCATCAAGACCAAGGGCATCGATATCAAGACCATCCCGGTGGTGGGCGTGGACGGCGTGGCCGCCGCCATCACGGCCGTCAAGCGCGGGGAGATGACCACCAATTTCCAGGATGCCCAGGCCCAGGCGCAGGGCGCGCTGGATGTGCTGCTGCGCCAGCTAGTCGGCCCGTCCTACCGGCCGCGCTCGGTGGTATGGAGCGAGTATGCCCAGGCCATGCCCTGGGGCGATGGCACGGCCAAATCCTACGAGGTGCCCTGGACCGCCATCGTGCCCGCCAATGCCGACGCCTTCTTGCAGAAGGTGCGCAAATGAGCGCCGCCGGCCTGGAGCGGGACTTCGACGGCCGCACGGCCCTGGTCACCGGCGGCGCGGGCGGCATCGGCCTGGCGATTGCCCGGCAGCTCGCCGAAGGCGGTGCGCGTGTCGTCCTGGTGGACCTGGAGCGGCAGGCACTGGACGTGGCCGCTGCCAGCCTGGCGGAGCCCCGGCACCACCTGGCGCTGGCGGTGGATGTGACCAGGCCCGAGGGCGTGGAGCAGGCGGTGGCCACCGTGCTGGAGGCCACGGGCCGCATCGACATCCTGGTCAACAGCGCCGGCGTGGCGCTGCTGGAGCCGGCCGGCGAAGTCAGCGAGGCGGCCTGGGATCGCACGCTGGCCGTCAACCTCACGGCGCCGCTGCTGCTGGCCCAGGCAGTGGCCCCGGCCATGCGCCGCCAGCGCCACGGACGCATCATCAACCTGGCCTCGCAGGCCAGCGTGGTCGCGCTCAGGCGCCATGCCGCCTATTGCGCCAGCAAGGCGGGCCTGGTGGGACTGACGCGCGTGCTGGCGCTGGAATGGGCGTCCGACGGCATCACCGTCAACGCCATCTCGCCGACCGTGGTGGACACGCCGCTGGGCCGCAAGGCCTGGGCCGGGCAGGTGGGGGAGGCCATGCGGGCACTCATCCCCACGGGCCGCTTTGCGCAGCCCGAGGAGGTGGCGCGGCTGGCCGTGTTCCTGGCCGGTACGCACGCTGGCATGCTGACGGGCGAGAACATCGTCATCGACGGGGGCTACTCCATCCAGTGAGCGGTCAGCCGGCACCACGCTTTTCTTCCATCAACGCGGGAGTCCTCCATGACGAATCTTCAAGCCGCATCTTCGCCGCCGCTCTTGGGGCGGCGCGCGCTGGACCTGCGCAGCCTGCGCGAGCGCTACGGCGTGGTCATCGCGCTGATTGCACTGTGCGCGGCGCTGGCGCTGGCCAACCCCCATTTCATGACCTGGGGCAACTGGGCCGACATCCTGCGCCAGACCTCCATCAACGGCATCCTGGCCATCGGCATGACGTGCGTGGTGCTGACGGCGGGCATCGACCTGTCGGTGGGCGCCATCCTGGCGCTGGCCGGCATGGTCGGCGCCTGGCTGGCGGCCGATGGCCAGGGGCTGGCGGTGAGCGTGGGCGCCGGGCTGGGCGTGGGCATGCTGCTGGGCGGCGTCAACGGCCTGCTGGTGGCCTGGTTCGCGGTGCCGCCCTTCGTGGCCACGCTGGGCATGCTCAGTGCGGCGCGCGGCCTGACCTACATCTACAACGACGGCATGCCGGTGTCCGAGCTGCCCGACGGCTTTCTTGCCATCGGCGCCGGCCAGCTGGGACCCGTGCCCATGCCCATCGTGATCTTTGCCGTTGCCGTCGCGGTGTTCGCCTTCGTGCTGCGCTACACCGTGTATGGCCGCTACATCTACGCCGTGGGCGGCAACCTGCGCAGCGCCAAGACCAGCGGCATCAACACCCGCGCCATCGTGCTGCTGGTCTATGTGGTCAGCGGGCTGCTCGCGGGGCTGGCCGGTATTTTGCTGGCATCGCGGACCACGGCGGCGCTGCCGCAGGCCGGCGTGTCCTACGAGCTGGACGCCATTGCGGCCGTGGTGATCGGCGGCACCAGCCTGTCGGGCGGCACGGGCAGCCTGGGCGGCACGGTCGTCGGAGCCCTGCTCATCGGCGTGATCAACAACGGGCTGAACCTACTGGGAGTTTCCTCGTACTACCAGCAGCTGATCAAGGGCGTGATCATCGTCGGCGCCGTGCTGCTCGACAGTTCGCGCCGCAGGGCATGAAGCGCTGCGCCCACGTCCTGTCCACCATCTGCAACCCGGGAGAGTTCCATGCAAAACACCCTGCCTGACGCCGCCGATACGAACATGCTGGCCGTGGTCTGCCACGGGCCCAGGGATTACCGGCTCGAACGCGTCGCGCGTCCGCAGGCCGGGCCGCGCGAGCTGGTCATCCGCGTGGCTTCTTGCGGCATTTGCGCGGGCGACTGCAAATGCTGGGCTGGCGCGCCGCGCTTCTGGGGAGACCCGGAAAAAGGCCGCCCCGCCTATGTGCGCCCGCCGGTGATCGCGGGCCACGAGTTCTGGGGCCATGTGGTGCAGGTGGGCGAGGGCGCGCAGGAGCACCACGGCGTGCAGCTGGGTGACCGGGTGATCGCCGAGCAGATCGTGCCCTGCCATGCCTGCCGCTATTGCAGGACCGGCTTTCGCTGGATGTGCGAGGTGCACGATGTCTACGGCTTCCAGGGCCAGGTGGCCGATGGCGGCATGGCCGAGTACATGCGCCTGTCGGCCCGCGCCGTGGTGCACCGGATTCCCGAGAGCGTGGCCTTCGAGGATGCGGCCATCACCGAGCCGCTGTCCTGCGCCATCCATGCCGTCAACCGCGGCGACATCCAGCTCGATGATGTGGTGGTCATCGCCGGCGCAGGCACGCTGGGCCTGCTCATGGCCCAGGTGGCGCGCCTGAAGACGCCGCGCCGGCTTGTGGTCATGGACCTGTCGGACCAGCGCCTGGCGCTGGCACGCCGCTGCGGCGCCGACGTGACCATCAACCCCGCACGCGAGGATGCCCGCGCCATCGTGCACGCACTGACCGACGGCTATGGCTGCGATGTGTACATAGAGACCACGGGCGCGCCCTCGGGCGTGACGCAGGGGCTGGACCTGGTGCGCAAGCTCGGCCGCTTCGTGGAGTTCAGCGTCTTCGGGCGCGAGACCACGGTGGACTGGTCCATCATCGGCGAGGAAAAGGAGCTGGACCTGCGCGGCGCCCACCTGAGCGCCCATTGCTACCCCATTGCCATAGACCTGCTGGCGCGCGGGCTGGTCACCTCCGAGGGCATCGTCACCCACCGCTATGCGCTGTCGGAGTGGGAGAGCGCCATCCGGGTGGCCGATTCCATGGACTCGGTCAAGGTCCTGCTGCTGCCCCACGCTGGCGAGGCCCGGTGAGCGGCGCTACACTGCGCGCCTTTCCCGGCACCCTTGGAGGCACCCTTGACTGAAAGCGACCTGACGCGACTGGCGACCCTGTACTACGTCGATGGATGCACGCAGGACCAACTGTCCAAGGAGTTCGGCATCTCGCGCGCCACCGTCGGGCGGCTGCTGCGCCGCGCGCAGGAAGAGGGCATTGTCGAGATCCGCGTGCGGCCGCATTCGCTGGTGTCCGCCGACCTGGAGCGGCAGCTGACCGAGCGCTTTCATATCAAGCGCGCCCTGATCGCGGTGGACCACAAGGATGCCGACCGGCAGCGCGAACTGCTGGCAGGCCTGGTGGCCAGCGAACTGGAGCGCATCCTGGTCGATGGCTCCATCGTGGCCGTGGGCATGGGGCGCAACGTGTCCTCGGTCTCCGAGCACGCCCTGTCCGCCACACGGCGGGAATGCCACTTCGTCAGCGCCATCGGCGGCTCCTACCGTGGCGGGGAGGCGATGAACGCCGACCACATCGCGCGCCGCCTGGCCGCGCGCTTTGGCGGCAAGTCCGAATCGCTCTATGCGCCGGCCCTGGTGGGCGATCCGCAACTGCGCAAGGCGCTGCTGGACAACGACACCGTCAGGCACACCCTGGACAAGGCGCGCCGTGCCGACATCGCCCTCATCGGCGTGGGCGATGTCAGCGTGGACAGCAACATGGCCCGCATGGGCTGGTTTTCCGCGCAGGAGATCTCGGACGCCCGCCGCGCGGGCACGGTGGGCGACATGATGGGCTACGACTTCATCGACATCCACGGCCAGCCGGCCGCCACCCCCATGCAGGACCGCGTCATCGGCCTGAGCCGCGAGGACCTGCTGCGCATACCCAACGTCATCGCCGTGGCGGCCGAATCCAGCAAGGTCACGGCCATCCTGGGCGCCCTGCGCACCGGCGCCATCGACACCCTGGCCACCACCACGGCCAACGCGGCGGCCGTGCTGCAGCTGGACGATGTCATGGGGACGACGCGCTGACGCAGTGGGGGAGGGGCGGCTCTTGGGCGGCGCGCCTAGTTCGACGCGCGGCGGTAGAAGGCCAGCGAGCCTGCCAGCGCCAGCAGCATGCCGCCGCACAGGCGGTCCAGCCACATCACGGCCCGCCCGCGCAGCAGCCGCGCGGCGCGTGATCCGGCGAAGGCATAGGCCAGCATCACCAGGAAATCGATGAGCGCGAACACCAGCGCAATGGCGATGTACTGCGGCGCCTGGGCGGCCGCCGGGTCGATGAACTGCGGCAGCAGGGCCGAGCAGAACAGGTAGCCCTTGGGATTGGTCACGGCGACCAGGAACGATTTGAACAGCACGGTGCGGGCGCTGTAGCCGTCGGCGCCTGCCTCTGCCTTGCCGTCGCCCTGAGGTGCCGACAGCGATCCGCCCTGGCTGCGCAGCATGCGCAGGCCCAGCCAGGCCAGGTAGGCCGCTCCCGCCCACTTGACCACCGAGAACCAGAACTCCGAGGCCGCCAGCAGGGCGCCCAGGCCCAGCGCGACAGCGCCGACCAGCACGAAGTCCGACAGCACGGCGCCCAGCATGCCGGGCAGGGCGCGGCGCACGCCGTGGCGCGAGCCATTGGCCAGGGCCAGCAGCACGGTGGGGCCGGGGGTGATGATCGCGATCAGCGCGACCAGGGAGAAGACGAGCAGGGTGGCGAGGGTCATGTCGGCGAAGGCTCATGCGGTTGGCAACAGCGTGCCACTGTGCCAGCTTTGCCTGCCTTGCGCAGCCCCTGCCGACCCGGTGCAGGGCACACGGGGCGGGCAGGCGTCAGTCGCTGCCCACGCCGCCGGCGGCAAAGACCGGGCCGCGCGTGCCGGGCACCCAGCCCGGGTAGGTTTCCATCACTTCGGCGAACAGGGCCGAATCGATCCAGCGCTGCAGCCAGGCCTGCAGGTGCGGCCAGGGCTGCTCGTTCCATTGCGACTCGTCGATGCGCGCGTACTGGCGCACGAAGGGGCGCAGGGCCATGTCGGCCAGGCTGGGGTTCTGGCCGAACAGGTAGCCGGTGGCCTCCAGCTGGTCGTCCAGCTCGGCCAGCCAGGTCAGGGCATCGGCCTGGGCGTGGTTGACCTCTTCGGCCGTATAGCGCTCGGGGTACTTGCAGCGGTCCAGGGCGTGCTTGAAAAAGCCGTCGTTGCGCTCGATCAGCGCCAGCATGTCCGGCAGCGAACCGCTGGTCGGTGCCAGCCAGCCATCCGGGTCATTGGCGCGCAGCGCGTGCAGCATGACATCCAGGCTCTGCTCGATCACGCAGCCGTCCTCCAGCACCAGCACGGGCACCGTGCCCTTGGGCGAAGCGTCGAGCAGCGCCTGCGGTTTGTTGCGCAGGTTGATTTCGCGCAGCTCGCAGGCCAGGCCGGCATGGGCCAGCGCCAGGCGGGCGCGGATGGCGTAGGGGCAGCGGCGAAACGAGTAGAGAACCGGCAGGGTCTGGGTCATGGAGCGGGGACGGGGCTAGGGGCCAAAAGCGGCAGATGATAGCGCCGGGGCCAAAGTCAGGCGGCCTGCGGGTCTTGCCGCGGGCGTCCGTGGCTATTGCAGTTGCGCCAGCAGCCATTGCCTGAAGGTCTTGAGCGCCGCGCTGGGTGCGCGCGAGCGCAGGTGGGTCAGCCAGTAGGCGCCCGTGTCCACCTCCTGCTCGAAGGGGCGCACCAGCCGGCCCTGCTGCAGCAGGTGCTGGAACATGCGCGCCGGCAGCAGGGCCACGCCCGCGCCCTGGGCCGCCGCCTCGGCCAGCGTCAGCGAGGAGTCGAACATGGCCCCGCGCGCCAGCGGCGCGCTCTGGTCCAGCGTGGCAAACCAGCTCTCCCACTCCTGCAGGCGGTACGAGCGCAGCAGCGTCTGCCCGGCCAGGTCGGCCGGCTGGCGCAGGCGCTGGGCCAGGGCAGGGGTGCACATGGGCGTCAGCGGCGCGCGCAGCAGCAGCTCGGCACGCGTGCCCTGCCAGGCGCCGTCGCCAAAGCGCACGGCCGCATCCAGCCCTTCGCCGGCCAGGTCCACGCGGTTGTTGTGCGTGAGCAGTCGCAGGTCGATGTAGGGGTGCTGCTGCTGGAACTGGCCCAGCCTGGGAATCAGCCAGCCGATGGCGAAGGTGCCGACCACGCCCACGGTGAGGACCTCGCGCGGGCGCGGTTCGGCCACCTGCTGCAGCGAATGCTCTATGCGCGCAAAGCTCTCGGCCACGGCAGGCCACAGCGCGTGGCCTTCGTCGGTCAGCGCCAGGCCGCGCGGCAGGCGCCGGAACAGCGGCTTGCCCAGGCGCTCCTCCAGGTTGCGGATGTGCTGGCTGACGGCGGCCTGGGTCACGCACAGCTCGTCGGCCGCCCGCGTCAGGTTGAGATGGCGCGCGGCCGCATCGAACATGCGCAGGGCATTGAGGGGCAGTTGCATGGTGAGCCAATAGTTTTTCTAAGGGATGCTGCCAATTATTCACGCTGGTCGCAGATTGGGCGCGGCGCTATCGTTGCGGTTGTCGATCTGCAACTGAAAAGGAAAAACAATGCAAAGACGCGATTTTCTGATGACGGGCGGCGCGGCCGCCTGGATGGCGGCCGGGCTGGCGGGCTGCGCCCTGCCATCAAAAAAACAGGGGGCTGCCGACCAGGCCTTCAGGACCGAGCTGGCGCGCATCGAGAAAAGTGTGGGCGGCCGGCTCGGCGTGGCCGTGCTGGAGGTGGAGTCGGGCGCCAGCGTGGACCACCGCGGCGACGAGCGCTTTGTCATGTGCAGCACCTTCAAGCTGCTGCTGGCCGCCCAGGTGCTGGACCGCGTGCAGCAGGGCGATGAGCGCCTGTCGCGCCGCGTGCACTACGCCAGCTCCCGGCTGGTTCCCTACTCGCCGGCCAGCGGCCCGCGTGCCGGTGATGGCGGCGGCATGACCATCTCCGAACTGTGCGAGGCCGCCGTGGTGCTCAGCGACAACACGGCCGCCAACCTGCTGCTGGACGCCAGCGGCGGCCCGCAGGCGCTGACGCAGTGGCTGCGCGCCAGCGGCGACGAGACCACGCGCCTGGACCGCATGGAGCCCGAGCTCAACGAAGGCCTGCCCGGTGACGAGCGCGACACCACCACGCCCCTGGCCATGGTGCAAAGCATGCAGCGCCTGCTGCTGGGATCGGTGTTGGACGGCCATGGCCGCGCCCTGCTGCAGCAGTGGCTGGTGGCCAGCCGCACGGGCGACAAGCGCCTGCGCGCGGGCATGCCGGCCGGCTGGCGCGTGGGTGGAAAGACGGGCACCGGCGATCGCGGCACGGCCAACGATGCCGTCATCGCCTGGCCCACGCCGCAAAGCGCACCGCTGCTGGTGACCGGCTACCTCACCGAATGCCCGGCCGACGCGCCACAGCGCGATGCGGCGCTGGCAGCGGCCGGCAAGGCGGCCGCACGCTGGCAGGCAGCAGTGCAAGGCTGAGTTGCGCCACCATGTCGCTTGATTTGGGCGATTTCAAAAAATTGGCGCGGCCTGAAGACGAGAGACGCCGAGGAAGGGCCTGGGCCGGCCGCGCCGCCCCCGCACCGAGGGTGTCGCCGGCCGCCCGTATGCCCCCCTCGTGAGGGGGAAGGCGCACAGCGCCTCAGGGGGTTACAACTTCTTGACCAGGACCTGACTTTTGCGGTCCCAGTTGTACTTGGCCTTGCGCGCCTCGGGCAGCCAGTCGGGGTCCACGGGCTGGAAGCCGCGCTTGATGAACCAGTGCATGGTGCGCGTGGTCAGCACGAACAGGCTGTCCAGGCCCTGGGCCTTGGCGCGCTGCTCTATGCGCTTGAGCAGCTTCTCGCCGTCGCCCGTGCCCTGGCTCTTGGGCGAGACGGTGACGGCCGCCATCTCGGCCGTCCTGGCGCTGGGATAGGGGTAGAGCGCGGCGCAGCCGAAGATCACGCCATCGTGTTCGATGATGGTGTAGTGGGCGATGTCGCGCTCGATCTCGGTGCGGCTGCGCTTGACCAGGGTGCCGTCCTTCTCGAAGGGCTCGATCAGCTGGATGATGCCGGCCACGTCGTCGGGCGTGGCCTCGCGCAGCTCTTCCAGCTTCTCGTCGATGATCATGGTGCCGATGCCGTCGTGCACATAGATCTCCAGCAGCAGCGCGCCGTCGATCGCAAAGGGCAGGATGTGGCTGCGCTCCACGCCGTGCTCGCAGGCATGCACGCAGTGCTGCAGGTAAAAGCCCGTGTCCGTGGGCTGCTCGGGCGTGGGCAACTCGGCCAGCATGCGGCGGGCCGTGGCCAGCGGCAGCTCGGTGTCGATGGGGTTGGTCTCGTCGGCCGGGCCCGTGGGGTCCATGCGGATGCCCGGCACCTCGGTCATGAAGATCAGCTTGTCGGCCTTCAGCTCGATGGCCACGCGCGTGGCCACCTCTTCCATGCTCAGATTGAAGGCCTCGCCAGTGGGCGAGAAGCCGAAGGGCGACATCAGCACCATGGCATCCATGTCCAGGGCGCTGCGGATGCCGCTCACATCGACCTTGCGCACCAGGCCCGAATGCTTGAAATCCACGCCGTCCACGATGCCCACGGGCCGCGCCGTGAGGAAGTTGCCCGAGATCACGCGCACGCGCGCGCCGGCCATGGGCGTGTTGGGCAGGCCCTGGCTGAAGGCGGCCTCGATCTCGTAGCGCAGCTGGCCGGCGGCTTCCTGGGCGCAGTCCAGCGCCACGGAGTCGGTGATGCGCACGCCGCGCGAGTACTGGGCCTCATGGCCCTTGGCGGCCAGTTGTTCGTTGACCTGGGGACGGAAGCCATGGACCAGCACGATCTTCACGCCCATGGCCTGGATCATGGCCAGGTCCTGGACGATGGAGCTGAGCTTGCCCGATGCGATGGCCTCGCCCGTCAGTCCCACCACAAAGGTCTGGTGTCGGAACTTGTGGATATAGGGAGCCACGGACCGGAACCAGGGGACGAAGGTGAAGTTGAAGACGGTGGACATGGTGGTCAGTCGGGGCATCGGGCCGATGCCGGGCAGAAAAAAAAGGCCTGCGGACAGGTCCGCCAGGACATGCTCGCGCAGGCAGGCGCCAGTGTAGCGGCATGGCGCGGCACCTGCGCACAGAAATGGGATGGAACGCCAGGCAAATCGACCCTGCTGCACAGTGCCGGGGGCACAAGGCACAGGACCTTGTCCGACGGGGGCCCGCCTGCAAGCCCGTGTAAGCTTCGCCACCATCGGTGAACCACGCAAGGCGCCCCCATTCATGCCATTGAGCGCTTCCATGTTTTTTCCGTTGCTTGCGCGGCCCGCGCGCCTTGTGCCGTGGCTGGCGGCGCTGGGCATGGTCGCAGGGGCAGCCCAGGCTGCAGGGGAGGCTCCGGCCTCCCAGGCCGCCGCCGCGATGAGCTTCGTGCAGGCCCGCCAGGCGCTGCTGCAGGGCTCCGACCAGCTGGCCGCCTCGGCCAAGGCCGTGGAAAGCGCGCGCCTCAGACGCCAGGGTACGCAGGGGCTGGGCGGGCCTTCCGTGGCCATCACGGGCCTGGGCTACCGCTACTCGGCCAATGCCGACATCGATCTCGATCCTGCGCGGCGCACCCTGGACGGCGTCCTCGGCCAGCTGCCGCCCTCGGTGGGGCCGGTCATTCCCTCGCTGCCGCAACTGCCCACCTCCTATGCCTTGCAGCGCAAGAGCACGAATGCCTCGGCCAGCCTGTCCCTGGTCTGGCCGCTGTACCTGGGCGGCCTGTCCGATGCGGTGCGCAGTGGCCTGGACGCTGCCACCGACGAAGCCCTGGCCGATGCCGCCAGCAGCAGCCACGCCCTGCATTCGCTGCTGGTGCAGCGCTACTTCGGCGCCCAGCTGGCCGAGCGGGCCGCACGGCTGCGCGAGCGTGCACTTGAAGGCGTGCGCGTGCATGACACGGCGGCGCAAAGCATGCTCAAGGCGGGCGTGATCTCCCGGCTGGAGCGCCTGCAGGCCCGTGCCGCGCTGGCCGACGCCGAGCAGCAGGCGCGCAAATCGCGCGACGACGCAGACCTGGCCGCAGCGGCGCTGGCGCGCACGGTCAAGGCGCAGCGACAGGTGCTGCCCAGCACGCCGCTGTTCGTCAGCAGCCGGCCTCTGCCGCCGCTGGACGGCTTCGTCGCCGCGGCCCAGTCGCACCATCCGGGTCTGGACAAGGTGCAGGCCAAGAAGCGCCAGGCCGAGTCCCTGCACGACGCGCAGGAGGCGCTGCGCCGGCCGCAGCTGCTGGCCTTCGGTTCGCGCGAGGTCAACACCAGCGGCAAGCCCAACTGGGTGGCAGGCGTGGCCGTGCGCTGGACGCTGTGGGACAGCATCGACCGCGATGCGCTGGCCGCCTCCTCGCAGCGCAAGATCGAGCAGGCCGAGCTGACCGAAGCCCAGGCGCTCAGCGACATCGCGCTGCTGGTCGAAAAGAACTGGCTGGGCGTGGAGCAGGCACGCCGCCAGTACCAGGCCCAGCAGGCCCAGGAGGATCTGGCGCGCGAGCTGTTGCGGCTGCGCGAGGCCGGTCTGCGGGAAGGCACCAGCACCACGCTGGACCTGATCGATGCCAGCCTCAATCTCGCCAAGGTCCAGACCCAGCGTGCCGAACTGGCCAACCAGTATGTGCAGGCCCTGGCCGCACTGCTGGAGAGCACGGGCCAGAGCGAGGAATTCGACCGATTCATGGCCCAGGCCGACATACAGATCCCACCCGACGCACCATGAGCACAGCCACGCCCGACCATCCCCGCAGCGCCCCCGAAGCACCCGGCCCCGCGCCCGTGCCGCCGGGGCGCAGGCGCCCCTGGCTGGCCCTGGCCATCGTGCTGGCCGTGCTGCTGCTCGTGGCCTGGGGCTTTTGGCGTGCGGCGCAGCCCGCCCCCCTGTATTTCCAGGGCCAGATGGAGGCACGCGAGACCGACATCGCGCCCAAGGTCACGGCGCGCATCGCCAAGGTGCGGGTCACCGAAGGCCAGAAGATCCAGCCCGGCGATCTGCTGGTGGAGATGGACAGCCCCGAGGTGCGCGCCAAGCTGGCCCAGGCCGAGGCCGCCCGCGATGCCGCCCAGGCCCAGGCCGACAAGGCGCAGGCCGGCGCACGCCCGCAGGAAGTGCAGATGGCGCGCCTGAACTGGCAGCGCGCCCAGACGGCCGCCGACCTGGCCCAGACCTCGCTGCGCCGCGTGCAAAGCCTCTTCGACCAGGGACTGGTTGCAGCCCAGAAGCGCGATGAAGCCGATGCCAACTGGCGCGCCTCGCGCGACCAGGCGCTGGCTGCGCGTGCGCAGTATGAAATGGCGGCTTCGGGCGCGCGCCAGGAGGATCGCAGCGCTGCCCAGGCCCAGGCACGCCAGGTGCAGGGCGTGGTCGCCGAGGTGGAGGCCGCGCGTGCCGAGACCGAGCTGCGCAGCCCCGTGGGCGGCGAGGTGGTCCAGGTGCTGGCCCGTCAGGGCGAGCTGTCTCCGCAGGGCGTGGCCGTGGTCACCGTGGTGGACCTGGCCGACCAGTGGGTGGTGCTCAATGTGCGCGAGGACCAGCTTGCACGCTTTGCCCAGGGCAGCCGCTTCACCGGCCGCCTGCCGGGCCTGGACAACCGCGAGGCCGGCTTCGAGGTCTACTACCTGGGTGTGCTGCCCGACTTCGCCACCTGGCGCGCCACGCGCGCTGGCCAGGGCTTCGATGCGCGCACCTTCGAGGTCCGCGCGCGGCCGCAGCAGCCCATTGCAGGCGCGCGGCCCGGCATGAGCGTGGTCGTGGAAGGCGGCCGTTGAGCGGCCGGCGGCAGTGAGCGCGAACCCGCCCACGGCCTTTGCCGCCAGCCTGCGGCGCGAATGGCGCCTGCTGCGCGGGCGGCCCTGGGACCTGGCCATGGTCAGCTGGGTGCCGCTGCTGGCGCTGCTGCTCATGGTCTGGATCTTCTCGGCAGGCCTGGTCCAGCGCCTGCCCGTCGCCGTCTGGGACCAGGACCACAGCGCCCTGTCGCGCCAGCTGGTGCGCATGCTGGACGCCACGCCGGGCCTGGCCGTGCAGTCGCAGGCGCTCAATGCCTCGGAGGCGCAATGGGCGCTGCAGTCCATGAATGCCTACGCCGTGGTGCAGATCCCGCCCGGCTTTGCGCGCGACATCAAGCGGGGCCAGGGGGCCGACGTGGTGCTCATGCACAACGCCCAACTGGCCACGCATTCCAGCCTGATCCAGCGCGACCTGCGCCAGGTGGTGGGAACGCTGTCGGCCGGCGTGGAAATGCAGGCCCGTGCCAAGCGCGGCGACCCTGCCCAGGCGCTGCGCGTGCGCATGGAGCCCATACGCACCAACCTGGTGTCGCTGTTCAACATCTCCACCAACTACGAGCAGTTCCTGGCGGCGGCGCTGATTCCCGCGCTGCTGCACATCCTGGGCATGACGGCCGGCGCATGGTCCGTGGGGCGTGAGCTGCGCGACCGCACGCTGGGCCAGTGGATGGCCGAGGCTGCGGGCCCGGGAAAGCCCGGCTGGAGCGCCATTGCGGGCGCCTTGGCGGGCAAGCTGGCGTTGTCCTGGGCCAGCCTGGGCCTGGGCGGTACGCTCGCCATGCTGTGGCTCACGGCCGGACGGGGCTGGCATCCGGGGCAGGGCGCTGCCAGCCTGGCCTGGGTGGCGCTGGCCCTGCTGCTGCTGATCGCCGTGAGCCTGGCGGCCGGGGCGCTGCTGGCGGCGCTCACGCTGTCGCTGCGCACGGCGCTGTCGGGCGCGGGCCTGCTGTCGGCGCCGGCCTTTGCGTTCAGCGGCGTGGGTTTTCCGCTGCTGGCCATGCCCGATTCGGCACGTGCCTGGGCCCTGTCCATGCCCTATACCCACTATGCGCGGCTGCAGATAGAGCAGCTGCAGATGGGCGCGCCCATCGTGCAGAGCCTGCCCGTGGTGGCCGGGCTATTGCTGGCCGCGCTGGTGTTGCTGCTGCTGGCCACGGCAGGCCTGGCGCGCGGCCTTTCCCGCCCCGACAAATGGGGAGGGCGTTGAGATGGCCAGGGGCTTTGCGCAAGACTTCATCAGCGCCCTGCGTGCCGTGTTCGGCGACGTGGGCGTGCTCATGCTGCTGGTGGGCGCGCCCGTGCTCTACGGCTTCTTCTATCCCTGGTTCTATGGGCAGGAGGTCGTGCAGCGCGTGCCCGTGGCCGTGGTGCAGCACGACGGCAGCGGCCTGGCACGCCAGATGCTGCGCTTTGCCCAGGCCAGCCCGCGCATCGAGGTGACCCTGGTCACGGGCGACGAGGCCCAGGCGCAGCAGGCCCTGCTGGATGGCCGCGTCATGGGCTACGCGCTGCTGCCGCGCGACCTCAAGCGCCGCGTGGTGCGCAGCGAAGAGGCCGTGGTCCCCGTCTATGCCAACGGTGCCTACCCGCTGGCCGCCAAGCAGGTGCAGTACGGCTTTGCCGAAGCCTTCGGCACGGTCTCGGCAGGCGTGGAGCTGCGGCGGCTGACGGCCGGCGGACAGAGCGCACTGCAGGCCCAGGCCAGCCGCTCGCCCGTCAACCTGCAGATGCAGGCCCTGTTCAATCCGACGGAAGGCTACGGCAGCTTCGTCGTCGCCGCCGTGGCCATCATCATCCTGCAGCAGACGCTGCTCATGGGCGGCGCGCTGCTGGTGGGAACCTGGCGCGAGCAGGGATTGGACAGGGCGCCGGCACGCACCTGGCTGGCGCGGCTGCTGGCGCTGTGCACGCTGGGCTGGCTCTCGGGCCTGTACTACTTCGGCTGGATCTTCGTCTGGCACGACTATCCGCGCGGCGGCAATCCCTGGGGTGCGCTGGTGCTGCTGGCCGTCTTCGTCCCGGCCGTGGCGGGAGCGGCGGCGCTGCTGGGCTGGTGGCTGGCCAACCGCGAGCGCGCCATGCAGGTGGTGCTGTTCACCTCCATCCCGCTGGCCTTCGTCGGCGGCTTCAGCTGGCCGGCCGAAGCCCTGCCGCAACTGCTGCAGGCGCTACGCTGGCTGTCGCCCAGCACGGCGGCCATCCAGGCCTCGCTGCGACTGAACCAGGCCGGCGCCCCGCTGGAGGCGGCGCTATGGCATCTGTCCGTACTGCTGGCCCTGGCGCTGCTGGGCTGGGTGGCCGTGCTCTGGCTGGGCAGCCGCCGTGCGGACCCTGGCGATTGACCGCTCGGGGCTTCAGGCCGGCGCGCCCGCGCCGCGACCCCGTCCCTGCACGGCCAGCATCAGCAGCACCACGCCCACGATGGGCAGCAGCCAGGTGTTGATGCCGTCCCAGCCGGCCGTGTGCAGCAGCTGGCCCGAGCCGAACGAGGCCACGGCCACGGTGCCGAAGACCAGGAAGTCATTGAGGGCCTGCACCTTGGCGCGCTCGGCAGGGCGGTAGCACTCGGTCACCAGGGCCGTGGCGCCGATGAAGCCGAAGTTCCAGCCCACGCCCAGCAGCACCAGGGAGCCCCAGAAGTGCAGCAGCTCCAGCCCCATCAACGCCATCAGGGCCGAGGCGGCGATCATCACCAGCCCCAGCGCCGTGATGCGGCGCTTTCCAAAGCGCGCGATCAGCCGGCCCGTGAAGAAGCTGGGCGCGAACATGGCCAGCACATGCCACTGGATGCCCAGCGCCGCCTCGCCCACCGTGTGGCCGCAGCCCACCATGGCCATGGGCGCGGCCGTCATCAGAAAGGCCATGAGACCGTAGCTGACCACGCCGGCCGAGGCCGCGACGATGAACTGGGGCGTGCGCGCAATCTCGGCCAGCGGCCGGGCCTCGCCCGCCACGGCGCGGGCCTGGGGCGGCGGCAGCTTCAGGCCCAGCAGCAGCGGCAGGGCCAGCAGGGCGAGCACGGCCTGGCTGTAGAAGCTGCCGGCGAACGGCGTCATGGGCAGGGCGTCGCGCGTCCAGATCACCACCTGCGGGCCGATGATGGCCCCGATCAGCCCGCCGATCATCACGCGCGAGATGGCGCGCGCCTGCTCGGCGGGGTCGGTCATGGCGTCGGTGGCGGCAAAGCGGTAGCTCTGCACGCAGGCCGCGTAAAAGCCCGCCAGCGCCGTGCCGATGCAGAAGGTCACGAAGTCCGATTGCGCAATGCCCTGGGCCGCGATCACGCCCGAGACCACGCCCAGGATGGCGCCCAGCACATAGGCCGTGCGCCGCCCCATGCGCTGCATCAGCCAGGCCGCGGGCAGCGTGGACAGCGCCAGGCCCAGCTGGTAGATGCTGACCGGCAGCGTGGTGGCCGTGGGATTGGTGGACAGCTGCTGGCCGACCAGGCCGCCCAGCGAAATGATGATGGGCGGCGACGCGCCCCCCAGCGATTGCGCGGCCACGAGCAGGCCGAGGTTGCGGCGCTGCAGCGCTGGAGTGTGTTGTTCTGGTGTCATGGCTTGTGCGGCGGAAAGACCGCATCTTCACCGAAAAGCATGAGGGCTGGGTTAAGCGTTGTTCCGTGTGCCAGCCCTGTCCAGGCGCTGCTGGAGCAGGGATTTGCTGTACGCCTCCTGGAAGATCTGGTGGATCAGCTCCCTGAACCATTTGTGCCCCGCGTCATGGTCGTTGCGCGGATGCCAGACGGCGTCGATGGACAGGGCCAGCTCGGGCAGGGGCATGGGGCGCGCCACGCAGTTGGAGCCGGACAGCACGCTGTGCATCCAGTGCGCGGGCATGGCGGCCACCAGGTCGGTGGATTCGATGACGGGCACCATGCCCAGCCAGGTGGGCACCTGGAACATCACGCGGCGCGCCAGCCCGCGCTCGGCCAGGAGTTCGTCCACGATGCTGCTGCCCACGCCCGTGACCTTCAGGTGGCCCTGCTCCAGGTATTTCTCCAGCGTGAGCGGGGAGGCGGCGGCCGGATGGTCCTTGCGCATCAGCACCATCCACTGGTCGTCCAGCAGGCGCCGGGAGGCCGACAGCACCGAGCGACCGCGCGAGACGGACAGCCGTATCTCCACGCCTTCGTACTCGACGCGGTCCGAGGGCTGGCGGCCGTCGAAGGACTGCACCGACAGGCTGATGCCCGGCGCCACCGCACGCAGATGGATGCACAGCTGCGGGAGCAGCAGCACGCCCACGTAGTCGGACAGGCGCAGGTGGAAATTGCGCCGCGCCGTGGCCGGATCGAAGCCCTTGCTGACCTCGATGGCGCTTTCGATCTCGCTGAAGGCCTTGCGGAAGCTGCGCGCCAGGCGCACGGCCTCGGGCGTGGGCGACATGCCTTCGGCCGTGCGCAGCAGCAGCGGGTCGTTGAACTGGGTGCGCAGCCGGCGCAGCGCATGGCTGACGGCCGAGGAGGTGATGCCCAGCCGCGCGGCGGCCTTGCCCACGCTGCGTTCTTCCACCAGGGCCTCGAAGATCACCAGCAGGTTGAGGTCGATGCTGCGCAGGTTGACCGGAGCCCGGGGCGCACCGTCTGCATGTTGAATGCTGTTCATTTTGATGATGACAAAGATGAGCTTGACTGAATTTTACGTGCGTCACGACAATGCACCAGCTTTGAAATGAATGCCCATGAATTCACCCAGTTTCAACCGCTGTGCCGGTGATTCCGACGCAGTAGAAAATCCAGCGGAACAATATCTGTTTCCAGAAAATTCCTGCGATACCCATTTCCATGTATTTGGTCGTTCCGAAGATTTTCCGTTGATTGCGGAGCGCGCCTATACACCGGCCGTCGCGTCCATGGACGATTATTGGAAAGCCTTTCGCCCATTGGGTGTGGACCGCTGCGTTCTGGTCCAGCCCAGCGTGTATGGCCGCGATCACGGCCTTCTCAAGCAGACGCTGCGCCATGCCGAATCGGGCCGCATGCGGGGCGTGGCCGTGATCTACGAGGACACGCCGCAGGAGGAGATCGAAGCGCTGCACGCCCTGGGCGTGCGGGGCGCACGGTGCAATGCGCTGTTTTCGGGCGGGGTCTCCGTCTCCAGCCTGCGGGCCGTGGCCGACCGCATCCGGGGCCTGGGCTGGCATGTGCAATTGCTGGTGAACGTGGATGAAGACCCTGGCCTGGCGCAGCGCGTGGCCGACATGGGCGTGGCCGTGGTGGTGGATCACTTCGGCCACCCGTCACGCCAGCTGGGCGCCGGCGGGCCGGGCAGCCGCAACCTGCAGGCGCTGATGAAGGAAGGGCGGGCCTGGGTGAAGTTCTCGGGCGCCTACCGGATATCGGCAACGGCATCGGCCGTTGACCCGGCCGTGGTTCCCATTGCACATGCCCTGGTGCAGGCCAATCCGCACCGGATCGTATGGGGGTCGGACTGGCCGCATCCCGGAATAAAGGCCCGTTCGAATTCCGCTGGCGAATTGGCGCAGGCATTGGTGGATTGGGTTCCAGAGGAATACAGGCACACGGTATTGGTCGATAACCCCGCGCGCCTGTATTGGGGTCATTGATTTTCAAATAGCAGGAGACAGAGAAAATGAATCGAATCACATCGGGCCGCAGAGGCTTTATCCGCACGGCGGTATCTTTCGCGGCGCTGGCTGCGGCATCGGCTGCATCGGCAGTGCAGGCGCGCGCATTTCCGGCCAAGCCGCTCACGCTGGTCGTGCCCTTTGCGCCGGGCGGCAACGTGGACATCGTGGCCCGCACGCTGGGCATTCCGCTGGCCCGGCATGCGGGGCAGTCCGTGATCGTGGACAACCGTGCGGGCGGCGGTGGTGCCGTGGGTTCGGGCTGGGTGGCGCGCGCCGAGCCGGACGGGCATACGCTGCTGGTGGCCACGCCGGGCCAGTTGGGCACCTTGCCCGAGATGATCAAGCTGCCCTACCGCGCCGACAGCTTTGCGCCCATTGCCGTGGTCAGCCGCACGCCCGTGGTCGTGGTGGTGCGCGCCAACGACGCGCGCTTCAAGACCGCTGCCGATTTCATCAAGGCGATGAAGGCCAAAGATGGCAGCGTGACCGTGGGCCATGCCGGCCCGGGCTCGCCCAATCACCTGGCCGTGCTGCAGCTGGAAGATGCCGTGAAGGTGCGCGTCAATCCCGTGCCCTACAAGGGATCGGGGCCGGCCCTGGTCGATCTGATCGGCGGGCAGATCGATGCCGTGGTGGACCAGATCACCAGCTCCACGCCGCATATCAAGAGCGGCGCCCTGCGCGCGCTGTTCGTGCTGGGGCCGCGCGCCGGGGGCGGGCTGGCCGATGTGCCCGACCTGGCCCAGCTGGGCCTGCCGGTGTTCGATGCCACCACCTTCGTGGGCGTGTTCGCGCCCAAGGGTGCGCCCACGGCCAGCGTGGACAGCCTGTATGGCTGGATCTCCCAGTCTGTGGCCGACCCGGAGTTCAGCCGCCTGATCCGCGAGCTGGGCAGCGAGCCCTTCCCGGCCAGCGCGGCCGTGCTGCAGCGCCTGGTCAGCGAAGAGGCCGCGCTGGCGGCGCGGCTGACCCGGCAGGGGCGTCTGCGCGCGGAGTAGCCGCCGCGCGCACTTTCCCTTTCCTCTAGTACCCGGCCGCCAGCCCGTCGCGGCGCGGGTCGCTGGCGATCTGGTAGCCCTCCACGGCGGGATCGCCCATGCGCCAGATGAACTGGCCGGCGCCGAAGTCCTGGTAGGGGTCGTGGATGACCTCCACCTGGTGGCCCAGCGCCTGCAGGCCGGCGATGGTGGCCGGCTCCATGCCGCCTTCCACGTTGATGGCCAGGCCTTCGTTGACGCGCCAGCGCGGCGCATCGCAGGCCGCCTGGGGCGACTGGCGGTAGTCCAGCATGCGCACCACAGTCTGCATGTGGCCCTGGGGCTGCATGTTGCCGCCCATGACGCCGAAGCTCATCACGGGCTGGCCGTCGCGGGTCAGGAAGGCCGGAATGATGGTGTGGAAGGGGCGCTTGCCCGGGCCCACCAGGTTGGCGCGGTTGGGGTGCTGGGGGTCGGTGCCGAAGCCGTGGCCGCGGTTTTGCAGGCTGATGCCGAAGGTCGGCTCCACCACGCCAGAGCCAAAGCCCGAGAAGTTGCTCTGGATGAAGCTGACCATCATGCCGTTCTCGTCGGCCGCAGTCAGGTAGATGGTGCCGCCGCGCACGGGGTTGCCGGCCTTGAAGTCCTGCGCACGGCGCGGATCGATGAGCCTGGCGCGCGAGGCCAGGTAGGCGTCGTCGAGCATCTGTGCGGGCGTCACCTCCATGTCCGCGTCGGCCACGTAGCGGTAGATGTCGGCAAAGGCCAGCTTCATGGCCTCGATCTGCAGATGCTGGGAGGCCACGCCATCCACGGGCAGGCTGGCCAGGTCGAAGTTGGACAGAATGCCCAGCGCGATCTGCGCGGCAATGCCTTGCCCGCCCGGCGGGATCTCGTGCAGCGTGTGGCCGCGGTAGTCCTTGGCCAGCGGCTGCACCCATTGCACCTCGTGCGCGGCCATGTCGGCCATGCCCAGGCAGCCGCCGTGCTGCTGCACGAACGAGGTCACGGCCCGGGCAATCTCGCCTTCATAAAAGGCCTTGCCGCGCGTGGCGCCAATGGCGCGCAGGGCGCGCGCTGCGGCGGGAAAGCGGAACAGCTCGCCCACTTCCGGCGCGCGGCCTCGGGGCAGGAAGCTTTCCCTGAACCCCGGCTGCGACTGCAGCTCGGGCGCGCCTGCGGCCCATTTCTGCTGGACCACGGGCGGCACCAGGTAGCCGCGCTCGGCGATCTCGGCGGCCGGCTCCATCAGCGCGTCAAAGGGCAGCTTGCCGAAGCGCTCGTGCAGGGCCACCCAGGCGCTGACGGCGCCCGGCACGGTGATGGAGTCCACGCCCCGGCGCGGCGGCTTGTCCTGGCGGCCATAGCGCTGGTGGAAGTACTCGGGCGCCCAGCCCTGCGGCGCGCGGCCGCTGGCGTTGAGCCCGTGCAGCTCCTTGCCATCCCAGAGGATGCAGAAGGCGTCCGAGCCCAGGCCGTTGCTCACCGGCTCGACGATGGTCATGGCCGCCGCCGCCGCAATGGCCGCGTCCACCGCGTTGCCGCCTGCCCACAGCATGCGCAGGCCGGCCTGCGCCGCCAGCGGGTGGGAGGTGGACACGGCATTGCGCGCGAACACGGGCACCCGCCTGGAGTCGTAGGGGTTGCCGGGAGTGAAGGGAGAGGAAGAGGCGTGCATGAAAGAACCTGCCTCAGTCGGCGGTGATGCCCATGGTCTTCACGTCACGGCTCCAGCGTGTCAGCTCGCGGTCGATCTGCTGCTTGAAGGACTTGGGGTCGCTGGTCTCGGGGTCCAGGCCCTGGGCCTCGAACTGGGCCTGCACTTCGGGGCGCTCCATGATCTTGCGCACTTCCTGGGCCAGCCGCTCGACGATGGCCGGGTCCGTGCCGCCCGTGGTGAACAGGCCGTACCAGGACGTGAAGGCATAGCCGGGCAGGCCGGCCTCGGCGACTGTGGGCACGTTGGGCAGGTTCTTGACGCGCTGCTTCGTGGTCACGGCCAGGATGCGGGTCTGGCCGGTCTTGGCCGAGGTGATGGCGGGCGGAATGCCCGAGAAAATGGCCTGCACCTGGCCGCCCGATACATCGGTGATGGCCGGGCCATTGCCTCGGTAGGGCACGTGAACCAGGTTCACGCCGGCCTGCTGCGCGAACAGCGCGCCGGCCAGGTGCAGGGTGGAGCCGTTGCCCGACGATGCGTAGTTGATGCTGCCCGGTGCCTTGCGCGCGGCCTCGATCATTTCCTGCACCGTCTTGTAGGGCAGGGCGGCGTTCACCAGCAGCGCGTTGCCGGACTCGGCCACCAGGGTGATGGGCTCCAGGTCCTTGCGCGGGTCGAACGACAGCTTCTTGGCCAGCACGGGCGCCACGGTGTTGCTGCCGATGGAGCCCAGCAGCAGCGTGTAGCCGTTCTTGGGCGCCTTGGCCACCACTTCGCTGGCGATCAGGCCGCCCGCGCCGCCGCGATTCTCCACCACCACGCTCTGGCCCAGGCGCTGCTGCAGCTCCTTGGCCAGGATGCGGGCCACGATGTCGTTGGCGCCGCCGGCGGCAAAGCCCACCATGATCTTCAGCGGCTGCGAGGGCCAGGCATCGGCGGCGGGCGCGGCCCAGCCGGGCGTGGCGCAGGTCAACAGGGCGGCGCAGCAGACAAGCAGGCGGCGGGACACGGGTGCAGGCATGGAGATCTCCAGAAATCCGGGAAGTGGGAGGTTGCGATCAGGACGATCGGCTATCGGTTGCCAGCGATTTTGATGATAGAAACTGTTTGGTGAAAGCTGGAATTTCTTACGAATCTTGAAAGCAAAACTTTTATGCCAAGCCTGCGCATTCTTCGCACTTTTCTGGCCGTGGCGGCCGAGGGCTCCTTCACCGCCGCCGGACAGCGCGTGGCGCTGACCCAGGTGGCCGTGGGGCTGCAGATGCGCACGCTGGAAAACGACCTCAAGCGCAAGTTGTTCGCGCGCCAGGGCAAGCTGGTCACGCTCAACGAGCAGGGCCGGGCGCTGGTGCCCATTGCCACCCAGCTGGTGGCGCTGTACGAGCAGGCCAAGCACGGCACGCGGGCCGACGCACCGCTGGCCGGCACCGTGCAGTTCGGCTCCATCGTCTCGGCGCTGAGCCAGCTGGTGCGCGCCACGCTGGAGCTCAAGCGCCACCATCCGGCGGTGGACCTGCATGTGGTCTCGGGCAAGTCCAACCGGCTGATCGCCCAAGTGGAGAACCATGAGCTGGACGCGGCCGTGGTGGTCTACAACCCGGCCATCAAGCGCCCCTCGCTGGTCTGGACGCCGCTGTATGCCGAGCCCATGGTGCTGCTGGCGCCGCGCGCCGCCCGGCCCGCGGCGCCCGCCGACATGGTGGAGCGCTATCCCTTCATCCGCTTCGACCGCACCGAGCACACGGGCGAGCTGGTGGAGCGCACGCTGCGCCGCCTGCGTGCCAAGCCCCAGGAGTTCCTGGAGCTCAACTCCATCGAGACCATCGTGGAGCTGGTGCGCGACGGCATGGGCGTGGCCATGTTGCCCAATCTGGCGCGGCATGGCTGGGAGGGCGACCCGCGCCTGCGCGTGCTGCCCATTGCCCAGACCGCCGAGAGCCGGCAGATCGCCCTGGTGCAGCTGCGCACGGCGGCGCGCGCCGAGATCATCACCGCTGTGGGCCAGCAATTCGTGGCGGCGCTGGCGGTGCCGGCCTGAGCGCGGCGCTGTGGGTGTTGTGCCGATCTGCGTGTCTTAAGTTGCGTATTGCGCGAGCCCGTGGCCCATGGACCAGTTCTCCTTGTCCACCTCGACCAGGTTGACGAACACGTCCTCGGGCCGCAGGCCGGGGCTTTCGACCAGCAGCTCGGCGATGCGGCTGAACAGCGCCTTCTTCTGCTCCAGGCTGCGGGTGTTGCTGACCGTGAGCTGCACCAGCACCAGATCGTCGCTGCGCGCCACGCCCAGGTAGGAGGCGCCGTAGCGGAAGTTGTCGCCGTCATGCTCGGTGATGGTCATGAACTGGTCGTCCTCCGGCACGTTGAAGGTCTCGCGCATGGCGCGGTAGAGGCTGTCGCAGATGGCCTGGCGGTAGGCGGGGGACTTGCCGGCGCGCATGTTGATCCGGGTCATGGGCATGGTGTGGCTCCGTTGAGTTGCGTTGCTTTGCGTTGTGGGAGCCTCGAAGGTAGGTCGTCCCAGATATTTTGAAAAGCCATGATTGCTGATATCAGTAATAATGGATTGAAATGATTCAACGACCTCTGGACCTGGATGCCGTGCAAGGCTTCGTGCACATCGCGGAGCTGGGCAGCTTCACGCGCGCGGCCGAAGCCATGCAGACCACGCAGGCCGCCGTCAGCCTCAAGCTCAAGCGGCTGGAGCAGCGGCTGGGCTGCCGGCTGGTCGAGCGCACGCCGCGCCATGTGCAGCTGTCGGCGCTGGGCGCCGACTTCCTGCCCCATGCGCGCGAACTGCTGCAGGCCCATGAGCGCGCACTGGCGCTGGCCGTCAGCACGCGCCAGCGGCTGACCATCGGCATCAGCGACCACGTGGCCGGTCCGGAGCTGCCGGCCCTGATTGCCCGCATGAATGCGCAGGACCCGCAACTGCTGATCGACATCCGCATCGCATCGTCCGGCCCGCTGCTGCAGGGGTTTGACCGGCGCGAGTACGACACGGTGATCGTTCGCACGCATGCCGGGCGTGACGACGGCGAGCTGCTGGCCGAGGAGCCCTTCGGCTGGTTTGCCGCGCCCGGCTGGCAGCACCGCGCGGGCGAGCCCCTGCCGCTGGCCACGCTGGCCGAGCCCTGCGGCGTGCGCGCCATGGCCGGGCAGCTGCTGGATACGGCGCGCATGCCGTGGACCGAGGTGTTCGTGGGCGGCGGCGTGGCCGCTGTCTCGGCCGCCGTCATGGCGGGGCTGGGCGTGGCCGCGCTGGCGCCGCGCATGCTGGCCCTGGGCGCCGTGGACGTGGGCCCGCGCCTGGGCCTGCCCACGCTGCCGCGCCTGCCCGTGCTGCTGCATACCCGCGTGCGCGAAGGCCGGCCGCGCGCGGCGCTGGATGCGCTGGGCGCCGCCTTCAAGTCCGCCGTGCGTGGCTAGCAGCCAACAATCGGCCCGGCATGGCGCGCAGCCGCTTGTGCCTGCGGGGCAACGGGCGATAGACTCGCACCCCTCCCATCCACCCTCACCCTTTCGAGGTGCACCATGCCCCGCCGCACAGCTTCCTGCTGAACGACTTCGTCACACGCTGATCCTGGCCTTGCCACGGATGTCTTTTGCGTGTGCGCTGCGGTGCGTGGCCTTTTGAGGGCTTGCGGCTGACCGTCCGGTTTGCGGACGGCCCCGACAGTCCTGCCATCTTCCCCTTCGACAGCCTGCCGGCCCGGCCACCACGGGCCAGGCCGCGCTGTCGCTGCATCCCCTGCATTGCGGCGCCTGGCGTCGTCGTCGGCTTTTCCCGCTCCACGGCATGTCGCCGTGGGGTGCTGCATCGTTTTCGGAAAGCACGACATGACCCCATCCATTGCCCAAGGCGCTCATTTTCTTTCGAGCGTCGAGATCCTCAAATACCCCCGCACGCCGCACCTGCGCGGCTCGCGCCTGCAGTCCGGTGACCAGGACGACGCCGTGCCCTATGAGCGGCTGGCCGGCCGGCACATCGTCGTCGAGGAAAAACTCGACGGCGCCAACGCCGCGCTGAGCTTTGCCGGCGACGGCCAGTTGCTGCTGCAGTCGCGCGGCCACTACCTGGACAGCGAGCGGCCCGGCGGGCGCGAGCGCCAGTTCAACCTCTTCAAGCAATGGGCCCAGGCCCATGAGGGCGCGCTGCTGTCCCTGCTGGACGACCGCTACCAGGTGTTCGGCGAGTGGATGTACGCCAAGCACTCGCTGTTCTACGACGCTCTGCCGCACTGGTTCTGCGAGTTCGACATCTGGGACCGCTCGGCGCAGTGCTTCCTGGACACACCGCGCCGCCATGCCCTGCTGGCCGGCGTGCCCGTGGTCTCGGTGCCTGTGCTCTACAGCGGGGCGGCGCCCCGGCGCATGCAGGACCTGCTGGCGCTGCTGGCCCCCTCGCTGGGCCGCAGCGCGCGCTGGCGCCAGGCCTTCGAGCAGGTGGTGGCCCGCCAGAAGCTGGACCTGCCGCTGTGCTGGCGGCAGACCGACGGCTCCGAGCTGGCCGAGGGCCTCTACCTCAAGGTGGAGGAGGACGGCCAGACCGTGGCGCGCTACAAGTTCGTGCGGCCGGACTTCGTGCAGGTCATCCTCGACTCGGGCTCGCACCACAGCGAGCGGCCCATCGTCCCCAACGGGCTGCGCGAAGGCGCAGACATCTTTGCGGCCGATATTTCAAAAAGCTGGTGAGGCCTGCAGCGCAGACCCATCGCAAGGAGATTTCCATGACGAACTGGAAACAGATCCAGTCCCTGGTGCCGCAGCCCGGCGCCGACCCCGACTTCGCGGCCTGCCTGGCCGCCTTCCCCCAGCTGGAGCAGGCCAAAACCACGCCGCAGGACCCCGTCTATCACGCCGAAGGCGATGTCTGGACACACACGCAGATGGTGGTGCGCGAACTGCTGGCCGACCCCGGCCATGCGGCGCTCACCGCCACCGAGCGCGAGACGGTCTTCCTGGCCGCTCTGCTGCACGACGTGGCCAAGTGCTCGACCACCGTGGTGGGCGAGGACGGCCGCATCGGCCAGCCCGGCCATTCGCGCCGGGGTGCGCTGGATGCGCGGCTCATGCTCTGGGAAGCCGGCGCGCCCGTGGACCAGCGCGAAGCCATCTGCCGGCTGATCGCCGTGCACCAGGTGCCGTTCTTCGCCTTTGCCGATTCGCGGCGCGGCCACTCGCCCGAGTTCATCGTGCGCGAGCTGTCCTGGCAGGTGGACCTGCACCTGCTCACCCTGCTGGCGCGGGCCGACATGCGCGGTCGCATCTGCCCGGACATTGCGTCCGTGCTGGTCAACATCGAACTGGTGCGCGAGTTCGCGCTGGAGGAGGGCTGCCTGCGCACGCCACGCCGCTTTGCCTCGGCCGAGACGGCGGTGCGCTACTTCCGCGGCGCGCAGCTGCATCCCGACTATGCGCTGCACGAGCAAACCGGCTCGCGCGCCATCGTCATGTGCGGCCTGCCGGCCAGCGGCAAGAACACCTGGGTGGCCGCCCACCATGGCGACCTGCCCGTGGTCTCCTTCGACGATGCGCGTACGGAGCTGGGCCTGCGCCACGGCCAGAACGAGGGCGCGGCCGCCCACCATGCCGTGGACAAGGCCAAGGCCCTGCTGCGCGCGGGCCAGCCCTTTGTCTGGAATGCCACCCACCTGTCGCGCCAGATGCGCGGCAAGACCGTGGACCTGTGCCTGGCCTACGGCGCTCGCGTGGAGCTCGTGCACCTGGAAGCCAGCCGCCCCACCCTGCTGGCCCGCAACCGCGCGCGCGACACCACGCTGACCAACGCGGCCCTGCTCAGCCTGCTGCAGCGCTGGGATGTGCCTTTGCCTACCGAGGCGCATGCGCTGTCGTTGCTGGTCAATGAGGGGTAGGTCGGGGGTGGGGGGAGGTCCCGCCTTTCGCTCAGTCCCTTCGGATTCCGCGCTCCTTCACCAGCCGGCCCCACTTGGCGGCTTCGCTGTCGATGAAGGCGGCGAACTCCTGGCTGCTGCCGCCGCCGAACTCGTTGCCCTGGGAGACGATGCGTTCCCGGACTTCCGGATGGTCCATGGCCTTGGCGAACGCCTTGTGGAGCCGGGCCACGATCTCGGGCGGCGTGCCTTTGGGCGCCACATAGCCCATCCAGTTGGAGACGGTGACCTGGGGGAAGCCGGACTCGGCGAAGGTGGGCACGTCAGGGAGCATGGCCAGGCGCTGTGCCGAGGTCACACCCAGCGCGCGGATCTTGCGCGCCTGTATGGAGGGCGCGGCCGCACCGGTCTGCTCGAACATCAGGTCCACCTGTCCCGACAGCAGGGCGGTGGCGGCGGGACCACCGCCCTTGAAGGGCACGCCAACCATGTCCAGGCCTGCCGCCGCCTCGAAAAGCTCGGCCGAGAGATGGTGCGCGCCACCCGGCCCTGCATTGGCGATGTTCAGCTGCCCCGGCCTGTCCTTGGCGGCCGTCACCACATCGGCCACGCTGCGATAGGGCTTGTCGGCGGGCGTGACCAGCACCAGCGGGCTTTTCTCCAGCAGGATGATGGGGACAAAGGTCTTGGGATCGAAGTTGAGCTTGGGATAGATCCAGGGATTGACGGCCAGCGGCCCGAAGCTGCCCATGGCGATGGTGTAGCCGTCGGCTGCGGCGCGGCCCACGAACTCCATTCCGATGTTGCCGCTGGCGCCGGGCTTGTTGTCCACGATCACGGGCTGGCCCAGTATCTGCGCCAGCTGCCTGGCCACGAGCCGGGTCTTGACGTCGGTGTTTCCGCCGGCCGCGAAGGGCACGACGATGGTGACGGCGCGGACCGGGTAGCCGTCGGGGGCGGTCTGGGATCGGGCCGTGGCCGAAGCCAGGACCAGGATGGCGGCGGCCGTGGCGGCCAGCGCGGGATGAAGCTGCATGTCGTCTCCTGTGGTTTTCTGAAGGGAAAGGCAAATGCCGGGAAAGGGCGCGCGCCCTCACTCGGCCACGATGCGGGCCGAAGTCACGATGGCGGCGTACCTGGCGGTCTCGGCGGCGATGAAATCCCTGAACTGCTGCTGGGACATGGGGGCGGGCTCGCCGCCCAGTTCGCGCAGGCGCTGCGCCAGCGCGGGATCCTTGAGCGCATTGACCACCGCCGCATGCAACCGCGCCTGGACGGCCGGCGGCGTGGAGGCGGGCGCGAAGAGGCCGAACCAGTTGTCCAGGTCGTAGGAGGCCAGGCCCGTGGACTCGGCAATGGCGGCAATGCCGGGGGCGAAGCTGGCGCGCTGCGCTGAAGTCACCGCCAGCGCCTTGACACGGCCGCTCTTGATGAAGGGCGCGGCCCCCGCGTAGCTGACGAAGGCCAGTTCGACCACGCCCGAGGACACGTCCACCAGCTGGTTGGCCGCGCCCCGGTAGGGCACGTGGTTCAGCCGAATGCCGGCCAGCGACTGCAGCAGCTCGCCATTGAGGTGCTGGGGATTGCCCACGCCGCTGGTGGCGTAGCCGAGCTTGCCGGGGCTGGCCTTGGCCAGGCGCACCAGTTCATCGATGTTGCCGGCCGGCAGGCCGGGCGAGGCCACCAGCACGTTGGGCACGCGCGTGACCAGGGTCAGGGGCGCCAGGTCGCGGGACGGCTGGTAGGGCATGCGGCCCTGGTGCACCAGCGGGGCGATGGCGGTTTCGCCGGCCGAGCCCAGCAGCAGCGTGTGGCCGTCGCCCGCCGCGCGTGCCACGGCCCCTGCGCCCAGCATGCCGCTGGCGCCGGGCCTGTTGTCCACCACCACCGGCTGCTTGAGCGTCACGCGCAGCCGCTCGGCCAGCAGCCGGGCCATGGCGTCGACACCGCCACCTGCCGTGAAGGGAACCACGAGAGTGATGCTGCGCTGCGGCGCGTCCTGGGCCGCAGCGGGCAGGCTGCCGATGAGGCTGATGAGGCCGGCGAGCAGCGCGGTGCCCAGGCTGCGCAGCAAGCTGCGGCGGGAGGGAGCGGACATGTCAAAACTCCTTGGCGGCCTTTTGGCCGGGGTTTCAGGGAAAGCGAGATGAGGCGTTTGATTGCATTTTAGAAATTCAAAATGCAAAATATCAGCTATGGAAAACACCGAGAACCCCTTTTCCCGCGTCCTTGAACTGGACGGAGTCCGCTACCACGCCGCCGATGTGCCTGGCGTGCTGGGCGAGTGCCTGCCGCGCCTGCCCGTGGTGCTCAGGTTGTTGCTGGAGAACGTGCTGCGCCACATGGAGGGGCAGGAAAGGGACGCTGCCGTGGCTGCCCTGCGGGCCTGGCTGGATCACGGCAGCAGCGAGGCCGAGATCGCCTTCCAGCCGGGCCGCGTGCTCATGCACGACACCACCAGCACGCCGGCGCTGGTCGACATCGCAGCCATGCGTGATGCCCTGCACGAAGAGGGCGTGGATCCGGCCGTGCTCAATCCGGTGCTGCCCGTCGATGTGTCGGTGGACCACTCGCTGGCCGTGGAGGCCTATGCAGCGCCGGGCGCCGCCCAGGCCAACCTGGAGCACGAGATACGGCGCAATGCCGAGCGCTACCGCTTCCTGCGCTGGGCCTCCAGGGCCCTGGCCCATGTGACCATCCACCCGCCCGGCACGGGGATCATGCACACCATCAACCTGGAGCAGCTGGCCACCGTGGTGGCTACCGAGGAGCGCGGCGGCAGGCTCTGGGCCGTGCCCGACATGATGCTGGGCACGGACAGCCACACACCCATGGTCAACGGCATCGGCGTGCTGGGCTGGGGCGTTGGCGGGCTGGAGGCGCAGACCGTGATGTTCGGCATGCCCACCATGCTGCGCATCCCCGACGTCATCGGCGTGCGGCTGACCGGCGCGCTGCGCCCCGGCGTGCAGGCCAGCGACCTGGCCCTGGTCGCCACCCAGCGGCTGCGCGCCCTGGGCGTGGCCGGCGAGTTCGTCGAGTACTTCGGCCCCGGCGTGTCCACGCTGACGGCGGGCCAGCGCAGCGTGGTGGCCAACATGGCGCCCGAGTACGGCGCCACCACGGGCTACTTCGCGGTCGATGGCCAGACGCTTGACTACCTGCGCGCCACGGGCCGCAGCCCACAGCGCGTCGCCCTGGTCGAGGCCTATATGCGTGCCCAGGGCCTGTGGTTCGATCCGCAGGCCCAGCCGCGCTACACACGCCAGATCGAGATCGACCTGGACACCGTGGGCTGGCACATTGCCGGTCCGCGCCGCCCGCAGGACCTGCTGGACTATGGCGACAGCGCCCGCGCGCTGCAGGCCGTGGGCTTTGTTGCGTCCGGCGCGAAGGCCGGGCTGCCGCGCCATGCCGTGGCGCTGGCCGCCATCACCAGCTGCACCAACACCTCGGATCCCGCGCTGCTGGTCGCCGCCGGGCTGGTGGCGCGCAAGGCGCGGGCGCTGGGGCTGAAGGTCCCCGCATGGGTCAAGACCTCGCTGGCACCGGGCTCGCCGGCGGCTGCCTCCTATCTGGCGCGCGCCGGGCTGCTGCAGGATCTGGAGGCCGTGGGCTTCGGCATCGTGGGCTACGGCTGCACCACCTGCATCGGCAACCCCGGCCCGCTGACGGAGCCGGTGCGCCAGGCCCAGCGCGCCGGCCAGGCCAAGGCCGTGGCCATTTTGTCGGGCAACCGGAATTTCCCGGGCCGCGTGCATCCGGACATCGAGCTGAGCTTCATCATGTCGCCGTCCCTGGTCATCGCCTTCGGCCTGGCCGGCGACGCGGCCCGCAACCTGCGCCTGGAGCCCGTGCAGCACCTGGCCGATGGCCGGCCCGTGTTCCTGGCCGACCTCATGCCCACCCGCGAGGAAGTCCAGGCGGCGCTGGCGCTGGGCCTGCACCCGCAGGACTTCGGCCGCGACTTCGCGCGGGCCACGCTCAACCCGGCCTGGCATGCGCTGAAGGCGCCCGAGGGGCCGTTGTTTCCCTGGGACGCGCGGTCCACCGCGCTGCGCCGCCCGCCCTTTGCGGCGCTGTCCGAGGGCAGCCAGCTGGGCCGCTACCAGGCCCACCCGCTGCTGGTGGTGGGCGACGACATCACCACGGACCATATCTCGCCGGCCAGCGCCATCCCGCCCGACAGCCTGGTGGCCGATTTCCTGGTGGAGCGCGGCGACGACCGGGGTGATCTCAACGTCTTCGCGTCGCGGCGCGGCAACTGGGAGGTGATGGTGCGGGCGGCCTTTCACAGCAAGACGCTGAAGAACCTGCTGGCGCCCGGTGCCCCCGTGGCCCATGGCCTGCATGCGCCATCGGGCGAGATCGCGCCGCTGTGGGACATCGCGCAGCGCTACCGCAAGGCTGGCCAGTCCGTGGTGCTGGTGGCCGGCGAGCGCTACGGCACGGGCTCCTCGCGCGACTGGGCCGCCAAGGGCCAGCGCCTGCTGGGCATACGTGCCGTGCTGGCCCTGAGCTTCGAGCGCATCCACCGCTCCAACCTCATCGGCATGGGCATCGTGCCGCTGCGCTTGCCTGCGGGCATGGGGCCGCAGGAACTGGCGCTGCAGCCGGGCGACCGTATCGAGATCGATGCACCGTCCGACGCCCTGGCGCCGCGCTGCGCCGTGCCCGTGCGCATACTGCGCGGCGATGGCAGCGTGCAGGCGCTGCAGGCCACGGCCGCCGTGGAGACGCAGCTGGAGGCCGGGCTGCTGCGCAGCGGCGGCGTGATTCCTTCCATCCTGCGGCAGGCGGCCGGGCGCTGATGTGGCATGGCATGACAATGGGGGCATGAAGACCTCCACCCAGCTGTGCTCGCAAATCCTGGCACTGGCCCGTTCCGAACAATGGGACAGCGGAACCCACCTGGCCGCCCAGGGCCTGGCCGACCGGCTGCGCGTCTCCCGCCAGCCCGTCAACGAGGCCTTGCAGCAGCTGGAAGAGCAGGGTGTGGTGCGGCGCGAGCGCAACCGGGGGTTTTTCCTGGCCTTGCCGCATGACCGGATTCCGGCCGAACTGCTGGCCGAGGCGGCGGCCGGCGACCAGGACCTGACCGAAGCCATCTACTTTCGCATCGCCGAGGACCGGCTGCGCGCCAGCCTGCCCGAATCCGTCACCGAGGCCGCGCTGCGCACGCGCTACGGCCTGAGCAAGGCCCAGCTGGCGGCCGTGCTCAACCGCATCTCGCAGGAGGGCTGGATCGAGCGCAAGCCCGGTTACGGCTGGACCTTTGCGGCCATGCTGACCACGCCCGACAGCCTGCTGCAGTCCTACCGCCTGCGTATGGCGCTGGAGCCGGCCGCGCTGCTGGAGCCCGGCTACCGGCTGGACCGCGCCGTGCTGCAACGCTGCCGCGCGGCCGAAATCCACTTGCTCGAAGGCGGCATCGCCACCGACCCGGCCGACCGCATCCACGACCGGGGGGTGAACTTCCACGAGTCCCTGGTCGAGGCCTCGGGCAACGTGTTCTTCATCGACACCATCCGCCGCGTCAACCGCGTGCGGCGCCTGCTGTCCTACCGCTCCATGCAGGACCGGGCGCGCTACCGCGAGCACTGCGAGCAGCATCTGAACATCCTGGAACTGCTGGGGCGCGAGCGCAACGAAGAAGCCTCCCTCGCCATGCGCGAGCACCTGGCGAGCACCTTGCGCAACCTGGCCAGCATCAGCGATCTCCTCGGTCCCGGCGCAGCGTCCCCGGAACCTTCGCGTACCCCTTCGCGTACCTCTTCCACGCCCCGGCGGGCATCCCGTTGACCCTTGAAGCGAGCCATCCATGAACCTTTCCTCCCAGCTGCTGTCCACCCTCGCGCCGCTTGGCCGCATCCGCGCCTCCATCAACACCGGCAATCCCATCCTTGCGCGGCTGCAGGCCGATGGCCAGCCCGCAGGCGTGTCCATCGACCTGGCCCGGCGCCTTGCGCAGCAGCTGGGGCTGGAGCTGGAACTGGTGGTCTTCGATACGGCCGCCAAGTCGGTGGATGCCGTCACGCGCGAGGAGGCCGACTTCGGCTTCTTTGCCGTGGACCCCGTGCGCGGCGCGGGCATCGGCTTTACCGCGCCCTATGTGCTGATCGAGGGCAGCTACCTGGTGCGCCAGGATTCGCCGCTGACCGACAACGCCCAGGTGGACCGGGCCGGCCACACCGTGGTGGTCGGCAAGGGCAGCGCCTATGACCTGTACCTGAGCCGCGAGCTCAAGCATGCGCAGATAGAGCGCGCCGTGTCCTCGCCCGCCGTGGTGCAGACCTTTGTGGAATCGACGGCCGACGTGGCCGCAGGCGTCAAGCAGCAATTGGAGGCCGATGCCGCACGCCTGCCCGGCCTGCGCCTGCTGCCGGGCCGCTTCATGGTGATCCAGCAGGCCATGGGCCTGCCCAAGGGGAGGGGCGATGAGGCCCTGCGCGTGCTGGCGGCCTTTGTGGAGGAGGCCAAGGCTTGCGGCTTTGTGGCCGAGGCGCTGCAGCGCCATGGCATTCAGGGCGCGGCCGTCGCACCGCTGGCGGGCGCATCGGCATGAGCACCTCAGCGTCGCGCCCCCTGTACGCCTACGTGGGTTCGCGCACCACGCGCGAGCGCGACGCACGTGGCGAGGGCATCACCGTCTATCGCGTGGACGAAGCCACGGGCGGCCTGCAGCATCTGCAGACCGTGGACGGGCTTGCCAACCCCTCGTTCCTGGCGCTCGATGCAGCCGGCACCCGGCTCTACACCGTGCATGGCGATGGCCATGAGGTCAGCGTCTTCGCACGCGATGCCGCAACGGGCCGCCTGGCGTTGCTGCAGACCCGGGACTGCGGCGGGCGCAACCCGGTGCACCTGGCCATCGCCCCGGGCGGACGGCAGCTGGTGGTCTCCGACCATCTGGGCGAGCCGGCTGCCAGCGACGGCCACCGGGGGTATGGCGGGCCAGGCGGTACGCTGGCCGTGATGCCGATCGCACCGGACGGGCGCCTGGGCTCCGTGCAGCAGCGGCTTGCGCTACCGGGCCAACCCGGGCCGCATCGCAAGGAGCAGCCGTTTGCCAAGCCGCACTTCAACCCCTTCTCGCCGGACGGGCGCTTCGTGCTGGTCCCTGACAAGGGGCAGGACCGGATCTTCATCTTCGCCTTCGAGCACGGGCGGCTGGTGCCTGCGCCCCAGCCCTGGCTGGACTGCCGCGAAGGCTCGGGCCCGCGGCATATCGCCTTCCATCCTGCGCTGGCCTGCGCCTATGTGGTCAACGAACTGGACAACACCGTGCTCACCTGCCGCTTCGATGCGGCCACGGGGGCACTGCAGGGCTTGCAGATCCTGTCCACCCTGCCGGAGGGCTTTGTGGGCAACAGCCGGGCGGCGGGCATCGAGGTCTTGCGCGACGGCCGGCAGGTGCTGGTGTCCAATCGCGGCGCTGACGGCATTGCGGTCTTCGATGTCGATCCTTTGACGGGGCTGCTGCACACCAGTGGCGGCTTCGCCTCGGGCGGGCGCACGCCGCGCTTTTTCACGTCCTCGCCCGACGGGCGCCTGCTCTATGTGCTCAACGAGGACAGCGACAGCATCGTCTGCCATGCCCGGGATGACGCCTGGCGCCCGCTGGCCAGCACCCACTGCGCCAGCCCGGTGTGCATGGTGTTCGCGCGGTAGCCGTCCACGCCGCCCTCCGGGGCAGGATCAGGCGCCGCGCAGCACCAGCAGGTCGATGCTGGCCGGCACGCCCAGGCGCACGGCAAAGCCGGCCCACAGGCCTGCGCCGGCGCTGACGAAGAGCTTCATGGCGCCGACCTCGTACTCGCCGCGCACAAAGCCGTCGTTGGCGGGCGCCACCAGCCATTGGTCCATGCCCAGGATCAGGCCGCCGTGCGTATGGCCCGACAGCTGCAGGCCCACGCCGTGGGCAGCGTTGTCGCGGGCGGTCTTGGGCTGGTGGGCCAGCAGCAGGTGGTATTGCGCGCCGGCCTCTTTGGCCTGGCGGGCCACGGTGTCGATGTCGGGCGGCACGCCTTCGGCCACGGAGGGGTCGGTGTTCTGGCGCGACAGGCGGCCATAGGCCGGATCGCCGATGCCCGACAGCGCCAGGCGCGCGCCTTGCACATCGATCAGCTGCATGCGGTTTTCCAGCAGGTTCAGGCCCAGGCGTCGGAATTCGGCCATCCAGGCGTCGTAGCCGCTGTAGTACTCATGGTTGCCGGGCGCCGCCCACACGCCGTAGCGTGCCTTGAGCTGCGCCAGCGGCGCGACGTTGGCGCGGCCGCTGTCCACGTCGCCGTCCACCATGTCGCCGGGCAGCACGATGAGGTCGGGCCGCGCCTCGAGCGTGCGGTCCACGATGGTCTGCACATAGCGCGCGTTGTTGATGGGGCTGGCGTGGATGTCGGCCAGCACGGCCACGCGCAGGCCTTCCAGGCCGGTGGGCAGGCCGGGCAGGCGCAGCGTGCGTTCGTGCACCTCGGGGGGGCGCAGCGCATTGGCCACGCCCCAGGCCGACAGCAGGCCCGCCAGGGCCAGTGCGCCGGCCGTGAGCAGCGGCGCGTGCAGGCGCTGCTTCCAGTCCTCGCGCCGGGCCACGGCGGCCAGCGCCCAGAGGCCGTCGCGCAGCACGATGAAGACGGCCAGCATCAGCAGCAGGGCCAGCACCCAGCCGCCCGGCACCTGCAGATAGGCCAGCGTGCGGTACTCGACTGTGCCCTCGCGCAGCAGCACCAGCAGCAGGGCGGGCGTGCAGCCCAGGGCCGCCGTGGCGACGGCCGCCATCAGGCGTGCGCGGCGCGGCATCAGGCGGACGGGCCACCACAGCCACAGGGCCAATAGCGGAATGACGAGGGCGGCAAGAGAAACCATGGGGAGCAGATCGAGGAAGGCGGGTGAGGCGGCCAGCGCCGGGAGCGGGCGGCAAGACGAGCGCCGATTGTGCGCAATGCCATGCATGCCGCTGGCCTGACTTGGCGAAGGCCCTGGCATGCGGGGGTTTTCATGCGGGCGGCACAGGGCAGGCGTATGGAAATCTGCAGCCGCGTGGCGCCGCCGGCATGGCGCGGGGATAATCCAGCCCCTTATGCCTTTGAAGATCAGCTTCCCTGAATCCCTGCCCGTATCCGCCCGCCGTGAGGAAATCATGGAGGCCATGGACCGGCACCAGGTCATCATCGTGTGCGGCGAGACGGGCTCGGGCAAGACCACGCAGCTGCCCAAGATCGCGCTGGCGCTGGGCCGGGGCAAGGTCAACGCCACGCCCGACGACAAGGGCCAGGTGCGCGGCCACCTGATCGGCCACACGCAGCCGCGCCGCATTGCCGCCAGCTCGGTGGCCAAGCGCATTGCCGAGGAACTGAACACGCCGCTGGGCGATGTGGTGGGCTACAAGGTGCGCTTCCAGGACCGGCTGTCCAAGGACGCCTCGGTCAAGCTGATGACGGACGGCATCCTGCTGGCCGAGACGCAGACCGATCCGCTGCTCAAGGCCTACGACACCCTCATCATCGACGAGGCCCACGAGCGCAGCCTCAACATCGACTTCCTGCTGGGCTACATCAAGCAGATCCTGCCCCGGCGCCCCGACCTCAAGGTGGTGGTGACATCGGCCACCATCGATGCCGAGCGGTTCTCCAGGCACTTCGAAGGCCCCAAGGGGCCTGCGCCGGTGATCATGGTCTCGGGCCGCACCTACCCCGTGGAGATGCGCTGGCGCCCCTTCGAGGAAAAGCGCGACCACGACCTCAACGATGCCATTGCCGAAGGCGTGGACGAGCTGTGGTCTGGCGGCGTCAGCGGCGACATCCTGGTGTTCCTGCCCGGCGAGCGCGAGATCCGCGAGGCGGCCGACCACCTGCGCAAGCACCTGGCACAGCAGCCCGTGCTGCGCCATGCCGAGGTGCTGCCGCTGTTCTCGCGCCTGTCGCAGGCCGAGCAGGACCGCATCTTCGACAGCCACACGGGCCGGCGCATCGTGCTGGCCACTAACGTGGCCGAGACCTCGCTGACCGTGCCCGGCATCCGCTATGTGATCGATGCGGGCACGGCGCGCGTCAAGCGCTATTCCTTCCGCAGCAAGGTCGAGCAGCTGCTGGTCGAGCCCATCAGCCAGGCCGCGGCCAACCAGCGCGCGGGCCGTTGCGGCCGCGTGGCCAACGGCATCTGCATCCGCCTGTACGACGAGGCGGACTTCGGCACGCGCGCTCGCTTCACCGACCCTGAAATCCTGCGCTCCTCGCTGGCCGGCGTCATCCTGCGCATGAAGTCGCTGGGCCTGGGCGACGTGGTGAATTTCCCCTTCCTCGAAGCGCCCTCGGGCCGCGCCATTGCCGACGGCTACCAATTGCTGGGCGAGCTGGGCGCCGTGGACGAGCGCGGCGAGCTGCTGCCCATGGGCCGCGAGCTGTCGCGCCTGCCGCTGGACCCGCGCGTGGGCCGCATGATCCTGGAGGCGCGCACGCGCGGCGCCGTGGCCGAGGTGCTGGTCATTGCCTCCGCTCTGTCCGTGCAGGACGTGCGCGACCGGCCGCTGGAGGCCCAGCAGCAGGCCGACCAGCAGCACGCCAAGTTCGACGACGAGAAAAGCGAATTCAGCGGCTACCTGCGCCTGTGGAAATGGCTGCAGGATGCGCGCGGCGGCAAGGTGGTGGCCAAGAGCCGCAAGGAAATGGCCACGGCCCAGGCGCCTGCCGCCAAGCCATCGACGCGCAATGCCGCCTTCCTGCCCGTGGCCCAGCGCAGCGGCGGGCAGAGCGTGGCCGCCCCGGCGGCCGAGGCGCTGGCGGCCTTCCATCCGCAGGACACCGGTCCCGGCACGGATGACGAGCCCTCGCACAAGCTCAGCAACCGCCAGTGGGAGCAACTGCTGCGCCAGAACTTCATCAACATCCGCCGCGTGCGCGAATGGCGCGACATCCACTCGCAGCTGCTGACCGTGGTCAACGAGCACAAGTGGAAGATCAACACCGAGGCCGCAGGCTACGACGCCGTGCACCTGTCCATGCTGTCCGGCCTGCTGGGCAACCTGGGCTACAAGGGCGATGAAAGCGACGCCTACCTGGGCGCGCGCGGCATCCGCTTCTACCCGCACCCGGGCGCCCACCTGTCCAAGAAACCCGGGCGCTGGATCGTTGCGGCCGAGTTGGTGGAGACCTCGCGCCTGTACGGCCGGGGCATCGCCGCCATCGATCCGCAGTGGCTGGAGGAAGTCGGCGCCCACCTGCTCAAGAAGCAGCTGCTCGATCCGCACTGGTCCAAGAACCAGGCCGATGTGGTGGCGCTGGAGCGCGCCACGCTCTACGGCCTGGTGGTCTACAACGGCCGCCGCATGAGCTATGGCCGCATCGATCCGCAGTCCGCGCGCGAGATCTTCATCCGCCAGGCCCTGGTGGAGGGGCAGTGGGATACGCGCTGGCACTTCCTGCCCGCCAACCTCAAGCTGGTGCGCAAGGTCGAGGAGCTGGAGCACAAGAGCCGCCGCCAGGACGTGCTGGTCGATGACGAGCTGATCTACGCCTTCTACGACCAGCAGATCCCCAAGGACGTGTTCAGCGGCGCCACCTTCGACCATTGGTTTCGCGAGGCGGCCAAGGAAAACGCCGACCTGCTGCGCCTGTCGCGCGACGAGCTGATGCGCCACGAGGCGGCCGGCATCACCACCCAGGCCTTTCCCAAGGTGGTCAAGCTCGGCGGCGTGGACTGCACGGCCAGCTACCTGCACAGCCCCGGCGACGCGCGCGACGGCATCACCGTCACCGTGCCGCTGTTCGTGCTCAACCAGGTCAGCGACGAGCGCGTGGAATGGCTGGTGCCCGGCATGCTCAAGGACAAGCTCCAGGCCCTGCTCAAGAGCCTGCCGCAGCGCCCGCGCAGCCGCTTCGTGCCCCTGCCCGAAAGCGCCCAGCGCCTGGCCGAACTCTTCACCACGCCCGAGCGCTGGGGCCAGGGATCGCTCATTGATGCCCTGCTCAAGCAGGTGCGCGACGAGACCTCGCTGGACGTCAAGCGCGCCGACTTCAAGCTGGACATGCTCAGCCCGCACCTGTTCATGAACTTCCGCATCACGGACGAGCATGGACGCCAGCTGGGCCAGGGCCGCAACCTGGGCGCGCTCAAGGCCGAACTGGGCGCCAAGGCGCGCGGCGCCTTCCAGGCGCTGGCCGCGCTGAAGGTGGCTTCGGCCACGGAGGCCCCTGCACCCGCTGCCAACGCCGCCACCGCGCCCGAAACCGGCAGGAAGCCTGCGCCCGCTGCCAAGGCGGAAAAGCCCGACCAGGCCACGCCTGCCAGGAATGCCAAGCCCAGCCAGCCCGCCGACAGCCGCTACAAGGAATGGAGCTTTGGCGAGCTGCCCGAGCTGATGGAGATCGGCCGGGGCGGGCAGACGCTGATCGGCTTCCCTGCGCTCATCGACCATGGCGATGCCGTCGGCATCGAGGTCTTCGACGAGCCCGAGGTTGCGGCCGCACGCCACCGCGTGGGCCTGCGCCGCCTGTTCGCGCTGCAGATCCGCGACGCGCTCAAGTACCTGGAAAAGAACATTCCAGACCTGCAGAAGATGGCCGTCGCCTACATGCCGCTGGGCACGCAGGAGGAACTGCGCGAGCAGATCATCGACGTGGCCATAGACCGCGCCTTCCTGCAGGAGCCGCTGCCCACCAACGACGCGCAGTTCAAGCAGCGCGTGCAGGACGGACGCGGCCGGCTGACGCTGATCGCCAACGAGGTGGCGCGCATGGCCTCCACCATCCTGGTCGAGTACGCGGCGGCGCAGCGCAAGATCAAGGACACCAAGAACGCGCCTGACGCCACGGCCGACGCCGCCCAGCAACTGCAGCGCCTGGTGCCCAAGAACTTCATCGCGGCCGCGCCCTGGACCCAGCTGCAGCACTACGCGCGCTACCTCAAGGCCATCACCAGCCGGCTGGACAAATACCGCGCCGACCCTGCGCGCGACGCCAGCCGCCTGACCGAGCTGCGCCCGCTGGAGCAGCGCTACTGGCGCCTGGTGGCTGAGCGCAAGGGCCACATCGATGCGCGCATGCAGGAGTACCGCTGGATGCTGGAGGAGCTGCGCGTGAGCTTCTTCGCCCAGGAGCTGCGCACGCCGTACCCGGTCAGCATCAAGCGGCTGGACAAGGTCTGGCAGCAGCTGCAGAACTAGCGCCGTGCCGGCCTGCGGCCCTTTCTTGAGCGGGAGGGCCGCAGGCCATGTTTCAATGCGGCATCGCCACCTTCCCGGCACGCGGCCGGTTGGAGCGATGCAAGGCCCAAGGCCGTATGCGCCATCACAGAGATGGGGCATTTTTCAAAGCACGGGCGATCTGTGCAGAACCTGCACAGATGCTGGCCGCTCCATGGCGTTGCGGCGGGGCCTGTGCGTTTCTAGACTGCAGGCATCAACCACTTCCCGTTTTCAGGAGCACTGCATGTCACTCGCAGAACAGGCCAGCCAGGCCACCCAATCCACCAGCCATCCCACCCTCCGCGCCCTGTCCGGCGCGCCGGGGCGCAGCCAGTTGCCACGGGGTGCCACGGCGCTGCTGGTCATCGACTTCCAGAACGAGTACTTCAGCGGCCGCCTGCCCATCCCGCGCGGCCCGCAGGTCCTGGAGCAGGCCCGGCGCCTGCTGCAATGGGCCGATGCCGGGCAGGTTGCCGTGTTCCACATCCAGCACATTGCCCCTGAAGGTGCGCCCGTGTTCGCCGTCAATGGCAGCGCCGTCCAGTTCCACCCCGGCCTGCAGCCGCGCGCGGGCGACACCGTGGTGCAAAAGCGCAGCGTCAGCGCCTTCGTCGGCACCGACCTGGCCGACCAGTTGCGCGCGCGTGGCATCACCACCTTGGTCATCTGCGGCCTCATGACCCACGCCTGCGTGGCCGGCGCCGCACGCGATGCCGCGCCGCTGGGCTTCGAGGTCATCGTGGCCAGTGATGCCGTGGCCACACGTGCCATCACGCGCAGCAATGGCGAATCCGTGGACGCCGACAGCCTGCACCGTGCCGCGCTGGCCGAGATCGAGGATGTGTTTGGCGATGTGCTGTCCACGGACGGCATCCTGGAGCTGGCGCTGCGCTGAGCGGGCTGGGCGGCATCGGCGGTCCATGCTCCACAATTCCCGCCAAAGGAGTGCATGAGCAATGGACAGATGGCAAGCCATGCGGGTGTTCTGCGGCGTGGTGGACGCGCAGGGTTTCACGGCGGCCCAGGACCGGCTGGGCATGACGCATTCCACGGCGTCGCGCTATGTCAAATGGCTGGAGTCGGAGCTGGGCACGCAACTGCTGCAGCGCAATTCGCGCGGGCTGAGCCTGACCGATGCGGGGCGCAGCTACTACCTCAGTTGTGTGCAGTTGCTGGAGCAGCTCGATGCGGCCGAGGCCGCACTGGCGCAGCGCCGTGCGCGCGTGGCGGGCGTGCTGCGCATCACGCTGCCGCTGGCCGTGGGCGCCATCGAGCTGGGCGACTGGCTGCCCGAGTTCGAGCAGCAATTCCCGGATCTGGAGCTGCAGCTGCTGTGCACCGACCGGCTGGTGGACCTGGTGGCCGAGGGCGTGGATGCGGCCGTGCGCATCAGCCGCCAATTGCCGGACAGCGGGCTGCAGGCGCGGCTGCTCACGCATTCGCCGCTGGTGCTGGTGGCGTCGCCCGCCTACCTGATGCGCCAGGGCGTGGTGCAGGCGCCCGAGCAATTGGCCGAGCACCGCGCCCTGGCCTTTGCGGCGGGCCCGGCCCCATTGCGCTGGAGCGTGGTTTCCGGGCAGGGCGCCGTGACCGAGGTGCAGCCGCACACGGCGCTGCGCACCGATTCGGTGGCCACCATCTTCGAGGCTGCACGCGCAGGCCGGGGCATTGCGGCGCTGACCTGGCATACCGTGCGCTCGGCCGTGGAGCGCGGCCAGCTGGTGCGGGTGCTGCCCTGTTTTCATCTGGGGCAGTACAGCTACCACGCGCTGTATCCGCGCACGCGGCATCTGCGCCCGGCCGTGCGCGCGTTTGTGGATTTCATGGCGCGGCGCTATCGGCAGGGGCCGGGCGGCTGAGCATGGTCTTCTGGAGCCGGCCACTGGATGCGCAGGAGCAGGCCTTTGTGCGCACGCATTTCGGCGCCTCGCTCGATGCGCTGCTGCCGCGCCTGCGCCTGTACCAGCGGCGCCTGGGCGATACGCGCAGGGCGCTGTCCATGAATGGCGGGCGCATCTTCATGCCGCGCGCCTTCTTCACGCAGTCCGATCCGCGCCAGCCGCTGCGCCTGTCGCATCCGCAGATCGCAGGCATCTTTGCCCATGAGCTGCTGCACCAGTGGCAGCGCCTGCAGGGCATGCCTGTCACGCGGCAGGCCGCCTGGCTGCAGTTCAAGGCGCTGTGCACGCGCAGCGATCCGTATGCCTATGAGCGCTGCGATGATCCCCGGCGCATGCTGCAGCGCTTTGTCCATGCCCAGGTGGAGCAGCAAGGCCAGATGTGGGAGGACCATGTGCGCGCCTGCGTGGCGGGGCAGGGCGATGCGGCGGGCGCCCTGATCGCGGCCCACGTGCGGGGCGCGTGAGTCAGCTGGGCTGGATGCTCAGTGCTTCGATCAGGTCATGGGCCGACACATCGCGCGCCGCGCCAAAGCCCGCCACGTGCCGGGCGATGGATGGCGTGATGCAGACAAAGCGGAAGTCGCCCAGATCGGTCATGAACGCGGCTTCGGGGAAGCGCAGCACATAGCTGTCGCGCGCGCCATCGGCCAGCACGCTGCCGGGCGGCGGTGTGCTGGCCACGCCTTCAATGGCCACACGCTCCAGTGCATGCACGCCCTCGCCGTCCATTTCGGCCGCGCATACCAGCAGGCTGACGGCCGGGTGCAGCTCCATGGCCCGCGTGTGCGCTGCCAGTGCGCTGACGTGCAGCACAAAGCAGGCAAACTGCGCATTCCAGGCCCAGGGCACCATGGACAGGCGGGGAGCGGGCAGTGCATCGCCAGCCCCGGGGGCAGGGGAGTCGGCGGGCTGGGTGGCCAGGGCTGCGCTGCGGTGGCGGGCCAGCAGGTCGCGCAGCGACAGCTGCAGGCGGGACAGGTGGGGCATGGCGGGCGTGGAGGGCGTGGCGGGCATGGCGCCATCGTACCTGTGGCGTACCTGTGGCGTGCCCGTGGCCGGCTTGCGAAAGCACAAGGCGAGTTGCGGTGGCATCGGTATGCCATGGGCGCTCAAGCGTCACTTTGGCGACGATCTCCTGGGGCCTTCCCCAATGCCGGGAAGCGGGTGTGGGCCTAGCCTCGCTGGCAAGGCGGATTGCCGCCGTCCCTTCCACTCACCGACACTTCAAAGCCCATCCACCCATGCCCTCCCAGCCCGCGCACCACGCTTTCTGGCCCAGCCGCCTGCCCCATTCCATCACCGTGCCCGCCACCAGCGTCTGGGACAACCTGGCCGTCAATGCGCGACGCTACCCGGACAAGGCAGCCATCCGCTACTTCGGCAGCTCCATCAGCTACCGCGAGCTGTGCGAGGGCACGGAGCGCATGGCGGCCTACCTGCACAGCCTGGGCGTGCAGCGCGGCGACCGCGTGATCCTGCTGATGCAGAACACGCCGCAGCTCATCCTGGCGCACTACGCCATCTTCCGCGCCAATGCGGTGGTGGTGCCGGTCAATCCCATGAACATGGCCGAGGAGCTCAGGCACTACATCACCGACGCCGACGCCAAGGTCGCCATCACCACGGCCGACCTGGCCCCCGAACTGGCCAAGGCCAGCAATGCGCTGGCTTCTGGCCAGCGGCTGGAGCACCTGGTCGTCACCCAGTTCACGGACGCCTTCGATGCCGGGGTGCAGGGCGACGACGCCCCGCCCGTGCAGTGGCACGACTGGCTGCTCACCCGGCGTGAGCCGGCCGTGCTCGATGGCGGCAGCGTCCACACCTGGCAGCAGGCCCTGGCCTGCACCGAAGCCGCGCCGCCCCATGTGGTGGGCCGCGACGACATGGCCGTGCTGCCCTACACCAGCGGCACCACGGGCCACCCCAAGGGCTGCATGCACCCGCACCGCTCCATCAATCACAACGCCGTGGCGGGCAGCTACTGGGGCAGCGGCACCAGCGAGACCGTGGTCCTGGCCGTCGTGCCCATGTTCCACATCACGGGCATGGTCTCGGTGCTGCACACGGCCATCTTCGTGGGCGCCACCCTGGTCGTCATGCCGCGCTGGGACCGCGAGCTGGCGGGGCGGCTGATCTCTCGCTACCAGGTCACCAGCTGGACCAACATCCCCACCATGGTCATCGACCTGCTGGGCAGCCCCAACTTTGCGCAATTCGACCTCACCAGCCTCAAGTACATCGGCGGCGGCGGTGCGGCCATGCCACAGGCCGTGGCCCAGCGCCTGCTGGAGCAATACGGCCTGCGCTTCAGCGAGGGCTACGGCCTGACCGAGACGGCCGCGCCCACGCACAGCAACCCGTTCGAGCATCCCAAGCAGCAATGCCTGGGCATTCCCTTCATGAGCACCGAGGCGCGTGTCATCGACCCCGAAACCGGCGCCGATGTCCCGCAGGGCGAGCAGGGCGAAATCGTCGTCCACGGCCCCGAGGTCTTCGACGGCTACTGGAAGCGACCCGACGCCACGGCCCAGGTCTTCATGGAGATCGACGGCAAGCGGTTCTTTCGCACCGGCGACCTGGGCCACGTGGACGAGGACGGCTACTACTTCATCACCGACCGCCTCAAGCGCATGATCAACGCCAGCGGCTTCAAGGTCTGGCCGGCCGAGGTCGAATCGCTGATGTTCCGCCACCCCGCCATCCAGGAAGCCTGCGTGATCTCCACGCGCGACGCCTACCGCGGCGAGTCGGTGAAGGCCGTCGTCGTGCTGCGCGCCGGCAAGGAAGACACCACGGCCGAGGACATCATCCAGTGGTGCCGCGAGAACATGGCCGTCTACAAGGCGCCCAAGATCGTGCAGTTCGTCAAGGCCCTGCCCAAGAGCGGCAGCGGCAAGGTGATGTGGCGGCAGCTGCAGGAGGCGGAGGCCCAGGCCTAGGAGCAGTCACAGTCCACAGGCACAATGTCCGGGACCATGGTCTGCGACTTGCCCCTGATCCGCCGCTACGCCCCAGCCGACCTGCGGGGTGCCTATGAACTGCTCATTTCCAATGGCTGGGGCCATCGCATCGCCAGCCAGGACTATCTGGAGCGCCTCATCGGTGCGTCCCAGGCCGTGGAGGTGGCTGTGGCGGGCAACCAGGTGGTGGGTTTTGCGCGCGCCATCACGGACGGGCTGTCCAATGGATACCTGTCCATGGTGGTGGTTGCCCCCGGTTACCGGGGGCAGGGCACGGGGCGAAGGCTGGTCGAGGCCGTGACGGGTGCCGATCCCGGGATCACCTGGGTGCTGCGGGCCGGCCGTGAACAGGCCCCGCAGTTCTTTGCCAGGCTGGGCTTTGTCGCATCCGAAGAGGCGATGGAGCGCCGACGGGCTCGCGGCACATGACGGATTTCCAGTGCCACAGCCCGTCTATCATCGCGCGCCAGTCCTCATGAAACATTGATCAATGCGCCGATTCGTTCCCGTGGCTGCCGCAATGGTGGCCGTGGCCTTTTTCTGCATTCCGGCCACCGCGCACGAACTGTGCACCCTCGTCGCCGACGCCGACACGGGCCAGTCCCTGGTGCACAGCGGCCCGGCCTGTGCCGAGCGCGTCACGCCGGCCTCCACCTTCAAGATCGCCATCAGCCTGATGGGCTATGACGCCGGCATCCTGCAGGACGAATCCCGGCCCGCGTGGCCGTACCAACCGGAGTATCCGGACTGGGGCGGCGATGCCTGGCGGCGCGAGATCACGCCCCAGGCTTGGATGAAGGACTCGGTGTTCTGGTACTCGCAGCAGGTGGCGCGGGAGCTGGGCCAGCAGCGGTTTGGCGCCTACGTGAGGGCCTTCCAGTACGGCAACGAGGATGTCTCCGCCGTTGCCGTGGCCCATGCCGGCCACAACGGCGCGTGGGTGGTTTCCTCGCTGCGCATCTCGGCGGCCGAGCAGGTGGCCTTCATGCGCAAGATCGTGCGCCGGGAACTGTCTGTGAGCAGTCAGGCCATCGACATGACTGCGCGCATCACCCGGCACCCCGTGCCTGTGGACGGCTGGACCGTGCATGGCAAGACCGGCACCGGGTCGCCCGGCAGCGACAACCGCTACGATGCCAGCCGGGCCTACGGCTGGTATGTGGGCTGGGCCACCAAGGACCAGCGCAGGCTGGTGTTCGCCACGCTGATCCAGGATGAGCAGGCCCAAAAGCCCAATGCCGGCCTGCGCGCACGCGATGCCCTGCTGCAGCGACTGCCTGCCGCGGACCGCTGACAATGCACGGGCGTTTTCCTTTCCGCACCTCGCCCACACATCTCCCGCACATCTCCCGCACAAGAGCGACAGACCGACACCCGATGAAGACCATTGACGAAATGCTGAACCTGGACCTGCTCACCCCCGAGCAGCACGTTGAGATCAGCGACTGGATTGCCCGCGCGAACTCCCCCGAGGAAATACTGCAGATGCCCGCCCCTCTTTGGCAGGCAGTGGAGCGGGCCAGCGAAGCCATGGGCGTCAATGCCGATCTTCTGCGGCCGCCCTCGCTGGATGCGGGCGGCGCCATTTTCGGATAGACCCAGCAGCGGGGATGGGCCGGCCCACCAGGCAACCGGCCCACCTGCGCACTCCCATGGCGTGCCGGCCAGGTCAGCTGGCCGGTGCCGGTGAGTCCTTGGTGTCCCGATGCGCCGGCTTGTCGCGCGGCGCGGACCACACACTGTCCTGCGGGCCACTGCGCGTGCGCCGTGCCGTGGCACGCGCCATCCAGGCCAGGGCCAGCACGCCGGCCACGGCCGTCAGGTCCAGGCCGATCAGCGAGGTGTCCACCCACGCGCCGGTGCCTGGCGCCAGCCAGCCCACCAGCGATGACAGCGCGATCGCGGCCGTGCAGGCGGCGGCCAGCCACAGCAAGGCCGGGGCCGCGCGCGCTGCGCCGCGCACGAAGGCCCAGGCCATGCTGGTGAAGAACACGGCGTAGTAGATGCCCATGTGCCATGCGGCCAGGTCATCGACGCGGCCCGGCAGCCACTTGGCGGCGGCAATGGTGGCGGAAATGCCGGCCACGCAGCCCAGGCAGACGCCGACGGTAGCCGAGGCCATGAGGGCCGTGTCGCGCCGCTGCACGGGCAAGTCTGCGCCCTTGCGCTGGGCCTTGCGCCGCGTCTCCACCCACAGCAGATTGCCGCCGTAGAACAGCCACGCGCCGGCCAGGCCCAGCAGGAAGTACAGCCACCAGACCGCGAGTCCGCCGAAGGAGGCCATGTGCAGCGCGAAGAAGCTGCTGATGAACAGGTTGGGCGTGCTCTGCCCGCCCGGGAGGTAGTCGGCCGAGATCAGCTTGCCGCTGTAGGGATCGAGCATGGCAAAGCCGCCCACGGCGCGCGGCGATACGGCCTGGGGATTCCTGCCCCAGACGCGCACGGTGGGCTTGGGGCCGGTGACCTGGGCGTACTGCAGTCTTTCGGGCTCGAAGCCGGGCGCGGCCGCCCTGACGATCTCCACCAGTCGGGAGGGCGCGAGCATGTCGGCCGGATTGCGTGGCGGCGCGTCCGGGGCCTTGCTCGAGGGACGCGCAAAGGTCTGGGCCCATTGGCCTTCGTGGATCAGCCTGTCCTGCACGTCGAAGATCTGGTCGTGGTAGGCGAAGACCACGGCGCTCAGGGCCATGACGATGTGAAAGGGCAGGCTGACGATGCCCACCACGTTGTGCGCGTCCAGCCACATGCGCTTGAGGTTCCTGCCCACGCGCAGGGCGAAGAAGTCCTTGACGAGCGAGGGCAGCAGGATCACCACGCCCGACACCAGGGCCAGGAAGTACAGGGCCGAGATTGCGCCCATGATCCAGCGGTTGGGGTCCGAGTCCACGGGCAGGCCGACCACGCGGTGCAGCACGTCGATGAACTCCACCAGGCGGGACGGGCGCTGCTCGCTGATCTGCACGCTGCCGTCGGCCGACAACTGGGCCGTGTAGTGGCGTACGGCGCTTTCGTCATGGTCGTCGGCCTTGGGATCGCGCACCTGCCATTGCAGGCGCGGTATGGCGTTGTCGCCCTGCAGCTGCACGATGGCGCCGCGCGCGGCCGCCGGCGTGCTGGCCAGGGTCCGGGCGATCAGCGGCTGCACCTCGTCCATGGGCACGGCCTGCACCACGGCGGCCGGCGGCGTGGACCATCGCCGGATGGGTTCCTTGAACACCGTCAGCGCACCCGCGTAGAAGGCGATGAACAAGGCCATGCCGCTGAGGATGCCCGTCCAGGTGTGTACGGATTTGTAGATGCGGATGTAGTCGGCTCTCATGACAGGCCTCCTGCGCTGCTGTGCATTGCCGCGCGCACCAGCCACCAGGCGGCCAGGGCCAGCGCGTTGGCCCCGCCCAGCCAGGCCCAGGCGCGCAGGCCGCTGGAGAAGAAATACACCAGGGACTGCACCAGCAGCCAGACCGGCGGCACCAGCCACATGACCAGCTGCCCGCTCACCGCCAGCGGCATGCCGTGCAGCAAGGCGGCCAGCAGGCCACTGGCGCTGATCGCCAGGCCCGGCCCCAGCAGCAGGCCGGCCAGGGTCTTGGAGATCCAGTCCGGCCGGATGGGGGCCGGCTTGCGCGGGCGGACCTCAGGGTGTGCGTCGGCCATGGAACAGCGCTCCGATATAGGGCAGCAGGGCGAAGGCCAGCATCAGCAGGGTGAGCCAGGTGAACGTGGCGGCCAGCGTCCGCATGTCCTGGGCGAATGCCAGCCAGCCCGCTGCGAGCAGGCCGCCACCGGCCAGGAGGGCAGGCCGGCGCGGCCAGGCGGCCGCCCATAGCCGCTGGTTGGGCGAGGCGGCGTAGATGCACAGGCAGGCCAGCGAGGTGGCAAGCAGGCCGGCGACGGTGAAGAACGGCATGGAAATTCGATCGTGGGAAGCAAAAGACCCGGCGGGACACATGCGCCCCGCCGGGTGGCCCGCGCAGTGCGTCAGGCGGTCAGAACGACACGGTGGCCGACAGCCGGAAGGTGCGCGGTGCGCCGGGCATGACGAAGCCGTCGGTGAACATGCCGATCCAGTAGTTCTTGTCCGTCACGTTCTCCACGCTGGCATTGAAGCGCACGGGCGTGGCGCCGAACCTGGTCTCGTACTTGGCCATCAGGTCGAAGCGGTTCCAGGCCGGGGCGCGCAGCTTGTTGCCGGAGTCCACCCACTGCGAGCCGGTGTACAGCACGCGGCCGCCGACCGACAGGCCCTGCACGGGCGTTTCCCAGTCGATGCCGATGCGCGCGCGCAGCTTGGGCACGCCGTAGTTTTCACGGCCGGAGTTGATCTGGCGTGACTTGATGTACTCCACCCCGCCCAGCAGCGACAGCGTCTGCGTGAGCTTGCCGAAGGCGCTCCACTCCAGGCCCTTGAGGCGCTGCTCGCCATCGAGCACCTGGGCATTGCCGCTGTTGGTGATGATGGACGGCTTTTCGATGCGGAAGGCGCTCAGCGTGTGCGTGGTCTGGCCCGCCTGCAGCTTCACGCCCACCTCGCCCTGCTTGGTCTGCATGGGCGCCAGGGTCTCGCCGGTGTTGGCAAAGCCCGCGCCCACGGTGCGGCCGGGCTCCAGGCCTTCGGTGTAGTTGGCGTACAGCGAGACGTTGTCGCCCCAGGGCCGCACGACCAGGCCGGCCATGGGCGAGACGCGGCTCTTGCTGTAGTTGGACGACACGCCGTTGACCAGCGGCGTCTTCACCGTCTGGTGGCGTGCGCCCAGCGTCAGCAGCACCTTGTCGTTGGCGAAGCTCATCACGTCGGCCAGGGCCAGCGAGCGGAATTCGTTCTCTGTGGTGTAGCCCTTCCACTGCGGCGCGCCCGGGAAGGTGGGCGTCGTCGGCTCGTACATGTTGGTGGTGTAGCAGTAGTTGCAGGCCGTGTTGTAGGTGCCTTCCTTGTGCTTGAGGATGTTGAACGACAGTTGCAGACGGTGCTGCACGCTGCCCGTGCTCAGCTTGCCGATGACGCCGGCCTCGGCCGTGCGACGCTCGGATTCGGTATGCACGTTGTAGATGGCGCCGCGCGTGGTGCCGTCCAGGCCCGTGACGATGGCGCGGGTGCCGAACAGCAGGCCCTTGCCCTGCGCCTCGGAGGCGCCGAAGGCGAAATAGCCCTGCCAGTTCTGCGTGAAGTCCACCTCGGCACGCGCCAGCAGGCCGCTGTTGTCGTATTGGCCGTGGGTGCCGCGGAACATGTTCACGTCGCCGCCGGGCGGTGCCAGCAGCCGGCCCACGCCGGGGATGGCCGCGCTGCCCAGGAAGCTGAACATGCCCGGGCTGCCGCCGTCGATCTTGGTGATGCTGTTGTACAGGTCCAGCGAGAAGCGGGCCCTGTCGCCCAGGTAGTCCAGGCCCAGGGCGCCCACGCGGCGCTTCTGGCTCTCATCCTTGGCACCCATGTCGCCCGAGCCGTAGACGCCGTTGAAGCGCAGGCCCAGCCGCTGCTCGGGGCCGAAGCGCCTGCCCACGTCGGCATGCATCTGCAGGTAGGAGTCCGAGACGTAGGTGGCCGTCAGGTCCGCCATGGGCTGGGCCAGCGCGCGCTTGGTGACCATGTTGACGGAGCCGGCCACGCTGGCCAGCGGCGGCATGCCGGACAGCAGCACGTTGGGGCCGCGCATCACCTCCACGCGCTCGAACATCTCGATGGGCACCGAATTGGCCGGCGCCACGCCGTACAGGCCGTTGGTGGCGATGTCCATGGCCGTCACATCCAGGCCGCGCAGGTTGAAGTTCTGCAGCAGGTGTCCCTTGTTGGTGGTGAAGACCACGGCCGCATCGTTTTCCAGCACATCCTGCAGCGACAGGGCGGACCAGTCCTCGGCCAGCTCGCGGGTGTAGGCGTTGACATGCACCGGCGCGTCCACGATGGAGGTGGCGCCCAGAATGCCCAGGCGTGCACCCTTGGCGGCCTTGCGCCCCGGTGCCAGCGTGGGCAGGTCCTCGCGCTCGTACTTGTCGCGCACGTCGATCTGCGACAGCGTCGGCGTCGGCGTCGGCGTCGTTGCGGTCGGCGCCTGCGCTGCATCCTGTGCGATCGCCGTGGACCCGGCGCCGGCGGCCAGCATGGCCAGAACAATGGAGTTGAACCGCAGCGCGCGGCCGTTGGTGGTGTGCATGGACTGGACTCTTGATGTTGTAGATGTCAATGAGAATCAGTCTTAATTATATTTACGTATTTAGTTAGCATGGGAAGTTGTTGTATCCACGCATCGTCCGGCGGGCAGTTGATCTGCGTCCACGCACGGGCCCAAGGCCCGCCGCCATCACGACCCCATCACGACCCCATCACGACCCCATCACCACCCCATCACCACCCCATCACCACCCCATCACCACCCCATCATCGACCGGTGCGCGCCAATGCCCGCCATGGCGCCATCGCTCACCGCCATGGCCACGTTGCCGGCCGCGCGGGCCGCGTCGCCACAGGCGAACACGTTGGGGACGCTGGTCGCCTGGCCTTCCGCGACCTTGATGAAGGTGCCCATGGGGCCCTCTTCCAGGGTGCAGCCCAGCTGTTCGGCCACGGGGCTGGCGATGCGGGTGCGCGGCTGGGTGAACAGGCCATCCATGACCAGGCGGCGGCCGTCCTGCAGCAGCACGTCGGCCCGGCCTTCCAGGCGGGCGATGGGCGTGGTCTCCACCTGGGTGCCCCGGCGCGCAAGGGTGGAAAGTTCTTCGGCGCCGGGCGTGTAGGCGCCGTTGAGCAGCAGTGTGGTCTGGCCCCAGTCGGGCAGCATGACGGCGTGATGGTGGGCCAGGGCCGAGCTGGCGATGATGCCGATGCGGCCCGCATTCATCTCGTAGCCGTGGCAGTACGGGCAGTGAAAGACGCTGCGGCCCCAGCGCTCGGCCAGTCCCGGCACGGGCGGCAGGCTGTCATGCACGCCCAGCGCCAGGACGAGGCGGGCAGCGCTGATGGCCGTGCCCGCTGCATGGAACTCCAGCCGGCCATCGGGCGCCACGCGGGCGTCCTCGGCCGTGCCGTCCAGCCACTGCACGGTGGGATAGGCCATCAGCTGCTGCCGGGCCTGGGCGGCGATCTGGGCGGGGGCCACGCCATCCTGGGTGAGAAAGCCGTGCGATGTCTCGCCGGCCTGGTCCACGAAGCGGTTGCGCCGCAGTCCGGCATCGACCACCAGCACCTGGCGGCGCGCACGCGCCAGTTGCAGCGCGGCGGACAGGCCGGCATAGCTGCCGCCGATGACGGCGAAATCAACGTGTTTCATGCGAGTGCTCCTGCAGTTGGTGCCAACCCTGGCCGCCTGCTGCGCGATGGCGGGCCAGGCGGGCGTGGAAGTCATGGGACAGGGCAGCCAGCGTCACCGTGCCCAGGCGTGCAAGCAGGGCGGCCTCGGCCTGCTGCACCGCGTTGCTCAGGGCTTCGTTCACGGCCTGGGCGACCAGGCATTCGGGCCGGTCCTCCCTGAAGCCCAGCGCCACCAGGCCGGGCGCGCCCAGGGCCTCATGCACGTCGCGCAGCGTGGTGCGGTCCAGTTCGCAAGAAAGCACCCAGCCCCCGCCATGGCCCTTGGCGGAGGTGACAAGGCCTGCATCGCGCAGGCCCGACATCAACCGGCGCAGCACGACCGGGTTGGTCTGCAGCGCGGCGGCGAGCATGTCGGAGGTGGCAGGTCCATCGCCCTCGGCCATATGCAGCAGCACATGGAGGACGTCCGAGAATTGGCTGTTCTGTTTCATGCAACATTATTTGTTGCATGAGTGTGGCCTTGTCCCGTGAAGGGGAATGGGCCTGCCGCCGACTGATCAGGACTCGCCCGTGAACCCGATCTGCTTGACCAGCGAACTCCAGCGCTCGAACTCGGCCTGCTGGTCGGCCGCCATCTCCTGCTGCGTGCTGCCGCGCGCCAGCAGGCCCAGGGCGGCCAGCCCGTCGATCACGGCCTTGTCCTTGAGCGCGGCCGTGATGGCCGCATTGGCGTTGGCAATGGTGGTGGCCGGGGTCTTGGCGGGAGCGTAGAAGCCGAACCATTCCTCCACCGTGACATCGGGAAAGCCCAGTTCGGTAAAGGTGGGCACGTCGGGCAGGAAGGGCGAGCGCTGCTTGCCCGAAGTGGCCAGCACGCGCAGGCGGCCGGCCTTCAGGTATTGCAGGTAGTCGCCGCTGGGGTTCATGGTGGCCGCGACCTGGCCGCCCACCAGGTCGGTGATGCTGGGCACGGTGCCGCGATAGGGCGCGTGCTTGAGTTCCACCCCCGAGCGCAGGCTCAGCAGCGCGCCCAGCAGGTGCGGCATGGAGCCCGCGCCCGGCGAGCCGAAGTTGGCCCGGTCGGGGTGGGCCTTGGCCCAGGCCAGGAAGTCCTTGAGGGTCTTGACCTCGGCCGGCACGGCAGGCCCCACGGCCAGGCCGTGGTAGATGACGGCGCCGATGGAGACGGGGATCGCATCCTCGGGCTTGTAGGTCAGCTTGGGGTAGATGTGCGGGTAGACCGAGAAGGCCGACACGGGCGCCAGCGCCAGCACCGAGCCGTTGGGCGGGGCGTTCTTCAGGGCCTCCACCGCGATGCGGCCACCGGCGCCGGGCTTGTTTTCCACAAAGCCCGGCCCTTTGCTGTAGGGCGTGCCGCCCAGCCGCTCGGCCACGCGGCGGGCCACGCTGTCGCCCGAGCTGCCTGCCGGAAAGCCGTACATGATCTTGACCTGGTCCAGTGCCTGGGCCAGGGCCTGCAGTGGCGACAGCGACCCCAGGGCGGCGGCGCTGCCCAGGGCCTGGACGAAATGACGGCGATGCATCTGCATGGATGTCTCCTGGTGAAATCGAAAAAAGGAAAAGCTGGAAAGAACGGGCTCAGAACATGTGGCGGATGCCGACGTTGATGCCGGTCTGCGAGCGGCCCGGCGCGGTGTTGCTGCCCGGGGCGCCGCCGCTGACCGAGACGGTGGCCAGGCGGTCGTTGCGGATGTGGCCGAGCTGGGTGTAGACCGCCGTGCGCTTGGACAGGTTGTAGATGGCGCGTGCCACCAGCAGGTCGGAGTCGTAGCCCGAGACGCCGCGGTAGCGCAGCGTCAGCCACTGGGTTTCGAGCACCAGCGCCTCGGTGACCGGGTACGAGGCGCCCACATACCAGAGGTTGCTGCGCGGCTTGACGGCGTCGCCATCGTTGTCGCGGCGCAGCAGGCCGCCGCCGACCTTCACGCCGGCCAGCTTGAAGTAGCCGCCCAGGTGCAGGCGCTCGTCATGCTTGGCGCTGGAGGTCATGCCGCCGAACACCGGGTCGGTGGACGAGGCCGGCGTGCGGCCGTTTTGCTGCTCGTAGCCCAGCGCCAGGCCCCAGACGGGCGTGTCGTACTTGGCGTACAGCGACCACTGGCGGCAGGCCTGCGTGTCCGATCCGCTCTCGCCCGGGCAGTTGGTGCCTGCCGGGCTGGGGCCTGCGTTGACGGCATCGCGCCCGAAGCTGTAGCCCGCGCCCAGCGCCAGCCCGCCGAAGTTGCCGCGCCAGGCCAGCATGTTGTCGGCGCGCGAGTTGGGGATGTAGGCGTCCAGCGAGCCCATGGCGAAGACGGCCGGGCCGATGATGTCCGAATCGAGCAGTGACCAGAACAGCATGGAGTTCTGGCGGCCCATGGTCAGGCTGCCCCAGTTGCCGCCCAGTCCCACCCAGCTTTGGCGCCCAAAGCCGCGCCCGCCCTGGTTGAAGGTGCCCTGGTCGGGCGCAAAGCCCGACTCCAGCGTGTAGATGGCCTTGAGGCCGCCGCCCAGGTCCTCGCTGCCGCGCAGGCCCCAGCGCGAGGGCACCAGGCTGGTGGTCGATGGCATGCGGCTGAGACCGCCGCCCGCCGCCACATTGTTCACGTGCTCCACGCCCACATCGACGATGCCGTAGAGCGTGACGCTGGAGGTGCCTTGCGCGAAGGCGCCGAAGCTGGTGCTGGAGCCGGCCAGGGCCAGCACGGCGGCGGCCGCCAGGGTCAGCGGGGAAGGGGTTTTTTGCATGGTGATGTCTCCTCTGGTTTGAAAAATCGTTGCCGTCTTGGCGTGGGTGTCCGCACGCCTTTTCTCGGGCGCAGCGGGGCCCGGCCCCGCCGGGGGCGGGACTGCGGACAAGGGGTGGATGAGGGCGGAAGGGGACGGGCCGTTCAGGAGACCGTTCAGGCACCGCCCGCCGTCACGGCACGGTCAGCGGCAGCTGAAGCTGGCAGCGCTTTCCATGTCGCCGCTGCCGTTGTAGTGGGCGGCCAGCGGATGGGGGCACAGCGGCCGGGTGCGCGTGGGCGACCAGGTGGCGGGCAGGTCGGCGTTGACGCCGCCCGCATTGCCCGCGCCGCGCGCACTGGCGATCACGCGGTCTGGCGCCTGGCCTTTCTCCACCCAGGCCACGAGGGAGCTGAGCATGTCGAACTGCTCGGTGGCCGGGCCGCCGCTGCAGTGGTTCATGCCGGGCACCAGGTACAGGCGGGCGAAGTCGGCGGCGTCGCCATGGTTGCGGCGCAGCGTGTCGTACCACTGCACGGTGTCGTCGCTGGAGAAGATGGGATCGGCCGTGCCGTGGTAGACCATGAGCTTGGCGCCCCGGTTGCGCAGCACGGGCAGCTTGCCGTAGTCGGGCGGGAGCATGAAGGACAGCGCGTTTTCGGTGTACAGCGCCGTCGTGGCCTGGACCTTGGCCAGCATGCTGTCCACGCTGCCTGTCAGCGCGAACTGCGGGCCGTTGAAGCTGGCCGGGCTCTCCGGTGGCGCCTGCCAGACCAGGCCCACGGCGCCGGTGTCCAGGTTCAGCGAGTTGGAGAATTTCCAGCCGGCCCAGCCGGCCGTATCCAGCCCTGCGTCATACGGGAAGCTGCTGTAGATGCGGCTGCCGCCGCTGGTGGTGGCGCCCTTGAACAGGCCGGCAATGGTGCTCTTTTGCTCGGCGCTGAGGCAACTGCCGTCGCGCGCGCCGCCGCAGGTGGGCACGTCGCGCGCCAGGTCGAAGCTTGCCTGGCAGGCTGCGCCGGCCTGCACCATGCCGTCGGTGGCGCCGTCCAGCGCATCGCACCGGGCCAGCACGGCCTGGCTGACCAGGCGGCGCTCGGCCTGGGTGAAGCCCGTGCCCAGGTCGGCGGGCGTGGTGGCCAGCTTCGCATAGCCCTGGGCGCCGGCAATGTTGGCAATGGCCGCCAGCGGCAGGCGCGTGCCGGGGTTGCCGGCAATGATGCCGTCGTACTGGTCTGCATAGCGAGAGGCCGCCACCATGGCGTGGCGCCCGCCGTTGGAGCAGCCGCCCAGGTAGGAGCGGTCCGGGCCCTTGCCATAGGCCGTCTGCAGCGCGCTGCGCGCCATGGGCGTGAGCTTGCCCACGGCCTGGTAGCCGTAGTCCAGCCGCGCCTGCGGGTCCAGGCCGAAGAAGGGGCCCAGGCTGCCTGCATGCCCGGCGTCGGAACTGAGCACGGCAAAGCCCATCTGCAGCGCGTTGCCCAGCGGCCCGCCGCCCAGTGCGCCCACGGCCGTGCTCACGCTGCCGTCCAGGCCGCCGTTGGCCTGGTAGAAAAAGCGCCCGTTCCAGTCGCGCGGCAGGCGCATCTCGAATCCCACGGCGTAGTTCTGGCCATCGACGGTGCTGACGCGCTCGTGCATGCGGCCGGTCACGCGGCAGTGCTCGGCAATGGGCTTGCCTGCCACCGTCAGCGTGCCGGCGGCCACGGTCTCGGCGGCGGTGATGCGGGTGTTGGGGAAGGATATTTTCGCGGCCAGGTCCGTGCACGACAGCAGCGTGGCGGGGCGGGCCTCGGCGAGCTGCGCGATGCCGTCGCTCGAGCCGCCGCAGGCGGCCAGCAGCAGGGCGGGAAGGGCGGCGGCCAGCGTGGCCGGCAAGGCGCGGGAACGGGTCTTGTGGATCTTTCTGTCCATGTCTGTCTCCTCGGAAGGTGGTGTGAAGCCTCAGCGCGAAACCGTTGCGTGGCAGCCGTTGCCCGCATCCGCATCGCTTTCTGATGGCCGCGATTTTGGTTATATTTAATAACCAATTCAAGCGGCCTTTGCGAATTTCTTATTGGGACTTCCCCTTGATGCCGGGGCAGGCAGCAGGCCACACAGGAGACAGACATGGACCACGAAAAACTGATTGCCATCGACATCCACACGCATGCCGAGGTGAGCTGCTGGAACCCGTTCGACAACTACGGCGAGGAGTACGACCGCGCCGCCGACAAGTACTTCGGCAACGGCCGGCGCCCGACCATTGCCGAGACCGTGGCCTATTACCGTGAGCGCAACCTGGGCCTGGTGATGTTCACGGTGGACAGCGAGTCGCAGCTGGGCCGGCGCCGCATTCCCAACGAGGAGATCGCCGAGGCCGCGCGGGCCAACAGCGACATGATGGTGGCCTTCGCCAGCATCGATCCGCACAAGGGTCGCATGGGTGCGCGCGAGGCGCGGCGGCTGATCGAGGAAGAGGGCGTCAGGGGCTTCAAGTTCCACCCCACGGTGCAGGGCTTCCATCCCTACGACCGCATGGCCTGGCCGATCTACGAGGTGGTGGCCGAGTACCAACTGCCGGCCATCTTCCACACGGGCCACAGCGGCATTGGCAGCGGCATGCGCTGCGGCGGCGGCCTGCGCCTGGCCTACAGCAACCCCATGCACCTGGACGACGTGGCCATCGACTTTCCCGATATGCAGATCGTGATGGCCCACCCCAGCTTTCCCTGGCAGGACGAGGCCCTGTCCGTGGCCCTGCACAAGCCCAATGTCTGGATCGATCTGTCGGGCTGGAGCCCCAAGTACTTTCCCCGGCAGCTGGTGCAGTACGCCAACACCCTGCTCAAGGACCGCGTGCTCTTCGGCAGCGACTATCCGCTGATCACGCCCGAGCGCTGGATGAAGGATTTCCAGGAAGCCGGCTTCAAGCCCGAGGTGATGCCCGGCATCCTCAAGGGCAACGCGGTGCGGCTGCTGGGGCTGGAGCAGCCGGCAGCGGAGAAGGCGGACTGAGCGCGCTCAGTTGTAGATCTTCTGCAGCAGCTGGATCAGCGTCCTGCGCTCGGCGTCGGTCAGGCGGTAGGTGGCATCCAGTTCCAATTCCGCCGCCGTTCTTTCCGCCCGGGCCGTGAGCTCGGCGCCGGCCGGCGTCAGGTGCACGCCCACGGCGCGGCGGTCGGTGGGGTGGGTGCGCCGCTCGATCAGCTTGCGGCGCTCCAGCGCTGCGATGAGGCCCACCAGGTTGGGCGGCATCACATCCAGCGCCGCGCACAGCTGGCGCGAGGTGATGCCGGGGTTGTGGGACACCAGGGAGAGCACGGAGAACTCCACCATCTTGAGATCGTGGGTGGCCATGCGCTCCACGAACACTTCGATGATGGACAGCGAGGCACGCCGGGCGTTGTAGCCCACGAGGGTGTGCAGGAAGGAGGCGTCGATGGACGGTCCCGGCGCTGCAGTGCTGGACGGGGCCGTGTTCTCTTCGGCAGGAGCGGGCTTGGGTGTGCGGGCGCGGGGCATGGGGACAAGGAACTGAAAGCCGAATCATAGTGGGGCGCGGCTGCCATGTCCCGATGCCGGCGCAGCGGACTTGCCCTGGTGCTAGAAGTCGAAAAGATCGGAGAGAAAGCCTTCGCGCTTCTTGCGGCGGTAACCATCGTGGCTGGAGTGCTCGCGCCGGTCATGGGATCCGTCAGGGCCCGCGCGCCGTTCCTGCGGGCGTTCATAGGCTGCTGGCGAGGCGGGCACGGAGGGTGCCTGGGCAGCGGAGCGCTCGATGAGCTTGTCCAGCTCTCCGCGGTCCAGCCAGACTCCGCGGCATTGGGGGCAGTAGTCGATCTCTATGTTCTGGCGCTCGGAGATGATGAGCGTGGCATCTCGGCAGGCGGGACATTGCATGACAGTTTCACCTTTGCCTGTTCAGGCAGTGGCTCCATCGGCAACGATGGAGTGTGGGCCGGGCTGTTATGCGTTGAGGTCTCCAGCGAAGGCCGTTCGACTGCGGGGGCGATGGATAGTTCCGTCGCTCCAAGCGCCATCACCATCTCGTGCCAGTCCATGCCGCCGTGGCCCGGGGCCGAAGGCCGTGGCGACTGGCCGCGTTTGCCTTCAGCCTGTCTTCAGGCGCGCTTCAGCGCCCCTTCATCCCCCCTTCAGCCCCCCTTCAGCCTGCGCGTGCGCCATGCGCCCGGACGGTCCTACATTGCGGCCTGCCCCCTTGCGGGCATGTCTGCATCAGCAACCAGGAGGACCATCCATGATGACTTTTCGCCATTCCCGCGCGTGGCTCGGCGCGGCCGGCATCGCCACCCTTGCCCTGGGCCTCGCGGCCTGCGGCGGGGGCTCTTCGGGCAGCACCAACCCCGGGCCGCGCATCTGGGGCTACATCCAGCTGCCTGACGGCAACAAGATGCGCTATTCGGTGGTCTTTCCCAAGGGGCCGGGGCCGTTTCCCGTGCTGATGGAGTATGACGGCTACGGATCGGGCTCGGTCACGGAACAGACCACCCAGGAATGGACCAAGGAAGGCTATGCCGTGATGGGCCTGAACGTGCCCGGCACGGGCTGCTCCACGGGCGAGAACCAGTGGGCCGACGCCTCCGTGGGCGCGGCCGGGGCGCACGCGGTGGAGTGGGCTGCGCGCCAGGCGTGGTCCACGGGCAAGGTGGGCATGGTGGGCTATTCGTATTCGGGCTACGACCAGCTGTGGGTGGCGGCCCAGCGTCCGCCCAGCCTCAAGGCGATCGCGCCGGGCAAGAACGTGGCCGATCCCTACCGCGACGTGGCCTATCCGGGCGGCATCCAGAACATTGGCTTTCCCGCCAACTGGTGGCGGCAGTTCCCCGCGATATGGCGCAAGGCCGCCGACGATGCCAGGGCGCTGGACGGCGATACCGGATGCGCCCAGGTCGTGGAGGACAACATCCGCAAGATCCAGCGCCCCGACCTGGACATGGCGCGCTGGCTGGACGAGGACCGCTTCTTCGGCGCCCGCTACGCGCTCAAAAGCGCCATGAACTCCACGCACCGCATCGACATCCCCACGCTGGGCACCCAGTCCTGGCAGGACGAGCAGGTGGGCACCCGCATGGGCTACTACGAGGACAGCATCGCCCCGGACAAGATGTGGCTGATCAGCTCCAACGGCGACCACCACACCGACAACGCCCCCTTTCTGCGCGAGACCATGAAGCGCTTTTACGCGCGCTTTCTCAAGGGCGAGAGCAATGGCTTCGAGCACACGCCGCGCGTGCTGCTGGCGCAGGAAATGCAGTGGATGAACGGTGGGGGCGACTATGGGCAGCTGCGCCCCTCGGCCGTGGCCAGCTTTGACCGGCTGCCCGTGCGCGTCACGCCCATGACGCTGTGGCTGCAGCCTGGCGGCGGGCTGGGCGATGCGCCGCCGCAGGCCGAGCGCCAGTCGGCCAGCTACCGCTACCCGCTGCCGGGCGCCGAGGCCAACCATCCCGACGCGGACACCGAGTCCGGCGCGGGCCAATGGACTGCCAGCCCCGCCGGGCAGGGCCTGCTGCGCTTCACCACGGCCCCGCTGCCGCGCGCGCTGAGCTTTTATGGCGAGGCCTCGCTGGACCTGTGGCTCAGCGCCACTGCCGGCGACACCGATGTGCAGGTCACCGTCTCGGAGGTGCGTCCCGACGGCCAGGAGATGTTCGTGCAGCGCGGCTGGCTGCGTGCTTCCATGCGTGCGCTGGACGGCCAGCGCTCCACCGCCTTGCGGCCCTGGGGCGATTTCACCGAGGCCGCCGTGCGCCCGCTGCGCCCCGGCGAGCCCACGCTGATGCGCGTGGAAATCCAGAAATTCGCCCATGTGTTCCGCGCGGGCTCCAGCCTGCGCGTGACCCTGGACACGCCTTCGCAGACCGGGTACTGGGCCTTCGACCATCTGTCCACGCCTTCGACCAACACCGTCTGGCTGGACCGCAGCCGGCCGTCGAAGATCGTGCTGGGCCACATCGCCTATGCCCATGAGCGGCAGCTGCCGGACTGCCGGCGCATGCTGCGCCAGCCCTGCAGGCCCAACGAGGAGGCCGTTCCTTCGGGCGTGGGCCCCCTGCCGCCGCTGTGATTTCATGCCCCGGTGTTGACTATGAATGAACGTTCGTTCATCATTCGGGGCATGAAAAAGAAAGAAGACATCAGCGAGCGCCGGGCTGTCATCGTGGAGGCCGCCCTGCAGTGCTTCGTGGAGCGCGGCTTTCACTGCACCAGCATGCGCGACATCGCGCAGGCTGCCTCGGTGAGCCTGGGCAATCTGTACAACCACTTCGACAGCAAGCAGGCCTTGATTGCCGAGGTCGCCACGCAGGAGCAGACCGAGCTGCTGCCCTTGCTGCAGGCGCTGGAGCGGGCCGCAGCCCCTTCGCTGCCTGTGGTGGCGCAATTCCTGGCCGCCTACCAGGCGCTGTGCCGCCAGCGGGAATGGGCCGTGCTCAGCGCCGAATGCCTGTCCGAGATCGCGCGTTCGCCCGGGCTGGCGCCGGCCTTCGAGGCCAACCGCAGGCGCATGCTCGACGGCCTGGCAGGCTTCATGGAGCGTGGGGCGCAGCAGGGCCTCTTGCGGCCCGCCGTGCCCGTGCGCCTGGCCGCGCAACTGCTGCTGGATGCCGTGGAAAGCGATGCGCTGCGCTTTGCGCTGGCGGTGACGCCGCAAGAAGACGCGGGGGCGGATGAAGGGGTCGATGTGCTGCATCCCGCCTTGCTGGCCTGCCTTCTTGGAGGCGAGGCACGGGGGGACGCGACATGAGGCACGCCACCGGCAGGGGCGCCCGCCTGGCGGGGCTGGACCTGGCGCGCTATCTGGCGCTGGCAGGCATGGTGTTCGTCAACTTCAAGCAGGCCATGCATCCCGCGCTGCAGGAGCCTGGCTGGCTGCTGTCGTTCTTCCATTTTCTGGAGGGCAAGGCCTCGGCCACCTTCGTGGTGCTGGCGGGACTGGGCCTGGTGCTGGCCACGCGCTCGCTGGAGCCGGCCACGGCGCGCCTCTGGACGCTGCGCCGCGCGCTGTTCCTGCTGGTGGCCGGTGGCATGAACCTGCTGATCTTTCCGGCCGACATCATTCACTACTACGCGGTGTATTTCGTGCTGGCCATCGCCTGGCTGCAGGCCGGCGCACGGGCACTGCTGGCCGGCATGGCGGCCGTGGCCGTGCTCTCCGCCTGGGCCTTGCTGCAGCTGGACTACAGCCAGGGCTGGGACTGGGCGAGCCTGTCCTACCAGGGCCTGTGGGAGCCGGCCGGCTTTGCGCGCAACCTGCTGTTCAACGGCTTCCATCCGGTGCTGCCCTGGTTTGCGTTCTTCCTCTGCGGCATGCTGCTGGCGCGCCAGCCGCTGGCCGAGCCGCGCGTGCAATGGACCTTGGTGGCTGCGGGTGGCGTGATGGTGGGCGCGGCCTGCGCCGTCTCGGCACTTGCGGTACAGAGTGAATGGGCTCCCTGGCTGGCCACCGGCCCCATGCCGCCCGGCCCGGCCTACCTGCTGATGGGCCTGGGCTGCGCCAGCATTGCCATCGGCGCCTGCCTGCGGCTGGCCGACCGCTGGCCCGCCGGACCGTGGCGCGGCCTGCTGCCGGCCGGGCGCATGACGCTGACCCTGTATCTGGCACACATCCTCATCGGCATGGGCCTGCTGGAGGCCCTGGGCGCGCTGGACGGATCACGCAGCCTGCGCGAAGTGGCCGTGGCCGCCGCGCTGTACGTGATCATCGCCAGCCTGGCCGCCTGGGCCTGGAGCAAGAAGGTGGCGCAGGGGCCCGTGGAGTGGGTGATGCGACGGCTGACGGCACTGGATTGATCCACAGTCTGGAAATTGCGCTCGAATGAAGTCACCGTCTTGATGGCCACAATGCCTTGATTGTCTACACTTGCCCCCATTCAAAAATGGGGGAGATTCAATGGCTGAGGCGGTTTACAAGAAATGGCTCAGGGCTGTGATCGGGCTGCAATGCCTGTTGATCCTGGCCTTTGTCTTTCGGGGTTGGCTGTTGCCCGACCCATTGGGCCCCAGGCTTCCCTCAATCCAAGGCAATACAGTGTGGATTCAAAGCCATGGCGCTTTGCATCAGTTTGATCGGCAGGGCACACGCCTGCAGCGTCTGGAGTTGGCGCAATTGGGTTTGACCCCATCGGTCAGCAGCCTTCAGTTCATTGGCGAGAAGACGCTTTGGGCGCATGACCAGGGAAGTGTGCATCGCTGCGATCTGGCAATGCAGCGCTGCGTGGCGCTGGATCTGCCCGATTTGTCCACACGCGGTGGCTATCGCTGGATGCGGGTAACGGCCGATGAAGCGCAGATTGTGGTCTCCGACGCATCCAATCACCGCGTTCTCGTTTACCAGCGCGACGCCGCTTCCAGTGCAGCGCAAGCCTATGTGCTGCTCAAGACCTACAGCGAAGGCCTGCGCTTTCCGAATCAGACGCTGCAGGTAGGCGAGCGTATGTGGGTGGCCAATACCAACCGCCATCAGATTGCGCAAATCGATACGGCACAGAGCACCCAGGCCGCGCCTGCCGTATTTCCCGTGGAATATGCGGGCCTGCGTTCCGGGCGCCGCTTCCCGTTCGCCATGCAGCTGGATGGCCAGCAGCGTCTATGGGTGCTGGTGGCAGACTCGAGCATGCGGGGAGCAGATCTGCTGTTGATGGATTCCCAGTTGAGGCCTGAACGGGTGATGCCGCTTTCGCCCGACCAGGACCCGAACGCCATCGCCATGGTGGGTCAGGAGTTGTTGCTGCCGGACATGACCCAATTCACCGTCCATCGCGTGGATCTGGACGGCCGCGTGCTGGAGCCTTTCGGGGATGCTCCATTCCGCGGCGAGCTGGCGTCTGCCCGCTCGTCCTATGAATGGGGCAGGCGGTTGCCTTCGTTCCTGCTGGGCAGCATCGGGGTATTGATGGCTCTGGGACTGTGGCTTGCCTGGAAGGCGGGGGAATTGCGCCAATTGGGCGGCAAGCGCTGGCAGGAAGTGGGCGACACCGAAGCCTCCAGCGCGGTCGTGGTTTCCTCACCGTCCCAGCACGCCGCGCAGGCTTCTCAAGCCTCGGAAGGAAAGCCGCTGGTCACTTCGGTCACGGCGCTTGCGGGCAGCACCGTGAAGCGCAGGCGTGCGCTTGCCATGGTTGGCGTTCTGCATTGCCTGGTTGCAGGGGGGATGGTCTACTGGTTCTTGCCGCTTTTGCACCAGCGCGACTGCGGTCCGGACAAATCGTGCGATCCAACGGGCATGCTCGGTGTCCTGCTGGTGCTTTTGGCCGTGTTGCCGCTGTGTTTGTATGCATGGCTCTGGCGCAAGCTCAAGCAGCTGGAGACCATGCGCATAGCCACGGACGGGCATCGGATCGCGGTACGCATGGCACGCAGGACCCGAAAATTCGATGCCAGTCGCGTCACCTGCACGCGCCAGCATCTGTGGATGGGCCTTCGCGCCATTCCCCTGCGACTCAATGGCAGTCCCCTGTTCGACGAGGCCGCGTTCAGGCGCGAGATCCTGGCGCGGTTGCCGCAGCTGCAGGTGCGCGATGGCGCCTGGGACTTCGCCGTGGCACGCCACTTCTGGTCCAACAGTGGTGTGCTGGGCAAGGCCTTGGTGCTGCTGTATGTCGCGACCTTGCTGGGTTTTGGGGTTCGCCTGCTGGCCTGACGGGGTTGGCGACCCTGCTGTAAGATAGCCCTCCGCTCCGGGGTGCACGCCAGTGCTGAGATCCACACCCGAGAACTTGAACCGGGTCATTCCGGCGGAAGAAGAGCTTGCACCCCTGCGTGGCCGCCCATGCGCCACGGGCGGGGGAGCCTTCGGAGCATCACGTCCCAGCTCTCGAAGGAATTCCATGGACAAGGCCCGGCCCCAGGCGGCTTCTTTGGTCGCAGACCTGCTTGCATTCATCGCCATGGACGGCTGCACCGACGAGCAGTTCGACGCACTGGCCCTGCGGCTGTTCGCCTACCAATACGAATCGAATGCGCCGTTTCGCAGCTTCTGCCAGCGGCGCGGCGCCACGCTGCGCAATGTGAAGACCTGGAGCGACATTCCCGCCGTGCCCATCGATGCGTTCAAGGCCATGGAGCTGCGCAGCGAGCCGGCCTCGCCCGCGGAGCGCGTGTTCATGACCAGCGGCACCACGGGCCAGGCCAAGGGACTGTCCGCGCGCGGGCGCCACTTCCATCCCGCGCTCGATGTCTACGATGCGTCGATGACGCGCAACTTCGCGCAGCGCTTCATGGCCGGGCACGAGCGCCTGCCCATGGGCATCCTCTTTCCCGACGAGCAGGCCATGCCCAACTCTTCGCTGGCCCACTACCTGGCGCTGGCCAAGACGGAATTCGGCACTCCTGACAGCCGCTACTTCCTCACCCCCGACGGCCTGGACATGCCCGGCCTGTGCGCCGTGCTGGAGGAATCCGAGCGCAGCGGTCGCCCCTATGCGCTGCTGGGCGCCAGCTTCAGCCTGGTGCATGTGATGGATGCGCTGCGCGAGCAGGGCCGCAGCTTTTGCCTGCCGCCAGGCAGCCGCATCCTGGACACGGGCGGCTACAAGGGCCAGTCGCGCGAGCTGCCGCTGGAGGATTTCTACGCCGACCTGTCTCGGTTGCTGGGCGTGCCGCGCAGCCACTGCATCAACATGTACGGCATGACCGAGTTGAGCACGCAGTTCTACGACGACGGCAATGCCACGCTGCCCTCGGTCAAGTCGGGGCCGCACTGGATACGCTCGCGCCTGGTCGAGCCCGTCACCGGCCGCAGCGTGGCGCCCGGCGAGCGCGGCATTCTCGTGCACTGCGACCTGGCCAACTACAACGCGGTCACCACCATCCTCACCGAGGACGTGGGCCTGTGGGCCGGCCATGGCGAGAACAGCGGTTTCCTGTTGCTGGGGCGTGCCGAGGGCGCAGCGGCCAAGGGCTGCTCGCTGGCGGTCGATGAATTCGTGAAGGCCGCTGCTGCATGAACATCGAGCGGATCACGGCCGGCTACCTGCCCGAACTGCCTGGTTTGCGCGAGGCCGAGGTGCAGTGGCATGTGCTGCCCTTCGAACGCGGCGGCGTGCGGCTGGAAGTCTCCGTGCCCCTGCTGACCGGCCCGCAGATGCGTGCGCTGGCAGCCCATGTGCGCCGTGCCGCCGACCGCCACCTCAGGGCCATGCCCGTGGCCGAGATCATCGACGCCATCGACCGCGCCATTGCCCGCCTGCTGGACCGCAGCGATCCCTATCGGCGCCAGGCCGAGACCTGGCTGCCCGTGGTCAGCGGCTATGACGCCGACATGGTGCGCCTGGGGCTGACGGGCTTCTTCAAGACCTTTCGCGCCGCGCAGCTGCGGCGCTTCGTGGCCGAGGACTTTGCCAACCCGGCCGTGCTGGACGGCTTCCAGCCCGCGCCCAAGGGCGGCGCGGTGCGTGCCTTCGGCCCCGACCTGCTGATGCACAGCTGGGCCGGCAATGTGCCTGCGCTGTCCCTGTGGAGCCTGGTCTGCGGCCTGCTGGTCAAGGCGCCCGCCATTGGCAAGCTGGCCAGCGCCGAGCCGCTGTTCGCGGGCTGGTTCGCGCGGCTGCTGGCCGAGGTCCACCCGCCGCTGGCCGATTGTCTGGCCGTGGTGTGGTGGAGCGGTGCGGGGGGTGTGGATGGCGCGGGGGGCGCGGATGGCGTGGATGGCGGTGGTGCCGCCGCGCTCCATGCCGAGGCCGACACCGTGCTCGCCTACGGCGGCAACCAGACGCTGCAGGCACTGCGCCAGCGCCTGCCCGTGACCACGCGCTTTCTGCCACACGGCCACAAGCTGGGCTTTGGCATGGTGGGCACTGCCGCGCTGGACACGCTCAAGGCGCCCGCCGTGGCGCGGCTGGCGGCCTGGGACGTGATGCGCTACGACCAGCAGGGCTGCTACTCGCCCCATGTCTTCTACGTGGAGCGCGGCGCCCCCGTCTCTGCGCGTGCCTTTGCCGACTATCTGGCGGCCGAGCTGGCCAACCTGCAGCGGCGCTTTGCGCGCCGGCCGTTGGAGCTGGAGGAGGGCGCCGCCGTGGCCCGCTGGCAGCAGTCCGTGGAATGGTCGGGCGACGCGCAGCAACTGCTGGGCCCCGTTGACGCGCCCTGGAGCGTGGCGTACAGCGACAGCCTGCAGCCGCTGGCGCCCACGGCCCTGTACCGCACGATTGCCGTGGTGGGCGTGGACCGCCTGGATGACGCCGTGCCCGTGGTGGCCGCGCAGCGCGAATACCTGCAGACGGCCGGCATTGCCGCCTCGCCCGAGCAGCTGTACCGGCTGGCCGGCCTGCTGGGCGCGGCCGGCGTCACGCGCATCAGCGCCATCGGCTCCATGAGCATGCCCGAGGCCGGCTGGCACCATGACGGCCGCTTCAACCTGCTGGACCTGGTGCGCATGACCGAGATCGAGCAATCTGCCGAGGCGGCGGCGCAGCCTTTCGCCCCGTATGCGGATTGACATCCATGCACACCGGCACGACGGGCACAACGGGCATGACGGGCATCACAGACGGGGCTGATGGCATGGCGTTTCTCGATATCGAACAGGTGGTGTTCACCTACCCGGGCCGCCCGCCCGTGGTGGACGGCGTGGACTGGCGCGTGCAGGCCGGTGAGATCCACTGCCTGCTGGGCCGAAGCGGCTGCGGCAAGACCACCTTGCTCAAGCTGGCGGCGGGGCTGCTCAGGCCGCAGTCGGGCCGAATCCTGCTGCGTGGCGCCGAGCTGGCCGAGCCCGGCCCGCAGCTGGGCTTCATGTTCCAGGCGCCCACGCTGCTGGAGTGGCATACGGCGCTGGGCAATGTGCTGCTGCCCGTGTCGCTGCAAAGGCGCCCCGCGCCGCAGGACGAGCAACGCGCCCTGGCGCTGCTGGAGCAGCTGGGCCTGGTCAGCCACGCGCAGCGCCATCCGCGCCATCTCTCGGGCGGGCAGCAAAGCCGCGTGGCGCTGGCACGGGCGCTGGTGCTGGACCCGCCGCTGCTGCTGCTGGACGAGCCCTTTGCCGCGCTGGACGCCATCACGCGCGCCGAGCTGCAGGACGACCTGCTGCGCACCTGCCGCGAGCGCGGCACCACGGTGCTCTTCGTCACCCACGACATCAACGAGGCCGTCTACCTGGGCGACCGCATCGCCCTCATGCACGGCGGGCGCATCGTGGCCGATATGGCGGTCGATCTGCCCGCGCCGCGCACCCAGGCCATGCGCCACGGGCCGGCGTTCAACGAGCACTGCGCCCGCGTGCGCGCAGCCATGGACAGGACGGCGGCATGACGGTGTCCTTGTTCCATGCCCGCCTGCTGGCCGCCGCGCTGGCGCTGGTCCTGCTGGGCCTGTGGGAGCTGCTGGTGCGGCAATGGGGCCTGTCCGCCCTGGTGCTGCCGGCGCCCTCGGCCATTGCGGCATCGCTGTGGACGGGGCTGGCCACGGGCTATTTCTGGCCGCACATCTGGGCGACGCTCCAGGCCCTGCTGCTGGGGCTGGCGGCCGGCAGCGCGATCGGCCTGCTGGCGGGCATGGCCCTGGCTGAATCCGAGCTGCTCGAGCGTGTGCTCAAGCCCTATGTGGTGGTCAGCCAGGTCGTGCCCAAGCTGGCGCTGGCGCCGCTGTTCGTGCTGTGGTTCGGCTTCGGCATGCTGCCCACGGTGCTGATCACGGCGCTGATCTGCTTTTTCCCGCTGATGGAAAACACCTTGACCGGCCTGCGCCAGGTCGATGCCCAGCGGCTGCAGCTGTTTCGCATGCTGGGCGCCACGCGGCTGCAGACGCTGCTGCGCCTGAAGCTGCCCACGGGTCTGCCCGCCATTCTTGCGGGCCTGCGCGTGGCCGTGGTGCTGGCCCTGGTCGGCGCCGTGGTGGCCGAATTCATGGGCGCCAGCCGCGGCCTGGGCGCTGTGGTCATTGCCGCCCAGGGAATGATGGACACCACCCTCATGTTTGCGGCCCTGGTGCTGATCGCCGCCATGGGCCTGCTGCTGTACCAGGCCTGCCTGGTGCTGGAGCGCCGGCTGCTGCGCTCGCGCGCCGCCTGACCATCCTGAACACTTCCGAAACCTTTTCCCCAAGCGCCATGCACACACCGCAATCTCCCTTCCTCACCCGCCGCAGCCTGCTGGGCGCCTCTGCCGGTTTTGCCGGCCTGGCGCTGGCCGGCAATTGCCTGGCCGCTCCTGTGCAAGGCAAGATCCGCCTGGCGGGCTGGAGCAAGCCCATCAGCGAGATCACCAACATCCTGGCCGAGCCCGACAAAGGCTTCTTCAAGGCCCAGGGCGTGGAGCTGGCCTACCTGCCCGGCGCAGGCGGCGGCGACGCCATCCGCAACATGCTCAGCGGCCAGGCCGATGTGGCCTTCACCGATCCCGGCTCCTTCTTCATGGCGCTGGACAAGGGCGAGAAGCTGGTCGCCATCTACGACATCTATCCGCAGAACGTGTTCAACGTGGTCTCGCTCAAGTCGGCCGGCATCCGCAAGCCGGCGGACCTCAAGGGCAAGAAGATCGGCGTCTACAGCCTGTCCAGCGGCACGCGCCAGAACCTGCTGGTGATGCTGCACCAGGCCGGCCTCAAGGAGTCGGACGTGACCATCGTCGTCACCGGCCTGCTCAACTTCGCGCCGCTGATGCAGGGCCAGGTCGATGCCACGGCCGCCACCGACACCGGCCTGGCCGTGGGCCTGCGCAAAGGCATTGGCGAGGTCGATGTGATGCAGGTGCGCGATCACCTGAACATCTCCAGTGACATGTTCGTGGTGCGCGAGGACACGCTGCGCGACAAGAAGGACCTGCTGCGCGCCTTCCTCAAGGGCTACCGCGACAGCGCCGCCTGGATGATGGCCAACCCCGATGAGGCCGCCACGCTGGCCGGCAAGCACGCCATCGACGGCACGCAGCGCGACATCAACCTGGACGTGATCCGCCTGCGCAATGCGTCTTCGCAGCCGCTGCAGGCCGGCAAGCCGCTGGGCAGCTTCGACCTGGCCGCCCTGCAAAAGGGCGCCGACGCCTACCGCGCGCTGGGCATGGTGCAAAGGCAGATCAAGGTGTCCGACGTGGTGGACACCAGCCTGCTGCCCGGGGCCTGAGATGGCACAGCCGTCTTCCCTGGGCCTGCAAGGCAAGGTGGTGCTGGTCACCGGCGCCGGCCGCGGCATAGGCGCTGCCATTGCCATCGCCTTTGCGCGCGAGGGTGCCACCGTGGTGGTCAACCACCTGTCCAACGACGAAGCCGCCGCCCGCACCGTGGCGGCCTGCCAGGCAGCGGGCAAGCAGGCCGGAGGCGATGCCTGGGCCATCAAGGCCGATGTGGGCTCGCAGCCCGCCGTCCAGGCCATGACCGAGGCCATTGCACGCGAGGCGGGCGCCATCGACATCGTGGTCAACAACGCCTTCAAACCCTACGCCTTCGACCCCGAGCGCCGCCGCCTCTTCGACGACCTGCAATGGAGCGACTACCAAGCCCAGTACGACGGTGCCGTGGGCGCGGCCTTCAATGTCTGCCGCGCGGTGCTGCCGCAGATGCGCCAGCGTGCGCGGGGCAGCATCGTCAACATTGCCAGCAATTTGGTGGAGCACCCCGTCGTGCCCTACCACGACTACACCACGGCCAAGGCCTCGCTGGTGGCCTTCAGCCGCAACCTGGCCAGCGAGCTGGGGCCCGTGGGCATACGTGTCAACTGCGTCGCGCCGGGGCTGGTCTATCCCACGCAGGGCACGCAGGACACGCGCGAGTCCTTCCGCGAATCGCTGATGGCCGCCACGCCGCTGCGCCGCTTGGCGAGCCCCGAAGACGTGGCGGGGCCGGTGCTGTTCCTGGCCTCGGAACTGAGCGGCTTCATGACGGGACAGGTACTGTTCGTCGATGGCGGCCTGGTGATGCGTTGAGCCTGTTTTAGAACTGCTCCCACTCCTCCGCCATCTCGGCCGCCGTGGCGCGGCGGGGTGCCGTGGTCCTGGCGGGCAGCGCCACAGGCGCGCTGGAGGCCGCAGCCGTTGCCGCGCGCAAGGGCTTGGCGGGGCGGGGCACGGCAGGGGCCAGCGCGGGAGACGGCCTGGCGGTCTGTGCCCGGGCCTCGCTTTCATCCAGCCGGAACACGCTGACCAGTTGCACCAGTTGCGCCGCCTGCTTGTTCAGGCTGTCGGCAGCGGCGGCGGACTCTTCCACCAGGGAGGCGTTTTGCTGCGTCACCTGGTCGAGCTGCTGCACGGCGTCGCTGACCTGGGTCACGCCCTGGGACTGCTCCTGCGTGGCGGCACCGATGTCGGAGATCAGTTCGGCCACGCGGTGCGTCTGGGTGACGATGTCGTTCATGGTGTTGCCGGCCTCGGCCACCTGGCGGGAGCCGGCGGCGACCTTGCCCACGCTCTCGCTGATCAGGCCCTTGATCTCCTTGGCCGCGTTGGCGCAGCGCTGGGCCAGGGAGCGCACCTCCGAGGCGACCACCGCAAAGCCCTTGCCCTGTTCCCCGGCACGCGCGGCCTCCACGGCGGCGTTGAGCGCGAGGATGTTGGTCTGGAACGCAATGGCGTCGATCACGCCGATGATTTCCTCGATCTTGCGCGAGCTGTGCGTGATGTCCTCCATGGTGCTGACCACGCCATGCACCACCTCGCCGCCGTGCACGGCCGTGGCGCTGGCCGACTGGGCCAGGCCCGAGGCACTGCGCACCGTGTCCACGTTCTGCTGAATGGTGGCGGTCATCTGCTCCATGGAGGCTGCCGTCTCCTCCAGGTTGGCGGCCTGCTCTTCCGTGCGAGCGCTCAGGTCCGCGTTGCCCGAGGCGATCTGGCTGGCGCCCGTGGCAATCGATTCGCTGCTGTGGCGCACCTGGCTGACGATGTCTGCCAGGCTCGCGCGCATGGAGTTCAGCGCAGCCAGCAGGCTGGTGGTGTCACCGGGCCGCAGCGCCACGGCCACCGCCAGGTTGCCCCTGGCGACTTCCTGCGTGATCTGCGCCGCGTAGGCGGGCTCCCCGCCCAGCAGGCCCGTGATGCGCCGCGTGATGGCCCAGCCCACCAGCGCGCCTATGGCCAGTGCGGCCAGCGCCAGGGACAGCATCAGCCGCCCGGCAGCCAGGGATTTGTCCTCGGAGGCCTGCGCCGTTTCCGTGGCACGCACCTGCTGGTGGGCCAGGATGTCATTGATGGAGTTGAAGAACGCGTCCTGGCGTTTGCGGAACTCCCCGCTTTCGCCAAGCATGGCCGAGACGGCCTGCAGATCGTGGCGCGTGGCCGCCTCCATGAATTGGTCGAGCAGCGGCAGATAGGCAATGCGCGCGTTCTTCATGTTGTCGTACAGGGCAACGCCCTGCGGTGTGCTCAGGCCTTCGCGGAATTTCTCCATCAGCTGGCTGATCTTCTGGCGCTGTGCATCCAGTGCGGCCTTGGCCAGCTTCTTTTCCCCGGCGTCCTCCATCAACGCCATGCTGCGCACGCCGCGAAAGATGAACTCCACCGAGCCCTTGATCTCCACCAGCCGGAGCAGGCTGGTGATCCGCTTGTCGGCCAGGTAGGCCACATCATCGGAGGCCTGTACCAGCTGGGCGCGGCCATACAGCGCAATCGACAGCGCGATGGCAATCAGAATCGAAAATCCCAGACCCAACATGGAGCCCGTCTTCATGTTTTTCAGGTATTTCATGCGTATTCCTTTCAGTATTCAATATGGCTGCGTGCCACGCAATCGGGCCGCATCGCATAAAAATCCGGATCACGCCAATCGATGGTGGCGGACCCAGACAGACGGCGGTATTCCATAATGTCCGGAGAAATCTCTGGAAAATGATGAGAGCGAGGAATAACCAAGCTGCGAGGAAATCTGTCCTATGCTCTGGTCGGTGGTCAGCAGCGATTCGGCCGCAAGATGGATACGGCTTTGCCTTATATACTCGCCGATACTGCACGACCTGCTGTTGCGAAAGGAAACCTCCAATGTGCGCCGGCTGACGCGGCAATGGTCGGCAATGGTCTGGATCGGTAGTTTCTTGTCCAGGTTTTCCTGTATGTATTGGAGGGCGCGCTTGACATAGGCGGGTTCCAGATCGTGCAGCCGTGCCTCGTCCATGGCCGTGAATCTGGATTTCTCCAGATAGGGGCTGATGGCCATGCTCTTGAGCCGCATGATGTTCAGCGCCTTCAGCGTGGACAGGGCGCCTGCAAAATCGCCCTGCGTTTCCTGTATGTGGTACTCGTAGACCAGGGCATTGCGGCACAGGCCCTCGAGCTGGTAGGTCTGGGCCGTGGACTTTGCCAGCATCACCGCCTGCAGGGCCTGGGCATATTGGCGCTTGCTGCAGTGCACCAGTGCGCTGCTCAGCCAGGCCCAGCCGGCAATCGGCGGGTTCTTGATCTGATGGCGGACGCCGATGCGTTCAATGGCACGGATCACGCAAGCGGCTTCGCGGCGACCCGCATCCAGCCCTTTGACCGAGAGCTGCAGCAAATCGCTGTAGGGCCAGGCCAGGCCCGTTGGCAGCTGGCGGCCGACCCGCTCCAGCAGCGCCTGCAGGTCGGCGCTGTCGGGTGCGGCGGCGCCGAGCTGGACCAGGCCTGAATCCGGGGGCGGACCGCACCACAGATTCTGGTGATTCTTGTAGAGATAGATCTTCCACAGAATCTGCGCCCTGGCCCAATTGATCAGGGCGGACAGCCAGGGCGTGACGCCCGGCGCCATCAATGCGAAATCATGGTCCTTGCCTTCGATCAATTGCAAGGCGGTATCGAGCTCGCCCAGCCGGCTGTGCGCCAGCGCCCTCACATAGGTGGCGCAGGCCATGGATTCCGGCTGCAGCAGCGCGGGATTGGCCATTGCCGCAGTGGCCAGTGCAATCGCGTTGCGCTCTTCGCCCAGCTGACAATGGATGAAGGCGGCTGCAATGCGGCATGAGACCACGCGGTCGGGCATGCGGTGCAGCTCGAAAATGGCCTGCGCTTCCTGCACATATCTGAGCACCAGGAGGGGATATATGGAAGGCTCTGGCCATTTGCAGGCCTGTAGCAATTCCTCGGCCCGGCTGATTTTGTTATATCCAGTATCGGCTTGCTGGTGATGGGCGGATATTATTCTCCATAATCTGGATGCGCTCTCATCTTGGTGGCCGTGGATGTGGTGCGTCAAAAGATTGAATGAGTAAGAATTCTTATATGAAAAAATCAATGACCAGGCAGGTGCGATGCATTTTCCCGATGAATGCATCGGCAAGGTGCTTCACAACACCCTCCTGGGGAAACACTGATTGACTGGAAGAATCTTACAGGCCAGATAAACAATTGTTTACATTTGGATTTTATTTTTCTTGCCGGATCACGCAGGCACTTGTCTTTTTGCGAAACTTTCTCTCTTGCAAATCTCCTAATTCGCTGATTGGACAGACTTTTTCTGATTGGAAAAATCCATTCAAATAGGCGAATATTCCCTGGATTTCATGGGGTTGTTACAACGGCCAGACTCCAGCCGGGCCGCCCTGCCGGCATGGCAGGCGCTGGCCGCGCCCGCCCCGGCAATCAGAAGGCGTGCGATATGCCAAGCACCACCGAGCTGGGCCGGCTGCCTGCCTGGACCACCGGCCCCGCATTGCTGGCGGTGTTGATGGTGAAGGCGGCACCCACCTCGTTGTGGATGCGGCCCACGCCCGCATAGAGCTTGGTGCGCTTGGACAGCGAGTGGTCGTAGCGCACGCTCAGCGCACGCGCATCGCTCTGGGCGCGAGCCTGTCCGTGGTAGGCGCCATAGGACAGCAGCCACTGCCCCGCCATGTCCATGGGCACGGTCACGCTGGCCTCGTAGAAACGGCCCTGGCCGCTGGTGTCGGCAGGCAGGTCGTCGCGCCGCGTGGACAGCAGCAGCGCCGCGCGCGCCACGCCGAAGTCATAGGCTGCGCCCAGCAGCGCATAGCGGTCGGTATTCACGGCCGTGGTGCGCCGCTGCATCCACGATGCACCCAGTGCCCAGGGCCCGGCCGCATAGTCCACGGAGCCTCCGTACAGGCTGGCCACGCTGGAGCCCGCCGCCTCGCCGAACGAATACATGCCGCGCACCGTGAAGCCGCCCATGTTCGGCGACTGGTAGCGCAGCGAATTGCTGGCGCGCAGCACCGTGCCGTCGCGGAAATAGTTGGCCGCGTTGCCCCAGATCAGGCCGGTGAGCGCATAGCTGGCCAGCGAGGTGTGCAGCGTGGTGTAGTGGCGCCCGGCCGTGAGCTGGCCCCAGCTGCCGCCCAGGCCCACGAAGACCTGGCGCCCAAAGGCGAGGCCGCCCTGGCCGCTGGCACCCGTGTCGCCGTTGAAGCCGGCCTCCACCACGTAGAGCGCGCGCTGGCCGCCGCCCAGGTCCTCCGTGCCGCGCAGGCCCCAGCGCGACCCGGCGATCACGCCGCTTTCCAGCCGCTGCAGGCCGCCATTGCCCGTGCGCGCCGACTCCACCGCCATGTCCACGACGCCGTACAGCGTCACGCTGCTGCTGGGGATCGCGGGCGGGGCCGATGTCTTCGTCTGTGTTTGCGCCTGTGTCTGTGTCTGCGCATGCACCTGGCTTGCCAGGGCCAGGGCTGCGGCGCCCACGGCCCAGCCTCCTCGTTGCAAGGTCTTCATGATGTTTCCTCTATGGGGTATGGAAAAAATGGGGCGCTGGCCGTTGCTTGCTGCCTGGTGCTGTCCCGGGCCGCCTCGGCTGGCGTTGTCCGCTCAGTCGAGCCGGATGTTCTTCTTGGCGATCAGCGCGCCGTAGGTGCGGTTGTCCTGCGCCATGCGTGCGGACAGGGCGGCGGGGCCGACATCGTCCACGCGCCAGCCCTGGGCCAGCAGCTTGTCGCGCACTTCGGGCGAATGCAGGATGCGCTCCAGCGCCTGCGACAGCCGGGCGCGGTGGGCTGCGGGCATGGAGGCCGGCGCCATCACGGCATTCCACACCTCGATGTCCACCGCGCCCGCGCCGATCTCGCGCATGGACGGCACGCCGGGCGCCAGCGGGCTGCGTTCGCTGGAGGTCACGGCCAGCGCCGCCAGCTTGCCCGACTGCACCAGCGGCATCACGGTGGAGGCCGGCAGCAGCGCCATCTGTACCTGGTCGCCCAGCAGGGCGTTCACTACGGCCGGGCCGCCGTTGTAGGGCACATGGGCCAGGTGCAGGCCCATGGATTCCTTGATCAGCTCGGCCCCCAGGTGCGTGCCCGGGCCTTTGCCGACCGAGCCGAAGTTGAACTGGCCGTTCTCGGAACGCAGGGACTGCAGGTAGGCCGCCGTATCGGTGGCGGCGGCGCGCGGCGCCACCCAGACCAGCGGCGCCGATCCGATCATGGCGATGGGCGCAAAGTCCCCCCCCGGGTCGTAGGGCAGCCGGGCGTAGAGGTATTTGGAACTGGTCAGCGGGCCATTGCCGATCACGCCCAGCGTATGGCCGTCGCCGGCCTTGGCCACGGCATCGGCGCCGATGTTGCCGCTGGCGCCGCCCTTGTTCTCCACCACCACGGGCTGGCCCAGGGCGCGGCCCAGCGGCTCGGCCAGCAGGCGCGCCTGCACGTCGGGCGAGGAGCCGCTGGCATAGCCCACGATCAAGCGCAGCGGGCGCGTGGGCCACGCATCCTTGTCGCCTGCGGCACGGGCGGGGAAGACCGGCGAGAGCGCGGCAGCGCACCACAGCAGGGCGGCGCGGCGCGTTGACGACTGCAGCAGCGGCTGCCTGCTTGTCTGGGGCTTGTTCATGTTCTTGTCTCCTGGAATGTTCATCTGCAATCTGGTTTCAGCGCGAAAAATACCGGTTCATGGGCCCCAGGCGCGGCGGCAATCGGGAGTGCGGGCGCTGTGACACATCCGCAGGCAGGTCGCCGCGCACCACCTGGCTTTGCAGCACAAAGGATTCGGCCTGCACGCCCGGCAGGCCCCAGGGCGCAAGCCGCTCCAGCAGCCACTGCGCACCCTGGCGCGCGCCCTCGGCCGTGCAATGCTCGGCCAGCAGCACCACCGTGGTCTGGCCGGCCACGGCCTGGGCAATGCGTTCGCCGCCCACCGGGTAGGCCAGGTCCAGCGCGGGCGGCACGGCGCCCGCGCTGGCGCGCACCAGCAGGGCGCTGTCCTCGGCCTCGGCCAGCGCCTGCGTGGCTGCGGCGGACCAGCCGGGCAGGTCGGCGGTGGTGGCGCGTACCGCCACCAGGTGCGCGGCGGTGGAGGCGCCTGCCGTGGCCAACAGCGCGCAGGGCCGGCGCACAAATGCGCTCAGCCGGGGCCGCATGCGGGCGGACCAGGGCGTGGGATGGGCGATCACATCGGCATACTGCGCCGTCTGCAGCGCATCCAGCCCCTGCAATCCATAGACCGTGAAGTAGCTGCTGCCTGCGGCAGATGGCGCACCGCCTGCATCCGAGCTGCCTGCATCCAAGCCGCGTACATAGCGGCGCCCCCACAGAAATCCCGGCAGGCCCACGCGCTCGGGCACATGTTCCATGGCGTGCCAGGCCTCGTATTCCTCGCGCGCATCGCTGCGGTCAAGTCCGTTCCACAGTGCAAGAAAGGCGTTGCTGCCACTCATGCCTGGTGCTCCGGCTGCACCAGCACCTTGCTGGCATGGCGCGCGCGCGCCAGCGCAAAGCCTTCCTCGGCACGCGACAGCGGCACGCGGTGCGTGATCATCTGGCGCAGCAGGGGCTGGTGCTCCTGCATGAAGCGCACCACCTCGGGCCAGGCGCTCTCGGGCGCGCGGTAGGAGCCGCGCAGCTCCTGGTGGTTGCGCACCAGCGCCGTCAGGTCGATGGGCACGGGCGCCGCATGGATGCCCGTGATCACCAGCACGCCATGCACCTTGAGCGCGCGCAGCGCCGGCGCAATCACGGCGGCCGCGCCCGTGGCCTCGATCACGGCATCGAACCGGCCCCGGGCCAGATAGGGGGCAAGGGCCGCATCCATATCGCTGCCCTCGAAGTCCAGCACATCGTCAAAGCCCATGGCGCGCAATACCGCCAGGCGCGGCGCATCGCCATGCCCGGCCACCACCACCTGGGCGGCGCCTGCGGCCCGCGCAAACAGCGCAATGCCCTGGCCGATGTTGCCCGGCCCCAGCACCAGCACGCGGTGGCCGGGGCGCACGCCGGCCGTGCGCACGGCCTCATGGCTCACGGTCAGCGGTTCGGCCAGCGCGGCCACATCGCCCTGCACACCGGCCGGGACCGGCACGCAGTTGCGCAGCGGCACGGCGGCCCAGGGTGCAAAGCCGCCATTGCGCAGCACGCCAATGCCGCGCCGCGTGGTACAGCCATCGAAGTTGCCGCTGGTGCAGGCCGCGCAGCGGCCGCAGGTGACCGAGGGCCGCACGGCCACCATCTGGCCCACGGTCAGGCCCGGGGCCAGGTTCCCGGCACCTTCGCCCAGCGCGGCAATCTCGCCGCTGAACTCGTGGCCGATCGTCACGGGCAGGGCTGGGGTTAGGAAGTGGTAGCTGCGGGTCCATTCGGCAATGTGCAGATCGGTGCCGCACACACCGGCCGAATGCACGCGCAGCAGCACTTCGCCAGGGCCGGGCGCGGGCATGTCCGCTTGGGTCAGTGTCAGGCCGTGGCTCGGCTCGGTCTTGCGCAGTGCTTGCATGGCGTGGGGGCCGCTGGCCCGTTGGAAATTGGCGATGGCGGCAGTGTCTCCATACGTCAGAGGTATGTCCAAGACTGAATTAGTATCTGAAGCATACGAAGCAAGTATGTTTTCAAAGGGTGAACACCTATGGAATTGCGCCACCTGCGCTATTTCGTCGCCGTGGCCGAGCAGGGCAACGTCAGCCGCGCCGCTCGCAAGCTTTTCATTGCCCAGCCGCCGCTGTCGGCCCAGCTCAAACAGTTGGAGGAAGAGGTGGGCGCAGCCCTGTTCACACGGCTGCCGCGCGGCGTGCGGCTCACGCCTGCGGGAGAGTCCCTGCTGGAGGACGCGCGCGCCATTCTTGCGCGCGCCCAGCAGGCCCCGCTGCGCGCCCGCGAACGCCAGCAAAGCCGCCAGGGCGTGGTTCGCCTGGGCCTGGTTCCGTCGGCAATGCACTCGGTGCTGCCCGGCCTGCTGCGCCGCATTGCCGACGCCGGCTGGAACCTGCGCGTGGAAGCCCGCGAGATGATCACCTCGCAGCAACTGCGCGCCCTGCGCGCCGGAGAGCTGGACCTGGGCTTCGGGCGCCCCGGCAAGGGCGAGCCACTGGCCGAGGAAGTGGCCGGCATGGACGATCCCTACTGCCTGGCCATGGCGCCGTCCCATCCGCTGGCGGCTGGCGAAGGCGCGCTACCGCTGCAGTCGGCAGCGCATGAGCCCTTCGTGGGCTTTGCACGCTACGAAGACGCCGACTACTTCGACCGCACCGTGGCCCTGTGCCTGGACGCGGGCTTCACCCCCTCCATACGCCACGAGGCCGGCCAGTTCGTCAACGTGCTCGCCCTGGTGGCCTGCGGCCTGGGCGTGGCCATCGTCCCCTCGTCCTTTGCCTCGCTGTACCGGGGCAAGCTGGTATTCAGGCCGCTGCAGGAATCGCGCTACCAGAGCCGGCTGGCGGTGCTGGCCGTGGCCGGGTCGGCTGACGGCGAAAGCGATGCAGGACGCGTGGCGCAGGCTGCTGCGCTGGAGTTGAAGCAGTTCGGGCGGAGATTGGCGCGGCTGCGATAGCAGGGTGCAGATGTCTTGATGGGCATGCTGTGCGCAGTCTGATGCTTTCACTGAGGAGACAGGGCGGGGCGGTAAAAAGCGGCACGGTGGCTCTGTTCGACCTTGCTGCAATAAAGATAGCTGTCGGGCCAGTTCGGCAAACCCCAGCGAGTCCATTGCACTGGATAAACAATCAATGAGCCACCGGATTTTTGATGAATGTGGTCACTTCGCCTGAGCTGCTCAAGCCAATGGCCTGAAGATTGTTCTGGTGGAATTGCATAACTCGATGGTATGCTTGCATACAAAGCGTTACGAAAGACGCGCTTTGTGCTTCCAATACAAGATTTTCGTAAACCCATGGATTGAGCCCTTGAGGCGATTTCCATGGGTTTGCGCGTTTCAGACTTATGTACATCGCCACAGGCATGCCAGGGATGGGGGCTTGCCGATCTTGGCGGATGGCCTGATGTAAGCGTCCTTTTGACGTGTATGCGCCTCCAGTGAGAGGGATGGCGCTGCATGCGCGTAAATGGGTCCGGTCATGTGCATGGGCTGTTGGGATTTATCGAAGGGTTTCGAGGGATGGATTCTTGAGCCAAGGGCTCAAGTGGTGCGCTGCTGTGCAAGAAGCTTTGACAGCGCACATCAAAGAAATTTAACGACTGTCAGGTTTTTTGATTAGCAAGCTAGCCAAAAACAAGGGCGCCGGGGAGGAGAGGATGGGAAATATCAAGAGAGGCATTCCAGCCATTTTTTCGCTGGCAATGCCTGGGCCATCGTGGGCCCGTGGAGATGTGTGGCCAGGCATGGCTGCAGTAGTCAGGGGTATTGCAGTCACGGCTGCGCAGATGCTGATCGCGCTCGCAGTATTTGCCCTGCCGCTGATCTCCACGGCCCAGACTGGGCAGCAAGATGGGTCTGCCGCCGCCCGGGATCGTTGGCGCTGGGCGACAGCAGATCAGGCCGAGTTGCAGGTGGTTGCGCTGGATGCGCGGCGCCAGCAGGTCGTGGTCAAGGCAGCTGGAGCGGAACTGGCCATACTCCGGCAAGGCGCCCAGGTTCCCCGTCTGTCTGTGTCGCTGGAGTCCGTATCCGGCAACACTGCCGTGTTCCGTCCCATGAACGTGCCCGGGCGTGAGTCTGTCGAGCGTATCGAGATCACTTCGACCGATGGCCGCCAGATGACCCGGAAAATCCAATCGGCGGCCCCTGCGCGGTCCATGACAAGTGGATGGATGGTTGTGTCGCCATGATGCGGGCGGCAGTGGAGAGCCTCCTGGCTGCAAGTGCCCCCTGCGGGCAAATGAACCAACGGGTGATGCAGTGGCTGCGCAATGCAGCGGCACTGCTCCTTCTGGTACTGCTGGCAGGCTTTTTACAGACCGCCGCCGCGTCGTCGCAGCATCAGCAGGCTTCTGCCACTGTCCGGAAATCTTCGACCGATGAGCCGGGCATTGCGCGCTTCCTGCGCGATGACAAGGGTGTCAGCATCATCGAATTTTCCGGCAAATACGGTATTGACCTGCCTGCACCCGCCGAAACGGTGGGAAAGGAATTCTTTCGCACGCATGCCGATGTCTATGACTTCCTTGTGGTGTTTTCGAGCTTCGAATACCCCACTGCCTCAGCCGACGGAGAGAACGCGTTGGCTTTTCACCGGGGCGTGCGCAACGACACCGCTGGCATAGGCATCAAGCAATTTGACAACTCACAGGCGTATGGCAGCAAGGGCGTGTTGCAAAGCTATATCGACATGGCAGCGACCTCCCGCTGGACAAGCGCAACGTCCAGTGCCGACTATGAATCCATGTTGTCCACATTCGCGCACGAGATGCAGCACCGATGGGCAAGCCATGTCAAATTCCGGGACTGGAATGGGCAGATCAGCTCTGCCTTGGTAGGGAAGGATGGCTCCCACTGGAGCTATCTGCTGGACAGCCAGGGCTCGGTGCTTTATGGCGCGAGCTGGCGTGACAACGGCGAGGGCTCCTTCACAGCGATTGACACCCAGAGCAGGTACAGCCCGCTGGACTTGTACCTGGCTGGATTGATCGGCAAGGACAAGGTTCCTCCCTTCTTCCTCATCGAAGCGCCCGACGTCGATGGCAACGCCCTGCCTGCCCCGTTGGGAACCACCATTCGGGGCACCAAGCGAATCGTCACGATAGACGACGTCATTGCCGCTGAAGGCCCGCGCATCCCTTCTGCCGACGTATCTCAGAAGACGTTCCGATTCGGCTTCATCTATCTGGTACGGCCTGGGGAAACCATCGATCCCGCAGACCTGGATGTGGTGGCTCAGGCTCGCCGGCAGGTCGGCCTGCGTTACAACGCTCTGACCCATGGCCTGGGCGTGGCCAATGTCTTTGCCGAGCCGCCGCAGACCACCTCTCCGGGTGTCCCCGGCACCACCTTGCCTCCCGATGTGCCGGGCCCCGCCAACCCCGGCAACAATGCAGCCGGACTTTCCTGGCTGAAAGCGCAGCAACGGTCCGACGGCTCCTTCATGGATGCAGCTGGACTTGCGCCGCGTGACACGCTGCTGGCCCGTTCGTTTTTGCGTGCCTCAGACCCCGTCTACAGGGGGCTGGGGCCGGCCGGCGCCTGGATAGCGGCCCGGCCACCGGGCAACACCGATTTTCTGGCCCGCAGGCTGATCGAGAGCACGGCCGGCGAGCGCCGGGCCGAAGATATCTCGGCCCTGCTGGGCACCCGCAACCAAGACGGCGGGTGGGGCCTGGGCGAACGCCTGCGCAGCAATCCGCTGGACACTGCACTGGCGGTCCAGGCCCTGCGCTTGGTCAACGCCGATGAGAGCGTGCTCAGGCCTGCCGTGCAATTGCTGGTGTCTTGGCAGAACCCGGACGGCGGATGGGGCAACGCGGCCGCCAGTCCCAGCCGTGTCCATGTTTCGGCCCAGGTGCTCAAGGCCCTGGCGGGCTTGGCCAGTGCCCAGGCGCCGATCGCCAGCGTGCGGCCTTTTCTCAAGAGCCGGCAAAACACCGACGGCGGCTTTGGCGACGGTGCCAGCTCCATTCACGACACGGCCCATGCGTCCATGGCCATGGCCGCTGCAGGCTTCGGCTCCGAGATCAATCTGTCTGCAGCGCAGCGCTTCGTTGCCGAGAGCCAGCGGATGGACGGGAGCTGGCAGGGCAGCGTCTACAACACCGTGCTGGCGCTGCAAATGCTGCGCAGCGCCGCCAGTGCCAACCTCGCGATCGGCAATCTGCAGGCCTCTTCGCTCCCGATTTTCGATGGGCAGCGGGTGACCCTGTCTGCCAGGGTCGTCAACGCAGGTTCCCTCCAGTCAGAGGCCAGCACGGTCCGCTTCTTTGATGGGGACCCCGCCGCAGGAGGTATCGCCATCGGCGCTCCCATTCCCATCGCGGCCCTGGTAGGTGGAGACGGCACCACTGTTCAAGCCACCTGGAACACGACGTCGCGCGCCGGCCCGCGCACGGTCTTCGCAGTCGTGGATTTCGAACAGGCGACCGCCGACCTGAGCCGGCAGGACAACGTCACCTCGCTGTCGCTGGTGGTGGAGAGCGCCAATCCGCTGGCGGACCTGCTGCTGGGCGATGGCGATGTGCTGGCAACGCCCTCGACGGTGAAGAACCTGCCGGCGACCCTCCAGATCGACGCACTCGTCAGCAATGCCGGCTTGGCCGCCGTGAAACAGGCCAAGGCCGTGCTGTGGAGCGGCACCGGAGCCGACCGCGTGCGCCTTGCAGAGACCGCCTTCGACCTGGCCGCGCGCGCCACGACGGCGTTGCAGTTCAAACCCACGCTGTCCGAGCCGGGGGTAACGGTCTATACCGTGGAGCTGGACCCTGATGGCCTTGTCAAGGAAGCCACGCGCGCCAACAACAGCAGTTCCGTGACGGTCAGGACGGCCGGCGGAGTTTCCCTGGCGGTGAGCAAGGCCGATATCTCCTTGAACCCCAACGCGCCACGGCCCGGTGCGGACGTGGTGTTCACCGCGCGCCTGCGCAACTCCGGCACGCAGGACTCGTCGTCCTTCAATGTGCGCTACGGCATCCAATCGGGCGCGGGCACCACGGTGTTGCTGACCAATGTGGTGCAGATCGCAGCGGGCAGCACCGTGGAGCAGCAGATTCCCTGGCGCGCGGGACCGGGCGGCGACTACAGCTTCATCGTCGAGATGGATCCGGAGAAGGCGAGCGGTGACGGCGACACTTCGGACAACGCTGCGGCGCTGGCCTTCAAGGTGGCTGCGAAGGCAGGCCTGAACCTGGCGGTCAGCTACAGGGATCTGGCGTTCTCACCCAGCCCTGCGCTCGAAGGCTCGGTCATGACGCTGAGTGCGCTCGTGCGCAATGTGGGCGATGTGGACGCCACCGGCCTTGATGTGGAGTTCTTCGACGGCGACCCGGCTGCCGGAGGTATCTCCCTCGGCGCCACGCGCGTGGCTTCCCTGGTTGCAGGCTCCAGCACCACGGCGACCGTGAACTGGGAAGTTCCCAATGCCAGCGAACGCCTGATTTTTGCCGTGGTCGATCCGAAGCGCTCGCAGCCCGAGGAGATCACGCTCGAAGACAACGTGGCCTTCGCGTCGCTGAAGGTGTTGACGCTGCCGGACTTTGCAGTTTCGCAGGGCGCGTTGAGCCTGGCGCCGCCATTGCCCAAGCCGGGCGAGGCCGCCACCCTTGCCGTCACGGTCGCCAATCTGGGCGACCAGGGCGCCCGAAATCTGGTAGTGAGTGCCTTCAACGGAAGCCCTGTCGCAGGTATCCGGCTGGCACCCGATGTGACCGTGCCCACATTGGCTGGAAAGGCTGGCGCCACGGTGCATTTCTCCTTCGACGCCCCGGCCGATGCGGGCCTGGCCTCGATCACGGTGGTCGTGAACTCCGACGCGGCCATCAAGGAACGTGTGAAGGACAACAATACGGCGACCATTTCTCTGGCCACCCAGGTTGGCGACTATGCAGTGTCGGAGGCGTTCATCTCGCCCAATGGGGATGGCGTCAAGGACAGCACGGTGTTCAGCTACCGCCTGCCAGAGGCTATGCCCGTGACCATCCAGGTATCGGACGAACAGTCCCGGTTGTTACGCACTGGCCGACCGGCCGGCACTGCAGCCTCGGGTGCATGGTCCTGGGATGGGCTCGACGATGAGGGCCGGCTGGTACCGGATGGTCGATACGAATTGGTGGTGCGCAATGCAGACGGCCTGGTCCTGGGAGGCGCCACGGTCGAAATCGACACCAACCGAAGTTCCCTGCTTTCGGCCATGGGGACACCGTTGGGCATCAACGCCGGCCTGACCTGCTCCCTGCCCAGAAATGTTCCCGTGGAGTCGATACGCGAAGGCGCGGGTTTCTATCTGAATGTGCCCACCGCGCAGGATGTCGCCATCGACCTGCCTGCCGGCATTTACCGCCAGGACGACTGGGGCCGGGGAATGCACCTGGTGCTTGGTGGCCTGTCCCGGCCGGGCGATGTTTCCAGCGTTCCTTCCGGGTGGCGCTCCTTTGTCGCGGACGAGCAGGGTACGCGCCTTGTGGCATACAACTCGGACTTGGATCATTTGGTTGCGTCCGGCGGGGAGGGGGAGGGGCGCAAACTCATTTCCACCCAGGCTCTGCGCTCCCTGATCGGTCTGTCCCATGACAGCAGCGAGGTGTTCGTCCATTTGGGCGACGGCAACCTGGGCGCAATCCACATCGGCACGGGAGCCGTGCGTGCACTGGGGGCGGAATCTGTTTACGACGTACGACTTTCGCCCGACAGGACACGATTGCTTGCCGAGGCCAGCGCTATCGGCACGCTGTTGGTCAACCTGGTGAACGGCCATGTGAGGGCATTGCCGAATGACCACCGATACTATTGGTCGCCCGATGGGCGCCTGGTGGTGGGCCAGACGCCGACCGAACTGCTGGTGCTGAATGCCGACGGCAACGAATTGCGTCAGGTCAGCCTGGAAAACGTGGTTGGGCAGGAGGCATGGTCCGAGGATTCTGCAGAGCTCTACCTTCCCGTCGCGCCGGACTGCACTGTCTCGGAAGATGGCGCTTCCAGGCGCTGTGCCATCACGATCCGCCGCATTGAAATCGTGTCCGGCCGCGTGACCGATATCCCGCCGTTCGTCGAAACCTTTGACACGGCCAATGGCCGCCCGGGCTCGCTGATCGTGCATTTGGTGGCTGTACCGGGTCGCCATGAAGTGCTTGCCAGCGTGAGCATGGGGGGTGAAATCGGCGTGTCTCGAAGTGTTGTACCAGTCACCGCCAGTGGGGCCGTCGTGCGTGCGCAAAGCGGCCAGGACGCTCCCCGTTACCGCCTGATCGATCTGCGAAGCCCCCATGCGGTTTCCTCCCTGGCTTTCGGCGAAGCGCCGCCCTTCGTCCAGCCTGGATATGAGGGACTCGACCGCAGTGGCGTGAGCCGATTCATCGAATATGGCCGCGGGATACAGTACGAAGCTTGGGACAACCCGGGGCAGTTGTCCTCGTGTGTTCCCTTTGGTGATCGCCAGCCGCGGGACACCTATGTTTTCCGTACCCTTGCCAACCTGCAGACCGACCTCGTTTTGTCGCGGCGCGCCGATGGTGTGTCTGTCAAGGTGCACGGGGGCGTGGCGGACAGGAACTTCGCTCGCTATTGGCTTGACTATGCCAGCGATGATGCGCCTGAGACTTGGCATCCCATCGCCCCGCCCAGCTCCACGCCCCTGTGGGACAAGGATCTCGCCATGTGGGTTTCGCCAGGCGTGGGCCGCTATACCGTGCGGCTGATGGCGGAGGACCGTGCCGGCAACCGCCGACAGAAGCTGCGCCGTGTTGCCATTGCCCAGGCAGGTCCGCCGATTACCAATGTGGTGCGCGAGCCGTCCCATTTCTCGCCCAATGGCGATGGCACCAAGGACGTGATGAGTCTCAGCTACCGGGTCCTGGAGCCCGTGAACCTGGAGTTCAGTGTCTTCAATCGACAGGGTGGCCTGGTTCGGACGTTTTCACGCAACCATCCGGCCGGTAATGTGGATGCCTCCATTGTCTGGGATGGCCGCGACGACAACGGGCAGATTGTGGTGGATGGCGAATACAGAATCCACGTGGTGGGCTTTGATTTTTTTGTCCATCTGGACAACTCGGCACCTGTCATCAATGAATTGAAGAACGAGACACCGTTCTCTGACTGTCTTGGAAGCCGCTGTCGGAGGACGCAATTGAGTTGGGACGTATCTGACGCCTATTTCGACTCGGTGCAGTTGGAGGTGAGTGATAGCATCAATCCCGGACGCTGGAGTCCCTATGTATTGGGCGGCGATAAGCACAAGAAGCAACGCTATGTGCACCTTCTGGCGCTGGCGGAATATGTAGGAAAGCGTTATCGGCTGACCGTCGCCGATCTGGCTGGCAATCGTACGGTTGCGCAGTTTGCGCCTGCCCAGCAGGAATTGCGGTTGATTCTGGCCGGACAGATCCTTGAGCGGGACTTGCAGGAGGGGGAGGTGCCTGCGCCCCCGAATATCCACGGACCAATGTTTGGCGAGCGGGAGTTGACGTTGCGCCCTGCTGCGGGCATTGCACTGATTTTTGCGGAAACACTTGATGATCCGGTGGTGTCCGTGTCTTTGCAGTTCAATGAGGTACAGCTCGCGCAAAAGGGAGAGTGGCTTGAGCAGCCCCATCTGCAGGTGTATCCCATAAAGGATGGTCAGAATGTGCTGGTGGAGACGCGGGGCCCGGAAAACCAAGTCAATCCGATACTGATGCAAGAACGCTCGTCCCTCGAGTCTGACGGGCCCATTCCTCAGAATTATGGTCTTGTAGGTTTCTACAACTCCAGCATCGCTGTGGACAACGGGATGAGCATGCGTCTGAAACTCACCGGAAAAAGCGGGACGCAGTACATCACGAATGAGATCGTTACGAAATCCGGCAACAAGCTTTCAATCAAGGCCACCGGTCTGGATGAGAACATGCTGGGTGGGATTGTCGATCTGACAACAAGCCGGGCGGCCAAAAGGCTGGAGGTCTTTGTCTCCAGCCCGACTGACGCCTATCACGCCATCGAGCGGCGCATCCTGCTGCAGGAACTCAACTCCATTGTTCCGCCCGATACCATCTTTGGATTCCAGCAAAGCGGCCGTTACCTGTCCTGTACTGTTTATAGGGTGCGGGCGCTTGTCACCTTTGACAATGGCAGCACGATGCAGAAGGAAGACCGCATCCAGAATTGTGGTGGTGTCGACTTCCAGATCAGACCGAATTTCGCCTCCTCCTGCGAGGCTGATGCCTCGCACCAGCTGCATGGTGTGGTAAGACCAGTTCCGGCGGGAATTGTCATGACCCCGCTGCTGTCACTGGAGGTCTTTGCCGAAGTTCCCAATGGCGGGCGGCGACTGGTTTTCAATGTGGTCAATCCACGGTACCAGGACTATGAATTCACCTTTGACCACGGCGGCCTGCCGGAGGGGCCGGCGGTCTTTACGGGAATCACGACGGACCGCGATGGTGTGAAACGGTCTGGTTCGTTCAGAGCCCCCGTGGACCACTCCCCCGCTGCATTGCGCATTACCTATCCGCAGGAAAACCAGCGTGTCTGCGCGGTTCCTGAATTGCACCCAGCCGGCCAGGACAGGGAAGACAAGATAGTCAACGCCCTGCGGCCCCAAGTGGAAATCGATGATGCCGCCGGTTTTGACTACCTGCAGGAGTTCCGCCTGGGTGATGATGAAAATGCACCCTGGCAGCCTGTTGACGGAGCATTGCCCAGCATTTATGGGCCGGACCCCCGTGATTGGAAAGGGGAGGGGGCAAAAATGCCGTATGTCTCGCAGGAATTTGCCACTTCATCCAAGAAATCGCGTCCATACATGAGCGGCAAGCGCCTTGCCGGCGCACTGGGGCCGATCGTGAATATTTCCGGTCAGGTGACAAGCCGAGTGACGGTCTTTGACTGGTCTGGCGCACAGTCTTGCCGGCAGGTCAGGTTCTATCTGGACGGAACGCTGGAGGCCGGTCCGGCATCCGTGGACAAGCGGCTGTTTGCGCCAGGCACGGCCAGCACTCTCGATTCGATGATCCTGACCATCCAGCCTCTGGAGCCCATGGCTGTGACTGTCGTGGTGCGCCGTGTGGTGCAGGGCAAGCTGGTGCCCATGGGGAGCGGCGGGCTGGTACGGCACCTGACCAACAGGCTGTCGGTGTCCGCCGGTGCCCGTGACATTGTCTGGGATGGGCGCAACGATGCGGGCCAGTACGTGGAAGATGGCTACTACACCTTCGACGTCACTTACGAGGATGGCTGTGGCAACCTGAAAGCACCGAATCCCGACAACGAATTGAATCCGGTGCGCCGCAGCCTGCAGGTCGAGGTGGACAGGACAGCGCCCGCGCTGCTGCTGGACAAGCCATTGGCCGGGGAGGTCACGCAGTCGTTCCTGGACATTGTCGGCAGTGCCACTGACAAGAACCTGCAGCAGTGGATTCTGGACTACAGCCAGGGCGACGTGTGGACCGCGCTGGCCTCGCAGACCTCGGGAGTCGATCTGCGCAAGCTCGCAGCGCTGGATGCCAGTTCGCTGGAGGGCGTGGTCACGCTGCGCCTGCGGGCTTTCGACCGGGCGGAACTGAGCTCTGAACTCACCCGAGACCTGAGGCTCAAGGCCCCCGTGGCACTGATCCGCAAGTTCTCAGTGACACCCAGCACTTTCTCCCCCAATGGAGATGGCCGGCTGGACAGCGTGCGCGTGACCTATGACGTGCTGCAGCCGGCGTTTGTCGATCTGACAATCCGGCGAGGTGCTTTGGTCGTGCGCCGTCTGGTGTCCCAGTCCCTGGCATCTCCCGGCGAAACCGTGGTGATCTGGGATGGTCTCAATGACGCGCTCGCACCCGCTCCCGACGCGGAGTACACGGTGGAGATCCGGGCCACTTCCCGCGCCGACCAGACCAACGTCCAGAAGGAGGAAAGTGCGGTGCTGCTGGACGCCACGCCACCGCTGTTCACGCTGGATTCGGTACTGGGCGAATTCATGCCTGGAAATGCTGGACTTGTGGGCTCCGTGTCCGACAGGATGCTGCGTGACTATCAGATCTTCGTCGAGGGCCCGCTGCCATCGACCAAGCGGGCATTGATGGCCGAGGGGTCCGAGGTCCTGGTCAAGTCTGCGCTGGGCAGCCTTCAGCAACTGGGCCTGGATGACGCCCGCTATCGCCTCAAGGTCATCGCCAGCGACGAGGCAGAGAATGCCTCCAGCTACCAGTCTGCAGAATTCGAGCTGGACTCGAAGCTCCCCGAGGTCTCGTTTTCCAGTCCGGCACCGGGCACCTTTGTCAGCCGGGTGCGGCCGGCAGATGTGGCCGGCCTGGTGGCCGACCACAATCTGGCGAGTGCGCAACTGATGATCAATGGACACGCCGTTCAAGCCGTGCCCGTCGTGTCCTCGCCGGCAGCCCTGTCCCTGGCCTTCGATGGTGCTGCCCTGCAGGACGGCCGCTACAGCATGCAGCTGGTAGGCACCGACAAGGCCGGCAATGTGGGCCAGGCCACCGTCAGTATCAATGTCGACCAAACGCCGCCTGTGGCGCAGATCACCGCGCCCGTGGCCCATGCCGCCATCGGCACGATGGTGCCGGTGGTGGGTACGGCCAGCGATGAGCATATGGACTCGTGGACGCTGGAGCTGGGCAGCGGTGTTGGCGAGACGCTGGACGCTCTTACAGTCATAGGCCGCGGGACGGCCAATGTGGTCAATGGGGAACTCGCCAGATTGGTGGGCCTGCCGCCCGACGGACCGGCCACTTTGCGTCTGACGGTGCTGGACAAGGCCGGCAATGCCTCCAGGTTCGATGTGCCGCTGCAGATTGATGCCATGCCGCCCCGGCCGCCGATATTGTCGGGGCGGCGCGAGCAGCGCAGCGATGTCCGTCTGGGCTGGCTGCCGAACAACGATGTGGCGCGCATCGTGGGCTACCGCATCTATCGCAACGGCCAGAAGCTCAATGAGCAACCCTGGACGGGCACCGAGTATCTGGATGCCGGCCTGATCGACGGAGACCATGCCTACACCGTGACCGCGCTTTCCCGCAGCGGCGTGGAAAGCGCGCACTCCAATGTGGTCCAGGTCCGCATCAAGGCTTCGGGCCCCTGGGCGCATATCAGCAAGCCTGCGACCGAATCGGCAGTGGGTGGTCTGCTGTCCATCGAGGGCAGCGCCTATGCGCTGACCAACTTCCTGGCATACCAGGTCTCAGTCGGAGAGGGGGCATCGCCCAAGGAATGGAAAGTACTGCGCACCTCCGCACTGCCGGTGCAAGGCGATGTGCTGGCCAACTGGCCCACTGCCGGCTTGCCGGAGGGCGCCGTCTACACCATCCGGCTCGAGGCCCAGGACACCGAAGGCGGCCTGTCAAGCGCCCAGGTGCGGGTGCTCGTGGACAACCTGCCGCCGGCCAAGCCCTTGGGGCTGCGCGCGCAGCTGTCCGGCACGCAGGATGTAAGCCTGACCTGGACGGCCAGCACGGAGCCCGATCTTGCAGGCTACCTGCTGTACCGCAACGGGCAGCTGGTGAATCAGTCCGACCCTGGCGACAACGCCATCCGTCCCTATCTGATCAATGCAACGAGCTATCTGGACAAGGCCTTGCCCGATGGCACCTTCGTCTACACCGTGGTGGCCGCCGACAAGGCGGACAACCTGAGCAGCCGCTCCGATCCGGCCAGCGTGACGGTGGACAACCGGCCGCCCAAGGCAGTCATCGTTCAGCCTTCCAATGGCGCAAACGTCGATGGTGTGACCTATGTGCGCGCAGAAAGCCCGGATTCGGACATCGCCTCCGTGCGGTTCGAGTACAAGGCCGACGCCGATGCCAGCTGGACATTGATTGGCACCTCCAGCACAAAGGCCCCCTACAGCCTGAATTGGGACACCAAGGCGCTGAAGCCTGGCCGCTACCAGTTGCGTGCCGTGGCCACGGACCTTGGCGGCCGCACCGATCCCGCGCCTGCAGCCATCAGCGTGGTCCGCAAGAATCTGCAAAGACCCATGCCGGCCACCGACCTCATCGCGCAAGTGGATGGTGGCGAGGTGTCCTTGCACTGGACAGCCAGCCCGAGCAGCAGCGTGCGGGGCTACCATGTCCAGCGCATCGATGCGGCAGGTGACGTCACCCGTGTGACGACCGCTCCCGTCGTAGCCACGCAGCTGGTGGACGCAGGCCGACCCGATGGCCGCCATGGCTACCAGGTGTTGACCGTGGATCAGGACGACAACGAGTCCGATCCCTCGTCCGAAGCGAAGGCCTGGGTCTATACCACCGCGCTCAAGCAGCCATACACCCCCCTGGCATTGGCGGCGACCCCTCTGCGGGGCCAGGGACCTGATGCCGTGCGCGCCGTCGCGGTGACAAGCATGCCGGAGACCGGCACACCCGCGACGCTGTCTCTTTCCCCGGATGCCGGGGGCGCATTCCAGGCGGATGCCGTGTCATTGGCCATGGGCGCCAACATCATCACGGCGCGCCAGACCGACGAAGCCGGCAATCGCAGCCGGGCTGGCCAGGTGCGTGTGGCGCGAGGAGAACTGCCGGCAGCCCCCGGACAGTTGCAGGCCGTGGCGTCCGGCGGCGTGCTGCGCGCCACCTGGTCCGCCAGCAGCAGCGCTGACGTGACGGGCTATGTGGTTCGTGTGGACGGCAAGCCCGATCCCAGGCCGTTTGATTTCGTTGCCGCTGTGGCCAGTACCGAGGAAGGCAGCTACGCCCGGGCCGGCCGGGCCATCGATGGCAATGACGACACGGCCTGGCTGCCCGACGAGCAAGACCCGGCACCCTGGATTGAGCTTTCGGCGGCACGCAAGGAGCTTGTGCACGAGCTGTCCATTGTGTGGAGTACCTACATGGCGCCTCCGGCCAGCTATGCCGTCGAGGCCTGGGATGGATTTGTCTGGGTGCCGCTCAAGCAGGACAACACCAATCAAGAGAAAAGTCTGCAGCTCGTGCTGGATCCGCCCTATCTCACGGAGCGCATTCGCATATCTCTGGGTGCGGCTGCCGATGGCGTTGCGGCGCGGCGGGTCGGCGAGGTGCGAGGCAGGTCGCTGGCCGTGCTGGGCGGCACCGAGGCCGATGTCGCGGTGCCAGGCGGTCGCCACACGGTTTCCGTGCAGGCATTGAGCCAGCTGGGCCTGCTGGGGATGGCGGCCAACGCCAGCCCTGCAGGTATCGGCGACGTCACGCCACCGCCTCCCGTGCAAGCCCGTGTCGAAGTGGACGGGGCCATGGCCACGGTGGGCTGGACCGAAAGCGCCGCGGATGACCTGGCCTCCTATGAGGTGCTGCGCGACGGCGTGGTGATTGCCACTGTGGCCGCCACCAAGCCAAGGTTGCATGTGGATGGCCCTCTGGCCAATGGCTCCTATGCCTATGCCGTGCGTCCGGTGGATGTCGTCGGCAATGTGGGCGATCTGTCCAATGAGGCCGTGGCGCAGATTGCTTCCGTGCGTCCAGGCGCACCCCTGCAACTAGCGCTGGTGGCGCCTGCTGCCGGTGCTGAACTGCGGCTGTCCTGGCAGGCGCCAGCGCCTGCGGGCGGCACGGCATCCTATGTGCTGTACCGCGCCGCTGTAGCGGGAGGACCCTACAGCGAGATCGCCAGGACGGATGCCCGGACCCTGGCCTATTCCGACCATGAGGTGGTCAACGGAGTGCGGTACTACTACGTGGTCCGATCGCGGGATGCGGCTGGCAACGAGGGGGATTCTTCCAACGAAGTGGATGGCGTGGCGCTTGATCGCATGGGGCCTTCTGCTTCCCTGATCTTTCATCCCACCGACAGCGCCCATCCTCTTGTGGTGTCGCAGTCGAGCACGGCCGTGCGTGTCTTCAGCGAGCCTGGGGCAAGGGTGCAACTGAGCCGCGATAGTGTCGTCCTGGCATCGGCCAGTGCCCTCGCAGGCCTGCGCAAGACACGGGTGTTCGATCGCCCGCAGTCCATGGCGCTGGCTTCCAGTGCGGACCTTGTGGCAAAGACATCCTTCGACGGACTGAGCATCCTCCATGTACAGCCATTGCTTGATGGCAGTGCAACACCAGCCACCCTGTACAAGTTGCCGGGCGTTGGCATGGGAGGCATCCCCGTGTGGTCACCTGATGCCTCCCAGTTGCTTGTACAGGGCGCTGGCGGCACGGTCCATCTTGTGCAAGTGGCTGATGGCAGTGTTTCGGACCCAGGGCTGGATGGCTCTGTCCGCATGCTGGACTGGCATCCTGATGGCAAGCGCTGGCTTGGTATGACGAACGGTGGTGGAGAACTGGTGGAGGTGCCGATGGGCGCTGGAGCCAGCCGTACCGTGGCGCGTGCATCCCGATGGTTCAGCAACTTCGCGATTGCTCCCGACGGGCTGCATGTGGCGGCCGTCGATGGCGGGCAACTCGTCCTGCTGTCACTGCCGGACGGGCATGTCCTTGCGCAGTCCCAGCCGGGAGCAGACGACTACGAGCCGCTGCAATGGTCGTCGGATGGGCAGTCTGTCTATTTCCTTGCCAGGCAAGGCGATGCGCAGGCCTACCAGGTGCATCTCCAGCAGGTGGGCCAGGCGGCGCCTGTCGTGGTGACGGCCCATGAAGAGGGTGTGGACCACTTCTCCTTGTCTCCCACCGATGTGCTTGCCTTTGTGCGTGGCACTCAGCTTCATATCGTGGACGCCGCCGGTGCGGCACCGCGGTCCATCGACATGGGCATCTATCCCGAAAGCATGGCGTGGGCCCGCTCGGGGCTGCTGTTCGTCACGGACTCGGATGGCGTCACATCCCTGGCATTGCCTGGAACGGCACTGTTCCCGCCCATCGCACTGCGAGCCGGCAGGAATCTGCTGGTCGCGCAGGCCACGGACCTTGAGGGAAATGCCGGAGCGCAGTCCGCTGCCATCAGCGTGACCTATGACGCCCAGGCAGCCGCCTTGCCCGATTTTTCCGTGCAGGTCGCCGATGTCACGGTGCTGCCCCAGATCCCCAGGGCGGGCGAGGCAAGCCGTGTCACTGTGGTGGTGAACAACGTGGGCATCGCCGACGCGCCTGGTGCCCGTGTGCGCATGCTGGCCACCTCGCCTGGCGGAGCGCGCGTCGAGCTGCTGAGCACCCGCACCACGGCCATGGCGGCGGGCGGCAGCCAGATACTGCGAACCGATGCCGTTTTCGACACGGCAGGCAATTGGTCGCTGAGCATCGCAGTTGACGCTGATGACGAGGTGCAGGAAGTCTCCGAGGACAACAACGTGCTGGTGCTGCCAGTGCGCGTCGTGGGTGCGGCTGCCGCACGTACCGTAGCGGTGGGTGTCTTCAGTCCTGCCTATTCCGTGGGGGCTGTGCTGAACGGCAGCGTCACACTCTTCAACGGCGGTGCGGACATCTCGGGACAACTTCAGCTGGGCATCGAAGACGCCCAGGGGCATGCCGTTGCCACGCTGCCGGCGCAAGCCCAGTCCCTGCTGCCTTACGGACAAGGCCGGAGCGTGGACTTCAACTGGAGCGTTCCAGCCATCTTCGACGGCCCGTACAAGGTGCGCGCATCCTGGATGGATGGCCCGGTCGTGCTGGCCCAGGCAACAGCGCCTTTCCTGGTCAAGCCCCATGTTCGGATCGAGGCCAAAGTCCGCAGTGACAGCGTCACCTATACGCCCGGCACCGTGGCGCGCATCATGGCGCAGGTCGATCCTGCGGGTTCCTCCCCGACCCTTGGCAAGGCGCAGTCCTTCGTCCGCGTGCTCGACCCTGCTGGCAAGGCCGTGTTGGAGACCTCGGACGAAGTCGGTCTTGTCGCGGTCACCCAGATGGCCAGTACGCTGGATACGGCCGGCCTTGCCCAAGGCGCCTACACGGCCGATCTGTGGGTCGTGTTCGAGGGGCGGGAAGTCGCGCGCAGCAACACCACATTCGACATCGTGGCGGTCACCCATCCGGTGGCCTCGCTGACTGGCAACATCGTGCTGGACCGTGACAGGCTGCCGTACACGGGCAGCATTGCCGGCACGGCCATCCTGACCAACAGCGGGCAGACCGATCTGGGCGACCTGCAGTACGAGGTGGTTGTGCTGGAGCCCCGCTCGAACACGGTGCTTGCGCGCTCGTCGCACGGCGTTGCCTCCTTGGCGCGTGGTGCCGAAACGCGCTCGGCTTTCAGCTTTTCCGCGCAGGGCATGCCTATCGGCGCGCTGTGGATCCAGTTGCGCACCTCGTTGGCACCTGCGCCTGGAGCGGGGCGGATGTCCCTTGCCAGCGCATCGGAGCCGCATTTGCTCAGGCAGCGTGAAGTGGCGGTGTTCGAGCTCGATCCACCGACGGTCCTGATCAGGCAGCCTGTGCAGGGCGCCCATCTGCGCGCGGCGCAATCGGTGCAGGTTGCGGCAACGGATCTGCTGTCCGGTGTGCGCACGGTCGAGTTCCAGGTCGATGGTGGCGGCTGGCAGGCAACGACACTGTCGGACCCGGTCAGCTCTAGCTATGTGGGGGTATTGCCATCCCTGGCAGACGGAGCACACCAGCTCGCAGCGCGTGCCACCGACCATTCCGGCAACGTATCGCAGCCCGTGCAGCGCAGCTTTGTTCTGGACAGCCAGCCTCCGGTGATCGCCATCTCAGGTGTCGCCGAAAACGTGTACGCGAACCCCGTGACGCCCACCATCGTGGTGACAGATCCGAATCTGTCCGTGGCGCAGATCCGACTCGATGGTTCGACCTTTGCATCGGGCACGCGCATCAGCGACACGGGCTCCCATGTGCTCCAGGTGGATGCCATCGACCTGGCGGGCAACACCGCCAGCCGGACGGTGCGCTTCAGCATCCAGTCCACTGCCGGTGACACCACGGCACCTGTGATCGACATCAGGACACCGCTGGCCGGCGCCTACCTGCGCCGCGCCACTACCGGCCTAACCGTAGCCATCGTGGACGCGGAATCCGCTGTGGCAGAGGCGCAGTTCAGCATCGATGGCGAAGCCTTCGCGCCCCTGGCCGTCGATACCAGCCAGAACGATGCCAACCTGTATGCGGCCTCGCTGGACGTGCTGGCCGATGGCGTGCACAGCGTCGTCGTCCGTGCCCGGGATACGCAGGGCAACGAGGCCACCACCGATGCGCGCAGCTTCACCGTGGACAACACGCCTCCCGTGATCACCATCTCCGGTGTCGCCGCAGGGCAGTACGCTGCAGCGGTGACGCCTGTGATCGGCATCACCGATCTGGCACTGCTGGGCAGCTCCATCACCCTCAATGGTTCTGCGTACGCCAGCGGCACGCCTGTGGCCGCCAATGGCGACTACACCCTGAGTGTCGAGGCCGTGGACAAGGCGGGCAACGGCGCCACGGCCTCGCTGCAGTTCTCCATCCGCCTGCCCGTGGCCGACACCACGCCGCCTGCCGTCTTCATCGAAAAGCCGGCCGAGGGTGCGCACGTGCGCCGTGCAGGGTTACTGAGCGTTGCGGCCACGGACAGCGGCTCCGGCGTGTCTTCGGTGGAGTACAGGTTGGACGGACAGCAACAATGGAGCAGCCTGGCCCTGTCGCCCACCACCGGCAAGCACACGCTGGACGTGGGCGGACAGCCCGATGGCGCACACGCCGCATCGGTGCGTGCCACCGACAACGCCGGCAACGTTTCGGACGTGCAGGTGCGCCGCTTCACCGTGGACAACACGGCGCCCCAGGTGGTTGTCACGGGCGTGGCTGAGGATGGCCGGTATATCGGCTCCGCCAGCGCCGCTATCGCGATCAGCGACACCCACCTGGCCAACAGCTCCATCATGCTCAATGGGCAGCCCTACGTATCCGGCAGCCCCGTCGGCACGCCCGGCACCTATGTCCTGACCGCCGCAGCGCGCGATATCGCGGGGAATGAAACCGTCGTGACGGTCAGGTTCCAGGTGACAGCAGGCAGTGGGGTCACGCCTGCTGTCACCATCACGGCGCCAGCGGCCAATGCCGTGGTCCGATCCGGCGTGCCTGTGCTGGCCACGGTCGTGCCTGCCGCGAATATCAGCCGCCTGGAGATGGCCGTTGCTGCCGGTGCTTCCTACACCGCCATGGCATCGCGTGGCGGTGGCGCCCATGAAACGGTTCTTGCCCAACTGGCCGATGGCCCTGTCCTGCTGCGCGTGCGGGCTGTCGACAGCCAGGGCGTCAGCCATCCCGACGTGGTCCGCACGGTGACGGTGGACAACACGCCGCCTGCCATCGAGCAACTCAGCGTGGCCGATGGCGGCCGCTATCCCGCCGGCCAGACCATCTCGTTCAAGGTCGTGGACGCGCACCTGGAAAGCGTTGCCAGCACCCTGGACGGGCAGCCGTTCAGCCAGGGCCAGCGCGTGGGCCGTCCGGGCTCCCATGTGCTGCAGATCACCGCCCGCGACCGTGCAGGCAACCAGGCACAGCGCACCGTCGTTTTCACGGTCCTCGGCACCGCAGTGCAGGAGCCTGTTGCGGTGCCTGCTTGGCCCTCCGACCGGGCCATGCTGGTCCTGATGTGCCTGGCCATGACATTCGTTGCCCATCGCGCTCTCGGAAAAATACGAAAAAAATGATGTCTTCAGCTTCCTTCTGCACCCGTGTCAAGACCTCGGCCTGGCTGCGCCACCTGTGTGTCGTCATGGCTCTGGCCACTTTGTTCCCGGAGAGCGCGCCGGCCCGGGCTGCGGAGCCATCGACCCCTGCGCCCGTGACGCAGGAGGACGTGATCAACGCCATCTCGGCAGGCCGCGATGCCTGGGCCCTGCTGCGCAGCGTGGACAACCGGTCTGGTGGCGGCATTGCCGCGCGCAACACCACGGGAAAGCAACTGGCCCAGGCCTTGGGGGGCATGGCCGATGCCGTGGCCACCGGGGATGTCGCCCGCATCCGGCAGGCCCATGAGCGCGTTCGTGCGAGTGCCATGCTGGCTCAGGAAGACAGCCTGGACCTCAAGGGCCGGCTTGCCGATCCGTCGCTGCCCGCAGCCTTTGAAGCGCGCCGTGCTTCCGTGCAGGCGCAGATCGACCAACTGCTGCAGAAACTGGCCGCCGCCATGCTAGGGCTGGATGGCGACAAGCAGCAAAAAGCACAGGCCATGGGGGCGCTGCGCGAGGCGCTTCAGGCGACCAGCCACGCTCAAGTCAATGCTCCGGTACTTCGCGCTGCGATGCTGCCCGTGCGGCCGCTGGGCCTGGCTGTGCGCGCGCCGGTGAGTGCCCCGGCCATCCTGCCCAGCTACGAGGCAGGGCAGGAGATTGCCGCCGTGCCGGAGGACGTGGCCGATGCACCGGAAGCACCGCTGAGCGAGGAAATACTCGCCAAGGCCAAGGAACTCGGCTACGACTATGTCCGCATCTACGAGTACGTGCGCAACGGCATTCGCAGCGAGTGGTACAGCGGCAGCACCAAGGGTGCCCTGGGTACCTTGCGCACGGGCGCGGGCAATGCAGTGGACCAGGCCTCGCTGCTGATCGCCATGCTGCGTGCCGCAGGTGCGCCCGCCCGCTATGTGCAGGGCGTGGCCGAGATCGGCGTGGACGGCATTGCCAGCGCCGCCGGCCTGGGCGATCCCGGCCAGGTGCCTGAAATGCTGGCCAAGGCCGGCATTGCCTACTCGCCCGTTGTGCAGGGTGGGCGCGTTGCGATGGTTCGCATCGAACATACCTGGGTGGCCGTGCAGGTCCCCTACACCAACTATCGCGGCATCGTGCTCGATGCCTCCGGCAAGACCTGGTTGCCGCTGGATGTGTTCCACAAGGCCCTGCAGCCCAAATCCGCCAGCGTGGGCCTGGCAGGTCTGGGCCTGGATCTCCAGGAGCTTGCCAGCCAGTACCGCTCCAAGGTGCAGGCGGTGGACTTCGGCACCTTCATGCGCGAGCGCGTCGATGCGGCACTGCAACTGAAATCCTCCAGCTACGAGGCCGCCGTGGCGCCTGCGCCCATCAGGCTCCAGACGCTGGGCTTGCTGCCCAACACCTTGGCCTTCACGGTGGTGGCCACCACGGCGGAATCCTCTGCGTTGCCAAGCGCGGTTCGTTCCACGGCCCGCCTGCGCCTGTTCAATGACGCTGCGGGAGCCGGGGAGGCCGGCCTGGATATCAGCCTGCCCGTACACGACCTGTTCAACCAGCGTGCCACCATCAACTACATCCCGGCAGAGCTGGCTGACCATCGCGCCATTTTGTTGGCAGGCGGCCTGGACCTGGCGCCGGTCTACCTCTATCAGCTGCGCCCGGAACTGCGTCTGGACGGCTACCAGCACAAGGTGGGCCTGACCCCCCTGGCGGGCGGCAGCCAGGTCAAGTTCCGCCTGGATATCCAGACACCGGCGAACACGCAGACCGTGGAGCAGAACTTCCTCGTCGGTGCCTATCACGCCATCGGCGTGGGGCAGTCCGGAGTGGCCCGCAGATCCGCACCTTCGGCGCGCGATGGCGAATATGACGCTGCCCGCCTGCTGGATGGCATCATCCAGCGCTACGAATCGCAATGGAGCGTCTTCGAGGCGGGCGGCGCTGCGCTGAGCGGCGCCGCCGTCGTGCACCCGGCGCCGTCGGTGACCATTGTCAGCAATGCCCTGAACGCCTACAGCATCAATGGCGTGCCGTACACGCTGGAGTGGAAGGGCGTCACCATGGACGCCGCAGCACACCCCACCGAGGTCATCGCCGCCGATGCGGCCGGTGCGCGCAGGCTGCAGGCCGCCATAGGACTGGCTGGTTCTTCGCTGGAGCACAGCGTGTTCCAGTCGCAGTTCGGCGCCGAGTCCGTGTCCGCGGACAAGCTCATCGCCCTGGCACGGGCCCAGAACGCCACCGTGCTCACGCTCACATCGCCCAATGCGCCTGAACTGGCCACGCTGCCGTTGGCGCAGGCCACCCAAGCTGAACTGCGCTCCTGGCTGCAGTCGGGCTACAGCGTGGAGATTCCCGCGCAGAGCATCGCCCATGCCGCATGGCGCGGCATGGGCTGGATCGTCAGCGACCCTGCCACGGGAGCCAGCGGCTACTTCCTCTCGGGCGGCATTGCCGGCGGGGCCACGGCGCAGAGCCCCTGGACGCTCCAGTTCCTGGCCGATGCCCTGGCAGGCGCCCATACCGATGCGGCCAACAACGACCCGTCTTCGGGTGCCAGCGTCGAGATGCTCAATGCCGGAACGGACCTTGAAGGCACGGTCGGTCAGTCGCTGGCGGGGCAGTCGATGAGCGTGCGCGTACGTGACCGCGACGGGCGGCCAGTGAAGGGGGCCAGCGTCAGCTTCATGGCTGTTCGCGGCGGCGGAAGTGTCAGCCCGGCGACCGGCACGACGAACGCATTGGGCGTTGCCAGCACCACGGTCACGCTTGGCCAGTCCACCCTCACGTCGTCGGTCTATGTTCTGGTCAAGCCTGGAGACAAGCATGTCACGCAGGCCGGCCTGAACATCTTCGATGCCTCCGTAGCCTCTGCGGCGGGAACTCTCAAGCCCCCGCAGCCTTTGCGGGTGCTGGCGCTTCCGGGCGTTGCGGCCACCCTCACCACCAAGCGGCTTGGTCAAGGCAGTCCAGTGCCTGGACTGGCCAGTTTGCAAAGCAGCTTTTCCGTCGAGGTCCTGGACAAATTCGCCAATCCTGTGGCCAACGTCCGCGTCACGGGCACGGGCCTCGCACCCTCCGCAAATTGCGACCCTGCTGTCAGACCTGTACCCGCCACGGCGGATGGTCCCCATGACACCAACACCGACGGAGTGGCGTTCCTGGAAATCACTCCAGGACCGACCAATGCCACCCGGTCACCGGTACAGATATCCGCAGGCGGCCTGTTCACCACGGTCGAGGTCCAGGTGGAAACGAGCTGTTCGGCATGGCCCAGATTGCTCAGTCTGGCAAAGGCCTACTGGGACAAGGATGGCCGGCCCAGTGCCGCGACGGGTGCGGGCAAGCGCTTTGCAAGGCCCTTCGGACTGACGCTTTTTCAGGAGCGCGCCAGCACGGGTACGGACTCCAGCGGCCGTTGTGTCTTCACCGGAACACGCACATTCGAGCCCACCGTGGGCGCAACGGCCTCACTGCAAGTGTCCGCCGGTGGTCGGGCGGTGAATTTTTCACAGGTGGGCGCTGCCGAGTGGCAAAGCCATGTCATCACGGGTGCCAGTCCCGCCAGCAACGATTTGCTCTGGAATCTGGGGGGAACTTACACCCTTGATGTGATGGGGACGGGCTGCAACCCCGTGCCGAGGAGCGAGCCATTGACCATGGCCTCGGCAGGCGGGGCCGTATTTGGCGTACGGGCCGCCATCAGCGTGATTACGTCTGCCAATACCGATCAAGGTGTGGACCCCGGGCGCCTTTATCTGTCGGATGCGGGCCTGAACGTCTACCCCATACAGGTCGGCTTCCAGGTGGAGCCTGACGACTATGTTGCCCCAGCGGTTCAGGTGCGCGTGTTCGAGGACGGGCAGCTTGTGGCTGTTCGCCCTTCCGAGAGCCGGCAGAAACAAGGCAATGCACAGATCGAGCGCGGCAACCGCTTCGACATCGCCAAAACCTACCAGGCCGACGCCTACATCGATGACGACATCATCTCCGAGAAGATGGAGCTGCCCTTCAGGCAGCGCATCGTCACCAGCTACGACCGCGTGCTGCGCCTGATGCGCGACGTGGATATTGCCAATGACCGCTTCTGCGCCCAGGGCAGTGCGCTCAACTTCATCCTGAGCCAGAACGCCAGGATCACGCTGGAGGCCACCCGCCTCAGCGATGACGACAATCCGGTGTCTACGGGCAGCCCCGTGCGCCTGATCGATGGCCAGGCATTTGCCATGGGTGCCAACAGCATCACGCTGGCGCCCGATGCCCTGCTGCCGGCCAGGAACGGCTACGCCTTCACCCTCACGGCCGTCAGCGACAAGGATGGATCGGTCGAGCCCAACCAGGGCCTGGTCATCTCCAAACTGATGCTCAACGATGCCTTGCCGGTGGGCAACATCCTCATTCAGGGCGTCAATGTCAAATCCGGCCGCATCAACCTGTCCGGCATGGGAATGGGCGTGGCCGCACGCGGGCCGCAGCTGGCGCTGCGCCCGTCCTACTCTTCCGGGGGATCGGGCAGCGTCGGCGTGCTGGGCGTGAACTGGGGGCACAACTTCGATGCCTCACTGTCCACCACGGCCTGCGGCGACATCCTGGTCAATGCCGGAGACGGCGGCTTCATCCGCTTCCTGCCCCAGGGCAACGGCACGCTCACACCGGCCAAGGGCTACCACGGCACTCTGATCGCCAACAACGGCGACCGCAGCTACGACTTCTATTCCAAGGATGGCACGCGCTATCACTTCGGCTTCATCGGCGGCAAGCGCCAGTGGGCCCTGCAGTCCATCACCGACACCAACGGCAACGCGCTGACCCTCACCTATGACATCGGCGTGGATGCGCCCTTGTTGCAGGTGCAGAACGCCTATGGGCAGTCCCTGCAATTCTTCTACCAGACCCGGGCCTTCGTGGGCTCGGGCGCAGCGGTGAACGTGCTGCAGAAAGTGCAGGGCCCCGAGGACATGGGGCTGGCGTTCGAGTACGACGCCGCAGGCAACCTTGTCAAGATCACCCGCACCGACGCGCCGGAGGCCACCGAGAGCTATAGCTACAGCGACCACACCGGCCCGCTGGGCATGTCCAACCTGCTGCTCAGCCACACCAACGCGCTGGGCCAGGTCACGCAGTTCAAATACCACTCCGGTCCGGTCCTGCGCCAATTCGGCAATGGCCAGATCCCTTCGTTCGAATCCACCGTCATCGGCGTCACCGCCGCCGATGGAGGGCACACCGCCTTCGCCTACAACGCCAAGCCGGAGGAACCGGCCACCGATGTCACCGACGCCCGTGGCAAGCTGACGCGCTACGCCTTCAACAAATACGGCAACCCGCTCAGCATTGCCGGCCCAGCGGGTACCACGTCCATGACCTGGGCCGTGAACGACGTGCTCATGCTGAGCAAGACCGATGCCAACGGCGTCGTCACCAGCTACACCTATGACGCCAACGGCAACCAGACCAGCGAGCAGGTGAGCGGTGGCGGCGGCACCCAGGCCGTCTCCACATCGCAGACCTGGCTGGCTCAGACCGCGCCGCCCTTCATCAAGAACAAGCGCCTGAGTTTCACGGACCGCCGTGGACTGACCTCCACAGCCAGCTTCGATGCGCGCGGCAACCTGACCGGCGAGCAAATGCCCGATGGCAGCCGCATCAGCCACAGCGTAGCCGCCAACGGGGACCGCCAAAGCACCACCGATGTGCGCGGCAATGTCACCCACATGCGCTACGACGCACGCGGCATGCGCAGCGCCGTCGTCGATGCACTGGGCGGCACCACCGCCGTGCGCCATGACAACCGGGGCCGGCAGATCGCCGTGGTCGATGCCGAAGGCCGCGCCAGCGAAATGCAATACAACACCCTGGACCAGCTGACCCGGATCACGCTGGCCGCAGGCACGGCCGACGCAGGCCAGCGCACCCAGACCTGGGATGCGCTGGGCAACAAGCTCAGCGAAACCGATGAAGAAGGTCGCACCACCAGCTACCAGTACGACGCCATGGGCCGCGTGCTGCGCAAGAGCCTGCCCTCGGGCGCCATCGTCATCACCTATGACCTGCTGGGCAACAAAACCAGCGAGACCAATCTGCGTGGCGACAAGACCACCTACGCCTACGACGACGCCAACCGCCTGGTCCTGCGCACCGAACCCGCCACCCCGCCCAAGACCACCGGCTACGCCTATGACGGCGTGGGCAACATCACCACGGAAACCGACGCGCTCGGCCGGCAGACCACGCATACCTACAACCATCTCAACCAGCGCACGGCAACCAAATTTGCCGACGGCACCACCAGCACTGCCGTCCATGACGGCAACGGCAACAAGACCAGCGAGACCGATGCGCTGGGCCGCGTCACCACCTATGTCCATGACGCGCTGAACCGGCTGCTCAGCCAGACCATCGCGGGCCGCAGCAAGCGCAGCATGGTCTATGACGCAAGCGGCAACCTCCTCAGCCGCACTGATGCCAACGGCAACACCAGTGCCTTCGCCTACGACGCCCTCAACCGTGTGGTGGCGGAGACCGATGCCCTGGGCCGTGTCACCCACACCGACTACGACAAGCTCGGCAACAAGCTGCAGGTCACCAACCCGCTGCGCCAGACACAGAAATGGCAGTACAACGCGCGCAACTGGATCGTGGCGCAGCAGGACGGCGAAGGCCACCAGACCCGGTACGGCCACGACAAGGTCGGCAACCGCGTGACGGAAACCTGGCCCAACGGCAACATCGTCAACTTCGAGTACGACGCGCTCAACCGGCTCATCCGCAGCGAGGACTCCATCGGCCTGCTCGGTACCACGGCCTATGACGCCGACGGCCACATCACCAGCCAGAGCGATGCGCGCGGCAACGCCACCAGCTTCACCTGGGACGCCATCGGCCGGCAGCTCAGCCGCAGCCAGCCCACGGCAGCGGGCAATGCCGTCACCTCCACCGTTTATGACGCAGCCGGCAACATCGTCAGCGTGACTGCGCCCGGCGGCAACGTCATCACTACGAAATACGACAGCCGAAACCGCCCCATCGAAGTCCGCGACAACCTGGGCATCGCCAGCGCCACCACCTATGACGCGGTCGGCAACCCCCTGACCCAGACCGACGGACGGGGCAGGGTGCTGACCCACCAGTACAACGACTTCAACCTGCGCACGGCCACCAGCGACGGGCTGGGCCAGGTCGGCTCGGTCGAATATGACCTGCACGGCAACAAGACCAGCGAAACCGACGCCAACGGCCACGCCACCAGCTACCAGTACGACGCGCTCCACCGCGTCATCGCCACCACCCGCGCCGGCATCCAGCTGCAAAAGACCGAATACGACGAAGCCGGTCGCATCCAGTTTGAAACCGATGCGCGTGGCAACAAGGTCGGCTACGAATACGACAAGCGCGGCCTGCTCGTCAAAACCAACCGCAGCCTGGGCGCCATCGACCTGTTGCAGCGCGGCAGCATGGGCGACGTCACCCTGGCCACCGACTCCGAAGGCCGTACCACAACCACCGGCTACGACAAGCGCCGCCGCGCCATCAGCGTGGCAGACGGCCTGGGCAACACCACCCACAGCACGTTCGACCTGGCAGGCAACCTCACCGAGGCCAAGGCACCCAACGGTGCCACCGTCAGCTACGCCTACGACCCGGCCAACCGCCTGGCCACCATCACCCAGGCCCTGGACAGCGGCCAGGCGCAGGCCACCATCACCTACGACACCAGCGGCAACCTGCTTGAACAACGCGATCTCAACGGCCAAAGCACACGCCATGCCTACGACGCGCGCAACCGCCGCATCCGCACCACACTGCCCGCTACCCAGGCCGGCGAAGCCGTGCAAACCAACGGCTACGACAACGCAGACGGCCTGACCGAACACACCGACGCCAACGGCAACCGCTTCGTCCACACCCTGGACATCCGCGGGCGGCGCACGCAGACCGTCACCACCGTCAGCCAGGGCAACGGCCCGGGCAGCGTGCTGCAGACCACCTTCGGCTATGACGCCAACGGCAACCTGACCAGCACCGCCCAGACCGACAGCCAGGGCACGCGTACCGAAACCACCACCTACGACGCCTTCAACCGGCCCGTCAAGGCCACTGACGCCTGGGGCAACAGCCTCACGCACAGCTACGACCCCCAGGGCAACCGCATCGGCACCACGGCCGCCACGGCAGCCGCCCCGGGCGGCAGCGTCACCACCATCGAGTACGACGCCCTCAACCGCCGCACCAGCCAGAGCGGGGCAGGCGGCACCACCCGCATCAGCTACGACAGAACCAGCCGCGTCACCCAACTGCTGCACCCCGATGGCAGCAGCACCGGCACCCGCTACGACAAGGCCGGCCGCGTGGCTGGCGAAACCAGCAGCACCCAGGCCACGGCAGGCGCAGGCAACACCCTGCTGGACGTTGCCTACACCTACGACGTCAACGGCAACCGCATCGGCAGCAGCAGAACGGAATCCCTGTCTGCCGCCAACCGCAGCGCGGCCCTCAGCGCCCATCTGCCCGGTGGCAGCAACAGCGCCAGCCACAACCGCACCCGCGTGGAAAGCTGGACCTACGACGCCCAGGACCGCCTGACCAGCCACACCACGCCCGAGCGCCGCACCACTTGGCAGCTGGATGCGGGAGGCCGGCGCATCCAGCAGAACGTGGTCGCCACCGTCGGTGCCACGGGTCCGCCTGTCGGCAGCCCCAACGGCCTGGAAACTGGTGCCTCGGCACCCGAAGGCACGCTGGACTACCACTACAACGGCCGTGACCAGCTCGTGCAGATCAGCGGCGCGGCCAGCGCCAGCTACACCTACGACGCCAACGGCAACCGCCTCACGCAGGCGCAGACCAAGGGTGCCGCCACCTCCACCACCAGCTACCACTGGAACGCCCAGGACCAGCTCGTCCGCGTGGACCAGGACCAAGGCAGCGGCGCACAGACCCTGGCCCAGTACCGCTACAACGCAGGCAACCTGCGCGCAGAAAAATTCCTCAGCAACGCGGGCCTGAACAAAGCCACGCAAGGCAGCGCGGCTACCTACAGCCCGCTGGCCTACGAACGCATCCAGTGGGATGGCCTGCACGCCCGCCGCAGCTTCGAGATTCGCGGGACAGACAACACCCAGACCCTGCACAGCGACACCGACGCAGCCGTGCTGGCTGGCAACACTGCCCCCTGGCTGTTCAACCGCACGCAATACGCCAACGGCCTGGGCAGCACCAGCAGCACCACGCAACTGCATGCCGACAGCAACGGCAACCTGGTGGCCACTGTCGCCAGCGAAGGCGGCACGGCCAAGGCAGACAGCCTGCTGCTGTATAGCGCCTACGGCAGCGTGGACAGCGAAGCCAGCGGCAACGCGGGTACTGGAATCCGCAGCAACGGCCACAGCTTCGGCAGCTACTACGCAGACCCGGAGACGGGCCTGCTGTACGCCAGGGCACGCTACTACGACCCGGCCAGCGGCCAGTTCATCAGCCGTGACCCGGTGGAGGGAGAGGCGAGGCTGCCGATTACCTGGGGTGCTTACCAGTACGGCAGGTACAACCCGTATCGGTATGTGGATCCGAATGGGGAGCAGTCGACCTCCACCATGATCGACAACGCTGCAGAAGGATGTGGCCGCTTCACCTGCGCCCTCTACGCCCTGGGCAAAGGCCTATACGTGGCCTCCACGCTGGGCTTTGCCAGCGTGCACGACCCCATGCGAGATGCCTACGACGAAGGCAAGATCAGCCAAGGCCAGTATTGGGGTGCAGGCGTGGGCGGCGGCCTGGCCGTAGCGGGACTGAACGTGGCTACTGGAGCTGCTGGAGGTGCCTTGGTGGGCGCAGCCAGCAGCACCGCAGGACGTGTAGCAGTGGCTGCCGTTGTAGGAGCCAGCAGCGGCGCGGCAGGCGATGCCGCCACGCAGGCGGCGCACATGGGTGGTGGCATCCAGAGCGGCTATGACCTGCAGCAAACGGCCACGTCAGCGGGCGTGGGTGGTGCGTTGGGGGCCGGATCGGTACCTCTGGCAAATGCCATCAAAAGCAGCCTGGATCGGAGGACCGTAGCAAGAGCACTGGCAAAGGAGCTCCAAACCACGGAGCCTGTGCTGGCGGCGAAGACGCCGACCATAGAAGCGGCAAGAGTCCGGCCAGAGGTGAGCGACACAACGCCGACACTGGTAGCCGAAGGGCCCAGGCTTCGGGCGGCTGGGGAATGGAAGTCGGTGAGCAAGACTGCTCAGGCTGTGAGGAATGATGCTCGGACACACAGCTCAGCAAGCGAAGTGCCCTCAAACACAGAGGTTCCAACAGTCAGCCTTTTTGGCTTTCGAGGTGCAGGCTCTGCTAGAGATTTGATGGCTCTAGATGCGCCTCATCCTTATGTTGTAACCGGGCATGTTGGTTATTCATTTGATGGAGGAAAAACCATTTATGGATTTGGGCCAAAAATGCCTGATGGCATCTCTGCTTTTGAAGCGGTGCAGTCGCTAAGAAATGGTGCAAGTTATCCCGGAGTTATCACGGATGACACGGCTATTTTCCGATCAATTGCTAACAGCAGCGCTGCTAGCCGAGGTGGTGTTCCTCAGGCGGTAATAGAACATAGGATTTCTATGTCTCATGAGCAATTTGATATGATAAAATTAGCGCATAATGCAATCGGAATAAATAGTCCGATGAATAATACTATGTATGGTTTCCCCGGGAAAAATTCATGCACATTCAATTGTGCGACATTTCCAATGAGTATTGGTATACCTATACCAGAGGCGACGGGTAATATGAGAAACTACATGCCATTATTGGAGAAATTGGGTATGCCATGGAAGCCAGAATGAGAAAACAGGATTTTTTGGTAAGTAAGGTAAAAAAGCATGATGTCATAGTGGCTCGTGTTATCAGTTCCCCAGAGCCTCAAGTATTGAAGGCGATAGTGGTGGAGATATTATCGACGCAGAAAGGAATTGATTTATCTGCTTTAGGAAGGGAAATTGATTTTGTCTGCTCTCCTGGGACGTGGGGGGATGCCCAATTGTCTATTGGGGATGAGGCTATTATATTCATCTCTCTGATTTCAAATAGGCTATATGAGGATGCTTGGCGTGGCCACATGTTAATTGAGGATATTGAAGGGGAAAAATATGCTATATATCCACATCGAGAACTCTGGCTTAACGAGGAGATTCCCTCTTTAATTAGAGAAAACTCAAAACAGGATCCAAAGCGACCTTTTGCAACAGCCATACATTTCGTTGCTATGGAAAAATATTTGAAGGAATTAATTGAAATTCATGGCTAGGATGCACTGATATTCAGTGAACGAGATGCGGCGATACCGCAGTCACTGCCTGTGCCCCGGGTGGCAGCACCACCACCGTCCAGTACGACGCCCTCAATCGCCGCACCAGCCAGAGCGGGGCAGTCGAAACCAGCAGCACCGAGATCAGCGGCGCAGCCAGCGCCAGCTACACCTACGACGCCAACGGCAACCGTCTCACGCAGGCGCAGACCAAGGGTGCCGCCACCTCCACCACCAGCTACCACTGGAACGCCCAGGACCAGCTCGTCCGCGTGGACCAGGACCAAGGCAGCGGCGCACAGACCCTGGCCCAGTACCGCTACAACGCAGGCAACCTGCGCGCAGAAAAATTCCTCAGCAACGCGGGCCTGAACAAAGCCACGCAAGGCAGCGCGGCTACCTACAGCCCGCTGGCCTACGAACGCATCCAGTGGGATGGCCTGCACGCCCGCCGCAGCTTCGAGATTCGCGGGACAGACAACACCCAGACCCTGCACAGCGACACCGACGCAGCCGTGCTGGCTGGCAACCCGGCTCCCTGGCTGTTCAACCGCACGCAATACGCCAACGGCCTTCAAGTGGCGTGTATTAGGAGGGCTTCTCAGCTGCCAATTACCTGCTTTCAGGGATATGCGCTGCGCAGGCCGTCGTCTAGAGTAAGAAATTGTCAGCAGCGCAGTCATTTGTGGCCTGCCTGAAGGCAGTGGCGGGGACCGCTCCCCGCCTGTTCGGATCTTCGGATCTTTTCTTCCAGGCCAGACCCATGCTGCAACTTATCCAATTCCTTGCCCGTGGCACGGGGCTCGCACAGGCGTTGGGCGCCTTGGCCGTGGCCTGTGCCGTGCCGGCAGCCCAGGCGCAGAGCATCACGGTGGCACCGCTGGCAGCCGTGGCGCCGGCGGCGATTCCTGTGGACCACCCTGGCGCTCTTGCGCTGCTGGCGTTGGCCTTGGGGGCCTGCCTTGTGCGGGGTGTGCAAAAAGGGCGGATCTCCCTGGTCGGCCTGCGTGCCTGGGCCATGGGCGGTGCTGTTGTCGTGACCGCAGCCACGGCGGTCTGGGGCGAGCGGGTGCAGGCCCAGATTCAGGAATTGCAGGAAGCCTTCAACCAGGCTGCAGGCGAGACGCTCACCGTTCCCGTGCAGGCGACAGCGCTGGGTGCCGATGGCGCACCGCAGGGATTCCTGCCCGTGGTCTATCGCAACCAGACGTCGGTGCGGCTGAAAATCACCGGCATCACGGACCCTGTGTGGAACACCTGCTTTCCGCTGGGCGTGCCGGGCGCGATTCCATCGACGGCCCCACGTCCCGGCAGCGCCTGCGCAGTCGGCGCCGCGCTGGAGGCGGGCGGCTCCTGCTGGGTGGATGTGGCGCAGCTGTGCGCCAACGCGGCGGCCACCGCGCACGGCAGCCATGCCAGCGTGCTTGCGCCCGACAGCGTGCAGGTGGACACGGCCGGGCAGCGCACGGGCAATGTGCTGTCCAATGATTCCGATGCCGATGGGGCGCTCGTGGTCGCCAGCTTCACCTATGAAGGCCAGACCGTGGCGGCCGGCAGCTCCCGGAACGTGGCGGGGCGCGGGATCTTCGCGCTGCAGGCAGACGGCAGCTTCACTTTCCAGGCGGATGCGAACTACAGCGGCGGCCATCCGCTGGCCATCGGCTACACCGTGCAGACCGGCGCGTCCAGCACGCTGAGTGTTTTCGTGAACCGGGTGCCCGTAGCCGGCAACGATACGGCCACCACCGATGCCGATACATCCGTCACCATCGCCGTGCGCGGGAACGACAGCGATGCGGATGGGGACAGCCTGACCGTTTCCGGCATCACCCAGGGCACCCACGGTTCCGTGGTCGTGGATGCCGTCACGGGCAATCCGGTCTACACGCCGAACGCCAACTTCACCGGCAGCGACAGCTTCACCTACACCATTGGCGACGGCAGGGGCGGTTCTGCCACGGCCAGTGTGTCGGTGACGGTTGCTGCTGCGCCCTCCGGCAATCAACCGCCAGTGTCTGTCTCCGATGCGATAGTGGTGGCCGAGGGCGCTGTGGCCACGGTCCTTGCCAGCGGTGCAATCAGCGTGCTGGCCAACGACACGGACCCTGACGGCAATCCGCTCGTCGCGGTGCTGGTGACGGGTCCGGCGAACGGGTCCTTGACGCTGAACGGCAATGGCACCTTCACCTATATCCACAACGGCAGCGAGACGACTTCCGATAGCTTCACCTACCGTGCCAGCGACGGGCAGGCCATGGGGAACATCGTCACCGTTTCCATCACGGTCACTCCCGTGAACGATGCACCGGTTGCCGTGGCAGATCAATTGATGGTTGCCACGGACATCCCGCTGAGCATCAGCTTTGCCACGCTGCTGGCCAATGACACGGATGCCGACGGCGACAGCCTGACCATCACCTTGGCTCATTCGCCGATCAATGGCAGCCTTGCATTGCAGGCGGGCGGGGTGCTGTTCACGCCCGCTGCAGGCTACGAAGGACCGGCCAGCTTTCTCTACGACGTCAGCGATGGGCGCGGCGGCACCAGTATCGGCACGGTCAATCTGTCGGTTGGAACGGCCAGCGCTCCTTCGGTCGTTGTCCTGAAGTCCCTGCTGGCCATCGCACACGGCACAGGCGGGACCAGCGTCAGGTTTCCGATAACCACGAAGCTGGTGGATACGGATGGCTCGGAAACCCTGTCGATCAGGATCAGTGGACTGCCCACCAATCTGTCCTTCAATGCGGGTACGAACCTGGGTGGTGGTGTCTGGCAATTCACCGAGGCCGACCTGCCCAATCTCATCCTGAATCTGCCTGGCAGCTACACCACGAACGCCACGTATCTCACGGTCCAGGTCACGGCGACGGAGGTCAGCGGCGGCTTCACGGCATCGACATCCACCGTGGTCACGCTCAAGGCCTCATATACGACCGTGGATATCACCACGACCGAGAGCGGCAACCATACGGGCAGCTCGGCCAACGAATACATCACCGGTGGCAACGGCGCCAACACCATCAACGCCGGCAGCGGAAACAACATCGTTTTCGGGGGCGCTGGCGACGACAACCTGTCGGCGGGCTCGGGCTCCGATGTGCTGATCGGCGGCAGCGGCAACGACACCCTCAACGCGGGATCGGGCACGGACCGGCTGATCGGAGGCTCCGGCGACGACCTGTTGATTGGCGGCGATGCGGGCGAGAACTTTGCGGATGTCTTTGTCTGGTTGCTGGGAGATCAGGGGGCAGCGGGAACGCCGGCCTTGGACCGAATCCAGAACTTCTCCACGGCGGCAGCGGGAACCAACGGCGCAGGCGGTGATGTACTGGACCTGCGCGACCTGCTGCAGGGTGAATCCGCAGGCCCCCCCAGTAATGCCGCAGGCAACCTGGCCAACTATCTGCACTTCGAGATCACGGGAGGCGATACCTGGGTCCATGTCAGCCACACGGGCGGCTTCGGTGCAGACTCCCATGCGGTGGGTGCAGGCTATTCGGCATCGGCCGAGACCCAGCAGATCATCCTGGAAGGCGTGAATCTGCAGACGCTGTATTTCGGTGCCGCCACGGATCAGCAGATCATCACGCAGCTGCTGAACAGCAATAAATTGATCGTGGATTGAGGCTGCCGTTCGGGCCTCGCCGTGCGAGAAATGCTCCCGCAGCTCAACGCCGCTCTTGCGCAGGCGCAGACTGCTCCTGGCCCGCCTTGGTCGCGCGGGGCGGCGCCACCGGCATGGGAAACCCGACAAGCGCGAGCGCCACTGCGAAAGGCAGCAGGCAGTAGAAGAGCACGCGCTTGAGCTTCATTCGCCGGAATTGAGGGTGCTTGCGCAGCCTTCAAGTGGACTGTTCCCCGTCTACATGAAATTCCTCGTATGCAATGAAGCCAGCCGCTCGGCATGCCCACGCTCGAACCCCAGCCGCAGCAGCTTGGAAAACCGGCCGTCGGCCATGTCGCGCATGAGCTGCTGCACGCGGGCGGCGCCGCGGGCCAGGGCTTCGGGGGTGAGGGTGCCGGCGGCGATGAGGATCAGGGCGTCGAAGACTTCCTCGTTCAGACCCGAGGTGCCGGCCAGGTTGTCGAAGCGCTGCTCCACGGCCTGGGCCAGCTGATGCTGGAAGCCGGGCTCGTGCTGCAGGCGGTACAGCAGGTGGGACATGCCCAGGGCCACATGGCGTGCCTCGTCGCGTGCGGCCAGGCGGCAGATCTGGCGTGTGAGGGGGTCGGGCGCCTCGGTCTGCAGGAACTGCAGCAGGTGCACGAAGGTGCCTTCGCCCAGCACCGACAGCAAAAAGCCCGCTACGGAAAAATCCGTCTCGTCCAGCAGGCTCTTGAGCGAGGCCTGGCCGCCCGCCGTGGACAGGGCGGGCTCGCGGCCGTGGCGGCGGATGCGGCGCGTGAAGACATCGATGTGCCGCGCCTCGTCGGCCACCTGGATGGCCAGCGCCGCCTGCAGCTCGCGGTAGTGCGGGTGCAGCTGGCCCAGGAAGCGCGCGGGCACCAGCAGGGCCGCGTTCTCGTTCTCCACCATGTAGGTCATGAGCTGCACGATGGCGTCCTCCACGGGCGCGGGCAGCTCGGGCGCATCGCACCAGTCGATGTCGGTGTCGGCATTCCACTGCGCGGCCACGGCCTGGGCGTAGAGGTCGGCGGCGCTGTCGGTCCAGACCTGCAGCTTGTCGCTGAGCCGGAAATGGAAGGCCGGCGCCCCGGCTTCCACCTGCGCGCCACGCGCGGCCAGGCCCCAGAAAGGCTGGGCCTGCGCGGCCACGGCATCGCCGCCCGAGCGCGCATCGCTGCGGCCCGTCTGCGCCGCGCCACGCCAGCGCCCGGCCTGGGCGCCGCCGCGCGCCACGATGGCCATGGCCTGTGCAACACCCGCGCCGTCCTCCCAGCGCAGGCCGTGGCCCTGGTCGCTGCACCAGCCCGACAGCTGGGCCTGCCAGCCCGGCGCGCTGCCGGTCACGCGCAGCTGCCCGCCCACGGGCAGGGCGGCCAGCGCGTGCTTGACCAGAAGATGGGCACCGGCATCGAAGCCCAGACCCTGCAGGTCGATGACAGGCAGGGTGGAGGCGGGCAGGGTGGAGGCGGGCAGGGTGGAGGCGTGCAGGGCGCCGCTGTCGGAATCAGGCATGGCCATGGCGCGTATCAGTAACGGTAGTCCTGCACGGTGATGCGGCCTTCGGCGTCGTAGAAGGCCTCGTCCGTCACCGCGCGCTCCAGCAGGCCGTAGCCCGTGCCGCGGCCTGGGTGCCAGACCTTCAGGCCTTCCAGCTCCAGCAGCGGGCGCACGGCCGCGTCGTCCCAGGACATGGCCAGCAGGATGTCGCGGAAGGCGCCGGCGCGTTCGGCATCGATGTGCGGGCCGGCCGTCATGTTGCAGTGGTCGAAGGCGCCCGAGGTGGCCAGCACACGGGTGCCACCGGCCGGCAGCGTGCCTTCGCGCGCAAAGGCCTGGTAGTTCTTGCCCACCATCCATGAAGCCTGTATCTCGCCGGCCACCATGGCGGCGGCGGCCAGGCGCTCGCCGCCGATGTGGTCGCCGTGCTTGCCGCCCAGCACGTCAAAGCGGCGTGCCGTGTAGTCGCGCCCGGCCACCAGCCCTTCCTGGCGCAGATGGTCCAGCGGGATCAGCGTGGCCTGGGGCGAATCCACGGCACCGAAGCCCACGGTCTTGCCGCGCAGGTCCTGCACGCTCTGGATGGGGCTGTCGGCGGGCACGACCAGCAGCGAATGCAGGTCCAGGTCGGTGTCGCGCATGGCGATGGATTCCACGCGCAGGCCGCGCGCGCGGGCCATGCGGTCGGCGCGCACAAAGGCCAGCGGCGAGTTCCAGGCCAGGTGCACATCGCCTGCGATCAGCGCCTCGGTCAGCGACTCGTAGTTGGAATAGAGCACGTAGTCGAAGTAGTAGCCGCGCTCGATGAAATACGCCTTGAAGCCTTCCCAGATGGTGATCACCTTGGGGGCGTAGGCCACGGCGCCGAGCTTGATCACGGGGGCGGTTGTCGTCATTCGGAAGTCCTTTGCTGGATGGGGAAGGGGATTGAGGCTATCGACAGGATCTGCGGCGCAGGTTCAGGCAGCGGCTTCGCACATGGCCTTGCCCAGCATGTCGTAGATCACGTCGGTGGTGGGCGCCATGACCGATGCGGCACGCGCATCGCGGAACAGGCGCTCTATGCCCAGCTCCTTGCGGAAGGCGGCGCCGCCGCACACGCGCATGGCAATGTCGGTCACCTCCAGCGCGGCTTCGGCGGCGGCGGCCTTGGTCTGCAGCAGGCGCGTGCGCGTGTCGGGGCGGGCGGCCTGCACGGCGGCCACGGTGTCGTCGCGCAGCAGGCGCGCCTGCTCCAGGCGCAGCTGGGCGCGGGCCAGGTAGGCACGGATGGTGGGCAGGTCGGCCAGCGAGCTGCCGCTTTCCGCAAAGCGCGTGCCCGCCACATGGGCCACGGCGCGGCGCAGTGCGCCCTGCATCAGGCCGATGGAGGTGGTGGCGATCAGCGTGGGGAAAAACGGCATCAGGTGGCGGCCCTTCACGGCCTCGCCCTCGCCATCGGCGCCCAGCATGCGGGCGCGCGGCACGCCCACATCGCGCGCCTCGATGGGCGACGACGCATTGCCGCGCAGCCCCATGCCGTTGAAGCGCCCGGGAATGGACAGCCCCGGCAGGCGGCTGTCCACCAGCCACAGCGTATTGCCCTCGCCCTGCGTAGCGCGCGAGATCCAGACATAGGAATCGGCCTCGCCGGCCGAGGTGATCATGCTCTTGAGCGCATTCAGGTGGATGACATCTTCAGCGGCGGTGGCCGTGCCCGTGGGTGCCCAGATATGGCTGCGCGAGCCGGCCTCGGACACGGCCAGCGTGGTGATGTGGCGGCCGGCGGCAATGTCGCGGCGCACCGCGTCATCGGCAAAGGGCTCGATCAGCGCAACGCCGCAGTAGTGCATGGTCAGCACCATGGCCGTGCAGGGGCAGTCCTGGGCAATGCGCTCGATCACCTGCACCGCCTCGGCCAGGCCCTTGCCCCGGCCGCCCACCTCGCTGGCGCTGATCAGGCCCAGCAGGCCGGCTGCGGCCAGCGCATCCAGCGCAGCGCGCGGGTAGCGTGCCTGCTCGTCAATCTGCGCGGCCTGGGGCGCGATGATCTCGCGCATGAGGGGTTCGAGTTGCTGCAAAACTTCCATCTGGGTTCACCGTAGGCATGCCCATGGCCGCCTGCCGAGAGGCACTTGCTGGAAGTCTGGGGAAATGCTGGAGCGCCGCGATGGCCGCTGGGCGCGCCTGCCGCATGCAGACCTGCAATGGCGGATGGGCTGGGGGAAAGAATGCGAAAGATTATGCGCCGGGTGCGCGGCGGCCGGGCGCAATTGCCGGTGGCGCTTGATTTCGGTCAATTGGTGGCTGGGTACTGCCTTCGGCGGTTTCGGCCAACAGGCGGCCGGCAGCCAGACGAGGATGCCTGCAGGAAGATCGTGGCCTATATTGCAGCGCCCATTGCCAGCGCCTCTTGCGGCCCTATCGGCTTGGCAAAAAAGTAGCCCTGGGCCAAATCAACGCCCAGGCTCGCCAGAGTGTTGAATTCCTCGGCTGTCTCCACACCCTCGGCAACCACCACGCTTCCTATCTCGTGCGCGAAGCTCGTGAGGCCCTTGGCCAGCGCACGGCGGCTGCGGTCGGTATCGACATCGTGCGTGATGCTCATGTCCAGCTTGATCATGTCTGGTTGCAGATGCAGGATGTGCCGCATGCTGGAGTAGCCGGCCCCCGCATCGTCGACTGCCAAAGTCGCGCCCCGGCGCCGCAGCGGCGCCAGTGCATCGGCCAAAGCCCTGTAGTCATCCACGGCGGCATGCTCCGTGATTTCCAGCGTCACGCGCGAGAGATCCCGGTCCGAACCCAGAAGCCTGGGCAACTGCCCCGACTGGATCAGCTGCGGCGAGCAGTTGACGGCGAGCAGCCAGTCGGTGGGCAGGCTGCCAAGTGCGCCAAGCGCTGTATCGATCGCATGGCGCTCCAGCTCCAGCCCCAGCCCCACCTCGTGCGCTGCCTTGAACCACTGGTCGGGCGGGCGACGTGGCTCCAGGTCAAAGCGTGACAGACATTCGAAACCATGCAGCTTGCCGGTCGCGATGGTGTATACGGGCTGAAATACGGGGCGCAGCGCATTGCCTTGCATTGCAAGCCGAATTTCGTGGGTCACTTTGTCTCTTGCATGCCGGACGGCAGAAGTCGCACTGAAATGAAGTCCCAATAAATCGGAGAATGCCCGCAGCAGTGACATATCGTGCGCATTCAGCGCAGGATTGGGCTGGTGGCTGAAGCAGCACAAGGTGCCGAACAATTGGTTGTCATCCAGGCGGATGGGAACGCTCAGGTGCGAGCCGATAGGAATCGTGTGCGTTTCCGGTATCTCCTGGGCCGCGGCCAACAGGGAGGTGTCGGGAATCAACTCCGGCAACTCGCCATTGACCACTTTCTGGCAATAGCCCTCGCTCAATGGAATCTTCTGATGCTGAAAAATCACTCCGGCAGTGCTCTCGTCCACATGCTCCAGCACCCGATCCTCTTCCCGGAATCGGGCCACAAAGGCGACATCCATGCCGAGATGCCGACGAACGACAGACAGAACACGGTCGACTCCATCCAGTTCAATGGCAAAAGCGAAAATTCTGCTCAAAGGTGCGAATGTGGATTTACGAAGGGTCATTTCGTTGATCTGCTCTATCAGATGTGTACGCACATTGAATTCACACGCTGCCTGCGGGCTGGCTATCCTCGGCTCCGAGTGCGATGACCAAGCGGTGCGATATGAGTTGATAAAAGGAATGAATTATCATTAACCCGCTCCATTGACCGATACGCGGCAAATCGTGGTTGCCGCGCGATAGAAAATCCCAATCGAACCCCCAGTTGCAACCTCAGTGGCAACCCCGTTTGCAACCCAAAGCAGTAGTGAGAAAAACAGACTTAAGTATGCGCGGTTGAAGTGCGCAGGTCGAGTCCGTCTGTTCGGATTGACAATAGTTATGAAAATCCAACACGGGCAGCTGAAAGGGCCCGGCACTCCCTGGAAAGCCCTTCAAGCCCTATGTCCTGGCTGTGGCTGTCTCAGGTGCTCCATCGGTCATTGCTTGCCAGTGTGATGAATGCGGGCCAGGTACTGGCGGGGAGTCAGTCCCAGAGTCTTGCGGAAAGCGGCGCCCATGTGCGACTGATGGCTGAAGCCGCAATCGTGGGCGATACCCGCCAGGGAATGGGTGTCTGCCCGCATCATGGAGCGGGCCGCCTGTACGCGGGTTTCCACAAGAAAGGCATGCGGCGTCATGCCCAGCAGCTGGGAAAACTCGCGCAGAAACTGCAGCGGCGTGCGCTGGATCATCCGGGCCAGCTGGGCAATGCTCAACGGCTGCGCAAACTCGGCCGCCATGCGCTCCAGGACAGGGCGGTACACCGGGCGCAAGGCCTCGACGCGGGCGGTGGGCGCATGGCATTGCCCGGCCATGAAGCACAGCGCAGCCTGCTCAATGGCCAGCGTGTCCGGTTCGGTGCTCAGCAGCAGCTGGCGCAGTTGGTGGGCCATCTGCAAGGCGCTGCGCTGCCCGGGCGTCACAACGCGCCGTGCCTGGGTTGCAGACGCGCCGTCGCTGAGCCATTGTTCCCAATGCGCCTGGGTGCAGCGAACCACCAGGTACTCGCCGCCCGTGGCCGATTCGGAAAACACGTCGACGCCCGGCGGCGTGCATGCCACCGTCCCGGGCCAGGTATCGAAGTCGACGCGGCGATCGCTGGCAATGGCATGCACGCCTTGCTGGCGCTCCAGCGCGATGCCCAGCGAATGCAGGCGGGTCGGGTCATGGCTGCTGTAGGGCGTGCGGCCCAGCAACTGCACCTCGAATCCCGGTGGTTCGTGATCTGTCATCGCTGTATTGCCTTGTATGGCCCTTGCCTTGCCTTGCCTTGCCTTGCCTTGCGTTCCTGAACTGAAATTTCCTGATAGACGCGAAATCGGCCGCTGCCCACACTGCGGGCATGAACTCAAACCACACGGAAATTCACCGCGTCATCGGTCTCATCGGTGGCATGAGCTGGGAGTCCAGCGCCGAGTACTACCGGCTCATCAATCAGGGTGTGCGTGACAGGCTGGGCCCGCTGCGCTCCGCAAAACTGCTCATGTACAGCGTGGATTTTGGCCCCATCGAGCAGGCCCAGCATGAAGGCCGATGGGACGACGCCGCCGCCTTGCTGGAGGATGCCGCGCGGCGGCTGCAGCAGGGCGGGGCGGACGGCGTGCTGCTGTGCACCAACACCATGCACAAGCTGGCAGACCGCATTGCGGCGGCGGTGCGCATCCCTTTTCTTCACATTGCCGACCCGGTAGCCGACGCAGCCCGCACACGCGGCTACCGGAAGCTGGGGCTGCTGGGCACACGCTTCACCATGGAGCAGCCCTTCATGCGCGAGCGGCTGCAGCAGCAGGGTCTGGAGGTGCTGGTGCCGCAGGAGGCAGACCGCGCCGAGGTGCACCGCATCATCTACGAGGAACTGTGCACGGGCCGGATTCTTGAAGAGTCGCGGCGCACCTATCAGCGCATCATGGCGCAGCTGGCCGGGCAGGGTGCGCAGGCCATGGTGCTGGGCTGCACGGAAATCAGCCTGCTGGTGCAGCAGGAGCATTGCCCTGTGCCCGTGCTGGATACCACCGCCCTGCATGCGCAGGCGGCGGTGGACTTCGCTCTGGAGCCTTGAACGGCCAGCGAGCCATGCCCAGGTCTGCTTTCAAAGGCGTGCACCCCCCGGGTTGCCGGGGCGCCTTGAGCCGTTGTGGCAACGCATCGGCGCAACGCCTCACGCCTCACGCCTCACGCCTCACGCCTCACGCCTCACGCCTCGATGCGCGCTGAACCGCTAAACCACGGCGGCGCTGAACGACTCGGGCAGGCGCGCAAGCAGATGCGACAGCCGTTGAAGGCCCGCCTGCAGGCGTCCACGGTCCTTGATGCTGCCCAGGGAGATGCGGATGGCATTCACGGATTCGCCGCCGGTGGCGAAGGCCTGTGCCGGCGTGACGGCGATGCCCTCGCTGTCGGCGGCACGCGCAAGCTGCCAGGGGCTCCAGTAACTCGGCAGCTCCAGCCATACATGCAGGCCGTCTCCCGCGCCGCTGTACCGGCCGGCCAGCACATCCCTGGCCATCCGGTGGCGCAGGCGCGCCTCCTTGCGCACACCTTCCATCAATTTTCCGGCCGAACCGTCGAGGATCCACTGCGTGGCCAGGGCGGCCGTCAGCGGCGTGGCCATCAGCGCAAACGATCTCAGCGCGACCAGGAAACGCTGGCGCTCGTGCGGGTCAGGCAGGAGCACAAAAGCCACCCGCAAACCGGGCGTCAGGCATTTCGAGAGGGTGGAGATGTAGTACACCTGCTCCGGGGCCAACCTGGCGATCGGCGGCGGCGGGGCATCGGCCAGCAGCCAGTAGGGATCGTCCTCGACGATGCGCACATGGCAGCGCTTTGCGATGCTGGCGATCTCTTGGCGCCGGTCCTCGGCAAGCGTGATGGCGGTCGGGTTCTGCAGGGTCGGGTTCAGGTAGACCAGCCCGGGCCTGTGCTGGCGGCATGCCTGCTCAAGCCGCTCGGGAATGATCCCCTGGCTGTCCGCTTGCACCGCAATGATGCGACGGCCGAACTGGGCCGCTGCGGCACGCAGGCCGGGATAGCTGGTGGGCTCGGTCAGGATCACATCGCCCGGCTCCGTCAGCGCAAGCACCAGGGCGGCAATCGCCGCCTGCGCGCCCGGGCAGACCACCAGCTGCCGGGCATCCACATCTCCGAACATGGGCTGCAGCCACCTGGCGCCCGCCTTGCGGTCGGAGTCGCTTCCCCCGCCCAGGTGGTAGGTCATCAGCAACTGGGCATCCGCACCCATCAGCACTTGCGACAGGCCCTGCTTCAACATGTCGTCCAGGTCCACGCCAGCCGGCGGTGGCGGGGTGTTCATGCTCAGGTCCAGCACGGCGTTCAGCTCCACCTTGGGCGCCGCGACATAGGTGCCTCTGGCGCCGCGTCCCTCCAGCAGCTGGCGGCGCCTGGCTTCGTCGTAGGCGCGCGTGACCGTCGTCAGGTCCACATCCAGCTGGGCCGCCAGCCGGCGTTGCGGGGGCAGGCGGTCACCGGGCTTCAGCGATCCGTCTGCCACCGCTGCCTGCAAGGCATCGGCGATCTGCAGGAATCGGGGGCCGCCCTGCACGGCCAGTTGCGGCAACCAGAGGGGCAAAGGCTCATCTTGCATGGATTTAAGCGGCGACGTATGGGCTCATGTATGGAAATTGCTTTTGGGTAGTATGCGCTACAAGGTGTGGCAGCACCGTGCTTGCATGGCCGTCGCTGACGCTCTCGCCTCCCATGTCCGGGAGGGAGGCTCCCCACCATGGACAGTGCCAAGTCATTGGCTGGAAGCTCTCAAAATGATCGATTGGGTCCCCATAGTCTTCGTCACCTTCAAGGTGCTCGTGTTCGGCACGGCCATGTTCTTCGCCATCAAGTGGCACTACGACCAGGGCAAGAAGAAGGGGGCGAGCAGGCGCGAGTTGCTCATTGCCAGTGGCAAGATCGTTGCCGTCTTCACGCTGCTACTGCTGTGCGTGCTGCTCTTCACCTTCGGCCTGGCCACCATGCTGGGCATGGACCTGAGCCTTTGATGGCAGGTGGCGCTGCCAGCGCCAGGCCTGTGCCCGCAGGCCTTGCCCAGCGCGGCAACCATCCTCCAGCTGCCTACTTCGGTGTGAGCCGATACAGACCGCCCTTGCGGTCGTCCTCGATCAGCCACAGCGCACCATCCGGCGCCTGCGCCACGTCGCGGACGCGAAAGCCTACCGTCCAATGCTCGGCAGGCGTGGCGCTCGCGCCGTTCACCTCGATCCGGTGCAGGGCGCGGGTCAGCAGGCCGGACGCGAAGGCTGAGCCCTTCCACTGCGGAAACATCTCGCCGCTGTAGAACATCAGGCTGCCCGGCGCGAAGACAGGCGTCCAGTAGATCACGGGCTTGGTGAGGTCCGTTCGCGTATCCGGGCTGGCAATGGGCACGCCGTTGTAGTTCACCGCATAGGAGACCAGCGGCCAGCCATAGTTCTTGCCCGGCTCGATCAGGTTGAGCTCATCGCCGCCGCGCGGCCCATGCTCAAGCTCCCAAAGACGCCCATCCGGCGCGAACGCCAGGCCGTAGGGCGTGCGATGCCCCGTGGACCAGGTCTCGGACGGCGTCAGATTCGGACCGTCAAAGACAAACGTGCGCAACACCGGCGCGGTCTTGGCGGCTTCGGTGTCCTTGGGCGGATCGATCACAGGAACCGACGTTGCGCCGGTCTGCCCCTGCATCGGATTGCCGGGCGCGGGCTTGCCGTCCAAGGTCAGCCGCAGGATCTTGCCGGCCGGCTGATTCGGGTCCTGGGCAGGCGTGAAGCGCTGCCGGTCCCCGGCCGTGAGGAACAGAAACTTCTGGTCCGGCGAAAAAGCCACGGCGGCACCCACCTGCCCGCCCTTGCCCTTGACGGGGTCGCGCCAGATGACCTTGAGGTCTTCCAGCGCAGCGGTGCCGGCACCGATCCTGAGCGTGGCGCGCGCGAGCGCCAGGCTCGACGTGCCGCGGATCTCTCCGGGCTCCGAATAGGTCAGGTAGATGGCCCCGTCGCTCGCATACGAAGGGGCCAGGTAGACGCCCAGCAGGCCGTTCTGGTTTTCATGCAGCACGGGCGGCACGCCGGTGACTTCGAGCTTTTGCCCGTCCTGGGCCGCGAGAAACAGCTTGCCAACCTTCTCGGTGACCAGCATGCGCCCGTCCGGCAGGAAGGCAATGCGCCAGGGCAGATCGAATTGCGCGACCTTGCTGACCTTGAACGGAGGCGATGCAGTGGCAGGCAGGGTTCCCGCATTGATCTGCGCCAACACAGGGGTTGCAGCCATGAGCAACCAGGGTATGAGTCCAGACTTCGGCAATCGCATGCTTTGCTCCGCAGTGGGGGACGGGACAGTATCCGCGTATCGCCGCCGCACCGCAGAATGCACCGCCGAATTCCGGGCTATCTGCGCGGCAAGCCTGAAGTTGCGTTCAGCCGCGTTCAGCCTCGCTCAACCAGCGGATGCAGGCCTGGCCGCCGGGTCCATCCACAGTGCCGCCCACATGTGTCCATCAGGATCGGCCAGATCGCGCGTGTACATGAAGCCGTGGTCCTCCATCGGATTCACGTCGGCCTGCCCGCCATGGGCCGCGGCGGCCTCGTTCATCGCATCCACGGCGGCGCGGCTCTCACGGGCCAGTGACAGCATCAACCCGCAGGAGCCGGCCGGCGGCAACGGGCGCTGGGTGAAGGTGCGCCACTTGGCATGCGTGACCAGCATGACCTGGATCGCCTCGCTCCAGATCATGGCGGAACCATCCTCACTGCTGAACTGCGGGTTCTGGCTGAAGCCCAGCGCCTTGTAGAAGGCGGTGGAGGCGCCGAGGTCGGTCACGGGGAGACTGATGAAGAGGGACTTGGTCATGCTTGGCTCCGTGGGGTGGGCTGCAGTCCTGGTGGGTGCAGGACTGCTCGGTCAGAACATCCATCATGCAGCACTTGCACTCCGGATGCTGCCCCGTTAACTGGAAGAGCCATTGAGTCGCTGAAGCTCAAGTTGCCTGGCCGCACTGGCTTCAAGGTTTGCGCGCTCCGCATCCAAATACCGATAAATGCTCTTGAGGTCAGTGATTTTCTTTTTGATTTCCGCCATCTTCCTTTCAATCAGTCTTGCACCCCCGGAGCAATCTATTGACTTGTTTCTCTGAGCATTCAGAATTTCGCCTATTTCCCCAAGAGAAAATCCCATGCTTTGTGCCCGCTGGATAAAGTCCAGGTCTTGCAGGGTTTGCGGTGTGTAAACGCGATAATTGTTGGTTCGCCGCAAGGGTGAAATAAGACCGATCTTTTCGTAATAGCGCAAGGTATAGCGCGTGGCACCGCTGCGGACCTCAAGTTCCCCGATATTCATGGAAAAAAATCGCTTGACTGTAGAGTTGAGTCGACAGTCTACACTTGGTTTTTTCATCGTGCCAAGGAGCAGAAAAATGAGCGTGGAGTGCTTTGTTACGGGAGGGACGGGCTTCATCGGCCAGCATTTGCTGTCATACCTTAGCGCGAAAGGTCACACCATTCGGGTGCTGATGCGTCGCCCGGAGCGCCTCGCTGAACTGCGCCAGCAGGTCGATGGTTTGGGGGGCGTTGCAGCCCGCGTCTTTGCCGTAGCCGGCGATCTGGCGCAAGAAAACCTCGGTCTGAGCCTTGCGGATAGAGAGGTCCTTCGGCAGGCCAAGGTCGTAGTCCATCTGGGAGCCCACTTCGCCTGGGGCCTTTCGATGGAGCATGCACGTGCAGTGAATGTGGAAGGGGCAAGGCGCGTGGCGCAGTTGGCGGCCGAGCAAGAGAGCCGGTTGGTGATGATCGGTGGCTACATGCTGAAAAACAATGAACATCTGCAACGCATAGGGATTGATCCCGGCCATCCGGAGCTGACGGATTGGCCTGCCATCTATCGCCAAGTCGGTGCTTACGAGGCGAGCAAACTGGAGGCGCATTTCGCGACCCTCAGCTTCATGAATGCCAAGGGTGGAGAGATGACCGTTGTACACCCCGCCACAGTCTGCGGTCATAGCCGCACGGGGCATATGGCGGACGGCCAGCCGCTGGTGGATCTGATACACAATCTGGTGCAGGGAAGGCTGGCTGCAGTACCCGGTACTGCCGCGCACTGGTTGCCACTGGTCACTGTGGATTATCTGGTCGAGTTGGTGGCGGCTTGCGCCTTTGATCCTTCCATGGTGGGCCAGGAACTGCTGGCCCTCGATGCCCAGAGCCCCGGCTTGCAGGAGCTCCTCACGCAGGTGGCACAACCTCTTGGGCTGAAGGCGCCCGGGCATCATATTCCGCTGCGATTGCTGAAATGGCTTTTGGGTATTCGTCCCATTGCGAGATTTTTGGATACCAGCGCCGAGGCCCTGGATTTTATCCAGACAACCCGTTTTGACACGAAGGAAGTGGAGCAATTTGCCCAAAGGCACGGAATCACAAAGCCGGATATGCGCCAGTCGTTGAGGAATACTGCAATATATGTCAACTCATATTGCATTCCAAAAGGCAAGGCCCGTCGACTTGCCCCTCCACTGCACAGAACATCATAATCACCGCTTTCAATGGTGCCCGGGTTGCCGCTGCGCACCAATATCAAGGAGCTCGTTTCAGTGAATCAACCAACCCATCCACGCATCGCGGTGCTGGGGCCCGGGGCAATCGGGACAACGGTTGCTGCTGCGCTGCATGAAGTCGGTCGCACGCCGTTGCTGTGCGGTCGTACGCCGCGCGACAGCCTGACGCTGCACGGCAGCGGTCTTCGCATCGTGGTTCCCGGCCCGGTCAGAACGGATCCGGCCCAGGTCGAAGGTCCGGCTGACCTTGTTTTTCTCGCGGTCAAGGCGACTCAAACTGCTGCGGTTGCGCATTGGCTGGCGGCGTTGAGCGGTCCGCAAACCGTCGTGTGTGTCCTGCAAAACGGGGTTGAGCAGGTGGAGAGTGTCACCCCGCTGTGCCCGCAGGGGCGAATCGTTCCCGCAGTCGTGTGGTTCCCTGCACAGGCGCAGCCCGACGGGTCGGTGCTCCTGCGCAGCGACGCCCGGATCAGCCTGCCTGACGAGGCCGCTGCCCTCGTGGTTGCGCAGGCACTGCAAGGCACCCGATGCTCGGTAGACCTGGTTTCGAATTTCAAATCCCTGGCGTGGCAAAAGCTGCTGCAGAACGCAGCGGCCGGGCTCATGGCACTCACGCATCGCCGCTCAGGCATGTTCGGCCGGCACGACATTTCGAAGCTCACTCTGGACTATTTGAGGGAGTGCCTGGCCGTGGCACGCGCCGAAGGTGCTGAACTGGGCGATGAGGTCCCGCAGGCGATCCTCGACAAGTTCCAGGCATTTCCGGCCGACCTGGGCACGTCCATACTGGCGGATCGCGAAGCAGGCCGGCCGCTCGAATGGGATATCCGCAACGGTGTCATCGCGCGCCGAGGCCGGGCGCGCGGAGTTCCGACACCGATTGGTGATGTCCTGGTGCCGCTTCTCGCCGCAGCGAGCGACGGCCCCGGCTGACATTCCTGCCTTGACCACAAAGCCCGCGATCGCAAAAGCAAGGCTTCAGCCCATGAACCCCAGATCGATGGGATACGCCGAGCCGCCGAAGTTGCCGATGTGCGGCAGCACCCCCGCCAGCTCGGTATTGGCCACGCCGAACCAGCGCGCCAGGGTGGCGGCGTACTGGTCCACGGCGGTGCTGGGCAACAGGCGCCCCTGGCCGACATGCCACTGGTCTTCGCTGCCGCTGCCGTTGCCCACGCTGATGGGCGGTGGCGCGCCATAGAAGGACGCGCCACGCACCGCGCCGCCCACCACGAAGTGGTGGCTGCCCCAGCCATGGTCAGAGCCGTCGCCGTTGGAAGTCAGCGTGCGGCCGAAGTCCGACGCGGTGAAGGCCGTGACCTTGTCGGCCACGCCGAGCTCGGCCGTGGCGTTGTAGAAGGCCGTCATGGCGCTGCTCACCTTGTCGAGCAGCTGCGGCTGGTTGGCGATCAGGTTGTCGTGCAGGTCGAACCCGCCCAGCGAGACGAAGAACACCTGCCGGCGCGTGCCCAGCGCGTTGCGTCCGGCGATGAGCCGGGCCACCACCTTGAGCTGGTCGGCCAGCGGGTTGCTGGCAGGGAAGGCGGTGGACAGGCTGCCGCTGGAGAGGGCCGAAGAGATCTGCCCCTCGGCGCTGATGGAGCGCTGCGTGACGCGGGCGTACTCGGCCTCCATCGCGTGGCTGCCGGCCGTCTGCACCAGCTCGCTCAGCAGGCCGCGCACGGCGGTCGATCCATAGACATTGGCGCCCTTGACGGCGTTGATGGGCACGGCGCCGCCCGGGCTGATCTGGTACTGCAGCGCCTGGTCGCCCGAGAGAAACACGGCGTTGCCCGTGGCCGAGATGCAGGTGAAGAGCGACGTGGCGTTGGACGACAGCGCCAGGTCGCCCAGGTTGCCGCCCCAGCCCACGGTGGAGCCTTCGGCGCCCTGCGACTGCCAGACCGACTGCTGGTCGTTGTGCGAGAAAAGCTTGGGCGGCAGCGGGTAGCTGCGCCGGTCGCCGGTGGCATATTGGGCCCGCGTAAGCGGCACCAGCAGCGGGCCGACGTTCAGCTGCACCGCCGCGCGGCCCGCGTTGAAGAGGCCGGCCAGGCCCGTCATGGACGGGTGCAGCGCGTACTGCATGCCACCGGCCAGCGCCGTGCGGGGTTGCAGCAGCGTATTGCCCAGCGCTGCGCGGGCCAGGGCAATGCCACCGGCCGTGCCATCGCTGTTGCCGCCGCGGATGGCGGAGTACTGCCCGTAGCGGGTGCTGTCGTAGGGCACGACGGTGTTGGCGTAGTCGCAGCCGCCGTAGAGGAAGACGCAGACCAGCGCCTTGTAGTCGTTCGCCTCGAAGGCGGCGGCCTCGCCCAGCGCGGCAAGATTCAGGGCGAAGGGCAGGGCGGTACCGGCGGCGGCCAGTTGCGTGCTGCGGCGCAGGAATGCGCGGCGCGTGTGGCGGGCGGGGTCGATGAAATTCATGGCGATATCGCTTTGCTTTGCAGACGTTCGGTCACCTGTTCGGTCACCTGTTCGGTCACTTGCTCGGTCACTTCTGCACCAGATATTCGGGGCTGGCCATCACCAGCAGCACGGCGGCTGCCACGCGGTTGAGCTGGGTGGCGGCGTTGCTGGTGGCCGTCACCGGCGTGGCATTGAGCGCTGCCACGATGCGCGCCTGTGTGGCGGCCGATACCTGCCCTGCCGACAGCAGCAGCGCCACCTTGCGCACCAGCGCGGCGGCGTCGGCCACCAGGGGCAGCAGGTTGGCGTAGCTGCAGGTGATGTCGAAGCCGTTGGCTGCGCTGCTGCCGCCCTGGGGCAGGTCAGGCGCGTTCACGTAGTAGCCGAAGCGGATCACGTTCTGCATGAAGTTCAGGTAGCCGCTCACGCTGGTCTCGGTGACGATCTGGAACTCCGGCGCCACCTGGCCCGTCGTGGCCAGGGGGGTGGAGGGCGGCACATAGCCCGGGCGGAAGAAGTTGAACACCGAGCCCGAGCGCAGCGGGCTCTGGCCCAGGCGGGTGGCCGGGTCGCTCAGGTTGTCGATCTTCCAGGTGCCGCGTGCCGACCGCAGCCCGAAGGTGCGACCCCACTGCACGAAGCGCACCATGGGCTCGCGCAGGCGGCCGTACTGGGGGCTGGCAAGCCCTGCAGCGCCGCGCGCCTCCGGGTCCAGCAGCACGGTGGCGATCACGGCGCGCAGGTCGCCCCGCGTGCCGCTGCCGTTGTCGGCGAAGGCGGCGGCCACGCGCCCCACATAGGCGGGGCTGGGGTTGCTGGTGACCAGGCGCTGGATCAGCTGGCGCCCGATGAAGGGCCCGACGTTGGGGTGGTTGAACAGCGTGTCCAGCGCCGCCTTCAGCGCCGCTGGCCCTGACGTGCCCGCAGCCACGGTGGTGCCCAGGAAAGTGGCGGCCAGCGTGGAATGGCGCGCGGCGTTGAAGGCCATGGGCAGCAGCGCCTGCTGCAGCCCCGTCACCGTGCTGCCGCTCAGGTTGGTGGGCTGGTTCTTGCTGGTGTCGTAGTCGTAGCCGGTGAAGACGCGCGCCAGATTGCTCACATCGGCCGCCGAATAGGTGTCGATGCGGTTGCCGCTGCCGTCGCGCTGCTCGGTGCCGTCGGGGTTGAGGCGGTAGAGGCCGATGGTGAACAGCTGCATCACCTCGCGGGCGTAGTTCTCGTCGGGCTGGCGGCCGCTGCGGGCGTCTTCCTTCTGGTTGCCGCGCGTGCTCAGGTAGATGCCCATGGCCGGGCTGAGCGTGACGGCCTCCAGCAGCGTGCGGAAGTTGCCGAAGGCGTGCTGGTTCAGCAGATCCCAGTAGCCGGAGGCCAGGAAGATGCTCCACGGCTGCTCCAGCCCGGTGGTGGAGACCACCATGATCTCCGACAGCGCCAATGCCACACGCTTGCGCACCGCGTCGCGCTCCGTGAAAAGCTGGCTCCAGAGCATGAAGTCGGAGGGATACGAGACGTTGTCGTAGCGTGTGCCGGCCTCTGCCACGCCGTAGCCGCGCTGCATCAGCCAGGCCGTGCCCGTGGTGTCCACGGGCAGCGCGAACTGCTCGGCCAGCCAGGGACCGTAGCCCTTGGCGCGCAGCGCTGCGATCTCCTCGTCGGTGGCCGAGAACTGCGCCTGCAGCAGGAAACGCGCGGCTTCCTCGTCGCTGGCGGGGGTGGCCGTGGTGCCCGTACCGGTACCGGTTCCGCCGCCAGGGCCGGTGCCCGTGCCGCCGTTGCCTCCATTTCCGGTACCGGGTGCCGTATCGCCCCCACCGCCCCCGCAGGCCACCAGCAGCGCGGCCGCCAGGGAGGCGGCCATGGCGGGGGGCATCAAGGAACTCCTGGCTTCGTGGCCGAGGTGGTTTGGCTCTGCGCAGGCCGGGTAGGAGTCCGCGGGTGCGCGGTCGGGCGGCTGCAACATGGAGGCTGCAGCCTGTGGTGTGGGGTGCATTGCGGGGCTTTCAGGCAGTGGCCGGGGCGGGGTGACGGACTGCCCCGCTCCTCGGCGCGTGGCGCAGAGTGTTCCAAGGTTTTCGGATGTGAGCGGACACTTTTCAGCCCTAAAGCGTGTCAAGATGTTATGCGTTGCAGGGGCGGCATGCAGAAACACGGCGTTGGGCCAAGACGCATGGGTCTCGCCCGGGGCCGTCGCCGGTTGACGCGTCTTTTGCCATCCATGGCTTCAACACCCCGCTGGCCGTCCTCTCGCGCATGCTGGCAATTGCCCAGCATGCCTCCTGTTCTTTTTCAGTGACCAACGTGTGCGCTTCGGTCTTGAAATCGCCAACTTTAAAATGCCCCCATGACTCCTCCCTCGGCTTCCCCCAATTCCTTCGACAAACTTGCGCTTTCGCCGGCAACGCTCGCCAATCTTGAGCGGCTCGGCTACCTTGAAATGACGGCGATTCAGCTCGCCAGCCTGCCCCCTGCGCTTGAAGGCAAGGATGTGATCGCTCAGGCGAAGACCGGCAGCGGCAAGACCGCGGCCTTTGCCCTGGCGCTGCTGGCGAAGCTGGATACGCGCAATTTCTCGGTGCAAGGCCTGGTGCTCTGCCCCACCCGCGAGCTGGCCGATCAGGTGACGACCGAGATTCGCCGTCTGGCGCGTGCGGAAGACAACGTCAAGGTGGTGACCCTGTCCGGCGGCGTTCCGCTGCGCGGCCAGAACGCGAGCCTGGAGAACGGCGCGCACGTGATCATCGGCACGCCCGGCCGTGTGATCGATCACCTGGATCGGGGCAATCTGAACCTTGATTCGCTGAACACCTTGGTGCTCGACGAAGCGGATCGCATGCTCGACATGGGTTTCGTCGATGACATCGCCAAAGTCGCCAAGCAGTGCCCCCCGCAGCGCCAGACTTTGCTGTTCTCCGCCACCTACCCTGAAGGCATCGCCAAGCTGGCCGCGCGCTTCATGCGTGACCCGGTCACGGTCAAAGTTGCCGCACAGCACAGCGGCGAGCAGATCGAGCAGCGCTGGTATGAGGTGGACAAGGAAGAGCGCTTGCCCTCGGTGGCTCGCCTGCTGGAGCACTTCCGGCCCGAGAGCACGCTGGCCTTCTGCAATACCAAGGCGCGCTGCCGGGCCCTCGCCGAGCTGCTGCAGGCCCAGGGCTACAGCGCGCTGGAGCTGCACGGCGATCTGGAGCAGCGTGATCGTGACCAGGTGCTGGTGCGCTTCGTGAACGGCAGTTGCTCCGTGCTGGTCGCCACCGATGTGGCGGCTCGCGGGCTGGATGTGACCAATCTGGGCGCCGTCATCAACGTGGACATCACGCCCGACCCTGAAGTGCACGTGCACCGCATCGGCCGCACAGGCCGCGCCGGCCAGAAAGGTTTGGCTCTGAGTCTTGCGACGATGGACGAAATGGGCTCGGTCGGAAACATCGAGCAGATGCAGGGCAGCCCATCCGTCTGGTACCCGCTGGACGAGCTGACGCCGGCTCCCGGCGGCCGGCTCCTGCCATCCAAGGCCACCATCCACATCAATGCCAGCCGCAAGGACAAGATCCGCCCGGGCGACGTGCTGGGTGCGCTCACCGCAGACCTGGGCTACACCCGCGAGCAAGTGGGCAAGATCGACATCAACGAGTTCGCAACCTATGTGGCCGTGGACCGCAAGATTGCGCATGACGTGGTTGCCCGGCTCAATAGCGGGAAGATCAAGGGGCGAACGGTGAAGGCGCGCTTGCTCAAGGATTGAGGGGTTTCAGGCGCATCAGTCGGCGTGCGAGTGTCTGCACTTGGCTGAACGCGCTCCGCCCCTTCAAGCGGCCCTGCCTAACCCGCAGGCCCCCTCATGACCTCCCGGGCCTGCACCGCCTCAACAGCCCCCTGCAGCGCCTCCCGCTGTGCAATCAGGAAGCTCAACAACGCTTCAGTCCCGACCGTGGTTTGCACGGCAGAAATCCCGCAGCCCAGGTCCACAAGCAGCGATATCTGCTGCATGCAGTCCTGAACCACTTGCAGCTCTTCCTCGGCAATCGGGTAGTACATGCCTGTCCCTTTCAGCGATGAGTCAGCACGGCCTGCTGGTGTCTTGAGACAGGAATGAGAACTGGCGCGCCAGCATGCGCTGTGCGAAGGAGGGTGGTGTCGGTCAATGGCGGCTCCTGTGTATGGATGTTTCGCATGGCTGCATTGAAATGAAGCCATGTCCAGCGCAGCACTGGGAAAACTGAAAGCCGCACACCATCAAGAGGGGGCGGCTGCTGCGCCTGTGTCCGGGCCGCCAAGCCCGCGTCCGCTGAGGGACGGCGAAATGTTATCGCAAATACGTTGCCTACCCGGCCGGCAGCCCCCCCAATCCGAGCCCGTCCGGCCGATTTTTCCGAAGCCGGGGACAATACCGGGTTCGCGGGTTTTTCCGGCTTGACTTGGGTCAAGGTCGGAAACGCCCGCGCAAAGATGCTGCCCAGGTGCTGAGCCGGACGCAGAAAACCCAAGATCGGACGGCAGCAGGACTGCCGAGATGGCGCAGGTGCATGTGATGGAGAGGGATTGGTGGACAAAGGCCTGGTGCGGGGGCAGAGGCCGGCCCGTGAAGCGTGATGCCCGCCTGGTGGCCTGGTTGCTGGCGGTGGTGTTCGTGTCGGTTTCTGCGGCCACGGTCTGGCAATTGGTGGCGGCGCGCCAGCGCACGCTGGCTGAGGTCGATACCAGCAACCGCAACCTGGCCCAGACACTGAACACCTATGCCGAGGGCGTGATCACCCAAAGCTCCATGCTGCTGCTGGGCATTGCCGAGCGGCTGGAGGTGGATGGCACCAGCCCCGTGCTCCTGGAGCGGGTGCTGTATCTGGTCAATCGGCAGGAGCATCTGCTGAACCAGCTCAACGAGCTGCTGATCGTGGATGCGCAGGGCCATTGGCTGATGTCGTCCAAGGGGGCGTTCCCCGAAGGATCGGAAAGCTCCGGCCGGGACTACTTCACGCACCACCGTGACGACGCATCGTCAGGCATCTACATCGGGCCGCCGATCCGCAGCCGCTCCACGGGCGAATGGGTGATCACCATCAGCCGGCGCTATACGGACGCCGAGGGCCAGTTTGCAGGCGCGGTGGTGGTGGCGCTGGGTGTGGAGAATTTCCTGCGGCTGTTCGGCAAGATCGATATCGGCGAGAAGGGGGCCATTGCGCTGAGCACGCCGGGCGGGCAGTTGCTGGTGCGCCACCCGTTCCGCGAGCAGGACCTGGGGCGGGACTTCTCGCAGTCGCCCAATTTCCTGCGCCACTACGTGGGGGCGATGTCGGGCACGGCGTCGTTCCGCTCGGCCCTGGACGGCACGGAAAGAATCTACGCCTTTCTGCGCAGCGAGCGCTATCCGCTGGTGACCACGGTGGCCCTGGGCCGCGATGAGGCGTTGAGTTCCTGGCGGCGCCAGGCGCTGCTGACGCTGGCTGTGGTGCTGGGGCTGTTTCTGGCGATTGCGTTGATCGGCTGGCGCCTGACGGCCGCGATGCGGCTGCGTTCGCGCGCCGAGTGCTCCCTGGTCAGCGCGCGCGAGGAATTGCTGGACGCCAATCGCCGGCTGGAGGTGCTGGCCGCCCAGGACCAGTTGACGGGCCTGGCCAACCGCCGCCGCTTTGACGAGGTGCTGGAGCGCGAGGCCCGTCGCGCTGCGCGCGAGGGCACGCCGCTGTCGCTGCTGCTGATCGACCTGGACTACTTCAAGGGCTACAACGATGCCTACGGCCATGTGGCGGGCGATGCCTGCCTGCAGGCCGTGTGCAGCGCGCTGGCCCAGGCGGTGCAGCGGCCCGGCGACATGGCGGCGCGCTATGGCGGGGAAGAGCTGGCCGTGGTGCTGCCCAATACCGACAAGGCCGGCGCGCAGCAGGTGGCCGAGCGGCTGCGCGCGCGCATCGAGGGCCTGGCCCTGGAGCACCGCATCAGCCGCTTTGGCCATGTGACGGCCAGCATTGGCGTGGCCACGACGCAGGGTGATGAGGCTGGCGTCACCCAAGGCGCGACACAAAGCGCGACACAAAGCGCGACACAAGGCACTACCCCCGGCTCCACCCAAGGTGCCGCCGTGGCGCTGGTGGAAGCGGCCGACCGTGCGTTGTACCGCGCCAAGGCAGCAGGGCGCAACTGCGTGCAGGGCTGAATGGGCTTGGGTCTGCGCGCGCTCAGTCCGTGGGCGAGCGGTGGGCCACCACCTGCTGCTTGAGGTCGCCCAGCGCCTGGTACAGGGCGTTGCGGCTGGCCTGCGGCATGTCGCCGAACATGCCCATGACCCAGGACTCATGCGCCTTGGCCATGCGCGCAAAGGTCTTGCGGCCCAGCGGGGTGAGGTGCAGCACGGAGCTGCGCCGGTCGGACTCCACCTTGGTGCGCACCACCAGGCCTTCTTTCTCCAGCTGGTCGGTGATGCCGGTGATGTTGCCGTTGGTCACCATCATGTGGCGCGACAGCTCGCCCATCTTCATGCCCTCGGGCGCGCGCTGCAGCTGGGCCATGAGGTCGAAGCGGGGCAGGGTGGTGTCGAATTCGCTGCGCAGTCGGTTGCGGATCTCGCCTTCGATGAGGTTGCAGCAGGTGAGCATGCGCAGCCACAGGCGCAGCGCATGGTGGTCGTCGGGCGCGGCGCGCGACTCCAGGTCGGGGGCGTGGGTCATGGCTGGTTCTGCGGTGTGGGGGCGCTCAAGCCCATCTGCGCGAGGATGGCGCGCGTCAGCGGGCTGGCCGGGTCGTTCAGGGTGAGCACGATGTCGAAATGGTTGGTGCCGGGCATGGCCACGTACTGGCCTGACGATGGACCGGGGCCACGGCGCTGGTTCCAGGCGGCCAGGTAGTCGTCGCTCTGGCGCTTGAATTCATCGGTCTCGCTCTCGCCGTAGCTGACGATGAGCGGGCAGGCCGCGCCGTGCGGCAGGAGGGCGGGGCTGTTGCGAATGGCGTCCTGCTCGCTCAGGCGCATCCATTCGTTGATGTGGGTGTGCACCAGCGGGCGCAGGTCGAACAGGCCCGACAGCGGTGCGGCGCCGCGCACCACGTCTTCGGGCACGCCGTAGTCCGCATGCCAGCCACCGGCCAGCAGCATGCCCGCCAGGTGGCCACCGGCCGAGCTGCCGCAGACATGGATGCGGCCCGGGTCGCCGCCGTAGCGGGCGATGTGGGCATGCACCCAGGCCAGGGCGCGGCGTGTCTGGTCCACGATGCGGTCCAGCGTGACGGCGGGCGCCAGCGAGTAGTTCAGGGCCACCACCACGGCGCCGGCGCGCGTGAAGGTGGGCGCCATGCTGCTGGAGTCGTCCTTGGACAGCAGCCGCCAGTAGCCGCCGTGGATGAAGAAGAGAACAGGGGCGCCTGCCGCCCCGGTTGCTGCCGGGAAAATGTCCAGCAGCTCGTCGGCATGATCGCCATAGGCCACGTTCAGCGCGCAGGGCAGGCTTTGGCGCGCGGCCCGGCTGTCGTCGGCATAGGCCTTGATGATGGGGGTGATGTCAGGTACCGTCGCGCGGGCGTTGTACTGGACATCGAGTCCGGCGCGGTCGTAGTGACGGTAGAGTGCGGGCATTGGAACGGAGATGGCGCGAAATGGTTTGTATGGCAGGTATTGGTACAAGTCCCAGACTTGTTCTGCAAAATACTTTAAACCTAAACTAAGACCTGCGCCAACCGTTCCAGCCCTTACAGAGTTTCCCGTCCAGCGTGACGGAAGACTGCCTCACCACCGATTGCCATCCGCGCGGCCCGCGCAAGGAGCACAGCAGCATGCGTTTCCTCACCCCCTTCCTGGCCGCAGCGGCCCTGGCCCCTGCCTTTGTTCCCGCGCTCGCGCAGGCGGACACCATCAAGGTCGGTATCGCCAACGATATTTCCGGGCCGTTTGCCGCGCTGGGCGCCGAGGCGCGTGATGGCTTCAACCTCGCCATCAAGCAGCTGGGCAGCAAGCTGGGCGGCCAGCCGGCCGAGTTCCTGCAGACCGACATGGGCGGCAACCCCGACCAGGCGCGCCAGCTGGTCACGCGCTACATACAGCGCGACAAGGTGGATTTCTTCACCGGCCCCATCGGCTCCAACGTGGCCCTGGCCGTGGGCCCGGCGCTGTTCGGCGCCAAGGTGCCCTACCTGTCCAACAACCCCGGCCCCAGCCAGTTCGCGGGCGCGCAGTGCAATGCGTTCTGGTTCGGCACGTCCTACCAGAACGATGCCTTCCACGAGGCAGCCGGCAAGCTGGCGGCCGACCGTGGCTTCAAGAAGATGTTCATCATGGCGCCCGACTATCCGGCGGGCAAGGATGCGCTGGTCGGCTTCAAGCGCGGCTACAAGACCGCGCCCGGCGAGGAGGTCTACACCAAGCTGGGCCAGATCGACTACGCGGCCGAGCTGGCCCAGATCCGCGCGGCCAAGCCCGATGCGGTCTACATCTTCCTGCCGGGCGGCATGGGCATCAACTTCGTCAAGCAGTTCGTGTCCACGGGGCTGTCGCAAAGCGTCAAGCTGATCGGCCCGGGCTTCTCGGCCGACGAGGACGTGATCCAGGCCGTGGGCGAGCCAATGCTGGGCATGGTCAACACCGCGCAGTGGGCGCATGACCTGGACGTGCCGCAGAACAAGGCCTTCGTCGAGGCCTTCCGCAAGGAGTACAAGGGCCGCAACCCCTCGGTCTACGCGGCCCAGGCCTATGACGTGATCATGGCCATGGATGCGGCGGTCAAGCAGGCCGGCGGCAAGGCCTCGGACCGCCAGGCCATTGTCAAGGCGCTGGAGAAGGCCGACTACGCCTCGGTGCGCGGCCCCTTCACGTACGGCAAGAACCACTATCCCATCCAGGCCTACTACCAGCGCGTGATCGAGAAGGACGGCAGCGGCCGCATCACCAACAAGCTGGTGGGCAAGGTGTTCGACAAGTACCAGGACGTCTACGTCAACGACTGCAAGATGTGACCCCGCCGCCGCGCCCCCGTCGGGCGCGGCGTGCCTTGATCTTGATTTTCAAAGCCGGATGATTTGTTGACCGCGCGCGGGCCACTGCGCCTGCGGCAGGGGGCGTGTGGATGACGTGGACGCTGCTCTTGGAGCAATTGTTGAATGGCCTGCAGTTCGGGCTGATGCTGTTTCTGATCGCGGCCGGGCTGACCCTGGTGTTCGGCATCATGGACATCATGAACCTGGCCCATGGCTCGCTGTACATGGCGGGCGCCTATGTGGCGGCCGAGACCATGCAGCGCACGGGCTCGTTCACCGCGGCCGTGCTGGTGGCGGCCGTGGCCACGGGCGTGGCGGGTGTGGTGCTGGAGCTGGTGCTGATACGGCGCCTTGCCGTGCGCGACCATCTGGCCCAGGTGCTGGGCAGCTATGCCGTCATCCTCATTGCCAATGACCTGGTCAAGATGGTCTGGGGCCCGGCGCCGGTGATGCTCAACATGCCGGCCGCGCTGTCCGGCCCGGTGCAGTTGCTGCCCGATCTCATGTACCCGGCCTACCGGCTGATGATCATCGTCTTCGGCCTGGCCGCCGCGCTGGGCCTGTACTGGTTCGTGACGCGCACGCGCGCCGGCGTGCTGGTGCGGGCAGGCGCCTCCAACCGCCAGATGGCCACGCTGATGGGCGTGCGCGTGCCGCTGCTGTTCCTGGGCGTGTTCACGCTGGGCGCCATGCTGGCGGCGGTGGCGGGCGCGCTGCTGGGGCCCATCACTTCGGTTCAGGTCGGCATGGGGGAAGAGATCCTCATCCTGGTGCTGGTGTGCATCGTCATCGGCGGCATAGGCTCCATACGCGGCGCCCTGGTTGGCGCCTTGCTGGTGGGCATGGTGGACACGGCGGGGCGGGCCTTTTTGCCCATGCTGCTGCGCCAGGTGTTCTCCCCGGCCGTGGCATCCAGCGTGGGGCCCACGCTGGCGGCGATTTCCATCTACGTGCTGATGGCGGTGGTGCTGGTGTACCGGCCTTCCGGCCTTTTCCCCGCGCGAGGCTGAGCATGGAAAACAGCACATTGCAAGGCAGGTTCCAGGCCCGGTTCTTCTGGACCGTACTCGCGCTGCTGGCGCTGGCGGTGTTCCCGCTGGTGGCTCCGGCGCTGGGGCTGGACTTCTACATCTCCTTCGTGCGCCGCGTGCTGATCTACGCGCTGGCCGCCACCAGCCTGAACCTCATCCTGGGCTATGGCGGCATGGTGGCGCTGGGGCATGCGGCCTTCTTCGGTGCGGGGGCCTATGCGGTGGGCATTCTGGCGATGAATGGCGTCACCTCGGCCCTGGTCGCCTGGCCTGCCGCCGCGCTGCTGGCCGGGCTGCTGGCCGCCGCCACGGGCGCCGTGTCGCTGCGCACGCGCGGCGTGTACTTCATCATGATCACGCTGGCCTTTGCGCAGATGCTGTTCTACATCTTCATCTCGCTGCGCCAGTACGGCGGCGAGGACGGGCTCAACCTGCCCGGCCATTCCGTGCTGCCCGGGCTGGACCTGGGCCACGATGTCTCCTTCTATTACGTGGTGCTGGCGCTGTTCGCGGTGCTGATGGCGGTGTTCGGGCGGCTGGTGGATTCGCGCTTCGGAAAGGCGCTGCAGGGCGTGCGCGAGAACGAGTCGCGCATGGAGTCGCTGGGCTACCCGGTCTATCGCATCAAGCTGGCAGCCTTTGTGCTCAGCGGCGCCGTGGCCGGGCTGGCGGGCGCGCTGCTGGCCAACCACAACCTGTTCATCTCCCCCAGCCTCATGCACTGGACCCAGTCGGCCAACCTGCTGATCATGGTGCTGGTGGGGGGCGTGGGCCTGCGCTGGGGCGGCGTGGCCGGCGCCGTCGTCATGCTGACGCTGGAGGAAGTGCTGCGCATGTGGACCGAGTACTGGCATCTGCCGCTGGGCCTGCTGCTGCTGTGCGTGGTGTTCGGTGCGCCGCGCGGCCTGATGGGCCTGTGGCCCGCACGCGGGAGGCAGGCATGAGCGGCGCGGCCACACCTATCTCCATTCCCACTCCGGCCCTGGAAGCCAAGGGCCTGGTGCGCCGCTTTGGCGCGCTGCTGGCCACCGACCATGTCTCGTTGTCGCTGGCGCCTGGCGAGATTCATGCGCTGATCGGCCCCAATGGCGCGGGCAAGTCCACGCTCATCCATCTGCTGTCCGGCACGCTGGCGGCCGATGCGGGCACGCTGGTGCTGGCGGGGCGCGATGTGAGCGCGCTCAACGCCCACCAGCGCGTGGCGGCGGGGCTGTCGCGGTCTTTCCAGATCACCAACATCTTCAAGCAGTCCAGCGTGCTGGACAACCTGGTGCTGGCCGTGCAGGCGCATGCGGGCAGCAGCTTCAGCTTCTGGCGCCCGCGCGCGGCCGAGACCGCGCTCTACGAGCAGGCCCGCGAGCTGGCGCGCGAATGCGCCATTGACGCCAGCCTGCTGCAGCGCCCCGCAGGCACGCTGCCGCATGGCGAGCAGCGCAAGCTGGAATTCGCGCTGGCCCTGGCCGCGCGCCCTGGCGTGCTGCTGCTGGACGAGCCCATGGCCGGCATGGGGCCTGATGAAACACTGCGCCTGACCGAACTGATCGAATCGCTGCGCGGCCGTGCCGCCATGCTGCTGGTGGAGCACGACATGCAGGCCGTGTTCCGCCTGGCCGACCGCATCTCCGTGCTGGTCTACGGCCGCATCATCGCCACCGGCACGCCCGACGAGATACGTGGCAACGCCGACGTGCGCCAGGCCTACCTGGGCGACGAAGAAGTGAAGGAGGGCGCGTGATGCTCGAAATGCAGGCCGTGCAAAGCGGCTACGGACCCAGCCAGGTGCTGTTCGGCGTGGACCTCCGCATCGAGGCCGGCCAGGTCGTCACCCTGCTGGGCCGCAACGGCATGGGCAAGACCACGCTGCTTCGCACGCTGCTGGGCCAACTGCCCCTGCGCGCCGGCCGCATGGTGTTTGCCGGGCAGGACATTGCCGGCTGGGCCACCGACCGCATCGCCCGCGCCGGCGTGGCCATCGTGCCCGAAGGCCGCCAGTGCTTTCCCAATCTCACGGTGCGCGAGCACCTGACGGCCTTTGTGGCCCATCGCAATTCGGGCAGCCCCGGCGCAGCCGAGCCCTGGACGCCCGAGCGCGTGTTCGCGCTGTTTCCCCGCCTGGGCGAGCGCGCCTCCAACATGGGCAACCAGCTGTCAGGCGGCGAGCAGCAGATGCTGGCCATAGGCCGCGCCCTGGTCACCAACCCGCGCCTGCTCATCCTGGACGAGGCCACCGAGGGCCTGGCCCCCCGCATCCGCGAAGAGATCTGGTCCTGCCTGGCCCAGCTGCGCGCCGCCGGCCAGACCATCCTGGTCATCGACAAATACGTGGAGCGCCTGCTGGGCCTGGCCGACCGCCACCTCATCGTGGAGCGCGGCAAAGTCGTGTGGAGCGGAGACTCGGCCGCGCTGGATGGGGACAGAGCGCTGTGGGAACGGTATTTGGGAGTGTGAGCACGCGCAATGCATTCGCGGTTCAAGGCGAAATTCAAGGCGCGATGGAGGGTTGAATGGCATTGAAGATCAATGGGTGGCATGCCATTCAAATACATGCCTGTATCCAAGATAGGCAATTGCTTACATTTACAGGATGTATCCGGCACTGCATTTGATTGCCCTTTGGCCATCGGCTTGTCTATGATCCCCGCTCACCAAGAGCAGGGAGGCCGCCCCCAGGGCGGCGCGCACTATGACACGCCGAGTCACCATCCATACGCCATTGGGCGATGAATTGCATTTCCGTGAATTGCGCGGCCAGGAAAACATCAGCCAGCTCTTCAGCCTTGATGTGGAAATGCTCAGCGAAAGCGAAAGCATAGATCCCAAGGCCCTATTGGGCAAAAATGCCACCATAGAAATAGAAACCCAGGGCGGCGGCAGGCGCTTCATTGACGGCATCGTCACCCGCTTCGGCATGCAGGGCCAGGACCACCGCCACTACGCCTACAAGGCCCGCCTGAGCCCCTGGCTGTGGCTGGCCACGCGCAAGAGCGACTTTCGCATCTTCCAGAACCAGACCGTGCCCGACATCATCGAGGAGGTATTGGGCGTCTATGGCCATCCCCTGCAAAAGAAACTCACGCGCGCCTACCGCAGTTGGGACTACTGCGTTCAATACAACGAAAGCGATTGCGACTTTGTCTCGCGATTGATGGAGCACGAAGGCATTTACTACTTCTTCGAGCATGCCTCGGGCCAGCACACCCTGGTGCTGTGCGACGACATCATTGCCTCGCACAGCGTATTGCCCGGGGGAGCCTCCATTCCCTTTTATCCCCCTGAAAAAGCGGCCGCAGGCGATCAGGAAAACATCCACGCCTGGCAGCTGGAGCAGGAAATCAAATCGGGCCGCCATTACAGCGACGACTACGACTTCAAGAAACCCCGGGCCGACCTCACCCACCTGCGGCGCGACCCACCGGGCCATGCGCACGACGGCCACGAAATCTACGAATGGCCGGGCGGCTACACCCAGCTGAGCGACGGCGAGGACTACATCCGCGTGCGCCTGAAGGAAAGCCTCACGGGCCAAAGCCGGGTGCGGGGCCAGTCCTGCCACCGGGCGCTGGCCACGGGCTACACCTTCAGCCTCTACAACTACCCGCGCGGCGACCAGAACCAGCAGTACCTGATCACGGGCCTGAGCTACCACTTGAAGGAGAATCCCCGCGTCAGTGCCGTGGCCCCGGGCGCCAAGGGCAGCGCCGCGGAAGACGGCTCCTTCCAGCGCTACGAGTTGCAGGCCCAGCCCACGAGTCTTGCCTACACGCCCGCACGCACCACGCCCAAGCCGCGCACCACGGGCCCGCAGACCGCCGTCGTCGTGGGCCCGGCCGGAGAAGAAATCTGGACCGACGAATACGGCCGCATCAAGGTGCAGTTTCACTGGGACCGGCTGGGCGCCATGAACGAGAACTCCAGCTGCTGGATCCGCGTGGCCACGAACTGGGCAGGCCCGGGGTTCGGGGCCATCTCCATTCCGCGCATAGGCCATGAGGTGGTGGTGGACTTCCTCAACGGCGACCCGGACTACCCGCTGGTCACGGGCTGCGTCTACAACGCGGCCAACATGCCGCCCTGGGCGCTGCCGGCCAACGCCACGCAATCGGGCATCAAGACCAGATCGAGCAAGGGCGGGGCCGCAGGCGCGGGCATGAAGAACGGCCCGGGCGACGCCAACGCCATCCGCTTCGAGGACAAGGCGGGCGCCGAACAGCTGTGGCTGCATGCCCAGAAGGACCAGCTCACCGAGGTCGAGAACGACGAAGACAAATGGGTGGGCAACGACCGGCGCAAGACCGTGGACCGGGACGAGACCAACGTCATCCACCGGGACCGCACGGAGACCGTGGACCGCGACGAGACCATCACCGTGCACAACAACCGCACGGAGCGGGTGGACCACAACGAGAAGATCAGCATCGGCGACAACCGCAACGAGGATGTCGGCATCGACGAGAACATCTCCATCGGCAAGAACCGCAGCAAGACCGTTGGGGTGACTGAGACCGACTCCATTGGCAGCCAATGGAAGATCAGTGTCGGAAAAATAAAGACCGAAACCATCGGCCTGATGAATATGTACAACGTGGGCATAGGCAAGATGGAAAACATCGGCGTGGCTCGCATGACCAACATCGGCATGGCCTACAACCTCAATGTGGGCATGATGATGGTGACCACAGTGGGCATGAGCCAGAGCGCCACCATCGGCCAGAGCAAGGACACCAAGGTCGGCGGCAAGTACACGCTCACCGTTGGTGGTGGTGGGAGCGGCGGTGGCGGTGCAACGCCAGGCATGGCGATGAACATCGTGGGCTCCTCTGATTCCGGCGGCGCGGCGCAGGGCAGCGAGTCCAGCATCGCAATGCAGCCCGACAGCATCACGCTCAAGGTCGGTAAGAGCGTGCTGGAAATGAAAAGCGATGGCACGGTCAACCTCAACGGCAAGCTGATCACGCTCGACGGAAGCGAGCACGTGCAGGTCAGCTCCGAGCGGATTGACCTGAACTGAGTGCCGTCATGCAACTGCAGCAGGTGGACAACTACACGCCCTTCGAATGGTTCGCCTTCGAAAAAATGGGCCCGGGCAAGCGCATGTATGACGTGCTCATCGTCAAGGCAGCCTGCCAACTCGTGCAAGACAAGCGAGGCCTGTGCCTGGCGCCGGCTCCCCAAGGTGAGGTATCGCCCATCCACATGGCGGACCAGCCCCGTGAGTTCAGCCGCGATGCATACGCATCCTTGCAAAAAACGGGCGACGTGCTGCTGCACAAGATCGCCACCGACTTCCTGATCAGCGGAGCGGCACGACCCGCATCAGCTGGGGCCAGTAGCTGGGCAGCAGAAGTCACCATCAAGAGCCATGGCGCAACCCGCAAGCAAACCATGTTTCTGCATGGCGAGCGGCATTGGCAGTGGAGCCTGCTCAAGGGCTGGCATCTTAGTGCTCCCAAGCCTTGCGAACACGTGGAGCTGCGCTATGAGTTGGCCTACGGTGGCAGCTACCAGCAGGGAGATGGCTGGATCAGGCATGACCTCAACCCCGTAGGCCGAGGCCACCTTCCAGTGCACCGCATGGACAAGGAGGTGCACTATCCCGCCGCCCGGATAGAGCTCGCTGCCAATCCCCTGTCCGCTGTAGACAAATCCATTGCCATACCCGCATTGGGACCTATCGCCCGTACCTGGGGCAGCCGCAAACGTCATGCGGGAACCTACGACGCGCAGTGGAAAGAGGACCTGCGGCGCAACCAGACTGCGGACTACCCCGCCGACTTCAACCCCCGCTTCCTGCAGGCTGCGCATCCCGACTGGATCTTCGAGCCCTATTGGACAGGCCATGAATCCATCCAGGTGCTGGGCCTGACCGCAGACAAGCCGCTGCACTGCGATCTGCCCGGTTGGCGCATCGCCGCCAGCGGACAAGGTTCGCAAGGCACCTTCGCGCCGCAGCCCATGAATCTGGACACCGTCGAGCTGGATTTGGATGCGAGGCGCCTTTACATGACATGGCGCCTGACCATGAACCAGGCCATGCAGACGCAGCAGGTGCGGATTGACCTGGCCGTTCAGGACACCGTCACGGCCAAAACGGCCCCGCGCAAATGAAAGGGCATCCATGGCTGACAAACATATAGCCAATCGCGAGTCCCAATGGGTTGCCATCAACAGCGAGCCCGACTGGTGCGAGGTAGGAGATGACGTCATCCCCTTTGACATCAGCCGCACGCTCGACCACGAACTTGCCCTCTACGCCAAGACAGTCTTTGCCAGGGGGGAGCCGGTATTGATGCTGGACAGCATCGTTCAAGGCGTTGAGGGTGATGCTGGCAGCGGTGTGAGCTCCAGTGTTTCCGAAGGCGCGGGACATGTCTGGGTGAAGGAAGGCAGCCCCACTGTGTTTGCAGAAGGGCGTCCCGTCTCGCGGCATCTGGACCGGGTGTTCATGAACTGCAAGCGGTGAGGGCTTGGCATGGCTGATGAAACCGGTAAAAGTGATGTACTGAATCCCTATGGACTCAACCCTAACTCGGGCAAGCCCATGCCCTGGGCCAGAGAGTCCCTGGCGGTCAGCCTTTTGCCCAATGTGACCCAAGCCAGGCTGTACACCTGCTGGGCGCCTGGGCATGAGCCTGACTGGGCCAAACCCAGGCAGCCCGAGATGAGGGCGTGGGACCCTGCGGAGGATGAGCGGCGACGCGCAGCGGCCAACAATTTGGGCATCCTGTTTTTAGGGCCTGTGTTTGGTGCACCTGCTGCGCTGGCCAGGATGGCTGGTGCGCCCGAGCCTGTTGTGGAGAGCATGGGGCAGGTGGGGTTGGATTTGGCGGGCGTTGCTGGCGTGCCTGGAGTCAGAGGCGGTGGGCGGATATATGCAAATAATTCTAGATTGGAGGCTCCTGCCTTAATAATAAAGACCCACCTAGGAAGAAATGGGGTTAGTGTACAAAGAAAAGGTCTTTCGCCTTCTCAGGAGAAATCGATAAGGTCTTACAGAAAACGCATACAAGAGCATGAAAAAAAGATCAAAGATTTTAAAGAAAGCCCAACAATTAGGCCTGGTATGGAAAATCAGCCCGCTGAAGTCATAGCGGCCCAGCATCAAAGAAGAATAATGCATCTTGAGAGAGAAATTAAAGCGTTTGAATCAAATATACAGAAAATTATCAATCAGAGTAACTGAAAATGAATTTCACAATTGAATCAATAAAAGAGTTTGAGGCGGTCAATCTGAAAGCGAAAGGTGTGAAAACTGGTTGCTTTGTGGTGACGGGAAATAGATTGCAACCTAAATTTAGAAATTCTATAAATGCCATCCTAAGCGTCAATTGCGAATTTTTTGCAACTTGGGGCGGATGCGCTGACGAAGCTGAAGAGATTATTGATGACGTGATTCTAGATGCGAGTAATCTTGATATCCCGACCATTTCTATGGATGAAAGCATAGAGGATGCTGTTGAATTTTTTGCACATAGTGCATTTCCCAATGAAAAGGATTTGAGATTTATCGTTCTGTTTTGCAACGATGTGCATGATGAATTTGCATCAAAAGTAATTTCTTTATTTAAGAAAGAGTTGGTTGCTTGATTTTTTAAATTTCTATTATTTTTAATAAACTAAAATAAATGTGACCAGTTAAAAATATATAGGACATAAAATCGTCTGAGGATGTGTAGAAGTATTGGATGCGATCAGAATTTAGAGAATATAGGTGTTGAAAATTGATTCAAAAAGATTCTATTTTTATAGAGTAAAGGGTTGGAGGATACATATTTAAATACTGAAAATTATCATGCCAGATGCAATAAAAACAACCACGTCTTCATGAATCAGGGAGGTGACAACGGTTTTTCTGTTAATTCCGAAAAATTTTCTTGGAAAGCTGTCAAAATAAAACAGAAAAGCAGTATTGGAGAGGTATTGCGCTCATGTCAAAGAGCTTTTCTTTTTAATATAAACAGCAATGTTAAAAGCATATCAATTAAAAAAGCTGATGACATTATTTTTATAAGAGCATTTTTCTATATAACACCTTCTAAAGATGACTGCGAAATGATAACCAATGCGGGGGGTGAGGTATACGGGGATTTTGATGATATGAAAGACTGGGTGGTTGAATGTTTTCCCTCGTCAGATTTCGATGATCATCTGGATAATCTAATATACGCACGGGCAGATTAGAGTGGGTGTGTCAGTAATTTATATATCTAATGGAAATTTGCGGAGTGGGAAGGGTTTTGTGAAAATCACAAGGATTAATAAGTGACTCAGAAAAACCCTTGGCCAAGCGGAGAGTCAAAACCTTTGATTCTTTTGTCTGACACCCCATCCGATCTTTCTAACAAGCACACCCTTATCTTTATCAAAGATGCCGATGATTTGGATGTGTGCTACTACTGCTACAAATCTGACAAAGATGTGGGAGTGGTTCTTTTTCATTATTAAGAGAACTCTCCATCAAAAGGCACAGTGATTTATGTTGATAAAGATGCTGATACGATCTTCGCAATAAATAAACTCATTGAAAACTATGCGCTTTATAAATCTAGAGTGAAATGGTTTCAGTCAGATATATAGAATATTCATGAGCATGATTTGTAAATGCGGAGATAATTCTTTGAGGTATGACTTTCATTTTTGTAATGAAGGATTTAGTAATTTTTAAGATTTTTTGCTAATGGATGAACTCGTGATCTTCGGCTGAATATTGATTGAATAAAACATTGTTTTCCCCAGGTTGCGCCGAACTTGTAATGCAAATGTAAAAGATATTCTTATGAATAGCCAAATCCATCAATTGCCAATATTTCTCATCGAGCAGCTTGGTACCCAGAGTCGCCTGGAATGGCTACTCCTCCTGTCTGATTTGGAAAATGTTCCTTCAGATGTTATTTTTCAACACCTGAGCGAAAGTATTTATCATTTCAGTTCTGCAGAAAATGGATTGACACTTGCCGTGCAATGTCTAAATCCAACGGCTGCTGAAGAGAGTTTGAAATGGGGGCTGCAGAGTTTTACTTTGGATGCATATTCCTGGCAGGGCCCTTGGTTTCAAAACACCAAGCCTAGAGACATTGAACCAGAGAGCTTGATGCAGTTGTTGAGTCCTTCTCCCGACGAAGTGATGCATATGCACCCCATGCTGTGCTTCCCCATCGAAGGAAAGGGAGGGCAGACATGGGGTGTAGTGGCCACCTTCGATCAACAAAACAGGCTGAGTACTTTCAGCCTGGTGCATTCTGGAGACTGGCGGGAAGCGGCGCCTATTCCGCAACCTGAGCAAGCCAGTGCAGTGCCTGTTGAAACGCCTACACGCAGATCATTGACTTGCCGCTCTGGAGCAAGAACACCCGAATCAGGTATCTGGGAAGGGCGGCTACCGGCTGGCCATCCCCAGGCTCAAATGCTGGCAGAAGCACCGCACAGGTTCATATTTAAACGTGCTGGTGATGAAATGGGTATCTTGGGTCTTGCCCCGTTTGATGAGGCAACTGTGGTTTGGACTTGGCTGAGAGACTAGTAACACTGATAACAGCGCAGTCAGGACCCACTGCACAGCCGTTACGACCTCGATCCCCTGTTGCACCGGCACGTCGCCACTATTGCGGCTGGGACGGCGACCGCCTCATCCACACCGAAAGACTGCAGCACGGGAGCGACACGCGCCACATAGAACACACCATCTACGAGCCGAGCAGCTTCACAACCCTGGTGCGCCTGCCAGCGGCGACCCGCAAAGCGAGCCCCACCAGTGGTGCAGGCCATCGCCGCAGGCCTGCCCGACCAGACGACCCCAGCCACACCGAGGGACTGGCCCTCATGCGAAGCATGCTCAGCGCCATGCCGCGCGACATGCAGCAAGACGCCGCCCGCCACCTGCGCCACACCCTGGAGCACGGCCTGCCGCCCATTGCCCAGGCCATGCTGGGCGAACAGGCAGACAGCACTACACGCCTACTCAGCGGCATGCAGGCAAAGCTGCAGGAACAGGAAAAAGAACAGCACGCCCGCATCGCCATCCACCACTACCACTGCGACCACCTGGGCACGTCCATGGCCCTGACGGACCAGACCGGCCAGGTGGCCAGGGCCGCAAAGCTGGACCCCTGGGGCAATGTGCTGCAGGAATATAACCCGCAAGGCATCCACCAGGCGATCCGGCTGCCGGGGCAGCACCATGGCAGGGAAACGGGGCTGTATTACAACCGGCATCGGTATTACGATCCGGTGCTGGGGCCTATATCAATCAGGATCCGATCGGGTTGATGGGTGGGGTAAATTTCTTCACCTAACCCTCAAATCCATTGCTTGGTATTGATCCAACAGGTCTCTCTGGAACAATCCCCAAAAATTTTGTAAAGGACAAACCAATTAACCCTGTTCCAATCCCAGAAAAACGGCCTTATCCATTAGATAAGGTATACGATCAAATAAATCCTAATGACAAGGTATGGAAGAAGTTTAGTCCATTCGATTGCACAATTGAATGCCTGGAGTGGGAGTCGGATAATGAAGGAGGGACATGTCGTCCCTTTGATGAAAAACCCGGAAAGACTATCACGAGAAGCCACGATAGTATTCCTTCCACTCCTAAATCAATGCCTTTGCCAGTTGGCGAAAAATGCAATAAATCCCGACTGAAGAGCGACCCCACCGGGCCAGGCACCGCTCCTACAGCAAATACGGACGATATATTGGAAATGATGCAAAAAATCAGGACTAGAACAAGAGGCACTCGACGATGAAATATTTATTTTATGTATTTGCTATTTGTTTGAGTTTTTCTTCATCGTACGCCAAAGATATTGAAAATCGAGAGCCAGAATGTTTGGTTGGCGTAGATTCAAAGAAATTTGTAGCCAGTTTTCAAATCATTGATAAAGATCAAAAAATATGGATTATTAATGATGGAAGTAATGAAAAAAATGAAATCAACTATTCTTGGATGGTTGAACCTGGGTTAATAAAGAATGGTAATTTTCTTCCTGTAAAATATGCATTTGGTGTCGGAAATAGAAATGAGTATGAATCAAAGGGGAGGCAAGAAAATTCGCTATCGGTTTTGTTGGAAGAAATAAAAAATAGTGGAACGATTTATATAAATAGCCCTGATAAAAAGAGTAGGCAGAAAATATCGAGAAATTTGGAAAATATTCAAATTCATATGATTTTAAACAAAGATGAGATAATTCTCTATTCCAGGGATATTGAAGGGAAAAACGCTATTTTCTCAAGTAAGCCTACACATGCAAGGATGACCATGAGAACTCCATATAAATCGCAATCTTACATCTGCTTAGTAGAAATTGATTATCAATAGAATTCTTGCTAGGAGATCATTGATTAGTTTGTTGCAGATTATTTATATCTCTGAATTCGGTGTATTTATTGCTATTGACGCAAGTAAGGTATTCATTTTAATAATTGACTATGCTTTGGGGCTAGGCTGAGTATTTATTTGGGGAACCTCTGCACAAAGCACGATGTCTACTTTGTAGACATAGGTGGTTCCTTAGGAGCAGGGGCACCATTAAACAGTATTAGGATATCAGTTCGACTAGGAACAAATGAATTAATAACGGCATATCCTGACTGAATTATGAAAATATTCGAAACCATTGAATGTCCAAGCTGCAGGCAAGATAAATTAATTATCTCGAAAAATACAGATACGGGAAAACTTTATTTGTATTGTAGCGAATGCTTTGCTGCGTGGAATTCAATTGAAGAAGTTTCCGAAAAAAATCGCATGTTTATTGATCTGGATGGAAATTCAGAAGATCCTAGTTACGAAGAAATATTGGCTAATGGATGGGATCTATTTGTATCTAGAATAGTTGAGGTTTAATTTTCTAAAAATAACAATTAAGGTGAATATGTTTATTTCTGATTTAAAATCCAATTGCTATTGACCATGACGTGGTTTGTGGTTGTCGGTTAAATAGTATTTAATAAATATTATTGCTTTCTATTTTCTCTAGTTAATAATCCAATGAAAACGGCAATCTCATGAATGGTAAGATAAATGGGCGCTGCAGAGTTTTACTTTGGATGAAAGTTCCTGACAGGGCCCTTGGTTTCAAAACACCAAGCCTAGAGATATTGAACCAGAGAGCTTGATGCAGTTGTTGAGTCCTTCTCCCGACGAAGTGATGCATATGCACCCCATGCTGTGCTTCCCCATCGAAGGAAAGGGGGGCAGACATGGGGTGTAGTGGCCACCTGCGACCAAAAAAACAGGCTGAGTACTTTCAGCCTGGTGCATTCTGGAGACTGGCGGGAAGCGGCGCCTATTCCGCAACTTGAGCAAGCCAGTGCAGTGCCTGTTGAAACGCCTACACGAAGATCATTGACTTGCCGCTCTGGAGCAAGAACACCCGAATCAGGTATCTGGGAAGGGCGGCTACCGGCTGGCCATCCACAGGCTCCAATGCTGGCAGAGGCACCGCACAGGTTTGTGTTCAAGCGTGCTGGTGATGCAATGGCTGACTTGGGTCTTGCCCCGTTTGATGAAGCAACGGTGGTTTGGACTTGGCTACTAGCCTAGTTCTACTCACCATCGACATGGAACAGGACAGGACGATATTGAGATGCCTCGCTTGAAATATCCTGAAATGAGGATGGAATTGCTCGGATATTTGAGGAAACTCAAGGATTTGAAGTATCAAATGAAAGCCTGGGTGAATCAGGACTTTCCTGCAGACATTCAATACGACCATCTTGATTTGGCCATACATTTCATTTTTGACGATACGGATCTTGGCAGTGATGCTCGTATGGCGATCGGTGAGATTCTTCTCGATGAGCAGGAGGCAGCGCTGATGGGGCAGTTGGTGGATGCCATCAATGCCATCTTTGAGGCGTACGGCACGGACATGCCGGACGGCTTCTACATGCAAGTTGGCGAATGGACGAGGGTGGTGGCCTGTGCCGAAAGGGCGTTCGATTGTCTGGAGGGGCGCCACGCCGCTGGCTGCCCCGAGCCGCTGGATTGACACGGGCATGTCTGCCAGCCGACTAGCCGGGGCAAGGCCATGGCTGATCGTGATGTCCAGTCGGTGGTGAAGAGGACCGTAGCGTTGCCAGGTTCGTGGAACAACAAGATGTTTTCCACTGGTAGCCCGCCCCCAAACCTGCCAGACAATCCATAAAAACCGAGGCACCGTTCCATGACAACTTCAACCCCCCTTGCCGAACCCGAATTGAGAGCCTTCGCCGCAGCGGCGGCCGAGCAGCAGCGATGCACGGACTGCGCTGTGCTGTGGAGGCCGGGCTGGGAGTCCTTGTCGGGGGCGGACAAGACTTCGCATCTGCAGCAGGTTGGTGCGCTTGGCACGCCGGAGACACGGGAATTGCTCGATGAATATCACCCAGAGGGCACGAACCAGTGGTCGCCGGATGCTCCCATCGCCCTGGGCTGGCACCCGTACAACCGCTGCACGCTCTGGCGCTGCCACCATTGCAATGCCGCCTTTCTGCGCTACACGGAGTACGGCGGCTATTACCAGGACGATCGCATTCGCCCGCTGCTGGCGCATCTGATCGTCACGCCCGAGCAGGGCCGCGTCTGAGCGGCGCTACTCGGCCGGCTCAGGTCCAGTCGAACGTGAACAGCACCGTGCGGCTTTCCGGCTCGTAGAACAGCAGGATGCTGTCCGCGCCCGTGGCGCACCAGTTGTAGCCGGCCACGTTGGCCACGTGGAAGAAGGGCTTGCCGTCGCGGGTGATGCGGATGCCGTCGTCTTCCAGTTCATCGCCCATGCCGGCGTTTTCCGCTTCGTCCAGCTGGAAGGCCGGGGGAATGGGCGGGTGGCTGGTCCAGTTGCCGTACCAGATGCCGCCGCCCAGGCTGTCCAGGTAGTCGTGCTCCATGGGCTCGCCCGTGCCGTAGCGCGAGTAGCTGGCCAGGCGGCCGTGCTCGGCGTAGTAGGCACTGGCCTTGGCGTGGCTGGCCAGCATTTCGTCGGTGTGCTCGCAGGGGAAGGCATCCTTGGTGAACTGGCCGCCATGCTGCGGCGCGCGCTGGAAGAAGCCTTCGTTGCCCAGGAAGCGGTAGCGGTTGTCGGGCGTCAGCTCCAGCGCAAACCAGTTGGGGGCGGTGAAGGCGTTGTGGTGGGCTTCGGTCTCATCGCCGATGCAGCCCTCGAAGGGCTCGACGGGGCACAGCATGTGGACCACGGTGCCGGCCAGTTCGGGCCGCACCAGGCCCAGGTCGATGGAGATCAGCGGCAGCAGGTGCTCGGCCAGCCAGGGCTGGTCGGCCACGAAGATGTCGGCGGCATCGGGAAAGGGGCTGAGGCCCGGCTTCAGTTCGCGGACTTCGGTTTGCTGGGTCAAGAGGAACTCCTGGGTGAGGGGATGGTGGTGCCGGGGGTGATCTCGAAGATGTCCTGGTCCGATGCGGCCGCGCTCTCGTGGTAGATGTCGTAGAGGTACTGCGCCAGTTCGGCGTGGGTGACATCGCAGGGAATGGCCAGCAGGGCGGGAGCACGCTTGCCGTCGGCGCCGACGTTGAAGCAGCGCCACTGGGCCTGCGCGCGTTCGATGGCGATGATGCGGCCGAAGACATTGAACCGGTATTTTTCCAAGGGAGATCCTCCTGGCGATCCGGCATCGTAGCGGCTGTCGAGGGGCTCATGCGTGTTCTCCCTAGGTTCGTGCCGGCGTTTCGTCTATATATTTCAAACCTAAACTATTCAGGCTTAAAGTTCTTGGGCCTGGATTCTGAACCTGGGGCGTCCTGTGCCGTCGCCCTGCGAGAAAAGGGTTTGCGGTATGAAGATCGTCTGTATCGGTGGAGGTCCCGCCGGCCTGTACTTCGGCCTGCTGATGAAGCTGCAGGACCCCGCCAACGAGGTCACGGTGGTGGAGCGCAACCGGCCCTACGACACCTTTGGCTGGGGCGTGGTGTTCTCGGACGCCACCATGGACAACCTGCGCGAGGCCGATCCCGTGTCGGCCCGCACGATTGGTGACGCCTTCAACCACTGGGACGATATCGACATCCACTTCAAGGGCCGCAGCCTGCGCAGCAGCGGCCATGGCTTCATCGGCATAGGCCGCAAGAAGCTGCTCAACATCCTGCAGGCGCGCTGCGAGGACGTGGGCGTGAAGCTGGTGTTCGAGAACTTCGTGCAGGACGACCAGGCGATTGCGCGCGAGTACGACGCCGACCTGGTCATCGCCTCGGACGGCATCAACAGCCAGGTGCGCACGCGCTATGCCGATACCTTTCGGCCCGATATCGACCAGCGCCGCTGCCGCTTCGTGTGGCTGGGAACGACCAAGGTGTTCGATGCCTTCACCTTCGCCTTCGTGCAGACCGAGCACGGCTGGTTCCAGGCCCATGCCTACCGCTATGAAGACGGCATGTCCACCTTCATCGTGGAGACGCCCGAGGAAACCTGGCAGGCCGCCGGCATAGAGCAGATGAGCCAGGAGGAGGGCATTGCCTATTGCGAGAAGCTGTTCGCCCCCTGGCTGGACGGCCATGCCCTGGTCAGCAATGCCACGCACCTGCGCGGCTCGGCCATCTGGATCCGCTTTCCGCGCGTGATCTGCAATACCTGGGTGCACTGGAACGCGCTGGACACGCCGCGCGGCCCGCGCAGCGTGCCCGTGGTGCTGATGGGCGATGCGGCGCACACGGCGCATTTCTCGATTGGCTCGGGCACCAAGCTGGCGCTGGAGGATGCGATCGAGCTGGCGCGCAGCCTGCGGTCTGCGGCGGGCATCGAGGCCGGCCTGCGCCACTACGAGGAGGTGCGCAGCGTGGAGGTGCTCAAGATCCAGAACGCGGCGCGCAATTCCACGGAATGGTTCGAGAACGTGGAGCGCTATGCGGGACTGGAGCCGGAGCAGTTCGCCTATTCGCTGCTGACGCGCTCGCAGCGCATCTCGCACGAGAACCTGCGCCTGCGCGATGCCGCCTGGCTGCAGGGCTTCGAGCGCTGGATTGCCGAGCATGCGGGCGAGACCGTGCCCGAAGGCCGCCGCCCGCCCATGCCCATGCTCACGCCCTACCAGGCGCGCGGCCTGCGGCTGAAGAACCGCATCGTGGTCTCGCCCATGGCCATGTATTCCTGCACAGACGGCGTGCCCGGCGACTTCCACCTGGTGCACCTGGGCGCGCGCGCCATGGGCGGCGCGGGCCTGGTGATGGTGGAGATGACCTGCACCTCGCCCGACGCGCGCATCACGCCCGGCTGCCCCGGCCTGTGGAACGACGAGCAGGCGCAGGCCTTTGGGCGCATTGTCGATTTCGTGCACGCGCAGGGCGGGGCGCACATTGGCGTGCAGCTGGGGCATGCGGGGCGCAAGGGATCAACCCAGCTGGGCTGGCAGCAGATCGACCATCCGCTGGAGCAGGGCAACTGGCCGCTGCTGTCGGCATCGGCCCTGCCCTATATCGAGGGCCTCTCGCAAGTGCCCGCCGCCATGACCCGCGCCGACATGGACCGCGTGCGCGAGGACTTCGTGGCCGCCACGCGGCGCGCCGCGGCAGCGGGCTTTGACTGGCTGGAGCTGCACTGCGCCCACGGCTATCTGCTGTCCAGCTTCATCTCGCCGCTGACCAACCGGCGCGATGACGAATATGGCAGCAGCCTGGACAACCGCCTGCGCTTTCCGCTGGAGGTGTTCGAGGCGGTGCGCGCAGCCTGGCCGCAGGACAAGCCCATGTCGGTGCGCATCTCGGCCCATGACTGGGTGGAGGGCGGCATTACGCCCGACGATGCGGTGGAGATCGCACGCCGCTTCAAGGCGGCGGGCGCCGACATGATCGATTGCTCCTCGGGCCAGGTCAGCCCCGACCAGAAGCCGGTGTACGGCCGCATGTACCAGACGCCGTTTGCCGACCGTGTCCGCAACGAGGCCGGCATACCGACCATTGCCGTGGGCGCCATCTTCGAGGCCGACCATGCCAACGCCATCATCGCCTCGGGCCGCGCCGACCTGTGCGCGCTGGCGCGTCCGCACCTGGCCGATGCGGCCTGGACGCTGCGCGAGGCTGCGCGCCTCGGTGCGCAGGATGTGGATTGGCCGAACCAGTACCAGCCCGGCAAGCGCCAGTTGGAAACCAACTTCGAACGCGCCGCCGCCATGGCGCAGTTGGACCTCAAATGACTCCAAGTTCACAACCCCTGGAAGGGCGCCATTCCCTGGTGACGGGCGGGGCGCGCGGCATAGGCCTGGCCTGCGCGCGGGCGCTGCTGGCGCGCGGCGCGCGGGTCACGCTGCTGGGACGCGATGGTGCGGCGCTGGAGGCTGCCGTGCGCGAGCTGGGCGGCACGGCCCAGACAGCACAGATGGTGCAGTCCGTGCAGGCGGATATTGCCGACGAGGCCTCGGTGCGCCAGGCCTTCGCGCAGGCCGAGGCGGCCTTCGGTCCCGTGCAGGTGCTGGTCAACAACGCGGGCCAGGCCAGCAGCCAGAAGTTCGAGCGCACCGATGCCGCACTGTGGCAGGCGATGCTGGCCGTCAACCTCACGGGCACCTTCCACTGCATGCAGGCCGCGCTGCCGGGCATGCTGGCTGCGCGCTGGGGCCGCATCATCAATGTGGCCAGCACGGCAGGGCTGATCGGCTATGCCTATGTCAGCGCCTATTGCGCGGCCAAGCATGGCGTGATCGGCCTCACGCGCTCGCTGGCGCTGGAGACCGCAGGCAAGGGCGTGACGGTGAATGCCGTCTGCCCCGGCTATACCGAGACCGACATCGTGCGCGGCGCCGTGGCCAACATCGTGGACAAGACCGGCATGACGGCGGATGAGGCCCGCGCCAGGCTGGCCGAACGCAACCCGCAGGGCCGCCTGGTCCAGCCCGAGGAAGTGGCCGAGACCGTGGCCTGGCTGGCCCTGCCGGCGTCCGCCTCGGTCAACGGCCAGTCCATTGCCGTCGATGGCGGCGAGGTGATGACCGGCTGAACCCGGTCCGCTTCCCCCGTTTTCTGAATTCTTGATGGAGACACCATGAGCACCCAGCCCGAAGAACACAGCATGAAGCACCACAAGCGCCCCCTGGCCGGCTACGAGGCCAGGACCTTTGTGTGGCAGGTATCGGCCGACGGCAAGATCGGCACCATCACCCTGAACCGGCCCGAGCGCAAGAACCCGCTGACCTTCGGCTCCTACGCCGAGCTGCGCGACCTGTTCCGCGCCCTTGTCTATGCCACCGACATCAAGGCCGTGGTGGTCACGGGCGCGGGCGGCAATTTCTGCTCGGGCGGCGATGTGCACGAGATCATCGGCCCGCTCACCAAGATGAGCATGCCCGAGCTGCTGGACTTCACGCGCATGACGGGCGACCTGATCAAGGCCATGCGCGCCTGCCCGCAACCCATCGTGGCGGCGGTGGACGGCATCTGCGCGGGCGCGGGCGCCATGGTCGCGCTGGCGGCCGACATGCGCCTGGGCACGCCCGCGGCGCGCACGGCGTTTCTCTTCACCCGCGTAGGCCTGGCCGGTGCCGACATGGGCGCCTGCACGCTGCTGCCGCGCATGATCGGCCAGGGCCGCGCCTCCGAGCTGCTGTACACGGGCCGCGCCATGACGGCCGAGGAGGGCGCTGCCTGGGGCTTCTTCAATGCCTTGCACGACGCCGAACAGATCGGCGAAGCCGCCCACGCGCTGGCCGCCCAGCTGGCCGCCGGCCCCACCTTTGCCCATGGCGTGACCAAGAAGCTGCTGCACCAGGAATGGAACATGGGCGTGGACGAGGCCATCGAGGCCGAAGCCGAGGCCCAGGCCATCTGCATGCAGACGCGCGACTTCCACCGCGCCTACGAGGCCTTCGTGGCCAAGCAAAAGCCTGTCTTTGAAGGAAACTGAAAATGCGTGATTCCTCCTGGCTGGACTGGCCCTTCTTCGACGACGCCCACCGCACGCTGGCGCATGAGGCCGATGCCTGGTGCGCCCAATCCCTGGGCGACGTGGACCACCACGATGCCGATGCGGCCTGCCGCCAACTGGTGAAGGCCCTGGGCCAGGCCGGCTGGCTGCGCTATGCCGTGCCGTCAGGCCCCGGCGGCGCCTGGGGCGGGGCCTTGCCCGAGGTGGACTCGCGCGCGGTCTGCATCCTGCGCGAGACCCTGGCCCGCCATGAAGGCCTGGCCGACTTCGCCTTTGCCATGCAGGGCCTGGGCAGCGGTGCGATATCGCTCATGGGGTCGGATGCGCTGCGCCAGCGCTACCTGCCGCGCGTGGCGCGCGGCGAGGCCATTGCGGCCTTTGCGCTGTCCGAGCCCGATGCCGGCTCCGACGTGGCCGCCATGGCCTGCGAGGCGCGGCTCGAAGGCGACCACTATGTGCTCAACGGCGCCAAGACCTGGATCTCCAACGGCGGCATTGCCGACTTCTACTGCGTGTTCGCCCGCACGGGCGAGGCACCCGGGGCGCGCGGCATCAGCGCCTTCGTGGTCGATGCGGACACGCCGGGCTTTTCGATCGGCGAGCGCATCGAGCTGATCGCGCCGCACCCGCTGGCCACCATCCGCTTCGACAACTGCCGCATACCCGTGTCGCAGCGCCTGGGCGAGCCGGGGCAGGGCTTCAAGCTGGCCATGATGACGCTGGACATCTTCCGCGCCTCGGTGGCCGCCGCCGCACTGGGCTTTGCGCGCCGCGCGCTGGACGAAGGCCTGGCACGCGCCAAGTCGCGCCGCATGTTCGGCCAGACCCTGGGCGACCTGCAGCTGACCCAGGCCGCGCTGGGCGACATGGACACTGCCATCGACGCATCGGCCCTGCTGACCTACCGCGCCGCCTGGATGCGCGATGTGAAGAAGACGCGCACCACGCGCGAGGCGGCCATGGCCAAGATGACAGCCACCGAATCGGCCCAGGCCGTGATCGACCGCGCGCTGCAGATGTTCGGCGGGGCGGGCGTGGTCTCGGGCATGCCGGTGGAGACGCTGTACCGCGAGATCCGCGCGCTGCGCATCTACGAGGGCGCGACCGAGGTGCAGAAACTCATCATCGCGCGCGAGCTGCTCAAGGCCTGAGCGGCAGGCTGCCCATTCAACGCAAAGCCAGGGAACATCGCATGCAAGCCTCCGCCCACATCGATACTTTCGCCCGGGACAACCTGCCGCCGCCCGACCAATGGCCCGAGTTCCTGCTCGAAGGGCCGGACGTGGCCTATCCCGAACGCCTGAACTGCGCGGCCGAACTGGTCGATGCCATGGTGGCGCGCGGCCAGGGCGGCCGGGTGGCCCTGCGCTGGAGGCAGGGCGCGGACCAGGCCGCCATGACCTATGCCGAACTGCAGGCGCTGACCAACCGCATCGCCCATGTGCTGGTGGAAGACCTGCAGCTGGTGCCCGGCAACCGGCTGCTGCTGCGCGGCCCCAACAACGCCATGATGGCCGCTTCCTGGCTGGCCGCCATCAAGGCCGGGCTGGTGACGGTGCCCACCATGCCGCTGCTGCGCGCCAAGGAGCTGCAGCAGATCATCGCCAAGGCCCAGGTGCAGGCCGTGCTGTGCGATGTGCGCCTCAAGGACGAGGTGCAGCTGTGCCTGCAGCCCGGCCATGAACACCATTGCCCAGGCCTTTCGCGCGTGCTGTATTTCAACGACGGCGCAGCCGATGCGCTGGACGCCCTGGCCGCAGCCAAGCCCGACACCTTCGCCTGCTGCGACACGGCGGCAGACGATGTCTGCCTGATCGCCTTCACCAGCGGCACCACGGGCGCGCCCAAGGGCTGCATGCATTTCCACCGCGACGTGCTGGCCATGTGCGACCTGTTCCCGCGCCATGTGATCCGGCCCGGCCCGGACGACATCTTCTGCGGCACGCCGCCGCTGGCCTTCACCTTTGGCCTGGGCGGGCTGCTGTGCTTTCCGCTGCGCGTGGGCGCCAGCACCGTGCTGGCTGAGAAGCTCACGCCCGAAGGGCTGCTGCAGCTGGTGCAGGATTTCCGCGCCACCATCGTCTTCACCGCACCCACCTTCTACCGGCAGATGGCGGCGCAGGCAGCGCGCTTTGATCTGTCGTCGCTCAGGAAAAGCGTGTCGGCCGGCGAGGCCCTGCCCGACGCCACGCGCCAGCTGTGGAAGCAGGCCACGGGCATCGAGATGATCGACGGCATCGGCGGCACCGAGCTCATCCACGTCTTCGTGTCCAGCCCGCCCGAGGAGGTGCGCGAGGGTGCCATCGGCAAGGTCGTGCCCGGCTACGTGGCCCAGGTGGTGGACGACGACATGCAGCCCGTGCCCGACGGCACGCCCGGCCGCCTGGCCATCAAGGGGCCGACCGGCTGCCGGTATCTTGCCGACGAGCGCCAGAAGCGCTTTGTGCAAAACGGCTGGAATCTGCCCGGCGACACCTTTGTGCGCGACGCCGACGGCTATCTGTTCTATCAGGCGCGCAATGACGACATGATCATCTCGGCCGGCTACAACATCGCCGGCCCCGAGGTGGAGGATGCGCTGCTGCGCCACGAGGCCGTGGCCGAATGCGGCGTGATCGGCGCGGCAGACGACGAGCGCGGCCAGGTGGTCAAGGCCTTTGTGGTGCTCAAGCCCGGCTTTGCGGCCGGCGACGACATGGCCGCCACGCTGCAGGCCTTCGTCAAGGCCAGCATTGCGCCCTACAAGTACCCGCGCGCCATTGTCTTCGTGCCGGCCCTGCCGCGCACCGAGACCGGCAAGCTGCAGCGATTCGTGCTGCGCAAGATGCCGTGAGCGCGCGCCATGGCCTCCGCCTTCGTCAGCCAGGTGCAGGTGCTGTTTCGCCATTGCGATCCGGCCGGCATCGTCTTTTACCCGCGCTATTTCGAGATGGTCAACGACCTGGTCGAGGAATGGTTCGACAGGGGAATGGGCCTGCCATTCCACACCCTGCATGTACAGCGCCAGGTGGGCACGCCCACGGTGTCGGTGCAATGCGATTTCACGGCGCCCAGCCGCTGGCACGACACGCTGCGCCAGGTATTGGAGGTGCGCCGCATCGGCGGGGCATCGTTCCAGTTCGATGTGCGTTTCGAGGGGCCAGATGGCCAACGCCGGCTGTCTGCGCGCATGACCATCGTCACCATGGATTTGCGCAGCATGAAGGCCACGCCACTGCCGGCCGATCTGCGCGAGCGCCTGCAGGCCTATCTGGTGCCGCAGGACGGTTTTACGGATTCAACGAGAACAGGATGAAGCAATGAAGACTCTGCAACCCCCGGACTGGCTGGCGCCCCGAGGCTATGCCAATGGCATCCTGACCGAGATGACGGTCGGCTCCCGGCTGGTGTTCGTCGGCGGCCAGATTGGCTGGAACGGCCAGCAGCAATTCGAGTCGGACGACTTTGCGGAACAGGTGCGGCAGGCGCTGGCCAATATCGTCGCCATCCTCGCCGAAGGCGGCGCCAGGCCCGAGCACATCGTGCGCATGACCTGGTATGTGACCGACAAGCAGGAATACGTGGCTGCCTATCCCGCCATTGGAAAGCACTACCGCGAACTGATCGGGCGGCATTTCCCGGCCATGACGGCGGTGGAAGTGGCGGATCTGGTGGAAGACCGGGCCAAGGTGGAGATCGAGGTCACGGCGGTGGTGCCGGCCTGATGTCCCTCCGTGCGCCATTCGCGCCCCAACCGGGCAATGCCCGCGCATGCGTGCCGCCGAGCGGGCGGGCACATGCGCGGCACGGACTCACTTGATTTCGAACAGGGTGCGGTCCTTGCCCAGGATCCAGTTCGGCGGCTTGCCGCGGCCGGTCCAGGTCTTGCCGGACTCGGGGTCCTGGTATTTGGCGGGAGCGCTCTTTTTGCCATCGGGCTTCCAGGGGAAGACCTGTTGCGCCGTGAAGCCGAACTCACGGACCAGCTCCTGCACCGATGCCAGGGCCGCTTTGGACTCCAGCTTGCGGGCGTCGTCGATTTGCTGGTCGAGCAATTTTTTCTGGGCAATCAGCTCTTGGTATGTAGTCATCTTGATGGAAGAATTTCTAAGTGCGGCTATTTGTGTGAAAACTGCGCAGCAAGAGCCTGGACCCAGGACTCTTTGCAGAATGGTCAATTCTGGTGCATGTGCAGTGGGGATGAAGAACTCACCGTAAGTACAAATACTGATGATGTTGGCGCTCTATGGAGGGTAGGGCGCTTCTTCTCATGCCCGGGCATATTCCAAGGCGATCCGCATTATATCCAGGGCAATCTGGATAACCGGCACTTTACAAAAGCTGTTGTGCCGTTGTTACATTTGCAGAGCACTGTGGTTGGCGCTTCCTCCTCTGGAGACGACGTGCTGTCATGGCTTTTTCAGAGGAGTGCGCAGCGTTGGCCGCGAAAGTTCCGCCTTGGTTATGGAAAACAATCAACATTTGCATTTTAACAATCAAATCATAAAATCGATTTATAAAATATATTACATGTGATTTGATCGAGTTATTCAATGCATTGATTGATGCATGTGGTTTCATTTGAATAATCGATTTGCAGGATAGGTTTTTTTTATTGTCAAAGACCGCTTGTTCGAATGGTGAATGGCGGCGCCTTCTGTCTATACAGGACAAGCGCATCGGCTTCCCGATTGCCGGAGTCATTGCAGCCTGCAGTTGTTTCAAGGGTGATTCTTGAATCGGATTTCGCGGCCCGGCCATGCGGCAGTCGGCGGGCGGGCGGCACCGAACGCTTGATTGGCGCGCTACCAACAGCCTGTTAGGATCGCCGCACTACAACGATCCACCACCTGGCAGACATGGCAAGAAGGCAGACCAGCGCCCACGACGGCAACGAGACCCGCGAGACCCTTCTCAAGCTGGCCGCCCGTACCTTCGGTGAGCAGGGCTACTCTGCCACCACCATGCGCAACATTGCCGAGCAGTCCGGGATCGAGGCCGCCAGCATCTACTACCACTTCGCCTCCAAGGAGGAACTGGTGGACGAGGTCATGGAGCAGGGCGGCAACCGCATCATCAGCCAACAGCAGGAGCGCCTTGCCGCCCTGGGTGCCGACGCCACGGCCGAGCAGCGCTTTCGCGCAGCCGTGCTGGGCCAGATGGCGGGGCTGGTAAAGCATGGCGACTTCGCCCTGGCCCACGGTCGGCTGCTGGGCCAGCTGCCCGACAAGGTGCGCGAGCGCCAGATCAAGCGCCGCGAGCGCCACCAGAAATTCTGGAGCGGCCTGCTGGAAGACCTGCGTGCCGAAGGCCGCCTGCGGGCCGACGCCGACATCCACCTGGCGCGCATCATGATCCTGGGCAGCATCAACTCCATACAGTCCTGGTTCAACCCCCGCAAGGGCTCGCTGGAGAAGGTGGCGGACCAGATCTGCGACATGTTCTTCCGGGGCGTGGGGCCGGCAGATAAATAGGCGCAAGGCTGAAAATCGCCAATCGGCCTGTCACATGCCGGTGGCATATTCCCGCGCTGCTGTCCCGGCCCTGTGCAGAAAATGGCGGCGGGTTGTTAATGATATTTAACTGTCAATAGTAAGATCGCCGTCTTATGCGTCTGCTTGTTTTGCGCCTGCTATTGCTGGCCGTGTTCTTCAACACGGCCATTGGCATGCCCCTGCACGGCGCAACGCATATCCGGCAGGCGGTGGCCGGGCCTGCACAGGCTTTTGTAGGCCTCAACGGCTGCGAAGATGATGCGCTGACCGGCCAGGCCGGCCAACGCGGCCAGGCTGGCGAAAAGGCTGAAGTCGTCGAAGCCGCCGAAGCCGTTTGCGCATGGTGCATGGGCCATGCACCGCATGCGGCGGCCTGGCTGCCGCACTTCGGCCTGCCGCTGGCCGTGGCCGCGCCGCCTGAGAGGGTGCCGCCGCGCACCGTGGGCGGCGCCATCCCCTCGCAGAACCGCTGGGCCTTTGCATCGCGCGACCCGCCGCGCTGAACCCGCAAGCACTTTTCTCCTTCTCTGCCGCCAGCACCCGTTGGTGCCGGCGGCATGTCCGTGTTTGCGCGCGCCGGCTGTGGATGCCGGCGGCATGCGCCTGTGCCCGTTTTCAACATGACTGCCTTCTTCTTCCCCGCGAAGCCGCTTCCCCGCCTTCGCCCGCTGCCGCTTGCCCTGAGCGCTGCCGCCTTCCTGTCCATGCCTGCGCTGGCCCAAGGCCAGGATCCGTCCTCCGGCCCCGGCCCCGCCCCCGCTGCCTCCGCTTCCCCGCAGGAGCAGACCCTGCTGCCTGCCGTGGAAGTCGTGGGCCGAACGGCCTCGGGCGCCTATCACACCGACGAGGCGGCAGGCGCCAAGACCGACCTGCCGCTGCGCGAGCTGCCGCAGTCGGTGCGCGTGATCACGCGCCAGGCCATGGACGACCTGGGCGCCACCAAGCTTGACGACGTGCTGGACTACGTGGGCGGCGTCTCGCGCCAGAACAACTTTGGCGGGCTGTGGGACAACATCGTCATCCGCGGCCTGCCCGGCGACCAGAACGTGGGCATGGCCACCCTGTTCAACGGTTTTTCCTCGGGGCGCGGCTTCAATGCGCCGCGTGACCTGGCCGGCGTGGAGCGCATCGAGTTCCTCAAGGGCACGGCCGCTGCGCTCTACGGCAGCAGCGAGCCGGGCGGCACGCTGAACGTGGTCTCCAAGCGCCCGCTGTGGACGCCTTCGCATTCCGTGGAAGCCTATGCAGGCAGCTACGGCCTGCGGCGTGGCGCGCTGGACACCACGGGACCGGTGGGCGAGAACTTTGCCTACCGGCTCAACATCGCCGTGGAGGACCGCGACAGCTTCCGCGATTTCGTGGGCGCCAGCCGCCAGGTGATCGCGCCGGCCTTCACCTGGAAGCTGGGGCGCGATACGGTGCTGGAATACTCGGGCGAGCTGCTGCGCCACAAGACGCCGCTGGACCGCGGCGTGGTGGCCGTGGGCGACCGGCTGGGCGCCATCTCGCGCAGCCGCTTCCTGGGCGAGCCGGGCGACGGCGATGTGACGGTGGAAAACCGCACCCACCAGTTCATCCTCTCGCACGAGTGGAACGCGCAGTGGCGCAGCCGCCTGGGCCTGTCCTATCGCGAAACCTCGATCAACGGCTTTTCCACCGAACCCCACGCGCTGCTGGCCAATGGCGACCTCACGCGCCAGCGGCGTTTCCGCGACTACCAGTCCGACGATATCGCCGTGCAGGCCGAGCTGCAGGGCACGGTGAAAACGGGCACCGTCGAACACGAGCTGCTGCTGGGCCTGGAGAGCTTTCGTTTCGAGATGGACACGCTGATGCTGCGCGCCAACCCGACGGCGGCCAATCCCTACGCCATCAACATCTACAACCCCATCTACGGCGGCGCGCGCCCTGTGCCCACGGCCAATACCGACACCTTCGAGCGGCAGCGCAACACGGCGTTCTACCTGCAGGACGCCATCAAGCTCTCGCCCCAATGGCGCGTGGTGGCCGGCCTGCGCATGGACCGCTACGACCAGTCGCTGCACAACCGCCGCACGGGGGCGACCACGCAGCAGGACCCGACCTCGACCTCGCCGCGCCTGGGCCTGAGCTGGCTGCCGCTGCCGCAATGGACCTTCTATGCCAACGCGGGCCGCTCGTTCCGGCCCAACGTGGGCATCGATGTGGCCGGTGCGGGCTTCAGCCCCGAATCCGGTCGTTCCATGGAGCTGGGCGCCAAGTGGGAAAGCGCCGACCAGCGCATGGGTGCCACGGCCGCGCTGTTCGACATCCGCAAGCGCAATGTGCTGACGGCCGACCCGGGCAACGCCGGCTATTCGGTCTCGGCCGGCGAGATCCGCAGCCGGGGCCTGGAATTCGACTTCGCCGGCCAGGTCACGCAGCGCTGGCGCCTGAATGCGAGCCTGGTGCTCAACGATGTGGAGATCTCCCGCGACAACACGCTGGAGGTGGGCGGGCGCCTGCTCAACGTGCCCAAGGTCAACGGCAGCGTGCTGGCGGTCTACGAGAACGCCTTCTCCAACGGCCAGCGCTACGGCATCGGCGGCGGCGTCACCCACATGGGCAAGCGCCTGGGCCAGGCCCGCACGCAGGCCGAGGCCGATGCCGGCAAGGCCGCCTTCGAGCTGCCCAGCTACACCACGGCCAAGCTGGTTGCCTACTGGCGCATCAGCCCCACGCTGCGCCTGACGCTGGACGTGGACAACCTCTTTGACAAGACCTACTACACCAGCTCGTACAGCCGGCTGTGGGTGACGCCGGGCACGGCCCGCACCGTCACCGTAGGCCTTCAAGCAAAGTTCTGAGCCCCGCCATGCATCCATCCCTTCCTGTTTCTTCCAACCCCACTTCTGCCCCTACGCCCGTGCTCCAAGCGCTGGGCGCCGTGGTGGACTACGGCGAGCGCACCATCCTCCAGGGCCTGGACCTGGCCGTGCACGCGGGCGAGATCTATGCGCTGCTGGGCGCCAATGGCGCGGGCAAGACCACCACGCTGAGCCTGCTGCTGGGCTTTGTGCGGCCGCGCAGCGGACAGGTGCGCGTGCAGGGCGTGGACCCGGTGACGGCGCCTGCGCAGGCGCGTGCCCTGATCGCCTATATCCCCGAGAACGTGGCGCTGTACGAGCACCTGAGTGCGCGCGAGAACGTGGCCTATCTGCTGGAGCTGGCGGGTCAGCCGGCTGCGGCCGGCGCCATCGGCCAGGCGCTGTCTGCCGCAGGGCTGGACGCCGCCGCGCACGACCGGCGCGTCTCCGGCTTTTCCAAGGGCATGCGCCAGAAAGTGGCGATTGCGCTGGCGCTGGCGCGCAGGGTGCCGGCACTGCTGCTGGACGAACCCACCTCGGGCCTGGACCCGCAGGCCACGGCCGAGTTCAGCCGGCTGCTCATGCAGTTGCGCGGGCAGGGCGTGGCCATTCTCATGGTCACGCACGACCTGCTGGGCGCCGCCGACGTGGCCGACCGCATGGGCTTCATCGCAGGCGGGCGCCTGGTCGAGGAAGTGGCGGCCAGCGGCGAGGAGCGCTTCGATGTGCGCGCACTGCACCGCCACTATGCAGGGGTGGGCACGGACACGGGCACGGACACGCACATGCAAACGCACATTGAAGCCGACACGCAGGGAGCGGCGGCATGAGCGCGGCCTGGACCATTGCGCGCGAGGAATGGCGCCTGCTGCTGCGCGACCGCGTGGCCGTGCTGGGGATGGCCCTGTGGCTGCTGCTCAGCGCCGCTGCCGCCTTCACCGCCTGGGACCAGCGCAGCGCGGCCCAGGCCCAGCGCGAGCGCCACCAGTCCCAGGTGGACAGCGAGTTCGAAGCCCAGCCCGACCGCCATCCGCACCGCATGGTGCATTACGGCCATTTCGTGTTCCGCCCGCTCAATCCGCTGGCGGCCTTCGATGCGGGCATCGACGCCTACACCGGCCACACGCTGTTTCTGGAGGGCCACCGCCAAAACAGCGCCAACTTCGGCGATGTGCGCCAGTCCTCTCTGCTGCTGCGGTTCGGCCAGCTCACGCCGGCCTTTGTGCTGCAGGTGCTGGCGCCGCTGCTGTTGATCTTCATGGGCCATGCCTGCATTGCGCGCGAGCGCGAGGCCGGCACCCTGCGCGTGCTGCTGGCCCAGGGCGTGGGCACGCGGCAGTTCGTGGCCGGCAAGCTGCTGGCGCTGGCGGGCGTGGCGGCCCTGGTGCTGCTGCCGGCCCTGCTGGCCCTGGCCTGGATGGCCGTGGCCACGCCGGTGCCCATCAGCCTGGTGGCCACGCTGGCGGCAGGCCATGTGCTGTGGCTGATGCTCTGGGCGGTGGGCATCGTCGCTGTCTCGGCCGTCATGCGGCGCGGGCGCGATGCCTTGCTGGCCCTGCTGGCGGCCTGGGCCGTCGCCGTGGTGCTGCTGCCCCGTCTGGTGCCGGAGCTGGTGGGATCTGCCCTGGCGCTGCCCACGCGCTTCGAGACCGACATCGCCACCGCGCGCGAGCTGGCGGCGCTGGGCGACAGCCACAATCCCGACGATCCCTATTTCGCCGCTTTCCGCGCCAGGGTGCTGGCGCAGTACAGTGTCTCGCGCGTCGAGGACCTGCCCGTCAACTACAAGGGCCTGGTCGGCATGGAAGGCGAGCGGCTGACCAGCGAACTCTTCAGGCGCCATGCCGAGGCCAGCTTCGATCTGCAGGCCGAGCAACTGCGCCGGGCTGACGCATTTGCCCTGATCAGCCCCGTGATCGCGCTGCGCCGCCTGTCCATGGCCGTGGCCGGGACCGACCTGCAAGGCTACCGGCGCTTTCTGGAGCAGGCCGAGCAGCATCGCTACCGCATGGTGCAGGCCCTCAACCGCCTGCAGGTGGACAAGCTCAGCTATGCGGGAGACCGATCGAGCCGCGACAACCGCATCGGCCACGAGCACTGGCGCGGCGTCTCCGATTTCCACCACGAGCCCGATCCACCGCTGGCGGCCCTGCGTCGCGCGGCGCCTGCCGCCTATGTGCTGCTGGCATGGCTGGCTGTATTGACGGTGGCCTTGCTGCTGGCCACGCAACGGCTGGGGAGGGTGGCGCGATGAGCTGGCTCCTGCATGAATGGCGTCTTCTGACGCGCTCGCGCCTGGCGCTGTGCGCCCTGGCCTTGCTGTTGCTGCTGTCCACGCTGGCCGTGCTGTCGGGCCTGCGCGAGATCGCCTCGCAACGCCTGACCCTGGACCGCCTTGCGCAACTGCAGCAGCAGGACATGGCGGCACAGGCAAGCCGGCATGCCCAGTTCGGCGACGCAGGCTCGGTGGCCTATTACGGTTTTCACGCCACCTGGGATGCGCCATCGTCCACGGCCTTTCTGGCCCTGGGCCTGCGCGATGCCGCGCCCTATGTGCTGCGTGTGCGCGCGCTGGCGCTGCAGGCACAGCTGCATGAAGGCGAAAGCTTCAACCCGGAACTGGCGCTGGCGGGCCGCTTCGACTTCGCCTTTGTGCTGGTCTACCTGGTGCCGCTGTTCCTGATCGCGCTGCTCTACGATCTGGTCTCGGGCGAGCGCGAATCGGGCCGCCTGGGCATGGTGCAGGCCATGCCTGGCACCGGGCGGCGGCTGTGGCTGCGCCGCGCGGCACTGCGTTCCGTGCTGGTGCTGGCCTGCGTGGCGCTGCCTGCCCTGGCAGGCGCACTGGCCGGCGGGACAGCGGCGGGTGCCCTTGCCACGGTGCTGCTGTCCGCCACAGCCTATGTGGTTTTCTGGAGCGGCCTGTGCCTGGTGGTTGCCGCGCTGGGCGGCAGCTCGGTCGCCAATGCCATGGCCCTCATGGGCTGCTGGGCCGTGCTGACCCTGGTGCTGCCCACGCTGGCCAATGCCGCGCTGTCGCGCGCCATCCCTGTGAGCCAGGGCGTGGAGCTGATGCTGGCCCAGCGCCAGACCGTGCATGGCGCCTGGGACCTGCCGCGCGAGCAGACCATGGAGCGCTTTTTCCGCAACCACCCCGAATGGCGTGACACCGCACCGCTGCCGGCAGGCTTTCACTGGAAGTGGTACTACGCCTTCCAGCAGCTCGGCGACGAAAGTGTCGCATCCCAGTTCGCCGCCTACCGCGCAGGCCTGCAGGCACGCCAGGCCTGGACCGGGCGCCTGGGCTGGCTGCTGCCCGGCGTGGGCGTGCAGGCTGCGCTGCACCGCCAGGCCGGCACCGACCTGCTGGCGCAACTGGCCTATCAGGACGACATCGCCGCCTTTCACGCGCGCCTGCGCGCCTTCCTCTATCCCTATCTGTTTGAGGACCGCACATTCGGTGCGCAGGATTTTGCAGCCCAGCCCGTCTTCACGGCCAGCCCACGGCCTGCGCGGCAGGCCTGGGGGCAGACGGCAATGCTGTGGTTGGTGGCTGCGCTGGCCTTGCTGGCCGGCGGTGTTGCCGCAGGCCGCGTGCGGCCGGGCAGGCGCTGAGGCCAAGGGCGAGCGAAAAAGGAACAGCCATGGTTCAGGCAGGGCCTGCACCATGGCTGTCATCTTCCTGATCCGTGGGCCCGAGGCTGAGCCTGAGGCGGACGGCTCCCTGTTATTGCACGTTCTGGTGGCAGTCGCTGCAGACGCCGTACAGCGTCATCTCATGGCGCTCCACCACAAAGCCTTCGGGGGCGATGCGCTGCATGTCGCCCGGACAGCCGGGCACGTTGAACACGCGGTTGCAGCTCATGCAGCGGAAATGGTGATGGTGGGCGCGGCCGCTGAGTTCGTAGCGCGTGGCCTCGCCGGGCAGGTCCACGGCCTGCACTTCGCCCGCTTCCATCAGCTGCTTGATGTTGCGGTACACCGTGGCCAGCCCGATGGCTGGCACCTCGCGCTGCGCTGCGCCGAGGATCTCGGCCGGCAGCAAGGGGCGTCCAGCCTCTTCCATGACCGTGCGTATCGAGCTGCGTTGACGGGTCGAGCGTTCCATAGGCCTGAACAAGCGCTCCACGATGGGCTGAGTGTGTCTAGTCATGGTGATTCCGTTATTTACTATAACAATCTCGACGCGATTAATCAGTGCTCACGAGCGCTCACAGCTGAAATTTACACTGTGTTTACCTGCGGGTCCCACAAGCATGGAGATGCAGTGTGTGCAATGGATCTCTGCCCCAAGGGGAAGAAATTCCATTTGACAGACACCAGATGCTCCATTCCTGCCAGTTTTCGCGAGTATATGTGGTGAGCATTCGATGGACCTTATGCGCTGGTTAAATGCCATAGCCGTCAACAATGCTGTAATGGGATGTAATTGATCTATTGATTGAAGAGTGCTTGAAATGAGAGTGTGTGGGGTGCTTGCCGTCAGGGCTGCAAGAGGCGGTGCTGGCCCAAGGTGAGATGCAATTACTTACATGGACAGTGTATTGCCAATACGGGTAGATTGCCTCAATGCGCTTCGTTTGTCCATGATCCGTTCCCTTGAAAGGGGAAAGGACGCCGCCCCGGAACTGGCGCCCAGGGTGGTTTGCGCAATGAAATTCCCAGTCGCGATCCACAGGCCATTGGGCCATGAAGTGCATTTTCTCGAATTGCGCGCTCGGAAAAAGATCAGCCGGCCTTTCAGCCTCGATTGGGAAGTGCTCACCGAAAGCATCTTCGCCAAGGCCCTATTGGGTAAAGCACCACCATGGAAATACAAATCCAGGGCGGCGGCAGGCGCTTCATCGACGGCATCGTCACCCGCCTGGGCATGCAGGGTCAGAACCACCGCGGCTACGCCTGCAAGGCCCGCCTGAGCCCCTGGCTGTGGCTGGCCAAGCGCAGGAGCGACGTTCGCATCCTCCAGAACCAAACCGTGCCCGTCATCATCGAGCATGTATTGGGCGTCTATGGCTATCCCCTGCAAAAGAAACTCACGCGTGGCAAACGAAGCGGGTACTGCTGCGTTCAATTCAACGAAAGCGATTGCGACCTTGTCCCTCGGTGGATGCTGCACGAAGGCATCTACTTCTTCTTCGAGCATGCCTCGCACAGCGCATTGCCCGGGGATGAATCCATTCCTTTCTATCCTCCTGAAAAGGCCGGCGCAGGCGATCCGCAAAACATCCACGCCCGGCAGCTGGAGCAGTAAATCAAGCCGGACCGCCATTGCAGCGAGGCCCTGAAGTTGCACGGGCAGGCATGGCCAGGACGGGGACAGATGCGGTCCAGGCGCTGCGGCCCCTGGCCCGGGGCATGCCGGCCAGGGATCTCGTTCAAGTCCGGTTGATGGACACGCCACCATCGACCACCATGGCCGTCCCCGTAATGAAGCTGGATGCGTCCGACGCCAGAAACAGCGCCGCCGCCGCGATTTCTGCGGGCGTGGCGAGGCGCTTGAGCGCGTGCAGGTTTTCGACGAAGGCGCGCGCCTCGGGCGTGGGGGTGCTGGCGCGGCCCATGGGAGTGTCGGTGCCCCCGGGCAGCAGGGCGTTGGCGCGCAGGCCGCGGGGGCCGTATTCGGCGGCGATGACCTGGGTGAGGCCGACGAGGCCGGCCTTGCTGGCGGCATAGGCTCCCATGCCGGGCAGGCCCGCCGTATGGCCCACGAAGGTGGAGGTGAAGATCAGCGAGCCGCCGCCGCGTGCCAGCAGGGCCGGTATCTGGTGCCTGGCGCCCAGAAAGGCACTGGTGAGGTTGGTGGCGATGGCGTCCTGCCAGGCCTGCAGCGAGAGATCGGGGAGGGCGCAGGGATCGCCGGTCATGCCGGCATTGTTGAAGGCGATGTCCAGGCCGCCAAAGCGCTCCGTGGCGGTCTCGACCAGGGCCTGTGCCAGCGGCTCGTCCCGCACGTCGCCGGCCAGCGCGATGGCCTGGCCGCCGTCCTGCTCGATCTCTGCCACCAGCGTCTGCAGTTGCGCCTGGCGGCGGGCCGTGAGGACCAGCCTGGCGCCGTGGCGGGCAAACAGCCTGGCGGCTTCGCGGCCTATGCCTGAGCTGGCGCCCGTGATGAGGGCGACTTTTCCGTGGAGTTGCTGTGGCGATGGCTGCATCTCGCACCTTTTCTTTCCGTGAATGAGGGAAAGCGGTTTGTAGTGCCGCGCAGGCGGACGCGCATCCCGCTTCTTGCACGGGCGCCGGGCCGCCCTTGGTGGTGCCGGGCCGTGCCGCGCTGCACATGGTCGCAGCGGGCTAGGGAGAGCTCAGTCTTCGCCCAGCTCCAGGTGCGCGAACAGGTCGGCCAGCGTGGGCGTGGAGCGTGCGGGCCAGATGGCGCTGAGGTCCAGGCTGGGCAGGGCCTGGCCGTCACGCACCTCGCAAAAGCGCACGCCGAGAAAGTCCATGGAGCGTATCCAGCTGGGCAGCAGGGCCACGCCGCAGCCGCCGGCCACGCAAGCCAGCACGGTGAGGGTGCGGTTGGCTTCCTGCGCCACATGGGCCTCGTGCCCGGCCTTGCGCAGCGCGTCGAGGATGCCGGCATGCAGCACGGGCAATTGCGCCTGCGGGTACATCACCAGCCCGGCCTCGGCGATCTGGGCCAGGCTGACCTGGCCGTCCTCGCCGATCTGGAATTCATCGGGCACGGCGGCCACCAGGCGCTCGCGCAGCAGCTGGCGCTCGCGCATGCGCCCGCCCACGGCCACGGGCGTGTGCATGAGGCCGATATCGATGGCGCCGGTCTGCAGGGCCTCGGCCTGCTCGGCATTGCTCATCTCGCGCAGGATGACTCGCACGCCGGGCGCCTGCTGCCGCAACGCGCGCAGGGCGCGGGGCAGGGTGCCGAACAGCGCCGAGGACACTAGGCCCACGGTCAACTGGCCCGCACTGCCCCTGGCGATCTCGCGCGCGCGGCTGGCGGCGGCATCTATGCGGGCCACGCTGGTGCGCACATCGTCCAGCATGGCCAGGGCGGCCGGGGTGGGCAGGGCGCCCTGGCGTGAGCGCTGGAACAGCTGCACGCCCAGGTCTTTTTCCATGCGGGCCAGGGTCTGGCTCAGGGCCGGCTGTGCAATGCCCAGCCAGTCGGCTGCGCGGCTGACGCTGCCCTGGTCCACCACCGCGAGAAAGTAGCGCAGATGCCGGGTTTCCATATTGATCCGGTATGAATAAATCCATTTTGAAGAATGGAAATATATACCCCCCGTTCCTAGAATCCGGCCCCATGCCCCCAGCGCCGCGCCTTGCGTGGCGCAACCCACAAGGAGTTCTTCCCGTGTCTGCCGTGCCCCGGTTCGCCATTGCGTCCAGCGTCGATACCCACGCCCATGTCTTCGAGCGTGGCCTGCCCATGCCGGATGCGCGCCGCTATGCGCCCGATGAGGACGCGCCCCTGGGCACCTATCTGCACCACCTGGACACGCACGGCCTGGCCCATGGCGTGCTGGTGCAGCCCAGCTTTCTGGGCACGGACAACAGCTACCTGCTCCAGGCGCTGCGCGCCCAGCCGCAGCGCCTGCGCGGCGTGGCCGTGGTGGATGAGAGCACGGGCGATGAACAACTGCAGGCCCTGGCCGATGCCGGCGTGGTGGGCATGCGCCTGAACCTGATCGGCCTGCCTTTGCCCGATCTGAATGCGCCCGGTTGGCGCCGCGTGCTGGAGCAGGCCAACACCCTGGGCTGGCATGTGGAGCTGCACCTGCAGGCCGGGCGCTTGCCGGACCTGCTGCCCGCCTTGCTGGCGGCCGGCTGCCGCGTGGTGGTTGACCACTTCGGGCGTCCTGACCCGGCCCTGGGCGTGCGCGACCCGGGCTTTGGCTATCTGCTGCAGCAGGCCGACAGCGGCCGTGTGTGGGTCAAGCTGTCCGCGCCCTACCGCACCTGGTGGGCCGCCGACTGCGCCGCCTCGGGCCGGCAGGCCACCGTGCAATTGCTGCAGGCCTTCACGGCCGGGCGGTTGCTCTGGGGCAGCGACTGGCCGCACACGCAGCACGCCGGCCAGGCCAGCTATCCGGCGGCCGTGCGCTGGCTGCAGGACTGGCTGGACGATGCCGGCCCCCTGCAGGCCGTGCTGGGCCGCACCGCCTTCGAGCTGTTCCGATTCCAAAACGACATGCCAAACCAAGGAGACACACCATGAATTCCCTGTCCAGACGCACCGCCAGCCTGTGGGCGGCCGCAGGCCTGCTTTCGGCTGTTGCCGGCATGGCCGCGCCGGCCGCAGCGGCTGCAGCGGTTGCAGCGGTTGCAGTGGCCAACTACCCCGAGCGCCCCGTCACCCTGGTCGTGACCTATCCGCCGGGCGGCACCGTCGATGTGGTGGCGCGCCTGATCGGCCCCAGGCTGTCTGCCGAGCTGGGCCAGCCCGTGGTGATCGAGAACCGGGGCGGGGCAGGCGGCATGATCGGCGGTGCCCAGGTGGCCAAGGCCCAGCCCGACGGCTACACGCTGATGCTCGATGCCTCCAACCACGCGCAGAACCCCGCCATCCACGCGCGCATGCAGTTCGACACGCTCAAGGCCTTCGCGCCGGTCTCGCTGCTGCTGCGCGTGCCCAATGTGCTGGTGGTTGCGCCTTCGTCGCCCATCAAGAGCGTGCAGGACCTGATCCAGGCCGGCCGCTCCGAAGGGGGCGGGCATCTGTACTTTGCGTCCGCAGGCCCGGGCTCGGCCCAGCACCTGGCGGGCGAGCTGTTCAACCTGCTGGCCAGGACGCAGCTGCACCATGTGGCCTACAAGGGCGGCGGCCCGGCCATGATGGATGTGATGTCGGGCCAGGTGCCGCTGATGTTTGCCAGCATGGGCTCGGCCTGGCAGCACGTGAAGACCGGCAAGCTGCGCGCGGTGGCCGTGGGCGGGCTGGAGCGCTCCAAGGCCGCGCCCGAGCTGCCGACCATTGCCGAGTCGGGCGTGCCCGGCTACGAGACCTATGAATGGAACGCCATCTTTGCGCCGGCCGGCACGCCGCCCGCCATCGTGAACCGGCTGTCCACGGTGCTGGCCAAGGTGCTGCGCGAACCCGCCATCGTGGAGCGGCTCGCTGGCATAGGCGCCGAGCCCATAGGCTCCACGCCAGCCGAACTGGAGACATTCCGCCGCGCCGAGATCGCCAAATGGCAGAAGGTGGTGAAGGATTCCCGGCTCAAGCTGGATTGAGCGCGTGCAGGCCAGAAAGCGGACCATTGCGGTCTGCTGTGCACCGCAGGCAGCCCTGGCGCGTTGAACAGGAACGGGCACTGGCTTGAACGGGTTCTTACACCTTTTCAGGCGCAGCGGCCCACGCGGCCCCGCGCGCTTGGTAGAAACGGGGCCTTTCCTGTTTCACCCACTTCAAAAGAACATGGCCCTGCTCACCTTGCGAACCACCTTGCGCGCCGCAGCCGCCTTTGCGCTGGCCTGCTCGGCCCTTGCTGCCCAGGCGCAGACCTACATCAGCGGCTCGGTCTCGGGCCAGCTGGCACCGGGCGTCTACGGCACCGTGGACATCGGCAACGCGCCGCCGCCAGCGCTGCTGTACCAGCGCCCCGTGATCATTGCGCCGGCCCCCATGGCTCCGCCGCCTGTCTACATGTGGGTGCCCCCGGGCCACGCCAAGCACTGGGGCAAGCACTGCGCCCGCTACGGCGCCTGCGGCCGCCCGGTGTACTTCCTGCGCAACCCGCCGCCGCACTGGCATGCCGGGCCGCCGCGTCCCGATCCGCGCTGGCGCGAGGAGCGCCGCCACCGCGAATGGGAACACCGCCGCGATGACCGCCGCTGGGACCGTGACGACCGCCACGATCGCCATGGCGGGCGTGGTGATGATCACCGTGGCCCCGGGCATGGCCATGATCGCGGCCGAGGCCATGGCCGCGATTGAGCGGCACCGCACAAAAATAAGTTGTATCAAGCAGTTGCGGCGCACGGGCGCCGCAACCCGCAGCGCAAGCCTGGCACTGAGCTATGCCGGTTTGCTATAGCTGCTAGCGGGCTTGCTCAGTGGTGCCTGGCCCGCGCCATGCTCACAATAGCTGTCATACCCATACTGATAGAGACAGCCATGCAAACGGCCATTCCCTGCCTGCTGATGCGGGGCGGTACTTCCAAGGGCCCTTTCTTCCGGGCCACCGATCTTCCCTCCGACCTGCCCACGCGTGACCGCGTGCTGCTCGCGGCCATGGGCTCGCCCGACAAGCGGCAGATCGACGGCGTGGGTGGCGCGCATCCGCTGACCAGCAAGGTCGGCATCGTCAGCCTCTCCGACAAGGAAGGCATCGACCTCGAATTCCTCTTCGCCCAGCTGCAGCCCGACAAGGACACGGTGGACACCACGCCCAACTGCGGCAACATGCTGGCCGGCGTGGTTCCCTTTGCGCTGGAGACCGGCATGGTCTCCTCGCGCGGCGAGACCAGCACCTTCCGGGTGCTGACGCTGAACACCGGCATGGCGGCCGACATCACCGTGCAGACGCCCGGCGGCCAGGTGGAGTACGAAGGCTCGGCCCGCATCGATGGCGCGCCCGGCAGCTCGGCACCCATCGAGATCAGCTTTCTGGACACGGCCGGCTCGGTCTGCTCGGGCCTGCTGCCCACGGGCAAGCCCCGGGACACGGTCACGGTGACGGGCGAGTGTTTCGAAGACTTCACGCTCGACGTCACCTGCATAGACAACGGCATGCCGCTGGTGATCTTCAAGGCCGCCGACGTGGGCGCCACCGGCCTGGAGACCGTGGCCGAGCTCAACGCCGACACCGATCTCAAGCGCCGCATCGAGGCGCTGCGCCTGCAGATCTCCCGGACCATGGGCCTGGGCGATGTCTCGGCCAAGAACTACCCCAAGATGACGCTGATCGCGCCGCCCCAGCATGGCGGCGCGCTGACCACGCGCAGCTTCATCCCCCACGTCTGCCATGACGCCATCGGCGTGCTGGCAGCCGTCACCGTCGGCACGGCCGTGAAGATGCCGGGCACCGTGTGCGACGGCGTGGCGCAGCTCACGCAGGGCGCGGGCCCGCTCACGGTGTCGGTGGAGCATCCCACGGGCGAATTCAGCGTGACGCTGGACAGCGACCCGGCCCATCCCGAAGTGGTGACCAAGGCCGCCTTGCTGCGCACGGCGCGCCTGCTGATGCGCGGCGAGGTCATGGTGCCGCGCTCGGTCTGGGACGGCCGCAGGCAGGACTGAAGAAACAGCGCAGGGGCTTGCCGGCCCCTGCAGTGCAAGGGGCGGGTCGCGCGCGCAGATGCGGTATCCGCCAGGCCGAGAGACAGTGGAAGAGACAAGTCATGACATCCGTCCAGAAGGACGCCGGCCAGCCCGGCGTCAATGTGCAGACCCTGCTCAACGAGCACCCGTTCTCGGGATTCCAGTGGGTGATCTTTGCGCTGTGTTTCCTGATCGTTCTGCTCGATGGCTTTGACACGGCGGCCATCGGCTACATCGCGCCCTCGCTGATCGGCGAGTGGGGCGTGAGCAAGCCTGCGCTGGCGCCCGTGCTCAGCGCGGCGCTGTTCGGCCTGGCCGCAGGCGCCCTGTTCTCTGGTCCGCTGGCTGACCGGCTGGGCCGCAAGTCCGTGCTGGTGGGTTCGGTGGCGGTGTTTGCCGTGTCCTGCCTGGCTTCGGGCTTTTCGCCCGACATCTGGACGCTGGCCGTGCTGCGCTTCGTCACCGGCCTGGGCCTGGGCGCCGCCATGCCCAATGCCGTCACGCTGATGAGCGAGTACTGCCCTGATTCGCGCCGTGCCACGCTGACCAACGCCATGTTCTGCGGCTTTCCGCTGGGCGCGGCCTTCGGCGGCTTTCTGGCGGCCTGGATGATTCCGCATTTCGGCTGGCGCAGCGTGCTCATCCTGGGCGGTGCCGCGCCGCTGCTGCTGCTGGCGGCCCTGATCGTGCTGCTGCCTGAATCCGTGCGCCACATGGTGGCCAACAACTACCCGGCCGAACGCATCCGCAAGGTGCTGGCGCGCATTGCCGGGGATGCCGTGCAGGGCGTGCAGCGCTTCGTGATGACCGAGTCCAAGCCCCAGCCCGAATCCCAGGCCAGCAGCGGCATGGGCGTGGTGCTGTCGCGCGAGTACCGGGTGGGCTCGATCATGCTGTGGATCGCCTACTTCATGGGACTGGTCATCTTCTACGCGCTGATGAACTGGATGCCCGTGCTGTTCAAGGAAGCGGGCCTGGACCCCAAGACCGGCACCCTGGTGGCCGCGCTGTTCCCGCTGGGCGGCGTGGGCGCCGTGCTGTTCGGCTGGCTCATGGACCGCTTCAATGCCAACCGCATCATCGCCATCGGCTATGCGCTGACGGCGGCCTCCATCTGGTGGATAGGCCAGACGGCCGGCCACCTGGGCTGGCTGGTGGTGGCCGTCTTCCTGGCCGGCACCATCATGAACACCGCGCAATCGTCCATGCCGGCGCTGGCCGCCGCCTACTACCCCACGCGGGGCCGTGCCACGGGCGTGGCCTGGATGCTGGGCATTGGCCGCTTTGGCGGCATTGCGGGCTCCTTCCTGGTGGCCGAGCTGTCGGCGCGCCAGCTGGGTTTCAGCGAGATCTTTGCCGTGGTGGCCATTCCGGGCGTGATCGCCATGGCCGCCCTCATCATCAAGCAGTACAGCAGTCCCGAGCCGCAGGGCGGCGCGGCGCCTGCCGCACCCCTCCACTGACCCCTCCACTGACACATTCCCACCCCATAAAGACGCAGGAGACCATCCGATGATCATCGACGTACACGGCCACTACACCACCGCGCCCGCGGCCCTGGGCGCCTGGCGCGACCTGCAGATCGCAGGCCTCAAGGACCCGTCCAAGGCCCCCAGGGCCAGCGACCTGAAGATCAGCGACGACGAGATCCGCGAGACCATCGAGACCAACCAGCTCAAGCTGATGAAGCAGCGCGGCTCCGATCTCACCATCTTCAGCCCGCGCGCCAGCTTCATGGCCCACCACATCGGCGACTTCCAGACATCGAGCACCTGGGCCGCCATCTGCAACGAGCTGTGCTACCGCGTCAGCGAGCTGTTCCCCGAGCATTTCATCCCGGCCGCCATGCTGCCGCAGTCGCCGGGCGTGGACCCCGCCACCTGCATTCCCGAACTGGTCAAGTGCGTGGAGCAGTACGGCAACGTGGGCATCAACCTGAACCCCGATCCTTCAGGCGGCCACTGGACCTCGCCCCCGCTGTCGGACCGCTCCTGGTATCCCATCTACGAAAAGATGGTGGAGTACGACATCCCCGCGATGGTCCACGTCTCCACCAGCTGCAACGCGTGCTTCCACACCACGGGCGCCCACTACCTGAATGCCGACACCACGGCCTTCATGCAGTGCCTGACCAGCGACCTGTTCAAGGACTTCCCCACGCTCAAGTTCCTGATCCCCCATGGCGGCGGCGCCGTGCCCTACCACTGGGGCCGTTTCCGCGGCCTGGCGCAGGAGCTCAAGAAGCCGCTGCTGGACGAGCACCTGCTCAACAACATCTTCTTCGACACCTGTGTCTACCACCAGCCCGGCATCGACCTGCTGACCAAGGTGATCCCCGTCAAGAACATCCTGTTCGCCAGCGAGATGATCGGCGCCGTGCGCGGCATCGACCCGACCACGGGCCACTACTACGACGACACCAAGCGCTACATCGAGGCCACGGCCAATCTCACCGAAGAGGAGCGCTACCAGGTCTACGAGGGCAACGCGCGCCGCGTGTTCCCGCGCATGGACGCCGCCCTCAAGCAAAAGGGCCTGTAAGCAGGCCGCCACCACAGATCCAAGGAGAACACCATGTACGAACTCGGTGTGGTTTACCGCAACATCCAGCGCGCCGACCGCGCAGCCGCCGATGGCCTGGCCGCCCTGGGCTCGGCCACCGTCCACGAGGCCATGGGCCGCGTGGGCCTGCTCAAGCCCTATATGCGTCCCATCTATGCAGGCCAGCAGGTCTCGGGCACGGCCGTCACCGTGCTGCTGCAGCCCGGCGACAACTGGATGATGCATGTGGCCGCAGAGCAGATCCAGCCCGGCGATATCGTGGTCGCGGCCGTGACCTCGGAATGCACGGACGGCTACTTCGGCGACCTGCTGGCCACGAGCTTTCAGGCGCGCGGCGCACGGGCGCTGATCATCGATGCCGGCGTGCGCGACGTGAAGACGCTGCAGGAAATGAACTTTCCCGTGTGGAGCCGCGCCATCTCCTCCAAGGGCACGATCAAGGCCACGCTGGGCTCGGTCAACATCCCCGTGGTCTGCGCGGGCATGTGGGTCACGCCTGGCGACGTGATCGTGGCCGACGATGACGGCGTGGTCTGCGTGCCCGCCGCCAAGGCCGCCGAAACCCTGGCTGCCGCGCAAAAGCGCGAGAGCTTCGAGGGCGAAAAGCGCGCCAAGCTGGCTTCCGGCGTGCTGGGCCTGGACATGTACAAGATGCGCGAGCCGCTCGAAAAGGCCGGCCTTCGTTACATCGATTGAAGGAGGGAATATGAGCGCTTTTGAAAAAACCCCCGGCTGGCTGGACTGGTACGCCGGCCCCTCCAAGCCCAAGTTCCAGGTGCCCGCAGGCGCTGTGGATGCCCACTGCCACGTCTTTGGCCCCGGCGATGAATTCCCCTTCGCGCCCGAGCGCAAGTACACGCCCTGCGACGCCAGCAAGCAGCAGCTGTTCGCGCTGCGCGACCACCTGGGCTTTGCGCGCAACGTCATCGTGCAGGCCACCTGCCACGGCGCCGACAACCGCGCCATGGTCGATGCCTGCAAGGCCGCCAACGGCAAGGCACGCGGCGTGGCCACGGTGCGCCGCAGCGTGACTGATGAGGAGCTGCAGGAGCTGCACGCCGCCGGCGTGCGCGGCGTGCGCTTCAACTTCGTCAAGCGCCTGGTGGACTTCACGCCCAAGGATGAGCTGATGGAGATCGCGGGCCGTATCGCCAAGCTCGGCTGGCATGTGGTCATCTACTTCGAGGCCGTGGACCTGCCCGAGCTGTGGGACTTCTTCACCAGCCTGCCCACCACCGTAGTCGTGGACCACATGGGCCGCCCCGATGTGAACAAGCCCGTGGACGGCCCCGAGTTCGAGCTGTTTCTCAAGTTCATGCGCGAGCACCAGAACGTCTGGAGCAAGGTCAGCTGCCCAGAGCGCCTGTCCGTCACCGGCCCCAAGGCGCTGGACGGCGAGCAAAATGCCTACAGTGACGTGGTGCCCTTCGCCCGCCGCGTGGTCGAGGAATTCCCCGACCGCGTGCTGTGGGGAACCGACTGGCCCCACCCCAACCTCAAGGACCACATGCCCGATGACGGCCTGCTGGTCGATTTCATCCCGCACATCGCCCCCACGGCCGAACTGCAGCGCAAGCTGCTGGTGGACAACCCCATGCGCCTTTACTGGCCCGAAGAGGCCTGAAGGCGACCATGTCCGGCCTGGGTGCCGGACATATTCAAGGAGATATCCATGGCATTGGACAAACCCTATCTGGACGTGCCCGGCACCATCATTTTTGATGCCGAGCAGTCCCGCAAAGGCTACTGGCTCAACCAGTTCTGCATGTCGCTGATGAAGGCCGAGAACCGCGAGCGCTTCAAGGCCGACGAGCGTGCCTACCTGGACGAGTGGGCCATGAGCGAGGAACAGAAGCAGGCCGTGCTGGCCCGCGACCTCAACTGGTGCATGCGCACGGGCGGCAACATCTACTTCCTGGCCAAGATCGGCGCCACGGACGGCAAGAGCTTCCAGCAGATGGCAGGCTCCATGACCGGCATGTCCGAAGAGGAATACCGCAACATGATGGTGGGCGGAGGCCGTTCGGCCGAAGGTAACCGCCGCGTGGGCGAGGAGGGCGATGCCCAGGCCCACCGCCAGCCGCAAGGCCTCGCCGGCGCAGCGAACAAGAACAAGGAAGGCATCTGACATGGCGCGCATCACCGCATCCGTCTACACCTCGCATGTGCCCGCCATCGGCGCGGCCATGGACCTGGGCAAGGCCGACGAGCCCTATTGGCAGCCGCTGTTCAAGGGCTTCGAGCACTCGCGCCAATGGCTCAAGGACAACAAGCCCGACGTGATCTTCCTGGTCTACAACGACCACGCGACCGCGTTCAGCCTGGACTTCATCCCGACGTTTGCCATCGGCACGGCCGCTGAATACCAGCCCGCCGACGAAGGCTGGGGCCCGCGCCCCGTGCCCAAGGTCGTCGGCCATCCGGAGCTGGCCAGCCACATCGCGCAGTCGGTGATCCAGCAGGACTTCGACCTGACCATCGTCAACAAGATGGACGTGGACCACGGCCTGACCGTGCCGCTGTCGCTGATGTGCGGCGAGCAGGACGCGCGCACTGGCGCCTGGCCCTGCCCGGTGATTCCGTTTGCCGTCAACGTGGTGCAGTACCCGGTGCCGTCGGGCCAGCGCTGCTTCAATCTGGGCCGGGCCATCCGCCGCGCCGTGGAAAGCTTCGATGAAGACCTGAACGTGCAGATCTGGGGCACGGGTGGCATGAGCCACCAGCTGCAGGGCGCGCGCGCGGGCCTGATCAACAAGGAGTGGGACAACCGCTTCCTGGACCTGCTGATCGAGAACCCGGCCGGCCTGGCGAAGATGCCGCATATCGACTACGTGCGCGAGGCTGGCTCCGAAGGCATCGAGCTGGTGATGTGGCTGATCGCGCGCGGTGCCATGGCCGATGTGGATGGCCCCGCGCCGCTGCCCAAGGTCAACCACCGCTTCTACCATGTGCCGGCATCGAACACCGCTGTCGGACACCTCATCCTGGAGAACCCCCAATGAGCAACAAGACCATCAAAGTCGCCCTGGCGGGCGCCGGTGCCTTCGGCATCAAGCACCTGGACGGCATCAAGAACATCGACGGCGTTGAAGTCGTCTCCCTGGTGGGTCGCGAGCTGGCCAAGACCCAGGAAGTGGCCGACAAGTACGGCATCAAGCATGTGACCACCGAGCTGGCTGACAGCCTGGCTCTGCCCGAGGTGGACGCCATCATCCTGTGCACGCCCACGCAGATGCATGCCGCCCAGGCCATCGAATGCCTGAAGGCCGGCAAGCATGTGCAGGTGGAGATCCCGCTGGCCGACAGCCTCAAGGACGCGCAGGCCGTGGCCGATCTGCAAAAGCAGACCGGCCTGGTGGCCATGTGCGGCCACACGCGCCGCTTCAACCCCAGCCACCAGTGGGTGCACAAGAAGATCGCGGCCGGCGAGTTCAACATCCAGCAGATGGATGTGCAGACCTACTTCTTCCGCCGCACCAACATGAACGCGCTGGGCCAGGCCCGCAGCTGGACCGATCACCTGCTGTGGCACCACGCTGCCCACACCGTGGACCTGTTCGCCTACCAGGCCGGCAGCCCCATCGTGAAGGCCAACGCCGTGCAAGGCCCCATCCACCCGGAACTGGGCATTGCCATGGACATGAGCATCCAGCTCAAGGCCGCCAATGGCGCCATCTGCACGCTGAGCCTGTCGTTCAACAACGACGGCCCGCTGGGCACCTTCTTCCGCTACATCGGCGACACCGGTACCTACATCGCGCGCTATGACGATCTGGTCAACGGCAAGGAAGAGAAGATCGACGTTTCCAAGGTTGATGTCTCCATGAACGGCATCGAGCTGCAGGACCGCGAGTTCTTCGCCGCCATCCGCGAAGGCCGCGAGCCCAATTCCAGCGTGGCCCAGGTGCTGCCCTGCTATCAGGTCCTGCACGACCTCGAGCAGCAACTGCAGGCCTGACCCGCCCGGCGAGCCGTCGCAGCGCACCATGTTTCCATCCGGAGTACCGCAATGACCGATTCCTCCTCCAGCAGCCGGGAAGACGTGCCCGAGGCGTCCAATCGCCTCGGGATCGACGGCATAGAGTTCATCGAGTACACGACCAGCCAGCCCCAGGCCCTGGGCCAGGTGCTGGAGGGGCTGGGTTTTCGCCCCGTGGCGCGGCACCGCTCGCGCGAGGTGACGCTGTACCGGCAGGGGGACATGAACCTGGTGGTCAATGCGGGCGCTGCCGATGCGCTGGCCAATGCCGCCTCGGACGGGCAGCCCGTCATCTCGGCCGTGGCGCTGCGCGTGCAGGATGCCCTGCAGGCGCATACGCGCTGCATCGAACTGGGAGCCTGGGCGGCGCCCAGCCAGGCCCAGGCGATGGAGCTGCACATCCCGGCCATCCACGGCCCGGGTGGCAGCCGCTTCTACTTTGTCGATCGATGGCAGGAGTTCTCCATCTACGACATCGATTTCAAGCCCATCGCCGGGGCCGATCCCCATCCGCCGGCGCTGGCCGGCCTGGGCTATTTCGGCGTGGTCCAGTACATAGGGCGTGGCCGCAGCGCCGACTGGATCACCTACTTCGAACGCATGTTCGACTTCCACCTGCTGCCCGATGCGCAGCGCTTCGGCATCCTGCCCAAGGGCAAGCTCATGCGCAGCCCCTGCAAGCGCTTCCTGTGGCAGCTCATCGAGCCCGATCCGGGCCTGGAGTGGGACGACATGCCCGAGCGCCTGCAGCGCATCGGCCTGGGCACCACCGACGTGCCTGGCGCCGTGCAGGCGCTGCGCCAGCGCGGCGTGGAGTTCGTGGAATCGAGCCGCCTGCACCCCGATGACCGCGGCGCGCTCACGCGCAACGCCATGGGCACCGTGGTGTTCGAGCTTGTGCACCGCGACGCCTAGCGCAAAGCCTGGCGCGCCGCCGTCCGATTCAACCGCCGATACACACAACGATCCTGGAGGGCAACATGGGCTTGCTGGACAGCTATGGCATGGACACCATCACTCTGAATGGCTCGCTGGAGGCCAAGCTCGACGCCATCCGGCGCGCGGGCTTCACCCAGGTCATGCTCAGTGCGCGCGACCTGGCCGGCCACCCGGGCGGCGTCAAGGCGGCAGCGGCGGCCGTGCGCGCCAGCGGCCTGCGGCCCACGGGCTTTCAGGTGCTGCGCGACTTCGAGGGCCTGTCCGATCACCTGCACCACTACAAGGTGGACATCGCCAAATCCATGCTGGAGATGTGCGCCGAGATCGGCAGCCCCGTGCTGCTGGCCTGCTCGTCCACCTCGCGCCATGCCACGGGCGATCTCGACGTGATTGCGCGCGACCTGCGCAAGCTGGCCATGCTCGGCATTCCGCTGGGCGTGAAGATCGCCTACGAGGGCCTGTCCTGGGGCCGCTCCGTCAATGAGTTCACCACCAGCTGGGACGTGGTCTGCCGAGCCGACACGTCCAACCTGGGCATCGGGCTGGACTCCTTCCACATCCTTGCCGCCAAGACGCCGCTGGACGCGCTGGAGCTGATCGACCGCGACAAGATCTTCCTGGTGCAACTGTCCGACTTCATGTGGCACGACGCTCCCACCTTCGAAGAGCGCATGGCCACGGCGCGCACCTTCCGCGTGTTCCCGGGCGAGGGCGTGCACAGCGAGCGCCTGGCCGACCTGGTGCTGCGCCTGGACCGCCTGGGCTACCGGGGCGACTACAGCTTCGAGGTCTTCAACGACGACTACCAGCAACTGCCGCTGGACACCGTGGCCGAGCGTGCGCGCCGCAGCGCCCTGTGGCTCAACGACGACGTGCTGCACCGGCCCGTGCCGCTGCCGGCCTGGGCGCGCACGGGCGTGAGGGGCTCGTCGGTTTGACGGCAAAATGGGCCTTCGACATTGCAAGGGAGCGCTGGCCGCTCCCTTGCTTCTTTTCCCTGTGAGAAAACCATGACCAACCTGTCCACACGCCACCTGGGTCCCTTCTCCGTCAGCGCCGTCGGCCTGGGCTGCATGAACCTCAGCCACGCCTATGGCCATCCGCCGTCGCCCGAGCAGGGCAGGGCCGTGCTGCATGCGGCGCTGGATGCCGGTGTCACCCTGTTCGACACGGCGGCGCTGTATGGCTTCGGTGCCAACGAATCCCTGGTCGGCCCCGTGCTCAAGTCCCACCGCAACCACATCACGCTGGCCAGCAAATGCGGCATGGCCGGCGTGCGTGGCGATGACGGCGTGGTGCGCCGCGTGATCGATGGCCACCCCAAGACCCTGCGCCGCAATTGCGAAGACAGCCTGCAGCGCCTGGGCACCGATGTCATCGATCTCTACTACCTGCACCGCTGGGACCGCCGCGTGCCCATCGAGGAATCGGTGGGCGAGATGTCGCGCCTGGTGGAAGAGGGCAAGGTGCGCGCCCTGGGCCTGTCCGAGATCGGCGCCGACGCGCTGCGCCGCGCCCATGCCACCTTCCCCATCGCCGCGCTGCAAAGCGAGTATTCGCTGTGGTCGCGCAATGCCGAACTGGGCACGCTGCAGGCCTGCAAGGAACTGGGCATTGCCTACGTGGCCTTCAGCCCGCTGGGCCGCGCCTTCCTCACGGGCAAGCTCCAGGAGGTCGATGGCCTGGTCAAGGGCGATATCCGCGCCGCCATGCCGCGCTTCGCGCCCGAGGCCTATGCGAAGAACCTGCAACTGCTCGCGCCCATGCAGTCCATTGCCGAGCGCGCCGACTGCACGCTGGCCGAGCTGGCCATCGCCTGGGTGCTGCACCAAGGCGAGCATGTGATTGCCCTGCCGGGCACCACCAGCGTGGACCACCTGCACGAAGACCTGCGCGGCGGCGCCGTGCGCCTGGATGCGGCCCTGCTGGCCGAACTGGACGACCTCTTCAAGCCCGAGCGCATCCAGGGCGACCGCTATGCCGTGGCCTCGCAACGTGAGGTGGATACGGAAAAGTACGCGTTCGAAACCGTCTGAACACGCCGCAGGCCGCTCATGTCATGGATGCGGCCAGGTCGAATGGCGCCGTGGGCGTGCCCTGGTGGAAGCGCATCTGCCAGCCCAGGGCCGTGCGCAGCCAGACCGAGGAGCGCAGCGTATGCCGGCCGGCCGTTCCATCCTCGGCCACGCTGGCCGAGCGGTAGGTCAGCAGCGCGCTGTCCGGTCCCAGGCGGGCCAGCGCAAAGCCGCCTGACACCAGCCGGGCAGGGACCCCTGCTGGCAAGGCGGCCGCCAGGCTGTCCACGGTGGCGGCCCGGTCGTGCACGCCGCCCGATCGGCCGAATTCCAGGAAGTCTTCATGCAGCAGCGCCTGCAGCTGGCCTGCGTCCGCGCGCACCTGCGGATCGTGCAGCCGCACTTCCAGTGCGTGCAGATGCTGCAGCAGATGGTCGTCGCCGCCATGCATGTCCAGGTCAGGAAGTTGCGCTATGGCCATGTTGTTCACCATCAGATCAGATCCCGCATGGCCTGCGCCGTCTCGCGCAGCATGGGCAGCACGCGCGCCACGGCGTCCTTGCCGGTCTCGCGGCCCATGGGCATGGTGATGTTGAGGGCGCCGGCCAGCGCGCCGTGGCGGTCGCGCAGCGGCACGGCAATGCCGCGCGAGTCCAGGTTGAGCTGCTGCTCGCACAGCGCCCAGTCCTGGGTGCGGATCAGGGCCAGCTCGCGGCGCATTTCGGCGGGGCAGGTGATGGTGTGCGAGGTGAAGACCGTCAGCGCGCGGTTGTCCAGCCAGTGCTCCAGCTCGGCGTCGCTGCGCATGGACAGCATCAGCATGCCGGCCGCCGTGACCTGGGCCGGCACGCGCGCGCCCAGCACGTAGCCGGTATTCATGTTGCGGTTGGGTCCGTTGCGCGCGATATAGACCACCTCGTCGTCGTCCAGCACCGCCAGGTAGGCGGTTTCATGGGTGCCGGCCGCCACGCGCTGCAGGAACGGCTGGACGATGCGCGGCAGCCGCGCCGACTCCAGGTACGACTGCCCCAGCCGCAGCACGCGCGGCGTGAGCCAGAACAGCTTGCCGTCCCCCGCCACGTAGCCCATGTGCTGCAGCGTCAGCAGGTAGCGCCGCGCGGCGGTGCGCGTCATGCCCGTGCGCTGGCCGGCCTCGGCGGCCGTCATGCGCGGGTGGGCGTCGTCAAAGGCTTCGATGATCGATACGCCGCGTTCCAGTCCGGCAATCCAGTCGCGCTCGGCGAGGGTGGAAGGTGTTGTCATGACGGTTTTGATTTTTCCGTATTAACCCTGGGTGCGTGCGATTATCGAACAGCGCGGTGCGATCAGCGCACATGCCCCTGGAAATTGGCTTGGGCAGATCCATAGGCGGGAACTACATTTTTTACATCCCGCTGGCCTGGCCGCAAGCATCCATCACTTGCCGCAGCGGGGATCTTTTGCCTGGAGGAGACAACACATGAGCGCAACACCGGTACATACGCAGTCAACGCAGCACCAACCCAGGAAGGCCGCAACCAGCGGCTGGATAGGCTCGGCCCTGGAGTACTACGATTTCTTCATCTACGCCACGGCTGCGGCGCTGATCTTTCCGCAGATCTTCTTTCCGCAGGGTGATCCGGCGATTGCCATCATCGCCTCGCTGGCCACCTATGGCGTGGGCTATGTGGCGCGGCCCATCGGCGCCTTCGTGCTGGGCCACCTGGGCGATACGCACGGGCGCAAGCAGGTGCTGGTGTGGTGCATGTTCCTGATGGGCTTTTCCACCATCGCCGTGGGGCTGCTGCCCACCTATGACCAGGTCGGCCTGTGGGCGCCCGCGCTGCTGGTGCTGATGCGGCTGATCCAGGGCTTTGCGGTGGCCGGCGAGATCTCGGGCGCCAGCTCGATGATCCTGGAGCATGCCCCGTTCGGGCGGCGCGGCTTCTTCGCCAGCTTCACGCTGCAGGGCGTGCAGGCCGGCCAGATCCTGGCAGCGGCCGTGTTCCTGCCGCTGGCGCACTACATGCCCACCGAGCAGTTCAACAGCTGGGGCTGGCGCATTCCCTTCATCCTGAGCTTCGTGGTCATCATCGCGGGCTGGATCATCCGCCGCGAGGTCAACGAGACCCCGGCCTTCACGGCAGCAGGCCGCAGCGAGTCACGTCCGCGTTCGCCCGTGGTCGAGGCCTTCCGCCACCATTCGCCCGACATGCTGCGCGTGGTCTGCATGGCGCTGATGAACGTGATCCCCGTGGTGGCCACCATCTTCGGCGCGGCCTATGCGGTGCAGCCCGCCTACGGCATCGGCTTCGCCAAGGACATGTACCTGTGGATTCCCGTGGTGGGCAACATCGTCGCGGTGCTGGTGATCCCCCTGGTGGGCAACCTGTCCGACCGCATCGGCCGGCGCCCGCCCATCATTTTCGGCGCGCTGCTGTCGGGGCTGCTGGCCATCGGCTACCTCTACGCCATCAGCACGCGCAACATGCCGCTGGCCTTCGCCATGTCCATCCTGATGTGGGGCGTGGTCTACCAGGGCTACAACGCGGTGTTCCCCAGCTTCTACCCCGAGCTGTTCCCGACGCGCACACGCGTCTCGGCCATGGCCATCTCGCAGAACGTGGGCACGGCCATCACCGCCATGCTGCCCGCGCTGTTCACGGCCGTGGCGCCTCCGGGTTCCCAGAACATCTGGCTGACGGTGGGGCTGATCGCCTTCGGCATCACCGTGGTCGCAGCGCTGGCCGCCTGGAGCGCCCGCGAGACCTACCGCGTGCGCATGGAAGACCTGGGCGAGGCCGGTGCGCAGCCTGTGGACCCAGCCGAGTACGAGCGCCTGCGCACCCAGGCCCTGGCCCAGTCCGGCCGCTGAATTGCACACGCCACATTCCGCCAACCCAAGCATCCGAAAGCCCAGGGAATGATTTCCGGAAAAACCACCCTCATCGCGCACATCGGCGATCCCACCGAGACCTTCAAGTCGCCCATGATCTACAACCCGTGGTTCGACGGCCGGGGCATAGACGCCTGCGTCGTGCCCATGGGCGTGAAGGCGGCGCATTTCGCGCCGGACTTCGCGGCCATCATGCGTTTCACCAACCTGCGCGGCGCGCTGATCACCATGCCGCACAAGGTGTCCGTGGTGGACCTGGTGCACGAGGTCACGCCCGCCGTGCACATTGCAGGCGCCTGCAATGCCGTGCTGCGGCGCGAGGATGGCTCGCTGCTGGGCGACCAGTTCGACGGCGCGGGCTTTGTGCGCGGCGTGCTGCGCAAGGGCCGGCAGCTGCAGGGCGCGCGGGTGCTGATTTCCGGGGCGGGTGGCGTAGGGTCGGCGATTGCCGCCTCGCTGGCGGCAGCCGGCGTGGGCGAGCTGATGCTGTTCGACACGCGGGCTGAGAGCGCGCAGGCCCTGGCCGGGCGGCTCGCTGCCTACTACCCGAGGATGAAGGTGGGCACGGGCTCCAGGGACCCGCAGGGCTTCGACGTGGTCGTCAACGCCACGCCGCTGGGCATGAAGGCCGATGACCCGCTGCCTTTCGATGTGCAGCGTATCGCGCCCACCACCTTTGTGGGCGAGGTGGTGATGAAGTCCGAGTTCACGCCCCTGCTGCGCGCCGTGCGCGACAAGGGCTGCGACTTCCAGGTGGGCACGGACATGCTGTTCGAGATGATTCCCGCCTACCTCGAATTCTTCGGCTTCGGCAGCGCCACCCCCGACGAGCTGCGCGCCACCGCCCACATCTCCTACTGATCCAGCCGACAGACAACCGGCCCTGAATGCGTCCAGGGCAGGGCGCAGCCACGCCCGAAAAAGCATTTTTCACAGAGAAGGAGACAAGACCATGCAACAGCAAATGCACCAGACACCGCGAGTGCCGCAGCGCGGGGCCCTTCGCATCCTGGCCCTCGCCACCGTGCTGGGCGCCTGGGGCGCGGGCGCCCACGCCCAGTCCTCGGTCACCATCTACGGCAGCGTGGACCAGTACATCAACCACATGCGCAGCAGCTCGGGCGCATCCATGACCACGCTGGAGGACGGTGCCCTGCTGCGCAGCCGCCTGGGCTTTCGCGGGCAGGAAGACCTGGGTGGTGGCCTGTACGCGAAGTTCCAGCTGGAGATGGGCATCAACGCCGACAACGGCACGCAGGCCGACAGCACGCGCGGCTTCGACCGCCAAAGCTGGGTGGGCCTGGGCGGCGGCTGGGGCGAGGTGCGGCTGGGCCGGCAGAACACCGTGATCTTCGGGCGCGGCGACTACATCGACTTCACCTCGCGCACGTTGGGATCGATGGTCAACAACTTCGGTGTGCCCTCGCGCTTCGACAACGACATCTCCTACACCTCGCCGCGCATGGCCGGCTTCCTGTTCGAGGCCCACTACGCCATGGCCGAGACCGGTGCTCCAGCGCGCCAGGCCATCTACCAGCTGGGCCTGGACTACCTGAACGGCCCCTACCGCGTGGGATATGCCGGGCTGTATGCGCGTGCGCCGCAGAACGCGGCCTATACCGACGCGGTCCGCTACGACAACCTCTACGCCAACTACGACTACGGCAAGGGCAAGGTCCAGCTGGCCTTTGTGCGGTCCAACAACAGCACGGCAGGCTCGGCGGGCAACAACACGGGCACGGTGCTGGGCAATGTGGGCGGGCTGGTTGCGGGCACGAATGCCGATGTGCGCCGCTTCTACCGCGTCTGGCAGCTGTCGGCCGACTACCGCGTGACGCCGCAGCTGCGCGTGGGCGCACTGTGGGGCCGCATACAGGATGGCTCGGACAGCGGGCGCGGCGCATCGGGCGGCGCGGTCGCGGCCTACTACGACCTGTCCAAGCGCACCATGCTCTACGCGGTGGCCGAGCAGTTGAAGAACGACCGCAATGCGGGCTTTCGGCTGGCGGCCTCGGGCGGCATGAAGCCCAACTTCACATCGGCCGACGACGTCAACGGCCGCACCATCAAGGGCGTGCAGCTGGGCGTGCTGCACCGCTTCTGAGGGGCATGCCATGGCACAGCTGCACCCGCTTCGCATTGCCGTGGCCGGCGCCGGCGCGATCGGCCAGGCGCATATCGCCGCCATCGGGGCCCAGGCGGATTGCCGCCTGTCCGCCATCGTGGACCCGGCGCCCGCAGCCCGGGAGCTTGCCCAAAGGGCCGGAGTGCCGCTGTGGCGCGACCTGGGCGAGCTGATCGCCCATGACCGGCCCGACGCCGTGGTGCTGGCCACGCCCAACCGCCTGCATGCCCCGCAGGCGGCGCAGTGCATGCATGCGCGCCTGCCCATCCTGCTGGAAAAGCCCGTCACCTCCACCGTGGCCGAGGCGCAGCGCCTGGCCGCGCTGGCCGAGCGCAGCGGCGCCCGGGTGCTGGTGGGCCACCACCGCGCCCACAGCCCGATCATGGCGCGGGCCGCAGCCCTCATCGCCCAGGGGCGGCTGGGCCGCCTGGTGGCCGTGACCGGCGCGGCCCTGTTCTACAAGCCGGACGCCTATTTCGAGGAAGGCCCCTGGCGCCGCGAGGCCGGGGGCGGCCCCATCCTGCTCAACATGATCCACGAGGTCCACAACCTGCGCATGCTGTGCGGCGACATCGTGGCCGTGCAGGCCTTCGCCTCGCATGCCACGCGCGGTTTTGCCGTGGAAGACACGGTGGCCATCAACCTGCGCTTTGCCAGCGGTGCGCTGGGCAGCTTTGTGCTTTCGGACACGGCCGCCAGCGCGCGCAGCTGGGAGCAGACCTCGCAGGAGAACAAGGCCTATGCCAGCTATGAGGACGAAGACTGCTATCTGGTGGCGGGCACCATGGGCTCGCTGGCCATACCGAGCATGCGGCTGAAGACCTATGCATCGGCCGGCCAGCGCTCCTGGAATGAGCCCTTCGACCTGGATGTGGCCGCCGTGGAGCGCGAAGACCCGCTGGTGCGCCAGATGGCGCATTTCGCGCAGGTGGCGCGCGGCCTGGCACAGCCGCTGGTCAGCGTGCACGACGGCCTGCGCAACCTGCAGATCACTGAGGCCATTGCAGAGGCTGCCCGCATGGGCGCCGCCATCGACACCACGGCGTGACCCGGGCACCACCGGCGCGCCATCCTCCATCCATGACATCAAGCCACGGAGCCTCCATGAAAAAGATCCTGATGCTGCACGGCATCAACCACAACATGTTCGGCCAGCGCGACCCTGCCCAATACGGCACGGTCACGCTGGCCGAGATCGACGCCTCGCTGCGCAGCCTGGGCAGCCAGCTGGGCTGCGAGGTGGACAGCTTCCAGACCAATTGCGAAGGCGCCATGTGCGATCGCATCCACCAGGGCTTTCGGGACGGCGTCGATGGCGTGCTCATCAACGCCGGCGCCTGGACGCACTACAGCTACGGCATCCGCGACGCGCTGGCCATGCTCACCGTGCCCGTGGTGGAGATCCACATGAGCAACATCCATGCGCGCGAGCCCTTCCGCCACCACTCGGTGTTTGCCGATATCGCCCGGGGCCAGATCTGCGGCTTCGGCGCGGACAGCTATCTGCTGGGCCTGCGGGCCGTGCTGTCCGCCGTCGCATAGGATGCATGGCGCACAACTGGCCATGTATCGTCCTTCGAACTCCCTCGCTCGACGCGCTGCATGCCGTGACCAGGCTTCATTGAGATGAACTTCGCCGATCCCGGCCCGCGCCGCTCCGTTTCCTTTCTTCTGCTGCTGCCGCTGCTGCTGGCCGCGCAGCCGGTCGCCACCGATGGCTATCTGCCGGCGTTGCCCGAGATCGCGCGCGACCTGGGCTCGGCCAGCAGCAGCCTGACCGTGTTCATGCTGGCCTTCGGTGTCGCCCAGCTGGTGTGCGGGCCGCTGGCCGACCGCTTCGGGCGCCGGCCCGTGCTGCTGACGGGTTTGGCCTGCTACACGGCAGCGGCGGCCGGCTGTGCGCTGGCAGGCAGCGCGGACGCACTGGTGGCCTGGCGCGCCGTGCAGGGCGCGGCCATGGCGGCCATCCTGGTGTGCGCACGGGCTGCGGTGCGCGACCTGTATCCGGCCCATGAAGGACCGCGCATCATGGCCCGCGGCCTCACAGGCCTGGGACTGGTGGCCCTGGTGGCGCCGATTGCCGGTGCATGGGGAGTCCAGGCCAGCGGCTGGCGCTGGGTGCTGGTGGCGATGGGCGTCTACTCGCTGGCTTTGCTGGCACTGTGCTGGCGCACTTTCAGCGAGACGCGGCAAGCGCCTGCGGAGTCTGCCCCGGTCATCGCATCCGTATCCGTATCCGTATCCGCTGGCGGTGTGCGCCAGGTGATCGCCGACCCCGGCTTTTGCGCCTGGACGGCACTGGCCGCAGCCACCTACGGCGGCATCTTCTGCTTTTTGCTGCTGTCGCCGATGGTGTACGTCGACCTGTTCGGCCTGTCGCCCGTGCTCTACGGCTGGATTCCAGCGGGCGGCTCGCTGGTCTACATCCTCGGCATCACATGGTGCCGGCGCCTGCTGTCGCGCCGCGGGCCGGTGCGTACGGTGCAACTGGGCGCTACGCTCAGCCTGCTGGGGCCGTGCATCCAGATCGCCGGCTGCGTGCTGGCGCCGAACTCGCCCTTTCCACTGCTGCTGGGGCACGCGGTGTATGCACTGGGCCATGGCCTGCACCAGCCTTGCGGCCAGGCGGGCGCGGTGGGTGGCCTGCCGCCGCAGCTGGCCGGGCGGGCCGTGTCGTGTTCGGGCTTCGCGATCATGTGCGTGGCCTTCTGCGCCGGCCAGTCGGCGGCGCAATTTGTCGATCCGACCATGCGCCACGGTGCCTGGCCGATGGTGTTGCCCATGGCGCTGGCAGGCGTTGTGCTGGTCCTCATCGCCTTTGTCTGGCTGCCGTGGCTGTACCGGGTGCGGTCAGCGCAAAGGGTTCAGCCCCGGTCATGACACCGTTTATGCATCCGCGCGGTATTCCCCCCGATGCTTCATGAACCGGTGGTAGGACATGCGCAGGTGCAGCTGCATCACCTGGCGTGCCAGCTCCCCATCCCTGGCACGTATGGCGATCACCAGGTCGCAGTGGTGGTGCAGGCTTTGCACCAGCTCTTCGGGCGTGTAGATGTAGAACGACCGCTTGATGATCGGCATGTCGATCATCGTCGCCAGCATGGTCTTGAGGCGCGGCGAGCCCGATGCCTCGATCAGCGCGTGGTGAAAATCCCGGTTGGCTGACTGCACCTCGCCAATGCCGTCGTGGCCAGCGGCAATGCCGGCCTCCATGCGCTGGTTGCTGGCCTCCAGCTCATCGGCCAGCCCCTCGCCGCCGCGTGTGGCCGCGAGGAATGAGGCGTACGGCTCCAGCAGCATGCGCAGCTGGAAGGTTTCCTCCACATCCCAGTCGCTCCACTCCGACACGCGGATACCCTGGCCCGCGCCATCGGTGGCCAGGCCATCTTCCACCAGGCGGTGCAGCGCGTTGCGCACCGGCGTGCGGCTCAGCCCCAGGTCGCGGGCAATGGGCTCTTCCTTGAGCTGTTCGCCGGGTCGGTAATGGCCGCCGATGAGCCGCTGCCGCAGAACCTCGTACGCCTTGTCTTTCACGTTTTGCACTGTGTTTGCACCAGGTGGGTGGGGATGGTGTGCCGATTCTAGGTGACGACGGAGGGGCTCGCTGCGCCGCGCTTCATTCGGAAAAATACAAAACAAGTACAAAAATACGCAGTTCTACGGGAAATCTCTATGAGTGGATCTGGGATGCACTCCATAGACTGCGCTTAATGTTTTAAATTTGTACTTTTATGAAGTTCGCAATACTGGGTGGTGGAATGGTCGGCACCTGCTACATGCAGGCCTTTGTGGAGCAGGGGCACAGCCTGGTGGGCCTGTGCGACCTGCAGCCCAACGCTGCGGTGGCCGACGCCGTGCAGGCCGCTGGTGCGCAGTTGCATACCGCGCCCGGTGCCTGGCTGGCCGAGGCCGACGTGGTGGTGAGCGCCGTGTTCGGCACCGTGGCGCGCAGCCTGTTCGAGGCCTGCCTGCCCCATCTGCGCGATGGCGTGGTGTATGTGGACATGACCACGGCCGACCCGCAGGAGATGCGCGAATGCGGCGAGCTGGCCCGGCGCGTCGCCCGGGGCAGGGCGGTGCACTTCGTGGACGTGGCCATCACCGGCGCGGTCAACCTGGGCGGCAGCAAGACGCCGCTGCTCGTGGCCGGTGGCAAGGCCGGTTTTGTACAGGAATTGTTCTTGCCCCTTGGCGGCTCCGTTCGCGTGGTGGGCGGACAGCCGGGCGATGCCGCCGCGCTCAAGCTCCTGCGCAGCATCTACACCAAGGGGACCGAGGCGCTGGCCGTGGAGTGCCTGGTGACGGCCCAGCAGATGGGCCTGCGCGAGCAGCTGCATGCCGTGCTGCAGGACATCGACGAGACACCGCTGCGCACGCTGATGGAGTCCATGGTGCGCACGCACATCCCGCACTCCGCACGCCGCCGCAACGAGGTGGCCGAGGCCCGGCAGCAGATGGCCCGCAACGGCCTGGCGCCCATCGCCTCGCCCGCCGTCGAGGCGCTGTTCGCCGCCACGGCCCGGGCGCATGCGGCGCAGCCGTTCACCGGCACCTCCACCGACGAGGCCATCGATTGGCTGGGCAGCCACGTGCTCGCCAGCCAAGCCTGATCAACGTACCCCTGCGCCAACCGACACCACCAAAGGAGACATCCGTAATGACGACCTCGACCCGACGCCGCCTGGCCCTCGCCGGCCTGCTGGCACTGACCGCTGCCGCCATGGCCCCGGCCCATGCCCAGGGCACCTATCCGCAGCGGCCCATCAGGTTCATCGTGCCCTTTCCGGCCGGTGGCGGCACCGACAACCTCACGCGGCTGGTCGGCACCAAGCTCACCGAGGCCCATGGGTGGGCCATCGTGGTGGAGAACAAGCCCGGTGCCGGTGGCAACCTGGCTCTGGACCAGGTGGCCAAGGCCCCCGCCGACGGCCTGACCCTGGTGATGGCGCAGACCGACAACGTGGTGCTCAACCCGCTGCTGTACTCCAAGCTCACCTACAACCCCGACAAGGACCTGCGCGCCGTGGCCCTGGTCGCAGCCGGCCCGGCCGTGCTCGTGGTGAATGCCGATTCGCCGTACAAGTCCCTGGACGACATCGTCCAGGCGGCGAAGAAGGACCCCGGGCGCCTGAGCTTTGCCACGCCGGGCACCGGCACCATTTCGCACCTCATCAGCGAGGCCTGGCAGAAAAGCTCGAATGTGAAGTTCACCCACGTGCCGTTTCGCGGCATGGCGCAGGCCATGCCCGACCTGCTGGGCGGGCGCATCGACATGTACATGGGATCCGTTCCCACGCTGCTGTCGCACATCCAGTCGGGCAAGGTGCGCGCCATCGGCGTGACCACCGCGAGCCGCTCCAAGCTGCTGCCCGACGTGCCGACCTACACCGAATCCGGCATCAAGGGCGTGGAGCTGGCCAGCGTGTGGGGTGTGATGGCCCCGGCCGGCACCTCCGACGCCATCGTCAAGCAGCTCAACGAAGCCATCAACAAGGTGGTGAACGCACCCGACACGGCCAGGAAGATCGCCGACTCCGGCGCCGAGCTCATCACCGGCACACCGCAGGACATGGCCAGGCTCTACGCCAGCGACCGCGCACGCCTGGCACCCATCGTCAAGAGCTCTGGCACCACGCTGGATTGAGCGGCACGGCTTTCATTCCATCCACTCTGAGTACCTCACCATGATCGGTCTTCAAATTCTGAAGCGGCAACGCGCTGTCAGCCTTGATATTGCCAGGCGCTATCTCGACGTGCCTGTTGCCAACGTCAGCGACTGCATGGCCCGCATGACGGCTGGCGGCGCGCGGTTGCGCCCCATGCACGGCGGCGGGCGCATGGCCGGCCCTGCGTTGACCATCAAGACACGCCCGGGCGACAACCTCATGCTCCACAAGGCACTTCAACTGGCCAGCCCAGGTGACGTGATCGTGGTGGATGCGGGCGGCGACCTCACCAACGCACTCATCGGAGAAATCATGGTGGGAGACGCCATGCGTCGCCAGCTGGGCGGCATCGTGATCAATGGCGCGATCCGGGACGCGGCATGGATTCGTGCTGGCAGCTTCCCGGTATTCGCCGCGGGCGTCACGCACCGCGGACCCTACAAGGACGGCCCGGGCGAAATCAATGTGCCTATCGCCATCGATGGCATGGTGATCGAGCCCGGTGACCTCATGATTGGCGATGACGATGGCTTGCTGTGCGTACCGTATGCGCAGGCGCAGGCCTTGCTGGATGCAGCACACGGAAAGCAGGTCGTTGAGGCCAGGATGGTGGCCGACATCGCTGCCGGTACCTACAGCGCGCCATGGATAGACGAGACGCTCAAGCGTCTGGGGTGCCCGATTCAGCCGTAGGGCCGGCGCTGCATCACCCATCCGGCACCCATCCGGCACCCATCGCTCGTCCGCCTCAGGCCTCGGCCAGCGCCTTCAGATGGCTTTCCAGGCCACCCGTGCCGCTGGCCGCGTTCACATGGTCGAAGTAGCCGTACCAGCCGCTGGCCTTGATGCCCGCCAGCAGGGCATCGCGGGCGGCGGTATCGGGAAAGCGCCAGATGCCCAGGAAGCGGTGCGGGCTGGCCTGGTCCAGGCCGCGCTCGGTCTCGTCCAGGGCCAGCACCTGCACACCCATGGCAGCCAGCCCGCCCATGGCGCTGGAAACCCCTTCCAGAAACTGCTGGCGCTGCGCGGCGGGCAGGGCCAGCCAGGCGGGGTTGGGGGAATAGAGCTCGACCAGATAGTGGGACATGGTGTTTCCTGGGGTTGAGGCGCTGTGCGCCAGGTGTGGTGTCGGCATATTGTATGGCGGCTAATCATATATTTTCCTGATGAAACACCTTGGAGGGAAATGCTGCCACCGCCGTCCTGGCGACCGGTCGGCCCTACACTGGCGCATGCACGAATTCAGGGTGATGGTTGTCGGGGGATATGGCTTTTTCGGCAGCCGGCTGGTGCGCCGGCTGGCACGGCAGAAGGCGCTGCACATCGTGGTGGTGGGCCGCTCGGGCGCCAAGGCACAGGCCTTGGTCGATGCGCTTTTGCCCGATGCCCATGCCGGGCTGTCCGCCGTGGCGGTGGACGCCATGGACCCGGGGCTGCAGGCCCGGCTCCAGGAGCATGGCATCCATCTCCTCATCCATACCTCAGGCCCTTTCCAGGGGCAGGACCATCGCGTGGCACAGGCCTGCGCCCATGCGGGTGTGCACTACGTGGACTTGGCCGATGGCCGCGACTTCGTCGGCGGCATCACCGCCCTGCAAGCCGCTGCGCTGGCCCGGGGCGTGCTGCTGACCAGCGGGGCCAGTTCCGTCCCCGCACTGTCCACGGCGGTGGCCGATCGGCTGGCAGGCGGCATGGCCTGCGTGGATTCCATCGACATAGGCATCAGCCCCGGCAACCGCACGGAGCGCGGCCTGTCCACGGTGGCCGGCATCCTGAGCTACTGCGGCAAGCGCCTCGCGTCCGCTGGCCCGCAGCCGGTGTTCGGCTGGTCGGGCAGCTGGCGCCACCGCTATCCCGAGCCTGTGGGGGCGCGGCTGCTGTCGCCCTGCGATGTGCCTGATCTGGTACTGCTGGCACCCCGGTATGCGGGCAAGCCTGGCGTGCGTTTTGGCGCGGGGCTGGAGTTGGCATTTCTGCACAGGGGCATGAATGCCATGGCCTGGCTGGCGCGCCTGGGCCTGGTGCGCGACTGGTCGGTGCACGCCGCGTGGCTCAAGCGCGCGGCGGACTGCTTCAAGGACTGGGGCAGCGATGCGGGTGCCATGCATGTGTGCGTGCGTGGGCGGGACGCACAGGGCTTCGTGCAGGAGCGCGTCTGGGTGCTGGTCGCCGGGTCGGGCGACGGCCCCTATGTGCCCACGCTGGCCGCCTCGGCCCTGGCGCGGAAGCTGGCGGCAGGCCAACTGCCCGCCGTGGGCGCCATGCCCTGCATGGGCCTGCTGACCCTGGAGGATTTCGAGCAGGAGGCCCGTGGCCTGGACATCCGCATGAGGGAGATCCATCCATGAGCCGGAGGCTGTCCATGTACGAGCAGGCCATGGGCGAGCGCTTTGCCCGGCTGGACCCCGCCGTGCAGGCCTTCCACCGCCTGACGGGCCGCCATGAGCTCCATGGCTGGGTCCGCACCCAGGCGCCGCAGTCCCTGGCGGCCCGGCTGCTGGCGCTGTGTCTGGGCACGCCGCTGCGCGCCAGCGAGGGGCCCATCCGCTTCGCGCTGCATGCCCAGCCCCAGCGTGAGGTCTGGACCCGCCACTTTCCCGCGCAGACCATGCGTTCCAGCCTGCGCCTGCAGGACGGGCAGATCATCGAATCCCTGGGCGCAGCGCGGCTGAGCTTCGGGTTGGAGGCCGATGGCAATCGGCTGGTGATGCGCCTGCGCAAGTTGCGCTTTCTGGGCATGGCCTGCCCGGCCTGGCTGGAGCCGCGCATCGTGGCCGAGGAGCGCGGCGAGGGGGATCGCCTGCATTTCCACATCGAGGCAGCCGTGCCCTGGGTGGGCGTGGTCGCCAGCTACAGCGGGCATCTGCAATTGCCCACGGTGCGGCAAGACACTTCAGTGCCCAAGGAGGGCGAATCATGATTGTGGTGTTCGACGGCCAATGCCTGCTGTGCAATGGCTGGGTGCAGTTTCTGCTGAGGCACGACAGGCGCGGCAGGTTCCGCTTTGCCTCCATCCAGGGCGAGGCCGGCGGCAGGATGCTGGCCGATGCAGGCCTGCGGGTCGAAGGTCTGCAGACGCTGCTGCTGGTGGATGGGGACCGTTCCTGGCAGCACACGGACGCCATCCTGCGCGTGCTCCATGGCCTGGGCTGGCCCTGGCGGCTGGCATGGGCGGCGTGGCTGATTCCCCGCCCCCTGCGCGATGGGCTGTACCGCTGGCTGGCCCGCAACCGCTACCGCTGGTTTGGCCGCAGCGCGCAGTGCATGGTGCCCGATCCGCAGGTGGCCGCGCGCTTTCTGGACTGAGCGGCTGCGGCCCGCCTGCACGCAGACGTCCACCAATCATTTCTGCTTTGCATATGCGGCAGGCGTGTTTGCGCCAAGCGGAGTCGGCCCTTAGGCTGGCGCGCTTTGCCAGCACCATGTCCAGCCCTGCCACAAGCTCCCCTTCCCAATCCGGCGCATTCGCCACTTCCCCCCAACCCGCCACGGCGTTGCACCGCGCAACGCCCGTCACGCTGGCGGCCGTGCTGGAGCAACTGCCCTCGGCCCAGGCCCGATGGGCGCGCGCCGCAGGCTTTGATGCGCAGCCGGGCCGCATCCTGCTGTTGCCCGGCATGCAGGCTGAAGTGCAGAGGGAAGGGCAGGGCGATGGCACTGCCCTCGCTGGCGTGCTGGTCGGCGTGGACCCGGATCAGCCGCTGTGGCAGCTGGCCGGCCTGCCGGCTGTGCTGCCGGCCGGCACCTATGCGCTCGCCGATGCGGATGAGGCTCAGAGGCCGCATCTGCTGCTGGGCTGGGCACTGGGCGCGCTGCCATCGACCCGCCAGGCGCGGCAGTCGGATGCGGCAACCGCTCCATCACTCGCTCTATCACTCGCTCGGTTGGTGGCAAGCCCCGATGAGCAGGCCGCCGTCGCACCAATGGCCGCAGCCATTGGCGAGGTGCGGCGGCTGGTCAACCTGCCTGCCAACCAGCTGGGTCCCGAACAGCTGGCCCAGGCCGTGGCCGACCTGGCCGCGCGCCATGGCGCGCGCTACCGGCAATGGGTGGGCGACGAACTGCCTGCCGCAGGCTTTGCCCTGGTGCACGCCGTGGGTCGGGCGGCGGCCCAGGCGCCGCGCGTGGCCGAGCTGACCTGGGGCGATGCCGCGCTGCCCCATGTGGTGCTCATCGGCAAGGGCGTGTGCTTTGACTCCGGCGGGCTGGACCTCAAGCCCGCCGCAGGCATGCGCTGGATGAAGAAGGACATGGGCGGCGCCGCACACGCCCTGGCCCTGGCCGATCTGCTGATGCAGGCGGGCCTGCCCATCCACCTGAAGCTGCTGGTGCCTGCGGTGGAGAACGCCGTGGGTGCCGGTGCGCTGCGGCCCGGCGACATCATCGAGGCCGGTGACGGCCGGCGCGTGGAGATCGAGAACACCGATGCCGAGGGCCGGCTCCTGCTGGCCGATGCGCTGCACCACGCCATTCGCAGCGCGCCCACGCCGCCCGCGCTGCTGATCGACCTGGCCACGCTCACGGGCGCTGCGCGCATGGCGCTGGGGCCGGACCTGCCCGCGCTGTTCAGCAACCATGACGGCTGGGCCGATGCCCTGCTGGCCCAGGGCCGCGCGCAGGCCGACCCGCTGTGGCGCCTGCCCCTGTGGGCGCCGTACCGCCGCATGCTCCGCTCCGACCAGGCCGACCTGCTCAACGCCGCCAGCACGCCGCAGGGCGGCGCCATCACGGCTGCGCTGTTCCTGGAGAGCTTTGTGCCGCCCGAGCTGCCCTGGCTGCACCTGGACCTGTTCGCCTGGAATCTGGAGGAGCGCCCCGGCCGGCCCAGGGGCGGCGAGGCCCAGGGCCTGCGCGCGCTGTACGCCCTGCTGTCGCAGCGCTTTGCATCTGCGCGCAGCGCATTTGCATAGGCGCAATCGGGCTTTGCGGCGGGCTGGTGGCTCCACACAATCGGCCGTCTGGTGCAGCCGGCGCGGCACCCGCCGCCGCCTTCCTGCGATCTTGTTCCGGCTGCCAGGACACTTCATGACCCAAAGACGCTTCCTGCCTCGCCTTTCCCTGCTGCGCACCCACTTGCGCACCCTGCGAACTTCCGCACTGCTTACCGCCCTGGCCGCAGCCCTGCTGTGCGCACCGCCCGCCCAGGCCGAAACCCTGCGCTGGGCGCGCTCCACCGACGCATCCACGCTGGACCCGCACGCGCTGAACAACGGCCCCAACCACAACCTGCTGCACCAGATCTACGAGCCGCTGATCATCCGCACGGCCGATGGCAAGCTGCTGCCCACCCTGGCCACGTCCTGGGCGCTGACTGCCGACCCCTCGGTCTGGGAGTTCAAGCTGCGCAAGGGCGTGAAGTTCCATGACGGCAGCCTGTTCACGGCCGACGACGTGCTGTTCTCGCTGCGCCGCGCGCGCTCGGCCACCTCGGACATGCGCTCGCTGCTGACCTCGATCACCGACGTGACCAAGGTCGATGCCTTCACCGTGCACATCAGGACCAACGGGCCCAACCCGCTGCTGCCGGCCAGCCTCATCAACATCCAGATCCTGAGCGCCGCCTGGGCCAAGGCCCATGGCGCCGAGCAACCGCAGAACGCGCTGGCCAAGGAAGAGAACTACGCCACGCGCAACGCCAACGGCACGGGGCCCTACGTCATCGCCTCGCGCGAGCAGGACACGCGCACCGTGCTGCGGCAGTTTCCCGGCTACTGGGGCAAGGGGCTGTTCCCGCTGGAGATCGACGAACTGGTCTATCTGCCGATCAAGTCCCAGGCCACGCGCGTGGCGGCGCTGCTGTCGGGCGAGGTGGACTTCGTGCAGGACCTGCCCATCCAGGACATTGCGCGCCTGAGCGCCGACCCGCGCTTTCGCATCAACCAGGCCGCCGAGAACCGCACCATCTTCCTGGGCCTGAACGTGGGCACCGCCCCGCTGGCGCATTCCGATGTGAAGGACAAGAACCCGCTGGCCGACCTGCGCGTGCGCCAGGCCTTCCAGCTGGCCATAGACCGCCAGGCCATACAGCGCGCCGTGATGCGCGGCCTGTCCGTGCCCACCAACATCATTGCGCCGCCCTTTGTGCACGGCTACGAGAAATCCTTTGGTGCCGTGGGCAAGGCCGACCTTGTACAGGCCAGGAAACTGCTGGCCGAGGCCGGCTATCCCAACGGCTTCGGCATCACCCTGCATTGCACGAACGACCGCTACCTGAACGACGAGGCCATCTGCCAGGCCATCGCCGGCTTTCTGGGCCGCATCGGCGTGAAGACCGCCGTGTCGTCCCGGCCGCTGGCCATCCAGACGGCGGCCATCAACAACCAGGAAACGGATTTCTACCTCTACGGCTGGGGCGTGCCCACCTATGACTCGGCCTATGTCTTCGACTACCTGGTGCACACGCGCGGCAAGAATGGCCGGGGCAACACCAATGCCACGCGCTACAGCAATGCCGAGCTGGACAGCCAGATCGTCTCCCTGGCCTCCGAGGGCGATGCGCGCAAGCGCGATGCCACCATCCACTCCATCTGGAGCACGGTGCAAAAGGAGCTGATCTACCTGCCGCTGCACGACCAGATCCAGACCTATGCCATGGTGCGCAAGTTCGACATCCCGGTGAATCCGTCGAACACGCCGTACTTCAAGCTGTTCAAGCAGCCCGGTGCGCGCCAGGCTGCGGTGGCCGGCGCGCAGTGATGCCCGCGCATTCATGAGCGCGATTGCGCAATCGCCGCACAGGTCTCAGCAATGCCTGCGGCCATCGCTCCTACGCTTGCACCCTTGTCAATGCAGGAGTGCAGGCGGATATGGACTGGATGGTGTTGGGGCTGCTGGCCGGCCTGGTGTTGGGGGCATATGACTTTCTGACCAAGCTGGCGCTGGGGGAAAAGTCCGTGCTGGAGGTGGTGTTCTGGTGCTCGGCGCTGGGCGCGCTGCTGTGGCTGCCTTTCGTGGCGATGGGCGATTCCTCGTCCGCCGCGCTGGACCTGCGCCAGCAGATGCTGCTGCTGCCCAAGTCGCTGATGATGGTGGCCACCTGGGTGCTGTCGTACTACTCGGTGAAGGCCTTGCCGCTGTCCATCTCTGCGGGCGTGCGTGCCAGCGGGCCGCTGTGGACGGCGCTGGGCGCGGTGCTCCTGCTGTCCGAGCAACTGGGCTGGTGGCAATGGCTGGGGCTGGCGGTGTCCATGGCCTCGTACTACCTGTTCTCCCTGGTCGGCCGGAAGGAGGGCATAGGCTTTGGCCGCAATCTCTGGGTGCTGTGCATGCTGGCGGCCACGCTGCTGTCTTCGGCCAATGCCCTGTACGACAAGCACATTCTGGCCACGCTGCGCATGGACCTGGTGGCCGTCCAGGCCTGGTCTGCGCTGCAGCGCGGCGCCCTGGCTTTGCTGCTGTTGCCCTGGATCTGGCGCGGGCTGGAGCTGCGCAGCCTGCTGGGGCGCAACTGGGCCGTGCCCGCCATTGCGCTGGCCTATGTGCTGGCCGAGTCCATCTACCTGGCCGCCGTGCAGATGGAGGGCGCGCAGATTGCCGTGATCTCGGTGCTGCGCCGCGCCAATCTGGTCATGGTGTTTGCGCTGTCGGCACGGTTCTTTGCCGAACGCCATCTGCGGCCCAAGACGGCGGCCATGGCGGGCGTGCTGCTGGGCATTGCGCTGACCATGGCGCGCTGAGGATGTGAGGGCGTGAACGTGTGAACGTGCGAAGCGTGAACGCGGGCGGCGGCGGCCGGCTATCCGGCCTCGGCCGCCACCGCACGAATCCAGTCCATGACGGCTGCGCCATGGCGCGAGACCATGGCGCGCTCGGAAGCCAGCAGGAAATAGCTCTGGCTGCAGGGGATGGCCGTGTCCGAGACGCGCACCAGGCTGCGCTCGGCCAGCAGGCGCTGGACCAGGGAGCGGCGGCCCAGCGCAATGCCTTGCAGGTTCAGCGCCGCGTCCAGCATGAAGCCCGTGTCCGAATAGCTGAGCTGGCGCTGGGCTGACGAGATGCGCAGGCCCGCGGCCTGCAGCCAGGGCTCCCAGGGTTGGCGGCTGTGCGAGAGCAGGTTGGCCCGCCGGAACAGCCCGGCCAGATCCAGGCCTTCGAACTGCTCCAGGTAGCGTGGCGCGGCCACGGCAAACCATTCGTCGTCCAGCAGGCGTTCGCAGTGGAATGCCAGAGGTGCCTGAGGAGCCTGGTGTGCAAAGCGGATGGCGATGTCCGCCTCGCCCTGCTGGAGGTTGACGGTGCGCGTGGTCGGATCGATGGCGATGGAAACGTCCGGGTGGCTGCGCTGAAAGGCCGTGAGCGACGGCACCAGCCGCAGCCGTGCGAACGAGGGCAGGGCGCTGATGCGCACCACGTCGCGCCCCTGCACCAGGCTGCCGAAGGTGGTCTCCAGCGCCTGCAGCGGGGCGCGGGTCTGCTGGTGCAGCCAGGCTCCCTCGGCGCTGAGCGTGACCACGCGCGTGGTGCGGTGGAACAGCGGGGTGCCCAGCAGCTTTTCCAGTTCGCGGATGCGGTGGCTGACGGCGCTGTCCGAAAGGTTCAGTTCTTCGGCCGCCTGCTTGAAGCTCTGGCTTCGCGCCACGGCATCGAAGGCGGCGATGAGGTGAAGGGGCGGGATGTTGCGCATGGCTGGCCGGCATCGTACTGGAGCCGGGCGCGCCGGTGGCCGGCGCCTTCATCCATGCTCTCATTTTTTGCAAACAGTGACCCCTGAAAACCGCCCATCTCGGACACGGCGCCCCATTCGCAGCGGACAATCGTCGGGCCAGGAATATGACGGGATTTCGACAGTTCCCGCCGCCTGCTGGCCAGCCAAGGACTACCGCGCATGACAGAAGACCCCCGCCGAGATTCCCCCGCAGATGCCGCCACCGCCGCCGCCCAGGCGCCGCAGACGGCCCCGCAGCTGCGCATCGGCACCGTCGCCAAGCTCAATCTCGCCGACTTCCAGAACGCCGTGCCCGCGCTGCTGGAGCTGGCCATCGTCAACGAGGGCGAGCTGCCGCTGCAGGCGCTGAGCCTGCACCTGGCCTCGGAGCCTGCCTTCATCAAGCCGCGCACCTGGCGCCTGGAGTCGGTGGCCGCGCACAGCACCTATGCGCTGACCGACCTGGATGTGGCGCTGGACGGCGCCTTGCTCTCGCGCCTGACCGAGGCCGAGCCCGCCGTGCTGCGGCTGGAGCTGCGCAGCGGCCAGCCGGCAGAGACGGTGCTGGCCCGGCACGAACACCCGCTGGAACTGCTGGCACGCAACCAGTGGGGCGGCCTGGGGCATTTGCCCGAGATGGTGGCGGCCTTCGTGCAACCCAACGATCCGGCCGTGGACCGCATCCTCAAGGGCGCGGCGCAGGCGCTGGAGTCGGCGGGCAAGTCCGGCGCCATCAACGGCTATGAACAGGGGCCGCAGCGGGCCTGGGAACTGGCCTCGGCCATCTGGACTTCCGTGCTCCAGAAGAAACTCAACTACGCGCTGCCGCCGGCCAGCTTCGAGCATGCGGGCCAGAAGATACGCGGCGCGTCCCAGGTGCTGAATGCGGGCCTGGCCACCTGCCTGGACCTGACGCTGCTGTTCGCCTCCTGCCTGGAGCAGGCGCACCTGAACCCGCTGCTGGTCTTCACGCGCGGCCATGCCTTCGTGGGCCTGTGGCTGGGCAGGCAGGAATTCTCGACCGCCGTGGTCGATGACATCACGGCCGTGCGCAAGCGGCTCAAGCTGCAAGAGCTGGTGGTCTTCGAGACCACTCTGGCCGCGCAGGGCCAGGCCGTGGCCTTCAGCCAGGCCATTGCCCAGGGCGCGCGCCAGCTGGCCGAAGAGCATGAGGACCAGTTCGAGCTGCTGGTGGACGTGCGGCGCGCGCGCATGCAGCGCATCCGCCCGCTGGCGCTGGCCCAGCCGCAGGACGCCGCGCCCGAGGCCGGGGAAGGCCAGGCCGAGCCCCGACTCACCGTGGAGCCGCCGCCCGAGCTCCTGGCGCAGGCGCAGACACGCGAAGTGCCCACCTCCCAGCTCGATCCCAAGGACAGGCTGGCGCGCTGGCAGCGCCGGCTGCTGGACCTGTCGCTGCGCAATGCGCTGCTCAACTTCAAGCCCGGCAAGAAATCGCTGCTGCTGCAGGTGGCCGCGCCCGCGCTGGAGGACACGCTGGCCCGGGGCCAGGTGCTCAAGCTGCTGCCCAGCCCCGAGCTCATGCAGGGCAAGGACCCGCGCAGCCAGCCATTGCACGAGGCGCGCAGCCTGGAAGACCTGCGCGGCGCGCACGCCGAAGAGGCGCTGCAGCGGCGCGAGGTCTTCATCGACCTGGAGCCGCTGGAGCTGGACAGCCGCTTTGTGGAGCTGTTCCGCGGCGCGCGCAATGCACTGCAGGAAGGCGGCGCCAACACCTTGTTCGTGGCCCTGGGCTTTCTGGTCTGGAGCCGGCCCGACAAGCCCGATGTGCGCGTGCGCGCGCCGCTGATCCTGCTGCCCGTCACGCTGGAGCGCAAGAGCGCGCGCTCGGGCTTCACGCTGCAGGCGCATGAGGACGAGCCGCGTTTCAACCCCACGCTGGTCGAGATGCTGCGCCAGGACTTCCAGCTGGAGCTGGGCGTGCCCGCAGGCGACCTGCCGCGCGACGAGGCCGGGCTGGACATCACCGGCATCTGGGCCCGCGTGCGCGAGGCCATCAAGGACGTGCGCGGCTGGGAGGTCAGCGAGGACGTGGTGCTGTCCATGTTCTCCTTCGCCAAGTACCTGATGTGGAAGGACCTGGCCGAGCGCGCCGACCAACTGCGCAGCTCGCCCGTGGTCGCCCACCTGATCGACACGCCGCGCGAGCCCTATCGCTCGGAGATCGCCTTTCCCGACACGCGGCGGCTGGACCAGGAGTTCGCGCCGCAGCAGGTCTTCAGCCCGCTGCCGGCCGATTCATCGCAGCTGTCGGCCGTGATGGCCGCTGCGCGCGGCAAGGACTTCGTGCTCATCGGCCCGCCAGGCACGGGCAAGAGCCAGACCATTGCCAACCTGATCGCGCAGTGCCTGGCCGAGGACAAGCGCGTGCTCTTCGTGGCCGAGAAAATCGCCGCGCTGGACGTGGTCTACCGCCGCCTGCGCGAAGTGGGCCTGGGCGAGTTCTGCCTGGAGCTGCACTCCAACAAGAGCCGCAAGCTCGATGTGCTGGGCCAGCTGCAGAAATCCTGGGACTCGCATGGCCAGGTGGATGCCGAGGCCTGGGCCGCCAAGGCCAGCCAGCTCGGCCGCCTGCGCGAGCAGCTGTCGGCCTATGTGGAGCGCCTGCACCGGCGCCACGCCAACGGCTGGACCATCTACCGCGCCATTGGCGCCGTGGCCGGTGGCGAGGCGCTGCCGCGCCTGGGATTTCACTGGCCCACGCCCCAGGCCCATGACGAAGCGGGCCTGGCCCTTTTGCGCGAGACTGCGGGCCGCCTGCAGGCCAATGCCCAGGCCGTGGGCACGCAGCATCTGAAGGACGGGCCGCTGGCCACGGTGCAGGCCAGCGACTGGTCCGTGCGCTGGCAGCAGCAGATGGTGGATGCCGCCCAGGCGCTGCACGATGCAGGCCAGGGCTTTGCCGAGGCGGCGCAGCAGCTGGGCCGGCTGCTGCGCATCGAGTGGCCGGCGCTGGGGCGCCAGGCGCGCTCGGCGCTGGGCGTGATCGCGCGCGCGCTGCCTGCGGCCGCAGGCAGCAACCTGGCTTTCTGCGTGCTGCCTGACGGCGCTCGCATTGGCGAATCCCTGCAATCGGGCCTGCAGCTGCTGGCGCAGCACGGTGATCTGTCCGCACAGATTCCGGCGCCCTGGCCGGCCGAGCTGCAGGCGCGCCTGGCCCAGGCGCTGGACCTGCTGGCGCAGCGCCGGCGCCTGCAGGCCGGGCTGGGCACGCCCTGGCCCGTGGCCCTGGGCGACGAGCTGGAGCGCGGCCTGCAGTGCATCGACGAGATCGCGGCGCTGCGCCAGGGCCTGTCCGTCAAGTACGGCGCGGGCGTGGGCCAGCTCAATGTCTCGCAGCTGCAGCGCGAATGGGCCAGGGCCGGCAAGTCCTTGTGGCCGCTGTCCTGGCTGGGCCGGCGCAAGGTGCGCGCGGCGCTGGAGGCCACCATCGAAGGCGCAGGCGAGCCGCGCGTGGCCGATGACCTGGCCGCCCTGGTGCGCATCCGGGGCCTGCGCGAGGAACTGGACCAGATCCAGCCCGGCGCCGCAGCCGACGGCCTGTGGGCCGGACACCGCACGCGCACCGACCATGCGCGCAGCGCCTTGAAGGCCAATGCGGCCCTGCTGGCCGCGCGCGCGCAGAAATCCTTCTCGCTCGATGGACTGGAGGCCGTGGCCGAAGGCCATGGCGGCGAGCGCTGGGCTGCCGAAGTGCAGCGCCTGCAGGCCCTGTACCAGATCGACCGCCAGCTCGATGGCTACCTGCTGCTGGCCGATGCCAGCCACGGCCTGTGGCGCGGCCTGGAAACCGATGCCCAGGCCTTGCAGGACGCGCTGGCCTTCGAGCGCGAGCGCCTGCAACTGACGCGGCGCGGCGGCCTGATGGCATCGCACGCCGCCGTGGCCCAGGGCCGCTGTGGCGCGGCACTGCAGCAGGCCCATGCACAGCTGGCGGCCCGCAGCGCCATCGAGGAACAGCTGCTGGCGCTGGACGAGCTGCGCTTGCGCTGCCCCGGCGTCTGGGACGGCCTGGACACGCGCCCGCAAGCCGTGGAGCATGCGCTGCGCCTGCAGGGATCGCTGCAGGCAGGGCTGACCGGGCTGGGCTGGCAGGAGGCCGAGTTGGCCCAGGCACGCCAGGCCCTGCACCAGGTGCTGGCCTTGCGCAGCGCCGAGCTGGGCGAGGGCGCCGCGATCGGCATGGCCTGCCAGCAGTTGCTGGACAGCCTGGCCGGCCTGCACGCGGCCATAGACCCCTTCAGCGCAGCGGCAGCCCATGGCGAGCCGCAGCAGCGTGCCCTGGCCCAGCGCACGGCCGAGCAGCTGGCGGCCACGGCGGGCGGCGTGCTGGCCGGGCAGGGCGGCCTGCATGCCTGGTGCGCCTGGCGCAATGCCCAGGCCGCGGCCCGCGCGGGCGGGCTGGGTGCGCTGGCCGACGCCATCGAGTCCGGCAGCCTGGAGCCGGCCCAGGCACCCAAGGCCTTCGAGGTCAACTACGCGCGCTGGTGGCTGGCGCTGGCCGTGGACGAGGACGAGGTGCTCAAGCGCTTCGTCTCTGCCGAGCATGAGCGGCGCATTGCCGACTTCCGCGCGCTGGACGATGAATTCACCTCCGTCACGCGCCAGTGGATACGTGCGCGGCTGTGCGCGGGCCTGCCGTCGGCCGACAGCATCCAGCGCAACAGCGAGTGGGGCATCCTGCGGCGCGAGATCACCAAGAAGCGCCAGCACCTGCCGCTGCGCCAGTTGCTGGAGCAGATCCCCTCGGCCGTGCTGCGCCTGACGCCCTGCCTGCTGATGAGCCCGCTGTCCATTGCCCAGTACCTGAGCGCCGAGACCAGCAACTTCGACATCGTCATCTTCGACGAGGCCTCGCAGATCCCCGTCTGGGACGCCATCGGCGCCATGGCGCGTGCCAGGCAGGTGGTCATGGTGGGCGACCCCAAGCAGCTGCCGCCCACCAGCTTCTTCGGCCGTGCCGACACCTCCGACACCTTCGACGACGACACGCAGGGCGTGGAAGGCGACATGGAAAGCATCCTGGACGAATGCCTGGGCGCCAGCCTGCCCACGCGCAACCTGTCCTGGCACTACCGCTCGCGCCATGAAAGCCTGATCGCGTTCAGCAACCACCGCTACTACGGCGGCGGGCTGGTGACCTTTCCCTCGCCCGTCACCGATGACCGCGCCGTCAGCTTCCACGCCGTGCAGGGCCGCTATGAAAAAGGTGGCGCCCGCATCAACCAGCCCGAGGCCAAGGCCCTGGTGGCCGACCTGGTGGCGCGGCTGAAGTCGCCGGGGTTTGCGCAGTCGGGTGCCACCATCGGCGTGGTCACCTTCAACTCCGAGCAGCAAAGCCTGATCGAGGATTTGCTGGACGAGGAGCGGCGCAAGGACCCGGGGCTGGAGCCGTTTTTCTCCGATGCGCTGCTGGAGCCCGTCTTCGTCAAGAACCTGGAAAGCGTGCAGGGCGACGAGCGGGACATCATGTACTTTTCCATCACCTACGGGCCCGATATCTCGGGCGCCGTGTCCATGAACTTCGGCCCGCTCAACCGCGATGGCGGCGAGCGGCGGCTGAACGTGGCGGTGACGCGGGCGCGGCAGGAGCTTCGCATCTTCTCCAGCCTGCGTGGCGAGCAGATGGACCTGTCGCGCACCCAGGCGGCGGGCGTGCGCGATCTCAAGCACTTCCTGGAATTTGCCGAGCGCGGCCCGCGCGCGCTGGCCGAGTCGCACCATGGCAGCCAGGGCGATTTCGACAGCCCGTTCGAGGCCAGCGTGGCCCAGGCGCTGGAGCGCAAGGGCTGGCGCGTGCACACGCAGATCGGCGCATCCTCATTCCGCGTGGACCTGGGCGTGGTGCACCCGGACCATGCGGGCAGCTACCTGGCGGGCGTGGAGTGCGACGGCGCCACCTACCACCGCTCGGCCACGGCACGCGACCGCGACAAGCTGCGCGAGCAGGTGCTGCGCGGCCTGGGCTGGCAGATACTGCGCATCTGGTCCACGGACTGGTGGGTCAACCCGGGCGGCACGCTGGAACGCATCCACGCGGGTCTGACCGCGCTGCTGGAGCAGGACCGGCGCAAGCGTGCGGCCGAGGTTGTCGAGGTTGCCGAGGTGCCGCAGGCGGCTGCAGTCGCCGAGGCAGAGCCAGCGCCAGAGACGCCTGAGGCGTCCGAGGCATCCGTGGAGGACGGCGAGGCGCATAAGGTCTGAAAGTCGGCCGTGCGCATGAAATGGGCACTTGCTGAAGCCAGAGACACCAAGGAAGGGCCGCCCCCGCACCGAGGGTGTCGTCCCCCTCCCCCGCAAAGCGGGTAGAGAGGGGGAAGGCGCGAAGCGCCTCAGGGGGTGTCAGTACTTGTCCGGAACGTACATGTGCTGGGGAACGGGGTTGCGTGTGTATTCGGGATTGCGCGTGCGCTCTGGCAGCACGATGGCCGGGTGCTCTATCTCTTCGTAGGGCAGCTGGGTCAGCAGGTGGGAGATGCAGTTGAGCCGGGCCTTCTTCTTGTCCACGGCCTGCACCAGCCACCAGGGCGCCTCGGCGATGTGGGTGCGCTCCAGCATGGCTTCCTTGGCCTTGGTGTAGTCCTCCCAGCGGCGGCGGCTCTCGAAGTCCATGGGACTGAGCTTCCACTGCTTGAGCGGGTCGTGCACGCGGCCCAGAAAGCGCAGGTGCTGCTCGTCGTCGGTGATGGAGAACCAGTACTTCACCAGCGTGATGCCCGAGCGCACCAGCATCTTCTCGAACTCGGGCACGGAGCGGAAGAACTCCTCGTACTCCTCGTCGGAGCAAAAGCCCATCACGCGCTCCACGCCCGCGCGGTTGTACCAGCTGCGGTCAAAGAGAACGATCTCGCCGCCCGCAGGCAGGTGGGAGACATAGCGCTGGAAGTACCACTGCGTGCGCTCGCGGTCGTTGGGCGCGGGCAGGGCGGCCACGCGGCATACGCGCGGGTTCAGGCGCTGGGTGATGCGCTTGATCACGCCGCCCTTGCCGGCCGCATCGCGGCCCTCGAAGAGGATGACCACCTTTTTCCTGTGGTGCTGCACCCAGTCCTGCAGCTTGACCAGCTCGCCCTGCAGGCGCAGCAGTTCGCGAAAGTAGGTCTGGCGGCTCACGGTGTCGGCACTGTCCAGATCGTCGCCACCGCTGCCCAGTCGGGCGTCGTCTATCTCCATCTCCAGTTCTTCGTCGTAGCTGTCGAGCAGATCGCGTTCGATGCGCTGCATCAGCGAATCATGGTGGTCGGGCAGAAGTTCGTCGTACATGGTGGGGAATCCGGGCGTCCAGGAGTTGGCGCCTGGGATGGTGGCGTGGATGTGTGACGCGGCTGTGACGGTGCGGCTGGGTGAATACCCTGGCACCGCTCGCCTTCCCGCCGCCTACAGCCACCCCGCCTTGCGGAACTTGTAGTAGAGCAGGCCGCAAACACCCAGCACGAACAGCAGTGCGGCCGGATAGCCGTATTGCCACTTCAGTTCGGGCATGTTCTCGAAGTTCATGCCCCAGACGCCGAAGAAGGCCGTGCAGATGGCGAAGATACTGGCCCAGGCTGCCAGCCGCTTGGTGACTTCGTTTTCCTCGATGGACACCATGGACAGGTTCACCTGGATGGCCGTGCCCACGGTGTCGCGCATGGTGTCGATCTGGGCGTTGATGCGGCCCAGGTGATCCATCACATCGCGGAAGTAGTCCCTGGAGCCCACGCAGATCTGGGGGACGCGCCCGCCGTTGAGCTTGCCCACGGCTTCCAGCAGGGGGGCCACGGCGTGCTTGAGGTCCATGGCGCGGCCCTTGAGTTCATACAGCTGCTTGATGTTGTCGCGCGCCGCGCCCTTGGTGAAGATCTGCTGCTCGATCTGCTCCAGCTCCACCTCCAGCGCGTCGATGATGGGAAAGTAGCGGTCCACCACCGCATCCATCAGCGCATACAGCACAAAGCCCGAGCCGTGGCGCAGCAGCTCGGGCTCGCTCTCGCAGCGCTCGCGCACGCCCAGGAAACCGCGCTTGCTGCGGTTGCGCACCGACAGCACGTAGTTGGAGCCCACGAACACATCGACCTCGCCGTGGTTGAAGTGGCCGGGCCGCTCGGGCTCGGGCTCCAGCAGGTGCATCACGGCAAACAGCGAGCTGCCGTACTCCTCCAGCTTGGGCCGCTGGTGGCCGTGCAGCGCATCTTCCACGGCCAGGGCGTGCAGGCCGAACTCCTGGCGCATCTCCTCCAGCTCGGCCGGCGTGGCGTCCGCCAGCGCCACCCAGACGAAGCAGCCGGGCCGCTCTATGTAGTTGCTGATGTCGGCGACGGGAATGTCCGCCAGCTTGGCCCCGTTTTCGTAGGCGACGCAGTTGATCAGCATGGGAGTTCCCTCGGTAATTCTGGTGCTGGTGATCCTGCCATAACGGGGGATGGGGAAAAGCCAGAGGCCAAGGTGCCGGCAAAACCGCCAGCAGCTCAGGTTTGCGCATCTGGTAACAATACGTGTATAACCTGTCACGACACTGCTGGGCGCCGCCCGGCGCTTGCGAGCCAAGGACTCAGATGATCTTTCGCCAGTGGGGAATCGCGTTGGGTGCGTTGGGCCTGTCGGCCTTGAGCGGTGTATCTGCAGCCGGTGTGCTGGACAAGGTCCAGGCCGGTGGCGCGCTGGTGATTGCGCACCGGGAATCGTCGGTCCCCTTCTCCTACATCGACACGCGCAGCGGCAAGCCCGTCGGTTACGCGCTGGATCTGTGCCTTCGCCTGGCCGAGGCGGTGCGCAAGCAGACAGGCAGGAAGGACATGAAGGTGGAGTTCCTGATGGTCACGCCCGCCAATCGCATGGCCGCGATCGAGCAGGGCAAGGCCGACATGGAGTGCGGTTCGACCACGAACAACGCGCAGCGGCGCCAGACCGTGGCGTTCACGGTTCCCCATTTCATCACCGGCGCCCGGATGCTCGTGAAGGCCGAAAGCACCATCAACGCGATGGAAGATCTCAAGGGCAAAAAGCTGGTCTCCACCAAGGGCACCAGCCCGATGGCCCTGGTGACGCAGGCCAACAGGCAGCGCCTCATGGGCATCACCATTGTGGAGGCCCCCGATCACGCGAGGGCCCTGGAGATGGTGGAGAAGGGCGAAGCCGACGCGTTCGTGATGGATGACGTGCTTCTCAACGGGCTGGCCGCTGCACGGCCCGATCCACGCGCCCTGAAGGTGGTGGGCAAGTTCCTGTCCACCGAACCCCTGGCCATCATGCTGCCGAAGGCCGATACCGCGTTCAAGAAACTGGTCGATGAAGAGATGAAGCGGATCATCACCAGCCGCGAAATCCACCCCATCTACGAGAAGTGGTTCCTGCAGCCGATTCCACCCAGCTCCACGAATCTGAACCTGCCGATCAGCTACCTGCTGCGCGACTTCTGGAAGTACCCCACGGCGGACATTCTGCTGTAGGCCTGTCTGTGCAGCCGCAGCGCCGCATCGGTCAAGCCGCAAGCGCTTGCTCCCTTGGGCGCGCGGCTGGGGCATCACCTGCCCCCGTCGCCGCCAGCTCCCCCAGCCCGAAATGCCCGCGCAGCGTGCGGCTTTCGTATTCCTCGCGGAACAGGCCGCGCTTGCGCAGGATCGGCACGACTTCGCTGGTGAACAGCTGGAACTGCTGGTTGAGTATGGGCGGCATGACGTTGAAGCCGTCGGCCGCGCCGTGCCTGAACCAGTCTTCGATGATGTCGGCCACCTGTTCGGGCGTGCCGGCCACGGCCAGGTGGCCGCGGGCGCCGGCCAGGCGCTTGAGCAGGCCGCGCAGGGTGAGGCCGTCGCGCAGGCTGGTTTCCACGTAGCCCACGGCGCGGCTGCGGGAGGCTTCGACCTTGTCGGGATCGGGGAAGTCGTCGCGCGTGAGCAGGCGGTCCAGCGGCACGGCCGAGAAGTCGTGGCCGCCAAAGCGTGCGGACAGGCGGGCCAGGCCAACCTCGATGCTGGTCAGGCTGTCGAGCTCTTCCCAGACCTGGCGCGCCTCGTATTCGGTGGAGCCTATGGCGGCGCTGATGCCGGGCAGGATCACGATGTCCTGCGGGCGGCGGCCCAGCTGCTGCGCCTGTCCCTTGATGTCGGCATAGAAGGCCTGGGCCGATTCCCGCGAGCCGTGGGCCGTGAAGATGGCCTCGGCCCATTGCGCGGCAAAGGCACGGCCCGATTCGGACTGGCCTGCCTGCACGAAGACGGGCCGGCCCTGCGGGCTGCCGGGCACGTTGAGCGGGCCGCGCGTGCGGATGTATTTGCCCTCGAAGTGGACGGGCCGGATCTGCGATGCATCGAGGAACTGGCCGGCCGCCGTGTCGTCCAGCAGGGCGCTGGCCGGAAAGCTGCGCCACAGCGCATCGACGGCGGACACGAATTCCTCGGCGATGCGGTAGCGGTCGCCGTGGTCCACGTTGTCGGCCAGTCCGAAGTTCAGGCCCGCGTTGGGCGCCCAGGAAGTGACGATGTTCCAGCCCGCCCGCCCCTTGGACAGATGGTCCAGCGAGGCGAACTGGCGCGCCAGCGTATAGGCATGGCTGTAGGTGGTGGAGGCGGTGCCGATCAGGCCGATGCGCTCGGTGCGCAGCGCCAGTGCCGTCAGCAGCACCAGCGGGTCCAGCAGGCCCGAGGTGATCTGCTGGCCGTTCTCGGGCCCGACCAGGCTGTCGGCCAGGAAGACGGCGTCGAATTTGGCGGCCTCGGCGATGCGTGCGGCATCGACGTACAGCTCCAGGTCGGTGAGCGCCTTGCGGTTGGCGCCGGGATGGCGCCAGGCGCCTTCATGGTGGCCGCGCGTCATGAGGAACAGGTTCAGGTGCAGTTGCCGAGACATGGGAGCAGTCCTTTGTTGTGTGGGTTGTTTCGCGGGCGGGGCCGGCGTCAGGCGATCTCTGTCTCGACGCCCAGGCTGCGCAGCAAGGTGGCGCGCAGCTGCATGAAGGCAGGATGGTCGGGGCGGCGGGGATGGGGCAGGTCCACGGCGTGGTCCTCGGCGATGCGGCCGTCCCTGAGCACCAGGATGCGGTCGGCCAGCAGCAGGGATTCGTCCACGTCGTGCGTGACGAGGATGACCGTGGGCCGTATGCGCTCGACCAGGCGCAGCAGCAGGCCGTGCATGCGCATGCGCGTGAGCGCGTCCAGCGCGCCGAAGGGTTCGTCGGCCAGCAGCACGTGCGGGTCGCGCAGCAGGCTGCGGGCCAGCGATGCGCGCTGCTTTTGCCCGCCCGACAGCGTGGCGGGCCAGGCGCCAGCCTTGTCCTGCAGGCCCACGTCGGCCAAGATCTGCTCGGCTGCAGGCCGCACGGCGCGCGCATCCAGCCCCAGCGTGAGGTTGTCCAGCACCGACAGCCAGGGCAGCAGGCGAGCATCCTGGAACAGCACGGAGACATTGCCCTGCGCACTGGCCGCGCCGCTGGACTGCGCATGGCCGTCCAGCCCGGCGAGCGCGCGCAGCAAGGTGGTCTTGCCCGAGCCGGACTCGCCCAGCAGGGCCACGAACTGGCCCGGGGCAATGTCCAGGTCGATGGCGTCCAGCACGTTCTTGCCGCCAAAGCTGCGCGTGAAGCGCTGCAGCCGCACGGCGCCCGGGGTGGGGTGATGGCTCATGATCCCAGCGACCTCCGGTAGGACAGCACATGCGCCTCGATGCGGCGCACCACGGCGTCGGACAGCAGTCCCAGCAGGGCGTAGATGAGGATGCCCACCACGATCACATCGGTCTGCCCCCAGTCGCGGGCGCGGTTCATGAGGTAGCCGATGCCGGTCTGCGTGTTGATCAGCTCCAGCACCACCAGCGCCGTCCAGCACAGCGACACGGCAATGCGCAGGCCCACGAAGAAGCCCGGCAGTGCGCCCGGCAGCGCCACCTTGCGGATGAATTCGGCGCGCGACAGGCCCAGGGTCTGGGCCAGCTCCACATGGCCGATGTCGATGCCGCGCAGGGCCGCGTGGGTATTGATGTAGACGGGCACCAGCACGGCCGTGAAGATCAGAAAGATCTTCATGGACTCGCCAATGCCCAGCCAGATGATGGCCAGGGGAATCAGCGCCAGCGTGGGCACGGCGCGCTTGATCTGCACCAGGCCGTCGAGCAGGGCCTCGCCCGTGCGCGTCAGGCCCGAGGCCAGGGCCAGCAGCACGCCAGCCACCACGCCCAGCAGCAACCCGCTGTAGGCACGGCCTGCCGATGCCAGCAGGTGGGGCAGCAGGCTGCCGTCTGCCACCATGCCGTAGCCGGCGACCAGGGCCTGCGAGGGCGCGGTCAGCGTCTCCGGCGACAGCCAGCCCAGGCGCGAGGCCGCCTCCCACAGCACCAGCAGCAAGCCGGGGCCCACCAGCAGCGCGCCCTGCGACAGGCGCGCGGGCACCAGTTGCACGGCGGCCCGGGTGGCGGGCGCGGATTGAGCGGTGGCTGCGGTGGCCGGTGCCAGACCGGCCGCGTTGATGTCCAGTTGCGCTTGCGTCATCGTGTGTTTTCTGGCCGGTTCATCGGTTGGCCACGATCACGCGGTCGTAGGTGGACACGAAGGAGCCGGCCGCATCCAGCCGCTGCGGCAGGCTGCCGGCGGCGTGCAGGATGTCGATCAGCTTCTGGTGGTGGGGTTGCGCCTCGGCGGCAGTCTGGAACAGCAGGTCGGACTGCGATGCCAGGATGGCCGCCGTGCTCTCCGCATCGATGCGCTGGAACTGCGTGTAGTAGTGGCGGCCCCATTCCTGCTCGTGGCCATTGCTCCACTTGCCTGCGCGCACGAAGGCGCCCAGGAAATCGACGATGGCCTGGGACTTGGCCGGGTCGGCCAGCACGTCGGGCCGTGCGTAGATGTACGAGGTGGCGGGCAGCAGCGCGCGCTCCTGCGGATCGGGCACGGGCCGCGCGCCGATCTGCTTGCCCAGGCGCGTGACATGGGGCTCCATGAGCACGGCCACGTCCACCGCCTTGGCGCGCAGCGCGTCGTTGAGTTCGGCCACGCGCAGGTTGACCAGCTTCACGTCGGCCAGCGTCAGGCCCGCGCGTGTCAATGCCTCGATCAGGAAGACCTGGCGGCCCGAGCCTTCCACATAGCTCAGGCGCTTGCCGCGCAGGTCGGCCAGGCGCTCTATGCCTGCATCGGCACGCTGCACCAGGCGGTACTGGGCGCGCTCGCGCGTGAAGGTGGCGATGATGGGCAACTGCACACCGGCGGCGCGCGCCTGGATGGGCGGCGTGTCGCCCACATAGGCAATGTCCAGCGCGCCTGCGCGTATGGCCTCGAAGATGGCCGGGCCGCCCGCGAAGTTGGGCAGCTCCAGCTGAAAGCCCAGGCGCTTGCGCTCACCGCTGGCATCCAGCAGGTGGCGCAGCAGCTCGCTCTGGTCGGCGACGACCAATCGGGTCCTGGGGTCGGCCGCAGCACGTGCGGCGGTGGTGGAAGCCAGGGCGGCAGCGGCCAGCAGAGAAGGGCCGGCCAGCAGGAAACGACGCTTGTTCACGCGCTCCATCCTCAAAAGATTGCAATGGGATGGATGCTAGTTAGCGTGCTTCAGTTGTGAAAATACCGATTCCGTATTTGCAAACGCGCGCCACGCACATGGGCGTGGCGCGGGGGGAGGTTCAGCCGAACACCGGGCGCATGAAGCTGCGCTCGTAGCTCAGGATGCAGCGCGTGTCCTCCGCGTAGCGGAAGGCGGCCTGGCACTCGGGGTCCTGCATGGACTTGATGCGGTACTCCTCGTACAGCGCCATGCTGGGGAAGCTGAACATGGCCAGCGCCACATTGTTGGCGCCTTCGGACGGCAGGAAGTAGCCGTGGTGCTTGCCGCCGAATTTCTCGACCAGCGGAATCCAGGTCTTGCCGTACTCCTCGAATTCCTTGGCCTTGAACGGGTCGATGATGTAGCGCAGGTAGCAGGTGATCATGTCTGAAAAGAGAAGGGAAGCGAAGCCTAGAGTTTGAACGATGCCGTCAGGCGGGAGAGCTTCTCCGACTCCTGCTGCAGCACCTGCGTGGCGGCCGAGGACTGCTCCACTAGTGCGGCGTTCTGCTGGGTCACGCGGTCCATGTCGGTCACGGCATGGCCCACCTGCTCGATGCCGGTGCTTTGCTCGCGGCTGGCCGAGGCGATCTCGGTCACGATGCCTGTGATGTTGCGCACCGTGGTGACCACTTCGCGCATGGTCTGCCCGGCCTGGTCCACCAAGGTGGCGCCGGCATCCACACGCTCCACCGAGGCCTGGATCAGCGTCTTGATCTCGCGCGCGGCCGAGGCGCTGCGCTGCGCCAGGGTGCGCACCTCGCCCGCCACGACCGCGAAGCCGCGCCCCTGGTCGCCAGCGCGCGCAGCCTCCACGGCCGCGTTCAGCGCGAGGATGTTGGTCTGGAAGGCGATGCCGTCGATCACGCCGATGATGTCCACCACGCGGCGCGACGAGGTGTTGATCTCGCCCATCGTGCTCACCACCTGGTCCACCACGGTGCCGCCGCGCTCGGCCACCGCGCAGGCGCCCGAGGCGATCTGGCTGGCCTGCTGCGCGTTTTCCGCGTTCTGGTGCACGGTCGCGGTCAACTGCTCCATGGACGCCGCCGTTTCCTCCAGCGAGCTGGCCTGCTGCTCCGTGCGCTGCGACAGGTCCAGGCTGCCCGTGGCAATCTCGCCGGCCGAGCGGTGGATGATGCCCGCCGTGTCATGGATGCGCGTCACCAGTTGGCGCAGCTGCTCGCTCATGCGCTGCACCGCCGCTATCACGCTGCCTTCCGGTGCGTGCGATGCCCCCTCCAGCCCGGTTTGCGACAGATCCCCGGCGGCGATGCGGTTGGCGATCGCTGCCGCCACGGCCGGCTCTCCGCCGATGGCATGGAGCACGCTGCGCGTGACCATCCAGGCAATCAACGACAGCAGTGCGCCCAGCACCGCCAGCGCCGCCACCGACTTGATGATGGTGGCGATGAAGGCCTGCTGGATGTCGTCCACATAGTCACCCGCGATCAGGTCCCAGTTCCAGGAAGTGGATCGCTTGGCATAGGCCAGCTTCTCGCTGGGCTCCTTCGCGCCGGGACGGGGCCACCAGTAGGTGAGGTAGCCGTTGCCCTGGGCAGAAGCGCCCACGGCGGCAATGCTGCGGTAGAGGTAGCTGCCCTTGGCGTCCTGGAAGCCGGCCATGTTCTTGCCGTTGATGCCCGGGCTTGCGGGGTTGTTCAGCACCACGGAATCCGTCGTGATGCTGGTGATGTAGCCCGCACCACCGGCATAGCGCAGCTGCCCCACGCGGGCAATGGCCGTGGCCTTGGCGTCTTCTTCAGGCAGCTTGCCGGCCTTGGCCTCTGCCGCAATGGCGGCAATCAGGCTGTCTGCCGAATCGACAAAGTCCCGCAGCGCCTGCTGCCGGGCCTCATAGGCCTTGCTGCGTGCCTGGTAGGCGTTGAACAGGGTCAGCGCAAGCAGCGCCAGCAGGCAGAAAACCAGCGGAGCCAGCAGTTTCTGGCGAAGGGACAGGGCAGGCATGGAAACGGGTTCGAAGAAGAGGCAGGGACGCCGTGAATGCTACAGAAACTTCCTCTTTGGTTTCATGTGTTTACAAATTTTTCCGCGCTCGCACAGTGCCGGCGCGGTCCCGTTTCTGCGGAACCTGTCCTGCCGCTGCCAACCTCGGCACGGGCGCGTGCACCGCATTGCCAGGCTTGCGGTCCATCACAAGGGAGAATCACCCCATGCAAGAAACTCCGCCCCCCGCCGCCCAGCCCCGCAATCCGCTGCACGGCGTCACGCTCGAAGCCATCGTCCGTGCACTGGAGGCCCGCTATGGCTGGCCCGACCTGGCACGGCAGGTTCCGGTGCGCTGCTTCACGCTGGACCCCAGCGTCAGCTCCAGCCTCAAATTCCTGCGCAAGACGCCCTGGGCGCGCGAGAAGGTGGAAGCGCTCTATCTGGACATGCTGCGCAAGGACAGGCGCAGGCCCGCTTCCACAGACTGAAGGCGCAAGCCGGATGCCACCGGACAAGATGTCCAGTGCGCAGGCACAGGCTGTGCCTATCATCGGCACCGTCTCCGATCCCGCAACCCTTTCAGACACCACCATGACCCAGAGCCAGAACCCTGTCGCCGTGATTGCCTCCGCCATGAAGACGCACGGCATCGTGCCTGCGGATTTCGACATCGCCTCCATCGAGGACGAGTACGCCTTGATGGCGGCACTGCGCCAGCACACCAAGGCCGCCCAGGTCAAATTGTTCGATGGCGGCATTGGCGAAGACAACGAGGCCGACGAAGACTACGTGGCCCTGCTCAAGCGCTTCGCCAAGGCTTGCGGTGGCGCCATCGGCTATGAGGGCATCGAATCCGGCATGGAGGGCGACACCGTCACGCTGCGCTTCCGATCGGGCGGCGAGGAGCACAGCTGGTCCTTCGAGCAGGACGGTGACCGCGTCAGCGAGGAGTTCCTGGACTTCATCATTGACCACTCCAAGTCCTGCACGGCGGGGGAGTTCATCAATCTGCTCGACGAGAACTCGCTGCTGACAGGCTTTGTGCCCAAAGACATCTCCAGGCTGCTGTACGAGCACGACATCGTTTACTGAGTGCGGATGGCGGTGGCGGCGCGCCCGCCTCGACTTCACATCACGCGCACGCCCAGCCCGCCCACCAGCTCGGCAGCCTGCTCATGCGAGATCAGGCTGCCCTTGAAATGCTGGCTGAGCGAGGCAATCGTCAAGCCGCGCAAGTCCGCCGAGCGCAGGTCCGCGCCATCGAACCGGGCATTCTTGAGATGGGCATCGCGCAGGCTTGCCTTGTGGAAAACGGCATCGCGGAAGTCGCAGCCGGCCAGATCGGCATCGCTGAAGTTCAGGCCCTCCAGCGTTTTCTTGCGGAAGGACATGCCGCGCAGATCGGCACCAATCAGCAGGGACTCATGAAAATCAATGCCCAGGGTTTGCGCACCGCCAAACCTGGCACCGGTCAGCTTGACTTCAAGAAAGCGCGCTGAGGCCAGCTTGGCCAATTCCCAGTTGGTGTTGTTCAGGTCGCTCTGGCAAAACAGGGCGTCCGTCAGGTTTGTCAGCCGAAAATCGGCGCGGCCCGCCTTGCAATGCAGCCAGCGGGTGCCGGCCAGTTGGCAGCTTTCAAAGCAGGTGTCGGCAAAACTGCACTCCACAAATTGCGCGCCCTGCAAATCGAGTTGATAGAGATTCAATCCATCGAATTCGCATTGCTCGAAACCCAGGCCATGAGAGGCTTCTTGTTTCAATAGCTCCGACAAACGGTCCTCATCAAAAATCTGATTGACGATGGTTTTTGTGGAAGGCTTTTTTTGCATGGTCAATATCAGGCATGGCGTATTTCAGAAAGGCTGGGCAGTGTATGGCCTTGCCGCGCCCAGGTGTGAAATGTCCTTGGGATTTTCCAAGGGCATGCATTGCGCAGTTTGACGGATGAGAAAACCTGTGAGCACACGGGTTGCGGGCTGCTTCCGGTGCCGGCTCCGCCCTCCAGGAAGGGCGGAACCGGCGTGCCCGCGTCCCCCGTGGCTGCGTACCGTGGGCTTGCTGACCAGGTCGCGGCTTGGCGGACATGCATCTGTCGAAAAACCCTTACAGGAAGATGCTATTTGATATTACAAAATGTGTCTCTCGTGGCGAGGGTGCCAGTAAATAATCTGCAGAAAACATGGTTGGCACGCCAGCTGTATTTTCACCAATGCAGTTCTCTGGCAGCCTCAACGAATAATTTATTTGAAATCCAGCAAATATCTATGACCGGAATTATCCAGCAAACACTCCAAAATGATATTGATGCCTTGATCCATGATTGGATGGCCCAGGCCAGCGTGGGTGATTCCACGCTCGGGAAGAATGCTGAAAAAGATGCGCGCGGGATTATCAACGCCATTGTGGGCGCCTTCGCTTCCGGCGCCGATCCGCAAAGGTTTTCGGACGAGGGCTGGAATCCCGCGCGGCGCCTGCTGGCCGAGCTGTCCCGCACCCGCGCCGCCCAGGGCCAGCGTGCCGGTGAAACCAGCCAGTTCATCCTGTCGCTGAAAAAGCCGCTGTTCGCACACATCCAGCGCGGGCTGTCGGGCGATCCTGCTGCGGCCATCCAGGAAATCTGGAGGGCCACCGTGCTGGTGGACAACATGGCCCAGCACACGGTCAGCAGCTTCCAGCAGGCACGCGAGGAGATCATCATCCGCCAGCAGGAAGAATTGCTGGAGCTGTCCACCCCCGTCGTCAAGCTGTGGGAGGGGGTGCTGGCCATTCCGCTGATCGGCACGCTGGACAGCAACCGCACCCAGGTGGTGATGGAGTCCTTGCTGCAAAGCCTGGTGTCGACCGAGTCGGAGCTGGCCATCATCGACATCACCGGCGTGCCCACGGTGGACACGCTGGTGGCCCAGCACCTGCTGCGCACCGTGACGGCCATTCGCCTGATGGGTGCGGACTGCATCATCAGCGGCATCCGGCCCCAGATTGCCCAGACCATCGTGCACCTGGGCATCGACATGCGCGACATCACCACCAAGGCCACGCTGGCCGAGGCGCTCAAGCTGGCCATGGGCAAGACCGGCTGGCGCATCACCCGCCAGACACAGGAGTGAGCCATCCATGGACCGCATTCCAATCCTGCGCATGGGCGATGTGCTGCTGGTTTCCATCCAGATCGACATGCAGGACCAGACGGCGCTGGCGCTCCAGGACGACCTGGCCGAGCGCATCGCGAGCACGGGCGCCAGCGGCGTCATGATCGATATCTCGGCGCTGGAGGTGGTGGACTCCTTCGTCGGGCGCATGCTGGTGACCATCTCGGGCATTGCCCGCATCCTGTCTGCCGCCACCGTCGTGGTGGGCATGCAGCCTGCCGTTGCAATCACCCTGGTGGAGTTGGGCCTGTCCCTTGGCGGGGTCAGGACGGCGATGACCGTCGAGAGGGGAATGGCCCTTTTGCGGGCCCAGCAGTCGGGAGCCACCCTTGGAACATGATCGCAGCGGCCAAATGCCGTTACAAAACGAGCAGCAGATTGTTGCCACCCGCCAAACGGTGCGCTCGCTTTGCCAGATGCTGAAGTTCTCGCTGGTCGATCAGACAAAGATGATTACCGCTGCAAGCGAGCTGTCCCGCAATACGCTGATTCATGGAAAAGGTGGCCACATGAACTGGGCCATCATCGACGTCAATGGAAAACAGGCCTTGCAATTGATTTTTGAAGACACAGGGCCTGGAATCAAGGATCTGAAAATGGCCATGACCGATGGTTTCACCACCGGCATGGGAATGGGCCTGGGCCTGCCGGGAAGCAAGCGGCTGGTGAATGATTTCAAGATAGAAACCGAGCTGGGCCAGGGCACACGAGTGAGTATCACCAAGTGGAAGTAATCCGGGGCTGGACCCATCGTTCATTTCCAATAGGCGATGCGAGCCGTGTGGGTGAGGTCAGGCGCCATGTGGTTGCACTGGCCTCCGACATGGGCTGGGGAGACGAGGACATGGGCCGTTCGGGGCTGGTGGCGACCGAGCTGGCCACCAACCTGGTGCGGCATGCCCGGGATGCTGAAATCTGGATAGCCGCGCGGCCGCCCCTGCATGACATCGAAATCATCTGTGTCGACCGCGGCCCGGGCATCGAGGACATCGCCACCGCCATGCAGGACGGGGTGAGCACCGGCTCGGGCTCGCCGGGCACGGGCCTGGGGGCCATCTCCAGGGTGGCCGACGACTTCTTCGTCGTCTCCGAAGCCACCGGCACGGTGAGTCTGGCGCGGCTGCGCGAAGGCCGCAGGGCGCCGTCGGCACTGTCGCTGCGCATGGGCGCCGTTTGCCTGGCCGTTGCGCCCGAGACCATCAGCGGCGACGCCTGGGCGGTCAGGTCGGGCGCGGGGCTGGCCGAGGTGCTGGTGGCCGATGGCCTGGGCCATGGACCGCTGGCGGGCGAGGCGGCCCGTGCGGCGGTCGATGTCTTTGCGTCGCAGAACGGGAACGGGAACGGGAACGAGAACCGGAACGGCGGTGCCGATGCCGCCATGCCGCTGGACGAGTTCGTGGCCCAGGCCCATGCAGCGCTGCGCGGCACGCGCGGGGCGGCCCTGTTGGCGGTGCGCTTCGGCGCACAGGCCGTGCACAGCTGCGGTGCGGGAAACATCAGTGGCAGGCTTTTCAATGGCGTGGCCAGCCTTTCCCTGAGCAGCCAGCACGGCACGGCAGGTGTACAGATCTCGCGGCCCAGGGTGGCCGACTGCTCCAGCCTTGACCATGGCGTTCTGGTGCTGCACTCCGACGGCGTGTCTGCCCGCTGGAAGCATGAGGACTATGCGGGCCTGCTGGGCCGGGACCCCGGTCTGCTGGCCGCCTGCCTTCTCTGGCACAACACCCGCAGCAGGGATGACGCCACCGTGGTCGTCCTCAAGGCCGAGGAAGAGCAATGAACGAAGACGATCTCAAAGCTGAACTGGAACTGTGCCGCGCCGAGATCAGGTCCTTGCGCGAGGAGCTGGACGAGACCAATCGCGGCGTGGTCGCGCTCTACGGCGAGCTGGATGTGCAGGCCGAGAAGCTGCGCAAGGCCACCGAACTCAAGAGCCATTTCCTCTCCTACATGAGCCATGAGTTCCGCACGCCCATAGGCGCCATCCGCAGCAACGCGCGCCTGCTGCTGGACCATGTGGATGGACCGCTCACCACCGAGCAGACCCGGCAGGTCGGCTTCATCCAGGAAACCGCCGCCGAGTTTTCCGAGATGGTCAACGACCTGCTCGACCTGGCCAAGATCGAGGCGGGCCGCCTGGAAATCTCGCCGGGCTGGTTCGAGATGATGGATTTGTTTGCCGCCTTGCGCGGCATGTTCAAGGCCATGGCGGACAACGTGGAGTTGAGCCTGGTGTTCGAAGAGCCCGGTGATCTGCCGCGCTTCTACACCGACAACCGCAAGCTCTCGCAGATCCTCAGAAACTTCATCTCCAATGCGCTGAAATTCACGCCGCAGGGTGAGATCAAGGTGTCGGCAGAGCTGGTGGGGGACATGCTGGTGAAATTTTCGGTGGCGGATACCGGCATAGGCATCGCCTCGGAATTCCACGACGCGATTTTCAATGACTTCACCCAGGTCGATTCACCCATCCAGAAGCGCCTGCGGGGCACGGGCCTGGGCTTGGCCCTGTCCAAGCAGCTGGCACAGCTTCTGGGGGGCTGGGTGGAAGTGCAAAGCGCCCTGGGCGAGGGCTCGACCTTTTCCGTGATCGTTCCCGCGCATCTTCCGGTCGATACCAAGGATCTGAAGGCCTGATACGGCCAAGCCGGTCTTCATCCCATCAAAAACAACAGGAACATCATGCCCAAGAACACGACTGGAATGATTCTTCCCTCATTCGACCGAAGCCTGCACACCATTCTTGTCGTTGACGACAACCCTGCCACGCGCTACTCCACGGCACGGGTCATCAGGGCGGCGGGATTCCAGACGGTCGAGGCGGAAACCGGGGAAAAGGCCATTGCCCTGTCGGAGACCGGCGTGGCCGCCGTGGTGCTGGATGTGCACTTGCCCGATATCTCGGGCTTCGACGTATGCCGCACCATCCGCGGTGCGCGGCACACCAGCCTGATTCCCGTGGTGCACCTGTCGGCCGAGTATGTGCAAAGCAACCACCAGGTGGCGGGCCTCAACGCCGGGGCCGACGCCTACATGGTGCACCCCGTGGAGCCGCAGCTGCTGATTGCCACGCTGCATGCCCTGATCCGCGCACGCCTGGCGGAAGACGGGCTGCGCCGCAGCGAGTCACGCTTTCGCGCCATCTATGATCAGGCACCGGCGGCCATGATGCTGGTCAGCGCCGACGGCCTGATCAGCGATGCCAACTCCCAGGCGCAGGCACTGCTGCAGCGCGGCATTGACGACGTGGCGGGCAAGCCGCTGATCGGCTTTGTTCCGCAGGCCGTTCGGGAAAAAGCTGCGCAGCAATTGGCAGAAGACCCCGAAAAGTCCTGGCGCGGCGAGTTCCCTATCCTCCCGGCAGACGGGCAGGAGCGCCTGATCTCCTGGAAGTTCTCCGATCCCATCGAGCCCGGCATCCGCCTGGCCGTGGCCCAGGACCTGACGGAGTCCCTGGAGTTCGAGAGGCAGCGCCAGCAGATGCTGGAGCAGGAGCAGGCGGCGCGCGTGGCCGCAGAGCGCATCAGCCGCACCAAGGATGATTTTGTCGCCGTGCTCTCGCATGAACTGCGCACGCCGCTGTCCCTGCTCAACGGGGGCACGCATTTGCTCAAGCGCGCCAACCTCAGCGAGGCCATGCTCAAGAAGGGCATAGATGCCATCGAGAAAGGCGTGAAGGCACAAAGCCGCATCATTGCGGACATCCTGGATATCTCGCGCCTGACGACGGGAAAACTCAATCTGCACCGCGAGGAGGTCAATGTCTGCTCATTGGCCGTGCAAAGCCTGGAGCCGTTGCGCGACAACGCCGCCGACAAGAACATCACCCTGCAGTTCGAGGCGCCGTCCGATGACATCATGGCGTGGATCGATGTCACGCGATTCCAGCAAATCCTGTGGAACCTGGTCTCCAACGCCATCAAGTTCTCCAATGCGCGCAGCGTGGTGAAGGTGGGCCTTGAAATCAGGGACGAAAGCCTGGTGATGAGCGTGGCGGACGAGGGCGTGGGCATCGCGCCTGAATTCCTTCCCCATGTCTTCGAGCGCTTCTCGCAGGCCTCTGCCCCCGCCACCCGTGGCCATTCCGGCCTGGGATTGGGGCTGTCCATCGTCAAGCACCTGGTGGAGCTGCATGGGGGCACCGTGCGCGCCCACAGCGAAGGCGTGGGCCGTGGCGTCACCATGCGGGTGGAGATTCCGCTGCACGAGGCAAGCGCCTCCCCGGCCGACCCGATGAATGTGCATCTTGAAAATGGCGAATCCCTGAAAGGCAAGGACATCGTCATCGTTGAAGACAATGCGGACACCAGCGAAATGCTGAAAGTGGTGCTGACCGACCAGGGCGCTACCGTCAGGAGTGCCGAGAACTTCGACCAGGCCATGGCCCTGGTCCAGGCGCAGTGGCCCAGCCTCATCGTCAGCGACATAGGGCTGCCGGGAAAGGACGGGTTCCAGCTGGTCAAGGCGCTGCGCGAAGCGGAGGCCGCGCACTTTGGCGGAACAAGACAGGTGAAGATCGTGGCGCTCAGCGCCTTTGCCCGGGAGCAGGACCGCACCCAGGCGCTGCAGGCAGGCTTTGACCACTATCTGGAAAAGCCGCTGCAGCCGCACCTCCTCATCCGGGTGCTGCTGGAGCAGGGCTGATCGTCTGGCCCAGCGCCTGGGCCAGGAACTCGGCCGTGACGCGCACCCTGGCCGTGCGCTGCAGGTCGGGGTGCATGACCTGCCAGACCTCGTAGTCGTCCGAGCGCTGGCGCTGGGGCCAGATGCGCAGCAGGCCTTCGCGCTCGCCCATGCTCACGGGCATTTCGCCCAGGCCGATGCCGGCCGCCACGGCCTTGCGCACCAGCAGGCTGGAGTTGGCGGCCATGGCAATCCGGGCCTGGCGTGCGGGCACATCGACCATGGTGGGAACGGGCCGCTGTTCCAGAAAGGGGCCATAGACCACGAGGTGGTGGCCGCGCAACTCGTCCTCTGCCGACGGCTGGCCAAAGCGCGCCACATAGGCTGCGCTCGCAAACAGTCCCACGGGCCAGGCGACCACGCGGCGCACCACCAGCTCGGGTGCCTCGGGGCGAACGTTGCGAAACGCGATATCGGCCTGGCGGCGGCCCAGGTTCAGCATGTGCGTGGACACCTCCAGATCCACGCGGATGCCGGGCCAGCGCTGCTGCAGGCGTTCTATGGCGGGCAGCAGGAATTCGGTGGCAATCGAGTCGGTGCTGGTCACGCGCACCAGGCCGGCCGGGCTGTCGTCCAGCCCCTCGATGCGCGTGCGCAGGTCCAGCGCCGCGCCTTCCATGCGCCGCGCGGCGCCCAGCGCGGCCTCGCCAGCGGCGGTGAGCAGGTAGCCATCCCTGGCGCGCAAAAACAGCTTGCTGCCCAGCTCGGCCTCCAGCGCGTTCAGGCGCCGGCCCACGGTGGCCTGGTCCACGCCCAGGCTGCGCGCGGCGGCGCGCAGGGAGGGCGCGCGCGTCAGGGCGAGGAAGATGCGGGTGTCATCCCAGTTCATGGCGGTTTTGGTGATGCAGATTTGCAGCACTGTAGAGCGAAATCGCTGCGTTTGAGCGGCTTGGAGCAGTCGTAAGCTTTGGGTATCGGACCTTCAACCCTTTTTTGAATACTCATTGCGCAATGAAAGACAGCACAAGCATGCAAGCCATTGTTTTCGACGACTTCGGCGGCCCCGAAGTGCTCGTGGCCCGCGACGTGGCCCGGCCCGAAGTCCGGCCCCATGACCTTCTGGTGCGCAACGCCGCGATTGGCGTGAACCGGGCCGATGTATCCCACCGCAAGGGCGCCTATGGCCGCGCCCACTTTGGCGAATCCGACCTCATGGGCCTGGAGATCGCCGGCACCGTGGTGGAGGTGGGCGCGCAGGTGCAGGGCTTTGCCGTAGGCGACCGCGTCATGGGCATCGTGGGCGGCGGCGCTTATGCCGAGCTGTCGCGCATCGACTATCGCATGGCCATGCATGTGCCCGAGAGCCTGTCGCTGACCGACGCCGGCGCGGTGGCCGAAGTCTTCGTCACCGCGCATGAGGCGCTGTTCCACCTGGCCAGCCTGCAGCCCGGCGAATCGGTGCTGATCCACGCGGCGGGCAGCGGCGTGGGCTCGGCGGCCGTGCAGCTGGCGCATGCGGCCGGCGCGCGCGTGTTTGCCACGGCCAGTGGCGACAAGCGGGACGCCGTCACGGGCCTTGGCGCCGATGTGTTCATCGACTACCGCAGCGAAGACTTCCAGGCCGTGGTGGCCGACAGGACGGGCGGCAAGGGCGTGGATGTGGTGGTCGATTTCATTGGCGCCCCCTACCTGGAGCGCAATATGCGCTCGCTGGGCATGGGCGGGCGCATGGTCTGCGTGGGCCTGCTGGGCGGCGCGCTGGCGGCGGCCGTGCCCATGGATGTGCTGCTGTACAAGCACCTGCGGATCTTCGGGACGGTGATGAAGTCGCGCCCGCCCGAAGTCAAGCAGGCCATGGTCCAGCGCTTCGCCCAGCGCTGGCTGCCCGCGCTGGCGGCCGGCACCATTCGCCCGGTGATCGACAGCACCTACCCGCTGGCCGAGGCCGCGCAGGCGCACCGGCGCATGGAATCGGGCCAGAGCGTGGGCAAGCTGCTGCTGATCCCTGAGCAGGCCGGGCAGTAAGGCGCCTGCCCGGCGCGCGCACCCCCTGGGCAGGAATCCTCAAGTTCTGCAATATTCCAAGTCTCCGGATGCGCGCAGCCCTGCGCGCATCCAGTCTCTCAACCAGGAGCGATGACCTCGGCCGCCCTCCGTGCCGACATCGAGCCGCCTCTCCAGGAGATATCCATGATTGTTGAAATTGCCGAACTGAGGGTCGATCCCGCCAGGCACGAGGAATTCGGCCAGGCCCTGACCCAGGCCGTGGCCGACGTGCTGTCCAAGGCCGGTGGATACCGTGGGCACAGCATTCTTGCCTGCATGGAAACGCCCGGCCGCTACGTGCTGCAGGTGAACTGGGAGACCCTGGAAGACCACACCGTGGGCTTTCGCGAGTCACCCGCCTTCGCGCAGTGGCGCGCCATCATCGGCCCGTACTTTGCGCAGGCACCGCATGTGGAGCATTTCGTGGTGAGGGATGCGCGGGCGAACTGAGCCTGGCATCTGCGGCCGCGCCGCCCGCCCTTCGTGGGCGTGGCGGGCTTGGCGGGCGCTGGGGGCGGGCTTGCATTCGCCTCATCCTCTTGCATACGCAGCGTTTCAGGGCTGGTATGGCACATCGGCAGCAATGTATTGATTTGATAACTGTTGATAAATGCGCTAGGCTTTGTTGCAGTTTCCAACCCCACGAGGAGGGCGCAGCATGATTTCTGCAGATTTGGGCAAGCAACTCGAAGGCTATGTCCAGCAGCTTGTCGACACCGGGCGGTACGGATCCAAGAGCGAAGTGTTGCGTGAGGGGGTTCGGCTGGTGCAGGACAGGGAAACCAGGCTGACTGCGCTCGACGCGTCCATCAGGCGCGGATTGGCTGATGCGGACGCGGGGCGCACAAAGCCAGCTGGTGTTGTGTTCGACAGACTGGAAGCCAAATACCGCGCAATGGCCGAACAGGCCGACAAGAACAACCAGTCCGCATGATTGTTGAATTCACGGGCAATGCGGAATGCGACCTGGAGCACATCGCTGACTACATAGCTCAGGACAATCCGCGCCGCGCACTGTCATTCGTGCAGGAGTTGCGTGACAAATGCGAAGCCCTGGCACGCAGGCCATTCGCTTCTCCCCTGGTACCCCGGTATGAAGACCACGGCATTCGTCGGCGCGTGCATGGCAACTATCTGATCTTCTACCGCGTGGCCGAGGAAGAAGAGCGGACCATCATTCTTCACATCCTGCACGGCGCAATGGACTACGCCGCTGTTTTGTTCGAAGAGGGTGAGTAGTAGTAGCAGTAGCGGGCCAGCCCGTGCGAGCAAGGGCTGCGCATGCACTCAGCCCAGCTTGTGCCGTGTCCTGAGCAGTCCCACGCCCAGCGCGATGAAGGTGCCGCCCACGATGCGGTTGAACAGCTTGGCGTGTGCCACCAGGTGGCCCTTGATCAGGGAGATGAGCAGCACGTAGCAGGCGTGCGAGATCAGGGCGCAGACCGCGAAGGTGGTGGTCAGCACCAGGTACTGCGTGAGCAGCGGCTCGCCCGGGACGACGAACTGGGGAAACAGCGCCGAGAAGAACAGGATGGCCTTGGGATTGGTCAGCGACACGCCCATGCCCTGGGCCACCAGTTGCCAGTTCCTGCGCTCGCGCCGCTGGGTGGGGGCCAGGCCCGCATCGCTGCCCAGCAAGCCGTCATTGCTGCGCCAGCGCTTGACGCCCAGCCAGATCAGGTACATGGCGCCCGCCACCTTCATGGCCAGAAATGCATGGGCCGACATGGCGAGGATGGTCCCCATGCCGATCATCGCCAGCCCGGACACCACAAAGATGCCGACCGAGCTGCCCAGCGAGCTCAGTGCCGTTCGCCTTGCGCCCACGTCCACCGAGTTGGAGATGGCCAGCAACACGGCGGGGCCGGGGGTGAAGCACATCAGCAGCGAGACGCCGCAGAAAACAAGCCAGTGGGCGATGGTCATGATCGGGGGGAGGTCGGTGGGGGAAGACAGCCAACATTCTCGGGCAATTGGGGGGTCTTCGCGGCCTTGGCGTTGCCAATGGCACCGGCCCGTGCAAACAGCTGCATGGCCCAGCCCGCGCAGGCCGCCGCACAGGCCCAGACCAGCCCCCAGCCCTGGGCCGACAGCAGATGCGGTATGGCCAGGGGCACCAGAAAGCAGACCGCAAACACGGAGGTATTGGCCATGCCCAGCGCCGTGCCCGCGCGGGCTGCGCCGGCCATCCCGGCCAGCTGCGTGTAGGCCACGCCATGCCAGGCGGACACGCAGATGCCGCAGATGCCCAGCATCACCATGAGAGCCCCACCCATCGCAGCAGACCCGGCCGGGTGGCCGGCCCAGCTCAGAACCGCAAGGCCCGTGAACAGCGCCAGGGTGAGCTGGCAGCAGGCGCGCAGAAAGGCGGGCCTGTTCCGGTGCCTGTCGGTCCAGCGGCCGCTCCAGATCCGCAAGGCCATGGAAGCCAGTTGCACGACCGACATGAGGGCCGCTGCCGCGCCCAGCCCCAACTGGGCATGGTCATGCAGGAATACCGTACCGAAGGACAGCACGGCGAACTGCGGGGCGCACAGGATGCCGATGCCAGCGGCCATGCGCCAGGCCTGCAGATCGCGCAATGGGCCGGGTGTGGTGGTTGCGGCGTGGTGCGGCGCGGCGGCCTTGCTTCGAAGCGGTGACTGCGGCGGCTCCTGAATCCACAGCGCGGCGAATGCGGCAGCCCCAAGGCACAGCGCAGCCAGCACGCCATAGACGGCGGCAAAGCCTGCATGCGTGGCCAGGCCGGTCAACAAGGGCGCGCCGATGGCGCCACCCAGCGGCACGGCGGTCTGGCGGATGCTCATGGCCAGGCCGCGCTCGCCTTCGGCAAACCAGCCCATGACTGCCCGGCCGCTGGCGCCGTTCACGCTGCCGCCCAGCAGTCCCACCAGCACCAGGCCACCAGCCAGCAACCCAAACGGCGGGATATGGGCCGGCGATGGCGAAGCCCATAGCGCCATGGCCGCCAGGGCCACGGCCGTGCCGCACAGGCCGAGCAGCAGCACCGGCCGGTCACCCCAGCGGTCCGTCAGCAATCCCCAGGGCAATTCACTGAGCGCAATGCCCAGGCCCATCAGCCCCAGCGCCAAGCCCAGCGTCCGGGTGTCCAGCTGGTAGCCCGAACGCATGAGGATGGCCGTCATGGGAATCCCGCTGAAAGCCACGGAAAACGCGGCATTGGCGATGACGCCTGCCGCCAGCACCTTCCATCGGGGGCGGGGCGGGGAGGGCAAGGGCAGGGGGCCCGGATCGGCGCCGGGTGCAGGAGAAGAGGAGGTCATGGGCGGCAGTATGTTGGGCCTCGACCATCCTGAAAATCACATAATTTCGTATCTACAATCCATTTTTTCAGCACGATTGGGGGCTTGGCAATGACACGCGTTCTCTATGACCTGGATGTGCTGCGCACCTTTTGCACCGGCGTCGAACTGGGCAGCTTTGCCCGGGCGGCGGACCGGCTGGGCCGCTCCACATCCGCCGTCAGCGCCCAGCTCAAGAAGCTGGAGTCCCAGTGCGGCACGCCCTTGCTGCGCAAGTCCGGCCGGGGGCTGGTGCTGACGGAGGCGGGGGAAACCTTGCGCGGCTACGCGCTGCGCCTGCTGGAACTCAACGACCGCGCCGTGGCGGCCGTGCGCGGCAGCGAGCTGCGCGGCCTGGTGCGCCTGGGCCTGCAGGAAGACCTGGGCGAAAGCGTGCTGCCCCATGTGCTGGGGCAGTTCGCACGTGCCCACCCGCACGTGCGCATCGAGGCCAGCGTGGCCCGCAGCGATGAGCTGCGCGAACGCATGGCCCTGGGCCAGTTCGACCTGGCGCTGCTCTGGGATGTGGGCATGAACCATGCCTGCGTGCATGGCGAGCACATCATGCGGCTGCCGCTTCAGTGGATTGGCCCGGCATCGCTGGATGCGGCCGAGGCCGGCTGGGCGCGCGGCCTCAACGGCGGGGCGCAGGGCGATGAGGCGCTGCCCCTGGCCATGCTTGAGGCGCCTTGCCCCCTGCGGGACATCGTGACGGCCGCCCTGGACAAAAAGGGCCTGGCCTGGCGCCACGCCTTCAACAGCGCCAGCCTGACCGCCGTCTGGGCCGCCACGGCGGCCGGCCTGGGCCTGTCCGTGCGCACGCCGTTCGGCCTGCCCGCCCACGTCAGGCCGCTGGATGCGCAGGCCCTTGGCCTGCCGGCCCTGCCGTCCATGGACCTGATCCTGGGCCGCGCCGCGCTGGATGCCCCGGAGCCCGTGGACCGCCTTGCGCGCATCCTGGTCGATGCAGTGCGCGAGCATGTGCGCAGGCAGGAAATCGCAATTTGAATTTATTTCTTCGTGATCAGGCCACTGAAATATTCATTCAGGTCACGAAAATCCTTCACCGTCCAGGCATGGGGCGGTACTTTCACGCCGTTTTCCCGCAAGGTCCGGGGAATCAAATCTCCATTCGGGCGAAGAATGACGGACGAGACAATCACGCCCGGATAATCATGCAGCCTTTTTCTGAAGGCGGCGGTCGTCAGGTCGGGCGTGGGAGGGTTGCTCTTGTTGGCCAGCGGGCCCGTGCCCCTGGCGTCTGCCCCGTGGCACATGGCGCATCTCGATGAATAGAGCTGCTTCCCATTGCTGTTGTCCGCAAAGCAGGGCGATGCCTGAATGACCAACGATATTCCCAATGACGCGGCGAGGAGTATTTTCATTTGCTCGTGGATTTTTTGTATGAATCTGATCCGCCGCGATCATATTGCCTTCCACGGCCACGCTGGGCGCTTGCCTGGCTGCCAGCCACGCGCCCACGAAAAAGCCCTGCAGTGCAGGGCTTGTGAAACTTGTGAATGAGGCGACAGGGCGCGCCTGGCTTACTTCTTCGCGTATTCGAACTTGGGCAGCGCCTTCAGCGCGTCCTTGGTGGCGCCGGGCAGGGTGATCTTGTTGTTTTCCACGCGGAACTGGTTCACGGGAATGGCCACGTCATGCTTGCCCATGCCCAGGAAGCCGCCTGCGCCGATGATGGCGTACGACACGGCCTTGTCGGGTGCGACGATCACATCGTCGATCTTGCCCACGGCCTTGCCTTCCTCGTTGTAGACGCTCTTGCCCAGCACGGACTTCTTCAGGCTCCAGCCCGTGGCCACGGCCTGGACTTCAGTGGCCGCCACGCCCAGCGTGGTGGTGCCCGCCACGGGCTGGGCCCAGCTGGTGGAAGCTGCACCTGTGATCAGTGCGGCGGCGATCAAACCCATCTTCAGCGTCTTGTGACCTGTCATAGAGAACTCCTGGAAAACAAAATTTGAAGCCCTCATTAGGAGCGCTGCCCAAGCGCACGGAGATCGGAAAAGCAAGCAAAGGCCTGTCAGCCAATCGAGCGGCGCGGCGAGGAGCTTGCCTACAAGCTCCCGCAACCGTGCGCTGGCGGGGTGCCGGCCCCCAATCAGATGGCGCTCAGATGCTCATACAGAATCACCGAGCCGATGCCGATCAGCAGCACACCGCCAACGGCCTCCGCCCAGCGGCCCGCAATGCTGCCCAGCAGGCGGCCGACCATGACGCCCACGGTCACCATGGCGAAGGTGGCAAAGCCGATGGCCAGGGCCACGGTGGTGATGCTCACATCCAGGAAGGCCAGGCCCACGCCCACGGCCATGGCGTCGATGCTGGTGGCGAATCCGGTGGCCACCAGCAGCCAGAAGCCGTGCCGGGCGGGCTTGGCCTCTTCTTCGCCGTCAGCGGCCTTGAGGGCGCCCAGCAGCATGCGGCCGCCCAGAACCAGCAGCAGCACGAAGGCAATCCAGTGGTCCCATGCCTTGACGTAGTCGGAAGCCGCATAGCCCAGCGCCCAGCCGGCCAGCGGCGTCAGGGCTTCGATGACGCCGAAGATGGCGCCTGTGCGCAGGGCTTCGGACCAACGGGGTTTGAGCAGGGCGGAGCCCTTGCCCACGGCAGCGGCAAAGGCGTCGGTGGACATGGCAAAGGCCAGGAGCAGGATGGATGCGGCGTTCATCTGGGAGGGGTTCTTCACGGCCGGGCAAGCGCACAACGGCACTTCACCGCTGCCCGACCTTGTGACCTGTGTCGCGGTGAAATGCCGATGGTCTCGCCAACCGAAGAACGGATGCCTGCGCCACAGCATGCAGGATGCCGAGTGTGTTGACGCAGGCGCTTGCAGGTTGCAAGCAGGCTACTCCCCAAGGGATGCGTGATTCTAGGAGCGCAGGGCGTGATCGGGGCCTATGCCCCCATCGGCATGCGGCTCTCTGGAAATGATTCGTATCTTCGTGGCTGCCGCTATTTTCCGTTGGCGTACCGATTGCGCTCTTCAACGAATTTCCTGATTTCCGACGCCTCAATGGGCCTGCTGAAATAGTAGCCCTGTATTTCATCGAAACCCAGGGAAACCAGTAAATCAAAGACTTCGGCGCTGTCAACGCCCTCTGCCACCAGGCGATAGCCAAGATCCGAGGCCATGGTCATGATGGATTTCAATACGGACAGGGCCCGTTCATTGGTATCGATGTCGCAGACCATGGACCGGTCTATCTTCAATATCTCGGCAGGCAGATTCTTGAGCGATGCAAGATTGGAATATGCGGCGCCAAAATCATCCAGTGCAACCTTGATGCCGAGTTTCCTGATCTGTTGAAGCGCCTGAACCGTGCCATGGCCTGTCAGCACATCGCTTTCTGTGCACTCGATCACGATGTTTTTCAGCGGAACGCCGTGCTGGTTGCACATGGCGTTCAGGTAGTCCGGAAAATCGACCTCATCCAGATTGCGCGGGGAGATGTTGATGGAGACCTGAAGATCGAGTTTCTCGGCTTTCCAGGCCGCCACCTGCGCCAGCGCCGTTTTGATCACGAACCGTGTCAGGCTGTGGATCAACGGCGTGGCTTCAACCAGGGGAATGAATTCGCTGGGCGGGATTTCTCCCATTTGTGGATGCTTCCAGCGTATGAGCGCCTCCAGCCCCTTGCAACTGAAACTGTGGTTGTCGAATTTGGGCTGGTACACCAGCCGCAGCTGCCCATTGCCCAGCGCATGTCCGAAGTCCCGCAGGAGCCGATAGGATCGTTGCTGGAGACTGTCCTCATTCTCCTCATAGCGGTGAAACGATCGAGCGTTGTATCCGGCCTGCTGCACGCACACCATCGCCTTGCGAATGACATCGTCCACCTCGTCCTGGTTCAGGTAGAACCGCACCACGCCTGCCCTGGGTTGAAGTTCGAACCGCAGATCGGCGCTGGTGATGGGTTTTTGCAGGTACTCCAGCAATTGGTTGACCAATGCCTCCTCATCTTCTTGCCTGCCGGCGCTGATCACCCAGGCAAACCTGGCCAGGCCCACGTGGTAGACGGTTGCGTGCGGCCCCGTCATGTCCGTGACTGCCTTGGCAATGTCGCGCATGAGCTGCTCGACATAGTTCAAGCCCAGCGCATTGCTCATTTCCAGCAGGCTGGCGTGGTTGAGCACCTCCATCAATACCAGACCGCGTGCCGATCCCGGGGCCAGAATGCAAAGGCTCTTCAGGTCCAGCTTGAGTTGCGTGCGATTTGGCAGGCCCGTGACTTCGTTTGTTTTTCCAATTCTGTGATGGTAGTGAAGTTGAGCCTGAACGATGGCGGCCATGGCTTGCAGTTGCTGGCCTTGCTCTTCGGAGAATGTCCTGGGCTGGGTATCGATGATGCACAGGCTGCCGATGGCGTGGCCGGATTCCATTATCAAAGGCACACCTGCATAGAACCTGATATTGGGCTTGTGGGTGACCAGGGGATTTTCTGAAAATCTGCTGTCCAGGTGCGTATCGGGAATCACCATGATTCCTTCGTTTCTGATGGTGTGGTCACAGAAGGCATCCGTGCGAAGGCTGCCATCCATATCCACACCCACCGGTGCCTTGAACCATTGCCTGTGCTCGTCCAGAACCGTGATGATGGCAATTGGAGCCATGAACATGCGGCTGGTGAGCTCGGTGATGCGCTGAAATTCCTTTCTGGCATTCAGGTCCAGGATTTCAGCGGTCTGCAGTCCGAGCAGTTGCTCTTTCTCGGATTCGGTAGTCCAACGGGTAAGCATCGATTTCCTGCCTCAGTGAACCCATACTATAAAACTGCCGCGCCTTTGGGGGCAAAGGGATTACTGGGCGTCCAGCAGCGGTAAAAGCTCCTGCAGTTTTTCCAGTGCGCCTGGACCTTGAAGCTCGGAGATGGTGCCCAGCGGCTCCGAGTCTTCCACGATCACATAGGCCATGGACCACTTGGCAAAACGCCTTTGATCAATGCGTGCCTGCGGAAACAGGGGCGTGAAGTTGATGTGTCTTTCATCGCGCGAGATGGACTCCACCAGCAGCGCCAGTTGCTCTGGCGGCCCTTCGACATACTGGAAGAAGCGTTCACCGTCGAAAACCAGCATGCCCGTGATCCCGGCCGACCAGTTGAAGGTGCGCGCCGCCTTGATGATCGCCGCGATGCATGTGGTGTCAGCCCCTGGGGCCAGCTGGCTGTGATAAAGGAAACATTCGAGAGAATTTTCTTGCATACCCTCCGCCTTTCTGAGTTGTTGGGCGGCGATGGTATGCGTTGCGCGAGGGGGGGTCACGTAGGTGCGCAACCCGTTGTTGCATATGTAACCAAACTGCTTGCGCCCTGGGCCTGGGCGGATGCGGGGCCCAAGGACAACAAGCCCCCACAAGCGCTGGCGGGCAGGGCTTGCGGGAGCTTGTGCAAGAGGAGCAGGGTGCTCCAGGCCTGGATTGACGTGGCCGGCCTCACAGGCGCGGCATCGCCTTCACTGCTGCTGCTTTTGCGGCAAGGGCTGGCCTATCTGTCGCTGGTTGGCCTTGGTCTGCTGCTGGGTGTAGTTGCCATCGCTGATGGGCTGGCCCATCTGCATGGGGACATACGAACGGTGATGGGACCCTGCCATGGGAATGAGCTGCTTCATGGGGAGAACTCCTGATCCGGCGGGTGGCGGCTGGGGCCGATGTCGCCGGTCTTTAGGGGTTGCGGGAGGAATGCAGCAAGTGTGTGGCGGGCCGTGAAATCCGGGTGTAGGAAAGATCGGAAGCCGTGTAGTCAAGCCTGCGCAAATGCAAGAAAGCGCTGACCTGCACGAAGGGGCAGGGCACCCCTTGGCACAGATCAGCGCTGTACAGGCCGCGCCTTGTTTGTCAGAACTTCAGGCTGTCGCTGCCTTCGGCGCGCAGCGTCCTGGCGTCGAAGTCCACCGAGAAATGGTCGCTGGGCTTGCCCGAGCCCAGGCCCTTGAGGATGGAGAACACCTGCTTGAAGCTGTACTGGAAGGGCTGGCCCACGGGCGTGCTGTCGGCCAGCTTGTCGCCTGTTTTCTGGGGCGCCGAGGTCAGGGCAGGGAAGGCGCTCATCAGCAGGCGGTACTGCTCCACGCGCTGCTTGCCCATGTCGTTCAGCGACAGGCCGCCCGCGTAGACGGTGCGGTGGAAGTCGCCGTAGAAGGTATAGGCCGACACATTGGCCAGCGCGTTGAAGTCCACGCCCGCGGCCTGGGCCTTGGCGCGGGCGGCGTTCTCGGCCACGCTCCAGTCGGCGGCCCACTGCGCGGCATTGCCGGCCACGGGGCTGCCTTGCAGGCAGCCGGCGCTGGGCTTGAACGGCACGGCAACGCCTTGCGCGGCCAGGCCGGCGAGCTGGGCGTAGGTGACCTTGGTGTCCAGCTGGGCCATGGTCAGCATCTGCTGCAGGTTGAGCTGGCTGACCAGGTCCTTCATGTCGCAGGCCCAGTACTCGTCCAGGAAGCGCAGGCGCGACAGCTCGCCGAAGTAGCGGCTGGTGAAGTCGCCATAGCTGGTGCTGGACAGAATGGCCTTGTCCCAGCGGCGCTTGGCGTCCTCGGGCTTGCTGCTGCCTTCCACGTACTTCCATTCCATCTCGTACAGCGGAAAGAGCTCGTTGAAGCGCGGCACGTTGTTCAGCGCCACGGTCTGCACGTCCACCTTGCGCGGCGTGTCAAAGCGCACGATCTTGTAGGCCGCGCCGTAGACGGCCAGCGACGGCGACTGCACGTTCACCAGGTACTTGCCGCTCTTGCTCAGGTAGTCGTTGGTGCCGTTGAAGTGCATATGGCCGCCGATGTGCAGCGGCAGGCCCGTGGCGGCCACCGCCTCGGCCGTGGCCTGCTCGGGCACGCGCGCCGTCTGGAAGGCGCCGGGCTTGAAGGCGGCCTTGATGGCATCGGTCTGGTTGGCGTAGAAGTCCATGGTCGGGTAGTGCGAGAAGGCCACCAGCTGCTTGCCCTGCGCCTTGGCGCGCGCGCTCACCGATTCGATCCACGCCATCACGCTCTTCTTGTGCGTGGTCATCTTGTTCCAGCCCGCATTGCCGGCGCCGGTGAAGCCCTTGGGCGAGTTGGGCTTGGCGGGGTCCAGCTTGTCCGGCACGAAGACGTTGGCGTCCACCGACAGCAGCCACAGGCCCTTGACGGGCTCGACCAGGTAGCTCACATCGGCAATGCTGGTGCAATTGGTGTAGCCGGCCTGCTTGAACCTGCCGCCTTCGCCTTCCTTGCAGATCTCGTAGCTGCGCTGGCCCAGCTGGGCCTGTCTGGCGGCCTCGGCATAGCTGTACTTGTCCTGCGCGTAGGTGCTGTAGGGAGTCTCCCAGTACACGTCCTTCTCATTGGGCATCAGGCCGTAGGGGGCCAGGTCGCGCAGCAGCGAGGCATAGCCTTGCTCCATCAACTGGTCGGTACAGACCACGTTGGCTTCGGCGTTCAGGCAGCCCTGGTAGTTCTTGGCGTAGACCTTGACCGTGCTGCCGTTGGCAGCCATGAAGTCGTCCTTGCCCTTTTCGTCATCGTCGTAGGGGGCGACAGGGTCATGGTTGCCGGGCGCGATGAAAAAGCGCATGCCCTTTTTCTCGTACTCGGCCAGCACGGCGCGAAAGCCGTTCACGTTCAGCGGCTGGCCGTCGTCGGAGAAGTCGCCGGGAAAGGCCACCAGCTTCACGCCCTTGGCCAGCGAATCGTCCAGCGCGGCGCGGAAGGCGAAGTAGTTCTCGTTGAACAGCCGCGTGGAAGTCAGCTGCGCATACATGGTGCGGATGGTGGCGAACATGCCATTGGCCGTGGGCACGCCCTTGAAGCTGCTGTTCTTGAGGTCGCCGTACACGTCCTGGAAGTGCACATCGGCCATGAAGGCCACGGCCTGGCTGTTCGTTCCCCCATCTGCCCTATCGCCATCGCTGCCACCACAACCCGCCAGGGCCAGCGCTGCGGCACCGGCCACCATTCCCAATTTCCAGACTTGCATTCTTCGTGTTGCGCGGGGCGCTCTGATTGACAAAGTCCGGCATTGTCTGCAGCCCATGTTTCATGGGTGTGACACGGCAACCCAGCCAGGCGTGGTAGACGGCGTCCGGCTTTTGCAGGGGGTGGGCGCGCAGCGGGCACGCCGATTGCTACGTATCCATGGCCTGCAACCACAGGCGGAGAGTGCCCATGAATTCCATGAATCACCCCTTGCTGAGGCTGGCCGATTCAACCCCCGCCCTCAGGCCCGGCAAATACACGGATTACCGTAGGTCGGCCGTCTTGCCGCAGCTGCGCAGAATCGGCGTGTTCCGCGCGCGCCGCTTCGGGGATCTGCTGTGCGCCACGCCCGTTCTGCGTGCATTGGCTGCGGCCTGGCCCAAGGCACGCATCACCCTGGTGGGGCTGCCCGAGGCCGAAGGCCTGGCGCAAAGGCTGTCTTCGGTCGATGACTTCGAGCTGTTTCCCGGCTGGCCCGGTCTGCCCGGCGTGCCCTCGGCCAAGGCCGATGAATACAGCTTCTTCCAGCGCCGCATGCGTTCGCGCCGCTTTGACCTGGTGGTGCAACTGCACGACTCGGGCCGCAACACCAATGCCCTGGTCGCCAACTTTGGCGCGCGCCGCAACGCCGGCTTTGCGGACCCCGATGACTGGGTGCCCGAGGCGGATGCGCTGCGCTTTGTGCCCTGGCCCGGGCAGGGCAGCGAAGTGCTGGGCCTGCTGGCCCTGACCGACTACATGGGCCTGCCGCGCCGCGGTCTCAAGCTGGATCTGCCGTTGAATGCCGATGACCGCGCCCGCGTCCGCCCGCTGCTGCCCGCAAGCCGCCGCTACGCCATCGTGCACCCGGGCGCGCGGCTGGCTGTACGCCGCTGGTCCGCCAGCGGCTTCGCGGCCGTGGCCGACCGGCTGGCACAGGCGGGGCTGGAAGTGGTGCTCACCGGCAGCGAGGACGAGCGCGCCCTGGTGGCATCGGTGGCCGCGCAAATGCGCCACCCCGCGCTGGACCTGAGCGGCCGCACCGACATCTGGATGCTGGGCGCGGCGCTGGCATCGGCCAGCGTGGCCGTGTGCAACAACACCACCGTCTCCATGATGGCTGCTGCCCTGGGCACGCGCAGCGTGGTCGCCTCGCAAGCCGGCGAAGTGGACCGGGGTCCGCCGCTGGACCCGCAGCGCCACCGGGTCTTCACCCCCGGCAGCGATGCGCATGCCGCCGAACTGCTGGCGCAAGCAGCGCTGGCGCTGGCGGATGAAGAGCTGGCGTGAGGCGTGCCCAGGGCCAGGGCCAGGGCCAGGGCCAGGGCACCCTCGGCGCCCTCAGTGCGGCCGCCCGGGCGCAAGCGGGACCAGTTCCATCCGGTCCCGTCCCTTGCGCTTGGAGATGTAGAGGGCTTCGTCGGCCTGCTTGAGCCAGTGGGACAGCTCCACCCCGGGCTGGTCGAACAGGGTGGCACCGATGCTCAGCGACACCGGCTCCGGCGTCTCGAACATGGTCCGCGCCTGCTGCGCGAAGGCCTGGCGCAAGTCCTGGCCCAGCGCCTGCGCTGCCGCGTGGTCGACGCTGCGCAGCACGATCACGAACTCGTCCCCGCCCAGCCGTGCGGCCAGTGCGCCGCGCGGCAGCGCGCTGCGGATGAGGTCGCTCAGGGTCAGCAGCAGGCGGTCGCCGGCATCGTGGCCGTGCAGGTCGTTGACCTGCTTGAAGTGGTCGATATCGATCAACAGCAGGGCGCAGGGGCTGGCCGCTGAGGCCTGCTCCAGCAGCTGGGGTGCGCGCAGATAGAGCGCGCGGCGGTTGTCCAGGGCGGTGAGCGGGTCGCGGGCGGCGATCTGCGCGATGCGTTCCTCGCGGCGATGGCGCTCCGTGCCGGTCATGGACATGGCGAGCAGCATGATCGCCATCACGCCTTCCACCAGCGAGACCAGGATCACCGTGCCGTGGAAATTGGCCAGGTTGATGAAGGTGTCCAGCGCCACGGCCGAGGCGGCCTTGGCGAAATAGAACAGGCCGTGGGCCAGCAGAACGAAGCGCAGCTGCGCCGCGCCCACGCCCAGCGTGCCGCCGTGCGGGCGCAGCAGCAGGCCGGCGCGCAGGCTGATGACGGCGATCAGCAGCGACTGGATGCCCAGCATTCCCCTGGACCACCACGGTCCGCTGGGCATGAACAGCATTGCCAGCCAGACGACGGCCACCAGCCACCACAGGCGCGGCAGCCGGGTGTGCGTGAACGCTGCAACGCCGGCCAGGAACAGCCAGTGCGCGCAGATCAGCAAGCCGTTGGGAAACCAGATGCCCAGCAGCACATGGCCGCTGGAGCGCAGCAGGGCCAGCACACAGCCCACGGCGATGATGGCAAACCCCCCGCTCCACAGCAGCAGCGAGCGTTCGCGCACGCTGCCCCATTCCGCAGCCAGATACAGCGCCGAGGCGGCGGCCATGGCCGTGGTGAGAACGAGCAGGGTGAAGGGATCGAGAACCATGGACGATGAAGATATCGGCGCAGGCAGGCCCCGTGCAATAGCTGCCAGGCAAGGCGCAATGCGGCGCAGGTCGGGGCCGTCGCATTGAAATGGAGCGGAGCGCGCGGGCCGAATTGTCGCAGGATGCGGGCCTTCAGGCCCTTGCTGCGCGGCAGTCCGTTGGGTGGAAGTCACGGATCGGGCGGCCCGTGAACGGGAGCCCGTTGTCTGATTTCCGGCCTGATTTCCGTGATGCAGTCGCCGTGGTGCTGGTCAGCGCGGATGCGGCTGGAGTCTTGAACAGCCCGCCACAGCGGAGCACCGAGGGTGCGGTGACCGGGAGGCCGGCTGTCAGATGGCCGCTGCGTGCAGGCGGGTATTGAAAAGCGGCCCTTGCGTGAAGGCGGCCAGACGCTTGGCCAGCCACAGCACGGCCAGGTCCACCAGGGGCTCCACCAGCACCACGCACATGTAGGCGGCACCAAAGCTTGCGACTTCGGTCATGGTGGCCAGGCTGGCGCCATGGCCGTAGATGGCCCAGAAGGCGACCCACAGCACGATGCCGCCCTGGTAGGTGGTGGACAGGGCCAGGGCCTGCCGGTAGCTGATGTCCACATAGGCCGTGCCGGCCGGAATCAGCCGGCGCGCCAGCTGGCTCACCGCATACAGCGGCACCAGCAAGGTGGTGACGTTCATGCCGTACTGCGGCAGGTCGAAGGGTGCAAAGAACAGGCCCTGGACCAGCAGGCCGCACGCCAGGCCAATGGCCGCAGCACCCGCGCCGAACATCAGCAGCAAGGTCGAGCCCAGAATCAGATGGACCTCGGATACGCCGACCGGCTCATGCGGAAACACCTCGAAGAAGCTGAACACCAGCGCGGTGGTGATCACACTGCGCACCAGCAGCGCGAGCGCGCCGCCGTTGTCGCGCAGGCTTTGCCGTGCCAGGGCGGCGGTCAGGCCGAAGGCCGCTGCGGCAGTGACGTAACTGAGGGCGATTTTCTCGGGGCTGACGACGCCGGGTTCGATGTGCATGGGAGGTCCTGAACAGGCAAGGTCCGTTGGAGAGCCGGCGGGCACCGACTGCGCAGCGGCAAAGGCACCGAGCATAGCCGGGGACGGTGTGCTGCGCCATGTTCATTTCACGCTGTAGTCACGCTGCCGCACTTCGGATAGCCATCGGTTTCACGCGCTCGCTCTCACGCCGGGCTTTCGGCCGCTTTTTCGCATGGCCAGGAATCGCTGTGCTGTTCCGCGCAGGTCTCCCGTACGCACCCGCGCAGCCACCGGTGCGCCGGATCGGCATGCAGCCTCGGGTGCCACAGGAGTGAAACCGTGATCTCCGGCACAGGGACCGGAAGGGGGAAGCTGTGCATTCCGGCACGCAGGTTCCCCGTGTGCCGTTCGGGAACACTGGCGATCAGGTCGGAGGCCCGGGCCAAGGCCAGCGCCGCTGAAAAGCCGCCAACGATCGCAACGATCTGCCGTTGCAGGTCGAGAGAACTCAAGGCTTCATCGATGGGCCCCTTGTCCTGCCCTCGCCGGGACACCAGGATATGCCTGCCGGCAGCATAGCGCGCGGGCGTGATCTCGCCCTGGCTCAGCGGGTGCCCCATTCGCACGACGCCAATGAAACGGTCTCGGAACAACGCCTGCGCACGCACCTCCGGACCTATCGTGCTCCCGACTACGCCGGTCTCCAGATCGACCGTGCCGTCGCGAAGCGGGCCGCTCCCTTTGTTTGACTTCTGCACAAAGCAAAGGCGAACGCCAGGCGCTTGCTCGCCGACGCGGGCAATCAGGTCCGGTCCGAAATTCTCCACAAAGCCTTCGCTGGTCCGCAGTGTGAACGTTCGGACCAGCTGCTGGAGGTTGGGCTGCTTGGCAGGGCGCAGAACCGCTTCCGTGTCCTGCACGAGCTGGCTGACCCGCTCGCGGAGTTCGAGCGCCCGAGGTGTGGGAACGAGGCCGCGCCCGGCCCGGACCAGCAGCGGATCGCCCGTCGTCTCCCGCAAACGCGCCAACGCCCGGCTCATCGCTGACGGGCTCAGCCGCAACCGTTGGGCGGCGCGCGCCACGTTGCCTTCCGCAAGCAACACATCCAGGGTGACAAGCAGGTTGAGATCGGGTCTTGACATGGATCGACCGTAGCACGGCGTGAGGTGACATGGCGCCAGACGCATGAATAAAGTGAAAGTGGTGCGCCTTCCGCCATGCCGGGCAGGGAACTACGCTTCCGGTAGCTCAATTTCGGGAGTCATCAACGATGAAAATCACACCAGAATCAGCCACGACAGCAAGAGATGGGATAGCCGCTGACAGTGCAGAGCAGACGCCTTCGATTCGGTGGGTGCTAGCCAGCCTTTCGCTATCGATGTTGCTGTCATCGCTGGGCACCAGCATCGCCAATGTGGGGTTGCCGACCTTGGCTCAGGCGTTCGGCGCCTCTTTCCAGCAGGTCCAGTGGGTCGTCCTCGCCTATCTGCTGGCCATCACCGCCCTGATCGTCAGCGTCGGGCGGCTCGGCGACGTCATGGGCCGCCGACGGCTGCTGCTGGTCGGCATCTTCCTGTTCACGCTGGCCTCGGTCCTTTGCGGCCTGGCGCCCACGCTCCGGCTGCTGATTGCCGCCCGGGCGGTGCAGGGTCTTGGCGCGGCCATCATGATGGCCCTCACCATGGCGTTTGTCGCCGGGACGGTGCCGAAGGAAAGGACCGGCAGCGCCATGGGACTGCTCGGAACGATGTCCGCAATGGGCACCGCTCTCGGTCCATCGCTGGGCGGCGTTCTGATCGCCGGACTCGGTTGGCAGGCGATCTTTCTCGTCAACGTACCGCTGGGTATCGTGGCATGGGTTCTCGCGCACCGTTTCCTGCCCGCCGATTGCCGGGGGGAGAAGACGGGGCGGGCCCGCTTCGACAGTCTGGGCACCTTGCTGCTGGCTGTGACGCTTGTGGCGTACGCACTGGCCATGACGCTGGGGCGCGGAAGTTTCGGTCCGCTCAACGGGGCTCTTGTGTTGACCACTGCCTTGGGGGCCGTGCTCTTCGTGCTTGCCGAGGCGAGAGCCGCATCGCCCTTGATTCGATTGGCGATGTTCCGTGATCCAGGCTTCAGCGCAAGCCTTGCCATGAATGCGCTCGTCTCGACGGTGATGATGTCGACGCTGGTGGTGGGGCCGTTCTACCTCGCCCGTGCGCTCGGGCTCAACGAAGCCCTTGTTGGCATCGTGATGGCGGTGGGCCCGTTGATCGCCATATTGAGCGGAGTCCCCTCTGGCCGTGCCGTCGATTGTTGGGGCGCGCCATCCATGGCCATCGTCGGGCTCATCGCCATGGCTGCGGGGGCATTTGCACTGTCCGTGCTTGCGGCGATGTTCGGCGTGGCGGGATACGTTGCTGCCATCGTCGTCCTGACCCCTGGATATCAGCTCTTCCAGGCGGCCAACAACACCGCCGTCATGGCGAATGTCCATCCAGACCAGCGTGGCGTCATCTCGGGCATGCTCAGCCTGTCGCGCAACCTCGGGCTCATCACCGGGGCATCCATGATGGGGACCGTTTTCGCGCTCGCTTCAAAGTCGCCCGACATCGCAACGGCGCATCCCGAGGCCGTTGCCAACGCGATGCGGATCACGTTCGCAGTCTCGGCCGTTCTGATCGTCGTTGCCCTGGCCATGGCAATGGCAGTTGCAAGCCGTGCTCTCGCGACAAGCCGTTCGTGACAAGGCTCAGTGCACCGGCCGGCTCAGCCGCCTGCTCGCCCTCGATATCGCGTAGTTCACCAGACAGTACAGCACCGCCACCACCAGGTACACAGGCACCAGCGCGTGGTAGTTGGCGATGAGCACCTTGGCGTTCTGCATGAGCTCGCCATAGGTGACGATGTAGCCGAAGGTGGTGTCCTTGACCACGATGACCAGCTGCGCGACCAGGGCCGGGACGATGTAGCGCAGGGCCTGCGGGAAGACGACGAACCGGAAGACCTGGACCTCGGTCAGCCCCAGGCTTCGCGCGGCATCGGTCTGGCCGCGAGGGACGGCCAGCACGCCTGCGCGGTAGACCTCGGCCACCACGGCGGCGGTGCTCAGGCCTATGGGCAGGGTCAGCATCCAGTAGGTGCCGAGCTTGATGCCGGCTGCGGGAAGCACCAGAAAGCACACATAGATCAGCAGCAGCGTGGGCGTGCCGCGCAGGAATTCGATGACGGCGATGCTGGGCCAGCGCACGATGCGGGGCCGCGCCAGGCGCCCCGCCAGCAGCACCAGCCCAAGGCTCAGCGCAATGACGGCGGCCATGGCCGAGGACGCCAGCGTGCCGAGCAGGCCCTTGGCCAGAAAGGCCCAGGTGGTGGGCCAGGCGAAGAATTCCCAGAACCGGGCCTCGAGCTGGCCTGCGGAATGAAAACGCCACACGACGCCCGCAGCCAGCGCAATCAGCCCGGCCGCGGCGATCAGGCTGACCACCTGCGTGATCTTCCTGGCCTGCGGGCTGGGCGCGCCAAACAGAATGTCTTCCAGAGAACGGCTCATCGCAGTATCCGCAGCTTCTTTTCCAGGATGGCGCCCACCCAGGCAATGAGCAATCCGGTGGCCACGTACAGGGCGGCGGCCACCGCGAAGGCTGCCATGCCGGCGGCGGAGTCGTTGGCGATCTTGGACACGAGCGCAGTGAGCTCCCGGCCCGCCAGCGGCACCTGGGACGCCAGCGAGGTAGACAGCATCAGCGCAATGAGCAGCGACGTCATCGGCTGCACCACCGAGCGCAGCGCCTGCGGCAGCACCACGGCCGAGATGATCTGCATGGGCCGCATGCCCAGGCTGAGCGCGGCCTCGATCTGGCTGCCGGCAATGGTGTTGATGCCCGCGCGCAGATAGTCCGCCGTGAACGCGGAGCAGACCAGGGTCAGGGCCAGGATCACGCTGGGCTCATAGTCGATCACGACATTGAGATCGGGCAGCGCGAACACGATGAAGATCAGCAGCGCCACGCTGGGAATGTTGCGGAAGATCTCGACGTAGCCCGTCAGCACGAAGCGCAGCGGCGGCAGCGGAAGAAGCCTGAGCACCGTCACGACCACGCCCAGCAGGAAGCCGGGCAGGAACGAGAAGGCGGTGAGCTTCCAGGTCAGCAAGAGGGCCTGCCAGAAGGCAGGCCCGTGGTCGGCGAGGAGCCGGGAGATGTCACCCATCGTTCAGGGCAGGGCGGGCGGCGTGGGAAGGGCCGTGCTGCCGGTGCGCTGTCCGATGGAGACGGTCCACAGCTTGGCCCAGGTGCCATCGGCTTCGATTTTCTTCAGGAAGGCGTTGATGAAGGCCACGCCGTCCGAGCCCTTGGGCAGGCCGATGCCGTAGGAATCCTGGGCACCAAAGGGCGCGCCTGCCAGCCGCGCGTCGCCGGTGCCCAGGCTCAGGGTGTTGAGCAGCAGGGTGTAGTCGGTCACATAGGCATCCACACGGCCCTGGCGCAGGGAGTCCAGCGCTTCCTGGTGGGTCTGGAACTCCTGCACGACCGCCTTGGGCGCGTGCTGCGCCAGGATGGCGGGGCCCGTGGAGCCGGCCTGCGTGGCCACCTTCTTGCCTGCCAGGTCGCTGTACGACTGCACGGTCTTGTTGCTTGCCTTGACCAGCACCCCGGCCTGCGAGGTGTAGTAGGGGCCGGCAAACGAGATCTTCTCGGCGCGTGCGGGGGTGATGGAGTAGGTGGCGATCACCATGTCCGCCTGGTTGTTGATGAGCACCTGCTCGCGCGTGGACGAGGTCACCTGTGCGAACTGGTACTTGGACGCATCGCCCAGGATGTAGCGCGTGAGCAGCTGGGCCAGGCCTGCGTCGAAGCCGCGGATCTTGCCGTCCTTCTCGTTGAGCAGGGAGAACAGATTCGAGGTCTGGGTGCTGCCCAGGCGCAGCGTGCCGGTCTGCTTGATCTTGCTGGCCCAGGTGCTGGAGGCGATGGTCGCGGCGTCGGCGACGGGGCCTTGCGCCACCAGGGCGTCAAACGCCGCTGTGTTCAGGGGCGCGCCCTGCGCAAAAAGCGATCCACTGCCCACGATCGCCAGCGTCACCACGGTGGATTTCAGAATGGATTTGATGGGCATGTGGTCTTCCTGCTTGGTCTGTGATGTAAATCTGGGGATGGCTGCCAGGGGCAAGGGCCGATTATGGCGACTCGCGGCCCTTGCTGCCGCACAAGGGCTCAGTCCCCGGTCACGCGCCGGTCATGCGCGGCTCACGTGCTGACCATGCGCCGACCGGGCGCGATGGTGGGGGCTGCGGCATTGAGCGTCTCGATCGCATAGCCGGCTGCTGCCTTGTAGCGGGCCATGAAGCCCTCGCGCTCCTCGCGCGGCAGCACCTCGTCGATATGGTCGAAGACGCCGCCGCAGCGCTCGTCCACCAGCCCCAGCAGGCCGAAGGGGCCGGCCCCGCGGTTGCGCAGAACCAGGGCCGAGATGTCCTTGCACAGCCTGTCGTCATAGGCGCGCAGCGCCTGCGGACCCACGCCGTGGTCCAGCAGCTGCGCGCCCAGCACGCGCGCGTCCACGATGGCCTGGCTGGCGCCGTTGGAGCCCACGGGGTACATCACATGCGCCGCATCACCCAGCAAGGCCACGCGGCCGTCCACCCAGGTGGGCACGGGGTCGCGGTCGATCATGGGGTACTCGAAGACATCCGTGGCGCCGCGCAGCATGGCCGGCACGTCCAGCCAGCCGTAGTCCCAGCCCTCGAAGTGGTGGATGAATTCCTCCAGCGCCACGCGCCGGTTCCAGTCGCCTTGCTGCCAGCCGCCGTCGTTGTCCACCGTGATCTCGGCGATCCAGTTGATGGTGGCCAGGCCCGTGACGGGGTCCGGCGGCGTGATGGGGTACAGCACCACGCGATGGCGCAGCGAGCCCACGCCCACGAAGGACGCACCGGTGCGCACCGGCACGCCCGGCGTGGTGCCGCGCCACATGATGGCGCCGCCCCACTGGATGGGCGGCTGCGCGGGGTGCATCTGCGCGCGCACGGCCGAGTGCAGGCCATCGGCCGCCACCAGCAGCGAGCCCTGCACCTCCAGCCGCTGGCCATCGCGGGTGTCGATGAGGGCGGTCACACCCTCGGCATCCTGCCGGTAGCCCACCACGCGCCGGCCCAGTTGCACGGCGTCGTCGCCCAGGCGCTCCCGCACGGCGTTGAACAGCATCATCTGCAACTGCCCGCGGTGCACCGCGTACTGCGGCCAGTGGTAGCCCGCCTGCAGCCCGCGCGGCTCGGCATATACCTCGTTGCCGTTGCGGCCCACCAGCGCCCATTCCCGCGCCTGCAGGCCGATGGTGTCCAGCACATCGTTGCCGAAACCCAGGTCATGCAGTTCCCGCACCGCGTTCGGCTGCAGGTTGATGCCCACGCCCAGCGGCTGCAGCTGCGCCACCGACTCGAACACGATGCAGGGCACGCCGATCTGGTGCAGCGTGAGGGCAGTGGCCATGCCACCGATGCCGCCGCCGGCAATGAGCACGGGGCGGGATGGATTGTTGTGTGAAGCAGCAGCAGACATGCCGGGATTGTCCATGCAATGGCTGCGGGCGGTTGTCCCATCTGCGGCGCGTGCATGGCGCAAACAATGTATGATGACCATCATGCGAAACACAAATTCCAGCGCCCGGGCTTCCGCCAAGGAGGCCACGCATGAGCGCATCGTGTCCGTGGCGGCGCGTGCCATCCGCCGCAGCGGCTATGGCGGCACCGGGGTGGCGGACATCATGAAGGAGGCGGGCCTGACGCACGGCGCCTTCTACGCCCATTTCGCCTCGCGCGATGCCATGCTGGCCGAAGCGGCGGGCAAGGCCTGCGCCGAGTCCTGTGCCGCCGTCGCCGACGTGGTGGCCAAGGCGCCGCCCGGCATGGTGCTGCAGGCCATGCTGGCCGCCTACCTTTCCAAGGAACATGTCCAGCGCGCCGAGGTGGGCTGCCCCCTGGCGGCCCTGGGTTCCGAGACCTCGCGCCAGGCGCCGGAGGTGCGCCGCGTGGCCACGGGCCACATCAAGGAAATGGTCGATCTCATCGCCCGCCAATCGCCGGACTGGGGACAGCCCGGTGCCCATGAGCGCGCGCTCGTCACCTTGTCCACCATGGTCGGCAGCCTGCTGCTGGCTCGGGCGGTGGACGATCCGGCCCTGTCCGACAGCCTTCGCGAAGCAGCACTCAAGCACCTGACGCCGGCCAGCCAGTGATGGCGCATGCCCTGTGCATGTGCCTGGATTTTTTTCGCCATTACATATGATGACCATCATATAAAGGAAAGCCATGAAGGCATTCATTCTGGAAAGCCATGGAGCGAACCGCGCCTTGCAGCTGGCAGACGTACCCGAGCCGCAGCTGCGTGACGACGAAGTCCTGGTCCAGGTCCATGCCGCAGGCGTGAACCAGCTGGACTCCAAGATCAAGGATGGCCAGTTCAAGCTCATCCTGCCCTATCGCCTGCCCCTGATCCTGGGCCACGACGTGGCCGGCGTGGTGGTCAAGGCCGGCCCGCGCGTGCGGCAGTTCAAGCCCGGCGACGAGGTCTATGCACGCACGGACGATTTCCGGATCGGTACGTTCGCGGAGTTCGTGCCGGTCAAGGAGTCGTCGCTGGCGCCAAAACCGAAGGGGCTCACGATGGAAGAGGCCGCCTCCATCCCCCTGGTGGGCCTGACGGCTTGGCAGGCACTGGTGGAGACAGCGAAGCTGTCGAAGGGGCAAAGGGTCTTCATCCAGGCCGGCTCCGGCGGCGTGGGCACGTTCGCCATCCAGCTGGCCAGGCACCTGGGCGCCACTGTGGCCACCACCACGAGCGCGGCCAACTTCGAGCTGGTCAGGAGCCTGGGTGCGGATGTCGTCATCGACTACCGCACGCAGGACTTCGAGGACGTCCTGCACGACTACGACGTGGTGCTCAACAGCCAGGACGGCAAGACGCTTGGCAAATCCCTGCGTGTGCTCAAGGGCGGCGCGAAGCTGGTCTCCATCTCCGGCCCGCCCGATCCCGCGTTTGGCAGAAACATCGCGGCGCCTGCATTCGTGCGGCTGGTGATGCGGCTGCTCAGCTCCGGCATCAGGCGCCGGGCGCGAGGCCGTGGCATTGACTACTCCTTCCTCTTCATGCGGGCCAACGGCGGCCAGCTGCGCGAGATCACCCGCCTCATCGAAGCGGGCGCCATCCGCCCGGTCGTGGACAAGGTCTTCGCATTCGAGTCCACCAACGAGGCCCTTGCCTATGCCGAAGCCGGCCATGCCAAGGGCAAGGTCGTCATCAAGATCCGTTGAATCTGTTTTTCCCCACCCCTGGAGTGCTCCATGAAAATTGAAAACGCTGTTGTTCTCGTCACCGGCGCCAATCGCGGCATCGGCCTGGCTTTCGCGCGCGAGCTGCTCGCCCGTGGCGCCCGCAAGGTCTACGCCGGCGCGCGCGACCCCGCCACGGTCACCCAGCCCGGCGTGCATGCCCTGCAGCTGGACGTGAACCGCCCGCAGGACGTGGCCGCCGCCGCCGCGCAGGCGTCGGACGTCACGCTGGTGATCAACAACGCCGGCATCGCCCAGCCCGGCGGCTTCATGGCGCCCGACAGCGAAGAGGTCGCCAGGCGCATCTTCGAGACCAACTTCTTCGCCGTGCTGCGCATGAGCCAGGCCTTCGCGCCGGTTCTCAAGGCCAACGGCGGCGGGGCCTTGCTCAATGTGCTGTCGGTGGCTTCCTGGGTCAATGGCGGGGAACTGGCCGCCTATTCGGCCAGCAAGTCGGCCGCCTGGTCGCTCACCAACGCCCTGCGCAGCGAGCTTGCAGGGCAGAAGACACAGGTGCTGGGCCTGCACATGGCCTATGTCGACACCGACCTCACGCGCGGGCTTGACGCGCCGAAGTCCAGCCCCGAGGACATCGTCAGCCGCGCGCTGGACGGACTGGAGGCCGGGCTCGATGAAGTGCTGGCCGACGAGCTCACCCAGCAGGTCAAGCGCGGCATGACGGCGGCCCGGCCAAGCTATCTGCCGCAGGGCGCCTGAGATCGGACCGTGCCCGGTTGCCTGCGCTTTTTCGGCAACCGGGCGCGGCGGTCAGTCATGGGTGCCCATCCGCATGGGGTGGCGTGGGTTGGCATGGGCTGGCACGATCGGTCAGCGCCGGCTGGCCTATATTTCCATATTTGTTGAAATATCGTATGATTCGCCCATGGATGAATCTGAAGTCGTCGAATCCCTGGCCGCGCTTGCCCACCCCTTGCGCCTGCGCATCTTCCGCGCGCTCGTCGTGGCCGGGCCCGAGGGGCTGACGCCGGGCGTCATGGCAGAAAGCCTGGGCGCCGCCAACACCACGCTGTCTTTCCATCTCAAGGAGCTGACCCGCTCGGGCCTGGTGACGCAGGAGCGGGCCAGCCGCAACCTGGTGTACCGCGCCGCCTATGAGCGCATGAACGGCCTGCTTGGCTTCCTGACGCAGAACTGCTGTGCAGGTGCGTCATGCGAGGTGGCCGACATGTCCTGCAAGTCCTGCTGACGCTGCTCCCCCGGTTTCCCCGCCCCGAACACTTCCTGCCATGACTTCCGACAAACCCCTGAACGTCCTGTTTCTGTGCACGCACAACTCTGCCCGGAGCATCCTGGCGGAAGGCCTTCTGAATCACCTCGGCGGCCGGCGCTTCAAGGCCTACTCCGCAGGCAGCAGCCCCCGCGACAACCAGCAGCCCCATCCGCTGGCGATTGCGGCGCTGGAGCAGGCGGGCGTGTGCACCGAAGGCCTGCGCAGCAAAAGCTGGGACGAGTTCGGCGCGCCTGATGCGCCCCCTATGGACCTGGTCATCACCGTCTGCGACAGCGCCGCCGGCGAGGCATGCCCCTATTGGCCGGGCCAGCCCGCCACCGCGCACTGGGGCTACGCGGACCCGTCGCGGGCCGAAGGCAGCGACGAAGGCCGGCAGGCCGCATTCCGCCAGACCCTGCTGGCCATGCGGCAGCGCCTGGAGCGGCTCGTCAACCTGCCGCCATCGTCCCTGGCCAGGCACGCGCTGCAGCAGTCTGCCCGCGACCTGGCCCGTGACTGAAGCCTGTCACTGACACCTGCTACCGACACCTGCCACCGACGCCCGCCACCGAAACCGCCGCGGCTCCCGCTGCCGCCTGCACATCCTCGAAGAAAACAGCACATGCTTGCGGCCCTCCTGATCTTTGCAGCCACCCTTGTCCTGGTCATCTGGCAGCCCGCAGGCCTGGGCATCGGCTGGAGCGCGTCGCTCGGCGCCATCGTGGCACTGGCCCTGGGGGTGGTGCACTGGGCCGATGTCGCCGTCGTCTGGGGCATCGTCTGGAACGCAACGGCCACCTTCGTGGCGGTCATCATCATCAGCCTGCTGCTGGACGAAGCCGGGTTCTTCGCTTGGGCTGCACTGCACGTGGCCCGCTGGGGCCGCGCAAGCGGCAGGCGCCTGTTTGCCTTCATCGTGCTGCTGGGCGCCGTGGTGTCTGCGGTCTTTGCCAACGATGGCGCCGCGCTCATCCTGACGCCCATCGTGATGGCCATGCTGGTGGCCCTGGGCTTTTCTGCCGCAAGCACCCTGGCCTTCGTCATGGCGGCAGGGTTCATCGCGGACACGGCCAGCCTGCCGCTGGTGGTGTCCAACCTGGTCAACATCGTCTCGGCGGACTTCTTCGGCATCGGCTTCAACGACTATGCATCGGTCATGGTGCCGGTGAACCTGGTTGCCGTGGCCGCCAGCCTGGGCGTGCTGTTCCTGTTCTTCCGCAAGGATCTGCCCCGCACCTACGCCTTGGAGCGCCTGCAGCAGCCATCGGCCGCCATCCGGGACCTGGCCACCTTCCGCGCAGGCTGGGTCGTGCTGGCGCTGTTGATGCTGGGCTTCTTCGGGCTGGAGCCGCTGGGCGTTCCCGTCAGCGCGGTGGCCGCAGCCTGTGCGCTGCTCTTGCTGGCCGTCGCCGCCCATGGCCGGGTCATCAGCGCAGGCCGGGTCCTGAAGGGCGCGCCTTGGCAGATCGTCGTGTTCTCACTGGGCATGTACCTGGTGGTCTATGGCTTGCGCAACGCTGGGCTGACCGGCGCCCTGGCCAGGGTGCTGGAAGTCTTTGCAGGCGGCGGCGTGTGGGGCGCCGCAATAGGCACCGGCTTTCTGTCGGCGGGCCTGTCTTCCGTGATGAACAACATGCCCACGGTGCTGGTGGGCGCCCTGTCCATCGAGCACTCCGGGGCCACGGGTCTGGTGAAGGAAGCCATGGTCTATGCCAATGTGATCGGCTGTGACCTCGGCCCCAAGATCACGCCCATCGGCAGTCTGGCCACCTTGCTCTGGCTCCATGTGCTGGCCCGCAAGGGCATGACGATTGCCTGGGGCTACTACCTGCGCGTCGGCATCGTCCTGACCCTTCCGGTCCTTGCCATCACGCTTGTCGCGCTTGCCTTGCGGCTGAGTGTGGTCTGAACGCCGGCCGGCCGGCGCGCTGGCGCATCAGCTGCTGCCGTCCTGCGCAGGCATCGGCACATTGGCGCGGCGTTCAAACAGGTGGGCCATGGCCTTTGCCGCCGCCTCGGCCGCTTCAGCGCGGCGCATCTCGGCCGCGTCTTCAAACCCGCAGCCCATGGCCTGGGCCTCGGTGCCGGCGTAGTCGGCCAGCGTCTCGGCGCTGTCGCGGATGCTTTGCAGGGCGCGGGCCACCACGTCCATGTGGCGATGGCCCTTGGGGGTCTCCAGCCAGGCCAGGGCGAGCTGGGCGATGGCGGAGATTTCTGCACAGCCTTGCTGCACTAGATGGTCCACCTGGGTGAGGGCGTTGGACAGTTGCCGCGTGGTGTGGCTGTCCGTGGTGGGGGAGGGCTGGGTGGGGTTCATGCCATGTCCCTCCGCAGTTGGCCGGGCACAAAGGGCTGGCATGAGGGAGGGGCTGCGCCAAAAGACGGCGCGCAGGCGAGAGAAACGGCGTTCATTGTTCCGTGCTCCATTGCGGATCGAATCCACAGGCCATTGCATCTGCATTGACTGATGGATTCGGTGTACCAAGCCTCGCTTTCGGAGAGGCTGTGCCGCTATACGACGGATGTTTTGAAGCATCAGCCCCGGGACAGGGGGCCGGGGCGGATGATAGCGCGGGTGGGGGAGGGGGCGAGACGTTTTTGGGGAGGCAGCTCGTAGTGGTGGAGTTGTCTGCTGCCGGCCCTAAGTCACCATTCGCGCAGTTGGTGTCGATGACAGCGATGCAGCGATTGCTGGCACTCATGCCCGTATCGTCAGCTTTCGATCACGGCCGCAATCAGTCATCCGAGCACCAAGGGTCAACCCAGCCCAGCGACGGAAGTAGCCGACGATGATCCAGGGGACTCCTAGAGGTCCGCTACTGCAGTCCATGAATAGCCACTGCCGGCACAAAGCCGGCGTTCAGCGCATTCCACAGGAGCCGAGGCGACTTCGCAGCTGTGTACCGTCATACTTCACGCAACGCTGAATCATTTGCAAAGTTGCCATGTACACACTCCGCGCATCACGTCCTGAAGATGGTGCCGCCCTGGTTGACCTTTGGCGGCGTTCCGTAGACGCCACCCATCACTTTCTCAGTCCCGATGATCGAAAGGCCATTGATGCCGAAGTGGTTGAGTTTCTACCTCATGCGCCGGTGACTGTTGCTGTCGATGAACATGACCAGCCCCATGGCTTCATGCTGATCGATGGGACGCACATGGAGGCGCTGTTCATCGATCCGGATGTCCGTGGCACCGGCATCGGCCGCCAGTTGTTGCAGCATGGATTGGCGCTGCACGGGGCATTGAGCACAGACGTCAACATGCAGAACTCCCAGGCGGTTGGCTTCTATCAACGGATGGGGTTCGTTGAAACTGGACGTTCGGCGGTGGATTCGCAGGGACGCCCTTATCCTCTTATTCACCTGCGATACCAAGGCTAGCTGGAAGCAGGCCGCTGCGGCTTGGCGAGCCAGCCGCAGCTCGCATGGGGCCTGCCTTGCAGCAGCAATCCCTTACTGTGGACTGCTGCCCCCTTGGTTGACGCTCAGATACACGGTCGGCAACCACCGTTTTGGTACGCTTTGAATTTGATGGATAGACAACCAGATACAGGCATGATTTTGAAATTTAAGCGGCTCACTGAAGTTGATCCTGCTCATATTGTTTCGCTGAACAACAATCCAGATGTGCTACGACAAATGCCGCTTGGAAGTGCGAATTTCGACCTGGCGAAAGCAAATGAATGGGCTCGGAAAAAAGATGCCCAGTGGCAGCAATACGGCTATGGGCCATGGGCGTTTGAAATTGATCAGCAATTTGCCGGCTGGGGCGGCTTGCAGTACGAGGAAGGTGATGCCGACCTCGCTTTGGTGCTTCACCCCAAATTCTGGGGAAGTGGCAAGGCCATCTATCAAGAGATAGTGAAACGTGCATTCACTGGCTTGGGGCTGAACTCCATCACAATTTTGCTGCCACCTTCAAGAACCAGAATAAAAGGAGTTCTCAAGCTGGGATTTCGGCCAGATGGCGTATTGGATATCGAGGGGACCCGTTTTTTGCGCTATCGCCTGCATGCACCCGGCAAACCCGCTTGACCAGATATTTGAGCAGCGCGTCTTGATCCCACGCGGTCATACCTTGGCGAGGAAGGCCGCCGCATCACCCGCTTCACACTTCCAGTCTGCGAAGACCCCAACCAGATTGCATTCCACGCAGTGGCAAGCGATGTAGTACCAGCGCACGTCGTGTGTGCCCTCGTACACGGAGACGCCGGACATCAGTTCGAACGTCTCGTTCTCGCACACGCACTCGTGTGCCTCAGGGGTGGCCTCTTCAACATATTCCGCGCTGTCGCCCATCAGGTGTTCCTGCCCGCAGTCGGTGCAGGTGCGGATGGCCACGCCGGCTTCTTCATCTGTCTGCAGCGCAAAAGTCCGGCACCCGCAATCGCATTTGGACGAGGCAAACCGGACGGCCTCATGGCGATTCGCAACGCTGTAGCTGCGCAGCTCGGCTTGGGTGTCGCCGGAAGTTGTCCCGTACCAGAACTCGCCCTTCTTCGTCAGTGCCATTGATACTGTTCCATTCTTCAAGTTGGGCTTCCCGGCAGACCTGACGCCAAGCTTTCCCGATCTTCTGGATTTTGCCTGAAGGCACGGTGAATCGTCGTCAAGGGGCCGGGCCGAGGTGGTCGCCGACAAGGGCTGCGGAAATCCCTGGATGCCGATTCTTGGAGATTACAGCCAGAGACCATCAAGTTCAGCTGTTGATCGCCGCCGATACTCGATGTTGAAGCTCCTGCGTCAGCTCTCAGCCTGAGACCATTGTTCGGAAACCTGCAGCTGCCGGCTGCTCCGCAGCGGTTGCTGCCGCCCAGGGCCTCCTCGCGAGCTCGCTGCCGGTGCCTCGCGTCAGCAGCCGTGAGCACGCTTGTGCGAAAGGAAGAAGCGCAGCATCTCGGCGCTGGCGTCGATTCCTCCTGGCGTGGTGTAGCTGCCCTCTGAGCTGCCGCCGGACCATGCGTGGCCTGCGCCATGCAGTTGCCAGTGCTCAATGGCGGTACTTCCGTCGGCCGCGACATAGGCAGAGCGGGTGAATCGCTGGCGGTTCGGTGCATGGCCCTGGATGACGCGAGGTGCGCCTTGGGGACTTTGCGCGATGCGTGCAGCATTCACCACGGCCGCGCCGTTGTCGTGGTGCACCGTCGTGTCGGCATCGCCGTGAAACACGATCACTGGACACACGCTGGGACCGCTGGCCGAGCCTGATGCTGCGCCTCTTCGCATCGCCTCGAGGGCTGATGGCAGATTGGACGCAGCACCGGCGGGCAAGCCCGAATGCACACCCACGGCGGCGAACAGTTCAGGATAGGTGCGTCCCAATATGTCCGCCATTGCGCCTCCAGCCGATAGTCCGGCGACATAGACACGCGATGCGTCCGCGCCATGGTCAGCCACCATCTGGCGTGTGAGGCCCGCCAGCAGTGCTGGCTCGCCCCGGCCCCGCTGCTGATGCTGGGCCTTGAACCAGTTCCAGCATTTTTGCGAGTTCGCATGCTGTGTTTGTTCAGGATAGAGCACCAATACACCAGCCCTGCGTGCCTGGTCATTCATGCGCGTGCCGGCGGCGAAGTCTTCCGGCCCTTGGGTGCAACCGTGCAGCATGAGGACGAGCGGCCGAGGCCCCGCTTCAAGTGCACTGCCTGGCGGCACATACAGCCGATAGGCCAGCTGCCGGCCTCCGTGCGAGTAGCTGCCGCGCAGCCATTGCTCGTCGCCGGAGGTGTCTGCCTGCGATGAGCCCGCAGGCACGGCGAGTTCGGGAGCATCGTCGATGAAACGGGCTTCGGCATCGACGATCCAGCCTTCTTCCCTAGGACTGGTTGCGGCGGTCTTGCCGTGGGGCGCGGGCGCGCTTTCGCCTCGCAACGTGCGCTGAATCAGCTCGGTTGCTTGCAGCAAATTGCCAGTGCGCGTCAGGCGTGTAGCCTCGCCCAGCATGTCGTGAAAAAGCTGTTTCATGGAATGGTTCTCAGGTAATGCGGCCGGCCAGAGCGGCACGAACGGCGGGGCTGGCCTGGAGCGCTCCCAGCACCGTGATGGATTCGATGGTTTCTGCGGCCAGCTGCGCAGGCACGTCCTGCGCGATGCTGGCCAAGCCCAGCACCCGGATCTGCAGCTTTTCCCCGGCAGCCTGCACCCGCATGAGATCGGCCTGGGAGAAATGCTGCATACCCAGGACCAGCATCTTGCGGGCGACGACCTGCTGCAACGCGTCCGCGTGGCTGCGCAGGTGATTGCGTATCGCTGTACGGATCAAATCACTGCGGTTTGCGTAGAAGCCTTCGGCGACCAGCAGGTCGATTTGGCCCAGGTCGACGTAGCCCAGATTGATGGTGAGCTTCTCGGATTCGCTCACGCGAGGGGTGGAGGTGGTTGTGGCCATGGAACATCCTTATGCCATCCATATGGATGGTTTGAGGATGGTTTCAAGGCCTGATGTTTCAATTTGGCGCTGCACGTCGTGTGGTGTCCGGTGGACGGGCTCTCCAGCGTGTCCGTTGCCATCATTGCCCTGTCACGTCTGGGCCGTAGGGTGGCCTAGCCGGGCCACCGCGCCCGGCGTTGCTCAGCCATGCGCCAGGAGGCTCCATGCAAGATTTGCAGGCAGGCTCGCCGCACGGCCCTTGCGTTTGGGGCCAGCCCGGCGAACGGTTCAATACCTGGAGTCATCTGGCAGCCCTGCCCGTGGGCCTGGCGGCCAGTGTGGTTCTCATCTGCGAAACGGTGGCCGGCGGCGATGCGCGCAAGATTGTGGGCGCTGTGGTGTTTGGCCTGTCTCTGGCGGCGCTGTTTGGCGCATCGGCCCTCTTTCATGGCTGTACCGGGGTGCGCAAGCGTTTCTGGCAGCGCGTCGACCACGCCTGCATTTACCTGCTGATTGCCGGCAGCCACACGCCCTTTGCCTTGATGGCGCCCCCTGGCTTGTGGGCTTGGCTGCTGCTTGGCGGCGTATGGGGACTCGCATTCCAGGGTGTGATACGTGCACTGGGTTTCGATTCGCCGCCGCGCCTGTCCCTGTACATCAGCCTTGGCTGGCTCAGCTTGGGGGGCGCGGTGCCGGTGGCCTTTGGCCATGGTGCGCAGACCCTGGCCTGGCTGCTCGCCGGCGGACTGCTCTATTCGGCAGGAACGGTGTTCTACCGTCGTCTGGCGAGCATGCGCCACGCGCACGGCATCTGGCATCTGTTCGTGGTTGCCGGCAGCGCCTGCCATACCGTCGCGGTGGCCGGTTTGCTCGCCTGACCGCCTGCCATTCATGGCTTCGACACCCCGCTGGCCGTTTTCTCGCACATTCAACAGCGGAAAGATCAAGGGGATGCCTGCATCAGCGGGTTAACAAGCACTTTGTGTGGGCAGCCATCCTCGATCCGCTTTGGCCGCAATGGCCGGTTCCGGCAGTCGCTGACATTCGCTTTGGAACGGCGAACGACCGTCCCCAGCCTGAAGCAGCCAACCCAAGCGGGCGTCGCAAACAGCCGCTCCTGGCCGAACCAGCCCCCGATCACCCCATCCCAAAATCCACCCACCCCATCCCCACCCCCCGATTCACATGCCGCTGCCCACCCACCACCAACTCCGAATCCAGCGTGGCCAAAGCAACAGAGATCCAGGAGCCCTCTGCGTAATGCGCGCTGTGCCACGTCAGCGATGAGCCGCATTGCTGGCAAAAGCAGCGCGTGATGCCGGGCGATGAGGCAAAGGAGCGCAATTGCTCCTGGCCCTGAGTGAAGACAAGGTCCTTGACCGGCACGCTGCCGTAGGTGGCGAATGCGGCGCCGTGGGCCTTCTGGCAGATGCGGCAGTGGCAGTGCGACACGGCCTTGGGGCTGGACCGCAGTTCATAGGCGATGGCGCCGCACAGGCAGCTGCCGGTCAGGGCAAGAGGGGGGCTATCCGGGGCGTTGCTCATGGTCAGTCGGGCGCAAAAAAGGCGCATGCAATTGTGCATGCGCCCCAATGCCGCGACAGGGACGCGCGGCAACCCCAGGAGTCATCCGTTTCGTCAGTCGCCGATGACCTGCAGCCCGCTGCCGTCCCCATGCGCCTGCAGGCACATTCTTCCGAGGTCGTTGAGAAAGCGCAGCACGGGCATCTCTCCCACGCAGGCGGGGATGGCGGCCATGATGTCGTTGTGCAGTTCCAGCAGCTGGTCGGAGGCCACGAACATGGCGGCGGATTCGCCGTAGTAGTGCCGCCAGAAGTCCTGCAGCAGGCCGTGGCGGGCCTTGCCTACGACCAGGGGATAGCCGTTTTCCCAGACCTGTGCGTCCATGGAAAGGCTGGCCAGGCCAGGGTCAACAGGCCGCGCGCTGGCGGGGATCAACAGTACACGTCGCATGTCCATGCTCATTTGCGTCTTCCAGGTGCGCCAGTGGACTCGGGCAACCCGGTCCGGGAGGAGGGTGAGAGGGTTCGCACCGCAGGCGGCAAGAACCGGTTCCCACTTTATTCACGTGTGCACAACAAGAAAATTACAGCTGATTACATGCGGCGAGCGATGCGCCGTGTGCCTGCCGTTCTCCGTTCCAGTTCGCCGTTCAGGTGCTGCGCGCCCCGCCTTCGATCTCGAACGGAAAGTCCCCGAAGCGCAGGCTGCCGCGCCGCCGCTCCACCAGGGCGGGCGAGGCAGCGCATTCGGGCAGGGCGCTGAGGATCTGGTGCTTGGCGCGGAAGATCTGGATGTTCACGTACGAGGGCTCCACGCCCAGCATGCGTGAGAGTGCATCCAGTTCTATCCAGCCCTGGCTTGCGGGGGCCAGGCCTTTTTCTGCGTCCTGCTGGCGCACGCGGGCCAGGGTGACCAGGGTGTAGTGGTGTATGCGTTCGCCCAGCGCAATGGGCTTGCCGTCGCTCATGACGGTCAGGCTGGCGTGCTCTTCGTTCTGGCTGACGGTGAAGCGAAAGGACACCTCCGGCGGCTTGGGCGCACGCGGGTCGAAGCTGCTTTCCCGCGTGGATTCCAGGTCGTCGCATTGCACGAATTCCCAGCTGCCTGCGGAGGTGTGGACCATGGCACCGTCCACCAGGGGCTCGGTGCCGTCGCCGGACTCCTGCAGCCAGCGGCCGTCCTCGAAGAAGACGTTGGCTTCGGGCTCCTGCGCGTCGGGCAGCAGGGTGCCGCGCGGGTTCAGGGCCAGGGGTCCGTCCTGGGGCAGTCCCGGGCCGGGGCTCAGGCAGGTGATGGGAGGTCCCAGGTCTTCCACGGTCCAGGCCGCTTCTGCGCCTTCGCCCATGCTGAGCTTGGCGCCCACCGCCAAAACGGTCCAGCGGCCGGCGACCAGGCGCACGCCGTTGAGCATGGTGCCGTTGCGGCTCTGGTCCACGATTTCCCAGGTCTGCCGGTTCCAGCGGAACAGTGCGTGGACCTGGGAGACGTCGGGCGCCTTCATGACGGTCTGGCAGACCGAGGGGTGGCGGCCGAAGGTATGCAGGGGCCGCAGCACGACGATGCGGCCGTCGAGTTGGTTACGAAAGAGGGCCATCGCCTCGAATTCTCCTTGGGGCTTGTGTGAACAGGGGGTGGGCTGGGGGCGCATTGGCCCGGAGCCGGCAGCCTGTTGCCAAGCTGAGAGAGTACATGCCCGCTGCGCGTTTCAGTTTGTCAAACGTACAGAGCCTGCGGATTCAGTTCGGATTCCTGCAGCGGCCGGCTGCGCCAGCCCAGGGCCACGGGTACGTTGCGCAGCCGTGGATTGCCCAGTTCCGGCCAGATATGGCACAGGCCGGGAATCACGACTTTGACGGTGTGCACAGGGATGTCGGGGCGCGAGTGGTCGTAGACGATGGTTTCCAGGCCCAGGCCGCGTGCGATGTCCACGCAGCGCGCAATGACCTGGGCAATGTCCGGCGGCGTGGTGTCCGGCGTGTGCCCAGACAGTGGCGCAGGCTGTTGCGGCGGCGCATCGGCGCTGTCCGCAGGGTGCAGGAAGGCCTGCAGTGGCTCGGGCACGGCAAAGCTTTTGCCGGCCGCGATCAGCTGGCTGATTTCGGTGAGGGCGCGTTCGCAGGCCAGTGCGCGGTCCAGGCTGCAGCCAAAGCCCACGGCCCATTGGCCGGTGTCAGCGTGGCGGCCCACGGAGACGACCACGGGTATGCCGAAGTCATGCGTGATGTCCAGCAGCCAGTACGACCATTGCGGGCCGCAACTGCGGTCCAGGCGCTGGCGCGTGGCCTGGTCGATGCCTTGCAGCGCAATGGCGGGCCTGCGGATCTGGCCGTACCACCAGATGGCGGCGGCGTCGCGTTCCACCAGTTCCATGAAGCCTTGGAGGATGGCCTCTTCCCGCGTGTTGCCTGCGGCGCAGCCGTTGGAGGTCCAGCCCACGTGGTGCAGGCTTTGCGCGGGCGCATGGGCCAGGCAGAAGGCCAGCGGCAGGTAGCGGCGCGCATCGGCAGTCAGGGACCAGGCGGGAGCCCACCACAGGGGTTCGCCCTGGCCGGCGCTGGCGGGCACGGCATGCGGCGGCTTGTCGGTGGCAAAGCCGGCGGTTTGCCGCTCGCTGAAGCGGGCCAGTTCCGTGGGCGCGATGCAGGGCGCGTCCAGCTCGGCGGCGGGGGCGACGATTACGGCTTCGTCGCCCTGGTGGAAGGCGGCGTAGCGTTCCACCGCTTCGCACATGGCGCTGGCGCGGGCCTGCATGGCCGACAGGCCCTTGCCCAGACACAGCTGTGTTCCTGAGCCGGCCAGGCTGGTGCTGCCGGGGGCCGGTGTTCTGAAGATTTCGCTGCGGTAGACGGTGAGTGCTTCGTCGGTCTCGGCCGTCAGCGGCGTGACCCGGGCAATCACGCCGGTCAGCGGGCTGACGTGCTGCGACAGGCGCTGCACCGTGGTCTCGGCCGGCACGCTGCGCCAGCCGCCATCGGCGCGCGCGGCATGCGTGCCGGGAACTGGCGCAATGCGTTCACGCTGGCGCAGGGCCATCAGCCCTGGCGTGCCGCAGTGCGGGCATTGCGGGCGGGCGGCCACCGGGTGGGGCTGGTCAGGCTCCAGCGTCCACACGGTTTGCGCCGCATCGGTGTGCGCCAGCAGGCGCTGCACCGTGGGCAGCAGGGCCTGCAGCCGCGTGGCGATGAGGTCGGCGCCGGCGCGCACGGGCGGGCAGCGGTCGCTGTCCTGAGGCTGGCCGTGCTTGCCGCCGCGTGCGGGATGGTTGCGTTGCCAGCGGTGTGCGAGGCAATGCCAGCAGGCCGCTGCCTGGGGTTTGAAAAGCGGTCCCGCCATGGCCTGCTCGCCTGTTGGCCGCACCAGCAGCCAGGGCCGGCCTGCGGCACGCTGGTTGGCGTCAATGGCGCCCAGGCGCGGGTCCAGATAGTCGTCGCAGAAAACGATGGTGAGCGGGGCGGGGGTGGGGGCGGGGGCGGGGGCGGGTGCCTGCGTGGCCACGGCCCCGGCAACGGCCGCAGCCCAGCGGCAGGCAGCTGTGCTGTCCAGCGCTGCAGTCAGCATGACGATGTCGATCTGCTCCGATGCCTGCAGGCGCACGGGCGGGGCCGAGAAATCCGGTTGCAGATAACCGTGGCCGTTCACGTCGCTGTGATGCACCGGCTGGACCAGGCCCTGGCGCAGCAGGGCGCCCAGGGCGTGCAGCATCTGTGCAAGCGGCGCATCGGGCGCTGCGGCGCAGTGCTGCATGAGGCTGTTGCCGGCCTGCAGCGGGGCGTTCAGCGCCAGCACGGCGGCGGAGCCCAGGGCCAGGGTGTCGCGTTCGCTGGCCAGCAAAAGGCGGTCGCCCTGCTGCACGGGCGGCAGGAATTTCTCGTGCCAGCGAAAGGCGTGGGCGAACAGGTCCGGGGCCGTGGGCTCAGGCAAGAGACGGTGCTCCGAGTTCAAGGCGGACGACGGCATAGGGGTGCTGGCCGGTGGTGGCGTGGAAGGCGGTCTCGAACAGCTGGTGCTGCTGCGAGAAGCGGGCATACAGGTGCTCTTGCAGGCTGATGCGGATGGCGGGGTGGATGCGCTCTATCTGCGCGCCGTCCGCAAAGCCCGAGACGACGGGCAGGCGCATTCCGCCCACCTGCATGGGCAGCCGCGCAAGGGCCGGGTGCACATGGTCGAGCACGACGGTGCACGGCGGGCTGCCCGGCGCGGCAAAGCGCTGGGCCAGCTGCTGCAGCATGGCCTCCAGCGCAGCCTGGGGAAGATAGGGGCAGACGCCTTCCAGCAGCACCAGAACGGGCTGGTTGCCGGGCAGGGCGGCGGTGTCCAGCCACGAGGTGTCGAGGATGGAGCAGGCGAGGTTGGCTTCAGTGCCTGCAATGTATTGCGCGCGCAGGGCGATGGCGTCGGGCAGGTCCACGTTCAGCCAGCGTGCGGTGCCGGCCTCGGGGGCCAGGCGGTTGCGCCGCGTGCACAGGCCTGCACCCAGCGCAATGCACAGGCCGGACGGATGGGCGGTCAGAAATTCGGTGGTGAGCCGGTCGAACAGCTGCGAGCGCAGCACCACGCTGCGTACAAAGGCGGGGTCGGCCGCATGGGCCTCGCTGGCCTGGGGCAGGGCGGCGGCAATGCGGCGCGCCTCGGGGTCGGAAAAAGGCGGCAGGTCCGGCAGTTCCGTGGAAGCTGCCGGACCTGCCGCCCGGGCACGTGCCGCCAGCGTCAGCAGCAAGGTGGCCGTGGCCCCTTGCAGCTGCGCCGGTGCCGTATCAGCAGGTGAAGGGGTAGGCGTCACCGGTGTTGTTGTAGGAGGTGAGGGCGATGGCCCACAGGTCCTGCTCGGCGGGTGCCACCGGGTAGTTCAGCACGATGCCGTTCTTGATGGCCGTGCCGTCTGCGCGCTGCAGGTTCCATTCGCCGCGTGCCGCATCCCAGGTGAAGGCCTGCTCGGTCTCGAAACGCACCTGGAAGTTGAACGGGTTGTTGTAGCCCAGCCATTGGCTCAGCACGGGGGCCTTGTCCTTGCCGTCGTCACGCGTCAGCTCTGCGTGGAACTCAGGAGACTGCCAGGCCAGGGCGATGGCGCGCAGCACCACGCCGCCAAAGGCCAGCAGCGAGTCCGGGCCGCCGCCGGGGATGCCCAGGCCCGTGGGCAGGGCGGCCCTGAGCGTGCCGTTGCTCGGTTCCTCGAACGAGGTGCTGACGCCCATGAAGTTGGGGAACAGCTGGTAGTAGGCGGCCAGCGCCTCGGAGGCGTGGGTCTGGGGCGCCTGGGGCAGGACGATGACGAATTCGTCGTCAGGACCGATCCAGCCGGCCGTGAGCACGGGCTTCCATTCGGCGCGCTGGGTGGGGTCGTCGCTCAGGCGCAGCGACACATCGACCTGGGGCCACTGGGTCGGCAGGCTGAAGTCGCGGTGCAGCATGGGCTGGATGTCGCGCTGCCCCAGCAGATCACGGCGGTAGGCGTCATCCTGCCAGGAGCGGGCGATGGCCCGCAGGTAGGCAAGGCGGAATGCGAGCAACGGTTCAGTATTCTGCAGCTGGGTGGTCATGTGACTTCATCCTCGGTTCAAGAAAAATGCGCCTGGCCGGGCCGGGGCCCGGACAGGTGCACGGACAGTTCAGGCCGCAGCGCGGCCAGCTCACTCAGGCGCGCGGCCACGTCCGGCCTGGCGGGTGCCAGGGCCTGCGACAGGGCCAGCGCCTCGGTTTCGGTGCGGTACTTGCCGGCGGTGCGCGCAGTCCCTGCCGCCTGGGCCAGGCTGTCCTGCACGGCTGCGTGGTCGGCGCCCATGGCCAGCAGGAAGCGGGCCTTCTTCAGGTGCAGCTCGCTGCTGTGCAGCCGTTCGTCCAGCACGTCGGCCAGGCGCAGGCATTCGTCGATCTTGTCCAGGGCTTCGGTCCAGCGCCCGCTGGCCGCCAGCATTTCGGCGACGAAGGAGCGGTAGTAGGTCTGGCAGTAGCGGCAGCCCATGTCCCAGAGCAACTGCGCCGTGCCGCTGGCGCGTTCAATGCCCTCGGCGCTGGCGCTGCCTGCGCTGTCACCCAGCGCCCAGCAGCGGATGATGTCCGCATAGCCCGAGAACGCGGGCAGGCCGTAGCGGGCCGTGATGTCCAGCAGCTCGCCCGTGGTGGCCAAGGCGCTTTCCTTGTCGCCACGTGCCTGGTGGACCAGGGCCTGGTAGAGCAGGGCCATGCTCAGGGAGGGGATGTGCGAGACCTCGTGCGCCAGGCGCACGGCGTCGTTCGCATCGGCCAGCGCGGCCTGGTCGAAGCCGGCGAACCAGCGCACCAGGGCGCGCCCGCAGGTGGCCCAGACGCGCGTGTCGAAGCCGAACTCGGCCGCATGGTGGGCATGGGCCACGGGGTCGTAGCGGGTGATGGCGTCGGTCAGCGCTTCTTCGGCCTGCTCGAATCGGCCGTCGGAGTAGTGGGCCAGGCCCAGGTAGGTCTGGGCGGCCACCAGCACGCCCGTGTCCTGCTGGCGCACGGCCTGCTCCAGCAGGCGGTGGCTGAGCTGGCGCACTTCCTCGCGGTTGCTGGCCACGTGGTGGTAGGTGATCAGCATCCACAGGTGCTGCACCTGCTTGTAGTCGGCCACCGCGTTGGCGCCGGGGCCGGCCAGCAGCTCCTGCGACAGCGCGATGCTTTCCACCACCTGGGCATGGGCCCAGCCGTGCTTGTTCATCAGCGCCTGGGTCACGTAGCTGTTGACGTCCAGCCGCGCCTCGCGCTGGGCCACGCCCTGGAGCTGGTGCAGCCAGTCGTCGATGTGGCGCGCGTAGGCAATGGTTTCATCGTTGAGCGAGCGCAGCTGCGTGATGCGCAACTGCCGCACCGCAAGCGCCACGGCCTGGGCATGGTCGCCCGCGTCTGCCCAGTGCTGGGCCACGCCTGCGGGTTCTGCGGCAACGCGCTGGGGCTGGTGCTGCATCAGGGCCAGGGCCACGTCGCGGTGCAGCAGCCGGCGCTGCGATGCCAGCATGCATTCGTAGGCCGTGTCGCGGATCAGCGCGTGGCGGAACATGAAGGCGCCGGCGCCCGCACGTTCATCGGCAATGACCAGGCCGGCCTGGCCCAGCTGCGCCAGTTCCTGCTCGACCTCGCCTTGCGGGCGTTCCACGCAGGCGCACAGCAGGCCGAAGTCGAAGTGCCGGCCCATGGTGGCGGCCAGTTGCAGCAGCGGCTTGAGCGGGCCGATGCGGTCAAAGCGGCTGACCAGCGAGTCGCGCAGGGTCAGCGGAATGGCGGCCGGCAGCCCGGCATGGCGAAAGTCCCAGACGCCGTCCTGCTCCACCAGGTGGGCATCCAGCAGCATGCGCGCCATTTCCTGGATGAACAGCGGCACGCCGTCGGTGCGCTCCACCACGTGGCGGATCACGGCGGGGCTGAGCCTGCGCGGCGCCAGCGTCTGGCGGGCCAGCTCGGTGGCCTGCGCGTCTTCCAGGCGCCGCACGTCCACGCACTCGGCCTGCAGCCCTTCGGGCGGCTGCCACTGCGGCCGCGCCGTGAGCACCAGCAGCACGCGCCGCCCGGGCAGGCGCGCTACCAGTTGCTCCAGCAGTTCGATGCTGGTGGGGTCGGCCCAGTGCACGTCCTCGACGACCAGCAGCAAGGGCTCGGCTTCGGACATGTGCAGCAGCCATTGCGCGGTGGACTGCAGCAGCAGCGCCCTTTGCATGACGGCCGAGATGCGGCTGGGCTCGCAGTCGCCCAGGGGCAGCGAGAGCCAGGCGCACAGAATGGGCAGGGCGGCCTCGGCATCGCAGCCTGCGGCGCGCAGGGCTTCGCGCATCTGCTCGCGGTGGTCCTGCGGGGGATCGGCCGCCTCCAGCCGCTGCCGTATCAGGCCCAGGAAAGGGGTCAGCGCGGTGTTGCGGTGCTCGGGCTGGCATTGCAGCACCACGGTGTTCGCGCCCTGTGTCCTGGCGTGGACGAGCAGCATGTCGGCCAGGCAGGATTTGCCGATGCCCGGCTCGCCGCGAATCCACAGCGCATTGCCCCCGGCTTCGCGGGCCCGCGCCCATGCGTCGTTCAGGCGCTGCAGTTCGGGTTCGCGGCCTATGCACTGCAAGGCCGCGTCGGACACAGGCCCTGGCAGTGGCTCGGCCGGCTGTTCCAGCTCCAGGCGATAGGTCTGCATGCCCGTGGGCTGGCCGGGCAGGCGCAGGCTGCCGGCTTTCTCGAAGCGCGCATGGCGGGCCAGCAGGCGATGGCTGCTTTCGCTGGCCAGCAGGGTGCCCGCATCGGCGATGGCCTCCAGCCGCATGGCCACGTTGACGGCATGGCCCGAGGGTGCTTCGCCGCCGACCACCACGGCCATGCCGGTGTGCAGGCCCATGCGGATTCCGAGGTGCAGTCCGTGGACCTGCTCGATGGCGGCCGCGCGGCTGCGGCTGAGCGTCAGCAGCTCCTGCGCCGTCATGCCGGCCTGGCGGGCATCGGTGTCGCTGGTGTGCGGGTAGCCGAAGAGCACCAGCATGCGGTCGCCCAGCGTGCCCGCCAGCATGCCTCCGCGCCGGGTGGCAACGTCGGAGAACAGCGTGAGTTCCTCGCGCTGCAGCAGTTCGATGTCTTCGATGTTCAGCCCCTGCGAGGGCTGGCCTGCGGTGCGTGCCGCGCTGTCCATGCCGTGGGTGTCGCTGCCCGGCCACAGGGAGACGCTGCAGCACAGCACGGTGAGCTGGCGCACTTCGGAGAACACGCGTGTGGTGGCCACGGTGCGTGTCAGGTCCGCCTGCTGCACCTGGGCGGCGGCGGGCAACTGGCCCACCAGATCGTCCAGCCGCACGCGCATGAGGTCCCTGAGCAGGGCCGCCGCCGAGTCGCTACGCTCCGCGGGCCGCTTCTTGAGCGCCTTGCGCAGCAAGGTGGCGATGGGGTGGGTGGAGATGGCCGGCGGCAGCTGCACTTCCTGCGGGCTGAGCTGGCGGTGCACGATCTCGGCCACCGAGGCGCCCTGCACGGCGGGCGCGCCCGTCAGGCATTCGAGGAACATCAGTCCCCAGGCATACAGGTCGGTGCGGGCGCTGGGCGGCTCGCCGCGCAGCTGCTCGGGCGCGCTGTAGGCCGGCGTGCCCAGGCACTCGTCGCCCATGGTGAGCTGCGAGACCTGCGGGCCGGCAAACTGCGGAATGACGGTGCCGATGCCGAAGTCCAGCACCATGGCGTGCCGCACGGCGCCCGTGGAGGTGACCATCACGTTGTCGGGCTTGAGGTCGCGGTGCACGATGCCGGCGGCATGCGCGCAGTCCAGCGCATCGAGCACCTCGGCCATGAGGCGGCCGGCCTCGGCGGCAGTCAGCACGCCCTGGCGGCGGATCAGGCTTTTGAGGGTTTCACCCGGCACATATTCGAAGACGCCGTAGACGCAGTCGCCTTGCTCGCCCTTGTCCAGCAACTGGACGATGTGCGGATGGTGCAGGGACGCGCACAGCATGGTCTCGCGGTGGAAGCGCTCCACCTGGCGGCCGCCTTCCTGCAGCCTGACGACCTTGATGGCCACCGATGCACCCGTGCGCCGGTGGCGCGCGCGGTATACGGTGCCGTAGCCACCCGATCCCAAGGTTTCCAGCAGTTCGTAATCGGGTATTTCCAGGGGGGCTGGCGCCACCGGGGTCACCGCAGCTTGCGTGGGGTTGGTGATGGCATCGTGCATTTCAGCCTCGGTTGGGGGTCCTCCTGGAGGGTATCCAGTCGTCCATTTGTCATACGGCAGACCGTGCTTTTGATACCGTTCGTTACTATAGCGTACGTCCGAATGCAATTGACTGTTTTTGCCTACGTGCTTGCCTATGGTTGCCGTCGCCGTGGCGTCCGGCGCTCAGTCCAGTTGCAGCAGTGCGCTGACGGCGGTCTGCAGCGTGTCCACCAGCTCCGGGTCCATGTAGCGGTACTCGTCAGGGATATCGAGCACATGCACGCGCTTTTGCGCCAGCAGCCGGCCGAAATCGGCCTTGAGGCGGGACTGGTGCCTTTCCTCCATCACGAGAATCACGTCGGCCCAGGCCACATCGTCGGCCGACACGCGGTGGCGGGCGCCCGCACTGGCGCCGCCCGAGCGCACCTGCAAGGCAGGGTGCCTGCGCCAGACCTGCTCTGCCGTGGGACTGCGCCACTGGTTGCGGCTGCAGACGAAGAGGACCTTGAGGCGGTTGTCATTGCGGGGCATGTTGGAAAGAGGCGTTGGTCTTTGAATGCAAGTGCTCTCAGGCCCAGCTGGCCGCATTGCGCAGCCGTATGCCGCTGGCATGCAGCGAGCTGTCCCAAACGCCGCGCAGCGGCTGCAGCGAATCGACGATGCGCAGCTCGGTGCCGCATTCCGCTAGCGCTTGCGGCAGATCGACCAGCAGGTCCCGGCGCAGGGGCTGCACGGCCTGCCGGCTGACGTACATGCCGGCGTCCTCCAGGCTTTCGAACGTATCGGCTGGCAGCTCGTACCGGTGGATCCGGGCTGCTTGCAGGCGCGCGGCCCAGGCGGTCTCCACATAGGCCACGGCCAGCGCTCCATCGGGCAGGGCGTTCAGCCATTGCGACCGGTCTTCGCTGGTGCTGTGCTCGTGCGGCCATATGACGATGCGCGGGCATTCGCGCGGAAACAGGTACAGCCGCTGATGCGTCTGGGCGATGGCCCACACCAGGGGGCCGTTGAGCCACTCCTGCCCCTGGCGGCGGGGTGCCGCCTTCAGGACCGGGCGGGGCTGGAATTGCCGGATATCTTCGTCTTCGCTGAAGTGAAAAAGCTGCATGGCGCGCAGTGTAGGGCGCCGCGGTTTGCAGGTGCTGCGCCATCGCCTATGATGCGCGGCACCTGTGAATAATCACAGCTACTTGCAACCCACGGAAAGGTCCACGCACCATGAACGGTCATTGTCTTTGCGGCGCAGTCAGCTTTGTCTCTCCCCAGGCCCGGGAAATCGGGGCCTGCCACTGTGGATACTGCCGGCGCTGGGGCGGTGGCCCCATGCTCGCGGTGCATTGCGGGCCCGATGTGAAGTTCGAGGGCGGCGAGCACATCGGCACCTATGCCTCCTCCGAATGGGCCGAGCGCGCCTTCTGCAGGCAATGCGGCACGCACCTGTACTACCGGCTGCACGCCACGGGCGAGTACTTCGTGCCGGCCGGCGCCTTCGAGTCGCAGGACTTCGAGCTGGCCACGCAGATCTACATCGACAAGAAGCCCGGCTACTACGACTTCGCCAACCAGACGCCGACCATGACCGAGGCCGAGGTCATCGCCCAATACGCGCCCCCGCAGGAATGAGGCACAGCCCCATGCCCCTGCACGATGACTCCAGCGGCCTGGCAATGGAGCCTGCCGCACGGCCTGGCGATCCGCTCGACCGGGTCGATACACCCAGCCTGGCGCTGGACCTGACGGCCTTCGACGCCAACCTGCGCACCATGCAGGACTGGGCCGACCGCCACGGCGTGGCGCTGCGCCCGCATGCCAAGGCGCACAAGTGCCCGCAGATCGCGCTGCGCCAGCTGGCGCTGGGCGCGCGCGGCATCTGCTGCCAGAAGGTGAGCGAGGCCGTGCCCTTTGTGGCGGCCGGCGTGCGCGACATCCTGATCAGCAACGAGGTGGTGGGACCCGCCAAGCACGCGCTGCTGGCCCGGCTGGCGCGCACGGCGCGCATGGCCGTGTGCGTGGACAACGCGGCCAACCTGGTGCAGTTGTCCGAGGCCATGTCGCAGGCGGGCGTGGAGATCGACGTGCTGGTGGAGGTGGACGTGGGCCAGGGCCGCTGCGGCGTCACGGGTGCCGAGGCCGTGCTGGCCCTGGCGCGGCAGGCGCACGACCTGCCGGGCGTGAATTTCGCGGGCCTGCAGGCCTACCACGGCGCGGTGCAGCACCGGCGCAGCCGCGAAGAGCGTGCGCAGGTCTGCCGGGAGGCGGCGCGCCAGGCGGCGGCATGCGCGCAACTGCTGCGCGACAACGGCATGGCCTGCCGCACCATCACGGGCGGCGGCACGGGCAGCGTGGAGTTCGACGCGGCCAGCGGCGTCTACACCGAGCTGCAGCCGGGCTCCTATGCCTTCATGGATGGCGACTACGGCGCCAACGAGTGGGACGGGGCGCTGGCCTTTCGCAGTAGCCTGTTCCTGCTGTCCACGGTGATGAGCACGCCCGCGCCGGACCGCGTCATCCTGGACGTGGGACTGAAGTCCACCTCGGCCGAATGCGGGCCGCCTGCCGTGTACGGCACGCCGGGCCTGCGCTGCGTGGCCATCAACGACGAGCACAGCGTGGTGCGCGTGGAGCCGGGCGCCCAGGCGCCGGCGCTGGGCAGCGTGCTGCAGCTGCTGCCCTCGCACGTGGACCCGACATTCAACCTGCACGACGAGCTGGTGGTGCTGCACGACGGCGTGGTGCACGCGCTGTGGCCGATTGCGGCGCGCGGGCTGTCGCGCTGACGACGGCATGAAAGAAGCCGCCGGCCTTGCGGCGCGGCGGCTTTTTTTGCGTCTGCGGCCTGCTGTGGCCTGTGGCTTACAGCTCGATCTTGGCGCGGCGGATCACGTCGCCAAAGCGCTTGTTCTCTTCGACGATGAAGGCCTTGAACTCTTCGGGCGTGGGAAAGTAGTTCTCGTAGCCGAAGGTCTGGAACTTGGGCTGGATGTCGGGTTCGCGCAGGACTTTCATGGTGTCCTGGCGGATCTTCTCGACCACGGCGGGCGGCGTGGACTTGGAGACGGCAAAGGCATTCCAGCCGGTCACCACGGCATCGGCCGGGCCGCCCGATTCGGCCACGGTGGGCACATCCTCGTAGCCCTTGAGGCGGTGGGGTGCCAGCACGGCCAGGAAGCGCAGCTTGCCCGAACGCATCAGCGGGCCGGCCGTGCCCGAGGAGCCCAGCGCAAAGGCCAGCTCGCCCGTGGCCACGCTGGTGTACAGCTGGCTGGTTTCCTTGTAGATGACGTGTTCCATCTTGGTGCCCGTCAGCGACTCCAGCAGGGCCGAGCCCAGGTGCACCGGATTGCCCACGGACCACGAGCCGTAGTTCAGCTTGCCGGGGCGCGCCTTGGCGTCGGCAATCAGGTCGGCCACGGTCTTGTAGGGGCTGTTGACCGGCACGCAGACGAAGAAGAAGGTGCGAAACAGCGGCAGGACGACTTCGAAGTCCTTGTCGATGTTGTAGGGCAGCTTCTTGAACAGGTGGGGATAGGCGGCCAGGTGGACGTTGTCCAGCTGGATGATGTCCGTGCCGTCGGTGGCGCCGCGCTTGAAGGCCTCGATGGCGATGAAGCCGTTGCCGCCGGGGCGGTTTTCCACGATGACGGGCTGGTTCCACAAGCGCGCCAGCTTGTCGGCCACCAGGCGCGAAGTGCCGTCCGGCCCGCCGCCCACGGGGAACGGATTGATGATGCGCACCTGCTTGGTGGGCCAGTTGGCGGCGGCACCCGATTGGGCACGCGCAGGCGCCAGCGCGCCCAGGGCCAGGGCGCCAAGGGCGAGGCCCGCCTGGCGGCGATTGATGCTGAAGGCGCTGTCTTTCATGGTTTGTCTCCGAGTCGCTGTTGGGCTTGCTGGGTGGCTTGGCCCTATGCCGGGAATGCACGGGCCGCTCTTGTTTTCTACGCTCTCTTGCGGGAGCGGCTGGATCATCCAGTCGCCGCATTGTGTCAGTTCGCCGCAAAGCACCTAGCCATGGCTGCCGCTAGCAGCTATAGCAAAATGGCATAAGTGAGGAGACGATAGAACATGAATTTGCAGCAGATAGAGACCTTTGTGCATGTGGCCGAGACCGGCAGCTTCAGCAAGGCGGCCGTGCTGCTGGAGACGGCCCAGCCCGCACTGAGCCGCCAGGTGCGGGCGCTGGAGACCGAGCTGCGCGAAACCCTGCTGATCCGTACCGGCCGCGGCGTGACGCTGACCGACGCGGGCCGCCGCCTGCTGGAGCACGGCCACGCCATCATGCAGCGTGTGGCGCTGGCCAAGGAGGATCTGGGCAGCCAGCGCGACGAGCCCGTGGGCCGCATCGTGGTGGGCCTGCCGCCCAGCCTGGCGCGGCGCTTGACGCTGCCGCTGATCGACCTGTTCAGCAAGGACATGCCCAAGGCCCGCCTGGCCGTGGTCGAGGGCTTTTCCATGAACATTGCCGAATGGCTGACCTCGGGCCGCATGGACCTGGGCCTGGTCTATACGCCCGAGCCGCATCCGCACATCGAGGTCACGCCCGTGCTGGAGGAGCGCCTGTGCCTGATCGGCCCGGCGCGCACCCTGGGCGGGCGCAGCGGCGTGCGCTTTGACGAGCTGTCGCAGTTCCCGCTGATCATGCCGCAGCACGGCCAGATCTTCCGCAAGCTGATGGAAGCGCAGGCCACGCTGTCCCAGGTCAAGCTCAACGTGGTCTGGGAAGTGTCCAGCGTGCCGGCCATCCTGGACCTGGTGCGCGGCGGCTACGGCTACGCCGCGCTGACCGACAGCGCCATGCGCAGCCACCTGACCGATGCCGAGCTGGTGGGCATTCCCATCGAGTCGCCCCATGTGGTGAGCACGCTGTGCCTGGCGCAGTCGGCCAAGAAAAAGGCCACGCCGCTGATCCGCAAGACCTCGCTGGCCCTGCGCGAACTGAGCCAGCAGGTGTGCGCGCCGCTCTGAGCGGCTGCAGCGACGGCGGCAGGCCGCAGGTCAGCAGGCCTCAGAGCAGCGGCCGCAGCTCCCGCGCCGCCTCCTGCAGCAGCGGCAGCAGCTCGGCCGCCATGTCGGCGGGCGCCATGCGCTGGGGCGATGTCACGATGTTGAGCGCGGCCACCGTGCGGCCCTCCATGTTGCGCAGCGGCACGGCCAGGGCCTGCACGGCCAGCTCATGCTCTTCCAGGGCCAGGCAGAAATCCTGGCGGCGCACTTCGTCCAGCACGCCTTCGAGCGCTGCGCTGTCCGTCACCGTGTGGGCGGTCAGGCGCCGCAGATCGTGCGATGCCAGCCATTGCCTGAGCTCGGCCGCAGGCAGGGCGGCCAGCAGCACGCGGCCCGTGGAGGTGGCATGGGCGGGCAGGCGGCTGCCAAGGTGCAGGCCGTGGGCCATGAGGCGCTGGCCGCGCTCGTGCAGGGCGCTGCGCGCGACGATGACCACCTCGTGGCCATCGCGCACCACGCAGGAAAACGACAGCTGGGTCTGCGCCGCCAGCCGGTAGAGCACGGGCTGGACGATGCGCGGCAGCCGCGCCGAGGCCAGGTAGCTGCCCGACAGCCGCAGCACCTTGGGCGCCAGCCAGAAATGGCTGCCGTCCGTCTCCAGGTAACCCAGGTGCGTCAAGGTCAGCAGATGGCGGCGCGCGGCCGTGCGCGTGATGCCAGAGCGCTCGGCCGCCATGGTGGCGTTCAGGCGCTGGCGCTCGGTGTCGAAGCTCTCCAGCACGGCCAGGCCCTTGGCCAGGCCGGCGATGAAGTCATCCGGGTCGATGGGAAAGGGCTGGTTCATGGGCGGGGAGGGCGGGCATGCAGGTAGTGCGCGATTGTCGCGCAGTTTGCGCGATCACCGCGCAACGCGTGCTGCAGCCCCTCGTCTTTGCGCTGCCTCAAAACTAATCTTGGGCGCAGGCCATGGCATGAACCGGCCATGACATCGAACAACGCAACGGAGACAAATCAATGCGCACCCAAGTCGCCATCATCGGTGCAGGCCCTGCCGGCCTGCTTCTCGGCCAGCTGCTGTACCGCGCAGGCATAGACAACGTCATCATCGAGCAGCGCAGCGCCGGCTACGTGCTGGGCCGCATCCGTGCCGGCGTGCTCGAGCAGGTCACGGTGGACCTGCTGGAGCAGGCCGGTGCCGACGCCCGCATGCGCGCAGAAGGCCTGCCGCACGACGGCATCGAGCTGCTGTTCGGCGGCCAGCGCCACCGCATCGACCTGCACGGCCTGACCGGCGGCAAGCGCGTCATGGTCTACGGCCAGACCGAGGTCACGCGCGACCTGATGGAAGTGCGTGCCGCCGAGGGCCTGACCACGGTCTACGAGGCCAGCAACGTGCAGCCCGTGGGCTTCGATGGCGACAGCCCCGTCGTGCGCTATGAGAAGGACGGCCAGGTCCATGAGCTGCAATGCGACTTCATCGCCGGCTGCGACGGCTTTCACGGCATCTGCCGCGCCAGCGTGCCCCAGGACAAGGTGCGCACCTTCGAGAAGGTCTACCCCTTCGGCTGGCTGGGCCTGCTGTCGGACACGCCGCCCGTCTCGCACGAACTGATCTACGCCCAGACCGAGCGCGGCTTCGCACTGTGCAGCCAGCGCAGCGCCACGCGCAGCCGCTACTACCTGCAGGTGCCGCTGACCGAAAAGGTCGAGGACTGGAGTGATGAAGCCTTCTGGAACGAACTGCGCCTGCGCCTGGACCCCGAGGCACGCGAGCGCCTGGTGACCGGCCCCTCGCTGGAAAAGAGCATTGCCCCGCTGCGCAGCTTCGTGACCGAGCCCATGCGCTTCGGCCGCCTGTTCCTTGCCGGTGACGCGGCCCACATCGTGCCGCCCACGGGCGCCAAGGGCCTGAACCTGGCCGCCTCGGACGTGGGCTACCTGTCCAGCGCCTTCGCGCAGTACTACCGCGACAAGGCGCCCGAAGGCATCGACGGCTACTCCGAGCAATGCCTGCGCCGCGTCTGGAAGGCCGAGCGTTTTTCGTGGTGGATGACCTCGCTCATGCACCGCTTTCCCGACGCGGGCGGCTTCGACACCAAGGTGCAGGAGGCGGAACTGGACTACATCGTCAACTCCCGTGCAGGCTCGACCTCGCTGGCGGAGAACTATGTGGGGCTGCCGCTGGTGTGATTCAGCAACGTTGGGTTGCTCAGAACTTTGCTATATGGTGAACGGTTCGGAAGCTAGCGAGAGTAGTCGGAAGCATCTGCCTCGCATAGCTCGAATTTTGAACGCACAGCCTATGTCAGGACGGAATAACACTTGCTGCAAGTGTTATTCCCGAATTACACAGGATTTGTTATTCCATGGTTCCATATGAAACGTCTTCGCGATCACCCCATTCTTTGCAAGCCTGTTTGCCAAAAATAGTAACGGATTTATCCTGCATCTGTGCGGCTAGAAGCATGACGTAGATGGATTTGCCTTGCGCCGTTCCCAGGTTGATTGCCCATTGATTATTATTGCCGCAGGCAGGTGAGCCTGTTTTTATTCCCGCAGTAAAAAATAGGTAATTATCCGCGTTCACGATCAAGGTAGTTACCTTGCCGGAGGATGTTCCAGCTGTTGCTGCAACGGCCTGGGTTATAAAGAAAATAGCGGCGAGGGTCTTTTTCATTTTATTCCTTTGTATTGATTGGGTTTTGCAGGCTGCATTTAATCCAGCAACAGCATGAATAGCGGAGCTATAAGTTTTTTTGTTTCATTGCCAATTTGGTAGCTGACAATTAAGCTTGTGCCCATATAGCTGTAAAAACCATGAATCATGATATGGTAATTTCCTGGCGAAGGTGATGGAAAATTGCATTGTTCATTGTTTCCACTAACCCAAGGGCGGCAGTCCCAAGTATCCAAAGTTGGCTGTTGTGCATATCTGACATAAAGATCCAAATCGCCGGAGCCACCACGTGTTTCAATTCGCAAATTCTTGGCGCCGGGTGGAATTGAAGCCGAATAGTACGCAGTCGAGTTTTGTGCGCCTGAGAGATTGGAGATTGTGATTGGAGTTACATATTTCAAAGAACCAGTGGCAGCCGGGTCAAAGGTTGCAGTAATAGTGACGCTGCTATCGGCCGTAATGGCGCAGATGCCGGTGCCAGAGCAGTTTCCGCCACTCCATCCGGAAAAAATGCTGCCAGATGCAGGAGATGCCGTGAAATTCAATATGGTGCCCCTGGGAACCGTGAAGGTGCACACGGCCTGATTGCAGGATTGTATATTGCTGGATATGGATCCCTGTCCTTGGCCCGCTTTCGCCAAGGTGATTTGCACATTCGTTTCCACGAATTTGGCAGCTACGCTAACAGTACTATTCATCATGACAATGCAAGTACCCGGTTGGCCAGTGCAAAACTGTGTCCATCCTGCGAAAGCGTATCCGGTATTGGGTGTCGCTGTGAGGGAGACATATGAGCCATGGGGGAAGCTTGCTGCGCAAGAACTGCCGCAATCTATCCCTGCTGGAGAGCTTGTAATTCTTCCCCCTCCCAATGTCTGTACGTCCAGGACATGGTATTGGGTGCTGCCACCCGTGATGCCGAGAGCGGCAGCCAGGTTGATGCGTGGCTTGATGATGCCGTTGCGGGGGTCAGCCACAGGTGTTCCTGTGTTTTTGAATGTGTTCAGTATTTCTGTGACAGTCGCACTGGGATTTTTCTGCTTCAGGATGGCCCAGCCGCCCGCAACATGGGGTGCTGCCATCGAAGTTCCATCACGGAATCCATAGGTATTGTCGAGAAGGGATGAATATACTTGAGAGCCGGGAGCCAACAGGCTGAGGAAATGGGCTGAATTGGAGTAGCAAGCGACAGAGTCTAATGCTGATGTTCCAAGGTAATTTCCTTCGCAGTTGTTGCCGGAGCCTGATCTGGCCCAGCTGGCTCCAACGCTGACTGCTGTTGAGATGCAGGCAGGTGCAGACACTCCTCCTGGATAACCGTTGTTCCCTGAGGCAACCACTGTGGCAATGCCCGCACTGGCTAATTGATCGATGATGGCCTTGACGCTGGATTGCTGGGAATCGCAGAACCCGGTGTAGTATCCTCCCCCTAGACTTACATTGACGGAGGCAATTTTGTAAATGCCTCTAAGGCTATATACGCGTTCGAGGGCTTTGATTTGATCTGCGCTGTGCGATGCGGTGCAAGGAGCAGATTTTCCTAGTCCGGCGCAAACGGAAAAATCATTGATTCTGGAGAAAACCTGTATTGCAATGATCTTTGCATCCTTCGCGACTCCAGAGAAACCACTGGTTCCAGAACCTGCAACAATGCCTGCAACATGGGTTCCGTGATCGCAGCCTTCCAAGCTGCAAGGCAGGGCAGAGTCGATGGCCGTTGACTGCGTAACCCCTCCCGGACACAGCGATTGTACGGAGCTGCCAGAGGTCGAAGAGTAACAGGCCTCGGAAACGACTTTGCCTTGAAGAAAGGGATGGCTTTTGAGAACGCCTGAATCCAGAACCGCCACGGTCTGGCCGGCGCCGCTATATCCGGATGCCCAAGCGGTATTTCCACCAATGTGGGGGACGCTGCTATACACGCTAGGGATGGCGAGCTGGTCCCGTTCAATGCTGATGACTTCGGGGGAGTTGGCCAGATCGGCCAATTCACCGGGAGTCACGGTCAGACCCATGAAGGGAATGGTCTCGAAACGGCTCACGGCGTCAGGCGTTGCCGCCAGCGAGGGAAGGCGTTGCAGCATCGACGATTGCATCAGAGCAATTTCGTCACGCTGTTGAGCCACCGCTGAGGCTGACAGCCAAGCTTCTCGAGAAAACGGTACACGCAAGCCCACGATAACCTTTACGTGGCCTGCTTGTGCTGCAGTTTCTTGGAGCCCGCTCAGAGTGGCTATCGTCGATTCATCATTACGTTGAGCAACGGGAGTGTCAGCCTGCGATGCAAGCAGTACGCGTTCCTGGGCACTGGCAGCCAGCGAGAGTGTCAAGGCCAGGCTAAAAACGGAAAAGATCCTGGCGCTGATGACGGCGAATGTTTTTCCCTTGGGATTTCTGTTGGCTGCTGTGTTCACAATGCCCTTTCTTGAGGACGGAGAAGGTACTGAAGATTTTACGGTCCGCTACTTATCCCGATTGTAGGTGACAAAATGTTTCTTGCGATGGGCTTGTGGCTTCGCTGTCTGGTTCGACAATGGCTGCGAACGGTGACCTCGAAGCCAGCCAGGTGTGCAAGACGTCATCCAATCTTTGCGGTGCAGCTGCTGCCTTTAATCTGCCTGCGTTAGGTATATCCGGTTGATGTATTGCAGCGATTGATGGGAAAAAGAAGGTGGCCTTCGATCTTAGGATGGGTGCGATCCGGTGCCCATAGCTCTGTGTAAAATTGCGCTGTAGATCGCCGCGCGGGCCGCGCACCAAGAGTAAGCTTGCCGGCCATGGCGCACATCACGTTTCCCCCTCCCTATATCGCCCCCCAGAATGCAGCGCAGTCGCTGCGCGACGCAGGCTATGCGGTGCTGCGCCCCGATGAATTCGCGGCCTGGGCAGGCGTGTCATTGACCGAGCTGCATGCGCTCGATGCCGACTGGGCCCAGCTGCCGCCCGATGCCTTCCTGAAGGACGGCGGGCGCTACCGGCGCCGCCGCCATTCCTGCTTCATCGCCGGGCAGGACGGGCTGCAGCAGGTGGAGCACCGCGCGCACTGGCAGCCGGTGGAATACAACGCCCTGCATGGCGGCATGCTGCGCATGTTCGATCCCATGCGCGACGCCACGGCGCAAAGCGCCACCTGGAGCCGGCTGCTGCTGGCGCTGGCCGGCCTGTCCGACCAGGTGTTCTGCGCCCAGGGCGATGATGTGCAGCACGAGCGCTGGTTCATCGAGTCCCACCAGTTCCGCATCGACACCACGGACGGCATTGGCCGGCCCACCCCCGAAGGCGCGCACCGCGACGGCGTGGACCTGGTGGCCGTGATCCTGGTCGGGCGCGAGGGCGTGAAGGGCGGCGAGACACGCATCTTCGAGGCCACGGGCCCCAGCGGGCAGCGCTTCACGCTGACCGAGCCCTGGTCGGTGATGCTGCTGGACGATGCCCGCATGATCCACGAGACCACGCCCATCCAGCCCGAGCAGCCGGGCGGCGTGCGCGATACCCTGGTGCTGACCTATCGCCGCCAGGGTTTCCAGGGCTCGGAGCTGACGCGTCGCCGCAAGGATTGATGCAGCTCAAGACGCTGGCGCATGATGGGCGCACACTTTGGTTCATCGACCCGGCCGCCCCCGATTGTTGACGGCGGCCAAGCACAAAGGAGAAAACGCATGTTCAAGCACATCCTGGTTCCCGTGGACGGCTCCAACAGCTCGATGCTGGCGGTACACAAGGGCGTGGAGCTGGCCAAGGCCTTTGGCAGCACGCTGACGGCGGTCTACGTGGTGGACCCCTATCCGTTCACGGGCGTGGGCGCCGACTTCGCCTACGGCCAGTCGCAGTACCTGAGCGCGGCCACGGCCGAGGCCAACACTACGCTGGACGCCGTCAAGAAGATTACCGACGAGGCCGGCATCACCGCCACCACCGTGGTGGGCGAAGGCCATGCGGTGCACGAAGGCATCGTGCGCGTGCTCGAGAGCACGGGCGCCGACCTGATCATCATGGGCTCGCAAGGCCGCCGTGGCCTGGAAAAGCTGATGCTGGGCAGCGTGACCCAGCGCGTGCTGGGCGCCGTGCGCGTGCCGGTGCTGGTGGTGCGCGAGTAATCACCGGGCCGCTCGGCCCTTTGCCGGGTGAAACGTCAACGGCTCCCTCGGGAGCCGTTTTTGTTGGTGCGCTGCAGGGGGAGAGGGCGCTCAGCGATTGAGCAGCCGTGCCAGCCAGCCCTTTTTCTTGCGCTGCAGTTCCAGCTCCTGCAGCACTTCGTTCTTGAGCCTTTCCTTCTCGGCGGCAGGACTGGACTCGCGCGCCATGCGCAGATAGGCCTTGGCCGAGTCCACGTAGCCGGTGTCTTCGTTGCGGATGTGGTTGAACAGCCAGCGCGAGAGCATGCCGTGCAGCTCGGCGGCCACGTCCTCGCCTGCATCGAAGCGGGTCTGCATCTCGATCACGCGGCGCGTGAACAGCTCGTGCACCTTCTTGTGCGGGCCGGCGAACATGTAGCCGGCGCTCTCGATCAGGCTTTCCTCGAACACGAAGTGCGAGACGGTGTAGTCGATCATCTCGCCGATGACATCGCCCAGGGCCTCACGGTCGGGCGACGAGCGCAGCTCGTAGAGCTTGTTGATGTAATCGACGATGCGGCGGTGCTGCCGGTCGATTTCTGCAATCCCGGTGTCCAGCTCGGGGACCCAGACCAGCAATGCCATGACGTTCTCCAGGAATTCGGTGATTTCCAGAGAAGTATTCACGGGACTGTCACATAGCTCCTTGATGCAGATCAGGCTGATCTGCATCAATGAAATGCGGCGTTGGCCATTGCAGGCGGTGCCGGGCATGCAGCCCTGGCACCGCAGGCATGTCACTCGATCTTGGCGCCCGAGGACTCGACGATCTGCTTGGACTGCTTGAAGTCGGCCTGGAACATCTTGTCGAAGTCGGCCACGCTCATGGACTGGGGCTCGGCGCCCTGGGTCTGGATGGCGTCGCGCACTTCGGGCATGGCCAGCAGCTTGTTCACTTCGGCGTTGACCTTGGTCACGACGGCCGTGGGCGTGCCCTTGGGCATGAACAGGCCGTACCAGGTGCTCACGTCAAAGCCCTTGAGGCCCGATTCGGCCAGCGTGGGCGTGTCGGGCAGCGAGGACGAGCGCTTGGCCGATGTGACGGCGATGGCGCGCAGCTTGCCGGCCTTGATCTGGCCGATGGCCGAGGGCACGGAGGACACCAGCAGGTCCACGTTGCCGGCCAGCGCATCCATCAGGGCCGGGTTGGAGCCCTTGTAGGGCACGTGCACCAGTTGGATGCCTGCGGCCTTCTCCAGCAGCACGCCCGAGATGTGGATGCTGGTGCCATTGCCCGGCGAGCCGTAGGTCACCTTGCCCGGGTGCTGCTTGGCAGCGGCCACGATGTCGGCCAGGGTCTTGTAGGGCGAGTTCACGCTGGTGGCGATCACGATGGGCGTGTAGGCCACGTGGGCCACGGGCACCAGGTCCTTGACGGGGTTCCAGGGCAGGTTCTTGTAGAGATAGGGGCCCAGGACCACGTTGTCCTTCTGGCCCATGACCATGTCGTAGCCCGTGGGCGCTGCCTTGGCGGCCTCGGTGATGCCGATGGTGCCGCCTGCGCCCGCGCGGTTGTCGGGCACCACGGTCCACTTGCTGACTTCGGTGAGCTTGTTGGACACCACGCGCGCGAGGATGTCGGTGCCGCCGCCGGGCGGGAAGGGCACGATCATGCGCACGGGCTTGTTCGGATAGTCGGCAGCCGCACCTTGGGCGGCTGCGGAAAAGCTCAGGCCCATGGCGGCGGCCACGGCGGTGCAGGTGATCAGTTGGCGGAACATGAAAGAAGAAACTCCAGGGTCTGATGGGGCGGTGCAACCCTCTCGCAGCGGACCGGCAGTGCCGGGCCGCCCATGCGGTGGGTTGTCGATGATCGGGGAGGGTGGTTCCGCCATCTTGCATTGGGAAACCCGCTATTTGGGCGGATTTCCGCAATCTGTGCCACAGGGGCTTCCACCAAGGAGCAGCTTGTGCCTGCTCCAGAGGGAAGCGGGCTATTTTATGCCGCCTTGGTGCCTGGCCGCAGGCCAGGCGCTCAGCCCTGCGCCAATTGCGCGTCCAGCACGCGCACTGTCTCGTACAGCACCCGGGTGCCGTCCAGCAGCTGGGCGGGTTCTATCCATTCCTCGGGCGCGTGGCTGCGGCCGTGGAGGCAGGGGATGAAGATCATGCCCATGGGGCCGGTGGGCGCCATGTAGACGGCGTCATGGCCGGCGCCACTGGGCATGCGCATGTGGGCGTAGCCCAGGTTTGCGCAGGCCTGCTCCACGCCCTGCATGACGGGCGCGGAGCAGTCCGTGGGCTGGGAGCGGCTCACGTCGGCCATCTCGGCACGCACGCGCAAGGCGGCCAGGCCGGGCAGGACTTCGGCCAGCAGTTCCTCGGGGAAGCGCTCCAGCACGCCGGCGTGGTCGCTGCGCACTTCCATCATCATCTCGACCAGGCCGGGCACGGCGTTGGAGGCATTGGGCGTAAGCGAGAGCCGGCCCACGGTGGCCACCACATAGTGGGGTTGGCCATTGAGCGCAGCGGCCTTGCGGTTGGCCGCATCGATGATGCGCGCCGCGCCCACCAGCGCGTCCTGGCGTATGTCCATGGGCGTGGTGCCTGCGTGGTCGGCCTGGCCGCGCACGGTGAAGCTCACGCGGCGGATGCCCACGATGTTCGTCACCACGCCGATGGGCAGGCCGCGCTGCTCCAGCACCGGGCCCTGCTCTATGTGAAGCTCCACAAAGGCGGCCGTGCCTCCGGCGCTGCGCAGCGGGCGGTCCAGCGCCTCGGGCCGCGCGCCGATGCGGCGCATGCCTTCGGCAAGGGTTTCGCCCTCGGGGTTGCGGGCGGACAGCATGGCGGCGTCCAGCTTGCCCGACAGCGCGCGGCTGCCTATGCAGGAGATGCCGTAGTCGCTGGGTTCTTCGGACAGGAAGTCGATCACCTCGAACGGGTGCTGCAGGGCGATGCCGTTTTCGTGCAGGCAGTGCGCGACCTCGATGCCGGCCAGCACGCCGATGATGCCGTCGAAGCGCCCGCCCATCATCACGGTGTCGCAGTGCGATCCGGTGGAGATGGGCGCGCGTTGCACCGGGCCTGGGGCAGCCGGCAGGCGGCCCACCAGGTTGCCGCCCTCGTCCAGATGGACCTGCATGCCGGCTGCCTCGAACTGCCCGCGCAGCCAGGCACGGGCCTGGACGAATTCAGGGGAGAAGGCGCGGCGCGTCCACGGCACGTCGGGCAGGGTGAAGGTGGACAAGGTCTCCACGCGGCGCCACAGGCGCTCGGCGTTGATGGGAGGAAGGTTGGGGGCGGAGGAAGCGGGCAGGGCGGTCATCGGTCTCGGTGGCGTCTGGGGCAGCTGGGATCGGGCAGCCCGAATTCTCGCGCGAAAAAAGCAGTCCTCACGGCAGGGGGCGCAGGCCCGCCAGCAGACGCTCGAGCGTGTCGAAGCTCACGGGTTTGACCAAGTGGTGGTCCATGCCGGCTTCCCGCGATCGTCTCAGGTCCTCCTCCTGACCCCAGCCCGTGAGCGCGATCAGCACGACCTGGTCGCGGCCGTGCTCTGCACGGATGCGGCGGGCGACCTCCAGGCCGTCCATGCCGGGCAGGCCGATGTCCAGCAGCACCACTTCGGGCCTGAACGCCGCGTGCATGGCCAGGGCCCCGGGGCCGTCGCGGGCAATCTCGACTTCGGCGCCCAGCAGCCTGAGCAGCATGGCCAGGGTGTCGGCCGCGTCGATGTTGTCGTCGACCACCAGGATGCGGCCGAAGGCCGTTGCATCCTCGGGCTGGGCATTCGGTGCCTGTCCCGCCAGGGGCTGCGCCTGGGTGGGCAGGGGCAGGTGCAGCCTGAATTCGCTGCCCTGGCCCTTGCCTTCGCTGAGCGCCTGCACGCTGCCGCCGTGCATCTCGACCAGGCTGCGCACCAGGGTCAGCCCGATGCCCAGGCCGCCCTGTCCACGGCGGCCGTTGCGGTCCACCTGCATGAACAGATCAAACACCTTGCCCAGCAGGGCGGGCGGGATGCCTATGCCGTTGTCGCGTACCGAGACCACGGCCTGCGCACCATCGGTCCAGGCGGACAGAACGATGTGGCCGCCGGAGTGCGAGTACTTGGCGGCATTGTTGAGCAGGTTGGAGACCATCTGCGCCAGCCGCATCGGGTCGGCCAGCAGCGATACGGGCGCGGCGGGCAGTTCCAGGCGCAACTGGTGGCTGCCTGCCTCCAGGACCGCGCCGCTGGCCGCCACCACGCCTTGCAGCACATCGTTCAGGTCCACCAGTTCCTTGCGCAACTGGACCTTGCCCGTGGTGATGCGCGAGACCTCCAGCAAGTCGTCCACCATGCGGATCATGTGGTTGACCTGGCGCTCCAGCATCTCGTGGCTGTGGCGCACGCTGTCGTCGCCGTTGGCGGTGCGCTTGAGGATTTGCAGGCCGTGGCTGATGGGCGCCAGTGGATTGCGCAGCTCATGCGCCAGCGTGGCCAGGAATTCGTCCTTGCGTCGGTCGGCTTCCTTGAGGTGGTACTCGGCCTGTTTGAGTTCGGTGATGTCCTGGATGACGGAGCAGGTGCCTATGAGCTGGCCGTCGTCATCGCGCAGCGGCGCGCAGCTGACGCGCATCCACCATTCGCGGCCATCGTCGTCGGTGTGCAGCATCTCCAGACCCGGCATGACCACTTCGCCGCGCAGCGCGCGCTTGCCGGGCCAGTTCTCGGGGGCAATGGGCTGGCCCTTGTCATCCCATCCCTTCCAGCGCGGCATGCGGTCCGCCAGGGTGGAAGGAATGGCGCGCGGCACGAAGCGGTCCATGAGCGCATTGCTCAATACCATGGTGCCGCTCATGTCGGAGACGCCCACGCCCGCAGGCATCTGGTCGATGATGGCGCGCAGCTTTTTCTCGTTGGCCTGCACGGCGACGTGGACCTGTTCGCGCACACGCACCAGCTGCAGCAGCGATGCGATGCGCGCCAGCAGCTCGCGCGCCGAAAAGGGCTTGACCAGGTAGTCGTCCGCGCCTGCGCGCAGGCCTTCGACCTGGGCCTCCTGGCCGGCCCGCGCGGATAGCATGATGACGGGAATGGCACGCGTGGTCTCGTCACTGCGCAGCGCATGCAGCAGCTCGAAGCCGTCGAGCACGGGCATCATCACGTCGGCCAGCACCAGGTCGGGCCGCTGGCGGTGGATGCTGGCCAGCGCGGCGCGGCCATCGCCCACGATCTCCACGTCATACAGCGGCTCCAGCAATTGGCCGATGTAGCTGCGCATGTCGGCGTTGTCATCGGCGCAGACGATGCGGGCACGCGGGGGCAGGGCACCACCGTGCATGTCCCGCTGCATGGGCCTGGCTTCGTCGCTGGCAGCCGGGGCGGGCTCGCCGGGCAGCCAGCGCAGGGCCTCATCCACCTGCGGGTGCGATGCAGGCGGGCGCGCGGGCCGGTGTTCGGCCGGAAGATGCGCATGCCCCCTGGGCAGGCGCACGGTGAAGCGGCTGCCTTCGCCCTCCGTGCTGCTGACCGTGACGGTGCCGCCATGCAGCCGCGCCAGCTCCTGCACCATGGCCAGGCCGATGCCCGTGCCCTCGTGTGTGCGGGCCGGCTTGCCGGGGATGCGGTGAAAACGCTGGAAGAGATGGGGCAGGTGCTGGGGCGCAATGCCCGATCCGGTGTCGGTGACGGACAGCTCCACCGCACCATCGGCCCCGCCCGCGCCGTGCGCATCATGCACATCGCGCAGCGCCACTGCGATTTCGCCTTGCAGCGTGAACTTGAAGGCGTTGGACAGCAGGTTGAGCACGATTTTTTCGTACATGTCGCGGTCCACATGGACCGGTCCGTCCAGCGGCGGGCAATCCACGCGCAGCCGCAGGCCGGCTTGCTCCACGGCCGAGCGGAACATGCTGGCCAGCTCGGCCGTGGTGCGGGCCAGGTCCGTGGGCTCGTAGCTGGCCTGCATGCGCCCGGCCTCGATGCGCGAGAAGTCCAGCAGGGCGTTGACCAGTTTTTGCAGGCGCAGCGCGTTGCGGTGGATCATCTGCGTCTGCCCGGCCGGCACCTGGCCGCCGTGCTCGCGCAGGGCATCTTCCAGCGGGCCCAGGATCAGGGTCAGCGGGGTGCGCAGCTCGTGGCTGACGTTGGAGAAGAACACGGTCTTGGCGTGGTCCACCTCGGCCAGGGCCTTGGCGCGCCGCGCTTCCTGCTCGTAGGCCTGGGCGTGCGCGACCACGCTGCCCGTGTGGCTTGCCACCATGTCGAGGAAGGCGCAATAGTCCTCATCCAGCGGACGGCGCGGGCTGACGCCCAGCACCATCACGCCCGATACCTGGCCGTCGCCCGACCAGCGCACAGGCACGATGCGCGCCAGACGCGAGGCCTCGGGCCAGGGGCCGCCGGGCAGGGACAGGCCCAGGGGCGCCAGTTCCACATTGGCGGGCTGGCCCGGCTGGGCCACCTGATGCGCCTGATGCGCCTGGTCCGTTAGGTCCGCTCGGTCCGATGGATCGGATTGCACGGCCCGGTCCAGCGGCCAGCGCGAGGGGTCGGCCGCCAGCTCCATATCCAGATCCATGCCCGTGGCGCAGAGCATCCTGAAGGCCGGGCCGCTGGCGCCTGCGCTGCCCGCGGCAGGGGTGTCCACGCATTCGTAGATGATGGCGAAGGGCACGTCGTAGGGGTTCTCGTCCAGCACGGCGCAGACTTTCTGGGCGGCATCCCTGGCGTTGTGCATGTCCAGCGTGCGTATGCCCAGGCGGTGCAGCGTCTCCAGGCGCCTGCGGCTGACGATTTTTTCCGTGGTCTCGGTGCAGGGGCAGAACACTCCCTGCACGGTGACGCCGTCATCGGCCAGGATGGGGCCGTAGGTGAAGGTCACGAAGACCTCTTCCTGCGGCAGGTCGCGGTCGAAGAAGTAGCGGGCGTCGGTGGACCAGGTGGCCTCGCCGGTACGCATCACGCCTTCCAGCATGGGGCCGATATCGCTCCAGATCTCGCTCCAGCAGTGCGCGCCGGCCTGGCCCAGCGCCTGGGGGTGCTTGCTGGTTCCCAGGAAGGGGATATAGCCATCGTTGTAGATCAGGCGGAAGTCTTCGCCCCACCAGATGGTGATGGGAAAGCGCGAGCCCAGCGCCAGGCTCACGGCGTTGCGCAGGGTCTGCGGCCAGCCGTCCGGCGATCCCAGGGGCGTGGCCGCCCAGTCGTGGGAACGCACGCGTGCCGGCATTTCGCCGCGCTGCGGCAGGAATCGAAAACTGTCTTCTGAGTTCACACTTTCTCCCACGGCAATTGCGGGTCTCGGGTCTCGGGCCTGGCCGCAGTCGCGGCTATTTTGACTTGGACTGGCCCGCTTGCCTGCCCCGGCCCGAGCCCGACAGCTTGCCGCCGCCGCTTTGCCTGTTCACGGTGGCCCAGGCGCGCTTTTCAGCTTCTTCGTGGCCCACGCCGCGCCTCACACCGTGCGTTTCGTAGCTGTCTTCGATATGCCGAGCCTGGCGCTTTTGCTTATCGGTATAGGCCGATTTGTCACCTTGTGGCATGTCACTCTCCCTTGCGCGTCTGTTCCTGCTCCGGGGACGGTGGCAGCTCGATGGGCGGCGCCGTGGTGGGCGGGTCGATGGGCTCGGGCCCGCGCGGGCGGCCGGGCTGGCGGTTGGGATCATCGGGGGCCACGGGGTCGTTGGGCGTGGTCGGCACCTGGGGAATATTGGGTGCGTGAGGCAGAGGGTGGTTCATGGTGCGTGTCCTTTTGGGGGTGTGTGGTGATGAGCGGTGGATGCCGGCTCAGCGCGCAGGCGTGGAGGTGGGGGCAGGGGCCGTGGCCGGATCAGCCTGCTGCGGCGCGGCGGAAGGCGCGGGCGGCGACACGGGCTGTGTCGCGGGAGACGGTGAGGGCGACGGTGAGGGCAACGATGAGGGCGAAGGCGTTCCAGTCGCTCCAGTGGCGCTGGGCGCATCCAGCCGGCCCTTGGGGGCCATGAAGTTGAACATCAGCACCAGGATCAGTGCGACGGCGGCGGTGAGTGCGCCTATGCGCAGGGGCCAGCGTCCGTCGCGGATGTGGTTGTTCTCGCTGCGCTGGCGTTCGAGGGGGGCATGCATTCGGCGGGGTGAGTTGTCCATGGCGGGCTCCTTCAGTCCATGAGCTTTCACCTTAGGCCGGGCGGCGGCCTGCAACTGTCGGACAAGGCATGCCCTGCGGGAGCGACAAGCCGCTGCACGGCGGTGGGGCTTGGCAGGACGGGCCGGACAGGCTTTTGGACAGGCACGCCGCTTGCCACAAAGCCAGGTTTCAGGCGTGGCGCCTGCGCCGGTCGGCCGGTTCTATGCGCAGCAGCTGGCGGTATTTGGTGACGGTGCGGCGCGCCACGACCAGGCCCTGGGCACCGAGCTGGCGTGCGATTTCAACATCCGACAGCGGCCGGGCATCGGACTCGGCCGCGATGATGTCGCCGATCAGCTCGCGGATGGCCGTGGCCGAGCAGGCATTGCCGCTGGCGCTGAGCATGGGGCGCGAGAAGAAATGCTTGAGTTCGAACACGCCCGTGGGCGTGGCCATGTATTTGTTGTTGGTCACGCGCGAGACGGTGGACTCGTGCACGCCCACTTCCTCGGCAATCTCGCGCAGCACCAGCGGCTTCATGGCCATGGCACCGAACTCCAGGAACAGCTGCTGCTTGCGCACGATGGCCTGCGCCACGTCGAGGATGGTGGAAAAGCGTTGCTCCACGTTGCGCACCGTCCAGCGCGCATCCTGCAGGTGGTCGGCCAGTTGGTTCTGGCCGCTGCGGCGGTGGCGCTGAAACAGCTGCTCGTAGACGCGGTTCAGGCGCACGCGCGGCACGACCGCGGGGTTGAGGTGCACGTTCCAGCCGTTCTGGCCCCGGCGCACGATCACGTCGGGAACGATGTAGTCCACGTGGGAGGAGCCGAAGTTCCAGCCCGGCCTGGGGTTCAGCCGACGTATGCAGTCCAGCGCCTGCGTGATCTGCGCGGGCGGCACCTGCAGCGCCCGGGCCAGCCGGGGCACGTCGCGGGCGGCCAGCGCTTCCATGTGGTCCTGCACCATGGCCTGGGCCAGCTGGCGCAGGTGGGCATCGCCGATCTGCGGGCATTGCAGCAACAGGCATTCGCCCACGCTGCGAGCGGCCACGCCGGCCGGGTCCAGCGATTGCACCAGGCGCAGGGCAATGAGCATTTCCTGCGCGTCAGGTGCGGGGCTGAGGGCCAGCAGGCCGGCCAGTTCCTGCAGCTCGGTGCGCAGATAGCCGTCGTCGTCCAGCGACTCCACGATGGCGCGGGCCATGCACAGGTCGCGCGGCGTCATCGCCATCACGTTGAGCTGGCCGTGCAGGTGCATGGCCAGCGTGGTCTCGCAGGCCGCCAGATCCATGGCCGTGCCTTCTCCATCCGCCCCCTGGCGCGCGCCGGTATGCATGTCGGCCAGCCACAGGTCGCGGTCGTCGGCGGGTTCGGTGGCGGGGCCCGGCAGGTGGTCGGCCGGGTCGGGCGGGTGCTGCGTGCCGGGGAGATCGCGGTCCATGTCCAGACCGATGCCCATGCCGAAGCCTTCATCCATGCCCGTATCGGAGGTCAGGCCTGCCTCCGGGGCCAGCCTGCCCATGCCGCCTTCCCGGTCCTCTTCACCCAGCTCCTTGCCGTCGAGCAGCCCCTGTTCATACTCGCCGTCCTGCGCATCCTGCGGGTCTTCCAGGAACGGGTTGTCCTCCAGCTTGCTGCGCACCACTGCGGCAAAGTCCAGCGAGGACATCTGCAGCATCCGCACTGCAAGCTGCAGGCGGGGAGAAAGCGTCTGGGACTGGCGTATGTCCGCCCTGAGGTGCATGGAACCCATTTCATCTCCTTGGTGCGATGACCCGAAGACGCAAGCTCCATGCCGCCATGCGGGCGGCGAATCGTCTGGATACACTTTGGGCACGAAACCTGCTGTGGTCTCCCTGCGCAGGCGGCACGGGGCCCAGGGTTTTGCCGCCGCTGCGGGGGATCGGTTCTGGAACAGCGGGGCCGGTCATGGCGTCCACGGCAGAAATTGCCGTTTGGGCGCAAGGTTTTCTGCAAACTTTGCCATGTACCAGTCCACCAGCTTCCATACGGTCCCGCCCCCGGGGGCCCAGAATTCCGTTCCACGGGAGGCGCCGCGTGATGCCCTGCCCGAAGATCCCATGTCCATACGCCTGAGGTTGGTCCTGCTGCTGCTGGCCTTGCTGGTCTTTGTGCTGGCGGCCTCGTCCTGGCTGCTGTTGCGCGCCTACCAATCCGAGCATGCGGCGCAGGAGCAGGCCGCGCGCGTCAGCAGCATGGCTGTGGCCCGTCTGCTGGACAAGGAGCCGCGCACGGCCGGCGCCGACCAGGTGCTGGCGGCCTTGCGGCCCTTGCTGGACTCCGGCTGGCCCGGCTTTCTGGTGGACAGCACAGGCCGCGCCCTGCCGGCCGGGCCCGGCGCGGCAGCCGACCTGCCTGCCTTGCCCGCCGATTTCAGCGAGCGGCTGGCGGCCAGCCTGGCGCAGGCTGCGCCCGGCGCGAAAAGTGCGGGGCAAGGCGCAGAGCAAAGCGCTGGGGAGGGCGCAGGGCAGGGCGCTTCGCAGGGCTGGCTGGATCTGCCAGATGCGCAGGGCGGGCCGCTGCGGGCCTTCTTCAGCAAGTCCGCCCAGGGATGGACCTGGGTGAGCTGGCTCCCCTGTTCTGCGCTGGACCCCGCATGCTCCCGGCCCCTGAAGGGGGTGATCTGGGTGGCCATCGTTTTGTTTGCGGTGGCGGGCCTGGGACTGGCGCGGCTGGCGCTGCGGGGCAGCGCGGCCCTGGTGTTGCCGGCAATGGGCGGCAAGGCGCAAGACCATGGGCAGGGCCAGGGCGGCGGTGATGCCGGCCTGTCCGAAGGCGCTGCGGTGGACGCTGCCCGCCTCGAAGAGGCCGCTGCCCGTCTCCAGAGCGAACGCCTGCAGGTGGTGGGGCGGCTGGCAGGCCGGTTTTCCCATGAGTTCAACAACCAGCTGGGCATTCTGAGCAACAGCGCCTATCTGATAGAGCGGCGCTCCGAAGACCCGGGCCTGCGCCTGCCCGCCCAGGCCATGCTGCGCTCGGTGGACACGGCCAGCCGCCTCACGCAGCAACTGTTGCGTTTTGGGGCGCACCATTGCACGCATGCGCTGGTGGTGGACCTGTACCGCTGGCTGCCCGGCCTGCAGGGCACGCTGGCCGTGGTGCTGGGCAAGCGCATGGCGCTGGAGGTGGCGGAGCCTGCCGAGGCCAGTCAGCCCGGCCAGCCGGCGCCGCGATTGGGCGTGCATGTGGACCCGGATGAGCTGGAGCTGGCGCTGATCAGCATTTTTCTCGCCATCCGCGAAGCGATGACCGATGGCGCGCAGGTGCACATGGCCGCCCGGCCCCTGTCCGAGCACCAGGACCAGGAGCAGGCCGCAGCTTCTCGCGGAGATGCGCTGGTGGAGATCCGCATCGAGGCCCTGGCCCACGGGGCGGGCGCCGCCAGCACCGGCTCCGGTACCGGCGAGGCGGGCGCGCCACGGCTGGAACGTGTGGAAAGGCAGGACCCGCCGCCTGTCTTCACTCCATTGAACGATGCCGATGCGGACGCCACCTGCGGCCTGAGCCTGGCGCGCCGCCTGTGCCTGGAGCGCGGTGGCGTGGTGCGGGCCGAGGGTGAGCATGGCCGCTGCCTGGCGGTCTCACTGGTGCTGCCGCGCGTGGCCATGGCGGCGCAGGACTGCCTGGCGCAAAGGCTGGACTGACAGGCTGCCTGGCCGCTTTCAGCGCGGCACGCTCCGCTTGCACAGGTTGAAGATGGCCAGCAGCGCAACGGCGCAGGCCAGAGAGACGAAGATGGACATGGAGGTGGCCGGCGCCTCCGTCTGCGCATTCATGGCCGAAGGCCCCAGCATCGGCGCCAGCAGCCAGCCGCCCAGTAGTGCGCCTATGGCGCCTATGACCACGTTGAGCAAAATGCCTTGCTCGGCCTGGGTGTTCGTGACCATGCTGGTAATCCAGCCGATCAGGCCACCCACCATCAGCCAGATGAGGAAGTCCATGGCATCGCCCTTGAAAAAAAGTTACGGTTGGTGGTCAAGGGCAATCGGCGTGCCCGGCTCCTGCAGGCCGTTCAGAGCCTTGGCTTGTCAGGGGCGGTGTCCTGGTCCGCGGCAGGGCGAATCTCTGCACGCTCCGCCTCATGGCCCGAAGGCGTCTGGGCATCCAGGCCCCGGTCGGGCGACTCGCTGACCTGGGGCAGGTCGGCGGCGTGCTCTATCAATTCCTCGATGATGAAGCGGCCATAGAGTTGGGCGCGCTCGGCGCCGGCGGCCTTCAGGGCATCGGCGGCCGTGCGTGCGGCCTCGTCGCTGTCCACGCGCACCACCAGCCAGTGGTAGCCGCGTTCGGCCAGGGCCTGGTGGGCCTTGACCAGGTTGAGCTCCTGGCCCACGGCGGCAACGGGGCTGGCCTGGCGCAGGTCTTCATCGATCTGGGCCAGCATTTCCCGGTCGGAATAGCGCTGGATGTCCTGGGCGGGCAGGTCCAGCGCCTGCAGCGCGGCCACGCCGTCATCGGCCTGCGCAGCTGTGGGAAACGAGACCACCATGTGGCCCACGGGCTTGAAGACACCGTAGGCGCGGGGAGGAGAGGAGTCCATGGGCTTGTCCTTGGTTGCACGAAGGTGCAATCAAGGTGGCAAGCCGCGTGCCTGCAAGTTTGGGTGTCAGCCGTGCTCGGCGTCCGTCTCGCCCTTTTTGCCGCCCGCATAGTCCCTGAGCCGGTTGTACAGGGTCTTGAGGCTGATGCCGAGCACGGCCGCCGTGCGTTCCTTCTGGTACTTGCACTGCTTGAGCGTGGCCTGGATGAGCAGCCGCTCGGCCTGCGCCATGGTCATGCCGATGGGCAGCTGTATGGTGGCCGGCTCGGTGTCGGGCAGGTCGTAGGTGGCGGCTGCATGCGCGTGGTCGGCGGGCGCATGCGCTGTGATTGCGGGGGTGATGGGCGTGGTCGATGGCGCTGTCAGTGGAGCGGTCATTGGCGCGCTCATTGGCATGGACCCCGCCTGCGGCATATGTGGCATTTGCGGCAGGTGCAGGGAGTGGTCGGCCGGATGCTGGGCAATGACCACGGGCGGCCGGGGCAGCCATTCCTGGCTCACCAGCGGGCCGGGCTCCATCACATAGGCGCGCTGCACGGCATTGCGCAATTCGCGCACGTTGCCGGGCCAGCTGTATTGCGCAAGCTGCTTGAGGGCCGATGCCGTGAATTGCTTGGCCTGGCCCTCGCGCTGGGAGATGGCGTCCATGAAATGCTGCGCAAGCAGCGGAACGTCGGTCAGGCGCTCGCGCAGCGGCGGCAGCTCGATGGGGAAGACGTTCAGGCGGTACAGCAGGTCTTCGCGCAGCTTGCCGCTGGCCACGGCCTCGTAGGGGCAGCGGTTGGTGGCGGCGATCACGCGCACATCGGTCTGCAGCGTCTGGGTGGAGCCCACGCGCATGAAGCGGCCGGTCTCCAGCACGCGAAGCAGCTTGACCTGCAGCTCCATCGACATTTCCGTGATTTCGTCCAGAAACAGCGTGCCCGTGGCCGCGCGCTCGAAAAAGCCCTGGTGCTGGCGGTCGGCGCCGGTGAAGCTGCCCTTTTCGTGGCCAAAGATCTCGCTTTCGATCAGGTGCGGAGAAATGGCCCCGCAGTTGACCGCCAGGAAGGGCCGGCTGCGCCGCTGGCTCAGCTCATGCAGGGTCTGTGCCACGACTTCCTTGCCGGTGCCGCTTTCGCCCGTCAGAAAGACCGTGACCGAGGTACCCGCCACGCGCTCCATCTGCTGGTACAGCCGCTGCATGGGGGCCGAGCCGCCCCACAGCCGGCCAAAGCGCCCTTCCTGCGCGCAGTAGCCGGCGCCTGGCCTGTCTTGCGGGGTGATCTGGTCGAAGGCCGCGCCCGTGAGGGTGCTGGTGCCCGTCTCCGGCAGGCCGGCCGTGGGGATCAGAAAGCGCGAAAGAATATCCTCCAGCCGCCCGATGCCCACGGGCTTGACCAGATAGTCCATGGCGCCGCGGCGCAGGGCCTCGATGGAGGAGTCCAGGCTGGCGTGGCCGGTCACCAGCACGATCTGCGAGTCCTGCGGCACCTGCTGGTCACCGAAAAGGTCCATGCCGTTGCCATCGGGCAGCTGCAGGTCCAGCAGCACCAGGCTGGGCGGCTGCATGGCCATCTGCCGGCGCGCGTCGCGCAGGGTGTGGGCCACGGCGACCGAGAAGCGGTCCACGCCCACGAGTTCGCGCATGGTCGCTGCGGAATCCGCATCGTCATCGACGATCAGCACGTGGTTCATCGCATGGCCTCCAGGGGTCCTCGCCGCAACGCGTTTTGACAAAATTTCATGATCTGCCAGTTTAAGGGCGAGCATGCGGGCGTCTTTGTCAGTCCACAGGCACAGTGTTTGCCGGGCGTGCGGGAGGCGGGATCAGGGAGGCGGCTGGCGGCTGGCGCGCCGCCCGCTGCGGGGCTGCAGCAGCCCCAGGAACAGGCATTCCTTTGCGCTCAGTCCGCGCGGGCGCCTGTCCGGTGCGGTGGGAATGTCCTGCCCAGGTTGCTCGCACAGGGCCAGCACCTGGGGATGGATGTAGAACTTGCGGCAAACCGCACAGGTATTGCCCAGGCGCCGGGCGACCTGCGTGACCAGAGCGTTCAGCGCCGCCGCACTGGTGCCTGCGCCTTCTTGCGACGCTGCCTTGCCTGCAGTCAGCGCCAGTTCCAGCGCAAGTTCCAGCGCGTACACGCTGGCATGCCAGGTGCGGAAATCCTTGGCGCTGAAATCCGGGCTGTCTGCGGCATCTCCGACATCTGCGGCATCAGCCCCATGGGCCGCAGCTTTGCCGCAAATCCTGCGGATGTAGTCGTTCACATGCTCGGATCGCACATGGTGGACTTCGCCTTCATCGTCGATGAACTGGAACAGCCGCTGGCCCGGCAGCTCCTGGCAGCGCTTGACGATGCGGGCCACGGCGCGGTCGGACACGCGGGCCTGCTGCAGCACGCCGCTCTTGCCCTTGAAGCTCAGCGTCAGCTCACCCGCATGCACCTGGGCATGGCGGTTTCTGAGCGTGGTGAGGCCGTAGGAGCCATTGCTCTCGGAATACTCGTCATTGCCTATGCGCAGGGCCGTGCAGTCCAGCAGCCAGACGATGGCGGCCACCACGGTGTCCAGCTGCGGCCGGCCAGGCTTGAGGTCGCGCGCCACCGCCCGACGGATGGCGGGCAGGTGGCGGCCAAAGGCGCGCATGCGGTCGAACTTGACCTGCTTGCGCTGTTCCTGCCACTGCGGGTGGTAGCGGTACTGCTTGCGGCCCCGGGCATCGCGGCCCGTGGCCTGCAGGTGGCCCTGGGGATCGGGGCAGATCCAGACATCCACATAGGCCGGTGGAATGGCGAGTTTGCGGATGCGCGCCAGCGCCTGGGCATCGCGCACGGGCTTGCCGTCCTGTGCCACGTAGGAAAAGCCCTTGCCGCGCCGCACGCGGCGCCAGCCGGGCATGCGGTCGTTCACATAGGTCAGGGCAGGGCCGGGGCCGTCTGCGTTCGCTGCCCTGCCCCTGGCTGGCGCGGAGCTCAGTGCACCCCCTGCGGCGGCGGTGGCGGCGGGGCAATGGGCGGGTCGGAGTAGGGCGAAGGTGCAGGGGCCGGTGGCGGGTCGCCCACGGGGGGAACCAGCGGCTCGGTGGGCGGCGGGTTGACCGGGGGCGCAACAGGCGGGGTGACAGGGGGTGCAGGTACCGAAGTGATCATGGGAAGTTGCTCCTGTAGGGGTGGCAGGCCGGGCCGGCCTTGGTGTTGCCATGGCAAGCGCCATGCCTGGACCCGGGGTAAATGGCCCGGGTACAAGGTTGGTTGAAGTCCGGCGCGATGCCATCTGGTGGCAATGATGTGGCGCACGCCGGGACGGGGGTCAGGCCAGCGTTCTCAGCTTCGCTTCGCGGGCCCAGAAGCGCTTCTTGGCGCCTTCGATGAAGGGTTCGGGCTTGTCGATGGGAAACACGCCCTCGTCCGGCGTGATGCCGGCCGTCTTCATGATGTGCTGCGTGGCCTTGCAGGCGGCAATGGCCTTGAGGTGGCCGAAGGCGTCGCGGAACCAGTCCTGCGCGGCTGCCTCATGGGCCAGCGCCTGGCCGCGCTCCAGCGTGATGATGGACACCACGGCATCGAACTGCGCGGATGGCGATCCGGCCAGCTGGCCGTCGGCCGGCAGGTGGCTGCCGTCGTCCAGCGTGGCGCCGCCGATCTTGGGCGCAATGATCTTCACGCTGGCCTTTTGCGCCACCAGCGCCTTGTGGAAGGCGGCAACGTGCCGGGCGCTGGAGCCTTCGTCCACCAGGATGGCAACGCAGCGGCCCTGCAAGGTGGGCTTCATGCGATCGATGATGCGCGTGGCCGGGCTGGGCGGCAGCTTTTGCGGGGGCACGGCAGGCTTGGCGGCAGGCGGCAACTGGGGCAGGCCCAGGCCGTCGGCCACGCGCTGTGCCAGGTCGGCGTCTATCACCTGCAGGTGGCCGACCACGGCCAGGCGCACATGCGGCGTCTGTACCTTGGACAGCTCGAACACCAGGGCGCTGGCGATGTGGGCCTGCTCCTGCGCGCTCTGGCTTTGGTAGAACATGCGCGCCTGGCTGTAGTGGTCGGCAAAGCTCTCGGGGCGGATGCGGCCCTTGGTACCCTCCTGCGCGGGCTGGGCAAAGTGCCGCAAGCCGCGGGCTGCCGAGGCGCGCGGGCTGTCGGCCTGCAGGCTGGAGGGCTCATAGGCCACGCGGCCCTTGGGCACCTCGGTCTGCATGTGGCCGTCGCGCTGGTGGTGGGCGAACGGGCATTTGGGCGCGTTGATGGGCAGCTGCGTGAAGTTGGGGCCGCCCAGGCGCGACAGCTGGGTGTCCAGGTACGAGAACAGGCGGCCCTGCAGCAGCGGGTCGTTGCTGAAATCGATGCCGGGCGGGATATTGGCCGGGCAGAAGGCCACCTGCTCGGTCTCGGCGAAGAAGTTGTCGGGCCAGCGGTCCAGCACGAAGCGGCCGATCTTGCGCAGCGGAATTTCCTCTTCGGGGATGAGCTTGGTGGGGTCCAGGTGGTCGTAGGGCAGGGCGTCTGCCTGCTCCTGCGAGAACAGCTGCACGCACAGCTCCCAGGCCGGGTAGTCGCCCGCCTCGATGGCCTCGAACAGGTCGCGGCGGTGGTAGTCGTTGTCTGCAGCCTGCAGCTTGAGGGCCTCGTCCCAGACCGTGGACTGGATGCCCAGCTCGGGCCGCCAGTGGAATTTCACGAAGGTGCTTTCACCCTGGGCATTGACCAGCCGGAAGCTGTGCACGCCAAAGCCCTCGATCATGCGCAGGCTGCGTGCAATGGTGCGGTCGCTCATGATCCACATGACCATGTGCATGGACTCGGGCATGAGGGAGATGAAGTCCCAGAACGTGTCGTGCGCCGTGGCGGCCTGCGGAAAGCCCCGGTCGGGTTCCATCTTCACGGCATGGACCAGGTCGGGAAACTTCATGGCGTCCTGGATGAAGAAGACCGGGATGTTGTTGCCCACCAGGTCCCAGTTGCCCTCTTCGGTATAGAACTTGATGGCAAAGCCGCGCACATCGCGCGGGGTGTCCACCGAGCCCGCTCCACCGGCCACGGTGGAGAAGCGCACGAAGATCGGCACTTGCTTGCCGGTTTCGGTCAGGACCTTGGCGGTGGTGTATTGCTCCAGCGAATCTGTCAGCTGGAAATAACCGTGGGCGCCTGTGCCGCGTGCATGGACGATTCGCTCTGGAATGCGCTCATGGTCGAAATGCGTGATTTTCTCGCGCAGGATGAAATCTTCCAGCAGCGTAGGGCCTTTTTCCCAGGCGGTGAGGGAGTTCTGATTATCAGGAACCGGAATGCCTTGCTGCGTGGTCAATCCGGGGTGCTGTCCGTCGGCCTGTTGCTGTAATTCTCCGCCATGGCCTGTGGGGGATTGCTTGGACGATTTCTTTTCACCAGGGGATTTCTTAGCCACGATTTACTCCTTGAAAGAAAGAGGATGGCCTGTTGTATGAGGCAATAATTATTGGAAGAGGCGATTGGCTGAACCAAAGGGCATCGTCAGCAAAGCTCTGGAGATAAAAAAAGGGCCCAGGGGGCCCTTTGCCAGTTCACGCTATCGGCAGCTTAACGCTGCTGATGGCTGCCCTGCTTTTGCTGTTCCCCTGGTTGGTTGCGCTGGGGATTGCTCTGTTGCTGCTGTTGGTTGGGATTGTTCGGGTTGTTGGGATTGCTTTGCTGCTGCTGCCCCGGATTGTTCTGCTGCTGCTGCTGCTTGTTCTTGTCGTTTTGCTGGTTGCTGGCCGTGTTGCCTTGAGGGTTGTTGGTCTGTTGCGTCATTTCCGTACTCCTTAAGTAAACAGCGATGCCGTCATCACTGCAATTTCATTGTGCGACCGTGAAAATGGCCGGCTTGTAGGATATTTGGAAGATTACTTTTGGTAAAGCATTGGAATTTGCTATGGAGTAGCTTTGTTCCATTTTGTCGGTACAAATGGATGTATTTCTTATAATGAAATTGTTTTGTAAAAAATGCAGCCAGGCCAAATATTGGGTTATTTGGCGGCGGGGCGTTTTGCAGGGGTCCTGGCCGGGGTTTTTGTGGATTTTGTCGATTTTCTGGACGCTGGCGTCTTTGCATTTTTTACCGTTGACGCGGTATTTTTTTCCTTGGCAGCGTTGGCGGATGGTCCGCCTGCGCCCTTGCCCAGGCTGTTCTTGAGCAGGGCCGTCAGGTCCAGCACGGCCGCGTTGGCCGGCGCGGCGGGTGGGGTCTCCTGTTTTTCCACGTTTTGGACATCGCCCGCATGCGCCTTGGCCTGCACGAGTTGATGGATTTCCTCGCTGAAGGAGTTGCGGAACTGGTCGGCGTCCCAGGCCTGGCTCATGTCCTTGATGAGGGCCATGGCCATGGTCATCTCGGCGCTCTTGATGCCGGCTGCCTTGGCGTCCAGCGGCGGAAGGTCCAGCTGCTCGAAGGAGCGGATCTCGCCGCCCCAGCGCAGCAGGTTGAGCACCAGCGCCCGGCCGCAGGGGATCAGGATGGCCAGGTGCTGCTTGGTCTGGATGACCACCTTGGCCACACCCACCTTGTTGCTCTTGCGCAGGGCCTCGCGCAGCAGGGCGTAGACCTTCTCGCCACGGTGCAGGGGGGCGGTGTAGTAGGGGCGTTCCAGGTAGATGAAGGGGATGTCCTGGGCATCGACAAAGGCCTCGATCTCGATGGTCTGCGTGGTCTTGGGAAAGGCGGCGGCAATCTCTTCAGCGCTCAGCACCACGTAGCGGCCTTCTTCGAATTCCACGCCCTTGACGATGTCGGCCGTGGCCACTTCCTTGCCCGTGACCTTGTTGATGCGCTTGTAGCCCACGGGCTGCATGTTGCGCTTGTCCAGCCAATCGAAGTCGATGTCCGAGCTGGCCGTGGCCGCGTACAGGCCGATGGGAATGTGCACCAGGCCAAAGCTGATGGCGCCCTTCCACATGCTGCGCGCGGAGGTGGACGGGCTGGATTTGGGGGAGGCGGCTTTCTTCATGGCGGTGCTTTCTTCGATCCCTGCAGGACGGTGCTCAACGCTGCGCCTCGAAGCCCAGCGCCTTCATGGCGCGGCCCAGGCCCACGGCGGCCGTGCCGTAGTGCTCCCAGGGGGAGTTGCCCAGGCGCAGGCGCTGGTCTACCGAGCGAATGGTCCAGTGCGCGCCGCCCGTGAGCCTGTCCAGCTCGTTCCAGGCCACGGGCACGGAGATGCCCATGCCCGGCCGCGCCCGGGCCGTCCACGCGCAGGCCGTGGTGGCGCCGAAGCCGTTGCGCAGGTAGTCCACAAAAATCTTTCCCACGCGGTTGCGCGGCCCGCTTTTGGCCACGAAGCGCTGGGGCACGGCATGGGCCAGGTGCTGGACCACGGCCTGCGAGAAGGCCTTGACGGTGTCCCAGTCCAGCAGCCGCTTGATGGGCACGACCACGTGCAGGCCCTTGCCGCCGCTGGTCTTGAGGAAGGCCGGCAGCTCCAGCTCCTGCAGCAGCACATGCAGCAGGCTGGCGGCCTCCTGCACCTGCTGCCAGGGCACGCCTTCGCCCGGGTCCAGGTCGAAGGTCATGCGGTCGGGCCGGTCGATGCGGTCCTTGCGCGCGTTCCAGGTGTGCCATTCGATGGTGTTCATCTGCGCAGCCGCCACCAGGCCTTCGCGCCGGGACACCTCCATCAGCGGGGCATGGCCGGGGTCCAGTTCCGGCGACAGGGCGGCGATGCCCTGCAGCGGCGCCTGGTCGAGGTGCTTTTGGAAGAACAGCTCGCCCTCGATGCCGTCCGGCGCCCGCACCATGGCCACGGGCCGGGACTTGAGGTGGGTGATCATGAAGGGCGCCACCGTGGCGTAGTAGCGCGCCAGATCCATCTTGGTGATGCCGGTGGAGGGATCGATGACCCGCTCGGGATGGGTGATGGTCATCGAGGCGGGCAGTCGCGCCGCCCTGGCATGGCGGGTTTGCGTTCGTGCAGCGCCAGGCGTGGCTGCAGCGCTGGCGGAAGATGCGGTCGATGGCACGTGCTGTGGCTCCTCTTTGACAATGCTGCGTGCAGGCTTGTCCGCACGCAGGCCCTGGAATACGGCATGGCGGACCTGGCCGTCCTCGGTCCACTGCGCGAACGAGACCTCGGCCAGCAGCGTGGGGCGCACCCAGTGCACCCCGCTGCCAAGGCCCCGGCTGTCCGCCAGCGGCGAGGTGCCGGTGGCAAGGCGCTCCAGGCGCTGGCGCAGGTCGGCCAGGGTGCGCCTGTTGAACCCCGTGCCCACCTTGCCTGCCGCGCGCAGCTGGCCGTCCTCGCCATGCACGGCCAGGACCAGGGCGCCCAGGCCCGTGCGCGTGCCCTGGGGATCGGTGTAGCCCGCGATCACGAATTCCTGGCGCAGGCCGCACTTGAGCTTGATCCAGTCCGCACTGCGCCGCGAGGCATAGGCACTGCCGCGCCGCTTGCCGATCACGCCCTCCAGGCCCAGCTGGCAGGCGGCGGCCACCAGGTCGGCGGGCGGGGCGTCAAAGGCCTCGCTGAAGCGAAGGCGGTCCGAAGGCGCCTTGTGCAGCAGGGCCTGCAACTGCTGGCGGCGCTGCTCCACGGGCTGGGGCCGCAGGTCCTGGCCGTCCTGCCACAGCAGGTCAAACGCGAAGAACACCAGGTGGTCGGTGCGCTCGCCGTCAAAGGCGTTTTGCAGGGACTGGAAGTCAGGGCGGCTGTCGCTGTCCAGCATCAGCACCTCGCCATCCACCCAGCCCGATTGCAGGGGCAGTGCGGCAAAGGCGCGGGCCAGGGCGGGCATTTTGGCGGTCCAGTCCTTGCCGTTGCGTGTGAAAAGGCGAACGGCGCCGTCCTCGATGCGCGCCAGCAGCCGGTAGCCGTCGAACTTGCTCTCGAAGATCCATTGCCCGGCATCTGCAGGGGCATGGTCCACCAAGGTTGCCAGCTGCGGGGCGATGCTCTGCGGCATGGACGCGGTGACGTGCGTAGCGACGGGCGTGGTGACGGGCGCTGTGGCGGTGGGCAGGGGAAGGCCGGCCACGCTGTCGGGCATGTCCTCGACCACGTTGAATTCGCTGGCAGCACGTTCCAGGCCGTCGTGCTCCTTGATCAGCAGCCAGGCGGGCTTTTTGGCGTCGTCCTTGCCGCGCATGCGCACCAGGGTCCAACGGCCCTGCAGCTTGTGGCCGCGCAGTTCGAACTTGAGCTTGCCCTTGCGATAGCCTTCGGCCGCATCGCCCTCGGGCAGCCAGGTGCCACGGTCCCAGATGATGACCTTGCCCGCGCCGTACTGTCCCGGTGGAATCTGGCCCTCGAAGCGGTTGTAGGCCATGGGGTGGTCTTCCACCTGGACGGCCATGCGCTTGTCGGCCGGGTCGTAGCTGGGGCCCTTGGGCACCGCCCAGCTTTTCATGCTGCCGTCCAGCTCCAGCCGAAAGTCGTAGTGCAGGTGGCTGGCCCAGTGCTTTTGAATGACGAATTGCAGGGCGCCCGCGCCGGGCTGCCCTGCAATCGCCTCACTGGAAGATTCTGCCGAAGGTTCCGGTGTGCGCGTGAAGTCGCGCTTTTGCCGGTACAGCGCGAGCGAGGCCTGGGGTGTCGCCGCCTTGGCCGCCCCTTTGGTGGGGCGGGCTGGGCGGGATGCCTGGGACTTGCTGCGCGTGGCCGGCATGGCGGCATCCGTCAGTGGATGAGCGCAATCAGGATGATGATGGGAATGGGAACGCCCAGGAGAAAAAGCAGTATGGATCGCATGGCAAGCCTCCGTTGAATGGATTGAATTGGATTGATTCGGTTTCAGTGCTGGGGATTATCAAAAGGCATCGCGTTGACGACCACCCCAGGTGGCGCACAGGCTGCCCACAAAAGCGCCCAGCATCAGCGAAACAAACAGCCAGAGCATGGAATGGGCCGTGGCCTTGCGTGCCTCTTCGGCTGCCTGCTTGGCCTTTTGCTTGGCTTCTTCAGCCTTTTGCTCGGCCTGCTTTATCTGCATTTGCACGGAATCAAAGGTGCTTCGCACTTTCTTTTGCGCATCTTCCACGGACATATCGGAGTTGCGCGCAATCAGCTGGGCCAGGTATTGCTCGTCGGCGGGAGACAGCTGGCCGGTGCGCAGCGACTGGGCAAAGATCACGCCGGCCTCGCGGGTGGCGCTGGCCAGGTCGGCGGGGGTGGCATTGCTGGTGGAGGTAGCGGCGCCGGAGTTGCGGAACAGGCTGCCGGTCCAGTAGGCCAGGCCCTGGGGCGAGGCATCGGCGCCCGAGGCACCGGCCATGGCTGCGGCACCGCCTGCAGCTGCACCGCCCGCGGCGCCGATCGCGCCGCCCACCACGCTGGAGGCGCTGGTGGCCACGGTCTGCGCGGCCTTGAAGGCGCCGGAGACGGCACCGCCTGCAGCGGCGCCCATCAGGGCCACCATGGCCAGCGTGGCCAGTGCCCAGGACAGAAAGCCGTGGGCCGTGTCGCGGAAGTAGACCTCGTCCGTGTGCACGCCTTGCCAGCGTGTGCGCAGCCGCCCGGCCAGATAGCCGCCCACGCCGGCCGAGGCCAGCTGCGTGAAGGCGATCCAGGCCACGGCCGTCAGGCCCAGGGCGCCGGCATCCAGGCCTTCACCGGACCATACCGACACCGACGACAGGCCCAGGCCCGTGCCCAGAATGAACAGCAGCAGCGACAGCGATGCCGCCGCCATGGCGCCGGCAAATATCGCGGCCCATGAAACGCCGCTGCGTGAGGTATCTACGGTGGCGACCGTGTTGACCACTGGCGCTTCAGCCAGGGGCGCGGATTCGGAATAGGCAATGGACATGGCCGACTTTCTTGGAGTTGAGTGCCCCATTCTTGCCAGTCGCAATAGACGCCGCTGTAGGAGGATTGGAAATGCAGGACTGGCAAACGCAGATGAAAAACGTCATCCTTTGCCAGATGACGATTTTCAAGCGAATGCTCAGGCTGGATATGGAAAATGCTGCCTGCAATCGGTAATTCTTGCAGAACATTTTCCAGGGCGGGTATTCGGATTATTCAGGTCAGTGCGGCGATGCCTTTTTCCATTGCCGGATATTCATCGCCGCATTGAAGCTGCCCTCCGGAAAATGCTCAGGGCTGGCGCACGTCGGCCACCACCTGCTCGCCAAAATCGGCACGCTGCAGCCAGCCCAGCACCAGCGCTGCCGCCTGCTCGGGCGTGGACAGCTTGCCGCCCTCCTTGAGTTGGGCGAAGTTGCCTGCATCGGGGAAGGCGGCGGTATCCGCGCTGCGCAACTGCACCTGCATGTCGGTGTCGATGACGCCGGGCGCCAGCGAGCAGATGCGCGCGCCGTGGGGCTTGAGCGCCTCGTCCAGCGCCACGCTGCGGCTGAAATGGTCCATGCCGGCCTTGGCCGCGCAGTAGGAGGCCTGCGAGGCAATGGCGCGCCGGCCCAGGCCCGAAGAAATGTTGAGCACCTTGCGCGGCACGGCTGTCCAGCCCTCGGTGGCGGCCAGGAAGGCAGCCGTCAGCAGCATGGGCGCCTCCAGCCCCACGCGCATGGCCTGGGCAATGTCGGCGGGCTGCAGCTGCGACAGCGGCGCAATCTGCGGAATCACGCCCGCGTTGTTGATCAGGGTGACGCTGGCGTAGCGCGCGGCGTCCAGGCCGGCCAGCCAGTCGCCCAGCCTGCGGGCCGCGGCCTCGGGCTCGCCCAGGTCCACGCTCCACTGCTGCAGCGGCGCGCCCGCCGTGGCGGCCGCCTGGGCCAGGTCTTCGCTGGTGGAGCGCGACAGCGTGAGCAGTTCATGGCCGGCATCGAGCAGTTGCCGGGCCATGGCCAGGCCCATGCCGCGCGAGGCGCCGGTAAGAATCGTCAGGGAAAGAAGAGGCGATGCATTGTTCATGCGGGCGATGGTATCGCTTGTGCCCGTGCTGCCGGCCCGGCCGCTGCCTGGCCGGCGACAGGGTCCGATGGCAGCAGCAGCTCGGCGCTGTGCGCCTGCCGGGTGCGCTCCAGCGCCTGCACGATGCGTTCGCAGGCACGCTCGGCCGCCTCGTGAAGGCTGGCGCCCTGCAGCCAGTGGCCGGTGAGCGCGGCACTGAACAGATCGCCCGTTCCCTTGGGCACCGCATTCACCCGCGCGTGGGTGATCACATGCACGTCATCGCGCGTGACCAGGGCCACGCGCATGCGCTGGGCGGGCTCGCCGTCCAGCTCGGGCGATGCGCTGGTCACGGCCACCCACTGCGTGCGTCCCTTGAGCAGGCTGCGCGCGGCCTGGACCACATCGTCCATGCCGCGCACAGGGCGCGCGGTCAGCCGCTCCAGCTCGAAATGGTTGGGCGTCAGCCCGTCGGCCAGCGGCAGCAGGTGGCGCTGGTAGGCCTCGACCATGGCGGGGTCCACATAGATGCCGCTGTCGTGGTCGCCGATCACCGGGTCCACCACCACGCGCAGGCCGGGCCGCTGCGCCAGCAGGCCGGCAACCCAGTCCGCCAGCAGCGTGGCCTGGGCCGGCCCGCCCAGGTAGCCGGCCAGCACGGCCTGCAACTGCCGCAGCCCGCCGCGCGCACCCAGGTCCTGCAGATAGCCCGCAAACCACTCGGCGGCAATTGCTCCGCCGTGGATGCTGGGATAGTGCGGCGTGTTGCTGAACACCACCGTGGGCACGGCCGCCGCCGCCAGCCCCAGCGCCTGCAGCGTGGGCATGGCCACGTTGTTGCCAACGCGGCCGTAGACGACCTGGGACTGCACGGACACCACGTCGATGGCCAGGGGTTGCAGCATGTCTTGGGGGGCGGGGGCGTTCATGGGCGTGTATGTAGGCAAGTGCTGATCGAGACGGCTTTTATAAGGCCTGTGTGCCGGCCCCGGGCCCCACAATCGGCCGCGCATGACCAGACCACTGTGCGATCTGCGCGTGAAAAGAAAAAGGCCCGCCAAAGGGCGGGCCCGTGGAGCGCCAGGCGCCTGTGCGTTGTCAGGCGCCCAGGTAGGCGCGGCGCACTGCGTCGTTGGTCAGCAGGTTGGCGCCGGTGTCTTCCAGCACCACCTTGCCGGTTTCCAGCACATAGCCGCGGTCGGCGATCTGCAGGGCGCGGTTGGCGTTCTGCTCGACCAGGAAGACCGTGACGCCGGCCGTGCGGATGGTCTGGATGATCTCGAAGATCTGCGCAATGATCAGCGGCGCCAGGCCCAGCGTGGGCTCGTCCAGCAGCAGCAGGCGGGGCTTGCTCATCAGCGCGCGGCCGATGGCCAGCATCTGCTGCTCGCCGCCCGACATGGTGCCGGCGCGCTGGTGGGCGCGCTCACGCAGGCGCGGGAAGAGGCCGAACACATGTTCGATGCCGGCCTCGATCTGCGGCTTGTCCAGGAAGAATCCGCCCATCTTCAGGTTGTCCGTGACCGTGAGGTCCGAGAAGATGCGCCGTCCCTCGGGCGAGACCGCGATGCCCTTGCGCATGATGTGGTGCGAGGGCAGCTGGGTGATGTCCTCGCCCTCGAACGAGATGCGGCCCGAGCTGGCGCGCGGGTTGCCACACACCGTCATCAGCAGCGAGGTCTTGCCGGCGCCGTTGGAGCCGATCAGCGAGACGATTTCGCCCTGGTTGACGTGCAGGCTCACGCTGTCGACCGCGCAGATGGCGCCGTAGTGGGTGGAGATGTTCTCCAGTTGCAGCATGGCAGGCATCAGGCTTCTCCCAGGTAGGCCTTGATGACCCGTTCATCGTTGCGGATGGCATCCGGCAGGCCCATGGCGATGGGCTTGCCGTACTCCATGACGAGGATGCGCTCGGACACGCCCATGACCAGGCCCATGTCGTGCTCGATCAGCAGCACGGCAATGCCGTACTGGCGGCGCAGCTGGTCGATCAGGCCCTGCAGGTCCTTCTTCTCCTGCGGGTTCAGGCCGGCGGCGGGTTCGTCGAGCATGAGCACGCGCGGCTTGGTGATCATGCAGCGCGCGATCTCCAGGCGGCGCTGGTGGCCGTATGCCAGGTTGCCGGCCTCGCGGTTGACGAACTCGCGCAGGCCCATGACGTCCAGCCAGTGCAGGGCGCTCTCGATCTTTTCCTCTTCGCTGCGGCGGTAGCTTGCCGTGTTGAACAGGCCCGACAGCAGGTTGACGCCCGAGCTGCGGTGCTGTGCCACCAGCAGGTTTTCCAGCACCGTCATGGACTTGAACAGCCGCACGTTCTGGAAGGTGCGCACCACGCCGTGGTTGGCCACGTGGTGGCTGCTGCGGCCCTCGATGGCGCTGCCGTCCAGCGTGACGGAGCCGCTGCTGGGCTGGTAGAAACCGCTGATGCAGTTGAACACCGTGGTCTTGCCGGCGCCGTTGGGGCCGATGATGGCAAACACTTCCTGCGGGCGCACGTTGAAGCCCACATGGTCCACGGCCAGCAGGCCGCCGAAGCGCATGCACAGGTCTTTGACTTCTAGCAAATACTCGCTCATCGCCGGCCCTTGCTGCTATCTGTTGTCCCAAAAATCATGGTGTCGGCATGCCTCATGAGCGCACCTCCACATGGTGGCGGCGCATGGGCAGCAGGCCCTGCGGGCGCCAGATCATCATCAGCACCATCACCAGGCCGAAGATCAGCATGCGGTACTCGGAGAACTCGCGCGCCAGCTCGGGCAGCACCGTCAGCAAGATGGCCGCGATGATCACGCCCAGCTGCGAGCCCATGCCGCCCAGCACCACGATGGACAGGATCAGCGCCGATTCGATGAAGGTGAACGATTCGGGGTTGACGATGCCCTGGCGCGCCGCGAAGAAGGCGCCGCCCAGGCCGGCGAACATGGCGCCCAGCGTGAAGGCGGACAGCTTGATCTTCATGGGGTTCAGGCCCAGGGAGCGGCAGGCGATCTCGTCCTCGCGCAGCGCCTCCCAGGCGCGACCTATGGGCATGCGCACCAGGCGGTTGGAGATGCACAGCGTGATCACGGCCAGCAGCAGCGCCATCAGGTACAGGAAGATCACCATGTGCAGCGAGCTGAACTCCAGCCCCAGGAACTGGTGGAAGGTCGTGCCGCCCTCGGTGGAGGGATTGCGCGTCATCTCCAGGCCCAGCACCGTGGGCTTGGGGATGCTGGAGATGCCGTCCGGCCCGCCCGTGATGCTGGTCAGGTTGACCAGCATCAGGCGGATGATTTCGCCGAAGCCCAGCGTCACGATGGCCAGGTAGTCACCGCGCAGCCGCAGCACCGGAAAGCCGAGCACGAAGCCGAACATCGCGGCGGCGGCGCCAGCCAGCGGCAGCGCTTCCCAGAAGGACCAGCCGGCCCAGTGGAACAGCAGCGCATAGGTGTAGGCGCCCACGGCGTAGAAGCCCACGAAGCCCAGGTCCAGCAGGCCGGCAAAGCCCACGACGATGTTCAGGCCCAGGCCCAGCATCACGTAGATCATTGCCAGCGTGGCGATGTCCACCGCGTTGCGGCCCGCGAAGAAGGGCCAGGACACGGCGATCAGCAGGGCGGCCAGGATCAGGCCGTTGCGGTGGCTGGGGCGTGCGTGTGGCAGCGAGGGCAGCGAGACCTTGGGCATCTTCGCCGCGATCAGCGGGCGCAGCAGCTGCACCAGGAAGACCAGGGCGCAGGCCCAGGCCACCACCGTCCAGTCGGGGTTGATGATGGTGCGGGTGCCGGCGCGCTCCAGGTGCAGGCCGAAGATGGGCGTGACGACCACGGCGGTCATCACCGTGGCGATCAGGGCGTCGCGCAGGTTCAAGGTGGGTTTGGCTTTCATCAGACCTTCTCCACTTCAGGCTTGCCCAGCAGGCCCGTGGGGCGGAACAGCAGGATCAGCACCAGCAGGCCGAAGGCCACGATGTCCTTGTACTCGGACGAGATGTAGGCTGCCGCAAAGGTCTCGGCCACGCCCAGCAGCACGCCGCCCAGCATGGCGCCGGGAATGGAGCCGATGCCGCCCAGCACCGCCGCCGTGAAGGCCTTGATGCCGGCCAGAAAGCCGATGAACGGGTTGAGCTTGCCCACGGCCAGCGCGATCAGCACGCCGCCCACGGCCGCCAGCATGGCGCCCAGCACGAAGGTGAACGAGATCACGCGGTTGGTGTCGATGCCCAGCAGGCTGGCCATGTGCATGTCCTGGGCGCAGGCGCGCGAGGCACGGCCCATGCGGGAATGGCGGATGTACAGCGTCAGCAGCACCATGAGCACGATGGCGACCACGATGATCAGGATGCGCGAGTAGGGCACATAGATCTCGAAGCCACCTTCGGCGCCGAAGCGCAGCGCGCCCGGCAGCAGCGAGGGCACGGCCATGTCGCGCGCGCCCTGGCCCAGGGCCACCCAGTTCTGCAGGAAGATGGACATGCCGATGGCCGAGATCAGGGCCACCAGGCGGGGGCTGCGGCGCAGCGGCTTGTAGGCCACCTGTTCCACCACCAGGCCGTAGACGCCGGTGACGAAGACCGACACCACCAACATCAGGCCGATGATGGCCCACACGGGCAGGCCGCTTGTCGTGCCGATGGCCGACAGCGTGACCAGGCCGATGTAGGCACCGATCATGTAGATGTCGCCGTGGGCGAAGTTGATCATCCCGATGATGCCGTAGACCATTGTGTAGCCGATGGCGATCAGGGCATAGATGGCGCCCAGGGACAGTCCGTTGAACAGCTGCTGTATCAGCTGAGGTAAGAGTTCTGACATGGTGTAATGCCGCCCCAAAACAGGAAAAGGCCTAAAAGGCCAGGATGCAGACAACCGGGACACGCGCAAGCGTGCCCCGGCCAGTCAACGAGGGGGATTACTTGGCAGCGACCGACTTGCTGCCGTCCTTGTGCCATTCGAACACCTGGAAGTCGAAGGACTTCAGGTCGCCCTGCTTGTTCCAGCCCACCGAGCCCAGAACGGTCTCGAAGTTGGACTTGTGCAGGTGGTCAGCCACCTTGGCGGGGCTGTCGCCCACGGCCTTGATGCTGTCCAGCAGCACTTGCGTGGCGGCAAAGGCGGTCAGCTGGAAGGCGCCCGAAGGATTGCGCTTCTTGTCCTTGAAGGCCTTGACCACGGCGGCGTTCTTGGGGTTGGCCGAGAAGTCTGCAGGCAGGGTCACCAGCATGCCTTCGACGGCGTTGCCGGCGATGGCATTGACTTCGGGGTTGCCCACGCCTTCGGGGCCCATCATGCGGACCTTCAGGCCCTGCTCGGAAGCCTGGCGCAGCAGCAGGCCCATTTCAGGGTGGTAGCCACCGTAGTAGATGAAGTCCACACCGGCGCTCTTGAGCTTGGTGATGACGGCGGAGTAGTCGCTGTCGCCGGCGTTGATGCCTTCGAACAGGGCCACTTCCACGCCGGCCTTCTTCAGGTCGTCGCGCACGGAGGAGGCAATGCCCTGGCCATACGACTGCTTGTCGTGCAGCACGGCAACCTTCTTGGGCTTGGCCTTGTCCAGGATGAACTTGGCGGCGGCCGGGCCCTGCTGGTCATCGCGGCCGATGGTGCGGAAGATGAAGTGGTAGTTCTTGCCGTCGGTCAGGGCCGGGGAAGTGGCCGAGGGGGTCACGACGACCACGCCTTCGTTGTTGTAGATCGGGGCGGCGGCAATCGATGCGCCCGAGCAGACGGGGCCGATCACGTAGCCGATCTTGGCGTTGACCACGCGGTTGGCGGCCACGGGGCCTTGCTTGGGTTCGCAGGCGTCATCGACGGACACCAGCTCGATCTTCTTGCCATTGACGCCGCCAGCCGCATTGGCCATTTCCACGGCGGTGTTCACGCCTTCCTTGACCATGTCGCCGTACTGCGTCAGCGGGCCGGTGGTGGGAACCACCATGGCGATCTTGATTTGCGCATGCGCTGTGGAGAACAAGGCGGCACCAGCCAAACCCAGGGCGGCGACGACGGTGTGCATGCGGAACGGAATGCTCATGAGTACTTCCTTCAACTTTGGGTAAAGCGTTCTGAAAAACGCGGTGGCTCCTGTAGGGGCGATCCGCGCAAAGAAGCACAGATTAATCTCCTGGTTACCAATGGCAACAGGGTATCCCGGGGCTGGCGCGCATGCAGGCTTTTCGCTAAGGGCTGGATGCCCTCGCAGGCCGCTTGTCAACGCCGGTTTTGGGCGACGAAAACGCCTGATGCCGACGGTGCACCCAGACGGTGCTGCATGAAACCAATATGACCGACTGCAAGAAGGGGAAACACGTACACGGAATGTTGCATTGCAGCAACGCGCCAGACGGCGCCGGTTTGCGTGTTTCTGCGGTGGATCAAAACGGCACGGCGGATTCGAAACGCAGCGTTTGGCCCGACAGGGGATGGGCCAGCTCCAGCTGGTGCGCATGCAGCAGCAGGCGCGGCGACAGGGCCTGCACGGCGGCATCGGCATAGAGCGCATCGCCCAGGATGGGATGGCCCAGCGCCGCCATGTGCACGCGCAACTGGTGGGTGCGGCCCGTCACGGGCTGCAGCTGCACCCGCGTGGTGGGTGTGCCCTGGCCTTCGGTGGCTGCGGGCATGGCGCGCCACAGGGTCTGGCTGGGCTTGCCCTGCAGGGCGTCGATGATGCGCAAGGGGCGCCGCTCCCAGTCGGCGGCTATCGGCAGGTCGATGCTTTGCCAGGCGTCGGCCTGCTGCGCGGCAGGGCGGCCGGCGATCACGGCCACATAGCGCTTGTGCACGCGTCGCTGCGCAAAGGCTTCGCTCAGGAGGCGCTGGCTGGCCAGGCTGCGCGCCATGACCACCAGGCCCGAGGTGGCCTGGTCCAGCCGGTGCACGACCAGCGCATCGGGCCAGCGCTGCAAGGCGCGGCCGCTCAGGCAGTCCTGCTTGTCGGGGCCGCGCCCGGGCACGCACAGCAGGCCGGAGGGCTTGTCCAGCACCAGCAGCTCGGCGTCCTCGTACAGGCAGGAGACACCTGCATCGATATCTGCATCGGCATCGGCGGCAGTACCAGCACCGGGGCACTCCTGCAGCCGTTCAGCGCTTGAGCCGCTCACCGTTCATTCAGGAGCCTGTGCACGGTGGCGCACAGCTCCTCCACATCATTGGGCTTGTGCACCAGGGCCCGGGCGCCAGCGGCCATGGCGGCCTGCTCGATCTCGGCGGTGATGTAGCCCGAGGCCAGGGCGATGGGCAGCAGGGGCTGGATGGACAGCGCCTCGTACACCAGGTCGATGCCGCTGTAGCCGGGCATGTTGTAGTCGGTGACCAGCAGGTCGTAGTCCTGGGGGGCGGCGCGCAGCGCCTCGGTGGCCTCGTGCGGATCGGTGAAGCCGCTGACCTGGTAGCCACGACGGCGCAGCAGGCGCTGCACGAGGAAGACCAGGGCCTGGTCGTCGTCCACGTACATCACATGCTGCTGTGCGGCCTGCGGGTCGGGCAGCAGGGCGAACTGCGGGCCGGTCGGGGTTTCTGCGGCTGCCAGCGGCTCCGGCAGGCTGGGCGGCGTTTCGGCCACGGGCGCCTGGGCAGGTGCGTACTCGGCGGGCGCCAGGGCGTCGGCCGGGGGAAAGTACAGCGTGAAGCGGCTGCCTTGTCCTGGGATGCTGTACACGTCCACGGCGCCGCCGTGGTTGCGCATGACGCCGTGCACCACGGGCAGGCCCAGGCCCGTTCCCTGGCCCACGGGCTTGGTGGTGAAGAAGGGCTCGAAGATGCGCTGCAGCGTGCGCGCATCCATGCCGGGGCCGTTGTCCTGCACGGACAGCGCCACGTAGCTGACGGGCGGCAGGCCCAGGCGCTCGCACAGGCGCTGGTCGGGGCGCACCAGGTCGGCGTCCATCTGGATCAGGCCGCGCCGCTCACCCAGGGCGTGCATGGCGTTGGTGCACAGGTTGAACAGGGCCTGCTCCACCTGCATGGCGTCGGCCAGCATGGGGGGCAGCTGCGGCGGCACATGCACCTGCAGCTCCACGGCGGGCGGCAGGGTCACGCGCAGCAGCCGCGCCGTGTCGCCCATGACTTCGCGCGCCTGCACGGGCTTGCGCTGGGGCGGCTCGTTGCGGCTGAAGGTCAGGATCTGGCGCACCAGGTCGCGCGCGCGGCGGCCGGCCTTCTCGATCTCCTGCAGGCTTTCGATGGCTGCGGCATTGCCGCCGCAGTCGGCCTTGGCCAGCTCCACGTTGCCCAGGATGGCGCCCACGATGTTGTTGAAGTCGTGCGCAATGCCGCCGGCCATGGTGCCCAGGGCCTGCATCTTGTGCGATTCGCGCAGCTGGTCTTCCAGCTCGTTGCGCTGGGCCTCGGCCTTCTTGCGGCTGGTGAGGTCGCGCGCGAACACGGTGGTGGTCTCGCCGCCGCTGTGGTGCTCGAAGGAGACACTGACCTCGACCGGAATCTCGCGGCCGCTGGCCGTGCGCGCCGTCATCTCGCCCAGCACGGCCTGCGTGGTCAGCGGTGCAAAGGACAGGGCCTGTGCCGCATCGGGCAGGAAACGCTCCAGCGGACTGCCCAGCGCGTCGTGCGGCGGGCACAGGAACAGGGCGGCGGCCGTGGGATTGAAGACGGTGATGCGCTGGTCCGAGTCCAGGCAGATGATGGCGTCCAGCGCCGAGTTGATGACCGATTCCAGCCGCCGCTCGCTCAGGAACAGCTGGTGGTTGCGCTGCTGCAGCGCCAGGCGCTCGGCCAGCAGCGGGCCCTGGTCCACCACGGCGCACAGGTACTGGGCAATGGGCGGGCCGCTTTGCTGGGGGATGGCGATGCAGGCCACGTGCAGGTCGGCGCGCAGCTGGTGCTGCTCGGTGATTTCGAAGCAGACCTCGTGGGCCTCGGTGCGGCCCAGCTCGCGTGCTGCGGAGAAGGTCTCGCGCACGCGCTCGGCGTCGTCCGGGTGCACGAAGGGCGCGAAGTTCACCAGCAGCCGGTCATGCTCGGAGGGCTGGAAGGCGCTGTGCGCCATGGCGTTGGCCTGCACCACCATGTCGTGCTCGTCCACCACCAGCAGGGGCAGGGGAATGCTGGCGAACAGGGCCTCGAAGCGCTCGGAGGCGCTTTCGGCCACGGCCTGGCTGTAGTCCAGCACGCGGTTCTGGATTTCCAGTTCGCGCTGGTAGTTGCGCAGCTCGGCCACCAGGGCCTGCAGCGGGTCGTCTTCGGGCTGGAAGAGGGGGAAGCGTTCGACGGGGGGCAGGTCGGCGCCGGGCGCCAGCAGCGCATGCAGGGGCAGGTGCTCGTCGTCGCGAGGCGGATCGGAATGGTCTGGGCTGCTCATCGCGGGCTGGCGCTGGGGAAAGCGGCACATGCCGCACAAATCCTGGTGGCCCGCGCCCGGCGTCCGGCAGATTACCGGAGCCCGGCGCGGGCAGGGCCGCAGTGTACGCGCGCCAGGCGGGGCGCCACAAGCGCCCCTTTCGGTGGCAGGTGCTTCAGCTCAGGTAAGCGTCCACGGGGATGCAGCTGCAGTACAGGTTGCGGTCGCCGTAGACGTTGTCCACGCGGCCCACCGGGCACCAGTACTTGGACTGGCGCAGGGCAGCCACCGGGTAGGCAGCGGCCTCGCGGCTGTAGGGGTGGGCCCATTCCGAGGCCAGCAGCGTCTCGGCCGTGTGCGGCGCGTTCTTGAGCGGGTTGTCGTCCTGGGGCAGGCGGCCCTGCTCGATGGCGCGGATTTCCTCGCGGATGGCGATCATCGCGTCCACGAAGCGGTCCAGCTCGTACAGGCTTTCGCTTTCGGTGGGCTCCACCATCAGCGTGTTGGGCACGGGGAAGGACAGCGTGGGCGCATGGAAGCCGTAGTCGATCAGCCGCTTGGCCACGTCCTCGGCCATGACGCCCGTGCTTTCCTTGAACTGGCGCAGGTCCAGGATGCACTCGTGCGCCACATGGCCGTGCTCGCCCGCGTACAGCGTGGGGTAGTGGTCGCGCAGCCGGGCGCTGATGTAGTTGGCGCTGAGGATGGCGGTCTCGGTGGCCAGGGTCAGGCCCTGGGCGCCCATCATGCGGATGTACATCCAGCTGATGGGCAGCACGGCCGCATTGCCCAGCGGTGCGGCACTGATGGCACCCGTGCCGCCCGCAAGGCCCGCCGTGGCATGGCCGGGCAGGAAGGGGACGAGGTCCTCGACCACGCAGACGGGGCCCACGCCCGGGCCGCCGCCGCCGTGCGGAATGCAGAAGGTCTTGTGCAGGTTCAGGTGGCTGACATCGCCGCCGAAGCTGCCCGGCGCGGCCAGGCCCACCAGGGCGTTCATGTTGGCGCCGTCCACGTAGACGCGCCCGCCGTGGTCATGCACCAGCTTGCACAGCTCCTTGACCTGGGTCTCGAACACGCCGTGCGTGCTGGGGTAGGTGATCATGATGCAGGCCAGGTTGGCACTGTGCTGCTCGCACTTGGCCGCCAGGTCCGCCATATCGACGTTGCCGTTGGCATCGCAGGCGGTGACCACCACCTGCATGCCCACCATCTGCGCGCTGGCGGGGTTGGTGCCGTGGGCGCTGCTGGGAATCAGGCAGACGTTGCGGTGCGACTGGCCCCGGCTCGCATGCCAGCCCTTGATGGCCAGCAGGCCCGCGTACTCGCCCTGGCTGCCGGCATTGGGCTGCAGGCTGATGCCGGCGTAGCCCGTGGCCTGGCACAGCCAGTCGCGCAACTGCTTGTCCAGTTCCGCATAGCCCTGCTGCTGGTCGGCCGGGGCAAAGGGGTGCACCTGGGCGAACTCGGGCCAGGTGATGGGAATCATCTCGCTGGTGGCGTTGAGCTTCATGGTGCAGGAGCCCAGCGGAATCATGCTGCGGTCCAGCGCCAGGTCCTTGTCCGACAGCTGGCGGATGTAGCGCAGCATGGCGGTCTCGGAGCGGTGGGTGTTGAACACCGGGTGCGTGAGGAAATCGCTGCTGCGGCGCAGGCCGTCAGGGATCAGCGGCTCCACGCCCTTTTCGAAGGCGGCGAAGCTGGGCAGGGCCTGGCCGTCCCGGGCGAAGATCTTCCACAGCAGCTCGACATCGGCGCGCGTGGTGGTCTCGTCCAGCGAGATGCACAGGTATTCCTTGAAATACACGCGCAGGTTGGCGCCCAGGGACACGGCACGCTCCACGATGGCCTGTGTGGCCGCACCCGTGTGCAGGCTCAGCGTGTCGAAGCTGGGCACCTCGCGCAGCGGCGCGCCCAGCTCGGCCAGGCCGCGCGCCAGGATGGCCGTGTACGAGGCCACGCGGCGGGCGATGCGCTCCAGGCCCTCGGGGCCGTGGTAGACGGCGTACATGCTGGCCACCACGGCGGGCAGCACCTGGGCCGTGCAGATGTTGGAGGTGGCCTTTTCGCGGCGGATGTGCTGCTCGCGCGTCTGCAGTGCCAGGCGGTAGGCGGGCTTGCCATGCACGTCCACGCTCACGCCGACCAGGCGGCCGGGCAGGGAGCGCTTGAACTCGTCGCGGCAGGCCATGAAGGCGGCGTGCGGGCCGCCTGCGCCCATGGGCATGCCAAAGCGCTGGGTGGTGCCCACCACGATGTCGGCACCCCATTCGCCGGGCGGCGTGATCAGGGTCAGCGCCAGCAGGTCGGTGGCCACGATGAGGGCGGCCTGCTTGCCGTGGGCCTTTTCCACGTCGGCGCGCAGATCGTCAATGCGGCCGCTGGTGGCGGGGTACTGGGCCAGCACGGCGAAGTAGTCGCCGTCCATCAGCTGGTTCCATTCCTCCAGCGAGTTGGCCAGCAGCACCTCGATGCCCAGCGGCGCGGCGCGCGTCTGGATGACTTCGATAGTCTGGGGGTGGGCATCGCCCGCCACCACGAAACGGTTGCTCTTGCTTTTGACGGAGCGCTTGGCCAGCGTCATGGCCTCGGCGGCCGCCGTGGCCTCGTCCAGCATGGAGGCGTTGGCAATCGGCATGGCCGTCAGGTCGCAGACCATGGTCTGGAAGTTGACCAGGGCCTCCATGCGGCCTTGCGAGATCTCGGCCTGGTAGGGCGTGTAGGCCGTGTACCAGGCGGGGTTCTCCAGAATGTTGCGCAGGATGACGCCGGGCGTGTGCGTGCCGTAGTAGCCCTGGCCGATGAAGCTTTTGAGCAGCTGGTTGCGGCCTGCCAGCGCCTTGAGTTCGGCCAGCGCCTGTGCCTCGGTGGCCGCTGGCGGCAGCGCCATGGGCTGGTGGCGCCGGATGGAGGGCGGGACGATGGCGTCGATCAGCGCATCGCGCGATGCCGCGCCAATGGCGCTGAGCATGTGGGCCTCGTTTTCGGGCGCAATGCCGATATGGCGGGCCACGAATTCGGTGGCGTTCTCGAGGGCGGCAAGGGGCTGGGTGGAGGACATCAGCATGGAGGGACCTGTCTCAAAAGCTGAAAAGCGCCAGGGCGGGCCCTGGCGCCCGTCCTGGCCGGAAAGTGGCGTCAGTTGCTCTGTGCGAAGGCCGTGTAGGCGGCTTCGTCGAGCAGCGCGGCCAGCTGGCCTGCGTCGCTGAGCTTGACCTTGAAGAACCAGCCTTCGCCCAGCGGATCGCTGTTGGCCAGGGAGGGGTCGTCGCGCAGGGCTTCGTTGACTTCGACGATCTCGCCGCTGACGGGCATGTAGACATCGGCAGCGGCCTTGACGGACTCGACCACGCCGGCCACATCGCCTTGGTTGAAGCTGGTGCCCACGGCGGGCAGATCGACGAACACCACGTCGCCCAGCGCATCCTGTGCGTGCAGGGTGATGCCGACGATGGCCGCGTCAGGGTTGGCGGCGTTGATCCATTCGTGGTCCTTGGAATACTGGATGCTCATGGCTTGCTCCGATAGAAACTGAAAAAGAAACCTGTGAAAGGCGGTTTGAGAAAGGTCAGTGCGCACTGTAGCGGCATGCGATGGCAGGAAAAACGAATCCGCCGAACTCGATCCACGCCAAGCGCGCAGGCTGTCCTCAACCGCGGTGATAGCGGGGCGCCACGAAGGGCGTGGCCTGCACCTGCATGGGCACGGCCTTGCCGCGCACCATGGCCTGCAGCGTGGTGCCGATGGCGGCGCTGCCCGGCTCCACATAGGCCAGTGCCACGGGCTGGTTCAGCGTGGGCGACAGCAGGCCGCTGGTGACCTGGCCGACCTTGCGGCCGCTGGCATCCAGCAGCTCCGTGCCTTCGCGCACGGGTACGCGCTCCAGGGCCACCAGGCCCACGCGCTTGCGCGTGAGCAGCTCGGGCGACTGCAGCTGGGCCAGCACGGTGGCCGCGCCGGGAAAGCCGCCTTCGCGCTCGCCACCAATGCGGCGGACCTTCTGCACGGCCCAGTTCAGGGCGGCCTCGGCCGGGGTGGTGGTCGTGTCCAGATCGTTGCCGTACAGGCACAGGCCGGCTTCCAGGCGCAGCGAATTGCGCGCGCCCAGGCCCACGGGCCTGACTTCGGGCTGGGCCAGCAGGGCACGGGCAAAGGCTTCGGCGTGGCTGGCGGGCAGGGAGATCTCTAAGCCGTCCTCGCCGGTATAGCCGCTGCGCGTGATGTACAGCTCGGCGCCTTCCCAGTCGAAGTAGCCGCCCGTCATGAACACCAGCCCGGCCGTGTCGGGCAGCAGGCGCTCCATGGCGGCTGCTGCCTGCGGGCCCTGCAGCGCCAGCAGGCCCCGGTCGAACTGGGGCTCGATTTCACAGCGCTGGCCGATGCGGGCCTGGATGTGCGCCAGGTCTTCATGCTTGCAGGCGCCGTTGACGATCAGGAACAGGTCGTCCTCGCGGCGCACGAACATCAGGTCGTCCAGAATGCCGCCCGCATCATTGAGCAGCAGGCCGTAGCGCTGGCGGTGTTCGCCCAGGCCCAGCACCTCCATGGGCAGCAGCGATTCCAGCGCCGCGCCGGCATCCGGGCCGCGCAGGCTGATCTGGCCCATGTGCGAGACATCGAACAGGCCTGCCGCCTCGCGCGTGTGCAGGTGCTCGGCCATCAGCCCCTGCGGGTATTGCACGGGCATGGAGTAGCCTGCAAACGGCACCATGCGCGCGCCCAGTTCCTGGTGCAGGTCGAACAGCGGGGTCTTGAGCAGATCGGTGGTGGAGGCAGCGGTCAAGGAGGGACTCTCTTTTCGGCAAGGGGCAAGGCACAACGCCATCCCGGAATCCCGGGATGTCCTGCCCTGCTGTCCGCTTTACCTGAGAGATTCACCCGCACCTTCCATGCGTGGGGCTTGCTCCTTCGGTGGATGGGGCACACCGCCGTGCCCTGCATCTCTCTCCAGCTAGGAACGCCTGCGGCCGTGGCGGCAGGCGGTGCCAGTCCTTTTGCCTGAGCGTTCGGGACGAACCCTGCGCCTTCGGCGGTGCCGCTGCCTGTGACCATCGCGGCCGGGCGGGCACTCTCTCCTGACCGGCGCATTCTAGCTGCGGCCAGCGTCCGCGCGGCTTCGGGATTTCCGCGGGCCGACTGCCGGTCCATGCGCTTGCCTGCATGGATGCATTTGCAAATTGCATAACTGTCTAAAAAATCTCCTACATTGAGATGCATCGATATATGAAATCTCGTGAGCGAGAAGGAAGAAGCGCACATGCAGCAGACGCTGGGAGACACATTGGCCTGGCCGGCACGTTACCTGCCGAACAAGGAAGCCCTGGTCGCGTGGGAGGGCGGCGAGCGCCGCGCCTGGACCTACGCCCAGCTCGATGCCGAAGTCAACCGCCACGCCCATGGCCTGGCCGAGCTGGGCATAGGCCATGGCGACGTGGTCGCGGCCTTTCTCTACAACACGCCGGCCTTTGCCTTCACCATGCTGGCGGCCGCGCGCCTGGGCGCCATCTTCAACCCCATCAACTACCGGCTGGCGGCGCAGGAGCTGGCCTTCATCCTCAAGGACGGTGCTGCGCGCGCCCTGGTGTTCGAGCACGAGGGCGGCGAGGTGGCCGCACGCGCCCAGGCCCTGCTCAAGGCCGAAGGCGGCGGCACTGGCACGGGCATCGAGCACTGGATCTTTGCCGACGATGCGCCGGCCGACCCGCTGCCGGTCTGGGCCACGCAGCGCCTGTCCGCCCTGGCCAGGGGCCGCAGCAGCGTGCCGCCCCAGGCCCATGTGCGCGAGAGCGACCCCTGCATCCTCATGTACACCAGCGGCACCACGGGCCGGCCCAAGGGCGTGCTGCATACGCACCGCAGCAAGCTGGCGCACAACGCCCTCATGCACCAGACCATGCAGTTCACGCGCGACGACGTGGGCCTGGCCATGGCGCCGCTCAACCACACGGCCGAGCTGCACACCAGCTTTTTGCCGCGCCTGCAGGCCGGGGCCACCCAGGTGCTGCTGCGGCGCTTTGATGTGACCGAGGCCTGGCGCCTGATCCGCGAAGAGCGCGTGAGCTTCTTCTTCGCGGCGCCCACCATGGTCACCATGCTGCTGGCCGACCCCATTGCCTCGCCTGAGCAGGCGCCCGCGCTGCGGCTGGTGGAGTACGGCGGCGCCTCCATGGCGCCCCACCTGATCCGTGAATGGACGCGCAAGGTCGGCAGCGACCTGGTCCAGGTCTACGGCACCACCGAGATGGGGCCCTGCATGTCCATCCTCCTGCCGGGCGAGCAACTCTCGCACGCGGGCTCGGCCGGGCTGCCCTCCATGGGCCATGACCTCATCGTGGCCCGCCTGCGCGAAGACAACGCCCCCACCGATCCGGCCGAGGCCTGCCTGCCCGGCGAGGTGGGCGAGATCCTGGTGCGCGGCCCCTGCATGATGGCCGGCTACCTCAACCGCCACGACGCCAACACCCGCGCCCTGGCGCACGGCTGGTACCACACGGGCGACCTGGGCCACATCGACGACGACGGCTACCTCTGGATCCGCGACCGCATCGACTACATGATCAATTCGGGCGCCGAAAACGTCTATCCGCGTGAGGTGGAAGACGCGCTGGTCGAGCATGCCGACGTGCTCGAGGTCGCCGTCATCGGCGAGGCCGACGAGCGCTGGGGCCAGATCGTCGCCGCCCACGTGGTTGCCAAGCCTGGCGCCACGCCCACGGCCGAGGCGCTGGACGCCTTCCTGGTCCACGGCGACCGCCTGGCCGCCTACAAGCGCCCGCGCCGCTACCACTTCCGCGAGGCCCTGCCCAAGACGGCCAGCGGGAAGATACAGAAGCAGTTGCTGAGGGGGGTGGTGGCAGCCTGAGGCTGCGGCCTGCGTTTACTTCTGCGCAGTACAGCACTGCGCCATCGAGTTGCGCAGCCACCGGTGCATGGCATCCCCCTGCTTGCGCACATGCCAGGCCTGCTGGTAGGCAAACCGGGGCAGCTCCAGCGGCGGAGCGAAACGGCGCAGCGTTTTGTGGCGGCGCAGGTCGCCAATGGCACGGCTGCCCACGGTCAGCACGAGGTCGGTGCCTGCCAGCACCTCCAGCGCCGCGCTCCAGTGGGGCAGGGCCAGCACCACGCGGCGGCTCAGGCCTTGGGCGGCAAGCGCCCGTTCGATTTCCTCGCTGGCGTCGGGCCGCATGGCCAGCATGACGTGCGGGCGCTGCAGCCAGTCCTGCAGTGACAGCCCGCCGCGTGCCGGCAGCACGGCCTGGTCGGCCACGCTCACGAACTGTTCCTGGAACAGATCCTGCACCTCGATGCCCTCGGGCAGGTCGGGTGCGTCGGGGAAGGGCCCCAGGGCCAGGTCCAGTTCGCCATCGGCCAGTTGGGTCAGCATCACCTCGCGCGTGGACTGGCTGATGGCCAGGTCCAGCCCGGGTGCGTGCTGGCGCAGATGCCGCATCAGCGGCGGCAGCACGATGCGCGATGCGTAGTCCGACAGCGCCAGCCGCAGCCGTCCGCGTGCGTGGGCCGGGTCGAACTCCGCCTGTGCCAGCAAGCCGTTGAGGCTGCCCAGCGCATCCGCCAGCGGTTGCACCAGGCCTTGCGCGCGTGCCGTCAGCGCCATGCGGCCACCGCGCCGCACCAGCAACGGGTCGCCCAGATGCTCGCGCAGCTGCGCCAGCGAATGGCTCATGGCCGGCTGGCTCTTGTGCAACCGCACGGCCGCACGCGTCACATGTTTTTCGGCCAGCAGGGCGTGCAGGGCCAGCAGCAGGTTGAGGTCGATCCGGCGCAGTTCATCCATGCCATGAATATAGAACGTGCAGGCAAACGATTTCCATTCATCCAGCAGATGCGAGAGCATTCAGGCATGGATTCACGAACAGGAAAAGGATGCTTTGCATGACAGGACGGAACACGATTTTGGCCATGGCCCCCGTGGGCATGGCACTGCTGGCTGGCGCCATCCTGCCGTTCCAGGCGGCGAGCAACGCCATGGTCGGGCGGGTGCTGGGCCATCCGCTGTGGGGCGCGCTGACTTCGCTGGCCGTGAGCGTGATGGTCGTCGTGCCCGCGCTCTGGGCCATGCGCGCGCCCACTCCCGCGGTGGCGCAGGCAGTCGCGGGGCCGTGGTGGCTATGGATAGGCGGCGTGCTGGGTGCCATCTATGTGGCCAGTGCGGCGGCCGTGACACCCAAGCTGGGCGCGGGCGGTTTTCTGGTCTGCGTGGTGGCGGGGCAGATCGTGGTTTCGGTGCTGGTGGACCATTTCGGCCTGATGGGCCTGGGCGCCAGGCCGGTCAATTGGTCGCGGCTGGCAGGGGTGGCGCTGATCCTGGGCGGCGTGTTCCTGGTGGTGCAGGGCGGGACGGCCCGTGCAGCGGCGGCCCCATGAGCGCCGCGAGCACGCCCTGCTTCAGCGGCGAAGGCCCCGGCCTTGCCCGCGTCAGGCGGGCATGCCCGGCGGCACGGCGGCCGGCCTTGCCGCTGGTGGACGTTCCTGGCGGGCATCTGCCGTGCCGGGCAGGAACCGGCCCAGCCGGATGACAAAGCAGGCCCCGCCTCCGGCAGCCGGCTGAAAGAACGCGTCGCCTGCGTGCAGCCTGGCGATGCGCCTCACCACGGACAGGCCCAGGCCATGCCCGTTGACGTGCCGGGTGGCGCTTGCGCGTTCATAGGGCTCGAAAACCTGTCCTGCCGCTTCGGGCGCAAGGCCCGGTCCCTGGTCGCTGACGGAAATCAGCAGGTCACCGGACGCATCGCAGCGGGCGGCCAGTGTGATGTCGCCCGCCTTGGCATATTTGATGGCGTTGCCGACAAGGTTGGAGATGGCGATGCGCACCAGGACAGGGTCGCATTGCCATTGCTGCGGGCCGTGTTCCAGATCCAGTTTCAGGCGATGCCGCCGGGACCAGCCGACGAGCTCTGCAGACTCCTCCAGGAGTTCATCCAATGGCGTCTGCTCCAGTTGCAGCCGGAACGCGCCCGCGTCCAGCCGGTCGTTGATCAGGCAGGTGTCCACCAGGGTCATCAGCCGGCGCGAGGCCCTGCGTATCTGCGACGCCTGCTCGATGAGGGAGTCCGCGTCCGTCGTCGGGAACGTCTGCAGCTCGGTCGCGGCGCCGTCCACGATGGTGAGCGGGGTGCGGAACTCGTGGTTGATCATGTTGAAGAACTGGCGCTGTTCCAGCCGCATCTCCCGCTCGCTGTGCAAGGCAGTCTGCAAGGCCTGCTGGGCCGTTTGCAGCTGTGCGGTGCGCTGCAGGACCTTGGATTCCAGCTCGCGCTCGGCCGCCTGGGCGCGTGACAGGGCCTGCATCCGCTCACTGCGCAGGGCACGCTCCGCCACCCGCGTGCGATTGGTCACCGCCATTCCCAGCAGGATGGCCTCGGAAACACGCCCGGCAAACCAGAGCATCTGGGCCGATGGCAGAGCAACATCCGGCAGCAGGCCCTGGGTTCTCAGCAGGTTCAGGATGCCCAGGGCGGAAGGCACCGCAAACGCCAGCGCGCCCGGCAGGTATTGCCACTGCCTTCGAACCACCAGCAGGTACAGCACGAAGACCGCACCGAACGATGTGGACACCAGGGCCGTGAACACCACGGCACGCGAGATCTGCGGATAGCCACCCAACAGTGCCATGCCCAGTGCGATGGCATTCAGCCAGGCCACCACGCTGAAGAGGTGCGCAGCCCAGATCCAATGGCGGCGGAACTCGAACAATTGGCTGAAAAACACCGTCGCCACCACACAGAAGCTGCAGTAGGCGATGGACAGCGCATGCTGGGGCTGGTCGGCGCCGGGCAGCCACAGGCCTTCGGGCCGGTAACGGAAAGCAGCGTAGGCAAAGCCGGCTGCCAGGAGCGCGGCGCAAAGAATGTAGAGCCTTTCCCTGAGCCAGCACCACAGGATCAGGCTCATCAGCGTGATGGCCAGGGCCGAGCCCATGTACGCGTAAAGCAGCATGGCGGCCGGCGCCATGCTCCTGCCGGGAAAGACCGCAATGCCTTGGGCGGCCTGGGGGTTGGGCAGCAAGCGGGTGAGCAGTGCCAGAAGCGCTGCGGCTGCCAGGGCCTGCACCAGGGTCTGCACCAGCCATTGCGTTGCAGCACCCGTTTGCCAGTGCTTCCGGCCGCCTTCGGTGGGGTTGTCTTGCGTGTGGATCAAGGGTCCGATTGGTTGATGTGGCGTGCGCCCATATATGTCCGCCGTGCAGGCTTGCGGGGGGCCATTGTGCACCGGCGGCCATTGCGGGAAAGCGGTGTCTGCCGTCTGCCAGGTGCCCCAATGCAACAGGCCGCCCCGCTGCGGATAAGCGGGGCGGCCTGTAACGGGCTCCTGGTCTGGATCACGCATCCGGGCGCTGGCGGTAGTCGGCGGGGCTGGGTGAATGGTTTTGCTGCGCCGGTAAGCGTGCTCCCATGCAGACAAGTGTGCGCGTTTGGCCTCAGAAAATGCTGCTTTATTTCTTCAAAACAGGCGTTGCTACAGAAAAATATTCTGCACCTGCCTGTTTTGCAGTAGATTGCCGGCCATGGACATCCTCGACAGAAAGATTCTTTCCGCCCTGCAGGCCAACGCGCGCGCCAGCCTGCAGGAAATCGGCGCCGCCGTGGGCCTGAGCGCCTCGCCCTGCTGGGCGCGCATCAAGAAGCTGGAAGAGGCGGGGGTGATCGAGGGCTATACCGTGCGCCTGAACCCGCTGGCGCTGGGCCTGGGCGATACGGTGCTGGTGCAGGTCACGCTGGACAGCCATTCGGACAACACGCTGGAGAAATTCGGCGAGATGCTGGCGACCATTCCCGAGGTGGTGGAGGCGCACCTGGTCTCGGGCGAGTACGACTACCTGCTGCGCGTCGTCGTCAAGGACACGCGCGACTACGAGCGCCTGCTGCGCGAGAAGCTCTACAAGATCAAGGGCATACGCCACAGCCAGTCCAGCTTTGTGCTGCGCACGCTGAAGAAGGCCGACCTGCCGCTGGGGGTCTGAAATCCATGCCCTCTGGCCAGGCGCCGCCGCCCGCCCCCTACCGCGAACACTCCCCGCCGCCCGCCCTGCAGCCGCACTTCCAGTGCCTGTGGAGCAGCACCGTGGCCCCGGACTATGCCGGTGGCTTTCTCGTGGTGCCCGATGGCTGCGTGGACATCGTCTGCAAGGGCGGGCGGCTGCTGGCCGTGGGGCCTGACAGGGTAGCGGCACGGCCCGCGCTGGTGCCGGGGTCCGAGGTATGGGGGGCGCGCTTCGGCCCCGGTGCGGCCAGCGCCTGGCTGGGCCTGCCCATGGACGAGATCGTGGGGCAGGCGGTGGAACTGGGCGATCTGCTGGGGCCGCGCGCGCGGGAGTGGGTGCATCGCATCAACGATGCGCAGCCGGGCGCAGGGCAGGCCGTGTTCATCCATGGACTGGTGCAAATGGGCCGCGACGCCCCAGCGCCGGACCGGCAGGCCATGCAACTATTCAGTGTGGCGGCTGCAGCCGGGCGGGATGAATCCGGTGTGCTGGCCGCCATGCGCGCGCAGCTGGACATGCCGGAGCGCAGCCTGCGCCGCTTGTGTCACGCGCAGTTTGGCTACGGCCCCAAGACCCTGGAGCGCGTGCTGCGCTTTCAGCGCCTGCTGGCCCTGGCACGGTCGGACCGGCAGGCAGGTCTTGCGGCGCTGGCGGCGGACGCCGACTATGCGGACCAGGCGCATCTGTCGCGCGAGGTGAGGGCGCTGTGCGGCATCACGCCCCGCGCTGCCCTGCAGCAACTGCTGGATTGAGTGGCCCGTCTGGCCGTTTTGTTCAAGATGCCGTGCCCCTGCGTGGCCGATGATGGCGGCCTACCGACATTCAATGGAGCATCACATGGGCATCAGGGGCAAGAACCACCAGATCGACAACATCGAGTTCAACGTGGCCGACATCGCACGCAGCAAGGCGTTCTACGGCGAGGCCTTCGGCTGGACCTTCACCGACTACGGCCCGAGCTACACCGAGTTCAGCGATGGCCGGCTGACGGGCGGCTTCACCACCGGCGAGGAGGTGCGGCCCGGCGGCCCGCTGGTCATCCTCTACGCCGACGATCTGGCCGAGGCACAGCGCCGCGTGGAAGCAGCCGGGGCCGGGGCCGTGATCAGCCGCGCGGTGTTCGCGTTCCCGGGTGGCCGCAGGTTCCACTTCACCGATCCGGACGGCTACGAGCTGGCCGTGTGGTCGGCAGAGGCCTGAAAGCCAACAGCCCGCATCTGCGGGCTGTTTTCATGGGGACTGGGCCGGGCGTCAGTCGACGTTGGAACCCAGCTGCATGTCCTTGTACTTCACGATGTGCGTGCCCTTGACCAAGCGGTAGCCGCCCCAGATCAGCAGGAACAGCGGCAGGCCGATGTAGGTGGCGACCACGCCGGTCCAGTCGATGCGGTCGGCCATGAAGGCCTCGTAGTTCTGGCCCAGCGTGATCACCATGCACAGCACGAAGGCGAAGATGGGGCCGAACGGGAACCAGGATGCGCGGTAGGGCAGCTGGTTCAGGTCCAGGCCCTGGGCCTCGAAGCCCTTGCGAAAGCGGTAGTGGCTGATGGCAATGCCCAGCCAGGCGATGAAGCCCGTCATGCCCGACAGATTCAGCAGCCAGATGTAGACCAGCTGGGGGCTGAAGATGTTGGTCAGGAAGCACAGCGCCGCCACCACGGTGGTGGCCAGCAGGGCCATCGTGGGCACGCCGCGCTTGTTGACGTACGAGAACATGCGCGGCGCCATGCGCTGGCAGGCCAGCGTGTAGAGCATGCGCGTGGAGGCGTACATGCCCGAATTGCCGGCCGACAGCACCGAGGTCAGCACCACGGCGTTCATCACGGCGGCGGCCGAAAGCAGGCCCGCGCGCTCGAAGACCAGGGTGAAGGGGCTCACGCTGATGTCGCCCAGATCATTCTTGAGCAGGTGCGGATCGGTGTAGGGGATCAGCAGGCTGATGACCAGGATGGCGAAGACGTAGAACAGCAAAATGCGCCAGAACACCTGGCGCACGGCGCGGGGCACGTTCTTGGCGGGGTTCTCGGATTCGCCGGCGGCAATGCCGATGAGCTCCGTGCCCTGGAAGGAGAAGCCCACGATCATGGCCACGCCGATCAGCGCCGAGAAACCGCCCGCAAAGGGCGCGTCGCCCTGGCTCCACAAGGCAAAGTTGCCCCAGACGCCTTCAGGCGCGCCGCCCCGCACGATGCCCAGGATCATGAGCACGCCCACGCCGATGAAGAGGATGACGGTGGTCACCTTGATGGCGGCGAACCAGTACTCGGCCTCGCCGAAGCCTTTGACCGAGATGGCGTTGAGGCCGAACATGATGGCCAGGAACAGGGCGCTCCACAGCATGCCGTTGCCGTCGGGGAACCAGTAGGCCATGACCAGCTGGGCGGCCACCAGGTCCACGGCAATGGTGACGGCCCAGTTGTACCAGTAGTTCCAGCCCAGCGCGAAGCCGAAGCCTTCGTCCACATAGCGCGCGCCGTAGGTGGCGAACGAGCCCGAGACGGGCAGGTTGGCGGCCATTTCGCCGAGGCTGGTCATGAGGAAGTAGACCATCAGGCCCACGATCATGTAGGCCAGCAGGGCGCCGCCAGGGCCGGCCTGCGAGATGGTGGCGCCCGAGGCAACGAAGAGGCCGGTGCCGATGGAGCCGCCGATGGCGATCATGGACAGATGCCGCGCCTTGAGTTCGCGCCTGAGCGCGGTGGGAGCGGCATTCTTGGAGTTGTCTGCTGCCATGGATGTGTCGATTGGTGGATCAGATCCCGCGCGGCCGCTGGCCGGCGCGGGGGCAGGAATGCAAAACAGGAAAAACAAAAGAGCCGCTGTGTCGCGGCCCCATCAAGGTGCATGCACCACGAAAAGGCGTGATTGTCCGAGAACGCTGCCATCGTGGAAAGGCAGGAGTTTAATCCCCCTTCACCCACATAAGCGGAACTGAATCCGAACCCGCTGTGTGCATGGCGCCACGCCGTCTGCGGCCCGCCTGCCTGCCTACCACTGTGTCTGCGCCAGCAGCAGCTGGGCCAGTGCCTTGATGCGCGGCGAGGCCTGGCGCGTGCGCGGGTAGACCAGGGACAGTTCGCGGGCGCGGCCCTCGTGCTGGGGCAGCAGCCGCACCAGCCGGCCCGCCTGCAGGTGCTCGCGCACCGCGAACTCCATGACCTGGGCCACGCCCAGGCCGCCCAGCGAGCCTTCCACCAGCGGGTCGCCGCTGTCGAAGGTCACGGTCTGTGGCGCAGGCCAGTCCAGCATCTCGCCATTGCCCGCCAGGAACTGCCAGGGCACGCGCCGGCCCAGGTAGTGGTTGTAGACGGCCATGCAGCTGTGCTGCGCCAGCTCCTGCAGCGTATGCGGCGTGCCGCGCGCCGCCAGGTAGGCGGGCGAGGCCACGGTCACCCAGCGCAGTGGCGGCAGGGCGCGGGCAATCATGCGGCTGTCTGCCAGCGGGCCTATGCGCACGGCCGCGTCAAAGCCTTCTTCCACCATGTCCACCATGCGGTCGGTGAAGCTGGTGTCGATCTGCAGCTGCGGATGCTCGCGCAGCAACTGCCCCAGCAGCGGCACCAGCACGATGCGGCCCAGCATGGACGGCGCCGTCATGCGCAGCACGCCGCTGGGCGCGCAGCGCCGGTCGCTGACCAGCTGGCGCGCCTCTTCCAGCCCGGCGATCAGCGGGGCGCAGCGGTCCACCAGCGCGCAGCCATCTGGCGTGAGCGAGACGCTGCGCGTATTGCGATGCAGCAGCCGCGTGCCCAGGTCTTTCTCCAACTGCGCCACGGCGCGCGAGATGCGGGGCTGGCTGGTGCCCAGCAGCGTGGCTGCCTGGGTGAAGCTGCGGCTTTCGGCCACCTTGATGAGCAGGTGCACGGCGTTGAGATCCATGGCATGTCTCCAGATTCGATTAATGCAGTTTTGCATAAGAAAAATGAAAATCTGCTGTTTATCTTCACAAGTGCATTAATTAGGATCGGCGCCATGCCAATGACCGATTCCCCCGGCGCCCTGCGCCACCCGCGCGCCGCCCTGGCGCTGCTGTCCCTGTCCCAGCTGCTGATTGCGCTGGATGCCACCATCGTCTTCGTCGCGCTCGACGCCATGGGCCAGCAGTTGCAGATGGACGCGCACCATCTGCAATGGGTGGTCAGTGCCTACAGCGTGGCCTTTGGCGGCTGCCTGCTGCTGGGCGGGCGCTGCGCGGACCTGCTGGGCAAGCGGCGCATGTATGTGGCGGGCATGGCGCTGTTCGGCCTGGCCTCCCTGGTCGGCGGCTTTGCCTCGCAGCCCTGGCAACTGGTGCTGGGCCGCGCAGGGCAGGGCGTGGCCGGGGCGCTGCTGTTTCCGGCCACGCTGTCGCTGATCAACACCTTGTATGCGGCAGGGCCCGAGCGCAACCGCGCCCTGGCCGTGTGGAGCATGGCGTCGGCCGGCGGGCTGGCGGCCGGCGCGCTGCTGGGCGGCGTGCTCACGCAGACGCTGGGCTGGAACTGGGTGCTGTGGGTGCTGGTGCCCGTGGCCTGGCCGTGTGCCATGGCGGCGCTGCGCTTTCTGCCGCCCTCGGCCCAGACCGGGCGCGCCGCGCCGGGCCAGGGCTTTGATCTGGCTGGCTGCCTGAGCGTGACCGTGGGCAGCAGCCTGCTGGTGACGGCCCTGGTGCAAGGCCCTGAATGGGGCTTTGCCAGCGCCGCCACGCTGGGGACGCTGGCCGTGGCCATGGCGGCGCTGGCCCTGTTCTGGCGCATCGAGGCCCGCATCGCCTCGCCGCTGATGCCGCTGTCCCTGCTGCGCGTGCCCAGCCTGCGCGCGGCCATGCTGCTGACCATGATCTTCATGAGCAGCTTTGGCGTGCAGTACTACTTCCTGGCGCTGTATTTCCAGCAGATCTTCGGCTGGAGCCCGCTGCAGGCCGGCATGGCCTTTTTGCTGCCCACGGCGGTCTGCACGCTGGGCATCCGCTGGGCCGAACACTGGCTGCACCGCTCCACACCGCGCGCCGTGCTCATGGGCGGCTGGGCCGCAGGCACCATCGGCCTGGCCTACATGGCCTGGGCGCTGCCGCTGGGTGGCAGCTATGTCTGGCTGGTGCCCGGCTTCGTGGTGCTCAGCCTGGGCCAGGGCGCGTGCTGGACCGCCATGTGGGTGGTGGCCGGCCAGGGCGTGGCGGCTGCGCAGCAGGGCGTGGCCTCGGGCATTGCGGCCACGGCCCAGCAAGTGGGCGCGGCACTGGGGTTGGCCCTGCTGGTCATGGTGGCCACGGCGCCGCTGGCCGGCATCACGGCGCCCGATGCGCTGCGCGAGGCCACGGCCCGGGGGCTGCAGCAGGCCGAATGGGGTGCTGCACTGATCGCGCTGCTGGGGTGGGTGGTGTCTGCGGGCATGCGCCGCGCACCGGCAAGCCAGGCCGTGCCGGGCGCGGAGCAGCCGGCCTGCTCGCCTTGAGGTCACTGGCCCGCAGTTACCATCTGCGGCTGCTTTGCACACCCCTCACCACCAACCCACATGGCAGAAACGAGCATCTCCAGCGACTGGGTCCGGCATTCGCAGCTGGGCGTTGGCCTGGAGCGCATCGAGGCCTACTTCGGCGGGCACGGCTATGCGCCCCACAGGCACGACACCTATGCACTGGGCCTGACGCTGTCCGGCGTGCAGAGCTTTGTCTACCGCCGCAGCCAGCGGCACAGCCTGCCGGGCGGTGCCATGGTGCTGCATCCCGATGAATTGCATGACGGCCACGCGGGCACCGACGCAGGTTTTCGCTACCGCATGGTCTATGTGGAGCCGGCCCTGATCCAGCAGGTGCTGGGCGGCAGGCCCTTGCCCTTTGTCGAGGGCGGGCTGTCTGCCGATCCGCGGCTCAAGGCCGCGCTGCTGCCGCTGCTGCAGGGCCTGGATGAAGACCTGGAGCCGCTGGCGCGCGACGACGCCATCTACGACCTGGCATGGGCGCTGGACGCCGTGGCGGGCCGGCGCAACGTCCGGCGCCTGCCCGACCTGGGGGCCGTGGAACGCGCCCGCGCCTGCATCCACGACGCGCTGGAGCAGGGCGTGACCCTGGAGGACCTGGCTCGGGCCAGTGGCCTGGACCGCTGTCGGCTGTGCCGTGACTTCCGCGCGCTCTACGGCACCAGCCCCTACCGCTACCTGACCATGCGCCGGCTGGACACCGTGCGGCGCCTGCTGCTGGCCGGGCAGCCCGTGGCCGATGCCGCACTGCAGGCCGGCTTCTTCGACCAGAGCCACATGGCGCGCCAGTTCGCCATGGCCTATGGCGTGCCGCCCGCACGCTGGCTCAGGCGCCTGGGCGCAGCCTGAGCTGCACGATCGTGCAAGACCGGAGGGATGGCGCTTCCTAGCATGGAGGCTTCACACGCTTTCATAAGGTCTGCCCATGACGTTCCCCGTTGAAAACCGCCCCTACGAGGCCATCAACTTCCCCGAGAAATTCAGCCGCTTCACCGGCCAGTGGAGCCCCCGCGTCGTCGCCGAGATGAACGACTACCAGTTCAAGATCGTGCGCGTGCAGGGCGAGTTCATCTGGCACTCGCATGCAGAAACGGATGAAGCCTTCCTGGTGCTGGACGGCGAGCTGCGCATCGACTTCCGTGATGGCCATGTGCTGCTGCGCCAGGGCGAGCTGTACGTGGTCCCCAAAGGCACGGAGCACAGGCCCAGCGCCGAGCGGGAAGCCCGCCTCATGCTGATCGAGCCGCGCGGGGTGCTGAACACCGGGGAGGAAGGCGGCGAGAGGACGGCGATGAACGACGTGTGGGTATAGCCAGCCCGTAGCCATCCCATGAACAAGGGGCGCCGCAGCGCCCCTTGTTCCCGGAAGTGCGGAGCGCTCAGCCCAGCAGCAGCGCGTCGTCGGCCAGCTTTTCGCCGCGCACCTTCTCGAACATGTGCAGCAGGTCTGGCACGTCCATGCGCGCACGCTCCTCGCCGCTGACGTCGAGCACGACCTGGCCCTGGTGCAGCATCACCGTGCGCTCGCCCACGTCCAGCGCCTGGCGCATGCTGTGGGTGACCATCATGGTGGTGAGCTTGGCCTCGGAGACGATGCGCGCCGTCAGCTGCAGCACGAAGTCGGCCGTGCGCGGGTCGAGCGCGGCGGTGTGCTCGTCCAGCAGCAGGATGCGCGAAGGCTGCAGCGCCGCCATCAGCAGGCTCACGGCCTGGCGCTGGCCGCCAGAGAGCAGGCCGATGCGGTCGGTCAGGCGGTTTTCCAGACCCAGGCCCAGGATGGACAGGCGCTCGCGGAAGTTGTCGCGCATCTCGGCCTTGACGGCGCGGCTCAGGCGGCGGAAGGTGCCGCGGCGCTGGGCCAGGGCCATGTTTTCCTCGATGGTCAGGTCCTCGCAGGTGCCCGCCATGGGGTCCTGGAAGACGCGGGCCACGCGCTCGGAGCGGGCCCACACGGGCAGGCGCGTCATGTCCTGGCCGGCGATCTCGATGCGGCCCTTGTCCACGGACAGGTCGCCCGAGACGGCGTTCAGGAAGGTGGACTTGCCGGCGCCGTTGGAGCCGATGACGGTGACGAACTGGCCGTCGGGAATGTCCAGCGACATGCCGCGCAGCGCCCGCGTTTCGATGGGCGTGCCGGGGTTGAAGGTGATTTCGAGTTGTTGTGCGCTCAGCATGAGGGTTCTCCGGCGATCAGGACTTGCGCTGTGCAAACTTGCGCTTCAGTTGGGGGATCACCAGGGCGACGGTCACCAGCAGGGCGGTGACGAGGTTCAGATCCTGGGCCTTGAGGCCGATGAAATCGCTGTTGAGGGCCGCTGCAATGAAGAAGCGGTACACGATGGCGCCCACCACCACGGCCAGCGTGGCCCAGACGATGCGGCGCGAAGGCAGGATGGACTCGCCCACGATCACGGCAGCCAGGCCGATGACGATGGTGCCGATGCCCATGGAAATGTCCGAGCCGCCCTGGGTCTGCACGAACAGCGCGCCGGCCAGGCCGACCAGGCCGTTGGAGATCGCCATGCCCAGCAGGATCATGGCGCCGGTGTTCACGCCCTGCGAGCGTGCCATGCGGGCGTTGGAGCCCGTGGCGCGGATGGCCAGGCCCCGCTCGGTGGCGAAGAACCAGTCCAGGCCCAGCTTGGCGAGCACGACGATCACGAACAGGATCACCGGGCGCATCACATAGTCAGCCACGCTGTCGGGCTGCAGCAGGGTGAACAGCGTGGTCTCGTTGATCAGCGGCACGTTGGGGCCGCCCATGATGCGCAGGTTGACCGAATACAGGCCGATCATCATCAGGATGGAGGCCAGCAGATCCATGATCTTCAGGCGCACATTGAGCCAGCCCGTGATCAGGCCCGCGACGGCGCCAGCGGCCGTGCCGGCCAGCGTGGCCAGCCAGGGATTGGTGCCCGTGGAAATCAGGATGGCGCAGACGGCGCCGCCCAGCGGAAAGCTGCCGTCCACCGTGAGGTCGGGAAAGCGCAGCAGTCTGAACGAGATGAAGACGCCCAGCGCCACCAGGCTGAAGATCAGGCCGATCTCGACGGCACCGAGCAATGAGAAAAGAGACATAGGAGGAGCGACAGGCGCGTGGGACAGAAAACGACTTAAAAAAAGGGCAGGGCCATGTTGCCATGGCGCCTGCCACCGTGGGCGCACTGCCCGGGTTGGTCCCGGGCAGGCAAACCCCGGGTATTACTTGATCACCTGGGCGGCCGACTTGACCAGCGCGTCGGACAGCTTGACGCCTTGCTTCTCGGCGGCGCCGGGATTCACGAACAGCTCCATCTTGGTGCTGACTTCGGTCTTCATGTCGCCGGGCTTTTCGCCCTTGAGGATGCGCACCACCATGCGGCCGGTCTGCTCGCCCAGATCGCGGTAGTTGATGCCCAGGGCAGCCACGGCGCCGCGCTTGACGGAGTCGGTGTCCGAGGCCACCAGCGGGATCTTGGCGTCCTGGCCGACCTTGACCAGCGACTCGTAGGCCGAGACCACGTTGTTGTCGGTGTTGGTATAGATCACATCGACCTTGCCGACCAGGCTGCGCGCGGCGCTGCTGACGTCCACGGAACGGGGTGCGGCGGCTTCCACCAGGGTCATGCCCAGCTTGGGCAGCAGGGCCTTGAGTTCCTTGACCACCACGGCGGAGTTGGCCTCGCCGGGGTTGTAGACCATGCCCACGCGCTTGGCGTTGGGCACGACCTGCTTGACCAGATCCATCTGCTTGTCCAGGGCCAGCAGATCGGACACGCCGGTCACGTTGTTCTTGGACGGCTCCCAGCTGGGCACCAGCTTGGCGGCCACGGGGTCGGTCACGGCGGAGAACACCACGGGCACGGTCTTGGTCGATGCGACCACGGCCTGGGCCGAGGGCGTGGCGATGGCCACGATGGCGTCAGGCTTGTCGCCCACGAACTTGCGTGCGATCTGCGCGGCCGTGCCGGTGTTGCCCTGGGCACTTTGGTACTGCCACTTGAGGTTCTTGCCGGCTTCGTAGCCAGCTTCCTTGAGCGCGGCCTGCACGCCGTCGCGCACGGCGTCGAGTGCAGGGTGCTCGACGATGGCGGTCACTGCGACCGACTTCTCGTCAGCGGCGTGGGCGCCGCCCGCGATGGCGGAAATTGCCAGGGCCAGCGCGCCCAGGGGCGCCCAAGACAAGTGCTTCATACGTGTATCTCCAACGTGCTTGTGTTTGTTCCTGTTTGCTCAGCAGAAGGCCGCACAGGACGGTCGCGGCGCTTCGCGGCAAAGTCTACTGCAGCCGCCCTGTACGCCTTGGCGTTTGGACGACCCGGTTTTCACCTATAGGTTTGTATCTAAAAATTGGCATGAAATCTGCGGGGAATGCCCTAGGTGCAACTTTTTCATGCGTGTTGGACAGGTTTGGCGGTGCAGGTTTGCGTCTTCAGGGGCTTGTTTTTGGCTTTGTCGTGCATTTTTATTGCGTGCAAGCGCCTTTCGGATGGCCTTCTATGCTTTCTGGGCCTGCATGGCTTTGACGGCGCTCAAAGAAAAAGCCTGCGCAAGCAGGCTTGGGCAGGCTTCAGAGGAGGGCCGGTGTGGCGTGCGGATCACATGCCCGCGTAGTTCGGCCCGCCGCCGCCTTCGGGTGTGACCCAGACGATGTTCTGCGTGGGGTCCTTGATGTCGCAGGTCTTGCAGTGCACGCAGTTCTGGGCGTTGATCTGCAGGCGCTTGCCGCCCTGGGCCGTGTCGTCCACGAACTCATAGACGCCGGCCGGGCAGTAGCGCTGCTCGGGGCCTGCGTACTTGGCCAGGTTGATGGCCACGGGCACCGAGGCGTCCTTGAGCGTCAGGTGGGCGGGCTGGTCTTCGGCGTGGTTGGTGTTGCTGATGAAGACGCTGGACAGGCGGTCGAAGGTCAGCTTGCCATCGGGCTTGGGGTAGTCGATGGGCTTGCACTCGGCCGCAGGCTTCAGGTAGGCGTGGTCGGGCTTGTCGCGGTGCAGCGTCCAGGGGATGTTGCCCTTGAGCACGAACTGCTCGATGCCGTTCATCAGCGTGGCCGTGGTCAGGCCCTTCTTGAACCAGGCCTTGAAGTTGCGCGACTTGTTCAGCTCTTCGTACAGCCAGCTGTTCTCGAAGGCCTCTACATAGGCGCCCAGCTCGTCGCCCTGGCGGCCCGCGACGATGGCGTCATAGGCGGCCTCGGCGGCCAGCATGCCGGTCTTGATGGCGGCATGGCTGCCCTTGATGCGGCTGACGTTCAGGAAACCTGCGTCGCAGCCCACGAGCGCGCCGCCCGGGAACACGAACTTGGGCAGGGACAGCAGGCCGCCGGCCGTGATGGCGCGCGCGCCGTAGCCCAGGCGCTTGGCCGGCTTGATGCCCTTGGACTCGTCGCCTTCCAGGTAGTAGCGGATGTTGGGATGGGTCTTCCAGCGCTGGAATTCCTCGAAGGGGCTCAGGTAGGGATTGGCATAGTCCAGGCCCGTGATGAAGCCCAGCGTGACCTTGTTGTCGTCCAGGTGGTAGAGGAAGGCGCCGCCGTAGGTCTTGCTGTCCATGGGCCAGCCGGCCGTGTGCATCACGAAGCCGGGCTTGTGGCGTGCCGGGTCGATTTCCCACAGCTCCTTGATGCCCAGGCCGTAGCTTTGCGGGTCCTTGCCGGCGTCCAGCTGGTACTTGGCAATGATCTGCTTGCCCAGGTGGCCGCGTGAGCCTTCGGCAAAGATCGTGTACTTGGCGTGCAGCTCCATGCCCAGCTGGAACTCGCCCGTGGGTTCGCCGTCCTTGCCGATGCCCATGTTGCCGGTGGCCACGCCCTTGACCGAGCCGTCGTCGTTGTAGAGCACCTCGGCGGCAGCAAAGCCCGGGAAGATTTCAACGCCCAGTGCCTCGGCCTGCTCGCCCAGCCACTTGACCACGTAGCCCAGGCGAACGATGTAGTTGCCATGGTTCTGGAAGCAGGCCGGCAGCAGGAAGTTGGGCGTGCGCAGGGCGGATTTCTCGCCCAGGAAGACCATGGCGTCATCGGTGACGGGCTGGGTCAGGGGTGCGCCCTTTTCCTTCCAGTCAGGGATCAGCTCGGTCAGCGCACGCGGGTCCATGATGGCGCCCGAGAGGATGTGGGCACCGGGCTCCGAGCCCTTTTCCAGCACGACGACGGAGACATCCTGGCCTTTTTCGGTCGCCAGCTGCTTGAGGCGGATGGCCGTGGCCAGGCCGCCGGGGCCGCCGCCAACCACCACCACGTCGTATTCCATGGCTTCGCGCGGCCCGTACTGGGCCAGGATTTCTTCGTTCGTCATCGGGGTGTCTCGCTTGGATATTGAAAAAACAGGATGTTCGGCAGACCGAACGTTCGTTCGGCTGCAGCGCAAATGCCGCAATGCGGTGGATTCTATGACGTGCGTGGACCCCGTCGTTGCTGATAGGTGACAGCGCGGGAATCCGCCCTGCTGCACAGTGACCGGGGGCTGCGGGGCATGGTGCCTTGCGGTGGCGCTACAACAAGGAGACTGCAGGCATGCGCATAGAGATTCCAGAATATAAAAAATGGGTTCACGAGATGCGATTCAAAGTGCGCTGGGGCGACATGGACGCCATGGGCCATGTCAACAACGCCATGTACTTCCGCTATCTTGAGACTGCCCGCATCGACTGGATGGTTGAAGCGGGCATGGCGCCTACGCCGGGCGGGCAGGGGCCGGTCATCGTCAATGCGTTCTGCAACTTCCACCAGCAGCTGGCCTATCCCGACGAAGTGCTGCTCAAGATGTACGTCAGCGACCCCGGCCGCACCACCTTCGAGACCTGGGGAACCATGGAACGCATCTCCGAGCCCGGCGTCATCTGCGCGGCCGGCGGCGGCACCGTGATCTGGGTGGACTTTCCCAGGCAGAAGGCCATCGAGTTGCCGGGCTGGGTGCGGGAGATGGTGGGATAGCGGCCCTGGCGCCCTTCAGATGATGTGCCTGGGCACTGCACGCCAGGCCGTGGCGCCCGGAGTGCCTGCGGGCGAGGGAGCCTCGCGGATCATCGGGTGAACGACACATGCCGTGTCGTCCATGCCCGCATTCCCCAGGAGGTTCGATATGGATTGGTTGCAAAAGCTGCTGTGCCGGCTGTTTGGCTATCGCTGCCCGTTGAGCATCGAGCTCAACGGCGACAGCATTCTCAACGGCTACGGCGTGGACATCACGCCGGTGCAGCGCATCCAGGCGGCACGCCCCTGGTGGACGCTGGATGACAGGTGCATCAACGGCCTGCGGCTGCAAAAACTCATGCTGACGTTTGCCGATGTGCCGCACAACAGCCGCGTCACGGTCATCGCCCTGGGCGCCAATGACGGCTTCGGCCTGGTCCCGCCAGACGAGTACCGGGCCGACCTGCTGGAGGCCGTGCGCATCAGCCGGGAATGTGGCTCCACTCCCGTGTTCACGGGCCTGCCCGGCATGCCGCTGGGGCGCTTTCCCGTTGAATGGACGGACAACCTGGACGCCCTGAACGCGGTGATGCACGACATCGCCACGCAACAGGGCATACCGCACGCCGGCTGGGATGCCGATTTTCGCGGTGACGAGGACCTGAACCCGGATGGCGTGCACCGCACCCAGGCCGCCAGCGACAGGTTGGCGCAACTGCTGATCCAGACGATTGACGGGCTACCGCGCTGAGCCTGCAGAGCCGGGCCGCCGAGCAGCACAGTTCAGGCCGACTGGCGCAGGACCCGCTTCGGTCTGGCTGGCAGCAAGGCGGCGGCCAGCTCGCCGCGCTCGGCAGGGCGCGCATGCCCCTTTGCTCAGAGTGGGAGGGGAATTCGCGACGGATTCGTTGAGCCGTGGAGCAGTGGCTGCAGCATCGGCTGCAGCCCGAGCATCAGATCAAGGTTCTGCACCGCCGCGCCGGCGGCGCCCTTGCCCAGGTTGTCGAACACGGCGGTCAGCAGCACCTGCTGCTCCTGCGGCTGTCCGAACACCGCGAGCCGCATCCGGTTGCTGCCATTGAGCGCGCGCGGATCGAGCCGCTGCGCATCGGCGTCCTCCTCCAGGGGTTGCAGCTCGATGCAGGGCTGGCCCTGGTACCGCGCCTGCAGCGCAGCGTGCAGGCTGCGGGCGGTCACACCAGCGGGCAGCAGCCGCAGATGCAGGGCGATGGTCAGCACGATGCCTTGCCGGTAGTGGCCATAGGCCGGCACGAACACCGGCGCATGGGCCAGGCCGGCATGCTGCTGGATCTCGGGCACGTGCTTGTGGTGCAGACCCAGGCCATAGACCTGCAGGGGCACGGCAGTCGCGGCGGCAGCGCCCTCATGGTCCAGCAGCCCTGCGCGGCCCCGTCCCGAATAGCCCGATACCGCGTGAATGGCCAGCGGGTAGTCGGGGGGCAGCAGGCCCGCGTCGATCAAGGGCCTGAGCAGTGCCAGCGCACCTGTCGGATAGCAGCCGGGATTGCTGACGCGCCGGGCATGGGCGATGCGTTCAGCCTGGCCTGCCTCCAGTTCCGGCAGGCCATAGACCCAGCCCGGCGCGGTGCGATGCGCAGAACTCGCATCGATCACGCGCACGCCGGGCCGGCGCACCAGCGCCACGGCCTCGCGCGCAGCCTCGTCCGGCAGGCACAGCAAGGCGATGTCGCAGTCGTTGAGCGCCTCGGCCCGGTGCGCCGTGCTTTTGCGCAGGTCGGCCGGCAGCTGCAGCAGGCGCAGGTCGGTCCGATCCGCCAGCCATTCGCGCACCTGCAGGCCGGTGGTGCCTTGGTCGCCATCGATGAAAACAAGAGAGGTCATGGGTTGCTCCGATTGGGTGTGGAGCGCATGTTGCAGCGCCTGCCGCATGCAGGCCAGTTGAATCTGACAAACTACGGATTCATGATTCCTGAATTGCTGGCAACCTGGGACACCGCACCATGCGCGAAATCAATCTGGACCGTCTGCGCACCCTGCTGACGGTGGCCGACCTGGGCTCATTCGCTGCCGCCGCCAAGGTGCTGCACCTGGCGCCGCCCACGGTGACGCTGCATGTGGCGCAGCTCGAAGAGCGTCTGGGAACTCGTCTATTGCACCGCGCACCGGCCGGCGTCACCGCCACATCGGCGGGCAGCCTGCTGATAGACAAGGCGCGCCAGCTCCTGGCCGAGGCTGACGATCTCCTGCAGACCGTGCAGCGCCAGATCGCCACGCGCGGGGGCCGCGTGCGCCTGGGCGCCTCCACCGGCGCACTCGCGCACCTGTTGCCCCAGGCGCTGGAAACCCTGGCCGCCCGGCATCCCGAGATCGATGTGCAAGTGGCGGTGATGACCAGCGAGGAAGCCCTGGCGCGCCTGGCCGCCGGCAGCCTGGACATCGGCATCGTCGCTCTGCCGCAGCCCGTGCTGCGCGGGCTGCAGGTGCAGGCCTGGCGCCAGGACCCCGTGCTGGCCTTCATCCCGGCCGCCTGGAAGCCGCCGCGGCACATCACGCCCGCGTGGCTTGCGGCCCGTCCGCTGATCGCCAACGACCGTGGCACCCGGCTGTCGCGCCAGACCGCCGAATGGTTTGCCGCAGGCGGCGCCCGGCCGCAGGCACGGATCGAGCTGAACTACAACGACGCAATGAAGAGCCTGGTGGCGGCGGGCTACGGCGCCGCGCTGCTGCCCCATGAGGCCGGCGCACCGCAGCCTGACCCCCGCATCACCACGCGGCCCCTGCGGCCAGCACTGTCAAGGGCGTTGGGCATCGCGCATCGCAAAAGGCCGGATGACGATGCGACGACGGTGACGATTGAGGTTTTGATGGGGATGCGGGGGCGTTGAAGGGGGAGGGGGCGCCGTGCGTTCGGGGCAATGGCTGATGTTGCTTGCGCCGCATCAAGCGCGGCCTGGTCGCCCGACTTTGCCCCGGAGCTCGCTGGGGTTGAGTACGTACTCGGGGCTGTCCACCAGACGTTGAACGGCCAAATCGATGAATGCACGGGCTCGTACTGGCTGGGACGACCTGCTTCCGAAGTAGACGAAGTAGCTGGCGTAGTCCGGCATGTGGTCCACGAGGATCGGGATCAGCTTGCCGGAGCGGATAAACGGTGCCGCGGTGACGCCCGCGAGCTGGGCCAGCACCTTGCCGGCCAGGACGGCTTGCAGCTCAAACAGCTCGTCGTTGCTGCAGATCGTCGGGGCGACTGGCTGGTCGGCGGCCTGGCCGTCGATCTTCACCCGCCACGGCAGCACTTTCCCCGTGCTCGGATGCCGATAGGCGCTGCAGCGGTGTGTGGCCAGGTCAGCCAACGACTCGGGCACACCGTGCTTCGCGAAGTAAGAAGGTGCACCGCAGATGGGCAACTGAACCGGGAACAGCCGTCGTGCAATCACGCCCTCATGGGGCGACGGGCCGAGGCGAAAGCCCACGTCCACGCGATCCTCCACCCAGTTGCCGATACGGTCGTCCAGCAGGACGTCGGGCTGGATCCCTGGATGCATATCGCAAAACTCGTCGACCAGGCGCCAAAGAATCGGCTGGAACGTGGTGCGAGGTCCCGTGATGCGCAGCGGGCCCGCAAATTCATCCCGTGCCGACTTGGCGGACTGCAGCGCTCTGTGCATTCCCGTCACGGCCGGCCGCACGTCTTCGAACAGCCGCTGTCCTGCATCGGTCAGCGACATCACACGCGTTGTCCGATGGAACAGGCGCACGTCCAGATGGGCTTCCAGCTGGGCCAATGCCTTGCTTGCCGCCTGGGGGCTGATGCCAAGGTCTGCTGCAGCTTTGCGCAGGCTGCCAAGTTCCGCTGCCTTGATGAAGGTCGTGATGGATCGAAGCTCGTTGATCGCCATGAGTGGCCTCCTCGCGGCTTTCATTGTCATTGAATTGATGCTAATTCAACAACTCAAATGCATCTATTCAGATGCCAGTCCCTTGCCTAAAGTTCGTGCCATCGAACCTCTACAAGGCAAAGCTCATGCAACACGTCGTTCTGAACAACGGTCTTCACATGCCCATGGTCGGGTATGGCGTCTTCCAGATCGCCGATGCCAATGAGTGCCAGCGCAGCGTCGTCGATGCCATCGAAGCCGGCTACCGGCTGATCGACACCGCCGCCTCCTACATGAACGAAGAAGCGGTCGGCAAGGGATTGCGCTCCAGTGGCGTGCCGCGTGACCAGCTCTTCGTCACCAGCAAGCTCTGGGTGCAGGAGGCCGGCTACGAGCGTACGCAGCAAGCCATCGACAAGTCCCTGCGTCGGCTGCAGCTCAGCTACCTCGACCTGTACCTGATTCACCAGCCCTTCGGCGACGTCCACGGTTCGTGGCGCGCGATGGAGGACGCCTACCGCGCGGGCAAGCTGCGCGCCATCGGCGTCAGCAACTTCCAACCGGACCGCCTGATGGACATCAAGGCGTTCAACGAGATTGCACCGGCGGTCAACCAAGTCGAAGTGAATCCCTTCCAGCAGCAGTTGGAAGCCGTGCCGTTCATGAGAGAGATGGGTGTGCAGGCCGAGGCCTGGGCTCCGTTTGCCGAAGGCCGCAACGGCCTCTTCCAGAACGAAGTGCTGCTCGGCATCGCCCGGCACTACGGCAAGTCGGTCGGCCAGGTGGTGCTGCGCTGGCTGGTACAGCGCGGGATCGTCGCGCTCGCCAAGTCCGTCCGCAAGGAGCGCATGGCAGAGAACATCGCCATCTTCGACTTCGCACTCAGCGACGCCCACATGGCAAGCATCGCCACGCTCGACACCAACACGAGCAGCTTTTTCTCTCACCGCGACCCGGCCATCGTCAAGTGGATGTCCGAGCGCAGGCTGGACATCTGAGTGACCGCGATGAACGCCGCGCAATCCTGCCCCATCCGCAACGAGAACAAGGTCCTGGCCATCATCGTTGCCAGCTACCTGATGATCGTCGTGGACATCTCCATTGTCATCACGGGTCTGCCCCGCATCCAGGCAAGTCTGGGCTTCACTTCGGCGCAACTGTCCTGGGTGACCAATGCCTATACGCTGGCTTTCGGTGGCTTGCTGCTCCTGGGTGCCCGCGCTGGCGACATCCTGGGCCGCCGGCGGATGTTCATCCTGGGGCTGGCGCTGTTCACACTCGCCTCCGTCTCCATCGGCCTGGCGCCTGGCGCAAGCTGGTTGCTGGTCTCCCGCGCAATTCAAGGTGTAGGCGCCGCCGTCCTTGCGCCGTCCACGCTCGCACTGCTGTCCACGCATTTCGCGGAGGGACCGGGCCGCACCCGGGCGCTCTCGCTGTACGCGGCGGCGGCCGGTGTCGGCGCAACCCTGGGCCTAGTCCTGGGCGGCCTGTTCGCTGATTTGGTGTCGTGGCGCGCAGGCTTTTTCATCAACCTGCCGATAGGGTTGCTGCTGATCGCCGCTGCGCGTGGCCACATTGCCGAGACTCGGAAGCAGGAAGGCCAGTTCGACGTGGGCGGCGCCATCAGCTCGACCATAGGGATGACGGCGCTGGTCTACGGCCTGGTTCGAGCAGCCGAAGCTGGCTGGCACGATGGCCTCGCACAGGGGGCCCTGGTCGGCGGCATGCTGATGATCCTGCTCTTCATCGGCATTGAGCGCCGGGTCCGGCAACCCATCCTGCCGCTGCGCCTGCTCACCAGCCCGCAGCGAGCCGGTGCGTACATCACGCGCATGCTCTTCCTGGGCGGCGCCGTTGGCTTCTGGTTCTTCTGTACGCAGTTCCTGCAGGGCGTGCTGCATCTGCGGCCCATGCAAGCCGGCATTGCCTTCCTGCCCGTGACGCTGCCCAACTTTGCCTCGGCCATGGCCGTGCCCGGGCTGGCCCGCCGCTTCGGCAACGAGACGCTGCTTCTCGCCGGCCTGCTGCTCGGGGTGGTGGGCCTTGCCTGGTTGGGTCAAGCGCATGCGCTATCGAGCTATTGGACGGGCATCGCCCCGCCCATGGTCCTGATCGGACTGGGCCAGGGCTTGTTGCTGGCTCCGCTGACCGCGGCCGGTGTGGCGGGAGTGGCGCGTGAGGACGCCGGTGCTGCCTCCGGCCTGGTCAACGTGGCTCACCAGTTGGGGGGAGCACTGGGGCTTGGACTGCTGGTTCTTGTCTTCGCCAGCGCTGGTTCGTCCATCGAGCAACAAGACAGTGCTGCCCTCGCGCATCGCATTGCTGCCGTCATGGACGTGGCCGCTGTGCTGCTCGGCCTGGCGCTGATCGTCTCGTGGTTCTTTATCGTCAAGCCGCACCGCCGCCATCAGGCGAAACAACAGGAGGCGCTCTCGTGAAATCACTGCTTTCAATGGCCTTGAGCGGTGCGGTGACAGCCGCTGCGGCGCAGTCAGCCGGTCCTGGCGCAATGCCGCCCGTCGTCGAAGTTCGCCCCGCGTCTGCGCAGCAGGTCAGCGTTGGATCGGCCGAGACGTTCACCGGCGACGTCCGCATCAGCTCACCCTTTCAGGCGCTGCTCCCCGGAACGGCCGGTGGAGCGACCGTCACGTTCACGGCCCGTGCGCGGACGGCCTGGCATACCCATCCGCTCGGTCAGACGCTGATCGTCACCGAGGGACAGGGCCTTGTGCAACAACAAGGCCAGCCGGCGCTCATCATTCGCCCTGGCGATGTCGTGACCATCCCGCCCAACGTGCGCCACTGGCATGGCGCCGGGCCTCAAGGCTCCATGACCCACATCGCCATCGCCGAGAAAGAAAACGGCAGCGCCGTCGCCTGGCAGGACAAACTCTGCGAGCAGGACTACCAGGCCGCCGTGGTGAGCGCAGGCCTTTCCGCGATGGCCGGCCAGAGGGCACAGCAGCCGCAGAAGCCACAGAAGCCACAGCAGGTCGTGCAGCCTGCGTCCGATTCGCTGAGCCCCAGGCAACGCGCCATTCCGCTCATCGCCGCCTTCACGGCAATCAGTGACATGCCCCGGCTGGGCATGGCACTGAACCAGGGGCTGGACGCGGGCATGACAGTCAGCGAGGCCAAGGAGGTCCTGGTGCAGCTCTATGCCTACGCGGGCTTCCCCAGAAGTCTCAATGCGCTCGGCGAACTGCTCAAGGTCGTCGAGCTGCGCAAGCAGCGCGGCCTGCAGGACGCTCCGGGTCACGACCCCAGCCGAGCCGTGTCCACCGGCCGTGAGTTGGTGCTGGCCGGCCAGGCCAATCAGGCCAAGATTTCAGGTGGACCGGTCCAGGGCCCGGTGTTCGAGTTCGCGCCGATCATCAATCAGTTTCTGCAGGCGCACCTGTTTGGCGACATTTTCGAGCGCGACAACCTCGATTGGCGCAGCCGCGAGCTGGCCACGGTCGGAGCGCTGGCTGCGACACCGGGCGCAGAGAACCAGCTGCGGTCCCACATGCGAGCCAGCCTGCGCGTGGGTCTGACCGCATCGCAACTGCGGCAGCTGAGCCAAGCGCTGGCGCAAGAGGTCGGCCCCGAGGTGGCAGCCCGCGCCAATGACGCACTCGTGCAGGCCCTCGACGCTGCATCCAAAGGCTGATGATGAGCATCACCCGCATCTTCCGCGCAGGAGCACTTGTCTTGGCTGTATCGCTGGCAGGTTGCGCCTCTCGTTCGGACAGTTCGCCGAGGCCCCTGGTCATTCAGCGCCAGGGCAGCTTCGCGGTCGGTGGCGTTGTGAAGACGGTGCCCGGCGTCTACGACAACGACAAGCCGACAAGCGCAGGGCAAAGCTTCCACGGCGATCACCTCTACGCCTTCTATCAGGTCCCGCAGAATCCGAGGCCTTTGCCCATCGTGATGCTGCACGGCGCCTTCCAGTCGGCTCGGAGCTGGGAAACGACGTCGGATGGCCGCGAGGGCTTCCAGAACCTGTTCCTGCGCCGCGGCTTCCCGGTCTACCTTGTCGATCAGCCGCGCCGAGGCAGGGCCGGCAACAGCACCGTCGCCACGACGACCGAGCCGACGCCCTACGACCAACTGTTCTTCGACCAGTTCCGTTTTGGCAAGTGGCCGAGCTATTTCGACAACGTGCAGTTCGACCGCCAGCCGGAGACACTGAACCAGTTCCTGCGCTCGGTGACGCCGAACACTGGCGCCTATGACGCCAACGTGATCGCCGAGGCGATGGCTGCGCTCTTCACCAAGACAGGCCCGGCCATCCTCTTCACGCACTCGCAGGGCGGCGGACCTGGCTGGCTGACAGCCATCAAGAGCGCCAACGTCAAGGGCGTCGTGGCGTTCGAGCCGGGCAGCGGCTTCATCTTCCCGCCGGGAGAACTGCCGGCCGACATGCCCAGCGCTGCGGGAACCCTGGCGCCGGAGGCTGTATCGGCACAAGACTTCCAAAAGCTCACCCGCATCCCCATCGTCATTTACTACGGCGACAACTTCCCGACTGAGCCCACCACCGAGCGCGGCCAGGACAACTGGCGCGTCCGGCTCGCCATGGCTCGCCTTTGGGTGGACGCCGTCAACAGGCACGGCGGAGATGCGCAGCTCGTGCATCTGCCTGAGGTGGGCATACGCGGGAACACCCACTTCATCATGTCCGACCTGAACAACGTCCAGATCGCGGACCTGGTGTCTTCCTTCCTCACCAGGAAGAGGCTCGATTGACCCTTTCGCCTGGTTCGCAAGAACCGCACAGATGTCTCAGTAGATCGGACGACCCATGACCCACGTATCCATTGACACGAAGCGCCGCGAGTTCCTGGGCACTTCGGCCATCGCAATTTCTGCAGCAGCCCTCGGAGCTACAGCCATGACCCTTCCCTCGCCGTCAACAGCGGCCGATTACAAGAAGAACCCCTTCACGCTCGTCTATGGCGACGCCATCACGCAGAACCTGCCTGGCAAGGTGAACATCCACCCGGTGAAGTACAAACTCGGTGGCTTGGACATCGTGGCCAATGTCTATACGCCGGCGAACTTCGACCCGTCAAGGAAGTACCCCGCTGTCGTCGTTGCACACCCCAACGGTGGTGTGAAAGAACAGACCGCCGGTCTGTATGCCCAACGCTTGGCTGAGCACGGCTACGTGGCGATCACGGCCGATGCAGCCTATCAAGGCGGCAGCGGCGGCCTGCCGCGTTCAGTGGACACGCCGATGAACCGCATCGAGGACATTCATGGCATGGCGGACTTCATCACCACCTACGCGGGCGTCGATTCAGATCGTCTCGGCCTCCTCGGCATCTGCGGTGGCGGCGGCTATTCGCTGGCAGCGGCGAAGACGGACAAGCGCTTCAAGTCCGTCGCAACGCTGAGCATGTTCAATTCCGGCAGGGTCCGCCGCAACGGTTTCGCAGACTCGCAGCTATCCACGATCCAGCAGCGCCTGAAGCAGGCCTCGGATGCCCGTGCTCAGCAGGCGGCCGGTGGCAAGATCCTCTACTCGGGCGATGCGGACATGACGGACGAGCAGATCGCAGCGCTGCCCTTCGAGATGTACCGACAGGGCTATGAGTACTACTGGCGCACGCATGCCCATCCCGGCTCGACCTTCAAGTACACGACGAGCAGCCTGCTGGACCTGATGCGCTGGGACGCCACTGACCAGATCGAACTGATCGAGCAACCCTTGTTGATGATTGCCGGCAGCAAGGCGGACAGCCTCTACATGACCGAGGAGGCGTTCGCCAAGGCCAGCGGTGCCAAGGACAAGGAGCTGTTCAAGATCCAGGGCGCAACCCACATTGAAACCTATTGGGTCCCTGAATACGTTGAGGCCGTGGTGGCCAAGCTGGTCCCGTTCTACGGGAAGAACATTTGACAGGGCGGGGTGAAACACTCCGATGCAACACGGGCGCGTGAAAGCGGCTGAGTCCAATGACAGTGAACGCCAATGCAGCCTGGCGGCTACTGGAGGGCCGTTCTCGCGGCTCATGGATGGGGGCCATCAACCCCTTGCTGTGGGTCAAGGCTTTGCTGATTAATGCCTGCTTAACAGCAGGGATCAATAGAACCGGTGAGCGGACTGGAATAAACATCAGCTTTATCCCGGTCCGTTTCGGTGCCTTGTTGAGGAGATGGCACCATCACCGGCTTGACACTACGCTGGAATGAAAACGCCTATCGCGTCAACATTTGTGCCGGAACGACCAAAGAATCCACCTGCTGCTTCAGTAGGAATGGGGCCGAAGGGTTTCCCTCCGTCGCCTCCGTAAGGGCCGTAGGACTTCTTGTTGGTGGTAATGGTCAGGGAATCAATTCGACTTCCGCTTCGCCCTTGTATCGTAACGATGTGCTCGTTGCTGCCAAACTCGATCACAGTTTCTTCGCCGCCCCCGCCACCATGACGTGCACCAGTGAGTTGTGTTCCGTCTGTAAGAAGCCATGTGGTTTGGATTGCATCGACCCTGGCTCCATGCCTGATCGAAATCCTCACAATTCGAACCACTTGGGTCAGATCATCGGAAAATTCGTCTCCACCCTGGCCGCCGACTTGTTGACTTTTCTTGTAAGGCATATAAATCTCCGTTGTCAATCGCCCTTGGTTTTTTGGCTTCTACGGGGCGATGTTCATAGAAGCATAAGGCTCGAAAGCCAGAAGCTGGATTCAATGATTGGCTGAATGGCGACAATGGCCGTGGGACGCTTTCAGTGCAAATGAGGTGCGGTCGACAAGAACAAGCTCTGACGTTCATTGACCAAAAGATCTCTCCGAAATGCACAAAGTCAACATGATTTGATTTCTGGATCTCAATAGCGGCACATCCAGTTTTCTTCCTGGCAGTGCGATCGTCATGGCAATATTTGCCACTTCCATCATCAGAAGTCTTCAGGTCATTCATTGCTGGCGTTTCATTCTGTCACATTGGATAAGCGGCGTCCATCGGAAGTTGTCAATTCAATCATTGGATTGAGAATGGCTTCTTCTTTTCAATGGGCGCGGTGCATTCTGATCGCGTCAAATGGCAGCAGTGCACACATTGCTGCCATTCCAGTCGTTACGGCCATTCGAGTCATTGCAGCCATTGCAGCCATTGATGTTGGTGAGCGGTGGCAGTCTCGATAAAACCGACAACTTCGGACCACAGATGAGCAACCGCAAAGGGGCAAGTCCGCCATCGCGGCTCATGCACAGGCGCTGCCGGCCCGAACCGGCCTTCACCAGGTGCACCACAGCAGGTCGCAGTGTCCAGACCCCAGGCTCCCCGGCATGATGGAGATGCCGGGGTTTCGCAGACAGCCAGCGAGCCGTCGGGTTTGTCTTTGACCTGGTATCAGGGATCTGTAGTTTGCCGCTTGACCTTCAACTCAAGTTGAAGCTTAAGCTCCTTATCCTCTCATCACAGAAGATGCTGCAAGGATCGATATGCAAACCATTTTGGGCGCCAATGGCCAGATCGCTGTGGAGCTGGCGCGCGAGCTCCACAGCAACTACACGCAGAACCTGCGCCTGGTCAGCCGCAAGCCGCGCAAGGTGAACGATACGGACGAGCTGGTGTCCGCCGACCTGATGAATCCCGCGCAAACCCTGGAGGCCGTGCGTGGCAGCGAGGTCGTGTACTTCACCGCTGGCCTGCCACCAGACACCGAGTTATGGGAGCGGCAATTTCCTGCCATGCTGCGCAACGCACTCGATGCCACGCGGGCAGCGGGGGCCAAATTTGTCTACTTCGACAACACCTACATGTACCCGCAAACCGCGCAGCGGCAGACCGAGGAAACCGCATTTGCCCCGGTGGGCCGAAAGGGGCGCGTGCGCGCCTTGATGGCCGAGATGGTGCTGGCCGAGATGCAGCGCGGCGATATCCCCGTCGCCATTGCCCGCGCGCCAGAGTTCTACGGCCCCGGCAAAACCCAAAGCATTACCAACACCCTGGTGATCGGCCCGCTCAAGGCGGGCCAGAAGGCCAAAGTGCCGGTCCGTGACGACAAGCTGCGCACCCTGATCTGGACGCCCGATGCAAGCCGCGCCATGGCAGCCATTGGCAATGCGCAAGATGCGTATGGCCAGACCTGGCATCTGCCTTGCTGGGACGAGCGGCTGACCTATCAGGCCTTTGTGAACTTGGCGGCTGCAACCTTTGGGGTTGAGCCGCGCTACAAGGTACTGAGCCACCTGGCCATGGTGGTTGCTGGCTGGGTCTCCAAGCCCGTGCGCGAACTGCGTGAACTGCTGCCACGCTACGCGCACGACAATGTGTTTGATTCGTCCAAGTTCAAGCGCCGCTTTCCCGACTTTGCTGTCACCAGCTACGCACAGGGCCTCAAGCACATCGCGCAGGAGTCTTCATGAGTACGCCACGTATCTTGCATGTCGTCACCAATGTCGCTCATTACGACGACCCTGCGCACGCCACAGGGCTGTGGCTGTCGGAGCTGACCCATGCATGGGATGTGTTTGCTGCGCAAGGGTACCCGCAGCAACTGGTGAGCCCGCTGGGTGGCGCCGTACCGCTGGAGCCGCGCGCACTCCAATGGCCGTTCTTCGATGCTTCGGCCAAAGCCTGGCTCGATGATCCCGCGCGCATGGCCCTGCTGGCGAACACTGCGGCACCTGCCGATATCGTCGCGAACGATTTCGATGCCATCTACTTCACTGGAGGGCATGCGGTGATGTGGGATTTTCCCGATAGTGCGGGGCTGCAGCGCATCACACGCAGATAGTGCGGGGCTGCAGCGCATCACACGCAGCATCTGGGAGCGAAGTGGCATCGTTGCATCGGTTTGCCACGGCTACTGCGGCCTGCTCAATACGCAGCTCAGCGACGGCTCTTTGCTGGTCGCGGGCAAACGGGTCACGGGTTTTTCATGGACGGAAGAAATCCTGGCCGGAGTGGCCCGGTCCATGCCCTACAACGCCGAGCAGGAAATGAAGATGCGCGGTGCGCGCTATCAAAAAGCCTTGCTGCCTTTTATCTCGTATGTGGTGGCCGATGGCCGCCTCATCACCGGGCAAAACCCGGGGTCGGCCAAAGCGACTGCAAAGCAGGTGGTGCAGGCTTTGGCAAGGCGCTAGGGCCGCGTTCCAAACTGGCGCAGGCCTATGCCACGCTTGCCCGCTTCTTGTGTCCTGTGCGCATGAGCTTGCCCATTTTTTCTTCGGCCGCTGCTTCAGAGGCCAGGGATTCGGATTGCTGGGCCAGTACATGGGAGAGCACGCGGCGTGCGTTGTCGTGGCAATCCATGTTGTCTGGCCGCGCTTCAATATCGGTCAACAAAGCCTGCAACTGCTTTTTGCTGGTTTGCAGCTTTTTCTCCATGGCCTTGATATCGGCAATTTTTTGGCGCAGCGCGCCCACGACGGCCTCATGGTCCCAGCCTTGCAGGCCGGGCGGCAAGAGTGCACGAATTTCATCCAGGCTGAAGCCCACGCCTTGCGCCATCGCAATCAGCTCCAGCATCTGCACCATCTCAGGCGGATAGCTGCGGTAGCCATTCGCGCCACGCTCAGCCGCTTGCAGCAGGCCGCTTTGCTCATAAAAACGAATGCGTGATGTGGACAGGCCTGTGCGTTTGCTCAGTTCACCAATGTTCATGCGCAACCTTCGACAAGGGCTCCTTGACCTTCAACAAGGCTTGAAGCTTATCGTACTCGCAAGCCCTTCGTTGCGGCGGCAATTTGCGGCGAGCGCGACGCGCCCTTGTCGAAGAATGCGTGCTGGCGGCCATTCAAGGGCCAAGACACCTACCTCGCATCGCCTGGCTTCCTTGTTCCACTGCGTCGCATGCAGATGTACGGCAGCACGAAGAGGTACAGACCGCTCAACAGCAAGAGAAAGAGCGGGGGCAGCGGCGAGTAGCTGACCCAGGAGGGAGGTTCCCCCTGCGCCCGGACAATGAAGTTGGCGATGACGGTGACCGTGAAGGCGACGGACAGCCAGCGGTGGATTTGCCGGATCCGATGGTTCCAGTTCAAGGCGGCCTCCCTTAGCGGCGCGCCTGGATCATCTTCCACCCGTTCCCCGACGGATCGCGGAAGCCTGCGTCCACGGTGCCGTACCGTGCCACGGGTTCCTGCGTGAATTCCACCCCGCTTGCGAGCATTCGGTCGTAGGCCGCGCGGCAGTCATCCACGGTCAGTACGAGGGGCGGCATGGCGCCTTTGGCCACAATCGCGCGCACTGCCTGCGCCGTTGCTGCGTCGAGCACGGGCGGGCCGGGTGTGAACAGGCCGAGCTGGAACGACGGTTGTTCCGGGTGCTGCACCGTGAGCCAGCGATAGTCGCCGTTTGCCACGTCCGTGTGGACGCGGAACCCGAGTTTGTCGACATAGAACGCGAGTGCTTCGTCTTGATCGCGCACATACAAACCAACCACTTCAACGCCTCGAATCATGGGATCTCCTGTTGTTCGGGTTCGTTTGTATCGCTTGTTGCCCGGCGTCGCTTCTCCGAAACTGCGGTCGTGAGGTCGGGGCGGTGCGCGGCGCTGACGATGCAGGCGGGCACGCGGCCCAGCTCGCGCATCGTCGCCCGGGCGCGCACCCGGACTGCGCTGGGACTGTCGCCTGTGATATCGCGGAAGGTGCGTCCGAAGGTGCCCAGGCTTGCCCAGCCTGTATCAAAGGCGATGTCGGTGATGGCCAGATCGGTTTCGCGCAGCAGCGTCATTGCCCGCTCGATGCGCCGCGTGAGCAAGTACCGGTGCGGCGGACTGCCGAAGGCCTGCTTGAACGACCGGGCGAAGTGCGCTTCGGACACGCCACTGACCTGCGCCAGTCGCCCGACAGGCCAGGCCTCGTGCGATGCGGCGTCAATGCTGTCCTTCGCGCGCAGCAGCCGGCGCAACAGTTCAGGATCCTGGTGTGCAAGGTCGTTGTTCATGCCGTCTCCGGTGCCATCGGGAAGCATTTTCGTCTCTTGGGAGTCCACGGTTTGGGAATAGACCCCTGCGCACGAACTGTATGGATGGACAGTAGAATTTCGGGCTCGATAGTTTCCACAAGGGAAGGGTCTGGACATGTCCGCAGAACTCGAACAAGAAGTCGTCTCAATCTTCGAAGACCGCCTTTGGCATCACAACGGCTGGGAGGCCCGCGTCATCAAGAATGAAGACGACGATGGCTGGGCCGTTGCCATGACCCAGGACGGCCAGGTGGAGCCAAGCCTGGTCGGCCCGTGGACCATGGGCCGCGACAAGAAAAATCCCAAGCCGCTGGACGTTTCCGCCTTCAACACGCTCGTGAAGACGGCGCACGAGGTGATGCGCCGGCATGAGCAGCATCTGGCAGCGCAGTTGCACAAGGATGTGCAGATCGTGGTGGGCGGGTCACGCGTGACCGTCTCTCTGGATATCGAGCCCGATGAGGACAATCCCAGCGCCACGCTCACCGCCACTGCTGCCGACGGCAGCGAGCTGGCCAAGGTGGGAGTCAGGCCGGACCATCAGCTCACCCGGACGTCTGCGCAAGCCTGGGCAGAGGCAGGCTACCCCCGTCCCAGCGAGGACTGAGCCGCGGGCAAGGCCGGGGAATCAGGGGGCTGCTTCACAGCTGCCTTCCAAGGCGGATATGCGGCTTTGCGGCTTTGCCACACGCTCTAGATGTGCAGCATGGCCAGCCCGCCCACGCCAAGGCCTAGCGCTGCCACGCCGAGCATGGCGTATTCCAGCCATTTCTTCTTGGTCAGCAGCGCGATGGCTGCAAGGGCAATGGCGACCTGCAGCGCGGTGGTGGCCTGCGCCCAGCGGTGATGCAGATGCATCTGCATCTCTGACTTCTCGTCCCATTGCCGGGCCTCGGCTTCCAGGCGGTCGGCATCGCGCTTGATGTCGTCCTTTTCCTTTTCGTAGCGCTCCACCTTGGCCTGGTAGGCCGCCCGCCTGTCCTCCGTGGTCGCCAGATCACGCGCGAACTCGGACAGCGATTGCTTGGTGCTCTTGGCCTGGAAGAAGGCCCACTGGTTGGCCGCTTCGGTCTTCTTGATGGCTGCGTCGTTCTTGTACAGCCCGGCATTGGCCTGGGTGGCGCCGCCCATGTACGCGAAGATGGCTCCCACCGTGGCGATGACTGCCGTGCACATGGCGATCTGGTTGGTCAGGCTGCCGCCGCCGATGCCGTGGTGGGCGGTTTGGCCATGCTCGCCATGGGCAGCATGTTCGAGTTCGTGATCGTGTGGGCCGTGGACGTGAAAGCCGCCGGAAGACATAGGTGCCAATTCCTTGATGCAATGGGGTGGCGCATTATGGGGCCGGCCTGGCGGCAATCCAGGGCTCCAGGATGTGCGGGGCGCATGGCCCGCTTGGAGGTCAGCGCCTTGGCTGACGGCCTGCAGATGGGGGAGTGGGATCAGGCGGCAGTCGCGCGGTGCGGCAGCGCTGCGAGCAGTATTTGACCTCGTCCCAATCACGTGCCCATTTTTTGCGCCATGTGAACGCAAGACCGCAGCACGCACACAGCTTGGAGGGCAGGTGGGGCTTCTTGTGCATGGCGCGGGCGTTCCTGCAGTTCAGCGCGTCAGCGTGGCCAGGGCGCGCCGGGCCAGCGCCCGTCCGCTGAGCCAGGCGCCTTCGACGCCTGCGCCGCACATCCAGTCGCCGCACAGGCCCAGGCCCGCAGGCGCGTCCCACCAGCAGCGGTTGACCAGGTGCGGCGCCGGCAGCGCATAGCGCCAACGGTGGGCAGTGACGCGCAGGCCGCCGGGCAGAGAGTCGGACAGAGAGCCGGCCAGTGGCCCGGCCAGGGCCCCGAATGCCTGCAGCAGTTGCCGGGCCACGGATTCGGCGTCCGACTCGATGTGATCCTGGCTCCACCGTGCACTGGCATGCAGCACCCAGGTCTGAGGTCCTTGCGGCACTTGCGGCCCCTGTCGCCCTGGCTTGGCGCTGTCGCGTGCCACCCAGCACAGCGGGCCATCCGTGATTTCTGCCGCATCCCAGTCCAGCGGCAGGGGGGCGTCGGTGCGCAGCATGGCCACCCAGCAAGGCTGCATGCGCGCGCTGGCAGCCAGTGCCGCCGCATAGGGCGAGACCGGCTCCAGCAAGGCTGCCGCCTGCGGTGCAGGCACTGCCAAAACCAGGGCGCAGTATTCCGATCCGATCTGCCCGTGTTCGGCACAGTGCACAGTCCAGCAGGCAGATTCGTACTGCAACTGCTGAACCGTGGCTTGCAGGTGCAGCCGTGCGCCATGCCCCTGTTGTGCAAGCCGCTGGACAAGAAACGCTGCGGGAGAGGTCATGCGCGGCACGCCCACCCAGCGGTCGGGGCCTGCATCTGCTGGCACCACGTCTTTGCCCTGCAGGCGCACTGTGCGCGGACGCCAGGCGGCGACAACGCCGTGCTGCTCCCACTGGCGCACCTCCTGCACAAACTCCGGGTCCTGGGCCGCAAACGATGGAGCGCCGTGATCGCACTGCCACGCACCCTGCGGATCCTGCGCGCGCCGCGTGCTCATGCGCCCGGATGGGCCTCGGCTTTTCTCGAAGATATCCACGCGGCAGCCAGCATCGGCCAGCAGCTGTGCACATGCCAAACCCGCCATTCCCGCGCCGATCACCGCGACGGGGGGCGCGCCGTTCACAAGGCCTCCTGGCTGTGCGCTTCCTGGTGGCGCTCATGGCTGACCCAGATCAGCGCGCCGGTATCGACGCCCAGTTCCGCGGCCTTGGCGACGATGGATTGCAGCGTCTGCGGGGGCAGTTTCGGCTCTCTGGCCAGTATCCAGCAGTACTGCGTGTCCGGCCCGAGGACCAGCGCCCAGCGGTAGTCAGGGTCCAGGGCGGCCACATGGTAGCCGCCGTAGAACGGGCCGAAGAAGGAGACCTTGAGCGAAGCCGTGTCCGGCTTGCCCGTGAACAAGGCCTTGCCGACGGCACGCTGCCACTGGCCCCGGGGCACGGAAAACCCCCGGTTCACCACCTTCACGCTGCCGTCTGCCTGCGGCGTGTACTCGGCGGTCACATCGGTCATGCCCCGCTCGAAACCATGGTCCAGCCGAGCCAGTTCGTACCACAGGCCCTGGTAGCGCTGCAGGTCGAACGGTGAGACGGGCGTGACCGAGCCGGGCGGGCGCATGCTGGCGCAACCGCTGGCCAGCAGGCCGGCGCCAAGGGCCGCTGCCAGCAGGGTGCGCCGCCTGGCGGTGAAGACGGGGCGGGGGGCGGGAAAGTTCATGCGTATGTCCTTGATGTTCTTGTCGTCTGCCGCCATCGGGCGACCAGCGGTTGCAGATCCGTGAGATGGCGCACCGGCGTGATGCCCGCGACCGGGCTGGAATAAAGCGCCGGGCATGCTCCACCGGCCCACAACTCGATGGCCGGCGGCAGGTGGCTGCGCAGCTCGCCCAGGCAAGCCTGCGCCATCGCTCCGTTGTGTGCGCTGCTGAAGCTCAGCCCCACGATGTCGGCGCGATGCGCCCGCGCGGCCTGTGCCACGTCGCCGATGGGCGTCTGGGTGCCCAGCGATACGCAGTTGCAGCCTTCCAGGGCCAGCAGGGCTTCGACCATGAGCAGCCCAAGTCCATGCATCTCCTGCGGCAGCGTGGTCAGCAACACCTTGGGCGCGGACGGCGGGGAAGGGGGGGCGAGCGAGGCGATCGCCTGCCTCAAGACGCCGGTGAGCACCTCGGTGTACAGGTGCTCTTCGAACACTTCAAAACGCCCCTGTGCCCAGAAATCGCCGACCGCCGTGGTCAGCGGGGCCACGAGCGTGGTCACGAAACCGGCCAGGCCCATGCGCGACTGGGCCAGGCTCAGGCAATGCCTGAGCTGGCCGGGATCATGGGCGGCAATGGCGTTGAGCATGGGGGCGAAGCGGTCAGAGTCTGCTGCGTTCTCTGAATTTGTCCTGGACAAATCCTTGCCCGGCGAGGTGTCGGAGCGGGCCAGCAGCGTCTGCAGGCCGTCCAGATCCACGCCCATCAGCTTGCTGGGGCGCAGTCCCGTATCCATGAGCCGCCGGATCAGGGTCAGTTGTCGAACCTGGTCTGCCGGGTAGCGGCGATCGCCTGCCGAATCCCGTTCAGGCCTTGGAAAACCGTAGCGTCTTTCCCAGACACGCAGGGTGTCCTTGGCAAGTCCGGTCTCGCGTTCGACGGCCGAGATGGGCAGCCCGGGGCCAGGCGCCAAAGGCAAGGGGTCAGAAAGTGGCGTCATTGATCTGAAGGGGACAAAACGTCCGGCCATGGCCGGGATGTTTTGAGGGATTTTGCGAATTGTCTAGGACAAAAATATGTTTTGTCCAATATATTACATAGAGAAACAAAGCGCAGGCCCGCTGGCCGCCACCCGGCAGCCGCTGGCGCGAGTGCTTTGTAGATCCCGGCCAGGAGATGACTGCCCCAGGCGCAGGCGAGGCTTCACACCATGATCGCCGCGCCCTTGTGCAGTCTTTCCGGCCACGCAGTTCGTACCGATGATCATCATGAATTTGTCCAACTGGCCACTGGCCCGCCGTCTCGCAGCTGCCTTCGCATGCGTCATCGCCATTTTTCTTCTTGTCATCGCGCTGGCCGTGAGCAGCCAGTCCCGGCTCAAGGAGGCCCAGCAATGGAACGAGCACACCTTCAAGGTCATGTCTCAGGGACAGCGCATGCTCACGGGCATGGTCAACATGGAGACGGCCTCGCGGGGCTATCTCCTGTCGGGTGACTCCCGTTTTCTTGCCCCCTGGGATGAAGGACTCAAGGAGTTCGAGGCCTCCTGGCAGGAGGCCGTACGCCTGACCGAGGACAACCCCGCCCAGCAGCGCCGCCTGGACGGTATCCGGCTGCGCCACCGTGAATTCGTGCAGGCGGTGCAGCCGCTGCAGGCTCTGCGGCGGCAAGTTCAGGATGGCACGGCGACGGTCGAGGATCTGGTTCGCGAGTTCTCCCTGGGGCGCGAGAAGGCGGCCATGGATGGGCTGCGCGCACTGCAGGCGGACCTGGTGCGAGAGGAGGAGCAGCTCATGGCCGAGCGCCTGACGCGCACCGAGTCGCTGGCGGCAATGACGCTGGCGTTCGAGCTGGGCGGCGCGCTGGTGGCCGTCGTGCTGGCCGCTCTGCTGGGGACCTGGGTCACGCGCTCCATCACCGGCCCCATCGGCCGGGCCATCCAGGTGGCACGCGCGGTGGCATGCGGGGATCTGACGCAGCGGGTGGAGGCCACCACCCACGATGAAGTGGGGACCCTGCTGCGCAGCCTCGGCGAGATGAGTGATGCGCTATCGCAGGTCGTGGCTGTCGTGCGCAGCGGCAGCGAATCCGTGGCAAGTGCAAGCACGCAGATTGCCCAGGGCAACACCGACCTGTCCTCGCGAACCGAAAGCCAGGCCAGCGCGCTTGAACAGACGGCGGCCTCCATGGAGCAGCTCGGAGCCACCGTGACCCAGAACGCGGATGGCGCGGGCAAGGCCAACGCGCTCGCGCAGCAGGCCAGCGGCGTGGCCGGGCAGGCGGGCGAGGTGGTCACCCAGGTCGTGGACACGATGAAGGGCATCAGTGAAAGTTCGCGCCGCATCGCCGACATCATCAACGTCATCGACGGCATCGCGTTCCAGACCAACATCCTGGCGCTGAACGCTGCGGTGGAGGCTGCGCGTGCCGGAGAACAAGGCCGCGGCTTCGCTGTAGTGGCCTCCGAGGTCCGCAGCCTGGCCGGCCGCAGCGCGGCGGCGGCCAAGGAGATCAAGGCCCTGATCTCCGACAGCGTCGAGCGGGTCGAACAGGGCTCTGTGCTGGCCGACCGTGCGGGGGGCACCATGGCTGAAGTGGTGACGAGCATACGCAGCGTCACCGACCTCATGGGCGAGATCAGCGCGGCTTCTGCCGAACAACGCAGCGGCGTGGCACAAGTGGGCGAGGCGGTCATGCAGATGGACCAGGCGACGCAGCAAAACGCGGCCCTGGTGGAGGAAATGGCGGCGGCAGCCACGAGCCTGCGCCAGCAGGCGCATGACCTTGTGCAGTCCGTGAGTGTTTTTCGCCTGGGGCCCCAGACGCAGGGTTGAGGCAGGGTTGGCGCTCGGTTGATGCACCGGTGAAGACACGGTGCGGGACCCTGGGAGAGCGGGCCCCTCTATAGGCGCCGGAGCATCAGCTGCTGCTGCCGTCCTGCCCGGGCACCGGCCGGCGTTCAAACAGTTGCGCCATGGCTTGGGCGGCTGCCTCGGCCGCTTCGGCGCGGCGCATCTCGGCCGCGTCTTCGAACCCGCAGCCCATGGCCTGGGCCTCGGTGCCGGCGTAGTCGGCCAGCGTCTCGGCGCTGTCGCGGATGCTTTGCAGGGCGCGAGCCACCACGTCCATGTGGCGATGGCCCTTGGGCGTCTCCAGCCATGCCAGGGCGAGCTGGGCGATGGCGGAAATCTCTGCACAGCCTTGCTGCACTAGATGGTCCACCTGGGTGAGGGCATTGGACAGCTGCCGGGTGCTGTGGCTGTCCTTGGCGGGAGTGGGCTGGGTGGTGGGGTTCATGCCTTGGCCCTCCGTGTGGAAGGGGCGGCGCCAAGAGAGGGCGCGCAGGCGAGTGCGAGGAAAACGGTGTTCATGCTTGATGCTCCATTGCAAAGCGAATTCACTGGCCTTTGCGATTGCATTGATCCGTGAATTGCATTGACAGACCTCGCTTTCGAAGAGGTTGTGCCGCTGTGTGACGGAGGTGTTTTGAAGCACCGGCCCCGTGACATGGGGCCGGTGCGGATGATAGCGCCGGCCGGGAGGGTCGGAGGCGGCAGGCCCGGCCATCCGGTTTTCCGAACGATGCAGGCGTTCCATCGTTCGGATTTCCGTGCCACCTTATGCATAAAAGTAAGGTCGATATAGGCGAATCAAGCAGTTAGCGCGGGGTGCAGGTGCCGGATGCGGCTGGCACGGTCTGTGCACTGTCAGGCGCAGGCCACGTGCATCGTGGTTGTGTATGCAGGGAGACAAGCCCGTCTTCGCTGTGGCATCCGGCCCGTGGCCGGCAGCCGTGGTGGCCGGGCTCGCTTGCAAGACCGAAATACGTCCAACGAAAAATCCGCATGAAATTCAACCGCTTGACCACCATGGTGCTCGTGGCCATGGTCCTCGGCGTGCTGGTGGGCTATGCCTGCAACAGCTACGCACCCACGCCCGAGGCCGCCAAGGAAATCGCCAGCTACTTCGGCATCCTCACCGATGTCTTCCTGCGCATGATCAAGATGATCATCGCGCCCCTGGTGTTCGCCACCCTGGTGTCGGGCCTGGCCAACATGGGCGACGCCAAGGCCGTGGGCCGCATCGGCGGCCGCGCGCTGGGCTGGTTCATCGTGGCCTCGTTCTGCTCGCTGGCCATCGGCCTGATCTATGCGAACGTGCTGCAGCCCGGCCATGGCCTGAGCGTGGCCCTGCCGTCGTCGGCCGAGGGCCTGAACCTCAAGACCTCGGCGCTGAACCTCAAGGACTTCATCGCCCACGTGTTCCCCAAGAACATCTTCGAGGCCATGGCGACCAACGAGGTGCTGCAGATCCTGGTGTTCGCGCTGTTCTTCGGCATTGCGCTGGGCAATCTGCACAACCAGGCCGCGCGCTCCATGGTGGGCCTGATGGACGAAGTGGTCCACATCATGCTCAAGGTCACCGACTACGTGATGCGCTTCGCCCCCGTGGGCGTGTTCGGCGCCGTGGCCGGCACCATCACCATCCATGGCCTGGGCATGCTGTCGGTGTTCGGCAAGTTCATGCTGTGCTTCTACCTGGCCCTGGCCACGCTGTGGGTGCTGCTGATCGTGGCCGGCTACTGCGTGCTGGGCCGTGACATCTTCCGCCTGCTGAACCTGATCCGCGGCCCGCTGCTGGTGGGCTTTTCCACGGCCAGCAGCGAATCGACCTATCCCAAGCTGATGGAGCAGCTGGAGAAGTTCGGCATCAAGCCGCGCATCATCGGCTTCGTGCTGCCGCTGGGCTACTCGTTCAACCTGGACGGCTCGATGGTCTACACCACCTTCCTGGCCATCTTCATCGCCCAGGCCTACGGCATCGACATGACGCTGACGGCCCAGATCACCATGCTGCTGGTGCTGATGGTCTCCAGCAAGGGCATTGCCGGCGTGCCGCGCGCATCGCTGGTGGTGGTGGCCGCCGTGCTGCCCATGTTCGGCCTGCCCGAGGCGGGCATCCTGCTGATCCTGGGCATCGACCACTTCCTGGACATGGGCCGCACCCTGACCAATGTGCTGGGCAATGCGATCGCCACGGCCGTGGTGGCCAAGTGGGAAGGCGCCGTCGATCCGACCGCGGCCACGGATGACGACGAGTCCCTGCTGCCCACGGACCATTCCGAGCAAGGGCGGCCCGCTGTCTCGGCCTGAGGCCCAGGCGGCGCGGGGGGGCACTGATAACATCGGTGCCTTCACCATGCCCGCCCGCCGCCCCCTGCGCCAGCTCATCCTGCTTTTGCTGTGGCTTGCCCTGAGCGGGCTGAGCGGCTGGGGTGCGTACCTGCTGGCGCAGCGGCTGGGCATCGCCGATCTGCGTGCCACGGGCATGCACCGGCTGGAGCTGTACGGCGCCAGCCTGCAGCGCGAGATCGGCAAATATGCCTTCCTGCCCGACGTGCTGGCACTGGAAGGCAATGTGCAAAGGCTGCTGGCCGAGCCCGGCGACGAGCAGCTCACCAACCGCGTCAACGCCTACCTGGAGCAGCTCAACGACCGCGCGGGCACGCTGACCGCCTACCTGGTCGATGCGCGCGGCCACGTCGTGGCCTCCAGCAACTGGCGGCGCACCGACAGCTACATGGGCGAGGACCTGAGCTTTCGCCCCTACTACCGCACGGCCATGGCCACGGGCAGCGCGCGCTTCTTCGGCATAGGCACCACGCGCGGCGAGCCCGGCTACTACCTGGCCTCCACCCTGGGCGACGACACCCACACGCTGGGCGTGGCCGTGGTCAAGGTCAGCCTGGACCAGCTGGAACAATCGTGGTCCACGGTGGAGGCGCCCGTGCTGGTGGGCGACGAGAACGGCGTCGTCATCCTGGGCACGGTCTCCGACTGGAAATTCACCACCTTGCGCACGCTGGACGAGGGCACGCGCGCCGCCTTCGACCACACGCGCCAGTACAACCGCCGCGCGCTGGAGCCGCTGGGCCTGCAGGTGCTGCGCGACCTGGGCCAGGGCGCGCGCCTGGTGCGCATTGCCCGCCATGGCGAGGAATCGCCGGGCTCGGTCTATCCGGTCAGCGGCCGCTTCCTGGCCCAGTCGCGCCAGCTGCCGGGCACGCCCTGGACGATCACCGTGCTCTCGCACCTGGAGCAGGTCGACCAGCTGGCCCAGAGCCGCGCGCTGGCCGCGGCCGTGGGCGCGGCCTTTGTGCTGCTGCTGGCCATGATGGTCAACGAGCGCCGCCGCCACCTGCGCGACCGGCTGGCCGCGCGCGAGGCTCTGCAGGCCGCGCACGACGAGCTCGAGCGCAAGGTGGAGCAGCGCACGGCCGACCTGTCGGCCGCCAACGAGGCGCTGCAGGCCGAGGTGGCCGAGCGCACCCACGCCGAGGCCACGCTGCGCGCCGCCCAGGACGAACTGGTGCAGGCCGGCAAGCTGGCCGTGATAGGCCAGCTGTCCACGGGCGTCGCCCATGAACTCAACCAGCCGCTGACGGCGCTGCGCACTCTGGCCGGCAACAGCCAGCGCTTTCTGGAGCGCGGCGATACCGAAACCACGCGCGTGAACCTGGAGCGCATGGCGCAGCTGGCCGACCGCATGGGCCGCATCACCGGCCAGCTGCGCAACTTCGCGCGCAAGTCCAGCGGCGCCAGCCAGGCCGTGCCGCTGGCGCATGCGCTGGACAATGCGCTGGCCGTGCTGGAGTCGCGCGTGGCCGAGACCGGCGCCCGCATCCTGCGCGATGACGGCGTGCCCGAGGCCGTGGCCTGGTGCGACCGCAACCGCATCGAGCAGGTGCTGATCAACCTGATCAACAACTCCCTGGACGCCATGCGCGGCCAGCCTGCGCCCTGCCTGGAGCTGGCCTGCGCCGTGGCCGATGGCCGCGCCCAGGTGACCGTGCGCGACCACGGCCCGGGCCTGAGCGAAGCGGCGCAGGCCCATCTGTTCCAGCCGTTCTTCACCACCAAGGAAGAGGGCGTGGGCCTGGGCCTGGGGCTGGCGCTGTCGGCCGGCATCGTGCGTGAATGCGGCGGCACGCTGACGGGCAGCAACCATCCGGGCGGCGGCGCCGTCTTCACGCTGAGCCTGGCCCTGGCTCCCTCCACACCCTCTGCCGACACACCATGACCGACGCCCTCAAAGTCCTGATCATCGAGGACGACCCCGACATCGTGCTCGGCTGCGAGCAGGCGCTGCAGCTCGAAGGCATCGCCTGCGAAAGCGTGGGCAGCGCCGAGCAGGCGCGCCGGCGCCTGTCGCGCGACTTCGCGGGCATCGTGGTCAGCGACATCCGCCTGCCGCGCATGGACGGCATGGCCTTCCTGCGCGAACTGGTGGCCATGGACCCGGAACTGCCCGTGGTGCTGATCACCGGCCACGGCGACATCTCCATGGCCGTGCAGGCCATGAAGGACGGCGCCCAGGACTTCATCCAGAAACCCTTCGCCCCCGAAACCCTGGTCGGCGCCGTGCGCCGCGCCCTGGAGCGCCGGCGCCTGGTGCTGGAAGTGCGGGCGCTGCGCCAGCAGCTGGACCAACGCGACAGCCTGGAGCACCGGCTGATAGGCCGCGCGCCCAACATGCGCCAGCTGCGCCAGATGCTCACGGGGCTGGCGCAGAGCGCGGCCGATGTGCTGATCCAGGGCGAGACCGGCACGGGCAAGGAACTGGTGGCGCGCTGTCTGCACGAAGCCAGCGCACGGCGCGATGGCAACTTCGTGGCCGTCAACTGCGGCGGCCTGCCCGACACGCTGTTCGACAGCGAAATGTTCGGCAGCGAGGCCGGCGCCTATACCGGCGCGGGCAAGAAGCGCATCGGCAAGCTGGAGCACGCCAGCGGCGGCACGCTGTTCCTGGACGAGATCGAGAGCATGCCCCTGCCCATGCAGATCAAGCTGCTGCGCGTGCTGCAGGAGCGTGTGCTGGAGCGCCTGGGCTCCAACACCCTGATCCCCATCGACTGCCGCGTGATCGCGGCCACCAAGGTGGATCTGCTGGAGTTGAGCCGGCAAGGGCTGTTCCGCGCCGACCTCTACTACCGCCTGAACGTGGCCACCGTCTCGCTGCCGCCGCTGCGCGAGCGGCGCGAGGACGTGCCGCTGCTGTTCGAGCACTTCGCGCTGCAGGGCGCCGCGCGCCACCAGCGGCCCGTGCCCGAGCTGACCACCGCGCGCGTGCAGCAGTTGCTGGGCTATGACTGGCCCGGCAACGTGCGCGAGCTGCGCAACGTGGCCGAGCGCACGGTGCTGGGCATCGAGACCGGCTCGCCCCCCTTCGGCCAGCCGGCCGGCACCACCGCGCAGGACGCCGCGCCCCGGCCGCTGTCCGCCGCTGTCGAGGCCTTCGAGCGCGCCCTCATCGCCGACGCCCTGCGCCGCCACGCCGGCAGCCTGGCGCGCACGGCCGAAGCCCTGTCCATGCCCAAGACCACGCTGCACGACAAGATCCGCAAGTACGGGTTGGATGGGTAGGGGCTGGTTGCCCGCCCCCAGCCCGGATTTTCGGGAAACGGCCTGGCCTACCTGGATTCGTAGGACGGGCGCAGTGCCGCAATCGCCTTTTGAATCGCAGCACGCACGGCGGGCCGGTCGATCACCTCGCCACAGTGCAGCACGGGCAATGGCTTGCCCTGTCCGGGACGGGTTTCGTCGCGCATGACGGCCATATCGCCGTTGGCGCCCTTGGTGTTCTCCCGCTGCACCTGCTCGGCAATGCCTGCCAGCACATCGATATCCCCGTGCATGCGCTGCACGACAACGGATGCCCAGGCATCTCCTTGGTCCTTGAGATAGGGCTCGGCCTGCTGTGTCAGGCAGCTTGCGATGGCATAGCTTTCAACGTCGCGCTGCACTTGCGTGCGAGCGCCACCTGCGGGATTCGTGTCTGGGGTGCAGCCGGCGATGGCTGGAACCAAAAGAAGCAAGGCCGCGCGCATCAAGTCAGCTCCCAAATTTCGTCTGTTGAGGTTGTGAGGGTCGACTGGCCCGGCCCGGCATGCGCAGCCGGTGTCTTGGTCTGGCTGTCCACAGTCCACTCCATTTAGCCAATCAATATATGTGAAAGGCCTGAGGTACCGGGTGTACCCAGGCCCTCAGCCGTTCGCAGCCGCCCTCAACCCCGCTCCCCGAACTCCACGCTTTCGCGCGTCCAGCGCCGCGCCTGCTCGCTCAGGCTCAGTCCCAGGCCCGGGCGCGTGGGTACGATCATGCGGCCATTGGCGATTTCCAGGCGTTCGTTGAACAGCGGCTCCAGCCAGTCGAAGTGTTCCACCCAGGGCTCGTTGGCGCAGATGGCGGCCAGGTGCACGTGCAGCTCCATGGCGAAGTGGGGCGCCAGGCTCAGATGGGCCAGTTCGGCCTGGGCGGCGATCTGCAGGAAGGGCGTGATGCCGCCCACGCGCGGCGCGTCGGGCATGAGGAAGTCGGCGCTGCGGTGGCGTATGAGATCGCCGTGCTCGGCGGCGCTGGTCAGCATCTCGCCGGTGGCGATCGGCGTGTCGAAGCGCGCGGCCAGCGCGGCATGGCCTTCGTGGTCGTAGGCGTCCAGCGGCTCCTCGATCCAGACCAGGTTGAATTCCTCGAAGACACGGCACATGCGCTGGGCCGTGGGGCGGTCCCATTGCTGGTTGGCGTCGACCATGATGGGCGCGGCATCGCCCAGGTGGGCGCGCATGGCCTCCACACGCCGTATGTCCAGCGCGCAGTCGGGCTGGCCCACCTTGAGCTTGATGCCGCCTATGCCGCGCTCCAGCGAGGCGCTGGCGTTGCGCTTGAGTTCATCCAGCGGCGTGTGCAGAAAGCCTCCCGAGGTGTTGTAGCAGCGCACGGATTCGCGCTGCGAGCCCAGCAGCTTGGACAGCGACAGGCCCGCGCGGCGCGCCTTGATGTCGTACAGCGCCACGTCGAAGGCCGCGATGGCCTGCACGGCCAGCCCGCTGCGGCCCACGGAGGCGCCGGCCCAGCACATGCGCGTCCACAGCCGTGTGATGTCGCTGGGGTCTTCGCCCAGCAGTTGGGGTGCGATTTCGCTGGCATGGGCGAACTGGCCGGGGCCGCCTGCGCGCTTGGCGTAGCTCAGGCCCAGGCCCCGGTGGCCGTCGCGGGTCTGGATCTCGGCGAACAGCATGGCGACCTCGGTCATGGGCTTTTGGCGGCCCGTGAGCACCTTGGCATCGCTGATGGGCCGGGCCAGGGGGAGGTAGCAGGACGACAGGCGTATCCACTGGATGCGGTCCTGGCTGGTGGTTTCGGAGAGCGCGGAAGAAGTCATGGCTGCGGGAGTGCGGTGGTTGGAAAAAGGACAGGGGCAGGCATCAGTCGATGCTGATCTTTGCGGCCTCGATGACCGTCTTCCAGCGCGCGTATTCCTGGCGCTGGAACTCGGCGAACTGCTGGGGCGTGCCGGCCACCATCTCGTAGCCGATGGAGACGAACTGCTCGCGCACCCGGGGATCGTTGAGCGCCTCGACAAAGGCCGCATGGGCCTTGTCGCGCAGCGCAGGCGGCAGGCCCTTGGGCGCGACGATGGCCTGCCAGGAGGCGACCTCCACGTTCTTCACCCCGGCCTCGGCCAGCGTGGGCAGGTCCGGCAGCACGGCCGAGCGGCGCGGGCTGGTCACGGCCAGGGCGCGCATCTTGCCGGCCCGGATGTGCTGGATCACGGCATTGATGTTCTGGAACGAGGCATCGACCTGGCCGCCGATCAGGTCGGCATGGGCCGGTGCGCCGCCCTTGTAGGGGATGTGCACGCCCTGGGTGCCCGTTTGCTGCCAGAACAGTTCGGCCGTCAGGTGGTCGCTGGAGCCGTGGCCGGCCGAGGCAAAGCTCATCTTGCCCGGATGGGCCTTGAGGTGGGCGACCACGTCGGCCACGCTTTTGTGCGGCGAGGCGGCAGGCACGACCAGCACGTTGGGCGACTGCACGGCCACGGTGATCAGGTCGAAGTCCTTGAGCGCGTCGTAGGGCAGGTTCTTGATCAGGTGGGGCACGATGACCAGCGGGCCCAGCGAGGTGACGAGAAAGGTCTGCCCGTCCGCCGCCGCGCGCTGCACGAAGGCTGCGCCGATGGTGCCCGTGGCGCCGGCCTTGTTCTCCACCACGAAGGACTGCCTGAGCTTCTCGCCCAGCCTGGGCGCCACGGCGCGCGCGACCTGGTCGGTGGAGCCGCCGGCGGGGAAAGGCACGACCAGGGTGACCGGCCTGTCTGGCCAGGCCTGGGCCGATGCAGAAAAGGCGGCGAGCGCGGCCAGGGCCAGCGCCATGGCACGAAGAATGTGATTCATCTTGTCTCCTGATTTGTGAATGACATCGTTGTCATTTCCGAGGAAATGAAAAAGCGCTGATGCCATTTTTTTGATGCAAGGATTTGCGCTTTCAGCAAAATGATATCGTTGTCATTTTGGCTGTCAATCACGATTTCTGCGATGCAGGGCAGGCTTGGCGCCCGTGCGTGGAGGGCGGTCTGCTATCTTCAGGCCCGTCCCCGATACCAGCCCGCGATCGCGCTTGCCCATGAACACACCCACACCATCCAGGCCCGCCACGCTGCACGACGTGGCCGAGGCGGCCGGCGTCTCGCTGATCACGGCCTCGCGCGCACTGGGCAATCCTTCCATCGTTTCTGAGAAGACGCGCGAGCGCGTGCGCCAGGCCGTGGAGGCCACGGGCTACATCCCCAACCTGCTGGCCGGCGGGCTCAAGTCCCGCCGCAGCCGCATGGTGGCCGGTGTGGTGCCCGCGCTGTCGGTGTCGCAATTCCTGCCCACGGTGCAGTCATTGACGGCCACGCTGGCGCAGGAGGGCTATCAGCTGCTGCTGGGCCAGACCTTCTACGACGAGCAGCGGGAGGAGGAAGTGCTCAACGCCATGATCGGGCGCCAGCCCGACGGCATTGTGATGATGGGCCTGGTGCAGTCCGACAAGGCGCGCGAGCGGCTGCGCAGGACCGGCATTCCCGTGGTGGAAACCTGGGACTTCAGCGACCGGCCGCTGGACATGGTGGTGGGCTTTTCCCACCTCAAGGTGGGCAGCGCGCTGGCCGGCTATTTCCTCTCGCGCGGCCTGCAGCGCGTGGGCATGGCCACGGGCAGCGACCACCGGGCCCAGCAGCGGCGCGAGGGCTTTCTCGCAGCCTGGGGCCGCGAGGTGCCCACGGTCACCGTGTCCGCACCCGGCAGCCTGGAGCTTGGCCGGCAGGCGCTGGGCCAGTTGCTGGCGCAGCAGCCTGATCTGCAGGCCGTGGTCTGCAGCTCGGACATGCTGGCCCACGGCATTTTGGTGGAAGCCCAGGCGCGCGGCCTGCGCGTGCCCGTGGACCTGGCCGTCTCGGGCTTCGGCAATGCCGATTTCGCGGCCCATCTGCTGCCGTCGCTGACCACCGTGCATGTGGACGGACCGGGCATAGGCCGCCTGGCCGCCGAACTCGTGCTGGCACGCTGCAAGGGCCACAGTGCCGGGCGCTCGGCGTTCGACCTGGGGTTCGAGCTGATCGAGCGGGATTCGACCCGCCGAGCTTAGAGAGTCAGCACACGGCAGCCGCCTGGCGCTCGGTCGCCAGCCCGAACAGGCTGCCCAGCACGTGCTGGATTTCATCAGGCGCCAGCTGCCTGGTCTCGGTGCCGCTGGCCGTGATGGTCTTGAGCGCGTCGCCCACCAGGATCATGCGGCCGGCCGGCTGGTGCAGCACCACCACCCGCTTTTGCACGAAGATGGCGTCCGGGTGCGTGGAGTTCAGGTAGTTGGCGGGGGCGAAATCCACCCATTCCTGGGGCGACAGGTTGAAGGCGTACTGGTTGGCCCATTCACCGTCCACGCGGGCCTGCAGCAGGTATTCGCCCTGGTCGTCCAGGCTCAGGCGGAAGGTGTCGCCGTCCTGGCGGACCTCGGTGTCCAGCACGTCCAGGGCCATGGGGGCGCGTATGCCGTAGCTGCCAAAGCCCAGGTCGCACAGCCAGCGCCGTCCCTCGACCTCGGCCACCAGGGCCATGTGGGTGCGGGGGCGGCGGGCAGGGTAGAACATGGGCCGCGCCGCCACAAAGCGGTAGGCAATGCCCAGGGCCTGCAGCGCCATGGCGAACAGGCCGTTCACCTCGTAGCAGTAGCCGCCCCGGGCGCCGCCGAGGATCTTGCCCGCAATGTCTTCGGGCACCAGAGAGACGATCTTGCCGGCCTGCACGTCCAGGTTCTCGAAAGGCACGGAAAACAGCTGCTGGCGCATCAGCGCATGCAGGGTGGCGGCATTCGCCTGGGCGGAGTCCCCGGTACTGAAGCCGATGCGGCGGAAGTAGGCCTGGAGATCGAAATTGCTGGCTTGCATGGGTTTCCTCGGGTTGCTTGATGGCTGCAACGATAAATCGGGGCCACCAATGCCTGTATAAGCAGAATCCAAGAAAACTGACCTGTACAGATTGGCATGCCCACCACCAACGAACCCTTGCCCCAGTACCGCCGCATTGCCCAGGCCCTGCGCCAGACGCTGGCCTGTGGCGCACTGCGCCCCGGCGACAGGCTGATCTCCGCCCGCAGCCTGGCCGAGCGCGAACAGGTCAGCCTGCCGACCGCATTGGAGGCGCTGCGCTGCCTGGAGGCGGAGGGTCTGATCGTGGCGCGCCCGCGCTCGGGCTACTTCGTGCGGCAGGCAACCGGCGGCGCGGCGCTGCAGGCGTCCCGCCCGTCGTCGCGCCCCGTGCCCGTGACCCTGTCGGCCCTGGCGCGCTCGCTGTTCAGCAGTCCCGACACGCGCCTGATCCCGCTGGGTGCGGCATTGCCCGATCCGGCCTGGCTGCCCACGGCCCGGCTGCAGCGCGCGCTGCAGACCGCCGGGCGCCGCCTGGACGCGCACGGGCAGACCTACAGCATGCCGCCGGGCCGCGCCGACCTGCGCGGCCAGATCGCGGCCCGGGCCGCGCAATGGGGTGCGCGCTTCGGCCCCGATGACCTGGTCCTGACGGCAGGCGCCACCCAGGCCGTGCGGCTGGCCCTGCGCGCCGTGTGCAAGCCCGGCGATGTCGTGGCCGTGGAGCGGCCCGCCTATTTCGGCAGCCTGCTGCTGCTGGAGGACCTGGGCCTGAAGGCGCTGGAGATTGCCACCGATCCCCGCGAAGGCCTGCTGCTGGAGCCGTTGGCCGAGGCCATTGCCCGCCACCGGCCGGCTGCCGTGCTGGCATCGCCCACCGTGCAGAACCCGCTGGGCGCCAGCATGCCGGTGGAGCGCAAGCAGGCCCTGGTGGCGCTGCTGGAGCGGGCGGGCATTCCCTTGATCGAAGACGATGTCTATGGCGACCTTGCCGGCGACGGCCAGCGCCCGCCGGCCTGCAAGGCCTTCGACGGCAGCGGCAACGTGCTGTATTGCGGCTCCGTGTCCAAGACCCTGGCGCCGGGCTGGCGCGTGGGCTGGATTGCGGCGGGCCGCTTCCATGCCCAGGTGCTGCAGGTACGCCTGGCGGGCGACTGGGCCGGTGCGCCGCTGCTGGAAGCCGCCGTGAGCGAGGTGCTGGCCAGCGGCGACTACGACCGGCACCTGCGCCGTCTCAAGTCCCGCGTGCAGGCCGGGGTGCAGGCCGTCACGGCCAGGGTCGAGGCCAGCTTTCCGCCCGGCACCCGCGTCTCGGCCCCGCGCGCGGGCTTTCTGCTGTGGGTGGAGTTGCCGCGCCAGGTGAATGCACTGGAGGTGCACCGCCGCGCGCTGGAGCTGGGCATTGGCGTCAGCCCCGGCCCGCTGTTCTCATCGCGCTCGGACCTGACCAACCACCTGCGCCTGAACTGCGCCAACGAGCCCACGCCGCGCCTGCTGGGGGCCGTGGGGCAGGTGGGGGAGATATGCCGGGGTTTGGTCGAGGGTGCTGCGGCGCGCCAGGAGGCACAGGCCGGCCAGCCTACTTCTTCTCGCGCGGCACGCGCCCCATGAGGAAGAACTCGGGATTGGGCTGCATGCCGGCAAAGCTGGCCATGCGGTTGGACAGGCCGAAGAAGGCGGTGATGGCGGCGATGTCCCAGATGTCCTCGTCGTCGAAGCCATGGGGGTACAGCGCCTCGAAGTCGGCCTCGCAGATTTCATGGCTGCGTTCGCAGACCTTCATGGCGAAGTCCAGCATGGCGCGCTGGCGGGCGCTGATGTCGGCCTTGCGGTAGTTGACCGCCACCTGGTCGGCTACGTAGGGCTGCTTTTCGTAGATGCGCAGGATGGCGCCGTGGGCCACCACGCAGTACAGGCACTGGTTGGCCGCGCTGGTGGTGGTGACGATCATCTCGCGCTCGCCCTTGGTCAGGCTGCCTTCTTCCTTGAGCATGAGCGCATCGTGGTAGGCGAAGAAGGCGCGCCACTCGGCAGGGCGGCGCGCAAAGGCCAGGAAGACGTTGGGAATGAAGCCTGCCTTTTCCTGCACTTCAAGGATGCGGGTGCGGATGTCCTCGGGCAGGCTGGACAGTTCGGGCTGGGGGTAGCGGGCGGTGGCCATGTGTCTTGTCTCCTGGGTGTGGTGGTTGTCGTTGCGGGCCATGTTCGCATGGCCTGCGCTGCGCGGGGTGAACGCGCATGACAGCCTGTCTGCCGCCGAGGTTGCAGATTGCGCCCGGGCTCAGGCGGGCGCCATCTCCGGCTCAGGCCGTTGTGCAAACCAGTCGCCCAGAAAGCCGGTGAGCGCGCGGATTCTGGCCGACATCTCGCTGCGCGTGGCGTGCACCAGGTAGATGTCGGCCGCAGGCAGCTGCCATTGGGGCAGGACCTCGCGCAGCGCGCCTGCGGCCAGCGGCGCGGCCACGTCCCACAGCGAGCGCTGCAGGATGCCGTGGCCGTCCAGCGCCCAGGCCAGGGCCGCAGCGCCGTCGTTGGTACTCATCACGCCGTTGACCTTGATGTTGTGCTCGCTCAGGCCCTGGCGCGTGCGCCGGCTCAGGCGCCAGCTGCCATAGGTTTCGTCGCTTTCGCGGATCACGATGCAGCGGTGGGCCTGCAGGTCGGCGGGCTGGCGCGGCTCGCCATGGGCATCCAGGTAGGAGGGCGCGGCGCACAGCACGCGGCGGTTGGGCAGCAGCAGGCGGGCGGTGAGGGCGGAGTCGGGCAGGGCGCCAAAGCGCACCACGGCGTCAAAGCCCTGCTCGACCAGGTTGACGGGCCTGTCCGTCAGCTGCAGTTGCACCTGCACCTCGGGATAGGCGCGCGCAAACGCCGACAGCGCGGGCGCCAGCCGCTGGCGGCCAAAGCCCAGCGTGCAGGCGATGGACAGCGGGCCGCGCGCCGTGGCGCGCGTGCCCGAGATGCTGCGCTCCAGCGCCTCCAGGTCGGCCAGGATGCGCGCGCCGTCCAGCAGGTAGGCTTCGCCCTCGGGCGTCAGGTGGATGCGCCGTGTCGTGCGCTGCAGCAGGCGCACGCCCAGGCGCCGCTCCAGCAGGGACAGGCGGCGGCTGACGGCGGGCGGTGTCACCCCCATCTGCTGGGCCGCAGCGGCCAGGCTGCCTTCGCGGATCAGCAGCGAGAAGAAACGCAGGTCGGAAAAGCCGTCCATGGTGGATGCGGTGGATGGTTGATTCGTAAATTGAACTGATGGATCAATGCAGTATTTTGCTATTTATGCAGCCTGGTTTACTGATTAGCATGGCAGGCTGACAGTCATGAACAACGTAGAAGGAATCTCCGGGATGCACACAGATCCATGGATGCCGGGCCTGCGCCAGCAGCGCATCACGGTCGATGACGGGGTGGAGATCAACGCCTGGGTGGGCGGCCAGGGGCCGGCACTGCTGCTGGTGCACGGCCACCCGCAGACCAGCGCCATCTGGCACCGCGTCGCGCCCCGGCTGGCGCAGCAGTTCACCGTGGTGCTGGCCGACCTGCGCGGCTATGGCGACTCCTCGCGCCCGGCCGGCGACCCCGAGCATGTCAACTACAGCAAGCGCACCATGGCCCGCGACCTGCTGCGGCTGATGGCCCGGCTGGGCCATGAGCATTTCAGCGTGCTGGCGCATGACCGGGGCGCGCGCGTGGCGCACCGGCTGGCCATGGACTATCCCGCCAGCGTGCAGCGTCTGGTGCTGCTGGACATTGCGCCCACGCTGGCCATGTACGAGCAGACCGGCGAGGCCTTTGCGCGCGCCTACTGGCACTGGTTCTTCCTGATCCAGCCCGCGCCACTGCCCGAGCGCCTGATCGAGGCCGATCCCGCCGCCTATGTGCGCGAGATCATGGGCCGGCGCAGCGCCGGCCTGGCGCCCTTCGATCCCCGGGCGCTGGCCGAGTACCAGCGCTGCCTGGCGCTGCCGGGCAGCGCGCACGGCATGTGCGAGGACTACCGCGCCTCGGCCGGCATCGACCTGGACCATGACCGCGAAGACCGCCAGCTCGGGCGCAGGCTGCCCATGCCGCTGCTGGTGCTCTGGGGCGAGGAGGGCGTGGTGCACCGCTGCTTCGATCCGCTGCGCGAGTGGCAGCTCGTGGCCGACGATGTACGCGGCCGGCCGCTGGCCTGCGGGCACTACATCGCTGAAGAGGCGCCCGATGCGCTGCTGGGCGCGGCCTTGCCATTTCTGCTGCAGGCCGGGTGAGTGCCGTCATTGAAGGCACTCGATACGGCATTCGGGCAAGCCGGCAAAGAGGGGAAAGGTGCATTCACGCCATATCCGTGACGCCATATGCATGACGCCATAGCGTTTTCCTCCGAATTCAATTGGCATGCCAATCATGTGCGGCAATGGTAAGCAATTGAAAAATCCGGGTGCCCGTCTTGCGCGGGCAATGCCGGGGGTGCAGATCCTGAAAACCGCTGCAGGCAAGGCCCGGCAAGCCCTGGGCAAGGGCCTGCGTCCATGCGTGCCTGCGACAGGAGGCATGGCTGCGTCAATGCGCAGCCCATTGCCGATCTGTGGTGAAACGCCGAACTGATACAGTCGCGCGGCCCGCCCGAGGGGGAGGGTCTTATTCATCACGGGATATTCACAATGAGCAACAAGAAAACCGTAGTGGCCGCTGCCGTGGCATTGGCCGTCGTGGGCTATGGAGGAACCACCTGGTATACCGGCCAGCGGGCCGAGGCCGGCTACAAGGAGGCCGTGGCCGAATTGCGCAAGGTGCTGGGCGAGAAAGTCGTCGTGACCGACGAGTACCACAAGGGATTCCTCTCCTCCCAGGCCAAGCTGGTGCTGCAGTGGCCTGCGGCGCAAGCCCAGGCCGCCGAGGCGGCTGAAACGGCTGACGCGGCAAAAGCAGCCGACACAGCTGAAGCGCCCGCCGCCGCAGAACCGGTCGCTGCGTCCAAGCCCGTGCGCCTGGTGGTGGACACCACGGTGCGCCACGGCCCGCTGGCCGGTGGCCGACTGGCGGCAGCGGTTTCCGAGACGCGCTTTGCGCTCGACGGCCTGGACGAAAAGAGCACGCAGATGCTGGCCAAGGCCGCAGCCCCCACGCTGACCAGCGTGCACCACTTCACGGGCGGCCAGGATGTGCGCCTGCTGCTGCCCGCCGGCGAGCTGGGCGACCAGGAAGTCACCATGCGCTGGCAGGAAATGGTGCTGGACACGGCCCTGGGCGGTGGCAGCGTCAAGGGCACCTGGCGCTGGCCCGAGGTGGCCCTGCTGGGCCTGCCCAGCCGCGACAAGTCCATGGGCGTGGAAGAGGAAGAGGGCGAGGAGGAGGAATCCGACAACGACGAGGCCCTTCCCACCCAGCCGGCCGCAGTGCCCGTGGAGCGCACCAGCATCATGCTCACGGGCCTGGAGAGCAGCTTCGAGAACAAGGTCATCGACGGCCTGTGGGGCCTGGGCCCCGGCAAGGCCAGCGTGCGCATCGCCCGCTTCGGCATGAGCAGCACGCCCGCCGAAGGCGGCGAGGCCAAGACGCTGCTGGACCTCAAGAACGTGGACGGCAGCTCGGTCATCGAGTCCGACAAGACCACGCTGGGCATGACCACCCAGGTCAAGGGCACGGGCCGCATCGGCCCCATCGATTTCGAGTCCGTGGGCTACGAGGAAAAGATCCAGCGCCTGGACATCGAGGCGCTGCGCGGCTTCCAGCGCGTCATGGTCGAGGGCTACCGCAAGGAGGGCCTGGCCAAGGCGCTGGAATCGCTGGAAGAGCAGGGCATGGGCGTGCTGATGCAGAACGCCCCGCGCCTGGTCGCGGCCCTGCCGGCCTACTCCATGAAGCTGCAGGCCACCTACCAGGGCCAGACCGGCCACCTGGAGTACGGCGCCGAAGTGCAAAGCGCGCCCACGCAGGAGCAGGTCGCCCAGGCCGGCTGGATGCCGGCGCTGCTCAAGACCTCGGCACTGCAGGCCAATGCCAGCCTGCCCAAGGCCTGGCTGGAGCCGCTGATCAAGGCATCGGGCAAGCCCGATGTCTCGGCAGAGGACGTGGAGGGCATGCTGGGCATGGCCCAGGCCACGGGCTATGCCCGCCTGGAAGGCGACAAGCTGGTCAGCGCGCTCAAGATGCAGGCCGGCCAGGTCACGCTCAACGGCAAGCCCATCGCCCTGCCCATGGGCGCGCTGCAGTAAGCGGCCATCCACCTTCCGGGCGTCGCCCCGGAAGGGGTTCTCAGGGGTGCCACTGGCTGGCGCGCACCACAGGGGCCTGTGTGCTGGCGCTGCCCGCCAGCGCATAGGACAGCTGGTTGGCCGCCGCCACCACGGTCTGCGCCATGGCTTCCAGCCGGGACTCGGGCAGGCGCGATGCCGGCCCCGAGATGCACACCGATCCCATCAGCCGCCAGTGCATGCCGAACACCGGCGCCGACACCGTGGCCACGCCCTGTTCGCGCTCGCCGATGGACCAGTGGTAGCCGCGCTGGCGGATCTGCTCGTACACCGACCCCGGCTCGCCTGAAAACGCCAGGATCACGCGCCCCGGCGAGCCCTGGTCCAGCGGCAGCCCCTCGCCCATGCGCGCATGGTGGCGCAGGGCCTGCGGCCCTTCCACGCGCACGAGGCAGGTGCGCACATTGCCTTCGCGCACATAGAAGGCCGCGCTCTCGCCGCTGGCCTGCGTGAGCGCGCGCAGCGCGGGCTCCAGCACGTTCTGCACATCGAAGCCCGCCTGGTAGCGCGCACCCAGCCAGCCTGCCGCCGGGCCCAGGCGCCAGTCCCCATCGTCCCTTTGCACCATGAAGCCCGACTGCGCCAGCGTGCGCGCCAGCCGCAGCACCGTGGTCTTGTGCAGCGCGCAGCGCCGGCTCAGTTCCGCCAGGGACAGGTGCGACTCCCCGAGGGCGAAGGCGCCAAGCAGCTGCAAGGCACGTGTGACGGCGATGACGCCGCCGTCCTTGGCCGCGCTGGCCCTGTCATCGGGTGGCTGCGCCGGGGAAGGGGTGCTGAGGGGCTTGTTCATGGTGCAAGGCATGCAATTGGTTGCGCTGTATGAAACGGCATTGTATGGGTTGAAACGTTTTCATAAAGTTCGTCCCACGCACCGCAGCCATGCGGGCGTTGGACACAACAAACGGAGACAAACCGCCATGCCGATTCCCTCGCTTTCGCGTTGCCTCAACGCACGCCTTCTTGCCGCCCTGGTGGGCGTTGCCGCCATCGTGCCCATGGGTGCTGCCCAGGCCCAAGACACCTATCCCCGCAAGCCCATCCGCCTAGTGGTGCCGTTCCCGCCCGGTGGCGGCACGGACATGATCGCGCGCACCGTGGCCCAGCGGCTGGCGGACCACAACAAGTGGACCGTGGTGGTGGACAACCGGCCTGGCGCCGGCGGCAACCTGGGCGTGGATGCCGTGGCCAAGGCCGCGCCGGACGGCCATACCCTGGTCATGGGCCAGACCAGCAACCTGGCCATCAACCCCTCGCTGTACGCCAAGCTGCCCTATGACCCGCTGAAGGACCTGGTGCCCGTGGCGCTGGTGTCCTCGGCGCCCATCGTCATGGCCGCGCCCGCCAACTCGCCCTACAAGACCTTTGACGACCTGGTCAAGGCCGCCAAGGCCAAGCCCGACGGCCTCACGCTGGGCTACTCGGGCAACGGCACGGTGGCGCACCTGGCCGGCGAACTGGCCGAGAACGCGGCCGGCATCAAGCTGCGCCATGTGCCCTACAAGGGCGCAGCCCAGGCCATGACCGACCTGGTGGGCGGGCAGATCGATTTCTACATGTCGGCCGTGCCCACGCTGCTGGGCCAGGTGCGCAACGGCAAGCTGCGCGCGGTGATGGTCACCTCGCTCAAGCGCTCCGACCAGCTGCCGCAGACGCCCACGCTGGCCGAGTCGGGCTACAAGGACTTCGAGGCCGTCACCTGGTTCGGCGTGCTGGCCCCGGCCGGGACGCCCCAGGCCATCGTGCAGCAGCTGAACAAGGCCATCAACGACGCGCTGCTGGTGCCCGAGGTGGCCGAGAAGCTGCGCTCCGAAGGCGGCGAGGTGCTGGGCGGCTCGCCCGAGAAGTTCGCCGCGCTGCTGCGCGCCGAGGTGCCGCGCTGGGCACGCATCGTCAAGGACTCGGGCGCCAGCCTGGACTGAGCCCGGGGGCAGGGGCGCCAGCCCTTTCGCTTCCTTCTCGCTCCCACCTCCCTTCCTTTCCTTTCCTCCATCGAGATCTCGCCATGGACTGCGACAGCCTTGCCGTGCCCGTCCGTTTCTCGCAGGGCAGCGCCCGGCCCCGTGCCGTGCTGCCCCCGGATGCCTGCGACTGCCATGTGCATGTCTATGACGGCCGCTACCCGGCAACCCCGGGCGCGCGGCTGCTGCCGCCCGACGCCTCGGCCGGCGACTACCGCGCGCTGCAGCGGCGCCTGGGCACCTCGCGCTGCGTGCTGGTCACGCCGTCCACCTACGGCAGCGACAACCGCTGCATGTTGGACGGGCTGGCCGCCCTCGGCCCGCAGGCGCGGGGCGTGGCCGTGATCGATGGCAGCGAAAGCGATGACCAGCTGCAGCGCCTGCACGGCCTGGGCGTGCGCGGCGTGCGGCTGAACCTGTCGCTGGGCGTGACGGGCACGGCCGAGCTGCTGGTGCCGCTGGCCCGCCGCATCGCGCCGCTGGGCTGGCACCTGCAGCTGCTGATGGCGCCGGACCTGCTGGCGTCGCTGGCCGGCGTGCTGCGGCAATTGCCGGTGCCGCTGGTGTTCGACCACTTCGGCCGCATCGCCCCGGTGCAGGCGGGGCGCCATGCGGGCCATGCGTTGCTGCTGGAGTTGCTGGAGGGCGGCAGGGCCTGGGTCAAGTTGTCCGGCGGCTACATCGTCAGCGCGCTGCAGTCGGTCGAAGACCCGGCGCTGGATGCCCTGGCCGCCAGCTATCTGCGCTGCGCGCCCGAGCGCGTGCTCTGGGGCAGCGACTGGCCGCATGTCAGCGCCTTGGCAGGCATGCAGCCCCTGCCCGATGACGCCCGCCAGGTCGACCGCCTGGCCGACTGGACCTCCCATGCCGGCGGTGCCGCCACGCTGCAGCGCGTGCTGGTGGACAACCCCCGGGCGCTGTACGGCTTCGAGACGGCAGCGCCGACATCGCTTTGCACACAAGCAGGAGACAAATCATGAACACCTTCCATCCCGCGCGCCGCGCACTGCTGGCCGCAGGCGGCGCCGCCCTGCTGGGGCCGCTGTGCAGCCCCGCCGTCCAGGCGCAGCCCGCATGGCCGGCAGGCAAGCTCATCACCTGGGTTGTGCCCTATCCGCCCGGCGGCAGCACCGATGTGCTGGGCCGCCAGGTGGCACTGCACCTGGGCAAGGCCCTGGGCAGCACCGTGATCGTGGACAACCGCGCGGGCGCCACGGGCACCATCGGCGCGGCCTACGTGGCCAAGGCGGCGCCGGACGGCCACACGCTGCTGGGCACCTCCATTGGCCCGCAGGCTATCGCGCCCCACCTCATGGGCAAGCTGCCCTATGACCCAATTGCGGGTTTCGAGCCCGTCATCACCATCGGCACCATCCCCCATTTGCTGGTGGTGGGCGCGGCCCAGCCCTTCCAGTCGGTGGCCGATCTGCTGGCCGCCGCCAAGGCGCAGCCGGGCCAGCTGGCCTTTGCCTCGGGCGGCAGCGGAACCATCTTGCAGATGCAGGGCGAGCTACTGCAAAGAAAGGGCGGCGTGCGCTTCATCCATGCGCCCTACAAGGGCGACACGCCCGCGCTGCAGGACACGCTGGCGGGCCAGGTGCAGTTCATGTTCGCCCCCGTGGCCGCCGCGCTGCCCCATGTGCAGGGCGGCAAGCTGCGCGCGCTGGCCGTGACCTCGGCGGCGCGCCTGAAGGCCCTGCCTGACGTGCCCACCATGGCCGAGGCCGGCATCGGCGACTTCGTGGTCGAGCAGTGGCAGGCCGTCTTTGCGCCGGCCAGGACGCCGGCCGCCATCGTGCAGCGGCTGAACCAGGAGATCGGCCAGGCGCTCAAGGACCCGGCCGTCGTGGCACTGGCCGAGCGGCTGGGCGTGACCCTGGTCGGCGGCACGCCGCGGCAATTGGGCGAGCTGCAGAAATCCGACTCCGCCAAGTGGGCCCAACTCATCCGCGAGGCCGGCATCAAGGCCGACTGACGCGCGCGCATCTTCCTGTTTTCCTTCACCTCATCTCACTGGACCATCATGAGCCAACTCCCAGAAATCATCCGTGACATAGAGCGCGTGGACGCCCAAGTCGTGCAACGCGCAGCAGGCTTTCAGGCCGCCATCCTGGCCGACGTGGCGGGCCGCCGCGGCACCATGCATGCGCGCGTGGCGCCCGTGCACCAGGGCATGAAGGTGGCCGGCCCGGCCTTCACCGTCGAGGTGCGCCCCGGCGACAACCTCATGATCCACGCCGCCATTGCGCTGGCCCGGCCCGGCGACGTGCTGGTCATCGACGGCAAGGGCGACCAGACGGCCGCGCTCATGGGCACGCTGATGCTCAGCGCCTGCAAGAAGCTGGGCCTGGCCGGCGTCATCGTGGACGGCGCCATCCGCGACCGGCTGGAGCTGCTGGAGCTGGACTTCCCCGTGTTCAGCGCAGGCTTCAATCCCGCAGGCCCGACCAAGTTCGTGCCGGGCCGCATCAACCACGCCATCTCCGCTGGTGGCACGACGGTTCACCCGGGCGACCTGGTGGTGGGCGATGCCGATGGCGTGGTCGTCATCGAGCGCGCCAAGGCACCCGCCATGCTGGAGCTGGCCGTGAAGAAGGTGGCGGACGAGGCCGCCCGCATCGAGGCCATTGCGCGCGGCGACACGGCATCGAAGTGGCTGCCCGCGGCCCTGCGCGCGGCCGGCGTGCTCAAGGAAGGGGAATCGCTGTGAGCACCATCATCGTCACCGGCGCCGATCTGGCGCAACAGGCGCTGGACCTGCTGGCGCAGCACGAGATCGTCTATGCGGGCAAGACGCCCACCGAAGAGGACCTGGTCGCGCTGTGCCGCGCCCATGATCCCGTGGCCATCATCGTGCGCTACGGCAAGGTGGGCGCGTCCGTGATGGACGCGGCGCCCTCGCTGCGCGTGATCTCCAAGCACGGCAGCGGCACGGACACCATCGACAAGGAGGCCGCCGCCGAACGCGGCATTGCCGTGGTGGCTGCGGCCGGCGCCAACGCGGCGGCCGTGGCCGAGCAGGCACTGGCCCTGCTGCTGGCCTGCGCCAAGTCGGTGGTGGCGCTGGATGCCCGCATGCACGCAGGCCACTGGGACAAGGCCACGCACAAGAGCCTGGAGCTGGGCGGGCGCACCGTGGGCCTGGTGGGGCTGGGCGCCATCGGGCTGCGCTTTGCGCGCATGGCCGATGCGCTGGGCATGCGCGTGATCGGCTTCGATCCCTTCGCAAAGAACCTGCCCGCCTACGTGCAGCCCGTGGACCTGGAGACCATCTGGCGCGAGTCCGACGCGATTTCGCTGCACTGCCCGCTGACCGAGGAAAACCGGGGCATGCTCGGCGCCTCCACGCTGGCGGCCTGCAGGCGCGGCGTGATCGTGGTCAACACCGCACGCGGCGGCCTGATCGACGAGGCCGCGCTGCTGGCCGCCGTGCGCTCGGGCCAGGTGGCGGCCGCAGGGCTGGACAGCTTTGCGGTGGAGCCCATGGTGGCCGGCCACCCGTTCCAGGGCGAAAAGAACTTCGTGCTCAGCCCCCATATCGGCGGCGTGACCGGCGATGCCTACGTGAACATGGGCGTGGGCGCGGCCCGCAATGTGCTGGAGGTGCTGGCCCGCGTGCCTGCGGCGGCCGGCGCCTGAGCCAGGGCAGGGGCGCCGTGCGCGCCCTTGGCCCATGCATGTGCATGCATGTGATTTGAGGAGACAAGCGATGTCGAGGAATTTCCAAGAGGTCCGCCGCCTGGCCTTGCGCGGCGGCCTGCTGGCCGCCGTGGGGCTGGCCGCGCTGGGCGCCCAGCCCGCGCTGGCGCAGAAGGACTATCCGGCCAAGCCCGTGCGGCTGGTCGTGGGCTTTGCGGCGGGCGGCCCCACCGACGTGGTGGCGCGCGCCTTTGCCGACCATGCGGGCAAGGCGCTGGGCCAGCCCTTCGTGGTGGACAACAAGCCCGGGGCCAACACCATCGTGGCCGCGCAGGCCGTGGCCGGTGCGCCGGCCGATGGCTACACCCTGCTGTTCGGCGCCACCAACCACAGCATGATCCCGGCGCTGTACCAGGGCCGCGTGAAGTTCGACGTGGTGCGCTCGTTCCGGCCGCTGTGCACGGTGGCCAGCAGCCCCACGGTGCTGGTCGTGGGGCCGGGCATGCCGGCGCGCAGCCTGCAGGAGTACATGGACCAGGCGCGCAGCCGGCCCGGCAGCGTCACGGCCGGCACGGCGGGCATGGGCAGTTCGGGCCATTTCGCTACCGAGATGTTTGCGCGGGCCAAGGGCCTGAAGCTCAACCACGTGCCCTACAAGGGCGCGGCGCCCGTGGTCACGGATCTCATGGGCGGCCAGCTCGATAGCTCCTTCGCCACGCTGGGCTCGGTGCTGCCCCAGGTGCGCAGCGGCAAGCTCACGGCGCTGGCCGTGGCCTCGCCCAAACGCGCGTCCCTGCTGCCCCAGGTGCCGACCTTTGCAGAAGCGGGCGGCGGCGCCTACTCGGCCGACGTCTGGTACGGCGTGCTCGCGCCGGCCGGCATTCCCGACGGCGTGGCCCAGGCGCTGGAGCGCGTGGCCGTGGAGTTTGCCAAGAGTGCATCGGCCGCGGACAAGCTGCATGGCCTGGGCATGGATGCCGAGTCGAGTTGCGGCAGCGCCTTCGCGCAGCGCGTGGCCAGCGAAGCGGCCTCCTATGCGCAGATCGCCCGCGAACTGAACCTGAAGGCGGATTGATTCGGCCGCCACCCCCTCGAAAAAATCTGGAGACAAGCCATGAAATTCCTTGCCGGAACCCTGATCGCGGCCTGCGCCCTGGCCGCCGCCGTGGCCCAGGCCGCCTTTCCCGAGCGTCCCATCACCCTGGTCGTGCCCTATGCGCCCGGCGGCGGCGCTGACGCGGCCGCGCGCCTGCTGGCCACGCGCATGGGCGCGCGGCTGGGCACCAGCATCATCGTGGACAACCGGCCCGGCGCCAGCGGCACGATTGGCGCGAGCCAAGTGGCCAAGGCGCGCGCCGACGGCTACACGGTGCTCTACGACGCCACGCCGTTTTCCATCAACCCGCATCTGTTTGCCAAGCTGCCCTATGCGCGCAGCGCGCTGCAGCCGCTGTCGCTGGTGCTGCTCATGCCCAATGTGGTCGTGGTCAAGGCCGACTCGCCCGTGCGCAGCGTGGCCGACCTGGCGGCCAGGGCCAAGGCGCAGCCGGGCAAGATCAACTTCGCCTCGGGCGGCAGCGGCACGGTGCAGCGCCTGGCGGCCGAGCTGTTCCGCCAGCGGCTGGAGCTGGACATGGTCCATGTGCCCTACAAGAGCGGCGGGCCGGCCATTGCCGATGTGATGGGTGGGCAGGTGGACTTCATGTTCGGCACCATGGCGGCCACCTATCCGCTGGTCACGGGCGGCAAGCTGCGCGCCCTGGCCGTGGCCGCGCCCCAGCGCTCGGCCCGCCTGCCCGATGTGCCCACCGTGTCCGAGACCGTGATTCCCGGCTACGAGGCCTATGAGTGGAACGGCATCTTCCTGCCCACGGGCACGCCCGAGCCCGTGGCCGCGCGCCTGCACCAGGCGCTGTCCGAGGTGCTGCAGGAAGCCGAGGTGCGCCAGCGCCTGAGCGACCTGGGCGCTCAGCCCATGGGAACGACGCCGGCCGAGTTCGCCGCCTTCCTCCAGAAGGAAGACGCCAAGTGGGGCGAGGTGGTGCGCAAGGGCGCCATCGTGCTGGACTGAGCGCATGGGCATGACCGACATCGCCATGGCCGTGCCGCACTCGGCCGGCACGAGCCGGCCTGCGCGCACGCTGCCGCCCCTGGCTTGCGACAGCCACATGCACATCTTCGATGCGCGCTTTGCGCCGTCGCCGCACTGGCCGCGCACGCCGCCGCAGGCCGACGTGGCCATGTACCGTCAATTGCAGCGGCGCCTGGGCACCTCGCGCGCCGTGGTGGTCACGCCCTCGACCTATGGCACGGACAACGCCTGCACGCTGGATGCGCTGGGGCTCCTGGGCGATGATGCGCGCGGCGTGGCTGTGGTCGCCCACGACGTGGCCGATGCCGAGCTGGACCGGCTGGCCGCGCACCGTGTCTGCGGGCTGCGCGTGAACTTTGTCTCGCCGCAGTCCTGGGGCGAGACCACGGCCCACATGCTGGTCACGCTGGCGCACCGGGTTGCACGGCTGGGCTGGCATGTGCAGGTCTTTGTGCAGCCTGAGCAACTGGTGGCGCTGGCTCCCGTGCTGGGCGCGCTGCCCGTGCCCCTGGTCGTGGACCACCTGGGCCGCATCGACCCGGCTGAAGGCATGGAGGGCGTGGAGGGCGCGGCCCATGCCGCGCTGCGCCGGCTGCTCGATGGCGGCAACACCTGGGTCAAGCTCTCCGGCGCCTATATGCGTTCATCAGTGGGCGGCCCTTCCTATGCCGACACGCTGCCGCTGGGCCGCGACCTGGTGCGCGCCGCACCCGAGCGCCTGGTCTGGGGCAGCGACTGGCCGCACACCACCGAGGTGCCGGGCTCCGTCAACGATGCCGACCTGGTCGATCTGCTCCAGGCCTGGGCGGGCACGGACGAGGCCATGGACCGCATCCTGGTGGACAACCCCGCAAGGCTGTATGGCTTCGACGGCGCGGCCTGACACTCCAAGAAAGACAAGCACCATGTTCCTGCTGCAAGCCCCCCAGGTCTGCGAACTCGAATCGTTCACCACCATGCCCGACGCCCTGCGCCGCCCCGAGCGCAGCGACTGGGCCGATGCCAACCGCGGTGGCGCCGTCACCGACTCCTTCCTCGAGGGGCCGGTGTTCGACGGCGCCGGCAACCTCTATGTGGCCGACATTCCCTGGGGCCGCGTGTTCCGCATCGATCCGCAAGGCGCCTGGACGTTGGTGGCCGAGTACGACGGCGAGCCCAACGGCATGAAGTTCCTTGACGAGCGCACGCTGCTGATCACCGACTACAAGAACGGCCTGATGTGCCTGGAGGTGGCCACGGGGCGCGTCAGCCCCTATCTGCAGCGGCGCAACAGCGAGCGCTTCAAGGGCGTGAACGACCTGGTCTTCGATGCCGAGGGCAACCTCTACTTCACCGACCAGGGCCAGAGCGGCCTGCACGACCCCAGCGGCCGCCTGTACCGCCTGCGGCCGGACGGCCGGCTGGATCTGCTGCTGGCCAACGTGCCCAGCCCCAACGGCGTGGCGCTGTCGCCCGACGGCCGCGTGCTGTACCTGGCCGTGACGCGCGGCAACTGCGTCTGGCGCGTGCCCCTGCTGCCCGATGGCAGCGTGGCCAAGGTGGGGCAGTTCTTCACCTCCTACGGCCCCAGCGGCCCCGACGGGCTGGCCGTGGATGACCAGGGCCGGCTGCTGGTGGCCAACCCGGGCCTGGGCCTGGTGTGGGTGCTCAACCACCGCGCCGAGCCCGTGCAGGTGCTGCGTGGCGTGCCGGGAAGCTCGCTCACCAACCTGGCCTTTGGCGGCGCGGACCGCCGCACGCTGCATGTGACGGACTCCACGCACGGGCGCATTCTGCGTGCCCGGCTGGAGGCGCCGGGGCTGGCGCTGCACGGCTTGAACAAGGGCTGAGGCGGCCGTCGCGACCGTCTCAGCCGTCGCACCGTCTCAGCCGTCTCAGTCGTCGCAACCGTTGCTCAGGGCCTGGCCGGCATGTCCAGGATCTCCCGGGCTTCCTGCAGCAGGCCTATCCACAGCTGCTCCTGCTGTATGCCGGCCTTGAGCACCAGGTGCTGCAGCCGCCGCTCGCGCGTGGGCGGCTTGTCCAGGAAATCGCGCTGCTCCAGCCGCTGGTAGACGTCCAGCTGCGCCTGGTGCAGTGCCAGCAGCCGCTGCACTTCGTCCTGCAGTCCGCAGGGGCCCACCACCGCCTCGGCACGCAGGCGGACCATCCATTCCTCGCGCAGCGGCTTGGGGTCTTCCTGCTCGGCCACCCAGCGCTTGAGCTCCTTGCGGCCCGTGGGCAGGATGCGGTACTGGCGCTTGCGGCCCCGGCCGGATTCGGCGGGCAGGGCCTCGATCCATTGCGCCTCTTCCAGCCGGGCGAGTTCGCGGTAGATCTGCTGGTGCGTGGCATTCCAGAAATAGCCGATGGAGCGGTCGAAGCGCTCGGCAAGTTCCGAGCCCGAGCAGGGGTGCTCGACCAGGGCGGTGAGAAGGGCGTGTGGCAGGGACATCGGCAACAAAGGGACTGGCGCTGGGCGCCATCTTACGGGCCTGCATGGAGGTGTGGCCAAGCGCTGCAGTCATTTCTGCAATTTTTTGCGCAACCAGTTGCATAAATAAAGAAGGCTGACTACATTCATGCAATCAGTTGCATAAAAAAGCGAGACAGGCATGACCCACTACCCCCACCTGAATGCCGAACTGGACCTGGGCTTCACCACGCTCAGAAACCGCGTGCTCATGGGCTCCATGCATGTGGGCCTGGAGGAGGCGCCCAACGGCTTCGAGCGCATGGCCGCCTTCTACGCAGAGCGCGCGCGCGGCGAGGTGGGCTTGATCGTCACGGGCGGCATCGCCCCCAATGAGCGCGGCCGGCCCATGAAGGGCGGCGCCATGATGGTCAATGAGCATGAGGCGGACCAGCACCGCATCGTCACGCAGGCCGTCCATGCCGAGGGCGGCAAGATCGCCATGCAGATCCTGCACTTCGGCCGCTATGCCTACCAGCCCGGGCTGGTGGCGCCCAGCGCGCTGCAGGCGCCCATCAACCCCTTCGTGCCGCATGCGCTGACGGGCGACGAGGTGGAGCAGACCATCGAGGACTTCGTGCGCTGCGCAGCCCTGGCCCGCCATGCGGGCTACGACGGCGTGGAGATCATGGGCTCGGAGGGCTATCTGATCAACGAGTTCATTGCGGCGCGCACCAACCACCGCGATGACGAATGGGGCGGCAGCTACGCGGGCCGCATGCGCTTTGCGGTGGAGATCGTGCGGCGCACGCGCCAGCGCGTGGGGCGGGACTTCATCATCATCTACCGCCTGTCCATGCTGGACCTGGTGGAAGGCGGCTCCACGCTGGAGGAAGTGATCGCGCTGGCCCAGGCCATCGAGGCCGCAGGCGCCACGCTGCTGAACACGGGCATAGGCTGGCACGAGGCGCGTATCCCCACCATCGCCACCAAGGTGCCGCGCGCCGCCTATGCCTGGGTCACGCAGCGCGTGATGGGGCAGGTGGGCATCCCGCTGATCACCTCCAACCGCATCAACACGCCCGAAGTGGCCGAGCGCCTGCTGGCCGAGGGCTATGCCGACATGGTCTCCATGGCCCGGCCGCTGCTGGCCGATGGCGACTTCGTGCGCAAGGCGCGCCAGGGCCGGGCCGACGAGATCAACACCTGCATCGCCTGCAACCAGGCCTGCCTGGACCATACCTTTGGCGGCAAGATCACCTCCTGCCTGGTCAACCCGCGCGCCTGCCATGAGACCGAGCTGGTGATTGCGCCCGCGCCCGCCGCCAAGCGCATCGCCGTGGTGGGCGCCGGCCCGGCGGGCCTGAGCTTCGCCGTCACCGCCGCGCAGCGCGGCCATGCGGTGACGCTGTTCGATGCGGCCAGCGAGATCGGCGGGCAGTTCAACATTGCCAAGAAGGTGCCCGGCAAGGAGGAGTTCCACGAGACGCTGCGCTACTTTCGCCGCCAGCTGGAGCTGGGCGGCGTGGACCTTCGCCTGGGCCACCGCGTGGAGGCAGCCCAGCTCATCGAGGGCGGCTATGACGAGATCGTGCTGGCCACGGGCATACGGCCGCGCGTTCCCGCCATTGACGGCGTGGACCATTCCAAGGTGCTCGGCTACCTGGACGTGCTGCAGGGCGACAGGCCCGTGGGCGAGCGCGTGGCCATCATCGGCGCGGGCGGCATAGGTTTCGATGTGGCCGAGTACCTGACCCATGCCGGCGACAGCGGCGCCTTGGCGCCCCGCAAGTTCTATGCGGAGTGGGGCATAGACACGGACTACGCCCAGGCTGGCGGCCTGGTGCAGCCGCAGGCCCAGCCCTCGCCGCGCCGCGTGCACCTGCTGCAGCGCAAGTCCACCAAGGTGGGCGACCAGCTGGGCAAGACCACGGGCTGGATACACCGCACCTCGCTGAAGGCACGCAGCGTGGCCATGGGCTCGGGCGTGGCCTATGAGCGCATCGACGACACCGGCCTGCACATCACCGTGGACGGCCAGCCGCAACTGCTGGAGGTGGACAACGTCGTGCTCTGCGCGGGCCAGGAGCCGCAGCGCGAGCTGCATGCGGCCCTGAGCGCGGCGGGCTGCAGCGTGCACCTGATCGGCGGCGCCGACGTGGCGGCCGAACTCGACGCCAAGCGCGCCATCGTGCAAGGCACCACGCTGGCGGCCAGCCTTTGAGGGCGCCGCCCGATTCCGTTTTCCACCTCAACCACCAGGAGACAAGCATGTCCCAGCCCCCGAAGAACGCCCATCCCGCAGTCGCCCGCTCCCTGGAGCTGTGGCATCGCATGGTTGCCGCCAGCGACCTGGGCGAGCTGCACACCATCGTCCATCCCGATGCAGTGTTCCGCTCGCCCATGGCGAACACGCCCTATGCCTCGGCACCCGCGCTGATGCTGGCGCTGTCCACCGTGGTCCAGGTGTTCGAGAACTTCACCTACCACCGCCAGATGGCCAGCGATGACGGCCTGGACGTGGTGCTGGAGTTCAGCGCCAGCGTGGGCGGCAAGAACCTCAAGGGCATCGACTTCATCCGTTTCGACGAGCAGGGGCTGATCCGGGAATTCGAGGTCATGGTGCGCCCCATGAGCGGCCTGCAGGCCCTGGGCACGGAGATGGGCAAGCGGCTGGGCGACAAGCTTCCCGCCTTCAAGGCCGTGGCCTGAGGGCAGGGCGCGCCATGAAAAACGCCCCCGAAGTTTCGGGGGCGTTTTGCCGTGGGCGTCAGCCGGTCAGAGCGTGCCGGCCTTCTGGCGGGCGATGGCATCGGCCACGCCCTTGCCGTAGGCCGGGTCGGCCTGGGTGCAGTGCGCTATGTGCTTTTGCACGATGTGGTCGGACACGCCGGCGATGTTGCGCGCCGTGTTCTCGAACAGGCGCTGCTGCGCATCGGGCGTGAGCAGGCGGAACAGGTCGCCGGGCTGGGTGAAGTAGTCGGCATCGTCCTCGCGGTAGTTCCAGCGGTCGGCCGCGCCGTGCAGGGCCAGCGGCGGCTCGGCGAAGGCGGGCTGCTCCTGCCACTCGCCCTTGGTGTTGGGCTCGTAGGCGATGGTGCCGCCGTAGTTGCCGTCCACGCGCATGGCGCCATCGCGGTGGTAGGCGTGGTAGGGGCAGCGCGGCGCGTTCACGGGGATCTGGTGGTGGTTCACGCCCAGGCGGTAGCGCGCGGCATCGCCATACGAGAACAGGCGCGACTGCAGCATGCGGTCGGGCGAGGGGCCGATGCCCGGCACCAGGTTGGCCGGCGTGAACGAGGCCTGCTCCACATCGGCGTGGTAGTTGCGCGGGTTGCGGTTGAGCTCCATCACGCCCACTTCGATCAGCGGGTAGTCCTTCTTGCTCCAGACCTTGGTCAGGTCGAAGGGGTGGAAGCGGTAGGTCTCGGCTTCATGCTCGGGCATGATCTGCACGCACAGCTTCCAGCGCGGGAACTCGCCGCGCTCGATGGCTTCGAGCAGGTCGCGCTGGCTGCTTTCACGGTCGGAGGCGACGACGGAGGCTGCCTCGGAATCGGTGAAGTTCTCGATGCCCTGCTGGCAGACCCAGTGGAACTTGACCCAGTGGCGCTCGTTGCTGGCGTTGATGAAGCTGTAGGTGTGCGAGCCGAAGCCGTGCATGTGGCGGTAGCCGCGCGGAATGCCCCGGTCGCTCATGACGATGGTGATCTGGTGCAGCGCCTCGGGCAGGCCGGTCCAGAAGTCCCAGTTGTTCTCGGGCGAGCGCAGGTTGGTGTAGGGATCGCGCTTGACGGCCTTGTTCAGGTCGGGGAACTTGAGCGGGTCGCGGAAGAAGAACACCGGCGTGTTGTTGCCCACCAGGTCCCAGTTGCCTTCTTCGGTATAGAGCTTGACGGCGAAGCCGCGGATATCGCGCTCTGCGTCGGCCGCGCCGCGTTCGCCGGCCACGGTGGAAAAGCGCGCGAACACTTCGGTCTGCTTGCCGATGTCGGAGAACACCTTGGCGCGGGTGTAGCGCGTGATGTCACCCGTCACGGTGAAGGTGCCGAAGGCGCCCGAGCCCTTGGCGTGCATGCGGCGCTCGGGAATCACTTCGCGGTTGAAGTGGGCCATTTTTTCCAGATGCCACAGGTCCTGCAGCAGCATCGGGCCACGCGGGCCGGCCGTGAGCGAGTCCTGGTTGTTGGCAACCGGGGCGCCTGCGGCGGTGGTGAGCTTGTGGGTCATGGTCTCTCCTTGATCGAGGGGTGGTAGCGGCGCCGGCTTGCACGCAGGCAGCGCGGCGCTTGGAAAATCAATAGCTGCGTGCTATCGAATTGCTTTTATTGTTGTTTCGTTCTATGGATGCGGCAAGGCTTTGGCGATTGGCAAATCTCAACTGCGCCATAGCCAAAAAATTTCACCGCCCCCCGCATGCGCCGTGCCGGGCATGCTTTTTGCCAAGGCATTGTGTTGCGCGGGCGGATACGGCCCGTGTAGGCCGTCGCCCTGTCAGCCCGAGACCAGCTTGTGGACCAGATCGGCGGCCGTGGAGGCGCCGTACTTGCGCATCAGCCGTGCGCGGTAGATCTCCACCGTGCGGTGGCTGATGGCCAGGGCGCGGCCGATTTCCTTGGAGGTAAGTCCCTCCAGCAGGCGGGCGGCCACCTCGCGCTCGCGCCCCGTGAGCTCGGCCTTGACGGGACGGTGGGCGCTGAGGTCCTCGAAGCTCCAGATGCCCGAGGCATGCGGGTCGCTGCGGTCCAGCGTGCGGCCCGTGACATGGCACCAGAACGTTTCGCCGTTGGCGCGCTTCATGATGCGGTTGTCCGAGTAGAAACCCCGTGCGTTGAGAATGGGCGCGATGCGCGCGCCCAGCCGCTCGTACTCGTCGGCGCTGGGGTAGAGGATCTGGAAGGTCTGGCCGATCAGCACCTCGCGCGAGGCCTCGAACATCTCGCAGACCTGGCGGTTGCAGTCGATCATGGTGCGGTTGCGCGAGATCACGAGGCCGACGGGGGCGGCTTCGAACGCCAGCCGGTAATCTATATCCATGGGCAAATCTTTACGAAAAACTACCTATGCAAGTACGTAGTATCGTAGCGCATCCAATCTGAAGGAGACATGTGTGAAAAAGCTCTACCCCTCCGCGGAGCAGGCGCTCCAGGGCGTCGTGGCCGACGGGCAATTGCTGGCTGTAGGCGGCTTCGGCCTGTGCGGCATTCCCGAGGCCCTGATCGACGCGCTGCGTGACAGCGGCGCCAAGGGCCTGACGGTGATTTCCAACAACGCGGGCGTGGACGGCTTTGGCCTCGGCAAGCTGCTGGAGACGCACCAGATCAAGAAGATGATCTCGTCGTATGTGGGCGAGAACAAGGAGTTCGAGCGCCAGTACCTGGCCGGCGAGCTGGAGCTGGAATTCACGCCCCAGGGCACGCTGGCCGAGAAGCTGCGTGCAGGCGGCGCCGGCATTCCCGCCTTCTTCACCAAGACCGGCGTGGGCACCATGGTGGCCGAGGGCAAGGAGCTGCGCGAATTCGACGGCGAGACCTATGTGATGGAGCGCTCGCTCGTGCCCGATGTCTCCCTGGTCAAGGCCCACCGTGCCGACAAGAGCGGCAACCTGCAGTTCCGCCTGACGGCGCGCAACTTCAACCCTGCCGCCGCCACGGCCGGCAAGGTCTGCATCGTGGAAGTGGAAGAGGTGGTCGAGGTCGGCGAGATCGCACCGGACGACATCCACCTGCCCGGCATCTACGTGCACCGCATCGTGCACAACCCGAATCCCGAAAAGCGCATCGAAAAGCGCACCATCACAGAAAAACAAGGAGCCTGACCATGCCGTGGACCCAAGACCAGATGGCCGCCCGCGCGGCCCAAGAACTCGAAGACGGCTTCTACGTCAACCTGGGCATCGGCATTCCCACCCTGGTGGCCAACCACACGGGTGACAAGGAAGTGTGGCTGCAGTCCGAGAACGGCATGCTGGGCATCGGCCCCTTCCCGACCGAGGATGCCGTGGACGCCGACCTGATCAATGCCGGCAAGCAGACCGTGACGACGATTGCCGGCTCGTCCATCTTCGGCAGCGACCAGTCGTTCGCCATGATCCGTGGCGGCAAGATCAACCTGTCCATCCTGGGCGCCATGCAGGTGTCCGAGAAGGGCGACCTGGCCAACTGGATGATTCCCGGCAAGATGGTCAAGGGCATGGGCGGCGCCATGGACCTGGTGGCGGGCGTCAAGCGCGTCATCGTGCTCATGGAACATGTGGCAAAGAAGAAGGACGGCACGACCGACCTCAAAATTCTTCCCGCCTGCACCCTGCCTTTGACCGGCGTGGGCGTGGTGGACCGTATCATCACCGACCTGGGAGTGATGGACGTGACGCCGCAGGGCTTGAAGCTCGTGGAACTGGCCCCCGAAGTGAGCTTCGAGGACATCCAGTCCAAGACCGGCGTGACGCTGATTCGCTGATGTTGCCGTGCACGGCCTGCCTTGGCAGGCCTGCGCAACGAGAGCCCGCCTTGCGCGGGCTCTTTTGCTTATATTTCAGATTTCGAGCCAATGGGAGCCTCTATGACGGATGTCGCGGCCGTGCGCAATCCACCGACAGCGCAGGGATGGAAGGACGAGGGCGTGCATTTCCTGCGCGCCGTCACCGACATGGCCGAGCATTGCAACGTGGTCACCGGCGAGCCCATCTTCAACGACAAGGGCGTCAAGCTCGTGGACAAGGGTGCGCGCATCGACGGCAACATGTACGAGCGCCTGGTCAAGCACAAGCTGCGCGACCCCATCGACAAGCACCTGGGCGTGGACAACCGCGTGGACGTGCTGGCCATCGAGGCCCAGGCCATGGTGCAGTGCGAGACCGTGGACCTGATGCGCCGCCTGGTGCAGTCGCTGGGCGGCACGGACCGGCTGCTGGCGCCGCTGCGCCTGATGGTGCTGCCGCCGCAGATCGCCTTCAAGCTCACGGTCATGCGCGAGCAGCGGCCCGAGCTGTTCGCCCACAGCCTGCAGATGATGCTGGTGGCCATCTACCTGGCGCTGCAAAGCGAATGGAGCGAGCGTGAATGCGGCCCGCTGGCCACGGCGGCCCTGCTGCACGACGTGGGCATGCTCTACATGGACCCGGCCTGGACCGACCCCAACTACCGGCTCACGGGCGCCGAGCGCAAGCACCTGGTGGCGCACTCGGTCACGGGCATGCTCATCATGCGGGGCGCGGGCGCGTATTCGCAGGACGTGGAAATGGCCGTGCTCGAGCACCACGAGCGCATGGACGGCACGGGCTATCCGCGCGGCGTGCATGGCGAAGCCATCTCCAAAATGGGCCGTATCCTGTTGCTGGCCGAGGTGGTCTCGGCCTTCTTCGACAAATTCCAGGACCTGCCCGGCCAGCGCCTGTCGCTGATGCTGCGCATGAACCACCGCCGCTATCCGGCCGATCTGGTCGGCATCCTGCTGCCGCTGCTGTACGACGAGATCTCGCCGGGCACGCCGCTGCCGCCGCTGCAGGCCGAGGTCACGCACAGCGTGGCAGCGCTGTCGGCCGCCTTCCAGATGTGGGACACGTTCAGCCAGGCCTTCCCCGAGCGCTGGCAGGCCATGCCCGACCACCAGGCGGCCGTCTACATCGACTCCAGCATCGGCGGCCTGCAAAAGCAGCTGGCCGAGGCCGGCCTACATCCCAGCCAGCAAACCGACCTGCTGGCCTACCTCAAGGACGATGTGCAGGGCATGAGCGAGCTGGCCCTGCTCAGCCGCGAGGCGCTGTGGCAACTGCAGGCCATCGTCAACGCCTGCCTGCGCCGCTGGCCTGCCATCAACGCCCGCACCCACGCCGTGGACACAGCGGTCGCGCAATGGTGCGAAGCCTGCATGCAGATCGACGCCACACCCCCAGCGGGCGGCGCAGCGAGAGCGCCAGCGCACTGAGACAGCCGGGCTTGCCCGGCTTTTTTACATCCGTGGATCTCTCGGAAATCAAGAGTGCTGTATATTCATACAGTATTTGAGATTTTCCCCATGACCACGCCCCACGCCTCCCAACCTGCGCAGCCCGCCCCCATGGCGGGCGCGGCGCGTGTGCTGCCTCAGTTGCAGGGCGTTTGGCGTGGCGATGGCTGGCAGCAGGCGCTGCAGCAGCGGGTCCAGCCTTCGGGCCATGCGCTGCTGGATGCGCAATTGCCGGGCGGGGGCTGGCCGCTGGGTGCCATGGTCGAGCTGCTGCAACCCGCGCATGGCCATGCCGAGTGGCCGCTGCTGCTGCCGGGCCTGGCGGCCCTGATGCAGCGCAGCGCGGGCCAGGTGGTGCTGGTGGCGCCGCCTTGCAGGCCTTTTGCACCGGGACTGGAAGCTGCGGGCGTGGCGGCGCACCGGCTGTGCTGCGTGGAGGCCGACACCCCCCCCGGCACCCCCCCCGGCGCCCACCCGGCAGGCGATGGGGCAGGGCTGGCCTGGGTCTGTGAGCAGGCACTGCGCTGCCGCGACGTGCTGGCCGTGCTGGCCTGGCTGCCAGCCGGTCTGCCCATGGCCACGCTGCGCCGGCTGCAATGGGCGGCCGCTGCGCAGGGGCGCATTCTGTGGCTGTGGCGCGAGGCCTCGGCCGCCCTGCAGACGGTGGCCTCGCCCGCGCCGCTGCGGCTGCGCGTGGAGACAGAGTTGGGGGAGCCGGGCGAAGGCGGCACGCCAGCCTGCCTGCGCGTGCAGTTGCTCAAGCGCCGGGGGCCTGCGCTGGAGCATCCCTTGAAGCTGCCCCTGCACCACTGGGCCTGGCAGGACGTGCTGCAGGCCCAGGTCCAGCGGCGCACCCGGCAGGCGGACGAGGCGCAGCGCTGGCTTCATGGACACGGGCAACTGCTGCCCGCCGAGGCGCCCGCCCTGCAGGCGGCAGCGCACACCCTGGGGTGAGATGCCATGGCACAGCCGAATCAAGCACTGCACTGGATTGCCTGGCCGCTGCATGTCGCGCAGGGCGATGGCCAGGGCAACGGCGACAGTGATGGCGAACGCAGTGCTTGCGCGCAGCAGGCCTGGTGGGCCCTGCGCTGGACGCCGCGCGTGGCCCTCTGGTACGGGGCAGGGCAGGCCGTGGCGTTGATGGAGGTGGGCAGCGTGGAGCGCCTGTGGGGCGGTCGCCAGGCCATGCTGCTGGGCCTGCTGCGCGCGCTGCGCGAACAGCAGCCCGAGGACGGTCAGGCGGGCGGCCCCCGGATGCCGTCCTGGGCCCGGGGCGCCACGGCATGGCAGGCGCTGGCGCGTCTGCGCTGGCGCATGCAGGGCGCGGATTCGCGCCAGCCCTGGCCGCCTGCCGACGCACTGCCCATCTGGACACTGCCCGCACTGGAGCCGCATGCGCCGGCCCTGGAGCGCATGGGCTGCCGCCGCTGGGGCGAACTGCGCGCCCTGCCGCGCGCGGGCCTGGCGCGGCGCATCGGGCTGCCGGCCCTGCTGGCGCTGGACCAGGCCTATGGCAGCAGCCCCCATGCGCTGGACTGGCTGGAGCTGCCCGAGCACTTTGCATTGCGCGCCGACCTGGGCTATCCGGCCAGCGACGCCCAGGCCCTGCTGCAGGCCGCCCGGCCCCTGCTGCGTGCGCTGCAGGCCTGGCTGCAGGCCCGCCACCAGGGTGTGCTGGGCCTGCAGCTGCGCTGGCACCACGATCTGCGGCGCGTGGACGGCACGGAGCTGCCGGCCTGGGAAGCGCTGGACATCCGCACGGCCCGGCCCGCCCAGGCGCTGGAGCACATGGAGCGCCTGCTGCGCGAACGCCTGGCCCGCACGCCCTGGCGCGCGCCTGCGGACATGCTGGAGCTGGTGGCGCTGGACACCGCGCCTTTCGCTGCCGATGCCGGCAGTTGCCTGCCACCGGCCGCGCCCGGCCCGGCGCCGCTGGGCGAGGCGGCAGGCGCGACAGATGGGGCAGACGCGGCCAGCGGCATGGCCTGGCATGAATGGGTGGAGCGTGTCTCGGCCCGCCGTGGTGCGCAGGGCGTGCGGGTGGCGCAGCTGCAATCGGACCACCGGCCCGAGGCCATGCAGCGCTGGACCCCGGCCTGCGAGGCCCTGCAGACCCCGCAGGCCCCGCGGCGGCCCGCGCACGCGCGCAAGGCGGCCAACCCCTGGCAGGGCCTGCTGCCGCCCTGGCTGCTTGATCCGCCCCAGCCGCTGCTCCTGCAGGGCAGCCGCCCCTGCTGGCAGGGGCCGCTGCAATTGCTGGCCGGCCCCTATCGGCTGGAGGCCGGCTGGTGGGGAGAGCCGCAGGCCGATGCGGCGCTGGCTGTGCGTGACTATTTCGTGGCGAGCAACGCGGCTGTCGGCCATGTCTGGATCTACCGCGAGCGCACGCCTGCATCGGAGCGGCTGCCAGGCATGCCGGCCCTGCTGTCGCCCGCCGCCTGGTTTGCGCAAGGCATCTATGGCTGAGCAGGACATCCTGCTGGAGCCGCCGCCCCCGCAGCTGCAGCGGCTGCAGCCCCCGCCCCAGGCCACCGGGCCGGTGTCCGGCATGGCATCGGGCCCGGGCCTGCCCGGCTATGCGGAGCTGCACTGCCTGTCGAACTTCAGCTTTCTGCGCGGCGCCTCTTCGCCCGCCCAACTGGTGCAGCGCGCCAAGGCCCTGGGCTACCAGGCGCTGGCCCTGACCGACGAATGCTCGGTGGCCGGCGCCGTGCGCGCCTTCGAGGCCGCACGCGACTGCGAGATGGCCCTGATCCATGGCAGCGAATTCGCCTGGGGGCCGCTGCGCGTGGTGGCGCTGGCGCGCGATCTGAACGGCTGGGGCAACCTCTGCGAATTCATCAGCGCGGCGCGCGCCCGTGCCGAAAAGGGCCGGTACCTGGTCGATGCCGACAGCCCCTGGCATCTGCTGCGTGAAGGCTGCGAATGCATCGTTGTGCCGCAGCGTGCGCAGCTTTTGCCCGGCGATGTGCCCGCCATGGCCGAGGCCGTGCAGGCCGCCGTGGCGCAGCTGGGGCAGGGCTGCTGGCTGGGCGTGGAGCTGCTGCTGGCGCCCGACGACAGCCTGTGGCTGCAAAGCCTGCAGGACGTGGCAGGGTTGCTGGGCCTGTCCTGCGTGGCCTGCGGCGACGTGCACATGCATGCGCGCTCGCGCAAGCCGCTGCAGGACCTGGTGACGGCGCTGCGCCTGGGCTGCGCGGTGGCCGAGTGCGGCTTCGAGCTGCACCCCAATGCCGAGCGACATCTGCGCTCGCGGTTTCGGCTGGGCGGCATCTATCCGCGCGCCATGCTGGATGCAACCTTGCAGATTGCCGCGCGCTGCGATTTCAAGCTCAGTGAGATCAGCTACCACTATCCGCAGGAAAGCGTGCTGCCCGGCATGGACGCGCGCCAGACATTGGCCTGGCATACCTGGCAGGGAGCGGCGGGGCGCTATCCCGAAGGCATTCCCGAATCGGTCGCCAAGCAGTTGAAGGATGAGCTGGAGCTGATCGCCGAATGCCGCTACGAGATGTACTTTCTCACCGTGCACGACATCGTGCGCTATGCGCGCAGCGAAGGCATCCTGTGCCAGGGGCGCGGTTCGGCCGCGAACTCGGCCGTCTGCTATTGCCTGGGCATCACGGCCGTGGACCCGAACAAGACCACGCTGCTGATGGCGCGCTTCATCAGCCGCGAGCGCAGCGAGCCCCCAGATATCGACGTGGACTTCGAGCACGCGCGGCGCGAGACCGTCATCCAGTACATCTACGAAAAATACGGCCGCGGCCGTGCGGCGCTGACGGCCGTGGTCAGCTGTTGGCGTACGCGTGGCGCACTGCGCGACGCGGGCAAGGCCCTGGGCGTGGATGCGGCGCTGATCGACGCCATGGCCCGGCAGCACCACTGGTTCAGCGATGCCGAGGACGAAGCGGCCGAGCCGGAGCCCGAACCCGATGACCCCGCCCTGGGCTGGGTGCGCTCCAAGCTGCTGCGCCTGGCCCGGCTGCGCGAGCGGCTGGGCGACGACTGCCCGCAACTGTCGCCCCAGCGTGCGCGGCTGTGGCTGGAGCTGGCCTTGCAACTGCGCGACAGCCCGCGCCACCTGAGCCAGCACGTGGGCGGCTTTGTGCTGACCGACGGGCCGCTGACGCGGCTGGTGCCCGTGGAGCCGGCCGCCATGCAGGGCCGCTCGGTCATCCAGTGGGACAAGGACGATCTGGACACCATGAATCTGCTCAAGGTCGATGTGCTGGCCCTGGGCATGCTCACCGTGCTGCGCGGCAGCCTGCACGCGCGCGCCGCGCTGCGCGGCCCGCGCTGGGAGCTGGCCGACATTCCCAAGGAGGACGCCGCCACCTACGACATGATCTGCCGCGCCGACACCGTGGGCACCTTCCAGATCGAGAGCCGGGCGCAGATGAGCATGCTGCCCCGGCTGCGGCCGCGCGTGTTCTACGACCTGGTGGTCGAGGTCGCCATCGTGCGGCCCGGGCCCATACAGGGCGGCATGGTCCATCCCTATCTGCAGGCGCGCGAGCGTCGGCGGCAGGGCGGCGAGCTGGTCCTGGAAAAGCCCGCGCTCGAGAAGGCGCTCAAGCGCACGCTGGGCGTGCCCATCTTCCAGGAGCAGGTGATGCAGATCGCCATGATCGCGGCAGATTTCTCGGCGGGCGATGCCGACGAGCTGCGCCGCTCCATGGCGGCCTGGCGGCGCAAGGGGGGCGTGCACCGCTTCGAGCGCCCATTGATCGACGGCATGCTGGCCAACGGCTACAGCGCCGAATTTGCCCAGGCCATCTTCCGCCAGATGCTGGGCTTTGGCGAATACGGCTTCCCAGAAAGCCATGCCTACAGCTTCGCCATGCTGGCCTATGCCAGCGCCTGGCTCAAGCGCCATGAGCCGGCCTGTTTCCTGATGGCCTTGCTCAATGCCCAGCCCATGGGTTTCTACACCCCCTCGCAGCTGATCCAGGACGCGCGCCGCCACGGCGTGCGCGTGCTGCCCGTCGATGTGCGCCACAGCGACTGGGATTGCACGCTGGAGGCGCCGCACGAGCGCATTGCCGGCGTCGAGCTGCCGCAGCCGGCCGTGCGCCTGGGACTGTGCATGGTGGCGCAGTTGCCAAGGACTTCGGGCGAGCGCGTGGCGCAGGTCCGCGCGCAGGCGCCGTTCAGGAGCACCGAGGACCTGGCCCTGCGCGCCCGGCTGCAGCGCGCCGAGCTGCAGGCCCTTGCGGCGGCCGATGCGCTGCAGGGCCTGTCAGGCCACCGCCGCCAGCAGATGTGGGATGCGGCGGCCCTGCAGGTGCAGCCCCCGCTGTTCGCGGGCGTGCCTGTGCATGAGGCGCCCGTGCAGCTGGCCGCCGCGCCCGAGGGCGAGGAAATCCTGTTCGACTACGCGGCCACGGGCCTGAGCCTGCGCCGCCATCCGCTGGCCCTGCTGCGTGACCGCCTGCGCCGCCACGGGCTGCGCACGGCGCTGGAGCTGCGCGACACGCTGGCGGGCATGCGCGTGCGGGCCTGCGGCATCGTCACCGTGCGCCAGCGCCCGCCCACGGCCAAGGGCACGGTCTTCATCACGCTGGAGGACGAGACGGGCACGGTCAACCTGGTGGTCTGGCCCGATACCGTCACGCGCTGGGGCGAGCCCTTGCTGGGCGCGCGGCTGCTGGCGGTGGAGGGCATCTGGCAAAGCAGCTCGGATTGGGGCGGCGGCAAGGACCCCGGCGAGCCAGCGCCTGCAGAGCAGGCCAGCCAGGAGGTGCCCGCCGTGCGCCATCTCATCGTGCACCGCGCCCGTGACATGAGCCGCTGGCTGGGCCGCCTGGGCGGCGCCGGCGTGGCGAGCCGCAATTTCCACTGAGGGCTGTTGCTGCCGCTGCAGGCTCAGGCCATGCGGTCGTCCGCGCGGATGTCGGGCATCTGGTCGATACGCTTGCCGAACCAGCCTATGCGCTCGGTCTGGCGCACATCCAGCCTGGGCACGTAGGGCTTGATGTCGAGCACGGGCGTGCCGTCCAGCATGTCGTTGCCCAGGAAATGCAGCAGCAGTCCTTCGCGCCGCACCAGGCGCACGATGGACAGGCCCAGCCGGTTGGGCCGCGCCGGGGCGCGCGTGGCGAACACGCCGTGGCTGCTGTCGTCCATGAAGGGCACGACTTCCAGCTTTTCCACGGCCTGGTGCAGGTGGGTGATGAGGATCAGGTAGTCAAAGCCTTCGATGTCGCGCAGCCCGGCCTCGAACTCGGGCAGCAGCTCCACGCGGCCGGCCTCGTCGGCCGCGCCCGCCGTCTGTATGGGCATGCCCACCGGGTCGGTGAAGCGGCTGCGCACATGGCCGATGGGGCGGCAGGCGACGGCCTGCGCCGTGGAGCCGGTCGCGCTCATGCGCTCGTTCCCTGGGGATTGAGCAGGCGTGTCAGCGCGGCGATATCGGCCGCCGCCGCCATGCGCGCCGTGGTCTCTATGGAGCGGTAATGCCTGACGATGGCTTCGCCCGTGGAGGTGAGCGAGGCGCCGCCGCCATGGGCGCCGCCGGCGCTGGTGTTGACGGCCGGTGTCTGCAGCGCGCGGTTCATCTCGTCGACCAGCACCCAGGCGCGCCGGTAGGACATGCCCAGCGAACGGGCCGCGGCCGAGATGGAGCCCGCCTCGGCAATGGCTTCGAGCAACTGCACCTTGCCGGGACCGATGGCAATGGTGCTGTCGTTGTATACGCGCAGGCGGAACTGGACTTTGGAGGACATGGGAAAAGGACTTGGCACAGGAGAAAAGCGAACGTCAAGGTTAAGCGAAATCAACGGCTTGCGCCGTCACAGGGGCTAAGGGGAAATACGCAATGCATGGATCGCTACAGCGAAGGGGTGCTCTGGCAGGGCGTTCCTGCACACGGGCCGTCGGGGCCGGCGCGCTGGCGCTGCCGCCAGGGCGCCCGCTGCCTGCGCATCGTCTGCGAGTGCATTGGCGAGGCTCTTGACCTGCCGGCGCCGCGTCTCGATGCCTGTGTGCTGCGGCGCTATTTCGTCACATTGCCACCGGGTTTGCTAGCCTTTTTGCGCCAATGCAGCGCGGCGCTTGCCGCGCATCCTGGCCACGCGTTTACTTCTTGCTGCTTTCTGCCAGCAGGCGCTGGCATTGCGCATCTTCCTCGGCGGCCGGCACCGTCAGCGGCACCAGCGCCAGGGCGGCGGGTGCCACCACGGCGGCGGCCACGGCCGCGCCCGCGCGCAGCAGCAGCGGGCCGGGCTCCACCCCTACCTTGGGCTGGGCGAAACTGCCGCGCACATACAGGGGCGTGCGCAGAGAGAAGAACTTCCACTTCAGCGACTCGGGCACGATGCGCAGGTCCATGGTCTCCTGCGCCAGGCTGATCTGTCCGGTGGCCTCGATGATGGCCTCGGGCGTGGCCAGCTTGACGTTGCGGGTGCGCGCAATGCCCTGCTTCACGGTCAGGTCGGCAACGGCGCAGTTGAGCTGCACTTCCTTGTCGGCGCCGAACAGCTTGGTGACGATGACGCTGCCCAGGTTCAGCGCGGCCAGGTCCAGGAGCTGCTTGCTGAAGCGGCCATCGCGCACATACAGACGGATGTCGCCCGAGCTGGTGCCCAGCCACTCGGCAATGGACTGGCCCCGGCCCTCCAGGCCCAGCGCGCCATCCATGCTGCCCAGGCTTTTCTTCATCAGTTCGATCTCGGGGAACAGGGCCGACAGCTGCAGCCCCTGGACCTTGCCCTGGAGGCTGGCCGTGGGCGGCTTGGCGCCGCTGTCCACCACGGCCTCGATGTCCAGCCGGCCCTTGGCCATGCCGAAGCGCAGCGGGGACAGGCGCAGCACGCCGTTGTCCATGACGGCATGCACGCTGAAGTCCTCGATGGGCAGGGCCTGGGGGCGCTCGATGCGGTCGCTCTTGAAGCGCACATCCATGTCCATGGCGTTCCATTTGCTGGTGTCAAAGCGCTGCGTGGGCAGGGCCTTGCCGCTGGCCGCCTGCCGGGTCTTCTGGCCCTGCTTGGTGGACGGTGCTCCCACCACCGGCCCCAGGTCGGCCAGGCGCAGCTTGCGCGAGGCCAGATCGCCGCTGAGCTTGGGGCGCGGCTTGCCCGATGCGTAGTGCAGCGTACCGCGCAGATCGCTCTGGCCCACGCGGCCATCGAATTCCTCGTAATCCCAGACGGCGCGCCCCGGCTCCAGGCTGCCGACCAGATGGCCATTGGTGTCGAAGGGCGGTGTGCGCGGCAGCAGCAGACCCGTCAGAGGGAACAGGTCGGCCATGCTGGAGCCGCGCAGGCGCACCTGCAGGTCCATGCCCTTGAGCGCCCTGGGATTGTCGAGAATGCCCTCGGCCCGGGCGCGCAGGCTGCCCGCATGGGCCCACAGCTTCACGGGAAAGCGTGCCTGTTCGCTTTGCAGGTCCAGCACGGGGCCGATGAGGCCCTGGGCCTCGACCGTGGCCTTGGCGATGCGGCCGGTCAGGCCGACGCGCATGCCATACGGAAAGTCTGGACTGGGCGGCTGCACAAGGCTGTCCAGACGTGCGCGCACCGCCATCTGGCGCACGCCATCGCTCCAGCCCACCAGGCCGCCGCGCAGGCTCAATTGCGCTACCTGAAAACGCCAGCGCTGCCCTGTGTGCTCGGGGCGCTTGAAGGTCCAGTTGTTGCTGCCATCCTTGCGCCGGGCAAAGACCAGGTCAGGGCCTTCCAGTTGCAGATGGTCCAGCAGCACATGCCGGCCCAGCAGCGGCCACAGCCGCAGGCTGGCCGTGGCGCGCGCGGCCGTGGCCATGGTGTCGGCGTCGCGCGGGGGTGGGGCCATTTTCTCGTCGGCCAGGACGATGCTGTCGCTGTCGATCTTGGGCGCGGAAGGGCTGGCCTGCGAGTCCTTGTCCTTGCCTTCATCCTTGTCCTTCGCCTTTCCCTTGGGCTGTTCCTTGGCTTTCTCCTCGGGCAGGCGGCCCTTGTTCAACTGGTCGGGCGGCGCAGGCAGGGCGGGCAGCTCGGCACTGCCCTTGGCCGGCTCCTGCTCAACCTCCCAGCCCTCGGGCTGGCCCAGGGTCAACTGCTCGGCCTGGACGGTAACGCCAGGAATCCAGTGACGCCAGCCCTGGTCCAGGGGCTGTGGCCAGGTCCAGCGCAGGCGCAGGTCGCCTTCAATGGCGAAGTGGCGGCCGGTGCTTTCGCTGACGCGTTCGTTGACCCAGGGCTTGGCCCGGTTCCAGTCGAAGGTGGCGATCAGGACCACAACCACGGCGAGCAGCAGCACCAGGGCCGACACCGTCCACAAAAGGGCGCGCAGCCAGCGGCGGCGGGCTGGGCGGTGGGGTGCTGGTGTGGCAGGGCTGTGGTTCGCTGTGTCGGTCGCTGTGTCTGTCATGGCGCAGGGGGCCGCTAAATGGGGTTCGGTCCATCCTATCGCCATGAAAACGCTTGCCAAGGCCCGGGACGCGCTGGCGGGCAGCCGGCAGGCCCGCATACAGGAGATTGACCTACAGCGCGGCCTGCGGCGGGGAAGGGGCCGTCATCACGGCGTCTCCTGGCCCTGGCGCAGCCGGGTGGATGCCAGGGCGGCCACCACCAGCAGGCCCGCCATGATGAACAGGCCGTTGCGCGTGCTGCCCGTGGCCTGTTCGATCATCCCCATCACCGTGGGGCCGATGAAGCCGCCCACCAGGCCGCAGGTATTGACCAGGGCTATGCCGCCCGCCAGCCCCGCGCCCGCCAGCCGCGAGGCTGGAAACAGGAAGACCACGGACTGCACCACGAAGAACATCAGCGCCGTCAGGCTGAAACCCAGCAGGCCCAGGGCTGGCGAGGCCTTGCCCGCCAGCGCGGCCACCAGCAGGCCGGCGGCCATGGTGGCCAGGCCCGCCAGCAGCATGCGCCGGCAGCGCTGCGGGTGGGTGGCAAAGCGCGGCAGCCAGGCCGCACCGATGGCGGCTGCGATCCAGGGCACGGAGTTGAGCGTGCCGATCTGCAGCGGCGAGAGCTGGCCGTAGGTGCCGATGATGCCCGGCAGGAAGAAGATCACCGTGTAGATGCTGATCTGGTGGCAGAAGTAGACAAGGATGGCCAGCCAGATCTGGCGGTCGCGCAGGCAGTCCCTGAGCGAGTGGCCCACCTGGCCGGCGCTGGCCTGCTGGTCCTGCTCGGCCTGCAGGCGTTGCAGTACCTCGCGCGATTCGGCGGCCGTCAGCCAGGGCGCGCTGGCCGGGCCGTCTGGCAGCTTCTTCCAGACCACCCAGGCCAGGGCCACGGCGGGCAGGCCCTCGATCACGAACATCCACTGCCAGCCATGCCAGCCCAGGAAGCCGTCCATCTGCAGCAGCGCGCCGCCCACGGGGCCGCTGAGGATGTTGGCAATGCACACGCCCAGCAGGAAGTAGCCGATGGCGCGGGCCCGTTCCTCGCGGCCGAACCAGTAGGTCAGGTAGAGCATCACGCCGGGGAACAGCCCCGCCTCGGCGGCGCCCAGCAGCACGCGCATCACGTAGAACGAGGTCTCTCCGGTGATGAAGGCCATGCCGGCCGACAGCAGGCCCCAGGTCACCATGATGCGGGTGATCCAAAAGCGCGCGCCCACCCTGTGCATGATGAGGTTGCTGGGCACTTCCAGCAGGGCGTAGCTCAGGAAGAACAGCCCCGCGCCCAGGCCGTAGGCGGCCGCCGAGATGCCCAGGTCCACCTCGATGTGCGACTTGGCCAGCGCAATGTTGGTGCGGTCTATGAAGCTGATCACATAGGACAGCACCAGCAGCGGCATCAGCCTGCGGAAGATGCGGGCGTTGAGCAGCGACTGCCTGTCGCCGGCGGCAGGCTGCGGCCGTGCGGGCGGCGCGTGAACAGGGGAGGGCGATGGGTGATGGACCATGGCAAATCCTTGGAAAGATGGGTGGAGGAAAGCGGAGTCAGGCGGTGGCGGTGGAGGCGGCGTTGCCGCGCGTGCCCAGCTGCAGGGCCACGCCGCCCAGCGCGCAGCCGGCCATGACCAGGAAGCACAGGGCATAGCCGCCGGGGCTGGTCCAGCCGCCGCCCAGGGCGATCAGGCTGCCCATCAGCACGGGCGCGATGCCGCCGCCCACGAACATGGCGGTGGTGATGATTCCGTTGGCCGTGGAGGTGGCCGCAGGCTGGGCGCAGTCCGAGGCCACCGCGTAGTAGATGGGCCAGACCGCATTGGCGACCAGGCCGAACAGCAGCTGCATCACCACGACCAGGGCCATGGTGTCGGCGAAGTAGAAGGCGCCCACGCTGGCGGCCATCCACAGGCCGCAGATCACCAGGGTGACGCGGCGCCCGATCACGTCCGACAGAGCCGGCCAGACCAGCTGGCCCACGATGCCGGTGAGCGTGAACACCACGCTCATGCCTGCCGATTCGGCCAGCGACAGGCCCATGATGTTGTAGAGGTAGGCGGGCAGCACCACGTTGATGCCCATGTAGACCACCTGCGTGAGCAGGGTGTTGCCAGCCGTCAGGGCGATGCTGCGGTTGGCCAGCGTGCTGCGCAGGGTGCGCCAGGCCTGGCCTTTTTCCACCTGCGCCGCCACGCTGGCCTGCGGCGGGGTCATGCCCCGGGCGGCGATGTCGGCATACAGCAGTTCCATCTTCTGCGGCGTGGAGTAGCGCGCCCAGAACCACATCAGCGGGATGGCGACGACCAGCGCGACAAAGAACACATAGCGCCAGTTCTCCTCGCCGAAGGCGTACAGCACAAAGCCGGCGACCAGGCCGCTGAGCATGGCGCCCACCGGATAGCCCGTGTGGTGGGCGCCCAGCGCGAAGCCGCGCCGCTCCACCGGCCACCACTCGGCGGTGTTGCTCACGCCCACGGGCTCGCCCCAGCCGGCGCCCAGGTTGACGCCGACGCGCAGCGCCACGAAGCCCGCCAGGCTGCCGCTGAGCGCCTTGAAGCCCGAGGCGAACGACAGCGCCGTATAGCCCAGCACCAGCGGCACCTGAAAGCGTGCGCGCTTCCAGCCCGCGCCGTAGCGGTCGCTCCAGATTGCGCCGGGAATGTCCAGCACGGCCAGGGCCAGCATCACGATGGTGGCCACCGTGCCCCATTCGTCGGCCGACAGGCCGAAGTGCCGGGAGATGGTCGGCCCCAGCCGCAGCACGATCTCGCGGTCGTAGGCATTCAGTACCCAGATCAGCCAGCAGACCAGCAGGGATACCCATGAATAGCGGTGGATCTGGCGCAGCGAAGCGCGCGGGGCCTGGGCCATGACAGTCTCCCGGGCACCAGCGGTGGGTGCCGTTTCATTGTTGTGTGGATGAAGGCGCCGCTTCGCGGGGCGGGCGGCGTTGCGGTGCGAAGGCTCCGGGCCTGCATGCCCGGCTCCGTGCTCAGGCGCCGAAGCGCTGCTCGGGCAGGCCACGCACGCCCAGCCCCTTGACGGCGAACAGCGCGCCACGGGACTGGCCGTCGCCCGGGAAACGCGGCAACGGCGGCTTGCCCATGGAGGTGACGTAAAGCGTGTCGAGCCCGGGCCCGCCGAACATCACGCTGGTCACCTTGCGCACCGGCATCTCTATCACCCGGTCCACCCGGCCGTCCGGCGTGTAGCGCACCAGCTGGCCCGCGTACACCAGGGCCTGCCACAGGCAGCCTTCGGCATCGACCGTGGCCCCGTCGGCCGCGCCGCCATCGCTGGTGTCGACCGGGGCAAAGGTCCGGCGGCCGCTGGCATGGCCCGTGGCCGTGTCGTAGTCGTAGGCCCGGATCTCGCCGCTCCACGTGTCCGAGAAATAGAGCGTCGTGCCGTCCGGGCTCCAGCACGGGCCGTTCGAGCAGATGATGCCCTCGTCCAGCACATGCAGGCTCAGGTCCGTGTCCAGCCGGTACAGCCGCGCCGAAGGCTGCTCCTCCAGGGTGTCCATGGAGCCGAAGACGAAGCGGCCCTGCCGGTCCACCTTGCCGTCGTTGAGCCGGTTGCCGGGAAGGTGGGACTCGGGGGCGACGACCAGCTCCAGCTCGCCGCTTTCCAGGTCCAGCGTGTGCACGCCGCCGTGCAGCGCCACCAGGGCCGAGCGGCCGTCGCGGCGCAGTGCCATGGAGCCAATCTTCTGGCCGACTTCCCAGGCGCGCAGTTCCCGCCCGTCGGCCGTGCAGCGGAAGATGCGGCCGTCGAAGCTGTCTATCCAGTACAGGCGCTGCAGCCCGACGTCCCACAGCGGGCCTTCGCCCAGCGTGGTCTTGAGGTCGGCGACGATATCGATCTGCATGGGAGTCTCCTGTTCGGTGGCATGGGGGCTGGCCCGGGAAGGCGATTCAGAAGGCGACGTTGGCCGCACCCTTGAGGCCCAGCATCCGGCGCGCCTCGTCAGGCGTGGCGACGTCGACATTCAGCGCCTCGAGCACGGTGCGGATGCGGCGCACCTGCTCGGCGCTGGAGGTGGCCAGCTGGCCCGGGCCTATCCACAGAGAGTCTTCCAGCCCCACGCGCACATGCGAGCCCATGGCCGCGCCCATGGTGGCCAGCGGCAGCTGGTTGCGCCCGGCGCCCAGGATGGACCACTGGTAGTTGCTGCCCAGCAGGCGGTCGGCCGTGCGCCGCATGTGCATCAGGTCCTCCGGGTGGCCGCCGATGCCGCCCAGGATGCCGAACACCGACTGCACGAACACGGGCCCCTGCACCAGCCCCCGGTCCACGAAATGCGCCAGGTTGTGCAGGTGGCTGATGTCGTAGCACTCGAACTCGAAGCGCGTGCCCTGGGCCTGGCCCAGCCGCAGGATGCCTTCGATATCGGCAAAGGTGTTCTTGAAGACCAGGTTGCGGCTGTTTTCCAGGTGCTCGCGCTCCCAGGCGTGCTCCAGGTCCTTGAAGCGCTCCAGCATGGGGAACAGGCCGAAGTTCATCGAGCCCATGTTCAGCGAGGCCAGCTCGGGCTGGAACTCGGTCACGGGCCGCATGCGCTCTGGCACCGTCATGTGCGGGCTGCCGCCCGTGGTGATGTTGACGATGGCATCGCTCTCGGCCCGGATCGCCTTGAGAAAGGGGCGGAACAGCTCAGGGTCCTGCGAGGGGCGCCCGTCGCGCGGATCGCGGGCATGCAGGTGCACGATGGCGGCGCCGGCCTCGGCGGCATCGATGGCGGCGCGCGCAATCTGCTCGGCCGTCACGGGCAGGTGGGGCGACATGCTGGGCGTGTGGATGGCGCCCGTGGGCGCGCAGGTGATGATGGCTTTGGTGCGGGTGGCCATGGAAGGTCCTTGAGAACGGTGAAAAAGGCGAGAGGAGTAGAGGGGGAGAGGAGGACGAGAGGGCGCTCAGCTCAGCGCCTGGGTCAGCCCATCGACGGCCAGCTCCTGGCCCGTGACATGGCCGGCCAGCGGGCTGGCGGCAAACACGGCCATGTTGGCAATGTCGCGCGCCGTGGCCATGCGGCCCAGCGCGGCCTGGTGCGTGTAGCTGCGCGTGACGTCTTCCAGCGGCAGGCCGCGCGCCTGCGCCTTGGCGGCAATCACATCGCGGATGCGCGGGCCGTCCACGGCGCCCGGCAGGATGGCGTTCACCCGGATGCCGTCGGCGCCCAGCTCCAGTGCCAGCGACTTGGTGAAGCCGATCACCGCCCACTTGGACGCCGAATAGGCCGTGCGGCCCGGCATGCCCAGGTGGCCTGCCGCCGAAGACAGGTTGACGATGGCCGCCTGCCGGCCCTCGCGTGCCGATTGCCGAAGCCGGGGCACGGCCAGCCGCGTGCACAGGAAGGCGCCGGTGATGTTCACATCCAGCGTGCGCTGCCAGTCGGCCAGCTCCAGCGTCTCCACCGCGCCCGTGGGGCCGGCCACCCCGGCGTTGTTGACGAGGATGTCCAGGCCGCCCAGCTCGTTGTCCACGGCTTTGAACAGGGCCTGCACCTGCAAGGCATCCGACACATCGGCAAGACGGCCGCTGGCGCCGGGCAGGGCGGCAGCCAGCGCATCCAGGCTGGCCTGGGCCACGTCACAGACCATGACGCGCGCGCCGGCCTCGGCAAAGGCGCGGCTGATTTCCAGGCCGATTCCGGCGGCGCCCGCCGTCACCAGGACGCGCTGGCCGGCCAGAAGATCGTTTTTCCACATGCGGGGACTCCTTGGGAACTCAAACAAAGGTGAAGGGATTCGGGTTGGGTTTGGATTTTGTATCTGTGATCACAGATCAAATATGGTGAATACCCTATGCGGCATGACAGCGGCGGCGCCGCGCTACCATCGCCGCCATGGCCATCAACGAACTAGTCACCCCACTCAAACGGCAGACCCTCAGCAGCGATGTCTATGCACAGCTCAGGGAATTGCTGATCACGGGCCAGATGATTCCGGGCGAGCAGATCTCGCTGCGCACCACGGCCAGCGCGCTGGGCGTCAGCGTCATGCCCGTGCGCGAGGCCGTGCACCGGCTGGTGGCCGAGCAGGCGCTGGAACTCACGCCCAACCGCGCGCTGCGCGTGCCCTTGATGACGGAAAGCGCCTTCCGCGAGATCACGCGCATCCGCGTCAACCTCGAAGGCCTGGCCACGGAGCAGGCGGCCCGGCAACTGCCCGCCGCCGAGCTGGAACGCATCGCCGCACTGCAGGACCGCTTTGCGGCCGAGATGGCCAGCGCCTCGCCGGACGGCGCGCGGCTCATCGCCTTCAACAAGGATTTCCACTTCGCCGTCTACAGCGCGGCCGGCATGCCCATGCTGCTGCAGATGATCGAGGCGCTGTGGCTGCGCATAGGTCCCATCCTCAACCACGACATGCGCTCGGGCTCGCGCCGCGTGAGCGAACAGGTGGCGGTCGGCCACCATGCGCGCCTGGTCGAGGCCCTGCGGCGCGGTGATGCGCCAGCCGCGAAGGAGGCGCTGCGCGGCGACATCGAAAGCGCGGCCGACTACATCGTTTCGGCGGGCGTGCTGGTGACGGCGGACAGCGGGTTGAACGGCGTGAGTGGACTGAGCGGGCCAGCCTCGCCAGGTGAAGAAGCCCGGTGAGACACAGAGGAATGAGGTAAGGAAGTAAGATTTCCGTGTTTTCTCTCATTTGCAGGAGCCGGCCATGCTTGCCAAATTGACGTCGAAGAACCAGATCACCCTGCCCAAGGCCGTGGTGTCCGAGGTGGAGGCCGCAGAGTATTTCGAGGTGGCCGTGGAAAACGGCCGCATCGTGCTCACGCCCGTGCACGTGCAGCGTGTCCAGCGCGCACAGGCCGTCCGCGACAAGCTGCAGCAGATGGGCATCACCGAAGAGGATGTGCAGGAGGCGACCTCCTGGGCGCGCAAATGATGCGTGTCGTCCTGGACACCAACGTCGTGCTCTCGGCATTGCTGTTCACGTCCGGCCGTCTTGCGTGGATACGCCGGGCCTGGCAGCACCAGCAGCTGAAGCCCCTGGTCTGCAGGGAAACGGCCAGCGAATTGCTGCGTGTGCTCGCCTACCCGAAGTTCAAGCTGTCAACGGCCGAGCAACAGGCCTTGCTGGAGGATTTCCTGCCCTGGGCCGATGTCGTCACACTGCCGCAGCCCTGGCCTGCATTGCCGCTGTGCCGGGACGACAAGGACCAGGTGTTCCTGGTGCTGGCGCATGTGGGCCGGGCCCAGGCGCTCATCACCGGCGACGGCGACCTTCTGGCGCTGCGAGACAGCTTTCCCGGCTTGATCGTGACGCCCGATGAGTGGGCAGCGCTGCACAAGCGCTGAGGGCAGGAATCCATGCACAACGCCCACGACCCCAAGGTTCTTCCCATACGCGACGGCGTCAGCCCCAGCTGCGTGGTGCTGCCCAGCCAGGGCGGCGGGTTGCTGATCGATTTTCTGGCCGAGCGCCTGCCGGCCGTGGCGCGCGAAGACTGGCTGCGGCGCCTGGCGCTGCGCGAGGTGGTGGACGAGCATGGCCGCGCCGCCGATGCAGGCACGGCCTTTGCGCCGGGCCTGCGCTACTACTACTACCGCGAGCTGCAGGCCGAGCCGCCCATTCCCTTCGAGGCCGAGGTCCTCCACCGCGACGCGCATCTGCTGGTGGCCGACAAGCCGCATTTCCTGCCCGTGGTGCCGGCCGGCAAGTACCTGCAGCAGACGCTGCTGGTGCGGCTCAAGCGCGAGTTCGACCTGCCCGAGCTGTCGCCCATCCACCGCATCGACCGCGACACGGCGGGTCTGGTGGTGTTTTCGGTGCAGCGCGCCACGCGCGGCATCTACCAGGCGTTGTTCCGCGACCGCGCCATCCACAAGGCCTACGAGGCCGTGGCCCCCTGGCGCGAGGACGTGGTTTTCCCGCGCACGCATGAAAGCCGCATGGAGGAAAGCGGGCATTTCTTCCGCATGCACGAGGTGGCCGGCGCGCCCAACACCCGCACCCACATGCAGGTGCTGGAGCAGCGCGGCCCCTGGGCGCGCTACCGGCTGGAGCCCGAAAGCGGCAAGCGCCACCAGCTGCGCGTGCACATGGCCGCCCTGGGCCTGCCGCTGTGGGGCGACGGCTTCTATCCCGAAGTGCATGACATGCCCGAGGGCGACTACTCGCGCCCGCTGCAGCTGCTGGCGCGCAGCCTGGCGTTCACCGATCCTCTGGACGGCCAGTCGCGGCGCTTTGACAGCCGCCGCCAGCTGCTGCCGCTGACCGACCTGTAGAGGCTTTTCCACTACCGGAAACCGTTGGTTTTTTGCCCATGGCCCCGCCATGGGATAGGCCGGTTGCGGACATTTAACGGACAACTTTGTCCGATAATTGTCCGCATGACTTCCAAAAGACCCAGTGCCGATATCCGCCGCGCCCAGTTGCTGGACGCGGCCGATGCCGTGTTTTCCGAGCATGGCGTGACCGCGCCGCTGGACCTGGTGGTCGAGCGCGCCGAGGTCGGCCGCGCCACGCTGTACCGGCAGTTTCCTGACCGGCGTGCGCTGATGCTGGCGCTGCTGGAGCGTTCGCTGGACAACATGCGCCTCGCGGCCGAGGCCATGGCCGAGGATGACGATGCCTTCTACAAGCTGCTGTCGCGCCTGGCCGAGCGCATTGCGGTCTCGGCCCCCATCACCGATTACTGGCGCACGGTGGAGCGCGGCGACGAGGTCATCGCCCAGGCCCGCGTTGCCATGTGGCAGATCTTTCGGCCGGCCATGGACCGGGCCGTGGCCTGTGGCCATTGCCGCCAGCCGCTGACGCAGGCCGAGCTGTCCCTGGTCTTCGGCATGCTGGGCGCCTCGCTGCGCGGCGAGACGCCGCAGCAGCGGCGCACCCTGGCGCGCAAGGCGCTGCAGATCGTCTGGCAAGGCCTGAAGGCCTGACATGGCCACCACACCCACTCCACCGGGGCCCGTGCTGCCCCCGTCGCCCCCCGTCGTCTACCTCAAGCCCCCGCCGGACTGGGAAGAGCATGAAAAGCCCAGCCTGCCGGGCTCGCCGTCCATGCCGCTGCACCAGCCGGCCGTGCGCGCCGCCTATGGCCTGATCGCCGTGCTGGTGGCGTTGACGGGCGGCCTGGGCAATGCACTGTTCACGGCCAACCTGCCCACCATCCAGGGCCAGATGGGGCTGACGTCTTCCGAGGCCGCCTGGCTGACCGGCGCCTACGTCATGCTCAACATGACGGCCAACCTGCTGGTCTACAAGTTCCGCCAGCAGTTCGGCATGCGGCTGTTCGCCGAGATCGGCCTGGGCCTGTATGCGCTGCTGACGCTGCTGCACCTGGTGCTGGGCAGCTACACCAGCCTGCTCATGCTGCGCGCGGCCAGCGGCCTGGCGGGCGCCACCTGCAGCACGCTGGGCACGCTCTACATGCTGCAGGCTGCGCCGCGCAAGCATGTGCTGAAGATGCTGGTCATCGGCGTGGGCCTGGGACAGATCGCCACGCCGCTGGCATGGATCCTGTCGCCGGGCCTGCTGTTCAACAGCGAGTGGCACAACCTCTACCTGTTCGAGGCCGGCCTGGCCCTGATCTCGTTCGCGGGCGTGGTGGTGCTCAAGCTGCCGCCGGGCGTGCACATCCGCAGCTTCGAGCGGCTGGACTTCCTGACCTTCTTCCTCATGGTGCCCGGCGTGGGCCTGCTGATCGCCGTGCTGGTGCAGGGCTACAACCACTGGTGGCTGGACACGCCCTGGCTGGCCTGGATGCTGATCGGCTCCATCGTCCTGCTGAGCGTGGCGCTGTACATCGAGCATCACCGCCGCAACCCCATGCTGCAGACGCGCTGGTTCGTGCTGGCGCCCACGGTGCGCTTCGTGATCGGTGCGTTGCTGCTGCGCTTTCTGACCACCGAGCAGACCTATGGCGTGATCGGCATGCAGCGAATGCTGGGCATGACGGTGGACCAGATGCAGCCGCTGTTCATCGTCATCCTGCTGGGCACCATCGCGGGCATTGCCGTGTCGGCGCTGACCTTCGGGCTGGAGAACATGGGCAAGCAGATCGTGGGCTCCATCGTGCTGTTCGCGCTGGCGGCCTGGCTGGACCACAGCCGCACCAGCCTGGCCCGGCCCGAGGACTTCTTCGGCAGCCAGTTCCTCATGGCCGTGGGCGCGGGCCTGTTCATGGGGCCGCTGATGCTGATCGGCGTGGTGCAGGGCCTGAAGTTCGGCGCGCACTACATGCTGACGGCCATCGTCACCATCTCCATGACGCAGGCCATGGGCGCGCTCATGGGCTCGGCCCTGCTGAGCACCTACCAGATGCACCGCGAGCAGGTGTATTCGGCCGCCATCGTGGCCGATGTCGATCCCACCGACCCCATCGTGGCCGACCGCCTGCGCCTGCAGCAGCAAAGCCTGGCCCGCGTCATTGCCGACCCGGCCCTGCGTGCGGCCCAGGGCACGGCCCAGCTGGCGCAGGCCGCACGCCGCGAGGCCAATGTGCGCGCCTACAACGACGTGTTCGCGCTCACGGCCGGCGTGGCCGTGCTCTACCTGCTGTGGATGCTGGCCCTGGCCGGCCGCGCACGCCAGCGCGCCTTCGTGGAGCGCATGCGCGCCGCCGCTGCCGATGCCTCGGCCATGCGCGGCACCGATGCCGCCGCGCCGCAGGACGCGCCGGGCCAGCCGCCCACCCAACCCGTCGCCCGCGCCTGAAACCGTTCGCCCAGAGAAAAGACAACAACATGAGTGACTCCGAAAATACCAATGGCGGCACGGCCGCCTCTGCCTCGCCTGCGCCGGCTCCCGCTGCGGCGCCTTCACCTTCGCCATCGCCCAAGCTCATCAAGCCCTCGCTGCGCAGCGTGCTGGTGATGCTGGTGGTCGCACTGGCCGGCGTGCTGCTGGTGCTGCGTGCCTGGAACCTGTTCCCCTTCGCGGGCACCGTGGTCAGCACCGACAACGCCTATGTGCGCGGCGCCGTCACCGTGCTTGCGCCCCAGGTCAGCGGCTATGTGACCGAGGTGCTGGTGCAGGACTACGAGAACGTCAAGGCCGGCCAGCCCCTGGTGCGCATCGACGCCCGCACCTACGAAGCCGCCCAGGCCCAGGCGCAGGCCCAGCTGGCCAATGCCCGCGCACAGCTGGCCAATGCCGACCAGACCCAGGCCCAGAACCGCGCCACGCTGGGCGCCAGCCGCGCCGGCCTGGCGGCGGCGCAGGCCGAATCCGACCGCGCCGCAGCCGAGCTGCAGCGCGTGCAGGCGCTGTCCGAGCGCGGCTCCGTCTCGCTCAACGAGCGTGACAAGGTGCGTGCCACCGCGCGCCTGGCGGCCACCAACGTGGCCAAGGCCCAGGCCGACATCGAGATCAACGCCCAGAAGATCAAGGCCACGACGGTGAACCGCGCCTCGCTCGAAGCCCAGGTCCAGATGGCCGAGGCTCAGCTGCGCCAGGCCCAGATCAACCTGGACAACACCGTGGTGCACGCGCCCGGCGATGGCCAGGTCAGCGAGGTGGGTGTGCGCCGGGGCCAGTACGTCACGGCCGGCTCCCAGCTCATGTACGTGGTGCCGCACACGCTGTGGGTGGTGGCCAACTTCAAGGAGACCCAGACCGCCCAGGTGCGCATAGGCCAGGCAGTGCGCTTCAGCGTCGATGCGCTGGGCGGCGCCCACCTCACGGGCCGCGTGCTGGAGATCGCGCCGGCCACGGGCTCGGAATTCAGCGTGCTCAAGGCCGACAACGCCACGGGCAACTTCACCAAGGTGGTGCAGCGCCTGCCGGTCAAGATTGCAATCGATCCCGACCAGGAGCTGGCCGCGCGGCTGCGCGCGGGCATGTCGGTGGTGGTGCGGCTGGATACGGCGCAGCCTGAGCCCCAACCCGCACAGCAACCCGTACCCCAACCGGAGGCCCGCCCATGACCGCCCGCGCACTGGCCATGGCCATCGCCTGCGCCACCGCGCTGGCCGGCTGCAGCGTGCCGCCGCTGAACACCGCGCCCGAAGCGGCCCGGCCCGCCATGCCCGCCCAGTGGAGCGGGGCAGGGCAGGAGCCGGCCGCCGCCGTCCAGGCATCGTGGTGGCAGGCCTTTGGCGATCCGCTGCTCACGCGCTGGGTGGAACTGGCCCAGTCCCGCAACAACGATGTGCTGCTGGCCCTGTCGCGCGTGGATGAGGCGCGGGCCAACCTGGATGTGGCAGGCGCTGCGGGCCTGCCACAGCTCTCGGCCACGGCCGGCGCCTCCACGGGCCGCAGCCTGGGCGCGCGGGGCCTGGCGCACACGCGCTCGGTTCAGCCCGGCCTGCAGGCCAGCTGGGAGCCTGATCTGTGGGGCCGCATCGCCCACCTGGAAAAGGCCGCCGCCCTGCGCCTGCAGGCCAGCGAGGCCGACCGCGACGCCGTGGCCCTGGCCGTGGCCGCCACCACGGCCCAGGCCTATGTGGGCCTGCGCTCGCTGCAATCGCAGCTGCAAGTGGCCCAGGCCACGGCCCGCTCGCGCGAACAGGCCCTGCGCCTGGCTGACGATCAGGCGCGCGTCGGCTACACCTCGCAGCTGCAGCTCACCCAGGCGCAGGCCGAGCTGCAATCCGTGCAGCAGGCCGTGGAGCAGCTGGAGCTGTCGCTGGCGCGCCAGCGCACGGCGCTCCTGCTGCTGGCCGGCGGCGAGGGTGACGAGCAGGCAGCCGCGCTCATGGCAACAACCGACGGCCAGTCCGCTGCGCTGGGCGCACCGCCGCCCGCGCCGGCCGCCGGCCTGCCTTCTGCCTTGCTGCAGCGCCGCCCCGACATTGCACGGGCGCAGCTGCAGTTGGCGGCCGCCGACGAAAGCCTGGCCGTGCAGCGCACCGCCTTCCTGCCCCAGGTCTCGCTGACGGCCAGCGCCGGCAGCCTGCTGGTCAACGCCCTGCAATACCACCCGGCCACGGTCTGGGCCCTGGGCGGCAGCGTGCTCGCGCCGCTGTTCACGGGCGGCCGGCTGCAAGGGCAGTTCGACGCCGTGACCGCCCAGCGCGACCAGGCCGCCTATGCCTACCGTGGCGTGGTGATCAAGGCCCTGGCCGATGTGGAAAACGCCCTGGTCGGCACCCGGCGCCTGCAGTCGCAGTGGCAGCACGCCAGCGAGCGCGAGGCGGTGCTGCAGCGCTCCCTGGGCTTTGCCAAGGACCGCTACGAGGCCGGCTACGCCAGCTACCTGGAAGAGCTGGACGCACAGCGCAATCTCTACCAGGCCCAGCAGGAAGTCATACGCCTGCGCCAGAGCCAGCTGGAAAACGCCATTGCGCTGTACCAGGCGCTGGGCGGCGGCTGGCAGGCCGCCACCACACCAGGCGCTACACCCGTCACTTCACCCGTCGCCAGCCCCGCCCGCTGATCAGACCTTCTCGATGCGCGCAGGCAGGCCCTGGCGCACCGTGGCGCCGGACACCCAGTCCACCCACACGTTTTTGCAGCCGGGCCGCGTGGGATCGGCAAAGCCCAGGTCATTGAGGTTCACGCCATTGGCATGCTCGGCGTTCACCGGCATGGGCTTGCCGTCGATGCTGTGGCGGCCCGCGCCCAGTTCGCGGTGGCCGTAGCCGTGCTCGATGGCCACGGTGCCCGGCATCACGCCGTCGCGCACCATGGCCACGGCCGTCACCGCGCCGCCCGGCGTGCGGATGCGCACCGTGTCGCCGTTGGCGATGCCCAGCCGCTCGGCGTCATCGCGGTGCAGGGACACCGGGTTGTGCGGATGCACCTGGCGCAGCCGCGAGACGGCAATCGACATGGAACTCATCAGGTTGGACTTGTAGGAGGTCAGCAGCAGCGGCCATTGCTGCTCGCCGAAATGCGTGCGCATGGCGCTGCCGTCGGCCAGCCGTGCCGGATACCAGGTGGGGCAGCCGCTGTAGCGCTCGCCCGTCATGGCGTGGCGCATGCGGGCCAGCTCCTCGCTCCAGACTTGCAGGGCAGGCGCGTGGGCCTTGCGGGTGTGGCCGTCCTTCCAGGCGTCCTCGATGCGGTCGAAGCGCCCGCCGCGCGTCAGCAGCATGGCCACCTGACGCCATTCATCGTCCTTCAGGCGCTGGCGCAGCGCGGGCACCAGCCTGTCCACGCCGGTGATGGCGATGTCGTCATCGCTGGCCGCCGGCACGGGCTTGCCGCCTGCCCAGGCCACGTTGGCCAGGGCATGGATGAAGAAGTCCTCGGCCGAGCGCAGCGCATGGGGCTGGCCCTGGGCGTCCTTGATGGCGGCCTCGCCAAAGCCGGGCAGGCCCAGCCGTTCTGCCACGGCGAAGAGAAAGCTCTCCACATTCACGGGCTGGCCGCCGGCCGTGCGCGCCACGGCGGGCTGCACCACGGGCCAGCGCACGGTGGAGCTTTTGGCCACCACGTCGGCCCAGGGCGCCGAGATGCCCCAGCTCTCGTAGGTCACGGTATCGGGCACGATGAAATCGGCCAGCGCGCTGGTCTCGTTGATGAAGGGGTCGATGGAGACGATCAGCGGCAGCTTCTTCGGGTCCTTGAGATCGTCCACCAGCGCATTGCGAAAGCCCGCAATGCCGTAGACGGGGTTGCTCATGTGGTTGATCCAGGCCTTGGCGCGATAGGGGTAGCCGGCCAGCGCGCTGGCCAGCATCTCGCTGGACAGGCCGCCCACGGCCGGGTACCACGGGGCCTGGGCGGCGGGGTAGTCCTTCGCGCCCTCGGGCTGGCCCTCGCGCTTGCGCTGGAATTCCGCGCTTTTCTCGTAGGGCTGGCGGTGGCGTGACAGCGCCAGGCCGCGCGGCTTGACCTTGCCGTCGAAGTTGGCGAAGTCGTAGCGCGGGCCCGGGCCGAAGGGGCCGAACGGGCCGGCATCCAGCACCAGGCCGCCTTGCACGTTGAGGTTGCCCACCAGGGTGTTGAGCATGCTGATGGCGTAGGCGGTGTAGAAACCCGCGCCGCTCATGGTGCCGCCGTGCGCATCGGCCACGGCGCGCTTGCCATGGCTGGTGAACTCGCGCGCCAGCGCCTCGATCTCGCCGCGCGCCACGCCGCACAGCGCCGCGTACTCGTCCAGTGTCTTGAGGCTGGCCTGCTCATGCAGCTTGGCCAGCGAGGAGCAGACCGACAGCTCGGGGGCCTGGTCCGCGCCTTCGGCCTTCAGGCCGGGCACGGCCACGCGGGTGCGCACCATCAGCTGTGCAGGCTCGGCCTGGGTGTGCGGCGCCAGGCTGCCATCGGAACGCTGCACCACGAACACATCCTGGGCCGGCTTGCCGTCTTCGGCTGGCGCGGGCAGGGCCCAGCCCAGGTCGGCGCCGCGCAGAAAGCTGCCGTGGCGCGGGTGGCCGGGCTCGTTGACCAGCAGGTGCGTGGCATTGCTCCAGGACGCCTCGCCCGCCGCCTGCATGGCGGCCGGGCCGGGTTGGGCGAGAAAGCCCGTGTCATGGCGCGCCTCGTCCAGGATGACGCGGATCAGCGCCATGGCCAGGGCCAGGTCGCTGGCCGGCTTGACGGCCAGCCAGCGGTTGCCGCTGCCCGCAGCCAGGCTGGACGAGGTCGGCAGCACGGGCGAGACCACCACGTAGCGGAAACGGTTGTCCTCGCGCGAGCGGGCCTCGGCCAGTTCGCGGCCCTGGCGCTGGAAGGGGTTGCCGGACTGCGCGGGCGCCGCGCCGATGAACAGCCCGAAGCTGGCATGGCTCCAGTCCGGCTTGCCGTGCGGCATGCCGGGCAGGTCGCCCAGGGCCGCTGCCGCGCCCACGCGAAAACTCTGGCCGCAGTAGGCGCCGTGGTTGCTGACGTTCACGGTGCCGAAGGACGGCCCTGCAAAGCGGCGCAGCAGCTGGGCGCGGCCTTCGTTGGAGGCGTCGGTCACCAGCAACTGGTTGGAGCGCGGGCCGAACTCGGGGTTGTCGGCGTCCAGCGGCGTCTTGGTGTCCCAGATGGCGCGCAGGCCCTCGACCTGGCCTTCGCCGAACAGATCGCCGCCCTCGCAGACTTCCTGCACCAGCTGCTCGAAGGAAATGCTCTGCCAGCGACCGCTGCCGCGCGGGCCCACGCGCTTGAGCGGGGTGAGCACGCGGTGCGGCGCACTCTGGTGCTCCAGCATGGACGAGCCGCGCGCGCAGGACGTGGCCCGGCCCTCCAGGCCCAGCTCCTTGCCCAGTTTGGCGTAGACCTCGCGCACGGGTTCTTCCATGGCGGCTGGCCGCGTGGTGGCCAGCGGGTGGTAGGGGTTGCCTGCCACGCGCAGGATGCGGTTGCTGGCGGTATCGACACGCACGCGCACGCCGCACTGCGTCCAGCAGCCCAGGCAGCTGGAGGGGCTGACCACCTGGCCGGGCTGGGTGGTGAGCGCGCCCGTGGCCGGGTCGATGCGGAACTCCGGCGTCAGCGAATTGCCGCGCGTGGCGCTGGCCGTGGGCGTGCCCGAGCTGCCTGTCACCAGGCCTTTGGCGCCACGTGCCAGCGTCTCGCCGTAGCCGGCCGCAAAGGCGGCCAGCCCACCGGCGGTGAGTCCGCCGCGCAGCAGCAGGCGGCGGCGTGTGGCCTCGGCATCCAGGGAATCTTGGGGAGCTTGGGGGAGTTTCTTCTTGTCGGTCATGAAAGGCTTTCTGTGGCGCGGCCGGCCGGTGGCGGGCCGCGCTCCGTGAATGGGTGAGGGGTCGTCAGGGCGGCGGTGTCAGACGGCGCGGGCCGCGGCCGAACGCGCGGGAAACAGCTCCAGCGCCCAGGTGGCCAGCGTCACCAGCGCGATACACAGGCCGGCCACGCCCAGCATGCCCAGCAGGCCGTCGCCGCCCAGCGGCATGTGGTAGATGTACAGGCCCGCGCCGTACTTGGGCACGCCTTGCACGCCCATGAACAGCGCCCAGCGGAAGGCCCAGGCCGCGGCGGCCAGGCCCAGCCCCAGGGCCAGCGTGTAGCGCGGGCAGGCCATGCGATGCCCACCCCGCACCAGGGCCCACAGCAGGGCGGCACCGGCCCCGGCCGAGCCCAGCATGCTCAGGCGCCAGACCGGAAACTGCTGCCACAGCTGCAGCGCCGCCTGGAAGGAGCGGCCCTGGCCCAGCCAGCCGGCAACGGCCCAGACCGCCACCATGGCCAGCAGGCACAGCGCCAGCGCCAGGCCCAGCACGCGCAAGGCCTGCAGGGCGCCGGCATCGGGGCGGTGGCGGGCGGGCAGAAAGCGCGCCGTCACCAGCATGCAGCCCACCGTGGCCAGCCAGCCCGTGAGCGCCAGGTTCAGCGGCACCCACAGCGTGTTCCACAGCGGGCGCGAGCGCACGGCCATCAGCTCGGCGCCGGTATAGGCGGTGATGGTCAGCGCCGACACGGCCAGCAGCGGCGCCAGCCAGCGCAGCCACTGCGGCCGGCCCAGCCACCAGGCCAGCACGAAGGCCAGCGCCAGCCCCACGAAGACCGGCAGCAGCAGGGCGCCCACCGACATCCACGACCACGGCGTGAAGTGCGCATAGAAATGCCAGAAGCGCGCAGGCTGGTGCAGGTCGGCCAGCAGCGACACGGGCGCCGCGATGGCGCTCACGGCCAGCACCAGCACGGCGGCCGGCAGCAGGCGCGCCATGGCGCTGCCGCGAGGCGCCCAGGCGCAGGCGGCGGCCAGCAGGGCGGCGCCCGTGGCAATGCCGGCCAGGAAGAAGTACTGCACGGCCCAGGGCAGCCAGGCCGATTCGTAGGCGGGGGTCAGGAGTTCGACGATGTGCATGGGGTGCTCCTTGCGTTCAGTGGGAAGTGACCAGCCGCACGCTGGCCTGCCCGTCCACGCCGTCGACGAAGGCGTCGGGCAATCCCAGGTAGTACACATGCGGGTCCGTGCCCATGGCGGGCTTGAGCACCTTGAGGTCCTTGGCGTGCTCGCGCATGCGCTGGCGGATCTCGCTGCCCTCGTCGTTGAGGTCGCCGATCACGCGGGCGCCGCCCACGCAGCTTTCCACGCAGGCCGGCAGCAGGCCGGCTTCCAGGCGGTGCTCGCAGAAGGTGCACTTGTCGGCGGTCTGCGTCTCGTGGTTGATGAAGCGCGCGTCATAGGGGCAGGCCTGCACGCAGTAGCCGCAGCCCACGCAGCGCTCGTTGTCCACCAGCACGATGCCGTCGCTGCGCTGGAAGGTGGCCTGCACCGGGCAGACCGGCACGCAGGGCGGGTTGTCGCAGTGGTTGCACAGGCGCGGCAGGTTGAGCATGGCCGGCGGCAGGTCCTCGTTGCCCGCATGCTGCACCTCGTACTGCAGCACCGTGGTGCGGAACTGGCCCAGCGGCGGCAGGTTCTCCATGGAGCAGCTCACGGTGCAGGCCTGGCAGCCTATGCAGCGGCGCAGGTCCACCAGCATGCCGTAGCGCCTGCCGGCCTCGCCGGGGCGGCGCGGCGGTTGAAAACCGGGGGTGCCGGGCGCGGCCGCCGCCACGGGCAGGGCCACGGCCGCCATGGCGGCGGCCAGCAGATCCTGCAGGAAGCCGCGCTTGCCTGCGGCGGGCTGTGCATGGGCGGCGGTGCGGGCGGGGATGTCCTGGGAGGAGGGCTTGCAGCTGCAGTCGTTGCAGCCGCTGCCGGCGCGGGATGTTTTTGGCATGGCCTGTCTTTCATCGTCCTGCGGCCACGGATCGTGGTCGCTCAAACTCAATAAAGCATTAAAAATATGCTTTTTATATTGAATTTAATATATGAAATTCAGGGCCTTGGTGGCTTGATGTGAGTCAAGCAATGGGCTTGCAAAGTGCCACCGACTGCCTGCCATGGACAGGCGCCCAAGGCAGTCCATAGCGTGTGGCGCGGGGATTAAGACGGGGTTAACAGGGTGACTGCATTCCTCGGGAATGCGGGGCGCGTATCGGAAATCACCCTCTTGTTTCCGTGCGCGGCCCCGGTCTACGCTGCTTGTGTCGCCACTGCCAAGGAGTTCTCCATGAACCATGCCCTGAACAGCCTTGCTTCGGAACTGGACCTTGCCGCCGAAGCCGGCGAGCACCTGAGGCTGCAATTCACACAGGCCTGCGTGGACCGCATCGCGCACCTGCTGGAAGACCCGGACGTCATCCGCTGCGCACAAGGCCTTCGCCGCTACCTGGACGGCCAGATCGACAGGCAGGAGCTGGACCGCCTGGCCCGCGAGGCCGCCAGCCTGGCCAACCACCACCAGGGATCACGCTCCCTCGACGGCTGCGGCCATGCCGCCGTGTCCGCCACCTATGCCACGGCCCATGGGCTGGCGGGCCGGGCGCTGCAGGCGGCCGACTATGCGGCCTACGCCATGGTCTATGGCGAGGGCGGCCACGGCGCCGTCACGGACCGCGAGTCCTTCGAGCCTGAATACCAATGGCAGGCCCGCTGCCTTGCCTCGCTGGCGCAGGCCGCTCAGCAGCGCACGTAGCACCAGGCCGACTGCTGCAGCAGGGCCAGTGACTCGATGCCGCCCTGCGGCAGCACGCGCATGCCGGCAGGCGCCTCGCGGCCCAGCTTCCTGAGCGTGTTCGGGCAGACCAGCGCATGGGCCAGGGCCTCTGCATCCAGATGCTGCGGCGTGCCCGGCGCGGCGTCCAGCAGTGCCTCGACGGCCGGGCCGTTGATGACGATGCGGACCTCGGCACCGGGCCGGTCCTGGCGCAGGTTGGCCAGATTGCTGCGTGCACGGGCCAGGGCGCCCGGTGTGGGCGCATGCAGCACGATGCGCAGCGGCGGCGTATCCGGCCGGGCGGGGAACAGGTCGCTCCAGTCGCTGGAGGCGGTGGAAGCGGCGGGAGAACGGCTTGTGCTCATGGTCGTCCTCGTCATTTCCTGCCACGCGGCCCCATGACCTCTTCCAGCAGGCCCGGCGGCAGGCCGGTGCGTACCTGCACCACTCCCTTGTCATCCTTCCAGACCAGGGCCGGCGTGGCACGCAGGCCCCAGGTGGACATCAGCGAGGCATGGTTGGCCAGCACCTGCCGCGTGGCCTGCGGCACCGGGGCCAGCGGCGTGGCGCCCGCGCCCTCTGCGCTGGCGCGGCCGGCCTTGGCATAGGCGCGTGCGTGCTCGGCCAGAGCCTGCTCGGGCTGGCGCGCGGTCAGCAAGGCGGCGGCCTTGCCCTCGCTGCTGGGCTTGAGGATGCCGACCAGAATGTGGCGCAACTGCACTTGGCCGCTCTCCACCCAGGGCCGGGCATCGTTCCACAGCTGGTTGCAATAGGGACAGTTGGGGTCGGTGAACACATAGACCGTGCGCGGCGCGTCGGCGCGGCCATCCGGTATGGACTGGGCGCGCTGCACATCGCTCCACAGTTGCTCGCCCATGGGCTTTTGCACGGCGGCCTGCAGGGCCTGGGCGTTCACGTCGCGGCCCTGGGCGTCGATCACCGTGCCCAGCACCCAGTGCTTGCCGTCAGGCATGCGGTAGATGGGCACGGGCTGGCGGTCGCGGTAGGCGGCCCAGGCCTTGAGTCCGCCCACGGCCGGCAGCGGGCCCACCAGGGTCAGTCCCTGCTGGGCCAGAAACTCCTCCGATGGCAGCTCGGACGCCGCAGCCGGCAGGGCCAAGGCTGCCGACAGGGCCAGGGCTCCTGCCAGTGCAGGCAGGGAAAACAGGGGGGAAGCGCTCATGAACATTCCTTCAGATGCTGGGCCAGGCTGGCGCGCGACAGCTCGCCCATGCGCATGCCGCACAGCCTGCCGTCGGCGCCATAGAAATAGGTGGAAGGCAGGCCCCGCTGGCGCCAGTGCCCGCCGGCCTGCTGCTGCGGGTCGAACAGCACCTGGGCCAGCGGCAGCGGGGCTGCTGCCTGCTCGCGCCGCAGGTAGCCCATCACGGCCTCGGCTGACTCGCCCTGGTTGATCCAGATGAAGCGCACATCGGGCCGCTGCTGCTGGGCCTGGGCCAGCACCGGCATCTCGCGCCGGCAGGGCGGGCACCAGGTGGCCCAGAGGTTGATGACCATGGGCTTGCCATCGGCCTGCTGCAACTGCTGCAGCGAGACCGGCTGCGCCTGCCCGTTGACCAGGGTGAAGGCCGGCAGGGCCGGTGCATCTGCGGACGGCAGCGCCTGCAGCAAGCTGCCCAGCACCAGCAGGGCCGCCCCCGCGCCCAGCGCCAGCCCTGTGGCGCGGCGCAGCACCGGGGAGCGGCGGCTGCGCCACAGCATGTACAGCAGCGCGGCCAGCAGGCCGGCCCACAGGTTCCATCCCCCGTCGCGGATATCGATGATGCGGCCTGCGAAGGCCGGCATCCCGCTCCAATCCCAGGGGGCCGGCGCGACCTCGGTCCACCACTGCGCGACATAGGCCAGGCGCGCCACCAGCAGGCCGGCCAGGGTGCTTTGCCACAGCAGCGCATCCACGGCCTGGCCCGTGCGCCTTTCGTTCCTGCGCGCCAGCCACTGCGCCAGCAGCCAGGCCAGCATGGCCACCACCACGCCCGTCGGCAGGGCCAGCGGCCCCAGCGCCAGGCTGGCAGGCAGGTGCAGCCAGGCGCCCAGCGCCGATAGCGCTGACGGCCCGCCAGGCTCTGCCGCTCCGGCAAGAACAGGCGAAGGCGCCAGCAGCAGACCAGCAAGCAAGGGCAGGAAGGACGAAAGAAGAGGGGATGACCGGAGGTGCATGGAAGGGAGTTTCAGCCATGCAGGCTGACAGGTCGTGGATGCTGGCAGCGGGGAATTAACGGGGGGTTAACGGGTGGGTAACGGGTGGGCAACGGCCCTTGCGCCATCAGACCCGGCACAGTGCGGGCTGCCACGATGGCGCCTGCCCGGAGGTTGCCGGCAAGGCTGCAATCATCGGGCCGCATTCTTGTACGCGTGCCTGCGAGATTCGGCATGCTGGCGCACACCTCGCTACAAATCTGCGATGCTCAGTCGCTTTTCGTTCCCGACTTGGATACAGATGGCGGGGCCTGGCGCCAGGCCCTGCGGACAACAACATGCATGTTCTCTTGGTGGAAGACAACGCGCTGGTGGCCAGCGGCGTGCGAGCCGGCCTGCAGCTGCAGGGCTTCGGCGTGGATACCGTGGCCTCGGCCGGGCAGGCGGATGCGGCCATCCGTTCCTCGCATTTCGATGCCTGCGTGCTGGACCTGGGCCTGCCTGACGAGGATGGCCTTTCGCTGCTGGCGCGCTGGCGCGGCCAGGGCCTGCAGGTGCCCGTGCTGGTGTTGACGGCGCGCGATGCCGTGTCACAGCGCATCGAGGGCCTGCAGACCGGCGCCGACGATTACCTGGTCAAGCCCTTTGACCTGCACGAACTGGCGGCGCGCCTGCATGCGCTGCTGCGCCGCGCGGCCGGCCGCAGCGTGGACTGGATCGAGCTGGGCGAGGTGCGCATCAACCCCGCTGCCGGCCATATCCAGCGCCAGGGCCGCACGGTGGAGCTGTCGCGCCGCGAGTGGTCGCTGCTGCGCGCGCTGCTGCAGTCGCCGGGCCGCATCCTGAGCACCGAGCAACTGCGCGACAGCCTCTACGGCTACAGCCAGGATGTGGAGAGCAATGCCGTCAACGTGCATGTGCACCACCTGCGCCGCAAGCTGGGCCATGAACTGGTGGAGACGGTGCGCGGCGAGGGTTATCGCCTGGGCTTGCACCCATGATGCGCAGCCTGCGCGTGCGCCTGCTGGCATGTCTGTGCCTGGCGCTGTGCACGCTGTGGGGCGGGGTGGCGGCCTGGATGTTCTCGGACATGCGCAACGAATTGCGCACCGTGCTCGATGACCGGCTGATCGCCTCGGCGCGCATGGTGGCAGGCATCGTCCACCAGTTCCGGCCTGCCCGGGAGCTGCCGCAGGACTGGAGCCCCATGCTCAACGTGATCGCGCGCGACGGCGTGGCCTGCGAGGTCAGCCTGGTGCGCGGCGAGGTCCAGCCCGTGCGGCCCGAATCGGCCCTGCCGCAGGTGCTGGCCAAGACCGAGGGCAGTCCCGTGTTTCCGCAGAGCATGCCGCTGGGCTTCTCGACCATCATCAAGGGCGGCAAGCCCTGGCGCACCTATGTGCTGGAGGACCACGGCGTGCGCATCGCCACGGCCGACCGCATCGATGTGCGCGAGGGCCTGATCCACGGCTTTGCCTACACCATCGTCCTGCCCTTCGTGCTGGCGCTGCTGGCCAGCATGGGGCTGATGTGGTGGGCCGTGACCCAGGGCCTCAGGCCGCTGGAGGCCCTGCGGCGCGAACTGGCACGCCGCCCGCCCGGCGACGACTCGCCCGTGGCCCAGGGCCTGCAGACGCGCGAGCTGGCGCCGCTGGTGGGCACGCTCAACCAGCTGCTGCACCGCGTGCGCGCCGCCATCGACCGCGAGCGCCGCTGGAGCGACGACGCCGCCCATGAGCTGCGCACGCCGCTCACCGCCATCAAGACCCATGTGCAGGTGGCGCAGATGGCGCTGGCGGCGCCCGGCATGCCTGCCGGCCTTCTGGCGGCGCCGCCCGGCTCCATGGCCCGCGATTCGCTGGCCCAGGCGGGCGAGGGCGTGGAGCACCTGCAGCACACGCTGGAGCAATTGCTGCTGCTGGCGCGGCTGGAGCAGCATGAACCTGGCGCTGCCTCCGTGCTGGCCTGCGGCGATGCGCCTGCCGATGCGCTGCAGGCGCTGGACAAGGCCTGGCAACTGGCTGTGAATGCCGTGAGCGCCCAGGCCCCAGCGCCCGCGCTGCGCACATGGCTGGACAACGGCCAGCCCGTGCAGGACTGGCCGCTGGCCATCTCCGAGCCCTTGCTGGTCTCGGCCCTGCGCAATCTGCTGGAAAACGCCCTGCGCCATGCGCCGCAGCATCCCGTGGAGCTGGCCGTGCGCCCCATTGGCGCCATGCCGGGCAAGACGCAGCAGCCGGGCACAGGCTATGTGGAGTTCACCGTGGCCGACCACGGCCCGGGGCTCAGCGCCGAGGAATGCGAAGAGGCCACGCGGCGCTTTTGGCGCAAGCGTCCCCAGGAGCATGGCAGCGGCCTGGGACTGCCCATCGTGCAGCGCATCGCCGAATGCGCAGGCGGCTGCCTGCTGCTGCAGCCGCGCAGCCTGTGGCGGCCCGAGGAAGGCCAGGCCAGCGGCTTGGTCGCGCGCCTGTACCTGCCGCTGGCGGGCGGTCCGGGCCCGCAGGCCCCTGCCGCCGGCCCATTAGCGCTGGCCCATTAACGCCGGCTTAATCTCGGTTCCGTATCGTGCGGGCCTGGCTGGCCAGCCCTGCGGGCATTGCGCCTTGCGGGGCGGCGGCCGGTATCCCTATTCGATCCTGTCCGCCGCAGCCGTGCGCTCCTGGGTGCGTGGCGCGGACGCATGGCAGGGCAAATGCCTCTTCCCACGATGATCCGCATGAACAAACAGACCCTGTCCCGGTCGTGCATCGCCATCGGCATCTGCATGCTGATGGGCAGCGCCTGGGCGCAAGACGCCGCGCCCAAGGCACCAGCGCCCGCAGCAGCGCCCACAGCTGCGGTGCAAGGCAGTGCAGCAGCCGGCCAGAAAATCGCCCAGTCGGGCACGCCCCAGGGTGCGGCGGCATGCGCCACCTGCCACGGCGCCAAGGGCGAGGGCATGGCGGGCTTTCCGGCCCTGGCCGGCCAGCACGCCGGCTATCTGGCGCGCCAGCTCCAGCACCTGGCCGACGGCAGCCGCCAGGCCCCCGTGATGGCGCCCATGGCCAAGGCCCTGTCGGCCCAGGACCGCGCCGACGTCTCGGCCTATTACGCCAGCCTGCCGCTGCCCATCCAGCCCGTGCGCGGCCCCCTGCCCAAGGGCAAGGACGATGACGGCGCCTGGCTGGTCGAGCGTGGCCGCTGGGCGGACGGCATTCCCGCCTGTGCCCAATGCCACGGCCCGGGCGGCGTGGGCGTGGGCGCCGATTTCCCGGCCATCGGCCACCTGACGGCCGACTACATGCAAAGCCAGGTCGCCGCCTGGAACAAGGGCCAGCGCGAGGCCGGCCCGCTGGGCCTCATGGGCAAGGTCGCGCAAAAGCTCTCGCCCGCGGACATCCAGGCCGTGGCGGCCTACTACGCCCGCCTGCATGGCACCAGCACCAGCTCCAGCACCAGCACCGCAGCCACGGCCTCCGCGCCAGCCAAACCCTGATGGACCGGGAGCCGAACATGTCCGACACACAACCCACCCGCGCCTCTCAAAACTCCAATACCGCCGAGTACGTCGTCGTCGCCTGCCTGTTCGCCGGCCTGGCGGGCGCGCTCGCCTATGGCATGTACATCAGCCAGCCAGACATGCCACCTGCGCCGGCCCGCGCGGGCGCGGTCCCCGCTGCGGCTGCCACCGCTGCCAGGGCCGATGCAAATGCGAATGCCCAGGTCACTTCCCAGGCCGTGAAAGTGGCTGCCGACGGCGGCGCCTTCACACCCCCCGGTGCCCGCGACATTCCCGACACGCCCATGGGCGAGTGGATTCGCCGTGGCGAGGCCATCTTCCTGCGCACGCCGGCCAACGCCGTGGGCTTTTCGGGCAACACCCTCAACTGCGTGAACTGCCATCTGGACGCAGGCCGGCTCAAGGGCGCCGCACCCATGTGGGGTGCCTACCCGCTGTACCCGGCCTACCGCAAAAAGACCAACCACGTGGACACCTTTGCCGAGCGCGTGCGCGGCTGCTTCATGTACAGCATGAACGGCAAGGCCCCCGACGACGGCCACGACATCCTCGTGGCGCTGGAGGCCTACGCCTACTGGATGGCCCAGAAGGCGCCCACGGGCGAGAAGCTGCCGGGCGCGGGCTTCACCAAGGTGGGCAAGGCCGCGCAGGAGCCCAGCTTCGAGCGCGGCGCCAAGGTCTACGAGGCCAAGTGCGCGCTGTGTCACGGCGCGCAGGGCCAGGGCCAGGAAGCGGGCGGCGTGACCGTGTTCCCGCCGCTGTGGGGCAAGCAGTCCTACAACTGGGGCGCGGGCACGCACGAGGTGGACAAGGCCGCCAGCTTCATCAAGGGCAACATGCCCTACGGCAATCCCACGCTGGACGACCAGGAAGCCTGGGACGTGGCCACCTACATCAACAGCATGGAGCGCCCCCAGGACCCGCGCTTCACCGGCAACGTGGCCGACACGCGCAAGCAGTTCCACGACACTCCGTTCTCGCTGTACGGCACCGAGGTCAACGGCCGGCTGCTCAAGGGTCTTTGAGCAGGTCGGACAGGCAACGGCGGGCCGGGCGCAGGCCTGCGTTGCCGTACATGGCAGGGCGCTGACGGCCACCCTGCAAGCGCATCTGCGCCGGTGCGGCCTTTGCACCAGACGGCGTACGGTCATCGGTTTGACGGCCGGCATTTCATGATTTAATAAGAATCATTCTCACTGATTTGCCAGCGCATCCGGCTTGCACCGCAGCACACCGCCTTGCCGGCAAGCCAGGCCCGTGCCGCACAGGGCCATGCGCAAAGGCCTTCGCGCGACCACCGCGCAATGCTCAGGTTTGCCGAGGAAACCATGACCCAGACCTTGGACGACATTCAGCAACTGGCGCATGAGCACCAGGTGCTGCTGCGTGGCTACGGCCACGCCCAGTTGCGCAGCAGCGAGCTGCTGTGCCTTCAAGCCCAGGAAATAGAGAGGCTGCAAAGGCTGGTGATCCGCCAGCGCGCGGCCTTGATGGCCAAGGAAACCCAGCTGCTGTGGGCGCGCGAGGAGCGCGAGGCGCTGGAAAAGGCCATTCCCGGCCTCTCGCGCCGCGTCACGCTGGCACGGCGCGTGGAGTCGCTGCTGGTGCGCGTGCAGGACCTGTTGCGCGAGCGCGCACGCTGGCAGCGCCAGACGGCCGCGCCCGTGGCCCAGCCCGCCATGCCTGCGCGGGAGCCCGAGCAGGACGCCGAAGCCTTCGAGGCCAGCCTGCGCGAGGCCGATCTGGTGATCTGCCAGACCGGCTGCCTGAGCCACGGCGAGTACTGGCGCGTACAGGACCATTGCCAGCGCACGGGCAAGACCTGCGTGTTGGTCGAGCAGCCCGATGCGCTGCGCATCGTCCGCATACACCGGGGTGCCGAAGGCGGCGACAACCCCGCCATGACACTGACACACGGAGACACCACCGCATGACACGCAGCAAGATGCCCCTGAGCCCGGGCGGCGAACCCGAACTGCGCAGCGTCGGCCTGAAGGCCACGCTGCCGCGCATGCAGGTGCTGGAAATCTTCAGGCAGAGCGCATCGCGCCACCTGCATGCCGAGGACGTGTTCCGCCTGCTGGCCGAGCGGCGTGCCGAAGTGGGCCTGGCCACCGTCTACCGCGTGCTGTCGCAGCTGGAGGCCGCAGGCCTGCTGCTGCGCCAGACCTTTGAAAGCGGCAAGGCGGTGTTCGAGCTCAATGAGGGGCCGCACCATGACCACCTGATCTGCCTGCAGTGCGGGCGCGTGGATGAATTCAGCAACGACCACATCGAGGCGCTGCAGCACCAGGTGGCCCAGGCCCACGGCTACCGCCTGGCCGACCACCGCCTGGCCCTGTACGGCCATTGCGGCGCGTGCTCGCAGCTGCCACCCGAATCACCGGCACAGCCCGTGCAGGCAAGACAGCCTGCGCTGCAGGACAACGAATGAGCACCAACGACAGATCCCTGACCCCCGAGCAGCGCGCCGCGCTGGACCTGCTGATGTCGCGCCAGTCACGCTGGCCGCTGCAGGAGCCGGCGCCCGGCCCCGGCGTGATCGACACCGTCATCGACGCGGCCTTGCGCGCCCCCGACCACGGCCAGCTGCGCCCCTGGCGCTTCGTGCTGGTGCAGGGCGATGCGCGCCATGCGCTGGGCGAGGTGTTCGTGCAGGCAGCCAAGGCGCGCGACCCGCAGGCCGACGCCGAGCGATTCCGCGCCAAGGCCCTGTCGGCCCCGCTGATCATCGCGCTGGGCGTGCACCTGCAGCCCGAGCACAAGGTGCCTGAAAGCGAGCAGCTGCTGGCCGGAGGCGCTGCCGCCATGAACATGCTCAACGCCCTGCACATCCTGGGCTTTGGCGGCTTCTGGGCCAGCGGCGCCAACAGCCACGATGCCCGTGTGCGCGAGGCCCTGGGATTCGAGCCCCATGACCGGCTCGTCGGCCTGCTGTATGTGGGCACGCCCGTCTCGGCCGGCCGCGAAGCCCTGCGGCCGCCGCGCAACCGCTTTGTGCGCGAATGGCAGCCCGGGCAAGACCTGGTGCAAGGCCTGGCCCTGGCCCTGTCCTCCAGCGCGGCCGACGAAGGCTGATCCTGGTTCCCAGAAACAAGGATGCCCGGCTTGACCGGGCATCTTTCGTTGCGGCTGCGCAATCGGCCTAAGCCGCCGTCTCGACCGACTTCAACTGGTAGATGGCATAGAAGTGCACGCCAAAGGTCCAGCGGAATGCCGGCCCCACCAGCGAGTAGGGCGGGCCGTAGCCTTCCATCACCTGGTGCGCGGCCACCAGCTGCAGGCGCGGATGGGCTTGCGCCAGATCGGCCTCGCGGCGCAGGCCCCAATGGAACTGGGCCTGGGTGAGCCGGACCGAGGGGTGCTGGCTTGCGCGCCCGGCGGCCAGCCAGCACATGGCGTCGAACACCAGTTCCGAACCCGGCGGGCTGCATTGCGCAAACGTGGTCCACAGCGCCTGTATCTGCTCTTTTTGCAGGTACATGGAAACGCCTTCGGCCATCATGAAGACGGCAGGCCCTGACCTGTCGGCCGGCAGTCCCAGCCGCTGCCACCAGTCGGCGTCGACCAGGTCGAATTCGCGGATCTCCTGGCGCTCCGATTGCCAGGGCAGCAACTGCCTGCGCAGTGCGACCACCGGCCCCAGGTCCGCATCCGTCATGTGCATCTGCCCGTTGTCCAGCCATTGGAAATAGTCGCTGAGGCCGCAGCCCAGGTTCACCACATGGCCCTGCGGCTGGCGCCGGAGAAAGTCCTGCGCCAGCGCGCGAAAGCAGTGCGTGCGCGCCAGCACGCCGTAGATGCTCTGCCTGTCCTGCAGCCAGCGGCTGCCGTCGTCGCCCAGCTGGGTCAGGGTGTCCAAGGCATGGGCATCGCTGACGGCCATGCCCGGAAACAGCCGGTCGCCCAGGGCGCGGGCGGTCAGCGGAATGCGCAGCGTCTCGCTGACGTCGGACAGTTTTTCCTGCCGGGGCGTGGAGGGCGGCGCATCGGTGAAAGCCGGGCCGGCCGACGGTGCAAGACGTTCGGGCATTGCTCGCTCCTGTGGTGCGCTGCAGGCCAGCATGCCAGGCCTGCGCACGTCATGAACCAGTTAACGGAAATCATTCATATTGGCTTGATGCAAGGCTGCCACGGCACGACACGTGACGCTGCCATGGCCATCATGCGCGAAGTCCGTTCAGAACCGGCAGTCCGCAGTCTGCACCAGTTGCGCAAAGGCGCCGCCCAGCGTGCGGTTGTGGTGGCCGATGATGAGCCCGGCCTGCAGCAGCGGCGAATCGGTGGTGGTATGGGCATCCGCCACCAGCACCGGGCGAAAGCCCAGGCCGGCTGCGGCACGGCAGGTGGTGTCCACGCAGAACTCGGTCTTCATGCCGGCGATGACCAGTTCGGCAATCCCGGCTTCGGCAAGCCAGGTGGCCAGGCCGGTGCCCTCGAAGCAGCTGGGCCGTGTCTTGTCGAAGACGCGGTCCCGCTGCGCATCGATGCCCAGCTGCGGCAGCAGTTGCGTGAGCGGGCTGCCCGGGGCGATCGGCGAGCCTGCAGGGCCGGTGTGGCGCGCAGCGAAGATGGGCGCGCCGGCTTCACGGGCGCGGGCGATCAGTTGTCGGGTGTTCGCCAGCACGCGGTCCTTGTCGAACGGCGCATCGCTGCCGTTGAAAAGGCCTTGCTGCATGTCGATGACGAGCAGGGCACGCCGTGGGGCGTCCGGTGCGGCCGTCGAGGATGGGGAGGAAGCGGCGGAAGGGGCGGAAGGGGCGGATGGGGCGGAAGCGGTGGAAGGGGGAATCTGCATGAAGTCTCTCCGGTGATGCCCTGGATGCACGGAGAAACGCAAAGGCCCCGTCCATCGTGGGCGGGGCCTTGGGGGATGGTGGCTGCCTTGCGGCGCTCAGGTATCCGTCCACGGTCCGCCGTTGGCGGTCGTGGTGGTGGTGGTGAGGCGGTGCGTGGCAAAAACCATCCGCGCATCCTGAGGCCGGCGATGCGGCCTGTCAACCCTTGCGTGCGCGGGCCTGGCCCTCACGACTTGTTGACCTTGTGGTCCTCGCCCTTGGCTTCTTCCATGGCCTCGGGCTCCAGCTCCTCGGCGGAGCGATTGAGGTGGATGAAGGCGCCCCAGCCCAGCAGCAGGACACCCACGGCGCTGACCAGGGCGGCGGGGTAGAGCAGGTGGGCGGGTTCTTCCTGCGTCTTGAAGGCAGCGACCAGGGCCTCCACAGCCAGCGCGACGACCAGCACCACCAGAAAGCGCGAGAGAAAGCGGCGCACGCGCGTGGGGCCGCTGATGTGGGCCTCGCGTATGACTTCCTCTTCGGTGATGGTCTGGGCGATCTGCAGTGCAACCACGCCGGAGGCCAGGATGCCCAGCGCCTCGACGATGCGCAGGCCCGATTCGCCATCCACGCCATGCGCCATGGCGTTCCAGCCCTTCAGGCCCGCGATCCAGAGCAGGGCCACGGCGGCCAGCGAAAACAGCAGCGCGATGAGGGCGTGCAACACGGTGAAAAGGGTATGGATGGCTTTCATGGCAGAGGGCGGAGAGTGGGCCGTGGCGCATGTTTCCACGGCTGCGGCGCGCCGCTTGTAGGAAGCGGCGAACAGCGGTGGACAGGCGGCCTGCCTGTCTGCGGGTCACGGGCATGGATAGAATCCGAGGACCATGTCCAGATGGTTCATCGCGGTTTTCTCCCTGCACTTTGTCGTCAGCGTGGCTTTGTCCACGCTGGGGCTTGCGCCATGGCGCGCCCTGCCGCACGAGCCATGCGAGCCGCCCGGTGTCCACCCGCGCGCGGCCTGCGCCGGCCCGGAGCGCGCGGCGGCGCCGCGGGTGGACACGGTCTCCCTGCTCGATGACTTCGACCACGCGCTGATGGACGATCATCAGGACCTCCCCGATGTCGTGCACGCCGTGGACGGCATGCCGGCGCCCCGCCTGCAGGCCGGGCGCCACATCACCGCCAGCCTGCGCGAAGGCCCTTGGCGCAGCCTGGCACCGCCCGACCGGCCTCCCCGGGCAGCCTGATCCCCCATTGCCGTTTTTCTGACCTGCAGTGCCCTGCGCCTGCGGTGCCTCTGCCGCTTCGGGACCCTGTCCTGAATGCCCGGCTGCCGGGCTGGCCCCTGGCTTTCCTTCTTCCCGGACCCATCGCCGCATGGGCCCTTTCTGCCGCAGCTGCGGCTCCCGGTTCCCACAACACGCATCATGGAAATTGCCATACTTTTTGCGCTGATCCTGCTCAATGGCGTCTTCGCCATGTCCGAGATCGCGCTGGTGACGGCGCGCAAGGCGCGCCTGCAAAAACTCATTGACGAGGGCGATGCCGGCGCCGCCGCCGCCGCGCAGCTGGGGGCCGACCCCACGCGCTTTCTGTCCACCATCCAGATCGGCATCACCTCCATCGGCGTGCTCAACGGCATCGTCGGCGAGGCCGCGCTGGCCGCCCCCCTGGCCGAGTGGCTGCAGCGCCTGGGCGTGCCCGCGCCCTACGGCGGCTACACGGCCACGGCGCTGGTGGTGGTGCTGATCACCTATTTCTCCATCGTCGTCGGCGAGCTGGTGCCCAAGCGCATCGGCCAGACCTACCCAGAGACCTTTGCGCGCCTGATCGCACGCCCAGTCAACTGGCTGGCCCATCTGACCAAGCCCTTCGTGGTGCTGCTGTCCGTGTCCACCCATGCGCTGCTGCGCCTGCTGGGCGTCAAGGAAAACAGCGGCAGCGCCGTCACCGAGGAAGAGATCCACGCCATGCTGGCCGAAGGCACGACGGCCGGCGTCATCGAATCGCACGAGCACACCATGGTGCGCAACGTGTTCCGCCTTGATGACCGCCAGATCGGCTCGCTCATGGTGCCGCGCAGCGACGTGGTCTGCCTGGATGCGGATGCGCCGTTCGAGGACAACCTGCGCGTGATCGAGCAGTCCGACCACGCGCGCTTTCCCGTGGTGCGCGGCGGCATGGACTCCATCATCGGCGTGCTCAACGCGCGCCAGTGGCTGTCGCGCGCGCTGCAGGGCAAGGAGCAGGGCCTGACGGACCAGCCCATGCAGACCGCGCTCTATGTGCCCGAGACCATCACCGGCATGGAACTGCTGGAGAGCTTTCGCCTGTCCGACGTGCACATGGCCTTCGTGATCGACGAGTACGGCGAGGTCCAGGGAATCGTCACCCTGCAGGACCTGGTGGAGGCCATCACGGGCGAATTCCAGCCCCGCGATCCGCGCAACTCCTGGGCGCTGCAGCGCGAGGACGGCAGCTGGCTGCTGGACGGCCACATCCCCGTGCCCGAACTCAAGGACCGGCTGGAGCTGGCCACCGTGCCCGAGGAAGAGCGCGGCCGCTACCACACGCTGGCCGGCATGGTCATGCTGCTCACGGGCCGGCTGCCGTGTGTCACCGACACCGTGCAATGGGAAGGCTGGCGCTTCGAGGTGGTGGACATGGACGGCAAGGCCATCGACAAGGTGCTGGCCATGCGCGTGGACGTGTCGCTGCAGGTGCCGGGTGGTGAAGACGGCGGTGCGGCCCATGCCGCGCGCTGAACGCCGGGGCCCTCGCGGCGCATGGAAACTGCTGGCATGCGCGGCGGCCGTGGTCTTCATGGCCGCCTGCCTGGACGGCGTGCAGGGCTACCCGCAGCAGCAGGCACCCATCATCAGCCCCTACGACATGACCCAGGAGCAGCGGCTTGCCGAAATGAACGCCATGGGCGCGGCCGGCCATGCCGACCATCGATGGACCTACGAACTGCGCCCCGGCTGCGTGCTGCGCGTGGACCTGGACGGCCCGCAGGGCCCCAGGCCTTCGCATGACATCGCCCTGCTGGGCAGCGTGGTGGCCGTCACGGCCCAGCGCGAACGCGGCAGTTTCCGCGTGGAGCTGCAGCCCGGCGACGGCCTGCAGGCCGCGCGCTCCCTGGTGCTGGAAAGCGCCAGATGGGCCGACGCCAGCTGGACCCAGCTGCTGCTGCGGCTGATGCAAAAGGGCTGCGTGGAAATGCAGGGCCTCTCGCATGGCCGGGCCGCAAGCCGGCACTGACACTGACGTTGAAGGCGGCATCGCCATGGCACGGAGCGCGGCAGGCAAGCCGCTTCGCGCGCCCTTGAAAACAAAAGGCGGCACCGAAGTGCCGCCGGTTTGAACGCGGGACGAGAGCCCCGCGCACAAGGCAGATCGCCGGCTTACTTGGCCAGCGTCAGCGTGCCCTTCATCAGCGCGGAGTGGCCGGGGAAGGAGCAAAAGTAGCTGTAGGCCTCGCCGGCCTTCAGGGCGGCGGTGGAGAAGGTGACGGAATCGCTCTCGCCGCCGCCGATCACCTTGGTGTGGGCGATCACGCGGGCATCCTTTTCCTTCACGAAGTCCTTGGCCGCACCAGCGGCGATGCCGTCATTGGCCACGGGCTGCAGGTCGGCCGTCTTGCTCAGCACCCAGTTGTGGCCCATGGCCGTCTTGGGCAGCTTGCCCACATGCTTGAGCTTGACCGTGAACTGCTTGCAGCTGGCGGGCACGCTGATGGTGGGCTTGTTGAATTGCATGGCGTCATTGCCTTCGATCTCGACGGCGCAGTCGGCGGCCAGCACAGGCGCGGCGACGGCAGTCATTGCGAGGGCCAAGAGGACGGGCTTCCATTGCTTTGCCATTGTTTTCTCCTTGAAAAGCGGGTGAGGTGGCTGGCATCCGAGGGCCATGGACCGGCAGGCGGTCTGTCGCCATGGATGCTTTGTATGGCTGCCCCAAGCATAGACAGGATCGGGGGCGGCAGGTTGATTTGAATCAAGTCAAAAGAGTTCGAAGACTTGCGCTTGGAGCATGCGGTATGGCGTCGCGCATGCAGGGCATGCATTCGGGCTGCCGCAGGAAAACGGTTTTGCCGCCCGTGGTCTTTTGGCGACGGGCAACCCCACAGCTCGCATGCCTCTACTCACGTCAGTCACATTTGGGTACGATTGCGGGAAATAGAGGGAATGTATGAGATTGCTTGTTTTCATAGGCTCGATCATCGGCGCCATCTTTCTGCTGACGGCGTTCTTCGTCGACAGCTCCCATCAACAGGCGGCGCTGGCGGCCATGGCCTGCGCCAGCGTCCTCATTCCCTATGTGCTGTTCAGATTGCACTCGATCGCCGTCGAGCATGACCAGCTCGACCAGATCCTGCAACTGGTGCGAAAGTCCGGCAGCCAGGGCGAGGGGCTGGCCCAGGGAGGCGATGGGCCCCCTGAGGCGAGCGGGCCCGTGGCGCCCAGGTCCTGGATGTCCTGAGGCCTGGCATCGACAGGTCTGGCATCGACAGGTTTGGCAGGCGTCAGGCGAACTGCACCACCACGCGCCGGTTGGTGCGGCTTTTCTTCTCGATCTTGGTGACTGCGACCGTGCCTATCTCGGCCGTGCTACGCACATGCGTGCCGCCGCAGGGCTGGCGGTCCAGGCCGGGGATGTCGATGATGCGGATCGTGGAGGTGCCGCCTGGGGGCGCGGCGCCTGCGGTGCGCACCAGGTCGGGCTGTGCAGCCAGTTGCTCGGGCGTGATGCGGTCCACGTTCACGGCATGGCTGGCGGTGATCAGGGCGTTCAGGCGCTCCGTCAGATCGGTCTTGTCCAGCGTGGACTCGGGCAGGTCGAAATCCAGGCGTGCCGAGTCCGGCGAGATGCTGCAGCCCGTCACGGGCACAGGCACCAGCACGCCCAGCAGGTGCAGGCAGGTGTGCAGGCGCATCAGCCGGTGGCGCCTGTCCCAGTCAATCACCACCTGGACACGTTCACCCACCTGGGGCGGGGCATCGGTCTGCAGCACATGCAGGATGCGCTGCCGGTCATCGGCATAGACGGTGTCGATCAGCGCCAGGCTGCGGCCGTCGGCCAGGGTCAGCGTGCCGGTGTCGCCGGCCTGGCCGCCGCTGCGGGCATAGCAGACCGTGGCATCGAGCTCGATGCCTTCGGGGCTGACGGCCGTCACGGTGGCTTCGCAGCGGTCCAGGTAGGCGTCGTCGTCAAAGAGCTTGTGCGTCTGGGGCAGGGGCATGGGGTGTCTCTGGGGTCATGTCGTGGTCCATGGTATCGGCGGCATGGCAGGGCCGGGCAGTACGCCTGGGCGAAAAGTCCCCAGTACAGTCCATGGCCCGCAGCGGTGGCAGTCGCCTGCTTGACAGCCTGTCAAGTGGCGGTGCCCGCGACCTGACAAGATCGGCGCCCGCACCGCGTGCGTGCCGGGGAACAATGGCGTGGCCGTTGCGGATGGCGCTACAGATTTTTCCAAAGCTGACGACATACGCAGGGCATGAATCTGTGAGTTTTCCGAGGGACTGTCCGGATGGATCAAGAACTTCTGCTTCCGTCCGGTGCAGGCTCCACCCCCGTCTCCATCCCGGCAGGCCCTGGTTTGCGGCTGCCCACATTGTTCATCTCCTCATCTTTATGAGCACTACCGATCTTCACGCGGCTTCCCTGAGTGATCTCTATGACCGGCTGCATGAAAGCCTCAGCGACGAGGCCTTTGCCGCCGAACTCGACTCCCGCCTGCATGACGGGCGGGCCGACGAGGTACGCACCTTCCTGCGCGGCTGCGAGGAGCGTTGTCTCAACATCCTGGGGCATCTGAGCGGCAGCGACGCACCCTGGTCGCGTGACGGCGATCGCTGGCTGGCCTTTGCGCGGCTCACCGTGCCGCGCGGCCATGTGCTGTCGGGCCGCAGCGAGGAGCTGACCAATGCCCATGTGGCTGCCGAAGTGCGTATGCTGGCCGAGCAATGGCTGGCCCACGCCCGCAGCGCCGACCTGCCTGTGTACAAGGGCATAGGCTTGGTGCTCGGCAGCCTGCTGCCCTGGCTCAGTTATCCCGGCATGCCCTATGAAGAGGTGACGTCCACGCTGGACTGGGCGCTGGCGCTGCGCGAGGAGGCCGGGTTCCGCCGCAACCATGAGTACCACGCGGCCTGGAAGCCCCTGGTCGCCCAGTTGAACGATGCCGATCTGCTGCGCTACGCCGCCGTGGGCGGCAAGCTGTTCGACGATGTGCTGGACCACTACCGCAACGAGCGCCAGCCCAGGCAGCCCAAGGGCCAGGGCTGGAAGGACTGGCTGCCTTTTTTTGCCGAGCATCCCCAGCTCTTCGACAAATCCTACATAGATGATCCCGACCTGATCGGGCAGCGCTGGGCCAGTGCCGGCGCGCCCCGGCGAGAGGAACTGGCCGCGCTGCTGCTCAGCCAATTGACCTACTCCCAGCGCGCCGAGCGGACGAGCGCATTGCAATTGCTGGACCGCCTGGTGGCCGAGGATCCCGCGCCCTTTGCCAAGCAGCTGCGTGAGAACGGCCGCTACCAGATCAGCCTGGCGCTGGCCATGCATGTCATGAAGCACGACGATGCCGCCTTGCTGCCCCTGCTGCTGCCGGCCATTGCCCAGCGCTGCGACCGCGAGGACGAGCTGCGCCGCTACCGCAGCGTGATCCGCGAACTGGTGACCCGCCGCCCGGCCGATCTGGCCGAGGTGCCTGTCAAGGATCTGGTCAATGTGCTGCCCGCGTTCGACACCGCCAGCCTGAAGGCTACGCTGCCCACCTTGACCCCGCTCATCGCAGGCAGCAGCGCCAAGGGCCTGCGCGCCGCCATGGCCGGCCTGGCCGCCCATATTCCGCTGGCCAGCTTGGTGGATGCCGGCTGGCTGAACAAGCCGCCCAAGAACCTGCTGCTGACCTGCCGCGACGTGCTGCTGGCCCATCCCGACCCCGCTGTCGGTCCCTTGCTGGCGCAGTTGCTGGCCGGCGGCAAGCTGGATGCGGCCTCGGCCAGCAGCGTGCAGCAGCGGCTGCAGCAGTTGGGCCTGACAGGGCAGGGCGCCTCGACATCGGATGAAAGCCAGGCAGATGCCGCATCGCCAGCGTCTGCCGCTGGCGGCGTGGACCTGGAAGCCCAGCTCGCCTCCATCAAGCGCCTGAGCGCGGCCATCAAGCCCTTTGACACGCCCGAGCTGCTGGCGCTGTGCGCGCCGCTGTCCGAACACGCGGCCCGCGTGCTGCTGCATGTGTCCGCCATTGCCGAAGGCGGCTTGCCGCCGCTGGCCGGCGAGCTGCTGGCGCGCATTCCGGCCGACAACCGTGCCCGCCTGGCGCTGGCCCTGGTGCAGCAATGGATTGCTTCCGAGGGCGAACCCAAGCAGCGCTGGGCGCTCAGGCTGCTGCCCGGCCATGCCGATGACCGCGTGGTCGATGCGCTGGTGTCCGCCGTCCAGGCCTGGAACCGCCCGCGCCTGCAGCGCGCGGCCGCCGCCGTGGAGCATCTGGGCGAGGTGGACAGCCTCTACGCTCTGCTGCGCGTGCAGGAGATCTCCGAGTCGCGCTCGCTCAAGGACCAGGTGCAGCGCACGGCGCGCATCGCCCTGCGCGCTGCCGCTGCCCGCCGCAAGATGAGCGTGCCCGAACTCTTCGACGAGCTGACCCCCGACTTCGGCCTGGGCCAGGGCCTGACGGTCACGGTCGGGCCGCAGAGCTACCGCGTGGAGCTGCAGGGCGATCTGAGCCTGCGCGTCATCAACGACAAAAACAAGGCCAGCAAGACCATTCCTGCGGTCAAGGACGAGGCGCTCAAGCCCGAATGGGAGGCCGCCACCGCGCAGCTCAAGACCCTGGCCACCAGCCTCAAGACCGTGGTCAAGCAGCAGGCGCCGCGCATGCTGGCGGCCCTGGTCAGCGGCAAGCGCTGGCCGCTGGATCGCTGGCAGCGGCTGTTCGTGGCCCACCCGCTGCTGCGCATCGTGGGACGCAGCCTGATCTGGCGCGCAGAGGATGCGCCGGGCCTGGCGCGCACCAGCTTTCGCCTGGCCGAGGATTTCTCGCTGGTCGATGTGGAGGATGAAACCGTGGCCCTGCCGGCAGGCTGCAGCATCAGCCTCTGGCATCCGGCCACGGCCCAGCCCGGCGAGCGCGAAGCCTGGCAAACCTACATGGCCGACTATGAGCTGGAGCCCCTGGTTGACCAGCTGGGCGCCTGCGCCGAGCAGCCCGCGCCAGGCCAGTTCAAGAACGGCATGCTGCTGCCGCCCGCGCCGATCACGCTGGCGCAGGAGCAGCTCGGCGGCCTGCTCAAGAAGTTCGGCTACCGGCCCGGCCCCGTGGGCGATGGCCCCAGCATCAATGAGCATGTGTGGCGCCTGCCCGCGCTGGAGCTGAGCCTGGAGCTGTCGCACGGCTATTTCCCGCCCTACCTGGACCTGGGCCTGCCCGTGGCCGTGGAAGGCCTGCGCGTGCACGACCTGAGCAAGGAATACGGGGCCAGCGCCGACCCGGCGCGGCTGCCCAAGCCGCTGCTGGCCACGCTGCAAGGCCAGTGGCTTGCCCTGGCGGCCAAGGCGGCTGCTTGAGCCTTTGTGAACCTTTGCTCCCTTGAAACGTTGGCCGCCCGACCGCCCATCACCCAAGACTCCACAGACCATGAGCAACAACGAGACAGCAGCGCTTCCCCTGCAGGCTTTGTACGAACTGCACACGGCCGCGCCGGCCGGGCGCGAGGGCATGCCGGCCTTTGCCGCCGAACTGGCAAAGCGCCTGGCCCAGGGGCGTGATGCCGAGGTGGCGGACTTCCTGCGCGACAGCAGCAGCCTGTGCCAGGAGCGGTTGCACCAGCTGCCCGGCGAGCATGCGCCCTGGCAGCGCGACCACGCGCTGTGGCTGGCGCTGGCGCACATCAGCCTTCCGCTGGGACAGTTCTATGGGGGCAACTCGGGCGTGCCCCGGCGCAGTGCCGAGCTGACCGCAGAGCTGACGGCACTGGCCCGCGCCTGGCTGGATGACTGGGGCAGCCGCACCCACCAGCCCTGGAGACTGCGCGATGGCTACGACCTCGTGCTCAGGCAGGTGTTTGGCGTGCTGGGCCATGAAGGCATGTCCAGTGCCGAGATCATCGGCCTGCTGCGCTGGGCGCGGGAACTGAGCGCAAAGGCCGGCATTGCGCCCGGCGCGCAGTACTACTGCCACTGGCAGCACCTGCTGCACCAGCTGCCCGAGCCCGAACTGCTGGCCATGGCCATCGAGGACGGCGGCGGCCAGCTCAGCCGCGACATCGTCCAACGCCAGCTGCCGCTGCAGCGCACGCGGCCTGCAGCGCAGCGCTGGGCGCTGTGGCGGGATTTTTTTGCGCAATTCCCCGCCGTGCTTGACCAGCTGCGCCTGCCCGAGCCCGTGCTGATTGCATCGCGCTGGGAGACGGCCGATGCCGCGCGCCGCGACCTGCTGGCCCAGGACCTGTTCAAGGCCCTGTGCTTTGCCTCGGACGATGACTGGCCGCATGACCGTGTCCTGGTGGAGCGCATGCTGCAGACCGATGCCGCCCCCCTGGCCGCCTGGTTCAAGCAACTGGGCCACCTTGCGATCAATCCCGCCGTGGCGCAGCGGCTGTGGGACGCCCGGTGGCCGGCCCTGCTGCCGCTGCTATTGCCGGCCTGCGCAGACGGCTGCAAGCACGAATCCGACCGCGCCGGCTACGCCCCGGTGGCCGAAACCTTGCTGGCCGATCGCCCTGGCGACCTGGCCCGGCTGGCCGCCGGCCCGCTCACGCACCTTCTGCCCGCGCTGCGCGTGGACACGCTGCAGCGGCTGCTGCCGCAACTGGGCAAGGCCGCCTCCAGCAGTGCCTCCAAGGGCTTGCGTGCGGCGCTGGCCCAGGCCCTGTCTGCCTTGCCCGTGGATGCGCCCCAGGCCGCCGGCTGGCTGGCCAAGCCCAACAAGAACCTGGTGCTGGCCTACCGCGATGTGCTGGTGGCCCATCCTGATCCGGCGTCTGGCAGCCTGCTGTCGGCACTGCTGTCCGGTGGATTGCTGGAGGTGGCCGAGCAAGGCCCGGTGCAGGCGCGCCTGAAGGATCTGGGTGCCGCAGCCCCGGTTGCGGACGCAGCCAGGCCACCTGCCGGCGAGGCCGCGCCGGCAGGCAGCGATGGTGCCGGCTCCCTGGCAGAGCTTGAAGCCCAGGCCGCCAGCCTGCAGCGCCTGTCGCCCGCCATTGCCGCGCTGGACCAGCCGGCGCTGCTGGACCTGCTCGCGCCCCTGTCCGCCCAGGCCGCGCGTGCGCTGCTGCACCTGGCGGCCACCAGCCCGCAGGAGCTGCCGGCGCTGGCCCACCAACTGCTGGCTCAGGCCAGCGCCGAGAATCGCGTGCGGCTGGCTCTGGCCCTGGTCCAGCACTGGGTGGCTGCCGATGGCGCGCCCGAATCGCGCTGGGTGCTCAAGCTGCTGCCCGGCGCGGCGGACGATCGCATCGTCGATGTGCTCTCCTCGGCCGCCCTGGCCTGGCACAAGACGCGCAAGGAGCGTGCCGTGGTCGCGCTGCAGCAGCTAGGCCGGCTCGACACGGTCTATGCCCTGTCCTGCGTGCAGGCCCTGGCCACCGGCAAGACGCTCAAGCCCAGCGTGCTGGCCGCTGCACAGGCCGTGCTGGCCGAGGCCGCCACGCGGCGCGGCATGGCGCTGGCCGACCTCAGCGACGAGCTGACCCCGGACTTCGACCTGGGCCGGGGCGTGCAATTGCAGGTGGGCGCGCAGACCTATGACGTGCTGCTGCAGGGCGACCTGTCGCTGCGCCTGCGCACGCCGGCCGGCAAGCTGGTGCGCAGCCTGCCGGCCCTGGCCGACGAGGGGCTGCGCACGGAGTGGGATGCGGCCGCCGCGCGGCTCAAGACGCTGTCCAAAGGCATCAAGGCCGTGCTGCAGCAGCAGGCGCCGCGCCTGCAGTCCTGCCTGATGCTGGGCCGGCACTGGCCGCTGGACACCTGGCGCCGCCTCTTCCTGGAGCACCCGCTGCTGCGCGTGGTGGCACAGGGCCTGGTCTGGCGGGTGGAGCCGGCGGCCGGCCAGCCGTTCAGCCTGCGCATTGCCGAAGACCTGTCCCTGGTCGATGCCGAGAGCGACGCGGTGCCACTGCCGGCCGAGGGCCGCATCGCCCTGTGGCACCCCGCGCAGGCCACCGAACAGGAGCGTGCGCAGTGGCGTGAATGCCTGGCCGACTACGGCCTCAAGGCCCTGATCGAGCAGGTCGATGCACCCGCCGACCTGCCGCTGGCCAGCCAGTGGCAGCAGGAACTGCTGCAGCCCCTGGCACCGATACGGCTCACGCAGCAGGCGCTGGACGGCCTGGCAGGGCCATGGCGCTTTCATGCCGGCCCTGTGTGCGATGGCCCCGGCATCTACCTGCACCTGCGGGACTTTGCCGTGCAGCGCTGGCGCGTGGAACTGCTGCACAGCGCGGCCATGCCGTACTACGAGCCCGGCCATGAGATCGACATCGAAGGCTTTGCCCTGCGCGACATGGCCGCCGACCGCCTGCTGCCCCCGGCCGAATGGCCGCTGCCGCTGCAGGCGTCGCTGTGCGCCATGCTCCAGGCCCTGGCTTCGCGCGCTGCAGCCGCAGCAGCTGCAGCCCAGGTTTGACTCCCTCCAGAACCCCTGAATCCATGACCTCTTCGACCCTAGAACACACCGACCAGGCCACGCTGGAGGAACTGAGCGCCTCGCTGCCGCCCGCCGAACTGGTCCAGGTGCTGGCCAGCCGCATGCGCGCGGGCCGGCATGACGAAGTGGGCGCCTTCACGCGCAAGGCCTTCGACGACTATTCCAACCCCATCCGCGCCCTGGGCAACTTCGATCTGCCCTGGACCCATGACCATGAACTGTGGCTGGCCTTCGCGCGGCAGACCATCCCCTTCGGCCGCAGGATTGACGGCAGCCTGGACGGCGACATTCCACGCCACAGCCCCGAGCTTGCGGCCGAGTTCGAGCAGATGGCGCGCGCCAGCCTGGCCCGTCCACCTGCGCCGGACGGCGACAACGACTACCGTGAAATCCGCATCCTGGACATGTTCGGCTGGCTCTGGTACCCGGGCATCAGCCGCGAACGGGTGATGCAGCTGCTGGACTGGGCCGCAGAGCTGAACGTCCAGTCCGGCGCCAGGTATGACAGAGTCGACTGGAAGCTGCTGCTGGGCAGCCTGGACGACCAGGACCTGATGGAGCTGGCAGAGCGCGGCGGCGCGCTCTATGCCGACATCCGCGATGTCTACATGACGCGGCACAGCGACGTTCCGCACCCGCAGCGCTGCGCGCCCTGGTACGACTTCTACCGCCGCCATCCCGACTGGTTCGACGACAAGCCCATCAACGAAGACCCGGGCCTGATCGCGCTGCGCTGGGACCTGGGCGCCGATGCCCAGCGGCGGCTGGAACTGGTCAACCTGCTGCTGGGCAGGGCGGACCGCGAGCCGGCTGACTACTTCATCCCCATATTCGAGCGCCTGGTGCGGGAGGATGCCGCGCCCTTCGTCGCCTGGATCGAAGGATGGCAGCCCAAGTACCACTTCGATGCGGTGGTCGCCCGCCAGATCTGGACGGCACGCTACCCGGAGCTTTTGCCCCATCTGCTGCGCAGCATATTGCAGAAATCGCGCATTGAGCCCTTCATCGGCCTGCTCAACCAGATGCTGGCCGAGCAGCCCGACTATCTGCGCGAGATTCCCACCGTGCGCCTGGCCCCGCTGCTGGCGCAGCTGGACCCGGCCATGCTGCATACCCGGCTGCCTCTGCTGGGCGAACTGCTGGCGGCCAGCAGCTCGCGGGCGCTGCGCGAAGCGGTGGCGCGCTTCATGCAAGGGCTGGATGCGCAGGCCGTAGGCGCTGTCTTCGAGTCCAACGCCTGGCTGCAGCGGCGCGAGAAAGCGATGCAGCTGGCCTGCCGCGACATCCTGCTGGCCCATCCCGATCCCGGGGTCGCGCCGCTGCTGCAGGCGCTGCTGCGCACGGGCCTGGACCTGGGCTCCGAAAGCATGGTCGAGGGCCGGCTGCTGGCCCTGGGCGTCCCCGTGCCGGGCGCTCTGACCGTGGAGCAGGGTGAGGAGGGCCGGGTCCCGCTCGATGCGCTGGAGGCCCGCGTGGCGCGCTTCAAGCGCTTTTCCAGCAGCATCAAGGCCTACGACCAGCCCGAGACCCTGGCCCTGTTCGCGCCGCTGTCCGAGCATGCGGCCCGCACCGTGCTGCATCTGGTGGCCACAGCCGAGGAAGAACTGCCGCCGCTGGTGGAGCAGTTGCTGGCCCATGTGCCGGCCGAAAGCCGCGCCCAGCTGTCCCTGCACCTGGTCAATGCCTGGGTGGCCCTGGAGGGCGAGCCCAAGGCGCGCTGGGCGCTGCGCCTGGCTACGGGCCATATCGACGACCGCCTGGTGCAGACCCTGGTGGCCGCCGTGAAGGCCTGGGGCTGGAGCAAGAAGCTGCGCGCCATCATCGCCGTGGAGCAGCTCGGTGCGCTGGACACGCTGTATGCGCTGTCCCAGGTCCAGACCCTGTCCACCTCGCGCAAGCTCAAGGACCTGGTGATTGAAGCCACGCATGACGCGCTCAAGGCGGCCGCCCAGCGCCGCGGCCTGAGCCTGATCGAGCTGTATGACGAGCTGACGCCCGATTTCGGCCTGGGCGGCGAAGGCCTGGTGCTGGAGGTGGGCCCGCAGCGCTACCGCCTGCAGCTGCAGGGCGACCTGAGCCTGCGCGTGGTGGGCGACAAGGGCAAGGCCTCCAAGACCCTGCCTGCGCTCAAGGACGAATCGCTGCGTCTGCAGTGGAATGCGGCCCAGGCCGAATTCAAGACCGTTGCCGCTGGCGTCAAGGCCATCGCCAGGCAGCAGGTGCCGCGCCTGGGTACCGCCTTCATGACGGGACAGCGCTGGTCCGTCCCGCGCTGGCGCAGATTGTTCCTGCTGCATCCCCTGCTGCGCATCGTGGGCCGCAGCCTGATCTGGCGGCTGGAGCAGGGCGCGAGCTTTCGCATTGCCGAGGACTTTTCCCTGCTCGACGCCACCGACGATGCCGTGGAGCTGCCAGACGACGCACAGGTGCTGCTCTGGCATCCGGTCGATGCCGCAGCGGGCGAGGTTGAGGCCTGGCGCACCTGCCTGGCCGACTACGAGCTGCAGCCGCTGATCGACCAGCTGAACGCAGGCGCACAACTGCCCGAAGCCGGGCAGTGGAAGAACCATGCACTGCACCCCGCCGGCCCGCTGCAGATACGCCAGGGCGCGCTGTCCGGCCTGCTGGCCAAGTGGAACTACCGCCCCGGCCCCGTGGGGGACGGCCCCGGCATCTACGAGCACAAGCTGGACCTGGCAGGCCCGCAGCTGTACATCGAACTCCACCACGGGCGCTACCTGCCGTTCATGGACCTGGACAACCGCGTGGACATCACCCATGCCGTGGTCTATGACAGCAGCCATCGCGGCGAGGATGGCCGCTGGCCCCGGCTGCAGCCGCAGCAGTGGCCGCGCGCACTGCAGGCCACGCTGATGGCGCAGTTCGCGGCCATCGCCGCCAAATCGGCCAGCACCAAAGAGAGCGACTGATGGCCACCAAACGCATTGCAGCTGCCACCCCGGAGCCTGCCGCCCAGCGGCTGCCGGCCGAGATGGCCCACGCCCAGGAACTCGCGGCCCTGCAGGCCGCCGACCAGGGCCCGCGCCCCGACGGCTGGCGCCTGAGCCCGCGCTCCGTGCGGCGCTTCATCCTGGGCGGTGCGGAACCTGACGGCGGCGGGCCGGCCATCGCCCGCAAGATCCACGGCAACGATGCCCTGGTCGAGCGCGCCATCGTCACCCTGGCCGGCCAGCGCGGCCTGATGCTGGTGGGCGAGCCAGGCACGGCCAAGTCCCTGCTGTCCGAGCTGCTGGCCGCCGCCATCAGCGGCGACAGCAAGCTCACCGTGCAGGGCGGTGCCGGCGTGGTGGAAGAGCAGATCCGCTATGGCTGGAACTACGCCCTGCTGTTGCGCGACGGCCCCGGCCCCGAAGCCCTGGTGCCCGGCCCGCTGCACCGCGCCATGGGGGAAGGGCGGCTGCTGCGTTTCGAGGAAATCACGCGCTGCTCCACCGAAGTGCAGGACTGCATGGTGCCCGTGCTCTCCGAGCGGCTGCTGCAGATTCCCGAACTCAAGCACGAGCAGCCCTGGCTGCTGGCACGGCCGGGCTTCAATGTGATTGCCACGGCCAACCTGCGCGATCGCGGCGTCAACGAGATGTCGGCTGCGCTCAAGCGCCGCTTCAACTTCGAGACCATGCGCCCGCTCGAAGGCGTGGCCGCGCAGGCCGCGCTGATAGGGCAGGAGGTGGACCGCGCACTGGCGCAGCAGCGCATCGGCACCACCGTCGCGCCCGATGTGCTGGCCCTGCTGGCCACGGCCTTCCAGGAGCTGCGCAGCGGCAGCGTGGAGGGCACGGCCGTGGAGCGGCCGGGCACCGTGCTGTCCACGGCCGAGGCCATCGACGTGGCCTTCAACGCCGCCTGCCAGTGCTGGTACTTCGGGCAGGAGCAGGTGGGTCCGGCCCACTTGGCGCGCCACCTGCTGGGCACGGTGATCAAGGACGACGACGAGGACCGGCGCCGTTTCGCCGAATACCTGCGCGTGGTGGCACGCCAGCGCGCAGGGCAGCCGCAGTGGCAGGACTTTGTCGCAGGCGGCCGTGAGCACTGACGCTGCCGCGTGGCTGGCGCCGCTGCCGCAGCTGCGCCTGGTGCCCGTGCGCCACCACAGCCCGCGCTGCGCCCACCACCTGCGCGCGCTGATGCACGAGTTCAAGCCCACCCACGTGCTGATCGAAGGCCCGGGCGAGCTCGATGCCCTGCTGCCCGCGCTGCAGCACGCCCAGGCGCGTCCCCCGCTGGCCGCCTACCTGCATGCGGCCATGGCCGGGCCCGGCGCGGCCGAGCAAGACTGGCGCTGCCGTTGCTACGTGCCCTTTGCCGCCTTCTCGCCCGAATGGGTGGCCCTGCGCGAGGCGGCGCGGCTGCGCAGCGCCGTGCGCTTCATCGACCTGCCCTATGCCGACAGGCTGGCGCAGGCCGCGCAGCTGGACTACTTCGCCTGCGCGCCCGAACCCCTGCTGGCCGACGAGCCCGCGCGGCGCGCGCCCGACGTGCTGGCCGGCCTCATCCAGGCCAGCGGCTGCCGCGACTTCGACGAATGGTGGGACCGGCATTACGAATCTGGCAACGAGGACGCCTCGCCCCAGGCGTACTTTGCCGGCGTGCTGGCCTTCAGCCAGCTGTTGCGCGAGCGCGAGCAGGGCGCGGGCGGCAGCGGCATGGATGCCGAGGACGTGGCGCGCGAGGCGCACATGGCCGCCCAGGTCAGCGCGGCCCTGGCCGAAGGCGGGCGCTGCCTGGTGGTCTGCGGCGGCTTCCATGTGCCCGGCATCGTTGCCGGCCTCTCGGCCCCCGCCCGGCCTGCGGACGCCAAGCCCGCCATCGATGTGGGCGTGCACCTCATTGCCTACACGCTGCAGCGGCTGGAGCGCGCCAGCGGCTACGCGGCCGGCATGCCCATGCCTGGCTACTACCAGGGCGTTTGGCAGGCGCTGGAGCAGGGCGCTTCGCAACCCGATGCCCAGGCCTGGCCCGAGATGGCGGCGCGCACTGTGAACAGCCTGCGCGCCCGGGGCATGCCCGCCAGCCTGCCCGATGCGGCCGAGGCCGTGCGCCTGGCCCATGGCCTGGCCGCCTTGCGCGCCTGCCGCGGCGGCCGGGCCGAGCTGCTGGAAGCGCTGGACAGCGCCGTGTTCAAGGAGCATGCCCTGGCCCTGCGACCGCAGCCCATGGTGCAGCAGACCGGGCAGCAGACCGGCCAGCAGACTGGTCAATGGCTGCTGGACGCCGACGACTACGGCCAGTTGCCACCCAACGCGCCCGCCGCCCCGCTGCTGGTCGATGTGCAGGCCTTCTGCCTGCGCCACCGCCTGCCCGTGCGGCCTGCCGCACCCGTGCGCAAGGAGCTGGACATCTACCGCAGCGCGCGCCACCGCCGGCTGTCGCAGGGGCTGCACCGCCTGTGCTACCTGGGCGTGCCCTATGCGCAGCGCCTGGCCGGGCCGGACTTCGTGGCGGGCACGGGCCTGGCGCGTGTGCGCGAGGTCTGGACGCTGGGCTGGCAGGTCGAGACCACGGTGGCCCTGACCGAGGCCATGTGCCACGGCTCCAGCCTGGAGGAAGCCGCGGTGCACCTGGTGCGCGAGCGCCTGGCGCAGACGGCCCACACGGAGCCCGCGCAGCGCGTGCTGGAAGTGCTGGTCATGGGGCTGGACGGCATCGCCCAGCAGGTGCTGGACACCGTGCAGGCCTGGATGGAGCGCAGCCACGACGCGCTGGCCCTGGCCCGCGCCACGGGCTGCCTGGCCCTGGCCTACGAGGCCCGCCATGCGCTGGGCGGCGTGGGCCTGGCGCGCCTGCTGCCGCTGCTGCGGCGCTGCTTTGCCCAGGCCTGCCTGCGCCTGCCCTGGCTGGGCGAGGGCGATGCATCCCAGCAGGCACAGGCCCTGGATGCCCTGGCCGATCTGCACGGCATGGTCTGCCGCCACGCGCCCTGGGCCGACGCCGGCCTGTTCCACGATGCCTGTGCCGCCTTGCATGAGGCAGGCGCCGACAGCACGCCTGCGCGCGTGCGCGGCGCCACCGCCGGCATCCTGAGCATGGCCGGCCGCTGGCAGATCGCGCAGACCGATGCCGCCCTGCGCGCCATGCTGGGCCTGGCGCAGGTCGATGCCGCCGCCATGGGCGAATACCTGCAGGGCTTTTTGCGCGTGGCCAAGGGCTGGCTGCTCAGCCATCCGCCGCTGCTGCGCCTGCTCAGTGACGGCATTGCGCACTGGCCGGAAGACGCCTTCCTGGCCGGCCTGCCTGCCTTGCGGCTGGCCTTTGCCCAGCTGACCCGCGCCGAACTGCGGCAGCTGGCCGGGCGGCTGGCGGGTCTGTCGGGCGCGGCCACGCCACCTGCCGCAACCACGCTGGGCCAGGTGCACCTGCCATCGGACGAAGCCCTGGCGCACAGCCGCGCCCTGGCGGCCCAGGTGAGCCGGCTGCTGCAACCCTGGGGACTGTCATGAGCCGGGAAGATCCGCCAATGCACGAGCCGCCAATGCAGGAACAGGCAATCGATGCCGCCACCCTGCGGCGCTGGCGCCTCATCCTCGGGCCCGAGGCCGCCCAGCCCCTGGCTGCGGCGCAGCCGCTCGATGACGCAGATGCACGCCGCGACGCGGCACTGGACTATCTCTACCAGCGCGAGCATCGCCTGCGCGAGCAGGCGAACACCTCGGGCACCAATGCGTGGCAGGGCGGGGGCGGGCAGTCCGCGCGCCAGGGCGGCAGCGGCGTGCCGGAGCCGCAGGCCGTGCACTGGCTGGGCGAGGTGCGCGATCTGTTCCCGCGCAGCGCCGTGGAAACGCTGCAGCGCGATGCGCTGTCGCGCTATGGGCTCCATGGCCTGCTCAGCGATCCCCAGGTCCTGGCCGAGGCCACGCCCAGCATCGAACTGGTGGCCGCCTTGATGGCGGTGCGCACCAGCCTGCCCCCCGAGGTGCTGGCCGAGGCCCGCCGGTTGGTGGCGCGCGTGGTGGCCGATCTGCAGGCGCGGCTGTCCTCGCGCGTGCACTCGGCCCTGGGGCGGCGGCGCAGGCGCCGCAGTAGCCGGGGCCAGGGGCAGATGAGCGATCTGGACTGGCCGCGCACCCTGCGCCACAACCTGCGCCACTACCAGAGCGAGGAGCAGGTGCTGGTGCTGGAGCGCCTGTTCTTCAGGGAGAACGAAGCACAGCGCCTGACCTGGGACCTGTGGCTGGTGGTGGACCAGAGCGGGTCCATGCATGAATCCGTCATCCACAGCGCCGTCATGGGCAGCATCTTTGCGCGCGTGCGCGCCCTGCGCACCCATGTGCTGCTGTTCTCCGATGCGGTGGCCGATGTCACCGGCCAGCTGCATGCGCCCGAAGAGCTGCTGCTGGGCGCGCAACTGGGCGGGGGCACCAACATCGGCGCGGCCCTGGCGCATGTGGCCGGGCAGCTTGCCGCGCCGCGCCGCAGCGTGATCGTGCTGATCACCGACCTGTACGAAGGCCATGACGAGGCCCGCGTCATCGCCGAGACCGAGCGGCTGGTTGCCAGTGGCGCCCGCGTGCTGGTGCTGGCTGCGCTGGACCGCCGCGCCCACCCCGACTATGACCGCGACCTGGCCGCGCAACTGGTGGCGCGCGGCGCCCAGGTTGCCGCCATGACGCCCGACCATCTGGTGGATTGGCTGGCCCAGGCCATGCAGGGAGGGCGGCCCTCATGATGCAGGAATGGCTGCGTACCCTGGACGATGACGCCATTGCCGACTGGGCCAACAAGGGCCTGCTCAAGCGCGGGGCCAAGGCCCTGGCGGCGGCGGATGCAGGGCAGTGGGAACTGGCGGCCAACCAGGCCCGCGCCGACATCGAAGGCCATGCCCAGACCCTGGCCGGCGCGGGCTTTGCCACGCTGCAATGCAGCTGCCCCGCCTTTGGCCCCTGCCACCATCTGTGCGCCTTGCTGCTGGGCCTGCGGGCGCGGCTGGCCCACGAGACCCCGGACGATGGCATGGCCCAGGCGCCTGCTGCCCCGTGGCTCGACGGCGATGCCGGCGCCGTGGCCCAGGCCTTTGGAATGGCCGCCCAGCGCAAGGCCCTGCGCTGGATGGCGCAGGGCTTCGAGGCAGTGCTGGAAGAGGCCCCGGCCACCCTGATCGGCGAACTGTCCAACCCCGACGAAGTCACCGTGCGCCTGCCGCGTGCCGGTGGCCTGGCGGCGGCCAGTTGCAGCTGCAAGGCAGCGGCCTGCGCCCACCGCGCCCTGGTGGCATTGCAGGCCCGGCGCCTGGCGGGCGCACCCATGCCGGAGCTGCCGGCGCATGCGCTGGAAGCCGGCGCACAGCAGCGGCTGACCCAGGCGCGCCAATGGCTGACCGGCTGGGTGCTGCAGGGCCGTGCAGGCATGAGCCCTGCCTTCCTCGACCAGGGCGAAGCGCTGGCCACCGAACTGCGCCAGGCCGACCTGCCGCGCCCTGCCAGCGTGCTCAACCTGCTGGTACGCGCCTTGCGTGACGAGCGCGCAGGGCGTGCCGGTGCGGCCGAACGCGTGGCGCCCTTGCTGGCCGCGCTGTGGATGCTGCTGCGCGGCCTGGCGCAACAGCCCATGCCACGACCCCTGAGCGAACTGGCGGGCGTGCACAGGCGCAGCTACCGGCGCGTGCAAGGCCTTTGCCTGCACGCCGTGGCAGCCGAGCTATGGCATGCGCGCGGCGGGCAGCGCGGGTTTTCCGTGCATTTGCAGGACGCGGCCAGCGGTCGGTATCTGACCTGGTCCGCATCGCGCGCCGAAGGCTTCGACCCGGAGTGGGAGCCGGCCGGGGCGCTGGACTCGGAAACCCTGGGCGGCCTCACCGCAAGGCAGCTGCTGCAAGGCCCCCATGTGCTGCTGGACGGCTGGGCCAGCGACGATGGCCGCCTGTCGGCGCGCGATGCCACGCGGCTGGCACCGGCCCAGGCGACCGGCCCGCTGCCGACCCGGGCGACCGGCGCACAGCCGGTGGCCGACGATCCCCAGGCCCTGCTGCAGCGCCATCTGCAGGAGCTGCATGCCGACCCCTGGCGCCAGCAGCCGCCCCTTTGGGCACGGCTGCAGGTGGCCGGCAGCGGCCTGGCGCAGCGTGACGAGCTGCTGCAGCGCTGGACGATTGCATTGCAGTCGCCGGTGCCCGGGCCTTCCCTGTCCCTGGTGGGCGATCTGCACGGCATGCAGGGCAGGGCGGGTGAGGCATTGCGCAAGGAACTGGCGCGCGGCCGCGTGCTGCGGGAAGTCTTTGGCCGCGTGGAATTCGTGGCAGGGCAGTTGCAGATTGCCGTGGCTTCCGTGCGCTGGCGGGACAGCGCGCACTGGCACCATCCCAGCACGGCCTGGCCGGCGCCGCTTGCCGAAGTCGGTGTGGAGAAGGCGCCATGAGCAATTCAAGCAAAGCAAGCAACGAGAGCACCACCGCGCCGCTGCGCCATTGGCTGGCACAAGGCCAGGTCTGGCTGGCCGACATGCAGGCCGCAGGCCTGGCAGGGGCGGGCATGCCGCTGCTGGCCGCCGGCCGCGCCTGGGCCGACGAGGGCGCGCTGCTGGGCTGGGGCGCCCTGGCAAGGCAGATGGACGGCGTGCTGGACCCGCAGCTGCCGCCGGCGGAGCGCGCGGCCGCCCTGCTCGATATCGCGGTCTGGGTCATGACCGCGCAGCGGCTGCAGGCCGGTGCGGATCAGTCCTTGCCCTGAAAAAAGCCATTGAGTTCGGCGCCCGGCGTGGCCTGGGCGAACGCGTCGAAGCGCCCCGTCTCGGCAATGGAGCGCGCCGCATGCAGAAAGCCGCCCCAGGCTGCGCGCGCCAGTGCGCCGCCCACGCTGATGCGGCGCACGCCCATGGCCTCGGCATCCTGCAGGCTCCATTCGCTGGCCCCTCCGATCAGCAGATTCACCGGCTTGGGTGCCACGGCCGCCACCACGGCACGGATCTGCTCGGCGCTGCGGATGCCGGGTGCGTACAGGCAGTCCGCGCCGGCCTCGGCATAGGCCTTGAGCCGGGCAATGGTGTCGTCCAGATTGGGCCGGCCCACGAAGAAATTCTCCGCACGCCCGACCAGCAAGGTGCCGCCACCGGCCTCGTCGATGGCGGCACGGGCGGCGCGCAGCCGGGCCACGGCTTCCTCGATGCTGCGCAAGGGGTTGGCCGCATCGCCTGTCGAGTCTTCGATGGACAGGCCCGCCACGCCGGTGTCCACGGCCATGCGCACGCTTTCGGCAACCTCCTGCGGACCCAGGCCGAAGCCGCTTTCAAAGTCCGCATTCACGGGCAGATCGGTGGCTGCGACCAGGCTGCGCAGATGCTCCAGCGTCATCTCGCGGGAGATGGCGCCATCGGGCTGACCCAGCGACCAGGCATGGCCCGAGCTGGTGCTGGCCAGCGCCTTGAAGCCCAGGCCCTGCAGCATGCGGGCGCTGCCCGCATCCCAGGGATTGGGCAGCACAAAGCAGCCCTGGCGGTGCAGGGCGTGGAAGGTGGCGCGTTTTTGTTCGGTGGTGGGGGTCATGGGGCACTCCGTTGCGGGGTCAGGGCGCTGGTGGAAACAGCAGGGGCCGGGCCGCCAGGGACGGCAGCACGCAAGCCACATCATGGGCGCAGTCCGGCACCACGACGAAGCGGCGTGGCCGCTGCGGCGCCAGCAGCTCGCGCTCGTAGGCCGCGAAGGCGTGGCCTCGCTGCAGCCGGAACGGGCCTTGCAGCATGGCGGCGCAGGACTTGTCGAGGATGGGATAGAACGCGCCCTTTTCCGCGCTGCTGTCCAGGGCGCCTTCCAGGTAGTCGATCTGCGCGGCCGCATAGCGGGCCCGCGCGGCAGCCGCATCGCGCCCTAGGTGGCCGGGCAGGTCCTGCAGGCCGTACTTCCAGCGGTCATGGCCCGGGCAGGCGCTGGCGGCGGGCGGCACCTGGAAGACATAGCTGCACGCTCCCGGAAACGCCGAGCCTGTGCCGCAGGCTGCCCAGTCGGTGCTCTGCCCGGCCATCTGCGGCTGTGGCCGCACGGGATCGAAATACAGCCAGGTGCCCGGGTCGGCGATCACGTAGCGCAAGGTCACGGAGCCCGGTGCATCGGCTGCAAAGGCCACGCTGTGCTGCAGCATCTGCGCCCCTGCCGAAAACCCCGCCAGGGTCACGCTGCGCAGGCCGGGCCAGCGCTGCACGAGCTCGGCCACCAGCGCATCCAGCGCGGCGAAAGAACCTATCGGATGCGGCCCCAGCGAGGGCTCGCCGGCCAGCCAGCCCGCGCAGGTCCATACCGCGTCTGCGCTCCCGGCTGCGGGCACGCCACGGCTGTGGCAATGCGCAGCCTGATCCTCGGGCACCTGGTACAGCGGGGCGATGACCAGGGTGTCCTGCAGCCGCTGCGCGCCTTCGGCGGCCCGCAGGCCGGCCTCGAAGCTGCGGTTGGCATCGCGCGGATGCCCGTGCATCACCACCAGCGCGGACCGGGGCATGGCGCCGTGGCTGGCCCCCGGCGCCTGCGATGCGTAGTAGCGCATGCGCCCCGCGTCGCCCGGCAGGTTGAAGGATTGCAGGCAGGCGATGTCGGCCCGGTGCCTGCAAACGGAAGCATCGGCGGATGCAGTGGCAGACGCAGCCGCGGTGACAGGTTCGGGAGCTGGCGCTTGCGCCAGCGCCTCGACCGAGATCGCCAGAAACAGCAAAAGCAGGGAGCGCAGAGGACGGATGGACGGCATGTGCGGGACGTCATTCGCAGGGGTGGGTCGGCCTGCTAGTATGCGGGCGGCCGCAAGCCATGGCCTGGCTTGTTTCTCAAGACCCACTCCCTTGTCGCATATGCCACTTCTGCCGCGTTTCAGCCTTGTCCTCGCCTGTCTCGCACTGCCGGCCTTCGTTCACGCCGCAGACTTCGACAAGAAAAACTGCACCTACAAAGGCATCCGCCTCTACGGCAAGGTCCAGATCGTGCACTCCTTTCCCGACATCAAGGTGCAGGCCACCAGCTCTTTCCCGGACCTCAAGGTCAAGGTGGTGGACTCCTTTGCAGACAGTTGCGGGGAGTGGAAGATCGTCACCTCCTTCCCCGACTTCAAGGTCCAGATGGTCAATTCCTTCCCGGACCTGAAAGTCGACATGGGCAGCTCGTCGCCCGGCGTGCGATAGCCGCCTGGCGCTGTCCAGCATTGCCCCATCGCAGCACCGTGACCTCCTCCACATCCGACGAATTCGAAGCCCTGCACGACCAGGCCTATGCCGACATGGAATGCGGCGCGCTGGCCGAGGCCGCCCAGGCCTTCGAGGCGCTGGCAGCCCACATGCCGGACAACCGCCACTACCACTACATGCTGGGCCTGGCGCGCAAGTACCAGCGCGATTGGCAGCCATCGCTGGACCACAACCTGCGCGCCATTGCACTGGCCGGCGAAGACGATGAAGCCAGCCTCTGGAATGGCGCCATCGCGGCCACGGCGCTGTCCGACTGGACCACGGCGCGCAGGCTGTGGAAGGCCTGCGGCATCCAGGTGCCCGGCGAGCAGGGCCCCATCGAGGGTGACTACGGCGTGGCCGTGGTGCGCCTGCACCCCTGGCAGGGCGGCGAGACCGTGTTCATGCGCCGCATCGACCCCGTGCGCGCCCAGTTGCTCAACGTGCCGCTGCCCGAAAGCGGCCATCGTTTCGGCGACATCGTGCTGCACGACGGCGCCTCCACCGGCCAGCGGTTCAACGGCCAGCGCGAAGTGCCGGTCTTCAACGAGCTGCAGCGGCTGGAGCCCTCGGCATTCCAGACCTTCGTGGTCTTCATCACCTGCGCCAATGCGCAGGACTTGCAGGAATTGCTGGGTACCGAAGCCCCGGGCATCGGCTATGCCGAGGACTGGACGGCCAGCATCCGCCACTACTGCATGCGCTGCAGCTACGGCACGCCCCACCAGCATGCCGAGGCAGCTTCGCCACGCGAGGGCGAACCGTCCTGGCAGACCGATCGCAACCTGGGCATCGCCGCAGTGGACCGCGCCGCCGTCGATGCCGTGCTCAACGCATGGCAAGCCGGTGGCGCCGGGCGCCGTATCGACGCAGTGCAGACCCGCGAACTGCCCGTGCCCGACGAGGAAGAAAGCTGGGCCTGGTGGGTAGGGCCCGAGGGCGCGGAGGATGAGGCGCCGTAGCTGAGCAATGCGAGCGAGCATGGCCCGCATCGATCACCGAGCCTGTGCGCGGGCCCCCTCAAGTCCGGGCGCGTGAAGCCGGACCCTTAAGCCTTCCGACACGCTGTAGCGAGGAATGCCGTGCCCCTCATACCGCCGCATCAGGCCAAGAAAGCGGTGCTTGAGCTGCATGGCCGCGCTGAACTCTTCCCAGGCGATCAGCGCACAGGGTGAGTCGCCGTAGGTACTGCAGATGCGCACCTGGCGCTGGTCCGGCTCCATCTGCGCCCAGCCGTCCTCGCGCAGGCTGACGGCGCGCACCTGAGGATTGCGCAGATCCAGAAGCTCGGCGAGATAGGGCTGGTCCAGGTCGTTGAGCCAGTGGTAGTTGAAGAAGTGGTGCATCACGTCCAGTGCATCGGGCGAGCCCCTGGCTTCGAGATCCATGTGCATCCGTGCGAAGCCATCGCAGACGCTCATGCCCCGCACGCGCACGGCGCTCAGCTGGATGTCTTCGGTGGTGTTCTCGCAAGAGAGGGTGTACTACATGCTGCCTGGTGAGGTGGGACGGATACGGTGCTTGCCAATGTAGCGTGCACGGCCCCGGATGGACGATGGACTTGCTTGATCCGCGACGGATTGGCCTTGGCCGTGCGTTGAAGTGATGTGGCAAGCCGGCATCGGCTTTCTGCAAGCAACGTCCGTCCACATCCTTTCAAGGAGAAACACCATGTCCCTGCGCAAAGCCTTCATGCTCGTCATTGCCACTGCTTCGTTGGCAGGCCTTGGCAGCGCCGCATCCGCCGCCACCTGGGACCAGGCCCATCCGCGCCGTGCCGAGGTCAACGGCCGCCTGGCCAACCAAGACCGCCGCATCCACAACGAAGTGCGCAAGGGCGAGATCAGCCATGGCCAGGCGGCTGCGCTGCACCAGCAGGACCACAAGATCCGCCAGGAAGAACGCCTCATGGCCAGCCAGAACGGCGGTCATATCACGCGCAGCGAGCAGCATGTGCTGAACCAGCAGGAGAACCAGGTCAGCCGTGAGATCGGCCACTGAGCAGGCACTGAGCGGCCACCGGTCAGATCTCGCCAGATCTTGCGCACATGGCACAAGGGCCGGCCGCCTTGAGGCGCCGGCCCTTTTTCATGTTGGCGTGCGGCCCGCGTTCAGGCCCTCAGCAATGGCGGCAGCGACGGCGCCGGGGCACCGCCTGGCAGGGCATGGCCTTGGGGGAACAGGTTGCGCGACAGCCGCTGCGGGTCGATGCCGAAGCACTCGCCGGCGGCCGAGGCAATCAGCGCATCGACGCTGGTGGTCGGTTTCAGATCCCGGTTCTCCAATAGCTGGCCGGGCTGCAGGCCAGGCCAGTCGGCCAGCACGCGGCCGCCCTGAACCGCGCCGCCCATCAGCATGGCGACGGCGCCTGTTCCGTGGTCGGTGCCGCCGGTGCCGTTGGCCGCAGCCGTGCGGCCGAACTCGGTGGCCACCAGCACCACGGTCTGCGACCAGGCATTGCCCAGGCCGTCATGCAGCGCCGCAATCAGTGCATCGAGGTTCTTGAGCTGGGCTGCCAGCCGGTTGTTTTGTGCACTGTGCGTGTCCCAGCCGCCGGTTTCGATCATGGCGATGCGCGGCCCGTCCTGGCGGGCAAGAAAGCCGGCTGCCAGCTTGCCCAGGCTGGCGCCATCCAGGCGCGGCCGGTTGTTGCCACCGTCCATGGCCACGCCGCGCGTGTCCATGGCGGAAGTCCAGAGAGCATGCAGCTGCGCATCTCCCTCGTAGAGCCTGGCCACGCGCAGCAGCAGGTCGTCACTGGCCTGGGGCAGGGAGGAAGGCGCGTAGGAGGCCACTTGCGCCGGCCCGCGCAGCGCCATGGGCACGGTGGGCGCGAAGGCAATGGCCTCTTCCCGGTGCGGCAACTGGGCGACCAGGCGGTTGAGCCAGCCGTCCTTGACCTGGTAGGGCGCGCTGCCTCCGGTTTCCAGCACGTTCTGGCCGTCGAAATGCGAGCGGTCGCTGTAGGGCGATGCGACCGCGTGCACGAACAGCGCCTGGCCCTGGGCGTAGAGCCTGCCGGTCTCGGCCAATGAGGGATGCAGCGCGAACATGCCGTCCAGCCGCGTGGCCGCAGCTGTGTCCACGGCGATGGCGCCACGCAGCCGGGCGTAGCCGGGGTCGGCATAGGGAATCAGGGTCTCCAGCCCGTCGGCCGCGCCGCGCTGGATGATGAATACGAAGCGGCGCTCGGTGGCTGCACGCGCCAGCGCCAGGTGGGGCGCGGCCAGTGCCAGGCCGGTGCCTGCGGCCAGCAGGCCCAGGAAATGTCGGCGATTGCGCATGGCCATCGTGCTGGTCGCGATGTTCGTGGCGGTCGTATGGATCGTGGTCATGGTGTTCACCTGCGCAGGAAGTCGGGCGAGACCAGCAGCAGCGCGAGTGCGCCGCTGCCGCTTTCGGATCGGGCAATGGCCTCGGCCGTGCCCGCGCCCAGTGCATCGCCGGGCAGCAATCGGGGTGCCAGCGCGCGCGCATCGACGCTGTTGCCGGCCTGGGCTGCGAGCCGCTGCGCCAGCTCGACACGGCGCACCAGCGCATCGGGCGCAGCCCAGCTGGCGGCGATGTCGTCGTAACCGGCCGGCGAGCCGGGCCGCCACACCGGCTGGCCGAGCTGGTTGAGCAGGCCGGCGGCCTGAGCACCCTTCAACTCGCGCCGGCCCAGTGCGCGCATGGAAGAGACGGCCCATTCCCAGGGTGTCTTGAACTTCGTGGCTGGCGCGGCCCAGGGTTCTGGCGACTCGATCAACGCGCGGTAGACGGCCGGCAGGTCCCCGCCGCTGCGCTGGTAGGCGGCCGCAAGGCGCTGCACCAGCGCGGGCGGCGGATCGTCGGCGACGAAGTGCCGTGCCAGCTTGGTCGCGACATGGAGCGCGGTAGCGGGGGAGGCCGCCAGGTCGCGCAGGATGGCCAGCGCCTGCTCCTGCCCGCCTGCGGCATAGCTGCGGCCCAGCAGGCGGCGCGGTCCGGGCTCGTGCAATGCCGGGCGGTACTGGAAGCCGGCGCTGGCGGCCGGGCTGCCTGCGTCATTGCCAAGGCTCCAGCCGGTGAGCGCGCGGGCGAACTCGGTCACGTCCTGCTGGGTGTAGCCGCTGCGCACGCCCAGGGTGTGCAGCTCCATGATTTCCCGCGCCAGGTTTTCGTTCAGGCCGCGTGTCTTGTCCGGGTTGCGCCGGGCGGCGCGCTGTGCAGCGGGGCTGGCGGGTCCCACCGACTGGGCCTGGTCCAGATAGACCAGCATGGCCGGGTGGCGCACGGCGGCAAGCAGCAGGTCCTCGAATCGGCCCAGCACGTGCGGGCGTATGGCCTCGGCCTCGTAGGCGCCGACCAGGTCGAGCACCACGGGCTTTTCCACCGAGACCGCGAAGTGGTTCGACCAGAAATGCACCAGGCGTTCCACAAATGGCGCGGGTGTGTCGATGGCGCTGGCCAGGCGCGCGTTCACTGCGTCCAGGTAGCCGTTGCGTGCGCCACGGCGCAACTGCTGGCGGGCGGCGGCGCGCTGGTCTTCAGGCAGGCTGCGCAGCTCGCGCTGCCGGGACTGGTAGTCGGACAGCAGCGCGTCCGTGTCCGTGTGACCGGCCCAGGCAGGGGGCTGTGGCTGGTAGCGCGCGAGCTGATCCAGCAGCCAGCGCTGCGGGTCGGCGGGCAGTGCGTCGTCAGGGCGGGCTCCCAGGCCGAAGCGGTTCAGGGCGATGGCGGCAGAATTCATGGCTTCACCTCGAAAAATCGCGGGCGTGGCAGGCGTGTCCTGTGCTCCTCAGCGCCTGGCCGGGGATGCGGGCACATGGAAGGGGCCTTGCTGCGCTGCCAGCCCCTGCACCAGTGTCTGTCGCTCGGCCGGCGTGAGCTGGGCCGCGAAGTCGACCACGTGCGCCTCCACGCGCTCGCGCACCGCCGTGTCGGCGGCCCGGGTGCGTGCCAATGCAGCCTCGACGGCAGTGCGATCGAACTGCGGCGCAGCCAGCAGGCGAACCACCTCGGCGCGGCCTTCGCGGCTGCCTTGGGTCAGCGCAGCAGCCTCGCGCCGCACTTCACGCAGTCCTGTACGGAAAGCCTGGCGCCGCTCGGGCGGCAGGCCGTCTGCGGCAAAGCGCAGTCCGCGCGCAGTGGCCGGGGAGCCGCCTGCCGGTGCTCCGGTGGGCGTTCCTGTCTGCGTGGATGTGGCTACCGACCTGGCCTCGGCCTGGTGTGCCCACCAGCGCCAGGTGCCACCGGCAATGCCGCCCACCAGAAACAGATTCAGCAGGGCAGAGGCCCACAGCCAGCGGCGCAGGTGCGTCGTGCGGGGGGCATCGCCGATGGGGGATTCGTTCATCGTCATTCCTCGCTTCCTTCCACCAAGGCGCCGCCCGTGTCGAAGGCGGTGCCCGGCCACCAGCCGCCTTCGGACTGTGCCGGCCGGGCCGTGGGCAAGGCCGTGCCTATCAGCAAGGCCACGGCCAGAGCGCCTGCGGCCACACCGGCCAGGCCCGCACCGGTGATGCTGGCGCCGGACCACCAGCCATGCCAGGGCTTGCGGCCGCTGGCACGCACCGGCCGTGCGGGCGCAGTACCACGGGGCTGCGGCCATGCATGCGGCGATGGTTGGCCGGGCGCAGTCGCCATGCCTGGGCGAGCTTTCAAGCCGGCCAGCACCGCGCTTGCCAGCGCTGCGCTGGGGGGCGCGACGGCATGGCTGCCCAGCAGCGTGTCGAGTTCGTTTGCACGGGCGAGCAAGGCCCGGGCCGCAGGCGCAAAGGTCGGCTGTTCCATCAGCGCGCGTGCCGCAGCCTGCTCCTGTGCCGGCCAGCGCCGCAGGTCGGCGCCCCAGGCGTCGGCCAATTGTTCAAAGCGATCTGGCGTCATGGTGGTGATCCTCCAGGTTCTGCGGGTGCGGCGATTGTGCTCGTGCTTGCGTCCTGCAGGCGGGCGCGCAAGCTGCGCCGCGCACGGGCCAGCAGGCTTTCCAGGGCATCCACGGAGACGCCCATGAGTGCTGCCGCCTCGGCCTGGGGCAGCGCCTGGTAGTAGTGCAGCACCAGCGCCTCGCGCTGGCGCGGCGGCAGTGCATCCAGGGCAGCGGCGACTCGGGCGCTGTGCTGCGCGTGGTCCAGCTGCTGCTCCGGTGTGGGCCCGGGGTCGGCGAAGGCGGCGGCTTCGGCGTGCTCGTCCAGCGCTTCTTCGCGCCGCACCGCGCGCCGGCGGAGCCGGTCGCGGCACAGGTTGAGCACCACCTCATGCAGCCAGGTGTCGAAGCGGGCCTGCCCCGGCCGCCAGTGGCCCACCTGCTGCCAGGCGCGCACCAGGCCTTCCTGCGCCACCTCTTCAGCCTCTGCCCGGCTGCCCAGCAGGCGCTGGGCCAGACCCAGCATGCGTGGCAGCTTGCGCTCCACCAGTTCGCGGGCGGCCTGCGGCTCACCGCGGGCCAGTCTCGCCAGCAGGTCGGCATCCGGGTCATCGATTTCAGCCAAAGGGCATCGGTGTAGTGGCGGGGTCAGCCAGCGTCGCGCGGCTCAACGCCAGCCGCGATGCCAGCCGTAGACCGGATGGTGCCAGCCCCAGCCGTAGCGCGGGTGGTATTGCCACACGAAGCCGACGCTGGGCATCGGATAGGCAGGCGCCACATAGGCGACGCCCGGCGGCACCACATAGGGGCCGGGCGCCACGGGCGTAACAGGCGCTACCACGCAGCCGGCCAGCGCGGCCAGGCTGCCGGCGGCAAGCGCCAGCGCAAGCGGACGGACGGCGCGGCGAACAGTCAAACGCAATGAGGACATGAAAGACTCCTGCATCGGCCACATCAGGCGGCCTTATTGCGTTCAACGCGCGGGCAGCACGGATCCGTCGCGGGGGAGCGAAAAAATGTCGCGGAGAAAAGCGGGGGAGAGGTCGGAGGCGGGAGAGATCGGGCCCGCGCGGAAGGCGGTCCGTGGGATATCGGTGGCGGATGTGTATCCGGGACTGATGGGCTTTGCTCCAGGAAATCTGGAGCGGGCGAAGGGAATCGAACCCTCATCATGAGCTTGGGAAGCTCAGGTCCTGCCATTGAACGACGCCCGCTTCTACTGGTGGATCAGCATCTTACGCGATGCCGGCATTTGACCCAATGCGGAGCGGTCCGCATCTTCAACATCCTGTCCTTCATGCCGCACCGGCACAAGCCTCTGCTGAACCTTGGTGCCGCTGGCACTTCGCTGTGCGCACTCGATGCATGCCCGCCTTGCATCTCTGCAAAGCGTGCCGAAGCCGCAAGAAACGGCCCCCACAAAAAAGAAGCCCGTCAGCGGTGCTGCGGGCTTGTGAATGCCTGCGAAGTGCAGGCATGAGGAAGAAAAAGTCCGGTGCCCTTTTCAGGGCATGCCTATGAATTCCAGGAGGAGAACCATGAGTCAACCATAGGCCCGGCTGTTAACCGCATTTCAGCTCGTGACGGGGAACATCGGCCCTGCCAGCGTGGAGATGTACAGCGAGATGAGGGTCACCACGGACCAGAAAAATGTGAGGAAAATATGTCGCATCACAATCTCCTTCAAGTCATTGAACAAGTGCGCGAACCGCCCGAATGCAAGCCTTCGCAAAACGTCGGAAGGGGCCGCGAGATCTGGTGCTGCGCAACTGAATGAGCTGGTAGCTACCCCTTACCGGAAAGGCATCCAGGAGACTCCGGTGGTAGCGGGCATCAGGGTCCGGATTGAAAGACTCACTCGGTACGACTTGACTCATGCTTATCTCCATCAGCAGGGCATTGCGGGTCTCGGGACTGACGCTATTTCAACTGCTTGTGAGGCTTCCCTGTGCGAGCCAAGTCAGGGTGCTCATGTAGGTCGAGCATGCCCCGTATATATGAGTTCTTTCGACACGGTGTCCGCTTGGAGCTGCGGCCGTTGAAGGGGCAACGAAAAGGGCCCGCAAGCGGCGAAGCTGCGGGCCCTGGAAGAAAAATGCCGATGCCGTGGGGGCGTGCCTGGGAAAGGGATTTGAGAGGGAGGGAGGAGAAAGCTCCCAGGCTCGGCGGAATCCGTTGCCGGCCAGTATGCAGACCTTTCCTGAAGAAAAGCTTTACGTCGTGTAAAGAAGTTGCAGGTCTGCTGTGTGAAGTCACCCCGGATGGTCAAGTGCTGCGCGCTGATTTACCGCCGGAGGTCGCACGGGATTTGGACGAGGCACGCCAGTAGGTTGTGACCCTGATGGCCACGGAGGTGGAACTGCAGCAGGTTGACGGTGGGGCGTTAACGGCTTGCTTGTGTTTCGTGCAGAGCACTATCCCACTACTTGGCCGGATGGTCCTTGCGGTACAGCGTCCACTCTTCCATTTCCGTCCCGTTCGGCAGCACGCAGATGCCTTCCTGACCCTGGGGCGTCTTCTCCATCCGAACTTGTCCGCCGATTTCACCGCAATAGACCGATGCGGGATTGGCCATGCCCACGGAGGGTGCCAGCTTCTGTTGGGCGCATGCGCTGAGTGCCAGTGCCACCAGGGCCACCAGCGCGATTCCTGAGAGTTCCAGTGCGTTGTTCATTGCGCCACTCTATACCTCTGGAGGTTGAGAGTGTTGTTGCGTCCGCAACCTTCGGTTTGCGATGCAAAGGTATGTCAGTGCGGCATTTTGTGCATAGAATGCTGACTCGCTAGCATACAACCCAAGAAAAGTCCATGACACCTGATTACAAGACGCTCCTGCAGCAAAAGGCAGAGATCGAAGCACGCATTGCCGAAGTCCTGAAAGCCGAAAAAGGCGGGGCCATCGCCAAGGTTCGCGAGCTCGTCCAGCAATTCCAATTGACCCAGGAAGATGTGTTCAGCACGGGCAAGCGCAAGTCGCCCGTCGGTGCAGGCGTGCCCAAGTACCGTGATCCGTCCACCGGCGCAACGTGGACCGGCCGGGGCAAGCCTCCTGCGTGGATCAAGGATGCAGTGGACCGCACTGCCTTCGAAATCTGACCAACAGCCCGCACCCGCGGGCTTTGTCTTTTCTGGCCACTTGCGCTCAGTAGGCCCACGGCAGTTCACAAGCGTCACCTTGCGCCAAGGCCGACGCCCTTGTCATGCTCTGCGCTGATTGCCTTAGCTGTGCTTGTCCGACAGGGCTGGTCCCGGGCGGCGACCATGCTTGAGGCCATGAACACACCTACTCCCAACACCCCCGGCCAAGTGCCCACCTCGTCGTCCCGCAACCGGTTCGCCACCAAGCGAACCATGTACATCGTTGCCGCTATCGTGGCTGTGGCACTGGTGATCATGTTTGTGCCCTGGTAGGCGCGCATCGACGTCCCGCTCCCGCCCCCCCCCGCTCATGTCCGCGAGGGCATGAGAAAGCCCGCCATCTGGCGGGCTTTCGTTTTGGGGAATCGCTTGCCTCAGTGCGCGTGGTGCGCCGTGGGTGCTTGCGCCGGGGGGAGTTGGGCCAACTTCTGCGAGCAGTCGCTGCATACATGCCACGCGTGGAATTGGCGGGCTCCTGTGGCGGGTTTTTCCTGTTCGCACTGGATGCAGAAGACGGCGGGGGCCAGGTCCATGAGCCGGATCGGCTCTCGGCCTTTCTTGGGACTACGCATAGCTCTCCTTCAAAGTGTTGCTCCTCGGTATCCATTGGGCGCCGGGGTGGTAAAGGCCGGTCGTCAGCGGGCGCGCCATGGCGCAGCAGAAGCCAGCGCCATCGAGGGTGCGTGTTCAACTTACAGCCAAGCCGTCTCACGGTTGTGACTTCCGCATGACCGTGTGGGGAACGCGCCGCAGTGGTTTGACAGTGCAATTTGCGCAGTCTTAGAATTTGCATCTTCCATCCCTGCGACCGCTGCGAGCCTGACATGAACCTGTGACGCCTTCGGACCCTTGTCCGACCGATCCCCCCGAAGCCCATTCCCGGCCCACGGCGGACGCCCGCGTCACCACCTGCATGCCCGTTGACTGCTCCGCGTTTTCTGAACGCAACCTCGCGTCGCCGTGCGGCCTCTTTTTGAAAGAGTGCCCATGACAGAACCCATCGACATCCTTGCCCACAACACCGCTGCCTGGAACCTGCAGGCAGCGAAAGACTGCGACTGGTCGCGCCCGGTCGACAGCGCAGAAATAGCCCGGGCCCGTGCCGGAAGCTGGCAGGCGCGGCTCACGCCCGGCCCCTTGCCAGCGGGCTGGCTGGATGATGTGCGCGGCCTGCGCATCCTCTGCCTTGCCGGCGGCGGCGGCCAGCAGGGGCCCATTCTTGCGGCGGCGGGCGCGCAGGTCACCGTGTTCGATGCCTCTGCCGGGCAGCTTGCACAGGACCGTCATGTGGCGCAGCGCGAAGGCCTTGCGCTGACCTGCGTGCAGGGCGACATGCGCGATCTGGGCGTTTTTGCAGATGCCGGCTTCGATGTGATCTTTCATCCCATCTCCAACCTCTACGTGCCTGATGTGCGGCCCGTATGGCGTGAATGCGCGCGGGTGCTCGCGAAGGGTGGGCGCCTTCTGTCCAGCTTCTGGAATCCGGTGGTCTTCGTGGAGGACCGCGATCCCGCGTTGCGCGAGCAAGGGCTCATGCGGCCTGCGCGGCGCCTGCCGTATTCCGATGTGGTGGATTTGCCGCCCGCAGCGCTTGATGCCAAGCGGGAGCGCAATGAGGCGCTGGTGTTCGGCCATACGCTGGCCGATCAGATCGGCGGCCAGCTGGATGCGGGGCTGGTGCTGACGGGCTTTCATGAAGACTGGCAGCCCCATGCCCGTTTTGTGATCGAGAAGTTCGTGCCGACCTTCATTGCGACACGTTCGGTGAAACTCTGAAGGTACTGCTGCCTGGCCTTGCCGCCCTCAGGTCGGCCTTAGGTCTCCCTCAGGTCGCCCTCAGGTGCGCAAGGCCGGCGTCCAGGTCTGTTGCTGGGCGGGTTCGGTCACGGGCTGCGCCGGCTTCGGTCGGGGTGCTGGGCCCTTGGCCTGAGACGATGGCTGGGCCTGCCGTGCTTGCTCGGCGCCGGATTTGGCCAGCAGCATCATCACGGCCATGCAGATCAGCGTCAGCATGAGCACCACGCAGATGGGACCCAGATCCACGGAGGCGATGTCCAGCCCCTTCAGCGACTGCCAGCGTTCTGAGCGTACTTCCAGTGGTTCTTCGGGATCGGCCATGGCACCTCCACTGCGTTGAGTGTGGACACATGCTAGGCGTAAGTGAGCATGCAAACAATATGGGGACTTCGCCAGGATGTGAGGGTATACAGCAGCCCCGGCTCGGTTGGCTTCACGCTTGAAGGCTCTTTCCGCTGCTGCCGTGTGACAGCTACTTGACCCACATCAACTGCACCGCCACGGCCAGGGCGATGGCCAGCAGCCCCAGCAGCACGGCCATTGCCACGACGGTGACCGCCCTGCGGCGCTTTGCCTTGCGGGGGTTGCGCAAACGGGGCGGGGTGGGAGGGGGCTGCGTGGCATCCAGCGCCGCAATTCTTGCCAGCCAGTCTTCGGCTGTGGGCAAGGTGGGGGTGGGCGATGCGGAGGGTGAGGCGGGGGGCGATGCGGGTGGTGAGACGGGCTTGCCACGGTTCATGGCCCCAGCTCCTGACGCATCTCTTCAAGCACCTGCACGGCGCCCTGGATCATGGCCAGCCTGTGCTGCAGCGCAGCCTTTTGGGCCTGCAGCCGGTCCAGCTGCTCGGCAACCAGCGCCTCGTCGGCCCGCAGCTTCTTCAGCCGCTCCTGTATGGCCTCCATTTCCGGGGCGCTCATCTGCCAATCCTCCAGCATCGAAGGGCGCCGAGCGTGGCCCGGACCCTTCTCACAATTCACACGAATGCCGGCAATTATCTGTGCGCCTTAGTGATTGGCTATGAATGAATTGACATAGATTGTCATCGACCGGCGCAGAAGGCCGAAGGCTGTGCAGTTGTTCAAAGCAGCCAGGTCCTGTTGGGCCGGTTGCCGTCGATTTCCACAAGTCCTGCGTCCTGCAGTATGGGCAGGATGTAGGTGATCACCACGGCTGCGTTGTCGTTGGCCTGTTTGGCCGCAAAGCCCAGAAAGCCGGGCCGGTGCTGGCTGGAGGCCACGATGCAGGGCCGCTCGGCGCCGTGATGCTCCTGGGCCAGATGGCGCAGCACGGCGCCGAAGGCTTCCCGCCTTATGCGCACCGTGTTGCCCTTGTGCGTTCTGACTTCCAGGCCGCTGTCGCTGCGGCGGATGACAGTGAAGGACGCGGTGCGTCCCTTGTCGGGCGTCTTCAGGGGCTTGTCCTGGGCGATGCCGTCCCAGAAGGCATTGAAATCGTTGTTGGAGAGCACGCGCACGAAAAAGAGGTCCATTGCCTGGAGGTTTTCTTGGACGTGGAGTCTCCCTGGCTTCGACTGGCCGAAGATGAGCAAATCTGAGCAGTGCCGCTCAATGCGCGAGAAATTTGAGGAAGATCCGGCCTTGCCGCGTTCTGACCTCGGTCCCTTCGATAAAGCCCATCAGTCTGGCCGAACCGTCCATGGAGTACAGCGCCGGTCCATCGATGCGGTAGATGGGCCTGGTCCCGCAACGGACGAATTCATCGCCTTCGACACGCCCGATTTCGTTTCCGTGCCCATCAAGCACAGTCCACGAGCCTCCTGCAATCATGGCCTCACCCGGCAGTTGCCGGTTCCCAAGTGAAACCACCAATCTAAGGAACGCGAGGTGTCTGAATCTGAGCGAATCTGAGCAGTCGTGTAAAGCTGGGCCGCCGACGTCTTGGGCAGGGTCCTGTGGAAATTCGTGTGCGCCAGGCTCAAGCCGCATCGCACCGGCCAAAAGAAGCTGGCTGCGATCTAGGGGCACTGCATGCGTGGGCGATTGAGCGGTTCGCAGCCAAGTAGAATTGTTTCATATCAAAGACATGCTGCTCTGAAAGTTGCAGCGACCGGGCCCGCTTGGCGGGCCTTGTGCATGGGGCGCGGTCCCGCAGCCGGTATCTGGGTGCATGTCCTGATTCTCTGTAGGCCCGGCCTGCGATCCAATCTCGCGCATGGGGCTGAGCCTTCTCGTCAAATTGCTCTCATTTATGAAGATCTGCTGTCGCCAACCGGATGCGCCTGCGGCATTGCCTTTCGGCTTGCCCGGGGGCCATGCCGTGTGGTGCACGCCGCGCTGCGGAGGGCGGGCGTGAGCGAGCAGGCGCTGTACGATCTGGCCCCCGTTCTGGAGCTGATGCTGCTGGGCCTGTTGCTGGCACTGGGCCCCCTGGCCTGGGTGTGGCTGCGCAACCGCAGCGGCGGCTCGCTCAAGCGGCTGCAGGCGCTGTCGGTGCTCACGCTGTTCCTGACCTTCGATCTGGTGCTGTTCGGCGCCTTCACCCGCCTGACCGATTCCGGCCTGGGCTGCCCCGACTGGCCGGGCTGCTATGGCAGCGCCAGCCCCATGGGCGCCCGCGCGCAGATTGCCGAGGCCCAGGCCGCCATGCCCACCGGGCCGGTGACGCATGGCAAGGCATGGATAGAGATGGTCCACCGCTATCTGGCCACCACCGTGGGCGTGCTCATCATCGCCATGACCATCATGGCCTGGCGGCGCGCGCGGCGCCTGGGCAGGGCGGGTGGCGCAGGCGCCGAGCGTACAGGGGCGGAGGGCACAGGCGGTGCCCTGAGTCCGTGGTGGCCCACGCTGGCGCTGTTCTGGGTCTGCCTGCAGGGCGCCTTTGGCGCCTGGACCGTGACCATGAAGCTTTTCCCGGCCATCGTGACCCTGCACCTGCTGGGCGGCACGGGGCTGCTGGCCTTGCTGTGCGTGCCCGCCGTGGGGCTGAGCCGTGCTGCGCGTCGGCAAGAGGCGACCGTGATTTCAACTGCGCTGCGCGCGGGGCTGTGGCTGGGCCTTGCGCTGCTGGTGCTGCAGGTGGCGCTGGGCGGCTGGGTCAGCACCAACTATGCGGTGCTGGCATGCAGCAGTTTCCCGACCTGCCAGGGAAGTTGGTGGCCGGCCATGGATTTTTCGCAGGCGCTGCAGATCTGGCGGCCGCTGGGGCTGCTGCAGGACGGCAGCAACATCAGCTTTGCGGGCCTCACGGCCATCCACTATCTGCACCGCCTGGCGGCCTATGTGGTGGTGGCTGCGCTGGCCGGGCTGTGGTGGCGTTTGGGTGAGGTGCCCGCACTGGCGTCGCAGCGCCGCGTGCTGGGTGCGTTTTTGGTGCTGCAGGTGCTGACAGGCCTGTCGAACGTGGTGCTCGATTGGCCGCTGGTGGCCGCGGTGCTGCATACGGGCGGCGCAGCTGCGCTGGTGACCGTGATTGTTTGGTGCCTGGCGGCCAGCCGCCCGGGCGCACTGCGGGACGGTCTGCCGGTTGCCCGTGGAGAGATTGCATGAGTAAACAAGCTTCCCTGAGTGTCGAGCCCTCGCGCTGGACACAGTTCTATGCCCTGACCAAGCCGCGTGTGGTGCAGCTGATCGTGTTCTGCGCACTGATCGGCATGGTGCTGGCCGTGCCCGGCTGGCCCAACGCCGACCAGTGGCTGCACATGGCGCTGGCCTGCCTGGGCATCTGGCTGGTGGCGGGCGCGGCTGCCGCCTTCAACTGCCTGGTGGAGCGCCATATCGATGCGCGCATGAAGCGCACCTCATGGCGGCCCACGGCGCGCGGCGAGCTGAGCAGCCAGCAGGCGCTGGCCTTCTCGGCCATCCTGTGCACGCTGGGCGCGCTGGTGCTGTTGCTGTGCACCAACCCGCTGACCATGTGGCTGACGCTGGCCACCTTCGTGGGCTATGCCGTGATCTACACGGTGATCCTCAAGCCTGCCACGCCGCAGAACATCGTGATCGGCGGCGCCTCCGGTGCCATGCCGCCCGTGCTGGGCTGGGCCGCGATGACGGGCCAGGTCGGTCCCGAGGCGCTGATCCTGTTCCTCATCATCTTCCTGTGGACGCCGCCCCATTTCTGGGCGCTGGCGCTGTACCGCGTGGAAGACTACCGCCAGTCCGGCCTGCCCATGCTGCCCGTGACGCATGGCAGCGAGTACACGCGGCTGCAGATCCTGCTGTACACGGTGATCCTGTTTGCGGCCTGCATGCTGCCCTTCATGTACGGCATGAGCTCCTGGCTGTACCTGGTGGTGGCCGTGGTGCTGAGCGTGGGCTTCTGTGTCTATGCCTTTGCACTGTGGCGCAATTACTCGGACCAGCTGTCGCGCAAGACATTCCGCTTCTCGCTGATCCACCTGAGCGTGCTGTTCCTGGCGCTGCTGATCGATCACTACCTCTGGCTGGGCTGATGGCCTGAGGGCCATGGCCGCGCAATGAAAAACCGGGCCCTTGAGGCCCGGTTTGCCTTTTGTTGCCTGCCGCCTTACTTGATCTGCCGCTTTTCCAGCTTGCGCGCCAGCGTGCGCCGGTGCATGCCCAGGCGGCGGGCGGCTTCGGAGATGTTGAAATCGCTCTCGGCCAGGGTTTCGTGGATGTGTTCCCACTCCAGCGTCTTGATGGAGGTGGGGTTGCGTGATAGTTCCACGTCGGTGCGGCCTTCGAGGCGGCCGAAGGCGGCCTCGATATCGTCGGTGTTGGAGGGCTTGGCCAGATAGTGGCATGCGCCTAGCTTGACCGCCTCCACCGCCGTGGCAATGCTGGCATAGCCGGTAAGCACGACGATCAGCGCCTCGGGGCTGTGCTGGTGCAGCATCTGCACGCAGCTCAGGCCCGACGCGTTGCCCGCCAGCTTGAGGTCCATGACGGCGTATTGCGGCGAGTGCGTCTGCAGCAGCTCGCGCACTTCCTCGGCGCTGGCGGCCTGCAGCACGCGGTAGCCGCGCCGCTCGAATGAGCGCGTCAGCGTGCGCGCAAAGGTCGCATCGTCTTCAACCAGCAGCAGGAGGCGGGAGCTGTCCATGGGCGATTCGGGTTCCTGTGGGCGCCGCTTCAGGCGCCGGGTTCAATGGCAATCGATGACAGGGGCAGGCGGATCTCCACCTCACTGCCCCGCGGCGGGGTGTTCCTCACCTGAACGCGTCCGCCCAGCGAGCGCGCCACGTTGAGCACAAGGAACAGGCCCAGCCCCCGGCCCGGGCGCTCCGTCTTGGTGGAGATATGGCGCTGGCCCAGCTGTTCCAGCACGGCGGGTGCAAAGCCCGGTCCCTTGTCGCGCACGGTGATGCACAGCATGCCGGTGCGCACGGCCAGGTGCAGCGCCACATGGCGGGGGGAGGCTTCGGCCGCATTGTCGAGCACATTGCAAACCATTTGCTGCAACGCGGTATCGGAAAGAATGGGGAAGTCCTCGTCGGCCTGGACATAGTCGAAATGCTCCACGGCGTGGCGTGACTGCCAGTGCGCGACCACGCCGTCCATGAAGGCGCGCAGCGTGGTAGCCTGTGGCGCATCGGCGCGGGTCTCGCCGGCCGACATGAGCACGCTGGAGACGATGGACTTGCAGCGCAGCAGCTGCTGCTGCATTTCCTGCAGGTCGGCCAGCAGGTCGGGGTCTTGCGTGATGGCGGGCATGCGCTGCCAGTCGCCCAGGATGACGGACATGGTGGACAGCGGCGTGCCCAGCTCGTGCGCCGCGCCCGTGGCCAGCAGGCCCATGCGCACGATGTGCTCCTCTTCGCTGGCACGCTGGCGCATGTTGGCCAGCCGTGCGTCACGCCGGCGCAGGTTGGAGACGATGCGGCGCAGGAAGACGACCAGCAGCACCGTGGTCAGCCCGAAGCTGATCAGAATGCCGCTCACGTACAGGCCGGGCAGCCCGTCCGGTCCCGCCGCGCCAATGGGCAGGGGCCAGTGCACGATGGCCAGCACCAGGGTGCACAGCGAGGTGCTGGCAACGATGATCCAGGCGTGCACGGGCCTGAGCAGCACGGCGCCCAGAATGCCCTGCAGCAGGAACAGATAGATGAAGGGATTGCTGGCGCCGCCGCTCAAATACAGCTGTATGGCCAGGGCGAGCACGTCGGCCAGCAGGGCCAGGAACAGGTTGCGCGCCGAGATCTGGCGGCGGTGGCTGCGGTACCAGTAGATGTAGCCAAGATTGGTGAAGACGCTGGCCATCAGCACCAGGGCCATGGCCGGCAGCGGCAGGGTGATGCCGAAGCCGTAGTGCACCAGGGAGATGGTGATCACCTGCCCGACCACGGCAAACCAGCGCAGCTGTATCAGCAGCTGCATGTTCTGGCGTTCGGTGGTGCGCTCGACGCGGAACAGGGACTCTGAAGGCGAATTCACGCGGGCGATTGTGCGCTACCGCAGGCAGCCGTGGCGCGGCAGGGTCTTGTAGAGGACTGGCGTAAAAAAGGCCACCGATGTCATCGGTGGCCCTGTTGCCTGCAGCGACGGCTTTACGGCCTTGCGGCCTTACGGCTTGCTGCTTGCCTGCCGGTCATTGCGCCTGACCAGCCAGGCCGCGCCGACCACCATCAGCGCCAGCCCGTACCAGGTCAGCGCATAGACCAGGTGGCTGTTGGGGAAGCGGATCACGGTCATGCCCGGGCGCGGCCAGGTGCCGTCTGCCACGGGCTGGCCCGGCAGGCCTGCGTCGATGAAGTAGGGGGCTGCATGGTCCAGGCCCTGGGCCTGTGCAATGGCCGCCACATCGCGCGAGAACCAGCGCTGCTGCGCGGGATCGTTCTCACGCAGGAAGCCGCCGCGCGGCTCGCTGATGCGCAGCAGGCCGGCCACCGTCACCGGGTCCTGGGGCGCCTGTGCGGGCTGATCCTGCCAGCGCGCGCGCTGCGCTGTGGGAATGAAGCCCCGGTTCACCAACACCTGGTTGCCGTCGTCCATCTGCAGCGGCGTCAGCACCCAGAAGCCGGCGCCCAATTCGGTCACGGCCTGGGTCAGCACGGTCTTGCCGGCCAGCCAGTGGCCGCTGGCCTGCACGGCGCGGTACTCGTGGTCGGCGGCCGTGATCTGCGGCCATTCGGCGGGCGGGGGCAGGGCCGCGGGCGCGGCGTGCACGCGCTGGTCCACGCGCTCTATCAAGTCCAGCTTCCAGGCACGGCGCTGGACCTGCCAGCTGCCCAGGAAGATGAAGCCCAAAAACAAGGCGATGCCCACCGAGATGAGCATCGCCTGAGCGAGTGGGCCACGCCGGCGCGATGCGCCGGCGTGGCTGGAGGGCCCGGAGTTTCCGGATGCGGTCAAGGCGTGACCGAGGCCGGAGCCGTCTGCGCGGCAGGGTCGGCCGGCATGGTGTGCTGGGGCATCATGTTGGTGTTCATGTGGAACATGACCCACAGGGTGCCCGCAATGCCGATGGCCACGAAGACCACGGTGAAGATGGTGGACAGCAGGGTCCAGCCGCCTTCGATCTTGCCGTTCATGTGCAGGAAGAAGACCATGTGGACCAGGATCTGCACCACGGCGAAGCCGCCGAGCACCATCACGGCCGTTGCACGGTCCGAGATGACATTGCTCATCACCAGCCAGAACGGGATGGCCGTCAGGATGATCGAGAGCACGAAGCCCCACATATAGCCCGAGAACGTGCTGTGCGGGCCTGCGTCGTGGTGGTGATCGTCATGGCCGTGATGGTCGTGGTGACCGTGGCCATGGCCGGCGTGGATGTCGTGTGCAGCCATTTACAGCACCCCCATCAGGTAAACAAAAGTGAAGACGCCGATCCAGACCACGTCCAAGAAGTGCCAGAACATCGACAGGCACATCAGGCGGCGGTTGTTCTCGTGCGTCAGGCCGTGCTTGTTGATCTGGATCATCAGCGTGACCAGCCAGATCAGGCCGAAGCTCACGTGCAGGCCGTGGGTGCCCACCAGCGTGAAGAACGAGGACAGGAAGGCGCTGCGCTGCGGGCCTGCGCCCTCGTGCAGCAGGTGGGAGAACTCATAGAGCTCCAGGCCCAGGAAGCACAGGCCGAACAGGCCGGTGATGGCCAGCCACAGCTGGGTGCCGCCCAGCTTGCCCTGCTGCTTTTGCAGCATGGCGAAGCCGAAGGTGATGGACGACAGCAGCAGGAAGGCCGTGTTCATCGCCACCAGGGGCAGGTCGAACAGCTGGGCGCCCGTAGGGCCTGCAGCGTAGTTGCGGCCCAGCACGCCATAGGTGGCGAACAGCGCTGCAAAGATCAGGCAGTCGCTCATCAGGTAGAGCCAGAAGCCCAGAGCGGTGCCGTTTTCGGGATGGGGCTCCTCGGCGAGGTGGTACTCGCGCGGGGCCAGGGCGGCAGCGCCGCCTGCGGTGTAACGGGTATCAGACATGACGTGCCAGCTGTTGTGTGCGCAGTTCTTCCGTGGCCGCGACTTCTGCGGCGGGGATGTAGTAGTCGCGCTTGTAGTTGAACGTGTGGATGATCGACGCCAGCACGGTGGCGGCGAACGACGCAATGGCCAGGGGCCACATGTGCCAGATCATCGCGAAGCCGAAGACCGTGGACAGCGCTGCGATCACGACGCCGGCGCCGGTGTTGGACGGCATGTGGACGGGCTTGAAGCCGGTCAGCGGACGCTGGTAGCCGTGCTTCTTCATGTCCCACCAGGCATCGATCTCATGCACCACGGGCGTGAAGGCGAAGTTGTACTGGGGAGGGGGCGAGGAGGTGGCCCACTCCAGCGTGCGGCCTTCCCATGGGTCGCCGGTCACGTCACGCAGCTGGTCGCGCTTGAAGTAGCTGACCACCAGCTGGATCAGGAAGCTGCCGATGCCCAGTGCCACCAAGCCGGCGCCCAGGGCGGCGATCACGAACCAGATCTGCAGCGAGGGGTCCTCGAAGTGGTTGGCACGGCGTGTCACGCCCATCAGGCCCAGCACGTACAGCGGAGTGAAGGCGACCCAGAAGCCGACCAGCCAGAACCAGAACGAGCACTTGCCCCAGAACTCGTCGAGCTTGTAGCCGAAGGCCTTGGGGAACCAGAAGTTGATGCCGGCGAACACGCCGAACACCACGCCGCCGATGATCACGTTGTGGAAGTGGGCGATCAGGAACAGGCTGTTGTGCAGCACGAAGTCGGCCGGGGGAACGGCCAGCAGCACGCCGGTCATGCCGCCGATGGCGAAGGTGCACATGAAGCCCACGGTCCACAGCATCGGCACCGTGAAGCGGATGCGGCCGCGGTACATGGTGAACAGCCAGTTGAAGATCTTGGCGCCCGTCGGGATCGAGATGATCATCGTCGTGATGCCGAAGAAGGTGTTCACGCTGGCGCCGGAGCCCATGGTGAAGAAGTGGTGCAGCCAGACCAGGTAGGACAGGATGGTGATACACACCGTCGCGTACACCATGGAGGTGTAGCCGAACAGGCGCTTGCGGCTGAAGGTGGAGACGATCTCCGAGAAGATGCCGAAGCAGGGCAGGATCAGGATGTAGACCTCGGGGTGGCCCCAGATCCAGATCAGGTTCACGTACAGCATGGGGTTGCCGCCCAGCTCGTTCGTGAAGAAGTTCGTGCCGACGTAGCGGTCCAGCGACATCAGCACCAGGGCTGCGGTCAGGATGGGGAACGAGGCCACGATCAGCGCGTTGGTGCACAGGGCGGTCCAGGTGAAGACGGGCATCTTCATCAGGTTCATGCCGGGTGCGCGCATCTTGATGATGGTCACGATCAGGTTGATGCCTGACAGCGTGGTGCCGACGCCGGCCACCTGCAATCCCCAGATGTAGTAGTCAAGCCCGACCCCGGGGTTCTGCGCCCCCAGGTTGGACAGTGCCAGCCAGCCGGAGGTGGAGAACTCGCCCAGGAACAGCGAGATCATCACCAGCACGGCGCCGCCCGTGGTCATCCAGAAGCTGAAGTTGTTCAGGAACGGGAAGGACACGTCGCGGGCGCCGATCTGCAGCGGCACCAGATAGTTCATCAGGCCTGTCACGAAGGGCATGGCCACGAAGAAGATCATGATCACGCCGTGTGCCGTGAAGATCTGGTCGTAGTGGTGCGGAGGCAGGTAGCCCAGGTTGTCGCCGAAGGCCATGGCCTGCTGCAGGCGCATCATCAGCGCGTCGGCAAAGCCGCGCAGCAGCATGACCAGACCGAGGATCATGTACATGATGCCGATCTTCTTGTGGTCGATGCTGCACAGCCAGTCGCGCCACAGCGGGCCCCACAGGCGGAACTTGGTGAGCAGGCCCAGCACGGCAAGGCCGCCGAGCACCACGGCGATGAAGGTCGCCAGCACGATGGGCTCATGCGCCATCGGGATGGAGTCCCAAGTGATGCGTCCCAGCAGCCAGTGGGCCTGTGCCGGGGAGGTATGTTCAGACATATCGAGTCTCTTAGGTCGTGATGGGAGCGGGCGGCGGTCTGGCCGTCGTCCGCGTCCGCTAACTGCTTATTGCTGCGCAGCGGCTGCGGAGCCGTCGCGCTGGTCCAGGAAGGCCACGACGCGGTCGGCGTTTTGCACCGTGCACACATCCTGGGGCAGGTTCATGCCCACGGCCTTGAGATAGGCTTCGCCGCCGGCAGCGTCGATGGCCATCATGTGATGCATGCACATCTTGCCTTCTTCGACACAGCGGTTGAGCACCTTGTCGTACAGGCCTTCGTCCACCGTGGCGAAGCGCTCGACCGGGTTGCGCTCGCTGGGCTTGACCAGGTTCAGGTAGGTATCGCGCGTCAGGGCCTTGCCTTCGGACTTGGCCTTGGCAACCCACTGATCGAACTCTTCGTTGCTCAGGCCATGGAACTTGAACGTCATGCCCGAGAAGCCGGCGCCGCTGTAGTGCGATGCCAGGCCGTGGAACACGCCGGGCTTGTTGATCACGGCGTTCAGCTCGGTCTGCATGCCGGGCATGGCATAGATCATGCCGGCCAGGTCAGGCACGTAGAAGGAGTTCATCGTCGAGGTGGCGGTCAGCTTGAAGTGGATGGGACGATCCACGGGAGCGGCCAGCTCGTTGACGGTGGCGATGCCTTTTTCAGGGATGAAGAACAGCCACTTCCAGTCCATGGCCACGACCTGCACCTCCAGCGGCTTGACATCGGTGCTCAGCGGCTTGGTGGCCGAGACGCGGTCCAGCGGACGGTAGGGGTCCAGCTTGTGGGTGCTGATCCAGGTGATGGCGCCCAGCGCGATGATGATCATCAGCGGCACGGACCAGATCACCAGCTCCAGCGTGGTGGAGTGGTGCCATTCGGGGTCGTAGTGGGCCTCGGTGTTCGACTGGCGGTATTTCCAGGCGAAAAGCAGCGTGAGGATGATCACCGGGATGATGATGATCAGCATCAGCAAGGTGGCCGTGACCACCAGGTTGCCTTGCTGCGCGGCGATGTCGCCGGCGGGGTTGAGCACGACGGCTTTGCTGCAGCCAGTGAGACTGGCTGTCAAAGCGGCCGCGGTGAGCCACGCAGGCCCACGGAGTTCCTTGATTTTTAGCATGCTAGGGGCGCAACAAGAGCGCGTTTACATAGAAACGCGGATTACAAGATCCGGGCAAATGTATTACGAAGTATAAATTTGTCCATTGGACATTTTGTCCAACGTCAAGGAGAACCCGGGAACTTTCTGCTACCTGGGCGGGTGCACGGCAGGCGCCTGGCGGTCCGGAGGCCGCATTTTCGAGTCGCGCGCAGCAGGACAAACACCGAGGCCGGTCGAGGTGGAAACCGCCTTGCGCCAGATCAAGCGAGGGCGTAGAACAGAGCTGTCAGTGAGACGAGACAAGGAGCATCCATCTATGAGCGGCCTCGACACAACTGCAAGCTTCCCCGGCGGAAGCTATGAGAGCAAAGAATCTCTGTCCCGCGCCGACACCCACGAAGATGTCACGCCCAACGAAATCGCCGTCGGCGTGATCATCGGGCGATCCTCGGAGTACTTCGACTTCTTCGTGTTCGGCATCGCCTGCGTGCTGGTCTTCCCGGCACTGCTGTTTCCCTACCTTTCCAAGCTCGACGGCACGCTGATGTCGTTCGCCATCTTCTCGCTGGCCTTCGTGGCCCGGCCGCTGGGCACGGCGCTGTCCATGGCCGTGCAGCGGCGCTGGGGGCGGGCGACCAAGCTGACGCTGGCGCTGTTTCTGCTGGGCGTGTGCACCGTGGGCATGGCCTTCCTGCCCAGCTACCAGCAGGCGGGGGTGAACGCCATCATCGTGCTGGCGCTGCTGCGCATAGGCCAGGGCATTGCGCTGGGCGGCTCGTGGGACGGGCTGCCGTCGCTGCTGGCCATGTCGGCGCCCAAGAACCGGCGGGGCTGGTATTCGATGATGGGCCAGTTGGGCGCGCCGCTGGGCTTCGTGCTCGCGGCAGGGCTGTTTGCCTTCATCTACGCCCATGTGGGAGCCGACGAGTTCCTCAGCTGGGGCTGGCGCTATCCCTTCTGCGTGGCCTTTGCCATCAACGTCGTGGCACTGTTTGCCCGGCTGCGCCTGGTCGTGGGCCAGTCCTACACCGAACTGCTGCAGCAGCGTGAGCTGGAGCCCATGGGCGTGCTGCCGCTGATGCGCGACGAGGGACGCAACGTGGTGATCGGTGCGTTTGCCGCCCTGGCCAGCTTTGCGCTGTTCCACCTGGTGACCATCTTCCCGTTGTCCTGGATCTCGCTGTACTCTGACCAGTCGGTGACCCATGTGCTCGGGGTGCAGATCGTGGGCGCCTTCTGTGCGGCTGCCGCCATCATGGTCTCGGGTTGGCTGGCCGACCGTGTGGGCCGGCGCAACACGCTGGGCACCATGGCCTGCCTGATCGGCATCTTCAGCTTCCTGGCGCCCTGGCTGCTGGGCAGCGGAACGATGGGCAACAACGTGTTCATCATCGTCGGCTTCATCCTGCTGGGCCTGTCCTATGGCCAGGCGGCAGGCACGGTGACGTCCAACTTCCCCTCACGCTATCGCTACACGGGTGCCGCGCTGTCCTCGGACATGGCCTGGCTGGTGGGCGCGGCATTCGCTCCGCTGGTGGCCCTGGGCGTGTCCTCGCGCTTCGGACTGGTGGCGCTGGGGATCTATCTGCTGTCGGGCGCGCTGTGCACGCTGGCGGCGCTGGGCATCAACCGCGCCATCGAGACGCGCGACTGAACGGACCCTTGCAAGCCAAAGGCCGGCTCTGCCGGCCTTTTTCGTTGTGACTTCGCCTCAGGGGTTTTCACCGTAGCGCTGCTTGAAGTCGAATTCAAGCCTGTCGCAGTCCTGAACCGATTCAAACTGCTGCGTCTTGCGCTCGGCCTCTGGCCGCGCGGTTTCCTTGCGGCAGATCTTGATGGTTTCGCGCTCCACCCAGCGCGCCTCGCCTTCGGGCGTGGACAGCAACTGGCCAGCCAGCATGAGCACAGCGAAGAAGGCCACGGGCAGGCCGATGAGCCAGGGCACGATGCGGCTTTTTGGCGGCTTGGGCGATTTCGGCGGTGTTGGCGGTTTGGCCGGATCGGATCCGTTGGCGCTGGCAGCGGTGGCCGGTTCGCTGGAATGAGGCTCGGGTGTCTGTGGTTGCGCCATGGTGTGCTTGCTGTGGTTCCGGCTGGCGATTATCCAGGCTGCTCATCGCGCGCAGTCTGAGCGGGATCAGGGAACGGCGAGATCGCCTGTGCTACCCATCTCCCCCATCTCCTGCACCAGCCATTTCTCCAGCGCAAGAATGTCGGCCCTGCGGCCCGGATGGGGCGCCGCCCACAGCTGCAGGCGCCGTGGACCGGCCAGTCGCGCGCCGCTGTTGCGCTCGCATGTCAGCGATCCGGCCAGTGACGGGCTGGAGATCGTGCTCAAGGGCGGGCAGATGGGAGGAGAGGCCTTCTTTGGCCACGTGCGTGATGGAGGCTAGGCAGGGCTCGCTGCCGCAACCATGGGGCAAACCTATAATGCGCGTTGGTCCCGACGGGACACCCTCCCACCAGGGACAGCGCCCCGCGTGCGCGCTCCGAACTCCTAGACACCATGAGCACACCCACTTTCACCGTTGCCGACATTCGCAAGAGCTTTCTGGACTTTTTCGCATCCAAGGGCCACACCATCGTGGAGTCGAGCCCCCTGGTGCCCGGCAACGATCCGACGCTGATGTTCACCAACTCGGGCATGGTCCAGTTCAAGGACGTGTTCCTGGGCACCGACAAGCGCCCCTACAAGCGCGCCACCTCGGTGCAGACCTGCCTGCGCGCAGGCGGCAAGCACAACGATCTGGAAAACGTGGGCTACACGGCCCGCCATCACACCTTCTTCGAGATGCTGGGCAACTGGTCCTTCGGCGACTACTTCAAGCGCGAGTCGCTCAAGTGGGCCTGGGAGCTGCTGACCGAGGTCTACAAGCTGCCCAAGGAACGCCTGCTGGCCACGGTCTACGCCGAGGACGACGAGGCCTACGACATCTGGACCAAGGAAATCGGCCTGCCGCCCGAGCGCGTGATCCGCATCGGCGACAACAAGGGCGGCCGCTACAAGAGCGACAACTTCTGGATGATGGCCGACACCGGCCCCTGCGGCCCCTGCTCGGAAATCTTCTACGACCACGGCGCGCACGTGGCCGGCGGCCCTCCGGGCAGCCCTGACGAAGACGGCGACCGCTTCATCGAAATCTGGAACAACGTGTTCATGCAGTTCGACATGGACGAGCAGGGCAACGTCAAGCCACTGCCCGCGCCCTGCGTGGACACCGGCATGGGCCTGGAGCGCCTGGCCGCCATCCTGCAGCATGTGCACAGCAACTACGAGATCGACCTGTTCCAGGCGCTGATCAAGGCCGCTGCGCGCGAGACGCACATCGCTGACATCGAGACCCCCTCGCTCAAGGTGATCGCCGACCACATCCGCGCCACCGCCTTCCTGGTGGCCGATGGCGTGATTCCCTCCAACGAAGGCCGCGGCTACGTGCAGCGCCGCATCGTGCGCCGCGCCATCCGCCACGGCTACAAGCTGGGCCAGAAGACCCCGTTCTTCCACAAGCTGGTCAAGGACCTGGTGGCCGTGATGGGCGATGCCTATCCCAAGATCCGCGAGCAGGAAGCGCGCATCACCGAAGTGCTGCGGGTCGAGGAAGAGCGCTTCTTCGAGACCCTGGCCAACGGCATGGAAATCCTGGACGCGGCGCTGGCCGGTGGCGCCAAGGTGCTGCCCGGCGACGTGGCCTTCAAGCTGCACGACACCTACGGCTTCCCCCTGGACCTGACCAACGACGTCTGCCGCGAGCGCGGCCTGAGCGTGGACGAGGCGGGCTTCCAGACCGCCATGGAAGAGCAGAAGAACAAGGCCCGCGCAGCAGGCAAGTTCAAGATGGACCGCGCCCTGGAATACACGGGCGATGCCAACGCCTTCACGGGCTACCAGAAGCTGGCCGAGGCCGCCAAGGTGGTGGCACTGTATGCCGAAGGCAGCGCCGTGCAGGAACTCAAGGCCGGCCAGAGCGGCGTGGTCGTGCTCGACACCACGCCTTTCTACGCCGAGTCCGGCGGCCAGGTGGGCGACCAGGGTGTGATCAGCACCACGGGCGCACGCTTTGCGGTCGAGGACACGCTCAAGATCAAGGCCGATGTGTTCGGCCACCACGGCGTGCTGGAGTCCGGCAGCCTCAAGGTGGGCGATGCCGTGCAGGCCGAGGTGGACACGCAACTGCGTGCCGCCACCATGCGCAACCACTCGGTCACTCACATCATGCACAAGGCCCTGCGCGAAGTGCTGGGCGACCACGTGCAGCAAAAGGGCTCGCTGGTCAACGCCGAGCGCACGCGCTTCGACTTTGCCCACAACCAGCCCGTGACCGCTGAAGAGATCCGCGAGATCGAACGCCGCGTGAACGCCGAGATCCTGGCCAACACGCCCACCGATGCGCGCGTGATGGACATCGAATCGGCCAAGGCCACGGGCGCCATGATGCTGTTCGGCGAGAAGTACGGCGACTCCGTGCGCGTGCTGGACATCGGCAGCAGCCGCGAACTGTGCGGCGGCACCCACGTGCAGCGCACGGGCGACATCGGCCTGTTCAAGGTGGTGGGCGAAGGCGGCGTGGCCGCTGGTGTGCGCCGCATTGAGGCGGTGACCGGCGAGAACGCGCTGGCCTACCTGCAATCGCTGGAATCCACGGTGGACCAGGCCGCCGCCGCGCTGAAGGCGCCGACGGCCGAGCTGAACACCCGCATCGGCGGTGCGCTGGAGCAGATCCGCGCGCTGGAGAAGGAAGTGGCTGCGCTCAAGGGCAAGCTCGCTTCCAGCCAGGGCGACGAGCTGGCCGGCCAGGCTGTGGACGTCAAGGGCATCAAGGTGCTGGCCGCCAGGCTCGAAGGCGCCGATGCCAAGACCCTGCGCGACACCATGGACAAGCTCAAGGACAAGCTGGGCGCCGCAGCCATCGTGCTGGCCGCCGTCGATGGCGACAAGGTGCAACTGGCCGCAGGCGTGACCAAGGCCGAGACCTCGCGCATCAAGGCTGGCGATCTGGTGAACTTCGTGGCCAGCCAGGTCGGCGGCAAGGGCGGCGGCAAGCCCGACATGGCCATGGCCGGCGGCACGGACGCTTCGGGCCTGCCCGCGGCGCTGGCCGGTGTGCAGGCCTGGGTGGCAGAGCGCGTCTGACCCAGCTGCGCGGCAGATGATTCCTGCTGCCCCTTCTTCGGGACGCCCCGGTGGACTCCACCGGGGCGTCTTGCCGTGGGCGCTGCGTATGACCTACATGGCCTGGGTGATGGGCGTGCTGGCGCAATCGGCCGCTGCCGCCGCGCAAAGCGTGGTCTTCATCAACCCCGGCCGGTCCGATGAGCGCTACTGGACCACGGTCAGCGAGGCCATGCAGGACGCGGCCAGCAGCCTGGGCATGCAGCTGCAGGTCCGCTATGCCCAGCGCGACCACCTGCGCCCCATCGAGATTGCGCGCCAGATTGCCGCCTTGCCCAAGGCGCAGCGTCCCCGCTACGTGATGTTTACCAACGACTACAGCGTGGCGCCTGAAATCCTGCGCACGCTGGAGGCCGCAGGCATCGACAGCTTCATGGCCTTCAGCGGCGTGCCCGAGACATTGCGCGGCCAGACCGGCGTGGCGCGAGAGCGCTATCGCCACTGGCTGGGCAGCCTGGAGCCGGGCGCCGAGGAGGCCGGCTACCTGACCGCCAAGTCACTGTTCGCCGCTGCGCGGGCATCGGGCCAGGCGCGTGCGGCCGATGGCCGGCTGCACATGGTGGCCATTGCCGGGGACCGCTCCACGCCCTCCTCGGTGGAGCGCAATGCCGGCATGCGCCGTGCGGCGGCCGAGGCCAGCGACGTGGTGCTGCAGCAGGAAGTCTTTGGCGAATGGCGCCGCGAACGCGCCGAGCAGCAGGCGGCCGTGCTGTTCCAGCGCTATCCCGAGGTGCGCCTGGTCTGGGCGGGCAACGACGAGATGGCCTTTGGCGCCATGCAGGCCTGGCGCGCACGGGGCGGCTCGCCGGGGCGTGACGCCTTCTTCAGCGCCATCAATTCATCGGCCGCCGCCATGACGGCGCTGCGCACGGGCGAGCTGTCGGCACTGGCGGGCGGCCATTTCCTGACCGGTGCCTGGGCCCTGGTCATGCTCTACGACCATGCGCACGGCACCGATTTCGCCTCCGAAGGGCTGGAGCAGGTGCGGCCCATGTTCACGCTGCTGGACAAGTCCCAGATCGACCGCTACGAGCACAGGATCAGCGCGCCGCTGGCCCCTCTGGACTTTCGCAGCTACAGCAAGCACCTCAATCCCCGGCTGCGGCGCTACGGATTCGAGCTCAAGCACCTGCTGCGCTGAGCGCCTTCCATGCCCCGCTTCCGTTCGATCGCCTCCCTGCTGATCCTGCGCATCATGCTGCTGGCCGTGGCCTGCATGCTGGTGTTTGGCGGCGCCCACGCCTGGTGGGAGTACCGCAAGGGGCAGCAGGAGTTTCGCCGCTCCATGGAGACGCTGGTGGCCAACAGCATGATCTCGCTGTCCGCCGCGCTGTGGGACATCGAGCCGGCCCTGGTGCGCGAGCAGGTGCAGTGGCTGGGCAAGCTGCCCCTGGTGGGGCATGTGCAGCTGCGCGTCACCTCCACGGGCGAGATGTACGAGGCGGGCGAGCCCAGGGATGGCCGCGCGCCTGCCGTGTCCATGCTCATTCCGGCACCCCGTCACAGCCAGTCCAGCCTGCCGCTGGGCGAACTGCAGGTCTGGGAGAACCGGGGCCACTACCTGGAGGTGCTGCGCGACTCCACGCTGCGCGTGCTGCTGGGCTATGCGCTGTTCACGGCCCTGGTCTGCCTGATGGTGGCCTGGGTGATGCGCAGGGAGCTGCGCCAGCCGCTGCAGCAGATTGCGGGCTTTGCGGCCAACCTCAAGCCCAATGAGTTGTCGAGGCCCTTGGTGCTGGAGCGGGCGCGGCGCGGGCAGCGCGACGAGATCGACATGGTGGTGCAGGGCTTTGGCCAGTTGCAGCATGACCTGCGCGGCCACATCGAGCATCTGGACCTGCTGGTGGCCCAGCGCACGGCCCAGCTGGAGGAACTGGTGGAAGAGGTCAAGCGCATGTCGCTGACCGATGCGCTCACCGGATGCCTCAACCGCCGCGCCATGGACGAGCGCCTGGCCTCCGAGGTCGCCCAGGGCCAGCGCCTGGGTGCGGCCCTGAGCGTGATGTTCGTGGACGTGGACCGCTTCAAGCAGGTCAATGACAGGCACGGCCATGCCGCAGGCGATGCCGTGCTGCGCGAGGTGGCGCTGCGTTGCCGGCACGCACTGGAGCGGGAGCCTTCGGCGCAATGGATGGCGCGCTATGGCGGGGAGGAGTTCCTGATCGTGATGCCCGGTGTGGCTGCGGCCCAGGCCTGGGCGCTGGCCGGGCAGCTGCGCGAGGCCATACGCTCCACGCCCATACAGGTCCATGGCCTGGAGCTGGCGGCGACGGCCAGCTTTGGCGTGGCGCAACTGCAGGGTGCCGAGAGCGCGCAGGAACTGCTGCAGCGCGCCGATGCCATGCTCTACGAGGCCAAGCACGCCGGGCGCGACTGCGTGCGCGTGGCCGGCCTCACCTGAACGGCACGGCGCCAGGGCCGGCTCAGAACAGTTCGATGTCGTTGCTGTTCACCTGGGGTGCCAGCAGCCCCTGGGTGATCAGATCACCGTAGTACCAGGTCTGGTTGCGGCCGTGCTCCTTGGCGTGGTAGAGGGCCTGGTCGGCATGGCCCAGCACCTCCACGGGTGCGCCCGTGCCCATGGCGGCAAAGCCCGTGCTCACGGTGATGCGGCCGACCTGGGGGAACTCGTAGCTCTCTACGTCGTGGCGCAGGCGCTCCAGCGCCTTGCGGGCATTGACCAGGCTGACCGAGCGCAGCAGCACCACGAATTCCTCGCCGCCGAAGCGGAACACACGGTCCTTGGCGTCGAAGCAGCTGCGCAGGATGTTGGCGACCAGGATCAGCACCTCGTCGCCATACAGGTGGCCAAAGCGGTCGTTGATGCGCTTGAAATGGTCGATGTCGATGGCGGCCAGCCACTGGCCGGGAACGTCTTCCGTGGCCACGCCCGGCATGGCCATCGGCGCCTCCTGCAGCGACAGGCGCAGGAACTGCTCGTCGAAGGTCTTGCGGTTGAGCAGGCCGGTCAGCGCATCGCGTTCGCTGTAGTCCAGCAGGCTCTGGTAGTTGTGATAGACGCCGAAGATGCCCTGGATCACATCGAGCCGGCTGGGCGAGAAGGCCGTGGACTGCGTGATCTCCAGGCAGTGGTAGGCCGTCTCCTGGCGCCACAGCGGCAGCCACAGCACGTGCTGGCCATCGGGCTGCACGGCCGAGGCGATGAGGGCGCGCTGCTGCAGCGCCTGCTGCAGCGCGGGCATGGAGGCCAGCTCCACGCTTTGCGGGTCGTACAGGGCCTCGGCATCGGTGGACATGACCTGATCGCCCTGGCTCCAGGTGCGCGCACGCACGCAGTGCCTGCCGTCGGGCATGGCGAACAGCTCCAGCGCCCGCACCTGCACCACGCCATTGAGCTTGAACAGGGTGGACAGCACCGAGATTTCCAATCGCAGATGGTCCCTGTGGGCCGTCATCTCGACCAGATTCTGTAGCAATGGCTGCATGCGAGGCCTTGTATTGGAAGAGGGCGCGACCGGCTCAGCGGCGCTCAAACACCAGATCCCACACACCGTGGCCCAGGCGGATGCCACGGTTCTCGAACTTGGTCAGCGGCCGGTAGTCGGGCTTGGCGGCATAGCCTTCGGCCGTGTTGGCCAGCAGGGGTTCCGCGCCCAGCACCTCCAGCATCTGCACCGCATAGGGCTCCCAGTCGGTGGCGCAGTGGATGTAGCCACCGGGACGCAGCCGCCGTGCCAGCTTGGCCACCAGAGGCTCCTGGATCAGGCGGCGCTTGTTGTGCTTTTTCTTGTGCCAGGGATCGGGGAAGAAGATGTGGATGCCGTCCAGGCTGGCCTCGGGCAGCATGTTGTCGATGACTTCGACGGCGTCGTGCTGCAGGATGCGGATGTTGGAGATGTCCTGCTCGCCAATGCGCTTGAGCAGGGCGCCCACGCCGGGCTCGTGCACCTCGCAGCACAGGAAGTTGTCATCGGGGCGCACGCGCGCGATGTGCGCCGTGGCCTCGCCCATGCCGAAGCCGATCTCCAGGATCAGGGGGGCCTGGCGGCCATAGGTGGCCGAGGCGTCCAGCGGCGCGGCCTGGTAGTTCAGCACGAAGCGCGGCCCCAGCTCCTCGAAGGCCTTGGCCTGGCCTGTCGTGGTGCGGCCGGCGCGGCGCACATAGCTCTTGATGGTCTTGGGATGGGCCACGCCCTCGGGCGGCTGGCCGGTACGGGCGGCCGCAGGTGTGGAGGGCGAAGAGGAATCGTGCGGCGCACCGGGGGCAGCGGACATGGTGTTCGGGGTATCGCCGTCCATGGACTGCTCGGCTTGGGGGGAAGAAATTGGGTTCACGGGCTCAATTGTATGTATGGCGCCAGCCCCTGACCCAGAACTGCAGCGCTTCGCCCAATGCGGCCTGGGGTGATGGCTGGGGCAGTCCCAGATGGGCGGCTGCGGTGCGCAGCGCGGTCACGGGGGCGCTCAGGTCCAGTGCAGGGGCGCCGTGCTGCTTGGAAAGCTTTTCGCCGTCGGGCATGAGCACCAGCGGCGTGTGCAGATACTGCGGGTGATCTATGCCCAGGGCGCGCTGCAGCAGCATCTGGCGGGGCGTATTGTCGGCGAGGTCGGCGCCGCGCACCACATGGGTGATGCCCTGCAGGCCGTCATCGACGACCACGGCGAGCTGGTAGGCCCACAGGCCGTCGGCCCGGCGCAGGACAAAGTCGCCCACGCCGTGGATCACATCCTGCTGCTGGGCGCCCAAGCGGCGGTCCTGCCAGTGCAGCACGGGGTCGTGGCGGGTGAAGCGGTCCAGCGCAAAGCGCCAGGCCCGGGCGCTCTTGCCGTGCAGGCCGTCGCGGCAGGTGCCGGGGTAGGGCCGCTCCACATGACGCTCATGGGCCCAGCCCAGGTTTTCCCAGGCTGCCTCGATGTCCTTGCGCGTGCAGCCGCAGGGATAGGCCAGGCCGCCGGCCTTGAGCCGCTCCAGTGCGCTTTCGTAGAAGGTGTGGCGGCGGGACTGCCAGACGGGCTCTTCATCCGGCAGCAGGCCGCAGGTGGCAAGCTGGTTCAGGATGGCGGTGTCGGCACCGGGCTGGCAGCGCGGAGGGTCTATGTCCTCGATGCGCACCAGCCAGCGGCCGCCATGGGCGCGTGCATCCAGCCAGCTGGCCAGCGCCGCCACCAGGGAGCCGGCATGCAGCAGGCCCGTGGGTGAGGGCGCAAAGCGGCCGACATACGGGGATGGGGCGGGTGCGGAGCCGGTTTCGGCGGATTCAGGGGCGGCGGGAATCATCGGGGCCGGATGTTAAGGCCTTGCGCCGCCCCCTGCCAGGACCTGGTGGCCTGGTTCAGTCTGCAACCAACGCCAGGGCCATTTCCAGCCCTGAGACAAAGGCATCCTCCACGCGGCGGCCAATGCACCAGTCGCCGCACAGGCCCAGGCCCGCATCCTTGTTGCGCAAATGGCTGCGGCCCAGCGGCGACAGGGTCTGCGCATGGGGCCAGAGGTAGACGCTGGCATGGCGGGGAGGGATGCGGATGCGCGTGATCTCGCCAAATGCCTTCTGCATCTTGGCCAGCACGCGCGGGGCGTCGTCGGCGCGGTGCTCCTGCGACCATTGGGGGCTGGCCAGCACGGTCCAGCGTTCGCTTTGGGAGCGGCCCGGCTTGGAGGATTCTCGTGCCACCCAGACCGCGCGCTCATGCGTGGTGCGGGCCGCATTCCACTGCGGTCCCAGGGTGGACAGGCCGGCCTCGGTGGCCATGGGGTAGGACAGCGTCAGCGCCCAGCAGGGCGCCATTTCCACTGCCGCCATGCCCTGCACCAGCGACAGGGCCAGGGGCGTGGTCTGCAGCAACTGGCGCGCCTGGGGCGCGGGCAGGGCGAGTATCACTTCATCGAAGCCTGCGCGGATCTGCGTGGTCGGCTCGGTCGTCTCCACATGCAGGCTCCAGCCCTGCGATCCGGGCTGGCGTTCGAGCTTGGTCACGCGCTGGCCGAGGTGCAGGCGGTCGGCATCCCACAGCGGCGCGGCCCAGGCCAGCGGCAGGGCCTGCATGTCGGGCGTGGCCACCCAATGGGCTTCGGTGGGTGCGGGGGCGGCGCTGGACTGGCGGCCCTGCGCATCCAGCACGCGCAGCGTGCTCACGCTCCAGGGGCGGCACAGGCCTGGCACGGTCTGCAGGGCCAGCTCGAAGCGCTTGTCGCGCACGGTGAAATACTGCGCGCCGATGTCGAAGGCGCCATGCGCGGCGTTGACAGAGCGCATGCGCCCGCCCACCTGGGGCAGCCGCTCGTAGACATGGACATCGTGGCCGGCCTGCATCAGCGTGCGTGCGCAGGCCAGGCCCGCCATGCCGGCGCCAATCACGGCAATGCGGCGTGCGCCGGCCTTGGGGCGCGCCTTGGAGGCTTCGGGGGGCTTGGTGGCCTTTTTCTTGACCGTGGACTTGGAGGCAGCGCGGGAAGCGTTCATGGAGCAGACCTTTGCGGGCAGTGGCAGATTCCGGGAAGCATGTCCTTTCCGGCCTGCTCCACCGCAGTGGCGTGGCAGGCCGGGACCTGTAACCACTCTACACCCGCGAAGACCGCCCGGCGGCGTGCGCCAGCTCAATGTCGGTGATGATTTTCCATGAGAGCGCGGCGCGTGGCGGGGCTCTCCAACTGCTGCAGCCACCACTGCAGCGCGCGCGGCGGAACCTGCTGCGGCGGGCAGGACCATGCGTAGTGCATGCGCACGTTGCGCGAGGGCCGGGCGACCTGGCGCGTCACCAGCAGGCCGGCCTGCACATACACATCGGCCATGAAATGGGGCAGGAAGCCGCAGCCTATGCCGCGCACCTGGGCCTCGATCTTGGCCTGCATGGAGTCCACGGTGAAGATGTCCTGGCCGCTGAGCAGGCCCATGCTGGCGCTGTCACGCAGGCCTGAATCGGCCACGGCGATGATGCGGTGCTGCAGCAAGGTGGCGTCGGTGATGGGCTCGGGCGCCGTGGCCAGCGGATGGTGGGGCGCCACGGCAAAGACAAAGTCCAGCTCGCCCAGCTCGCAGGCCTGCAGGCCCGCCACGTTGCTGGAGTTGACGGCCACGCCGATGGCCAGGTCGGCGCGGCCCGAGGTCAGCGTCTCCAGCGTGCCGGTGAGGATGCCGTCGCGCAGCTTCAGCCGCGTGGGTGGCTGCATGGCGTAGAAGGCCTCGACCAGCTCCAGCATCGGCGTGCGCGCCACGGCACCATCGACCACGATGGTCAGGTGCGGCTCCCAGCCCGTGGCTACGCGGCGCACGCGGTGGGCCACGGTGTCGATCTCATGCAGCAGGCGCACCCCCTCGCGCAGCAGCTCCCGGCCGGCCTCGGTGGGCTGGGCGTGGCGCGAGCGGCGGTCGAACAGCAGCACGTCCAGCGCATCTTCGATCTGGCGCACACGGTAGGTCAGGGCACTGGGCACCAGGCCCAGCTGGCGTGCAGCGGCGGCAAAGCTGCCGGCCTCGGCAATGGCCTGGAGCATGGCCAGGCTGTCGGGGGTGAGCACGTCACGGGGGCTGGGCATGGGGCGTTATGGCTTCAAAAGCTTTGAATGATGCCATCAATCCTGCTGCGCCTTGCCTGCGGCAGCGGCTTCTACAGTGGAGCCATCGACGCAAGAGTTTCGAAGATCTGACACGTTGGAAAGGGACAAAAACATGATCGCCCTGCGCAAATCCCGGGAACGCGGCCATGCCGACCATGGCTGGCTGCGCTCGCACCACAGCTTCTCGTTTGCGGGCTACCACGATCCGCGCCACATGGGCTTTGGCAACCTGCGCGTGATCAACGAGGACCACATCGCCCCGGGCACGGGCTTCGGCTCCCATGGCCACAAGGACATGGAGATCATCAGCTACGTGCTCGAAGGCCGGCTCTCGCACAAGGACAGCATGGGCAACGAGCAGACCATCTCGCCCGGCGAGGTGCAGCGCATGAGCGCCGGCTCGGGCGTGGTCCACAGCGAGCACAACCATGCGCCGGGCCAGACCACGCATTTCCTGCAGATCTGGCTGCTGCCCAGCGAGACGGGCATAGCGCCCGGCTATGCGCAAAAAGCCTTTGCCGACGAGGAAAAGCGCGGCCGGCTGCGCCTGGTGGCCTCGCCCGATGGCGCCGAGGGCTCGGTCAGCGTCCATGCCGATGCCCGGCTGTATGCCGGGCTGTTCGACGGCGATGAGCAGGCCGAGCTGGAACTGCCCGCCGGCCGCAAGACCTATGTGCACCTGGTGCGCGGCGCGCTGAGCGTCAATGGGCAACGGCTGACAACGGGCGATGCGGCCCTTGTGGAGAATGAACCGCGACTGCGCCTGCACGACGGGGAACAGTCCGAGGTCCTGGTGTTCGATCTGCAAGCCTAAGAGCGTGCACAGCACGCTCTGAAGATTCACGAGGAGTACCCATCATGTTGAACCGTCTGAGCAACCCGCTGGCGCTGGCCGGCCGCATCCTGATCGCGCTGATGTTCGTGCCTGCGGGCTTTCAGAAAATCGGAGGCTTCGCCGGGACCGTGGGCTATGCCGCATCGGTAGGCATGCCCATGCCGCAGATCGGCGTGGCCATTGCCCTGGTGGTGGAGATCGTCGGCGGCCTGGCCTTGCTGCTGGGCTGGTGCACGCGCTGGGCGGCCCTGGTGCTGGCGTTCTTCACGCTGGTGGCCAGCTTCTTCTTTCACGCCTACTGGAGCGTGCCGGCCGACGCGGCCATGATGCAGCAGCTGCTGTTCTGGAAGAACATCGCCGTGACTGGCGGCCTGCTGGGCTTTGCCGCCCACGGTGCCGGCGGCTGGAGCGTGGATGCGCACCGCCATTGAGTGGGTCGGGCATCGTTGGCCATGCCCTGATTTTTGTTAGGCTACTGTCTTGAGTGGGCCCCGCAGCAGCGCTGCGGGGCCCTTTGGCGTGGATGGATTGATGAATGCGGCGCTGGCTGGCCTGTGGCTGCGCAGGGCGTCTGAGGATTGGATTTCTTGTATGGCAGATATCGTGGTGGTCTACCACTCGGGTTACGGACACACCCAGCGCATGGCCCAGGCCGTGGCCGACGGCGCAGGCGCACGCATGCTGTCGATCGACAGCGACGGCCAGCTGCCTGCGGGTGGCTGGGAGTTGCTGGCGGCGGCAGACGCCATCATCTTTGGATCGCCCACCTACATGGGCGGGCCGAGCTGGCAGTTCAAGCGCTTTGCCGATGCCTCTTCCAAGCCGTGGTTCGTGCAGGCCTGGAAGGACAAGCTGTTCGCCGGCTTCACCAACAGTGCCAGCGTCAACGGCAACAAGCAGACCACGCTGGATTACCTGTTCCAGCTGGCCATGCAGCATGGCGGCCTGTGGGTGGGCAGCGGCATGCTGCCGTCCAACGCGCGCGCCGCGCAGCGCAATGACCTCAACTGGATAGGCGCCTTCAGCGGTGCCATGGCGCAATCGGCCTCGGATGCCTCGGCCGCCGAGATGCTGCCGGGCGACCTGGAGACGGCGCGCGTGTTCGGCGAGCGCGTGGCGCAGCAGGCGCTGCGACTGAAGGCCTAAGCCTTGCCTGGCGGGCTTGTGGGCTGTATCGGCTCCAGCGGCTCTGCCGGAGCCAAGGGCGTGATGGCCAGGTCTGCACCCACGGCCCGGCGCTCGTCAAAGACGAAGCAGCCGCCGTCATAGAAGGCGCCGTCGGTTTCCTCGAAGTACTTGAGGATGCCGCCTTCCAGCTGGTAGACATGCTCCAGGCCCTCGTCCCGCATCAGGATGGCGGCCTTCTCGCAGCGTATGCCGCCCGTGCAGTAGCTGACCACGGTCTTGTCGGCCAGCTCGGCCTTGTGGGCGCGCAGCGCGGGCGGGAATTCGGTGAACTTGGTGATGCGCCAGTCGATGGTGTCCTTGAAGGCGCCGGCATCGACCTCGAAGTCGTTGCGCGTGTCCAGCGTCACCACCTCGCGGCCCTCGTCATCGTGGCCCTGTTCGAGCCAGCGGCGCAGCGTGGCGGGGCTGACCGATGGCGCGCGGCCCTCTGCCGGGCGGATGGTGGGGTGGTCCATGCGGATGATCTCGCGCTTGACCTTGACCAGCATCTTGCGAAACGGCACGGTGTCGGACCAGCTTTCCTTGGGGGCCAGGTCGGCAAAGCGCTCATCGGCGCGCAACTGGTCAACGAAGCTGTGAACCGCCTGGGCGGGGCCGGCCAGGAAGAAGTTGATGCCTTCCTCGGCCAGGAGGATGGTGCCCTTGAGCGCCAGGGTCTGGGCGCGTTCGGCCAGGGTGTCGCGCAGCGCCGCTGCATCGGGCAGCGGCGTGAACTTGTAGCAGGAAATATTGAGGATGTCGGACACGGGCAGGCAGGCGGGTGCGGCACAGGCCGCGGATTGGATCGGGGCGCCGGCGAGAGGCGGCCCGATCAGCCGCCCGACACCAGCAGGGCCTTGATTTTATTGGCCAGCTGGGCCACTGCCAGCGAAGCCGGTGCGCCGGGCATGGATTGCAGCAGCAACTGGCGGCGCATCACCGCCTCGCGCACGGCCGGGTCGGACGGAATATCGCCGAGGTGCGTGAGCCGCAATGGCTCGCCGGAGGCCGTGTTGACAAAGCGGTTGAGCACCTGCTGCAGCTGACCCGTGATGGCGCGGCCATCTCCGGGGCGTGCCGCCTGGTTGATGGCCAGGCGGATCTGCTGGCGCTTTTGCTGGATGGCCAGCACCTTGATGGCTGCATAGGCATCGGTCAGCGAGGTGGGCTCGGGCGTGGCGATGACCAGCACCTCGGTGGCCATGGACACGGAGAACAGCACCACGTCCGAGATGCCTGCGCCGGTGTCCAGCAGCACGATGTCGTAGCGCGGGGCCAGTGTCTCGATGGTGTGCGTGAACTGCTGGCGGATCTCGGGCGTGAGCCGCGAGTACTCGATCATCCCGGAGCCGGCCAGCAGCACCGAGTAGCCGCCGGGCGCGGGCAGGATGGCTTCCTCCAGCGAGGAACGGCCGGTGAATACATCGTGCAGCGTGACCTTGGGGTAGAGGTTGAGCACCACATCCAGGTTGGCCAGACCCAGGTCGGCGTCAAGCACCAGGACCTTGAGGCCATGGCGTGTCAGCGCTGCGGCCAGATTGGCCGAAACGAAGGTCTTGCCCACGCCGCCCTTGCCGCTGGTCACGGCGATGATGTGTCCGCGCGGCTTGGCGCGCACGGCATCGCTCATCGGAACGGCAGCGGGCAGGGAGGGGTGGGGAATGGCGTTGTCGCTTACCACCTGGCTATCAGCGGAGTCCATCTTCGGGGTCCACATCGGTTGCAATATCTGGATTCAGCCCATTGTCAAACGGGGACGGGGCATACAAAGGTCCGAAAAGCAGGCTTTTTTCCTCCGCGCTTACCGTACTGTCAGGTTGTTCTTCAATGTGCACGCGGTTGCGGCCGGCAGATTTGGCCAGGTACAACTGTTTGTCGGCACGCTCGGTCCACAAGGTTGTGGTGCTGCGTATCCACTGCAGCGCATATGCGCCGCCGATGCTGATGGTGATCTGCAGTGTCAGCGTGGGTGAGATGACGACCGGCATGCGCTCGATGGCGCTGCGTATGCGTTCGGCCACGGAGACACCGAAGGTCGCAGGGCAGGCGGGCAGCACGATGGCGAATTCCTCTCCTCCGTAGCGGGCCAGCGTGTCCATGGGGCGCACGCAATTGGTCAGGGTACGGGCCACCGACTGCAGAACCCGGTCGCCCACGATATGGCCGTGCTGGTCGTTGATCTGCTTGAAATGGTCGATGTCCAGCATCAGCATCAGGGCCGCTTCGCCAGACCGCGCCACGCGGTCGATCTCGCGCTCGGCAATGGTGCGGAAATGGCGGCGGTTGGCCAGCCCCGTGAGCGGGTCGCGCAGCGACAGCGAGCACAGTTCATCGATCAGCGCCTGCAGATATCGCGTCGGCGAATCCGTGGGCAGATGGACCGCCCCACCAGCGTGGGTAACCAGCGCGTGGGCTGTGGCCAGGCGCAGGTCGCGCAGGTATACGGATTGGTGGGATGCGGGGGCAGTCACGGAGGGCTGAATGAAAAGCCAGTGAAGTGTATCAGTGTGTAGGCTCGATTGTCGCCGCGCCGGCATCGACTTTTGCGCCATCGGTGGTAACAGATGTTGATCCTGGTGCAGGCAAGAAAGGCGGCAGGGCAAGGGAGGCGAGGAATTCCGCATCGGTGCGGTACAGCCGCAGATGCGGTCCGCGGTGCAGGGCGCCCGCCCGCAGCAGCACCTGTTCGGCCGGCAGCTTCAGGCCCACCACATGCAGCACGCCGCTGCGCTTGGCCGCCAGCAGTTGCAGGCGCACGAAGGTCTCCACGCCCGTCACGTCGATGCGGTTGATGGGCTGGGCCAGCAGGCACAGATGGTGTGTCTCCGGGCGCAGCGCCCATTCGTCACCGATACGACGCTCCAGGGCCGAGGCCGAGCCGAAGTCCAGCTCGGCATCCATGCGCAGGGCCAGCAGGCCCGGCGCCAGCGGCGGCAGTTGCCAGAGGTTGCGGTCGCGCAGGCTGCCGTCGGGATGCTGGCCCACTTCGATGATGCGCGGATGCAGGCGCTGGTAGAGGAAGTAGCCCAGGCTCAGCACAATGCCCGCGAACACGCCCCAGTACATGCGCGGCGCCGTGACGATGGTCAGCAGCAGCGTGGCCAGCGCAATGCTGCCCTCCACGCGCGACACCTTGAACAACTGCAGCAGCACGCGCGGCTTGACCAGGTTGACCACGGCCGTGATCACGATGGCCGCCAGCGCCGCCTTGGGCACGTGGTACAGCGCCGGGATGAACCAAAGCACCACGATGACCACCAGCAGGATGGAGAACACGTTGGACCAGCCCGTCTTGGCGCCGGCCAGCAGGTTCACGGCCGAGCGCGAGAACGAGGCGCTGGTGGCAAAGCTGCCGAACAGGCCCGCGCTGATCTTGGACAGTCCCTGGGCGACCAGGTCCTGGTTCTCGTTCCAGCGCGTGCCGGCCTGCTGATGCTCCACCTGGGCGCTGGAGGCCGTCTCCAGAAAGCTCACCAGCGAGATCACCAGCACCGGCATCACCAGGGCGCCGAACTCGTCCCAGCTCAGCAATCCCGGCAACTGGAAGCTGGGCAGGCCTGCCGGCAGGTGGCCGACCACGGCACCACCGTCATCGGCAAAGTCCGTGGCCCAGCTGATCAGGCCGGTCAGCGCAATGATGAAGATGGCCGAGGGAAAGGCCGCGCGCCAGCGCTTGGCCAGCACCAGCAGCGCAATGCTGGCAATGCCGTAGAGGATGGACTGCCAGTCGAAAAGCTGCAGCGAAGGCGTGTTCCAGACCGCGCTCCAGGTCGAACGCAGTCCCAGCAGGGTGGGCAACTGCGAGGCCAGGATCAGCAGCGCTGCCGCCTGTGTGAAACCCGTGAGCACGGGCGAGGTCACCAGGTTGAGCAGCCAGCCGGCGCGCATCAGGCCCAGCGACCACTGCACCAGGCCCGACAAAATCGCCATCCAGGCGGCCAGGGCCACCCAGTGCGCGGAGCCGGGCTCGGCCAGGCCCGTGAGGGAGGCGCCGATCAGCAGGGCACTCAAGGCCGTGGGCCCCACACCCAGGCGCGGCGAGCCGCTGAACATCACGGCCACCAGGGCAGGGACGATGGAGGCGTAAATGCCGGTGATCAGCGGCATGCCGGCAAGCGCTGCATAGGCCACGCCCTGGGGCAGAAGCATCAGACCAACGGTGAGACCTGCCCAGAACTCCCCGCGCAGCACGGCTGCCGAGGGTTTGGGCCATGCCAGGAAGGGAAACCAGCGCGCCAGGGAATGCATGGCCGCTATTGTCATGCTAACTGGATGGTGCCGGGATGTTCGGGCTTGTCCTACAGGCGCTTGCGTCGGCGTCGTATGGGTTTGTCCCAGGGCCATAAATAAAGTCGAGGCCTGTGTTGACCGCCTCACAACTATTCAAGGAGTAACCGCATGACTTTCATCACCCAACGCTGCTGCCACATCCTCGCCGTGTCCGCCCTGGCCTTCGGCCTCGCCGCATGCGGCAAGACCGAAGACACTGCCGGTCAGAAGCTCGACTCCGCCGTCCAGCAGTCCCAGCAGGCCGCGCAAAGCGCAGGCCAGAAGATCGACAACGCCATGAGCAGCGCCGGCACCAAGATCGAGGAAGGCGCGATGAAGGCCGAAACGGCCACCAACAACGCCATGAGCCAGGCAGGCGCCGCGCTCGACGATGCAGGCATCACCGCCCAGATCAAGGCCGACCTGATCAAGGAACCCGATATCTCCGCGCTCAAGATCGACGTGGACACCAAAGCCGGCGCCGTCACGCTGACCGGCTCGGTGCCCAGCGATGCGCTCAAGATGCGCGCCGGCGACATTGCCAAGGCCGTCAAGGGCGTGAACAACGTCAGCAACATGCTGGAGATCAAGGCCAGCTGATCGCAGCCACCGGCTTTGCTCCCCCAATGAAAACCAGGCGCTTCGTCCGCCTGGTTTTTTTATGCCTGAACGCCGTGGCCCAGCGCATAAGATGCGCTGCATGAGCACACCCGACCTGCAGATCAGCACCCATCTCATCCACCATCCCTACCAGCCGCCCGAAGGCTTTGTCGCGCCGCAGCCGCCGGTGCACAAGGCCTCGACGGTGATCTTCGAGAACGTGGCGGCCATGCGCCGCCGCCAGTGGCTGGACAAGAGCAGCTACACCTACGGCCTGCACGGCACGCCCACCACGTTCTTGCTGGAAGAGCGCCTGAGCGCGCTGGAAGGCGGCCTGCAATGCCTGCTGGTGCCCAGCGGCCTGGCGGCCATCGCCACCACCTCCCTGGCCCTGCTGCGCACCGGCGACGAGATGCTGCTGCCCGACAACGCCTACGGTCCCAACAAGACCCTGAGCGAGGGCGAGCTGGCCCATTTCGGCGTGCGCCACCAGTGCTACGACGCCATGGATGTTGCCGACCTCGAAGCCAAAATCACGCCCAAGACGCGTTTGGTCTGGCTGGAGGCGCCTGGCTCGGTGACCATGGAGTTCCCTGACCTCATCGCCATGGTGCGCCTGTGCCGCGCGCGCGGCATCACCACAGTGCTGGACAACACCTGGGGTGCGGGCCTGGCCTTCAATCCCTTCGACCTGCTGGGCGACGGCTCGCACAGCCTGGGCGTGGACGCCACCGTCCATGCGCTGACCAAGTACCCCAGCGGCGGTGGCGATGTGCTCATGGGCAGCATCATCACGCGCGACCAGGCGCTGCACATGCGCATCAAGCTGGCCCATATGCGCCTGGGCCTGGGCGTGGGCGGCAACGACACCGAGGCCGTGCTGCGCTCGCTGCCCAGCATTGCGCTGCGCTACCACGCACAGGACCGCGCCGCGCGCGAGCTGGCGCGCTGGCTGCAGCAGCAGCCGGCCGTGGTCCAGGTGCTGCATCCCGCGCTCGAGGGCGCTCCGGGCCACGAGAACTGGAAGGCCCTGTGCGGAGCCGCCGGCGGCGGCGAGGGCGTGGCGGCCGGCCTGTTCAGCGTGGTCATCGACCCGCGCCACGGCCAGCAGGCCGTGGACCGCTTCTGCGACAGCCTGCGCCTGTTCAAGATCGGCTACAGCTGGGGCGGCCCCATCAGCCTGGTCGTGCCCTATGAGCTGCCGTCCATGCGCAGCTGCCCCACGCCCCAGCTGCGCAGCGGCACCGTGGTGCGCTTTGCCATCGGCCTGGAGGCTGTGCAGGACCTGCGTGCCGACCTGGAGCAGGCCCTGGCCGCCGCGTTCGCATAGTTGAGCGCCAGGCGCCGGTGACATGCGCCTGTCACCGGCAGCACCGATGCTCGTTGGCTTCATACCATCCCACGGGGGCCTCCAGGCCCTGGTCCAGCATGAAGCACAAAGAGAGCATCACCAATATCCTGCAGCACGCGAAAACCGCGTCCAATGGGTCCGGCATCGTGGCCAGCCGCCGCCATTTCGTGCGCGGCATGGGCGCATCGGCTCTGGCGCTGCCACTGGCCGGCTGCGGCGGCTCCGATGGCGACAGCAGCATTCCCGTCGAGTTCCGCCACGGCGTGGCCAGCGGCGACCCGTTGAGCGACCGCGTCATCCTCTGGACCCGCGTGACGCCGCCCCAGGGCCATTCCAGCGATATCGAGGTGGAGTGGGAGCTGGCCTCGGACGCCGACTTCAAGACCATCGTGGTGTCGGGCAAGGCCATGGCGCGCGCCACCCAGGACTTCACCTTCAAGGCCGACGCCACGGGCCTCAAGCCGGCCACGCGCTACCACTACCGCTTTCGCTGCCAGGGCATGACCAGCGCCACGGGCCGTACGCGCACCCTGCCCGTGGGCGCGGTGCAGCAGGTCAAGCTGGCCGTGTTCTCCTGCGCCAACTACCCGGCGGGCTACTTCAATGTCTACGCGCATGCCGCGCGCCAGGGCGACCTGGATGCCACCGTGCACCTGGGCGACTACATCTATGAGTACGCACGCGGAGGCTATGCCAATGGCAAGGCCGAAGCCATGCAGCGCCAGAGTCTGCCGGCCAACGAAATCGTCAGCCTGGCCGACTACCGCCAGCGCCATGCCCAGTACAAGAGCGATGCCGACCTGCAGGCCCTGCATGCGGCGGCGCCCATGATCGCCGTCTGGGATGACCACGAAATCTCCAACGACACCTGGATGCACGGCGCCGAAAACCACCAGCCGGCCACCGAGGGCGATTTCGAACTGCGCAAGGTGGCAGCGCTCAAGGCCTATCACGAGTGGATGCCCACGCGCAACGCGCAGCCGGAGATCATCTACCGCAGCTTCGCCTTCGGCGACCTGCTGGCGCTGCACATGCTGGACACGCGCGTCATCGGCCGCGACAAACAACTGGACTACGCCGACTACTTCACCGCCCAGGGCCTGGACGCGGCACGCTTCACCTCCGACATGGCCAATCCTGCGCGCCAGCTCATGGGCGCCACCCAGACCCAGTGGCTGGGCCAGCAGCTGGCAGCCTCGCAGGCCACCTGGCAGGTGCTGGGCCAGCAGGTCCTGATGGGGCGCATGGAGCTGCCGGCGCCCTTGCTGATGGACATCCTCAGCCCCGGCAGCGGTGTCTCGCTGCCGGTCTACGCGGCGCTGCTGGCCAAGGCGCAGGCGAACCCGGCCAGCCTGACGGCGGCGGAAAAGGCCATCCTGGCCCAGCCCAGCATCCCCTACAACCTCGATGCCTGGGACGGCTACGCCGTGGCACGCGAGACCGTGCTGGCCACGGCGCGCAGCCTGGGCAAGAACCTGGTCGTGCTGGCGGGCGACACCCACAATGCCTGGGCCAGCGAACTGCGTGACCGCAGCGGGCAGGCCGTGGGCGTGGAGTTCGCCACCTCGTCCGTCAGCTCGCCGGGTTTCGAGGAATACCTGTCGGGCCAGGACCCGGCCCAGCTGCGTGGCGCGCTGCTGCAATTCATCTCCACGCTCAAGTACTGCGATACCTCGCGCCGTGGCTACATGATCGTCACGGCCACGCCGCAGGCCTGCCAGGCCGAGTGGATCTACGTGGACACCGTGTTCAGCCGCCAATACCAGGCTGTGCGCGATGCGGCCTGGAAGGTGCTGCCCGGCCAGCCGGGCAAGCTGGTTCAGGCCTGAGTGCAGATTTGGGCACAGACCTGGGGGTCTGGGCGGGCCTCGGTAGTTTCCGCCATGGCAGCAGTGCCATGGCTGCGATAACTTTGGACTCGCTGATCCAGGAGGTCCAGGCATGCAGGCATCCCCCGCTCCCGAGAAAGCTTCCGACAACCCGGCCGGCATGCTGCAGGTGCAACTGCTGCGCATGGCCGATCCCTGGCGCTGGCTGGCCCTGGGCTGGCGCGATCTGCGGCGTGCGCCCGGCGTGGCGCTGTTCTACGGCCTGTGCTTCTGGGCCATGGCCCTGCTGATCGGCTGGGTGTTCCGCGCCAGCCCGGAATACAGCATGGCCATGGCCAGCGGCTGCCTGCTTATCGGCCCCTTCCTGGCCATGGGCCTGTACGACACCAGCCGCAGGCTGGAGCGGGGCTTGCCGCCCCAACTGAGCAGCTCGCTGACCTGCTGGGACACGCAGATGGGCAGCATGGGCATGCTGGTCATGGTGCTGCTGGTGCTGGAGATGCTCTGGGCGCGCGCCTCCATGGTGGTCTTTGCCGTGTTCTTCGATACCGGCATGCCGACCACGGCCGGCATGCTGCAGGCCGTGGCGCGGCCCGAGAACTGGGAATTCCTGGCCATTTACCTGCTGGTCGGCGGCGCATTCGCGGCCCTGGTGTTCGCCAGCATGGTGGTGGCGCTGCCGGCCATGCTGGACCGGGGCAGCGACGCACTCACGGCCTGCATCACCAGCATGCGCGTGGTCGGCCTGAACCTGGCCGTCATGCTGCAGTGGGCCGCGATCATCACCGTACTGGTGGCGGTTTCCCTGTGGTGGTATGGCGCGGGCCTGCTGCTGGTGGGGCCTTTGCTGGGTTGTGCCAGTTGGCATGCATACCGTTGCAGCGTGGGCGATTCCGCCGTGCCTGCGTCCACCATATCCTGAGGTTTTCCTGGCATGCCCCGTCTTGCGGCTACAGTGGGGCTTGCAACAACAGAGGAGTCCACCTGTGGCGACACCCAATTACGCCTATGAAAAACGCCAGCGCGAACTGGCCAAGAAGCAGAAGAAGCTAGAGAAGGAGAAGGCCAAGGCTGAAAAAAGACCCGACGACCATGAGGGCGGCGGCTCAGAAGGTAATGCGCAGGCATCTCCTGCAGCAGCCCGTCCCGGCGAGGAAGGCCGCAGCAACTGACACCCTGCCTGCCCTGAGCTCAGGGCAGCAGCTTGCTGAGCTGGGGCCAGACGTTGTCCAGCATGCGCGGCTGGGCCTTGGCCGTGGGGTGGATGCGGTCGGCCTGGAACCACTGGGCTGAATCGGCCGCATCACCGATGCCGGCCAGCAGGAAGGGCACCAGCGGCACCTTCTGCTCCTGCGCCACCTTGGCAAACAGCTGCTCGAACTGGCGCGTATAGCCGCTGCCATAGTTGGGCGGCACCTGCATGCCCACCAGCAACACCTTGGCTCCGGCATCCCGGGCCGCGCGCACCATGGCGTCCAGATTGCCCTGCGTGCTTTGCAGCGGCAGACCCCGCAGCGCATCGTTGCCACCCAATTCGATCACCACCACCGATGGCTTGTGCTGCTTGAGCAAGGCAGGCAGGCGAGAGCGGCCGCCCGAGGTGGTCTCGCCGCTCACGCTGGCGTTGACCAGCGGCACATTCTTGGGACTCTCCTGCAGGCGCTTTTGCAGCAGTGCCACCCAGCCCGTGCCACGGGCCAGTCCGTACTCGGCACTCAGCGAGTCGCCCAGCACCAGCAGCGGGCCCGTCTCGGCTGCCCACGTGGACGTGGCCGTCCAAGTACCCAGCAGTCCGAAGGCCAAGCCGGCCGATATAAAGTGGCGGCGTCGGCGCATTGCGCGCAGCTTGTCTTGCATCGTCTTCCCATCCTCCATGTCACAAAGCACTGCCCAGCCCCTGATCGAAGTCGAGCATGTCTTCAAGTCGGTCAGCGATTCGACCGGAACACTGGATATTCTGCGGGATATCGATCTGCGTTTTGCCGCAAGGGAAACCGTGGCCATCGTCGGTGCCTCGGGCTCGGGCAAAAGCACGCTGCTGTCCATTCTTGCCGGCCTGGATACGCCCACGCGCGGCACGGTGCGGCTGCAGGGCCAGGACATGTTCGCGCTGGATGAGGATGCACGCGCCGCCGTGCGCGCGCAAAAGCTGGGCTTTGTCTTCCAGAGCTTCCAGCTGCTGGGCAATCTGACGGCGCTGGAGAACGTGATGCTGCCGCTGGAGCTGGCGGGCAGCCGCGAGGCCCGCCGCCGCGCCACCGAGATGCTGGAGCGCGTGGGCCTGGGCCAGCGCCTGGGCCACTATCCCAAGCTGCTGTCGGGCGGCGAGCAGCAGCGCGTGGCGCTGGCCCGCGCCTTCGTGGTCGAGCCCGCCGTGCTGCTGGCCGACGAGCCCACGGGCAGCCTGGACTTTGCGACCGGCGAAACCATCATGGAGCTGATGTTCGCGCTCAACCGCGAACGCGGCACGACGCTGGTCATGGTCACCCATGACCGAGCCATCGCCGCGCGCTGCGAGCGGCGTGTGACCATCGAGGCCGGCCGCGTTGCCAGCATCGAAGAGGGGCAGGCGCTGGCGGCCTGATCGGACGCCAGCAAGGGGTGGCGCTCAGGCCGCCACGGCCTCACGGCGCCCGGCTGCCTCGCAGGCAGCTGCCGTGAAGATCACATCGGTCGAGGAGTTCAGCGCGGTTTCGGCCGAGTCCTGGATCACGCCGATCACAAAGCCCACGCCAACCACCTGCATGGCCAGATCGTTGGAGATGCCGAACAGGCTGCAGGCCAGCGGAATCAGCAGCAGCGAGCCGCCGGCCACGCCCGAGGCGCCGCAGGCGCACACCGCGGACACCACGCACAGCAAGATGGCGGTCAGCAGATCCACCTCGATGCCCAGCGTATGAGCCGCAGCCAGCGAGAGCACGCTGATGGTGACGGCGGCGCCGGCCATGTTGATGGTGGCGCCCAGCGGGATGGAGACGCTGTAGGTGTCCTCATCCAGGCCCAGGCGCTTGGCCAGCGCCAGGTTCACCGGAATGTTGGCGGCCGAGCTGCGCGTGAAGAAGGCCGTCACCGCGCTCTCGCGCAGGCAGGTCAGTACCAGCGGATAGGGGTTGCGACGCGTCTGTGTCCAGACGATGAGCGGGTTCACCACCAGGGCCACGAAGAGCATGCAGCCCAGCAGCACGGCCAGCAGGTGCGCGTAGTCCAGCAGCTTTTCCAGGCCCGACTGGGCAAAGGTGCCGGCCACCAGGCCGAAGATGCCCAGCGGCGCCAGCCGGATCACGCCCTGGATCACGCGGGTGATGGCCTGGCCCAGGTCCTGCATCACGGTGCGCGTGGACTCCGAGGCATGGCGCAGGGCCATGCCCATGGCCAGTGCCCAGGCGAGGATGCCGATGTAGTTGGCATTCATCAGCGCACGCACGGGGTTGTCGAAGGCGCTTTGCACCAGGGCCATCAGCACTTCGCCAATGCGCCCGGGCGCGCCCTGGGCCGGGGCGGCATCCTTGAACTGGATGGTGGAAGGGAAGGCCATGCTGGCCGCCACGGCGACCACGGCCGCCGCAAAGGTGCCCAGCACATACAGCCACAGGATGGGGCGGATCTGCGTGGCCTGGCCAGGCCGGTGGTTGCTGGTGGCCGAGACCACCAGCAGCAGCACCAGCACGGGCGCCACGGCCTTGAGGGCGGAGATGAACAGCGTGCCCAGCAGGGACACGGACTGGGCGGCCTCGGGCCAGAGCCAGGCCAGCAGGCCGCCAGCGACCAGGCTGATGGCGATCTGGCCGACCAGGCTGGTGCGGGCAAGCCGGGCGAAGAGGGCTTTGAGCATGATGGTTGGCAAAGAAAAGGAAAAAACTCAAGCGATGGAAAAATGCAAAGCGGCATGCCCGTGGCTACGGTGCATGCCGCAATGTGCAGGGCTGCTGGAAGGCGGCCAAGCCGCGCAGTGTAGCGGCTACGTAAAAACCACAGGAGCCGTTGCGCGCAGACGGGCTTCGCAAGGCGGGGCCCGGGGCACCGCTCAATTGGCGGGATAATTGCGCCCCATGTCGTCCCCCAAAGTTCTCTTCGGCTTCCACGCCGTCGGCGTGCGCATGAAGACCGCGCCCCAATCCATCATCGAGGTCTACTACGAGGCCACGCGCCGCGATGCGCGCATGCGCCAGTTCCTCGACCGCGCCAAGTCGGCTGGCGTCCGGCTGATCGAGGCCGACGGCGAACGCCTTGCCAAGCTGGCTGGCAGCCATGGCCACCAGGGCGTGGCCGCGCGCGTGGAGGCGGTGGCCCAGGTGCATTCGCTGGACGAATTGCTGGAGCAGCTGGAGGCAGACGGCATCAGCAAGCCGCTGCTGCTGGTGCTGGACGGCGTGACCGATCCGCACAATCTGGGGGCCTGCCTGCGCGTGGCCGATGGCGCCGGCGCCCATGCGGTGATTGCGCCCAAGGACCATGCGGTAGGCGTGAACGCCACCGTGGCCAAGGTGGCCAGCGGCGCGGCCGAGACCGTGCCCTATTTCATGGTCACCAACCTGGCGCGCACGCTCAATGAGCTCAAGGAGCGCGACATCTGGATCATCGGCACCAGCGACGATGCGCCCAAGACCCTGTACGAGGTGGACCTCACGGGCCCCACGGCCCTGGTGCTGGGCGCCGAAGGCGACGGCATGCGCCAGCTCACGCGCAAGACCTGCGACGAGCTGATCGGCATCCCCATGATGGGCGCCGTCTCCAGCCTCAACGTGTCCGTGGCCAGCGGCGTGTGCCTGTACGAAGCGCTGCGCCAGCGCGGCCAGGGCACCACGCCTGCCGTTTCTGCCGCCCCGGCTGACCAGATCTAGGCCGGCGCGCCGCTGGCGCCCGCACTTGCACCTTCGGCCGTGCCCAGTTCCACCACGCTCTCGAAGCCGCCCCAGAACATGCGCTTGGCGTCGAAGGGCATGGTGGCCGGGTCCATGGAGGCAATGCGCGGGTCCTTCATGACGGCGGCATTGATGCGATCGCGCTCCGCGCGCGACGCATAGATGATCCATGAGAAGAACACGATCTCGCCTTCCTTGAGCTGCACGGCCTGGGGAAACGAGGTCAGCTTGCCCATGGGCACGTCATCGCCCGCGCATTCCCAGTACTGCAGCGCGCCGTACTCCATCCATACCTTGCCTGCGGCCTGCGCCACCTCGCGGTAGGCCTGCAGGTTGGCCCGGGGAACGGGCAGCACGAATCCGTCGATGTAGTGCATGGCTCTCTCCTGGTGAAATCCGGCTTCAGAGCCGGGCTGCGAGCTCGGCCAGCTGGTCAGTGCACTGGCCCCAGCCGGTGTGAAAACCCATGGCTTCGTGCTGGGCGCGGTCGGCAGCACTCCAATGGCGCACCCGGGCGGTATAGCGGGTCTGGCTGCCTTCGGGGTCAAAGCTGACGATGCCCGTCATGAAGGGCTTGTCGGCAGGCACCCAGCCTTGGGTGAATGCGTCGGTGAAGACCAGGCGGCGGTTGGGAATGACTTCCAGATAGACGCCGCTGCCGGGCATCTCCTGGCCTTCAGGGCTGCGCATGACGATGAGGCTGTGGCCGCCGGGCCGCACATCGTTGTCCACGCGGGACACGCTCCAGGGGCTGGGCGCAAACCATTGCTGGATCAGCGCGGGTTCGGTCCAGCAGCGGTAGAGCCTGTCGGCGGGAATGTCCAGCAGGCGCGTGAGCACCAGGTCGTTGGCGTGTTCGGGAAGGTCTTGTGCTGTCATGGCGCTCCTCATTGCATGGAATGCAGGCCGATTCGGTTGCCCTCGGTGTCCACCACGACGGCGCAGTGCCCGTGGGGGCCTATGGAGAATTTGGCCTGCTCGATGCGCCCGCCTGCGGCCTCGACGCGGCCCTGTTCGATGGCACAGTCCTCGCAGCCGAAATAGACCAGGGTGCCGCCGCCGCCGGAAGGTGCGCCGTCCATCCGCACCAGCATTCCGCCCGCGCCGGGGCCTGTCATGTCCATCGGAAAGGACAGCATCTCCTGGCTGTCGGAGCCATCTGGCGCCGGCAGATGCTCCAGCTTGCCCTGGAAGACGGTTTCATAGAACCGGCGCGCACGCGCCATGTCCTGCACATGGATCTCGAACCAGACGACGGGATTGGCGTTCATGAAGACTCCTTCTTGGGTGACAGAGGCAATGTGTGTCGGCCGGCCTTGTTCAGGCCTCGCCCTTGACGTTGACCATCCATGGTGTGTTGAAGCGGTCCGTCACCATGCCAAAGCCCGGCGACCAGAACGTGGCCTGGAAGGGCATGGTCACCTTGCCGCCTTCGGCCAGCGCGTTGAAGATGCGGCCGCCTTCGGTGGCGTCGTCCACGCCGATCGAGATCCACATGCCCTGGGCCTGCTGGTAGCCGCCGCCACCGCAGTTGTCGGTGGCGTCCGAGGCCATCAGCGCCTGGTCCTTGATCTGCAGGTGGGCATGCATGATGAGCCCCTTGGCGGAATCGGGCATCTGCTCCATGCCCGGTGTCTCGCCAAAGGTGCTCTGGTGCACGATGGTGCCGCCGAACAGCCTGGCGTAGAAGGCAAAGGCCTCGGCGCAGTTGCCGTTGAAGTTCAGATAGGGAATGAATTGCATGGAATGCTCCTGAAGTGGTTGGTGGCGAGGGGAGGGGGAGAGGAGTGGGAGGATGGGCGCAGGAGGCCTCAGCGGCCGTCATGCGCGCGCTCAAGAGCGGCGATGTCCAGCTTTTGCATGCCCAGCAGGGCCTGCATCACGCGCTGGGCGGCGTCCATGTCGGGGCCCCCCATCCAGCCCGCCATCTGGGCCGGAACGATTTGCCACGACAGGCCATGGCGGTCCTTGAGCCAGCCGCATTGACGCGCCGCCGGGTCGCCGCCCTCGGACAGGGCGCCCCAGTAGTGGTCTATCTCGTCCTGCGTATCGCAACTGACCATCAGCGAGACGGCCTCGTTGAAGCGGAACATCGGGCCGCCGTTGAGCGCCAGAAAGGGCTGGCCGTCCAACTCGAATTGCACCGTCATCACGCTGCCGGCCGGCCTGCCGTGGATGTCGTGGCCGGCTTCGCCATAGCGGGCAATGGCCGTGATGCGGGAATCGGGAAAGACTTCCGTATAGAAGCGCGCCGCCTGCTCGCCCTGGTTGTCAAACCAGAGGCAGGGCTGGATGCGGCCGGTGTGCAAAGCCATGCTTGTCTCCTTGGTGACGGTGAAAACCGTTTTTGCCGTTCGATGCCGGCTTTTTATCGATTTCTGCCCGGCGTGTGTACGCCGTTCACATATGCTAGGGACTAAAATGGACGCTGTCCACATCAGGCGTTGTCAGCTTCGGTGTCAAGCTGTAAATCGGCGGGGCAGGGCTGTCGTCCCTTATGTGTGACGTGGTCATGCAGAAAAAAAAGGAATCAAAACAGTGACGCAGCGACGTGTCAGGCGTGAGTCATACCACCATGGCGACCTGCGCCAGGCCCTGGTCGAGGCTGGCCTGGCACTGGCGCGCGAAGGCGGTCCCCAGGCCATCGTGCTGCGCGAGGCCACGCGGCGGGCGGGCGTGGCGCCGAATGCGGCCTATCGTCACTTTGCCAACCGCCAGGCACTGTTTGATGCCGTGCGCGCTGCGGCCCTGGGCGCACTGGCCGCGGCCATCGAGGCCGAAATGGTCCAGGCCCGTGCCCTGCCCGATGCGCTGCAGCGCTCACGCGCCTTGCTGGCTGCCGTGGGCCGGGGCTACCTGGGCTTTGCCCAGACGGAGACCGGCTGGTTCCGCACGGCCTTTGCCTCTGTCGAGTACGACGTGGACCTGCCGCCCGACACCACGCGTGCGGCGGCCATGGGCCTGAACCCGTTCGAGCTGCTGGGCTACGCGCTGGACAGCATGACCGAGGCCGGCGTGCTGCCGCCCGAGCGTCGTCCCCAGGCCGAGTTCCTGGCCTGGTCGGCCGTGCACGGCATGGCCTTGCTGGTGATCGACGGCCCGCTGCGGCGTGCCACACCCGAGCAGCGTCGGGCGCTGGCGCTGCGCCTGCTGGAGATGGTGGAAAAAGGCATTTGATGCGCCCTGGGGCGGCGCTGCCGCACAATGGCCTGCTTTTTTTCCTTCGCCCTCCAATGCCCGACGAACCTTCCCCCACTTCGCTGCCTGCGGCTGCCGCTGAACTGCCCGGCCAGCGCGAGCTGCACGAGCTGCGCGAGCGCATCGCGCATGCAGCGCACATCGCCGTGCTCACGGGCGCAGGCGTCAGTGCCGAGTCCGGCGTGCCCACGTTCCGCGATGACAAGAACAGCTATTGGGCACAGTTCAACCCGCAGGACATGGCCAGCGAAGCGGGCTTTCGCGCCCATCCGCAGCGCGTGTGGCAGTGGTATGCGCACCGGCGCGAGGCCGTGGCGGCAGTGCAGCCCAATGCAGGCCACCACGCGCTGGCGCAGTGGGCCTTGCAGCACCCGGGCCGCATGACCCTGGTCACGCAGAACGTGGATGGCCTGCACCAGCGCGCGGGCAGCCCCGGCGTGCTGTGCTTGCATGGCGAGTTGATGCGCGACCGTTGGCTCGAGCGGCCCCGCGCCTGCTGCGACCTGGCCGGGCAGAACCCTGGCGAGCCTCCGCAGTGCCCTGTTTGCGGCAACCTGGTGCGCCCGGGCGTGGTCTGGTTCGGCGAGTCCCTGCCCATGGGCATATGGCAGGCCGCCGAGGCTGCCGTGCAGCGCTGCGAGGTACTGCTGGTGGTCGGCACCTCGGGCGCCGTGTATCCGGCAGCGGGGCTGGCCCGAATCGCGCGCCGGGCAGGCGCGCACGTGGCCGTCATCAACCTGGCGCCTTCCGAGCTGGATGACGCAGCGCACCAGTGCCTGCGCGGCCCATCGGCCCAGATCCTGCCCGCGCTGCTGGCGGGCTGAGAGGCCCCGGCCAGGGCGGGCAGGCTGCCCTGGCCTGCGCAGGTCAGTCCCTTGCGCCTTCTTCCTGACTGGCCTGGTTGAGCTCGGCCACGTCCTGAGCCGACAGCTGCAGGCGCGTGGCCTGCACCAGTTGCTGCAACTGGGCCAGCGAGGTCGCGCTTGCGATGGGCGAAGTCACAAACGGGCGCTGCATCTGCCAGGCCAGGGCCACGCACGCGGGCTGGCTGTTCAGGCGCGCAGCCACCGAGTCCAGGGCCTGCACAATGCGCAGGCCGCGCGGGTTCAGGTAGGTGGCCACGGTCTTGCCGCCGCGCGCACTCTTGGCTGCGTCTTCGCTGCTGCGGTACTTGCCCGTCAGAAAACCCGCTGCCAGCGCATAGAAGTTGATGATGCCCACCTGCTCGGCCGCGCACAGCGGCGCCAGATCGCGCTCCAGCACGGCGCGGTCGTACAGGTTGTACAGCGGCTGCAGGCTCTCGTAGCGCGGCAGACCCAGCGCGGCGCTGGTGCGCAGGGCCTCGGCCAGGCGCGGCGCGCTGTGGTTGGAGGCGCCAATGGCCCGCACCTTGCCTGCGGCGATCAGGTCGGCAAAGGCGCCCAGGGTATCGGCCAGCGGCACGCTGGCGTCGTCGTCATGCGACTGGTACAGGTCGATGTAGTCCGTCTGCAGGCGCTGCAGCGAGGCATCCACGGCCTGGCGGATGTACTCGGGGCGCAGGCCCACCCGGCCCTCGCCCATGTCCTTGCCGACCTTGGTGGCCAGCACGATGTCGGCGCGCCGTCCGCTGCGCTTGAGCCATTTGCCGATCACGGTCTCCGACTCGCCGCCCGCATGGCCCGGCGCCCAGCGCGAGTACACGTCGGCCGTGTCGATGAAGTTCATGCCGGCATCCAGCCAGGCGTCGAGCAGCGAGAACGACGTGGCCTCGTCCACGGTCCAGCCGAAGACATTGCCGCCAAAGCACAGCGGCGAGACCTGCAGGCCGCTGCGGCCCAGGGAACGAAGGGAAGGGGCTTGCGCCATGTACGGCTCCTTTTGACGAAAAAACCAGGGTAGTCCTCAGGACCTCTCAGATCCAGCCCAGCGCACCCAGCAGCGCGCCCGCGCCCAGCAGCCACAGCAGGTGGATGCGCGTGCGCCACACCAGCAGGGCGCAGGCCAGGGTCAGCAGCCACAGGCGCCAGTCCTGGGCCGGGCGGCCGCTGGCGCTGCCCAGTAGCCAGCCCGTGGCCAGCAGCAGCCCGATGACCAGCGGCCCCATGCCCTGCTTGAAGGCACGCACGCCGCGCCGGTTCCTGTTGCGCTGGCCCCAGCGCGAGGCCTGCCAGGCCAGCACGGAGCTTGGCAGCAGGATGCCGACCATGCAGATGGTCACGCCCAGCGCGCCAAAGGTCCATGCCAGCGGCCCGGTGCCCCCGCCCGCGTTCAGGCCCAGGTTCCAGCCCAGCAGGGCGATGAAGAGAACATTGGGCCCGGGCGCCGCCTGGGCGATGGCGATGGAGCTGCTGAACTGCGCCTCGCTGAGCCAGCCGTGGCCATCGACCAGGAAGCGGTGCATGTCGGGCGCCGTGGCAATGGCGCCGCCTACGGCCATCAGCGACAGCGTCAGGAAATACAGCAGCAACTGCAGCCAGTCGGCGGGCTGCAGGTTCAGGGCGATCTGGTGGGCGGCGTTCATGGGGCGAGCTTTCTCCAGGTCAGCACGCAGCCGGCACCGCCGACCACCAGCAGCACCCAGGCCAGCGGCACGCGCAGCACGGCCATGGCAATGAACGAGGCCAGCGCCAGGGCCGCGCTGCACCAGCGCCCCAGCGGGTGTCGGCTCAGCGTGCTCGTCAGCTTCAGCCCCATGCCCGCCACCAGGCCGGCCGCGACGGCGCCCATGCCGCGCAGCGCCCCGGCCATGGCGGGGTGGTCGGCCAGCTGCGAATAGATCACGGTCAGCGTCAGCACCAGCAGCATGGGAAAGCACAGCATCCCGCACACGGCGACCACGGCGCCACGCCAGCCGAAGTAGCGCTCGCCAATGGTGATGGACAGGTTGACCACATTGGGCCCGGGCATGATCTGGGCCACGGCCCAGTCCTCCACGAACTCGTCGTTGGTCAGCCAGCGCTTTTTCTCGACCAGCTCGCGCTGCACCACGGCCAGCACGCCGCCAAAGCCCTGCAGGGCCAGCCAGGTGAAGGACCAGAACAGGTCGCGCAGGTTGGCCGGGGCGGGGCGCTGGGTAGGCGCATCGGCGGTGTCGTGTGGCGGGGAAGCCTGGGGCGGCGATGCGGGCATGTTCTGGCTTGTGTCTGGGCCGCCCGGGCAGGGCCCGGGGACGGCATCGCTGTTGTCATGGGGTGGAACCGTGCGGGCCGATCCTGTCTCCGTGCCTGCCTCGGGGTGGCACGCACGGAATATTAATCCTGCGCAGCGGCCTCGTCGGCAGCGGCCCCATCGGCAACGGCGATGGGGGCATTGCAAGCGCAGATGGCTTGCTGCCGGCATGCACCCGGGCCTGCCCGCCGGCCTGCCTGAACAGGAGTAGATTCTCTCCACCCACACAACCCGAGGATCTCCGGCATGGACATGGATTGGAGCAAGGCGCTGCAGGAAAGCCTGGTCTGGCTGGCGGCGGCCTCAGTGATCACCGTCGTGGCTTTCGCGGCCGTGGCGCTGCTGCTGGTTCGATTCACCCGCTGGGGTCGGCAGTTCTGGCAGCTGGCCGGCCCGTTCCTGCACCCCAGAAACAGCTGGTGGCCGCTGCTGGTGTTCATGCTGCTGCTGGTGCTGGCCCTGGTCTCGGTGCGCATGAACGTGCTGTTCTCCTTTTGGTACAACGGCTTCTACAGCGCGCTGCAGGAGCTGGACCAGAAGGGCTTCTGGCGATTCCTGGGCATCTTCGCGGTGCTGGCCACCATCCATGTGATGCGCGAGCTGTTCAACTACTACGTGAACCAGGCGTTCCGCATCCGCTGGCGGGTCTGGCTCAACGAGCGCGTGACCACCGACTGGATGCGCGGCGACGCCTACTACCGCAGCCACTTCCTGGACGAGCCGGTGGACAACCCCGACCAGCGCATCGAGCTGGATGTGAACACCTTTGTCTCGAACTCGCTGACCCTGGCGCTGGGTGCCGTCAGCGCCGTGGTCTCGCTGGTGGCGTTCACGGGCATTCTCTGGGGGCTGTCCGCGCCCATTGCCGTGGCGGGCGTGGAGGTTCCGCGGGCCATGGTCTTTGCGGTCTACGTCTACGTGATCATCGCCACGCTGATCGCCTTTCGCCTGGGCCAGCCGCTGATCCGGCTGAACTTCCTGAACGAGAGGCTGACCGCCAACTTCCGCTATGCCCTGGTGCGCGTGCGTGAATATGCGGAGAACATCGCCTTCTACCAGGGCGCGGCCATCGAGCGCAACACGCTTTTGACGCGATTCTCGGCGTTGATCGCCAATGTCTGGGCCCTGGTCTACCGCAGCCTGAAGTTCGACGGCTTCAACCTCACCGTCAACCAGGTGGCCGTGGTCTTTCCCTTTTTGCTGCAGGCGCCGCGCTTTTTCAGCGGTGCCATCAAGCTCGGTGATGTGATGCAGACCTCGCAGGCCTTTGGGCAGGTGCAGGATGCGCTGTCCTTCTTTCGAACCTCCTACGACACCTTCGCCCAGTACCGCGCTGCGCTGGACCGCCTGTGCGGCTTTCTGGATGCCAATGCCCAGACCCGCGAACTGCCCCAGGTCGTCCACAAAGAGCAACCCGGCGCCCTGGACATCGAGGACCTGCAGGTCAGCCGCCCTGATGGCCACCACCTGCTCAGCGGCCTGCAACTGAAGCTCATTCCCGGCCAGGCGCTGCTGATCAAGGGGCCTTCGGGCAGCGGCAAGACTACCTTGCTGCGGTCCATTGCCGGCCTGTGGCCGCACGCCGAAGGCACGGTGGGCCGCCCTGGCGGCCACCAGGCGCTGTTCCTGTCTCAGCGCCCGTATCTGCCGCTGGGTGACCTGCGCACGGCCATTGCCTATCCCGCCGATGCCTCGCCGCAGGACGACGAGCGGCTGCAGCAGGCGCTGCGCCAGGTCAGCCTGGCCCATCTGGCCGACAAGCTGGATGTGAACCAGGATTGGTCCCGCATCCTGTCGATTGGCGAGCAGCAGCGCCTGGCCTTTGCCCGCGTGCTGTTCAACCGGCCCGCCATCGTCTTTCTCGATGAATCCACCTCGGCCATGGACGAGGGCCTGGAGCATGCGCTGTACACCCTGCTGCGCGAGCAGATGCGCTCGACCATGCTGGTGAGCGTGGGCCACCGCAGCACGCTGGCGGGTTTCCATACCCACGCGCTGGCGGTCGATGGCAATGGCGGGTGGACGCTGTCGGAAGGAAGCGCATCGCAGAGCGCGCCCCGGGCTTGATCCGCGTGCGGCCCTGGGCCGCGCGAGATCAATCGTCCATGGGCAAGGGAGCACAGTTGCCCAGGTCGGAGGGCGGCTGCTCGCGCAACTGGCTTACCGCGTCGCGCAGGGCGGTGCGCAGGCCCTCTTCCAGCACGGGGTGGTAGAAGGGCGTGCGCAGCAGCTCGTGCACGGTCAGTTGCTGCTGCACGGCCAGGGCCAGCAGATGGGCCAGATGCTCGCCGCCCGGTGCGCACATTTCCGCGCCCAGCAGCAGGCCGCTGGCCGGGTCCGCATAGACGTGAAGCAGGCCCGCGTTGCGCTGCGCAGCGCGTGCACGCCCCTGGTGCGCGAAATCCACGCGGCCCACCACGAAGTCCTGCCCCAGCAGCGCCTTCATGGGCTGGCCCACCACGGCTGCCTGGGGCGAGCTGAAGACAATGGACAGCGGCGTGCGCCGCTCGAAGCAGGCCACGTTCTCTGCCATGGCGTTGGTGCCGGCGATATGGCCTTCGTCCACGGCCTCGTGCAACAAGGGGCGGTCGCCATTGGCATCGCCCGCGAGGAACAGCGGCAGCTCGCCGACCTGCAGTGTCTCGCGGCTCACGGGCGGCTGGCCGTGTTCGTCCAGTTCAAGGCCCAGCGTCTCCAGGCCCAGGCCTTCGAGTTGCGGGCGTCGGCCCATGGCGGCCACCACGTGGTCCACGACAATGCGGGTGTCGCCTGCACGCACGACGATGCTGCTGTCCGGGCCCTTGCTCAACTGAACTTCATGGTCGGTGATCACCGTCATCTCTTTCTCAAGCAGATGCCGCAATGCGTCGGTGACATTCGGGTCGGACAGGCCGGCAAGCTTCGGGCCGCGTCCCAGTGCGGTGACCTCCAGTCCCAGCCGCGCCAGCGCCTGTGCAATCTCCACGCCCAGCGGACCCAGGCCGACGACGGCCACGCGCGGGCCCAGCGTCTTGCGTTCGAACAAGGTGTCCGTGGTCAGGATGCGCTTGCCAAAGCGCTTCCATTCCTCCGGCACCACGGGGCTGGAGCCCGGAGCGAGGATGAGCTTGCGCGCAGCCAGCACCTTGCCGTTGACCTCGATCCGATTGGCTGCCAGCAGTCTGGCACGCCCGTCGATGGCCCGCCAGCCCAGGCCCTCCGTGGCCTTGATCGTGCTTGCCACGAACTCGTCGCGCAGCTTGCGCACGCGGCGCAAAACGGCGGGCAGGTCCAGCTGCAGCCCGCTCGCGCCGCGTATGCCGAAGGTATCGAAGTGATGGCGTGCATGGAAGGCGTTGGCCGCCTCGATCAGCAACTTGGACGGCATGCATCCCACCCGCGCACAGGTCGTTCCCCAGGGCCCGTCGTTGACGATGGCGAAATGCTCCGTGTGCTTGCGCACCTCGCGCAGCGCCGACAGTCCGGCCGAGCCGGCACCGACGATGATCACGTCGAGGGCGGTGGTGGGTGGGTTTTTCATGCTGTCTGATTCCTTTGACTGTGGCACCAGGTCCCGTGGAGGTCTCCGCTGCCGGTGGATGTGCCGAAAGGTGTGCCGACGGGAGTGCCGACTGAAGTGCCGACAGATGGTCGAGATGACTGCCTCGCCTGCCATGGGACATGCGTGCCAGTCTGCATGCTGGCGCTCGCGGCAGTCGTAGGCGAAGGGCCGAAACCGCTGCTGGACATTCAGGGCCCGGACCCTGCCGCGCAGGGACTAGCCGGATGCCCAGTGTTGCCATGCCGCGTCCGTGCGGCTGCCTGATGCGCGGACATCCGCTTCCCGCGCAAAGCGCCTGAGGGATGTCTCGGTAACCCTCAAATGGCTGACACGGCACAAGCGGCTTTGCGCCGTCTGCAGCCAGCGGCGCAGGGACCAATGAAGCTGCGCCATCACCCCGCCGTGCACCTGTGCGCTGTGCAGGCGCAGGCGGCCATCGAGGATGAAGGCCTTCACCGACCGTGCGGACAACTGCAGGTCCTCGCAGACCTGCCGCAGCCCGACGCCCTCGCGGACCCGGGTGCTCAGGCCGCGCCTGTGCATCTGGCAGCGAACGGAGCGTTCGCTGCGGTTCAGCCGGCGGCAGATCACCTGCACGGGCAGGACGCCGGCCCAGCGTTCGAGTGCAAGCAGTTCTGCGGGACTCCAGCGGCGGCGAATTGCGCCATTCGGCCATGCGCTGTCGGATGTCAGGCAGTGTTTGATTGCCATGGAAAGCTCCCATTCATATGGCGCTGCGCTGTGGCATGGCCTGAATCCCGGATGCCGATGAGACAATTATTGATGGGGGATTCTTTTGCAAGCTTTTGATTTTGTTGATTGTTTTTGTTGTTTTGATTGCTGCTCGGATGGACGACTCCATACCGCGATACCTATCGTGGGGCCGGGATGCGGATCACGGAAATAGCGTCTGCACCGGCGCGCATATGCCAAGCCCCATGCGGATTTCCTGTTCGGCACCCGATTTCCATGAACGACTTCTTTGCTTTTTCAGGAGAACCCTTCATGCGCCTTCAGCCAAAGCATTTGAATTTTTCCGTTGCGTGCCTTGCGTTGCTGGCACTGCCGGCCGCGCAGGCCCTGCCCATGCAGGACGTGGGCACGTCGGCAGGTCCGCAATGCGTGGGCCTGGACATCAACAACAGCGGCCACGTCGTGGGCGCCTGTGCAGAGAGCGACGGCTCGTCCGCAGGCTTCGTGTCGCTGGCGCCGGGCAGTGCGGCAGACCTTGCACGCCTGTCGCCGGGGCGCAACTGCAACGCGGCAGCCATCACCAACAGCGGCCAGGTGGTGGGCAGCTGCCTGGACGGCAATTCGGTGTCCGTGGGGGTGTTCTGGAATGCGGCCACGCCCGCCACGGTGCAGACACTGCAGCCGCTGACGCTCGATGTGCGCAGCATGCCCACGGCATTCAACCAGGGCGGCTATGTGGCTGGCGTCAGCCTGAGCGGCAGCAACACGGCCCGCCCTGTCATGTGGCGCAACAATGAAACCACGGCACGCGCGCTGCCGGCGGGCCTGCTGGGCCTGAACAGCACCAACTGCGTGCCGTCCGATGTGGACAATTTCGTGGTGGGCGGCAACATGCCGGGCATCGTGGGCAACTGTCCCGACAACAGCGGGCATCCGCGTCCTGTCTATTGGTCTGCCGCAGTCCTGGGCGGCTATATGGCCACGGCCCTGAACCTGCCTCTCAATGCCGTCTTCTGCCGCGCAAAGACCGTCGTCAATACCCGCATCATGGGCTATTGCGATTTTGGTGCCCAAGGTGGACGCACCGTCGTCTGGCTCAACTCGTCCTCCAGTCCGCAGGTGCTGTCCATATCGTCACCGCCCGCGCGAAACAGCGGCGTCGATCTCAACATCCTCGGCGAGGTGATTGGGCACTACCAGATGGCAGACGGGCGCAGCATGCCCTATTACTGGAACAGCCAGACCGGTGTCATCCGCGATATTCCTCCGCTGTCTGGCGGCATGAATGCACGTGTGGTGGATATCGGTGACAACGGAACGGTGGCGGGTCGCAGCGAGCTTGGCGATGGAAGCTCCCACGCCATCACCTGGACGCCAACGGGCGGCACGGTGGACCAGGGAACCCTCGCGGGCGGTGAGAACAGCACTGCCTCGGCGTTGAGCCAGGATGGCTGCTATATGACAGGCAAAAGCGAAGTCACCCAGCTTGCGACGCACGCTTTCATACAGAACCTGTGTGCGCCATGAAAGCCTGAAATCATTTCAAATCCAAGAAAGGTGATTTTATGAAAAAGCGATATGCAAGATTTACAGCGGCAGTGTCAGTTGCCATTGCGGCTTTTTGGTCATGTGGAGTCCAAGCAAATAGTATAGGGATGTGGTCATTGGAAAATCCAATTTACTCTTTTGGTGGACATTCTTCATTGGTTGGAATGGGTAAAGATGTCCAGCAAAAACTGATCGATGATCATTTTCTGTTTTGAGCACAACTGCCTTCGTTTCAAGCCGATTTCGCATATCCCTGGTGGCCGACCCAAGACCGCCGCTGAAGCGCTGCCTGTGGTCCTTGTCGGCCCTTGCAGAGGCCTCAGCCCGGCCGGGCAGGGCAGAGGCCTTGCCTATGCGACGGCTGGAGGGCCATCGCACATCAAATCGACCATCAGGCCTCGCAGGATTGCCAGCGTCGGCGCCTCGCTGCGCTGACGCAGCGTGACCAACCCGAAGCGGGCGGTGCTGCGCATGGGCGGGTCCATGGGCAATTCGGCCAGGTCCGGTGCGACGGCGCGCACGGCCAGCAGCACGGTGTCGCTGTTGCGCGCAACGTCCACGAGGCTGGGCAACTCTTCGCACTGCAGTGTGACGAACCGCGCCGGGTGTGCTGTGGCGCCATAGGTCTCCACCAGCAGCCAGGCCACCTGGTCGCTCAGCGGGGTGGAGGCGACGGGGTAGCGCTGCACATCCTCGAAGCGCAGCTCCCGCTGCAGGCGGGCGAGTGGATGGTCGGTGCGGCACATGAAGGCGGCGCGCATTTCGTGCACGACGTCCAACGCAAGGTCGGGTGCGGGCCGCAGCGCGCGCAGGTCGACGACCAGGGCATCGAGCAGGCGCTCGCGTAGCGAGTGCACCAGCAGATCGGTGCTGCCGCGCGCCACCTCGGTTCGCACGCCGGGGTGGTGCACGGTCATGTGCTGCAGGAACGGCGTCATCAATATTGCGCCGGGGCCCGATCCCAGGCCCACACGCACGGTGCCGGCCGCACCCTCGCGCAATTGGCGCCCCCTGTCACGCAGCTCGTCGGCCTCGGTCACCAGGGCGCGCGCCCGTCCCAGCATCTCGCGGCCGAAGGCTGTGAGTTCGCTGCGGCGGCCGATGCGGTCGAACAAGGGTATGCCCAGCTCCTGCTCCAGCGCGCGCACGCTGCGGCTGAGGGCCGGCTGTGTCAGATGCATGGCCTCGGCCGAGCGGCTGAAGGAGCCGGTCTGCGCCACCGATATGAGATGCCTGAGCTGCACCAACGTCATGATTTTTCGCGCCCTGAAGTCTGCATGAAACTCATGCTAATGCAGCCAACAATGCATTGGACGTTCGATGACCCGGCTCCTAGGATGCCGCGTATCCGGCCGACCGAGCCGGAGCCATCCACCAAGGAGACATGATGAGATTTTTGTTCCAGCGCGTTTGGCTGACGGGCGCCGGCCTGTTGCTGAGCGCGGGCCTGGCCTGTGCGCAGAGCCCGTCCTCCAGGCCCGTAAGCCTGATGGTTCCCTATCCGGCCGGCGGCCCTTCGGATGCCATTGCCCGCATCTTCAGCGTGCCGCTGGCCAAGGCGCTGGGCCAGCAGGTCATTGTGGAGAATCTGGGCGGCGTGAGCGGTGCCATGGCCGCGCAAAAGGTGCTGGCAGCGCCGCCCGACGGCCACTACGTCTTCCAGGGCTCGCCCAACGAGGTGATCCTGTCGCCCCTGGCCAATGCGGCCGTGCGGCTCAAGGCGGAGGATTTCCGCCTGGTCCATCCCGTGGCCGAGGCTGTGATGGTGTTTGTCGCCCGCAAGGACCTGGAGGCCGGCAACGTGGATGAGCTGATCGCGCTGGCCCGCAAAAGCGCCAGCCGGCCGCTGTCTTACGGCAGTGTCGGCATTGGCTCGCTCTACCACCTGATTCTGGAGAAGGTGCAGCAGGACGCCGGCATACAACTCATGCATGCGCCCTACAAGGGCAATGCGCCGCTGCTGCAGGACATAGGCAGCGGGCAGGTCGATTTCGCTGTGCTCGTCTACAGCGCTGCCATGGGCGCGCTGGCCGAGCAGGGCCGGCTCAAGATCCTGGGCCAGCTGGGGGAGCAGCGATCGGAGCTGCTCAAGAATGTGCCCACGGTGCGAGAGGGCCGGGAGCTGAAAAACTTCGCCTACAAGACCTGGACCAGTTTCCTGGTGCGCAAGGACACGCCGCAGGAGGTGGTGCAAAGGCTGCACCAGGCGATAGGCGCCATGCTCAAGGACCCGGGCGTGCGCGAACAACTGGCCCTGCAGACGCAGCTGGCCGCGGCGCCCATGTCGCTGGCCGAAGCCGCGCAGTTCTATGAGGCCGAGACCGCCCGCTACCGCAGCATTGCCCGTTCCATCCGCCTGCAACCCCAGTGAGATGCCGCACATGAACACCCTTCTGGACACTTTGCGCGGCTCGGCCGCAGCCTTCGTCGATGTGCGCCGCGACATCCACAGGCACCCCGAACTGGGCTTCGAGGAGCACCGCACCAGCGCCCTGGTCGCGCAGCAACTGGAGCAATGGGGATACCAGGTGGAGCGCGGCCTGGGCGGCACGGGCGTGGTGGGGCGGCTGGTGCGCGGCAGCGGCAGCCGGCGCCTGGGCCTGCGCGCCGACATGGATGCGCTGCCCATCACCGAGGCCAATGCCTTCGCCCACGCCAGCACACATGACGGCGTGATGCATGCCTGCGGGCATGACGGCCATACCGCCATGCTGCTGGCGGCGGCCCGGCATCTGGCCGAGCACGGCGGCTTCGACGGAACGCTCACGCTGATCTTCCAGCCTGCGGAGGAGGGCGGCGGCGGTGCCCTGCGCATGATGGAAGACGGGCTGTTCGAGCGCCACCCCTGCGACGCCATCTTCGCCATGCACAACATGCCGGGCTTGCCCCAGGGGCGGCTGGCGCTGCGCGAGGGCGCAGCCATGGCGTCCTCCGACTACGCCACGCTCACCCTCATCGGCGTGGGAGGGCACGGTGCCATGCCGCACCGCACGGCCGATCCCATCGTGGCGGCCGCCAGCATCGTCATGGCCTTGCAGACCATCGTCTCGCGCAACATCGATCCGCTGCAGATGGCGGTGGTGACCGTGGGCGCCATCCATGCGGGCAAGGCCAACAACGTGATTGCCCACAGCGCTGTGCTGGAGTTGAGCGTGCGTGCGCTGGATGCCGATGTGCGCAGGCTGCTGGAGCAGCGCATTCGCGAACTGGTGAGTGCGCAGGCCGAGAGCTTCGGCGTGCAGGCGCAACTCGAGTGGCGGCCCGGCTATGCCGTGCTGGTCAACACGCCCAAGGAGACGGACTTCGCGCGCCAGATCGCGCTGGAGCTGCTGGGCCCGGAACATGTCACGCTGCAGGCGCCACCCTTGCCGGGCAGCGAAGACTTTGCCTTCATGCTGCAGCGCGTGCCAGGCAGCTATCTGCTGATTGGCAATGGCGAGGGAAGCGAGCAAGGCGCCTGCATGGTGCACAACCCGGGCTATGACTTCAACGACGACAACATCGCCGTGGGCGCCGCCTATTGGGTGCTGCTGGCGCAGCGGTTTCTGGTGGCCGGTTGAACTGCTTGAGCCCGGCGCATCTCATTCGCCGGGGTGGACTTCCATCCAGCCCACGCGTCCTTGACCGCTCTCGTTGAGGCGGCTCACAAAGCCTTCAGCCTGCGACTGCGGCAGGCGCAGATCGAACTGCACCAGCGATCCATGCTCGACCTGGAGCAGCTCGGCGCCTGCTGCATCGATCTCGCGGCGCACCAGGCCTTCCAGCGCATAGGGCACGGCGCAGCGCAGCGATTGCATGCGCTGCAGTGTCACTTTCTCGGCGGTCAGCAGGGCCTGGGCCACGGCATCGGTGTAGGCGCGCACCAGGCCGCCTGCGCCCAGCTTGACGCCGCCGAAGTAGCGCACCACGGTGGCCAGCACGCCTTCCAGGTCCTGGTGGCGCAGCACGTCCAGCATGGGGCGGCCTGCCGTGCCGCTGGGCTCGCCGTCATCGACGGCTGCCGACTGGCCGCCTGCCAGCAGCGCCCAGCAGACATGGGCGGCGCCGGGGTGCTCGCGCCATAGCGCATCGACCACCGCCTGGGCGCTGGCGCGGTCGGCCATGGGCTGCACGCAACCGATGAAGCGGCTTTTCTTGATGATGAGTTCGCTGTGCGCGGGCGCGCGGAGTGTCTGTGGCATGGAGGGCGGCAAGCTTACCCGATCGTCCCTGGTCCGGTGTTTGGCGCATGGATTCATTACGCCTTTATTACGAAGCGCTACACATTTGTGAGCATGCGTACCTTGTGTTATTTCAGCTTCAGAGGGTTGCATCCAGGTTTGTCCTACAGAAATCGTGAAAGATTCGCAGTAAGCTTTCTGTCAAGGAGGCGCAACCATGAACACCCCACCTTCCCGCGATCCCGTTCTCACCGAACACACCTTTGGCCGCGATCATTTCAGTCCCCCGCCCATGGCGCTGGAGCAAGCTGGTCAGGACCATGAAGCCGCTGGCGGCGGCATTCCTCTGGATCTGGACCAGCGCATCCGCAACGTCGGCGAATGGTGATGGCAGGTGCCGCCTGGCCAAGGGCCTGCAGCGGCATCAGTGCTGTCAGGTCCGGCTGGACCGTGCAGCGGCCCGCCGACAGGCGGTGACCCTCAAGCGAACAGACCGCGAACCAGGCGCAGCAGGCTCTTGCCTCGCTGCGCTGGATTTATCATTTCCAGTTCCACATACCCACCCAGGCCGGCTGCGCGAAGCGCCGGCCTTTTTGCATTCCTGCAGGAACCATGAGCACTGACACAGCCCGCAGCCATTGGCTGCTGGCGCCTGCCTCCGCCAGCGACGCCAGCCTGCCCGTGCCCCTGGGCGATGTGACGGCGCTGCTGGAGCAGGTGGGCCGCTCCAGCGCCAGCAGCGACGAGGTGGCCGGGCAGTTGCTGCATTTGCTGGGCCGGCACGTGCCGCTGGCGCAGTGCACCATCTTCTCGTTCCAGGGGCGATCACGTCCGCGCATCGTGGGTTTTGGCGACCGGGCACGCACGGGGGCGCTGCCCATGATTTCGCAGGACTACAGCGAGCGCTTCTATCCGCTCGACGGCGCGCAGCGCGTGATGCAGGCGGAACTTGCGCGGCAGCAGCGCGACCCCCAGGCTCCCGCGCGCGTCTGGCTGCACCGCCAGCGCCCCTGCGATGTCAGCCATCCCGAGTACCGCCATGTCTGCTATGGGTTGCCGCGCCTGGTGGAGCGGCTCTCGCTGCTGACCCTGCAGCCTGGCGCGCGGTGGCTGGCGGTGAACCTGTACCGGGGCGAGGAGCACGGCTGCCTTGATGCGCAGTCCATCGCACGCATCGAAGCCTTTGCGCCCCTGGTCATGCAGGCCATGCGCCTGCACTATGCGGGCCAGGCACTGCAGGACGATCTGGCGGGGCTGGTGCTGGCGCGCCTGGCCGGGCGCTTTGCCCATCTCACGCAGCGCGATCTGGACGTAGTGCGCTGCGTGATTGAGGGGCTTGATGCCGAGCGGCTGGCGCAGCGCCTGGGCATCACCGTGTCCAGCGCGCGCACCTATCTCAAGCGGGTCTGCGCCAAACTGGGCGTGCAGGGGCAGCGTGAGCTGTTTGCCTTGTTGATGGCGCCCGAGGCGCTGTCCTGAGCCCCGGAGGCGGGCGCCGCAGTCTGTCCCCATCTGGGGACATCGCAATAGCCGGTGCTGCCTACACTGCGCCCTGAACAAGACGCACGACGGAGACCCCCATGCACCAGCCCCATGCCCAGCCCAGGCAGTCCATCTACTACCGCTATCAGGTGCATCGGCCCTGGCTGCCATCGGAGCATCCGGGGGTGCAGCGGCACCCCGTCGTCATCGTCGGAACGGGGCCGGTAGGCCTGACCACGGCACTGGAGCTGGCGCGCCACGGGCAGCGATGCGTGTTGCTGGAGTCCGAGCTGCAGGTTTCCGAAGGCAGCCGCGCCATCGTCTTCACGCGCCGCTCCATGGAGATCCTCCAGCAAGTGGGCGTGGCCGGGCGGGTCAGCGACAGCGGGCTGCCATGGCGCTTTGGCAACTCCTTCTACCGGGGCCAGCGCGTGTTTCGCATGGAAGCACCGCACAGCGAGGACGACCGCTTCTTCCCCATGACCAACCTGCAGCAGCAGTACCTGGAGGAGTACCTGGTCGATGCCGTGCTGGCCCATCCGCTGATCGAGTTGCGCTGGGGCAACCGCGTGGAGCGGGTGGAGCAGGCTGGCGAAGGCGCGGCTGCAAAAGCGCGGCTGCAGGTGGACACGCCCGAAGGGCCGTATGCGCTGGAAGCCGACTGGCTGGTCGCAGCCGATGGCGCACGCTCGGGCATACGCACGGCCATGGGCCTGGTCATGGAAGGGGCGTCATACGAAGGCCGCTTCGTGATTGCCGACATCCGCATCGACCTGCCGCTGCCCACCGAGCGACTGGCCTTCTTCGATCCGGTGTGGAACCCCGGCAATACCATCCTCATGCACCGCGAGCCGCACGGCATCTGGCGCGTGGACTACCAGTTGCCTGCGGGCGAAGATCCGCAGCAGGCACTGCAGCCCGAATCGCTCAAGGCGCGCATCGACGCGCAACTGGAGATGATCGGCTTTGGCGGCACGCCCTGGGAGATGGACTGGAGCTCGGTCTACTCGGCGCGCGCGCTGACCTTGCCGGACTACGTGCATGGCCGCGTGGTCTTCACGGGCGATGCGGCCCACCTGCTGCCCATCTTCGGGGTCCGCGGCGCCAACACCGGTTTCCAGGACGCCCAGGCCCTGGCCTGGCGCCTGGCCCTGGTGGCGCGCGGCGTGGCGCCGGCCCGCTTGCTGGACAGCTACAGCAGCGAGCGCGTGGGCGCGGCGCGCGAGATTGTCGAAGAGGCCGGCAAGAGCACGCGCTTCATGGCGCCGCCTTCGCGCGGCTTCCGGCTGCTGCGCGATGCCGTGCTGTCGCTGTCGCTCACCCAGGCCTTCGTGCGCCCGCTGTACCACTGGCGCACATCACGCCCCCATGAGTACGCCCGCTCGCCCCTCAACAGCAGGGACGACGACAACCATTTGTTCAAGGGCGGCCCCGCCCATGGCGCGCCGCCGCAGAACGTGTGCCTGGCGCCGGACGACTATCTGCTGGACCACCTGGGCGGCGGATTCGACCTGCTGTATTTCACCGATGGCTCGGCCGTGCCGCCCGCGTTGAGCGAGGTTGCCCGCGTGGTGCGCGGCCGCGGCGTGGGCCTGCGCATCGTGGCCATCTCCAGCCAGGCGCAGCCGCAGCCAGTTCAGGGCGCTGACCTGACCCTTTCCGATAGTCAGGGCCGCTGCCGCGAACGCCATGGCGTGCCCGCCGATCCACCTTCTGGCGCCGCCTACCTGCTGCGGCCCGACCAGCATGTCTGCGCACGCTGGCTGGCGCTGGATGCGCGGCGCCTGCAATCCGCACTCGACAACGCCACCTGCACGCAAGGAGCCCAGGCATGAGCCAAGCACACACATCGCCCGACACGCTTGAATCGCCCGGCACCCTGGATATCGCCGGTCTTGAGGCCGTCTACGACCAACTGGCCACGGCCATTGACGCGGCAGGCCCGCAGCAGTCCGAGCTGTTTCTGGTCAAGCTGGCGCTGCTGGCTGCCGAGCGGCTGGGCAGCGCCCGGCAGTTCTCCGAGCTGGTGCAGGCGGCGCAGCAGGATCTTCAGCCTAGGGTAAACAGCTAGCCCTGCCGGGTGGTTGCGTGGCCGGCGCTGGCTAACATCGGCCCGGAATCAAGGATGCCACGACCCCATGGATGTGCTGAGCGAAGTTCTCGATATTTGCCGGTCAGAGCGCGCCGTGACGGCGCGTTTTGCGCTGACCGCGCCGTGGAGCCTGAAGTCAACGGGCGTCACGGGCGCCATGATCCGCATGGCGCGCGGCGCGCCTTACTGGATACAGGTGGAGGGCATGCAGCCGCTGCGGGTCGAGCCGGGCGACCTGGTCATGCTGCCCATGGGCGCGGCACATGTGGTGGCCTCGGACCTGGGCATGGCCTGCGAGCTGTTCTCGCGGCTGATCTCCCGCCATGCCGAAGGCCCGCAGGACGAAAATCCGCTGGTCTTCAGCCATGGCGGCGGGGGCGAGGCGACCGACATGTTTTCGGCCCTGCTGTGGTTTTCAGCCTATTGCCGGCATTCGGTGTTCCGCATCCTGCCGCCGCTGATCCATATCCGCGCAAGCGATCTGCCGCTGGCCGATTGCCTGGCCGCCACCATGCAGTCGCTCACGCTGGAGACGCTGGCGCGGCGTCCGGGCTGGCGCCTGTCGGCCGCGCGCATGGGCGAGCTTTTGCTGGTCAACATCCTGCGCGAGCACCTGGCGCGCGAGGCCGCCGTGGGTGAAGGCTGGCTGCGGGGCCTGGGCGATGCCTGCATTGCCCGCGCCATCGTCTGCATGCACCGGGAGCCGCAGCGCAGCTGGAGCGTGGAGACGCTGGCGGCCGAGGCCGGCATGTCGCGCACCCGCTTCAGCATGCGTTTCAAGCAGCTGGTGGGCGCCACCCCCATCGGCTACCTGACGGCGCACCGCATGGCGCTGGCCGCCCAGCAGATGGAGGCCGGCGGGCTGTCATCGGCCCGCATCGCAGAGAACGCGGGCTACGACTCTCCCAAGGTGTTTGCGCGGGCCTTCCGCCGCTGGTCCGGGCACACGCCCAAGGCCTATCTGGCGCAGGAGGCCGCAAAGAGGTCGGGCTGGCAGCAGCAGGAAGGCCGTATCAGAGGGCTGGAGCAAGACCCTTAGCCAGCAGGGTTGAGTGCCGAAACGTACACTGGCCGGTTCCTTCCGCACAGGCTCCCAGAAGCCGAACCGCCCATCATGAACGCCCCCGTTGACGTTTCCTTTTTCCATCGCGCTGCCAAGCCGCTGACCAGCTACCGACCGTACTGGGCCAAACGCTTCGGCACGGCCCCGTTCCTGCCGATGAGCCGTGCCGAGATGGACCAGCTTGGCTGGGACAGCTGCGACGTGATCCTGGTGACGGGCGATGCCTATGTGGATCACCCCAGCTTCGGCATGTCGGTGATCGGCCGGGTGCTGGAGGCGCAGGGCTTTCGCGTGGGCATCATTGCCCAGCCCGACTGGCAGAGCGCCGAGGCCTTCAAGGCCCTGGGCCGTCCCAACCTGTTCTGGGGCGTGACGGCGGGCAACATGGATTCGATGATCAACCGCTACACGGCCGATCGCAAGATCCGCTCCGACGATGCCTACACGCCGGGTGACGTGGGCGGCAAGCGCCCCGACCGCGCGGCCATTGTCTACAGCCAGCGCTGCCGTGAGGCATACAAGGACGTGCCCATCGTGCTCGGCGGCATCGAGGGCAGCCTGCGCCGCATCGCCCACTACGACTATTGGAGCGACAAGGTGCGTCGCTCCATCGTGGTGGACAGCAAGTGCGACATCCTGCTGTACGGCAACGCCGAACGCGCCCTGGTCGAGGTGGCCCACCGCCTGGCCGCTCGCGAGCCTGTGGAAAGCATTACCGATGTGCGCGGCACGGCCTTCTTCCGCCGCGAGTCGGAAGCGGGCTGGTTCGAGCTGGACTCCTCCGTGGTGGACGAGCCCGGCGTGGTCGAGCCCCACATCAACCCCTACATGACCACCAGCGAGCAGGCCGAGGCCCAGGGCCAGACCTGCTCCAAGGAAGAGGGTGATGCCGCCGCGAAGCCGGACGGTGCCTCGGTCGCCGCCGTTCAGACCATCCAGTTCGTGCCCAATCCGTCGCTGCGCGGCAAGGGCAAGCAGCCGCCGCGCGACAAGACCGTGCTGCGCCTGCCCAGCTACGAGCAGGTCAAGGCCGATCCCATCCTCTACGCACACGCCAACCGCGTGCTGCACCTGGAGACCAACCCCGGCAACGCCCGCGCCCTGGTCCAGGCCCACGGCGAGGGCGTGACCGCGCGCGATGTGTGGCTTAACCCGCCCCCCATTCCGCTGACCACGGCCGAGATGGACTGGGTCTTCGGCCTGCACTATGCACGCAGCCCCCATCCCAGCTATGCCGACGCCAGCGGCAGCCATGAGGGTGAGACCAAGATCCCGGCCTGGGAGATGATCCGCACCTCGGTCAACATCATGCGCGGCTGTTTCGGCGGCTGCACCTTCTGCTCCATCACCGAGCATGAGGGCCGCATCATCCAGAGCCGTTCCGAGGAGTCCATCATCCAGGAGGTCGAGGACATCCGCGACAAGGTCAAGGGCTTCACCGGCACCATCTCCGACCTGGGCGGCCCCACGGCCAACATGTACCGCCTGGGCTGCAAGAGCCCCGAGATCGAGGCCGCCTGCCGCAAGCCCAGCTGCGTGTTCCCCGGCATCTGCCAGAACCTGCACACCGACCACGCCCCGCTGGTCAAGATCTACCGCCGCGCGCGCAATCTGCCGGGCATCAAGAAGATCCTGATCGGCTCGGGCCTGCGCTACGACCTGGCCGTGAAGTCGCCCGAGTACGTCAAGGAGCTGGTGCAGCACCATGTGGGCGGCTACCTGAAGATTGCGCCCGAGCACACCGAGTCCGGGCCGCTGACCAAGATGATGAAGCCCGGCATCGGCAGCTATGACCGCTTCAAGCAGATGTTCGAGCAGTTCAGCGAGGAAGCGGGCAAGAAGCAGTACCTGATTCCGTACTTCATCGCGGCCCACCCGGGCACCAGCGACGAGGACATGATGAACCTCGCCATCTGGCTGAAGAAGAACGGATTCCGCGCCGACCAGGTGCAGACCTTCTATCCCAGCCCCATGGCCACGGCCACGGCCATGTACCACTCTGGCCGCAACACGCTGACCAAGGTGCGCCGCGAGATGCGCGACGTGAACGAGGAGTCGGTGGACATCGTGCGCGGTGAAAAGCGCCGGCGCCTGCACAAGGCGTTTCTGCGCTACCACGACCCGAACAACTGGCCGCTGCTGCGCGAGGCCTTGAAGGCCATGGGCCGTGCCGACCTCATCGGCAACGGCAAGCAGCACCTGATCCCCACCTTCCAGCCCCTGGTCGATGGCGGCTACCAGAGCGCGCGCCGCAAGAACAGCACGCAGGGCACGGGTGTGGCCGCACGTGCCGTGGTGTCCCAGCAAGGCAAGGCCTACGCCCTCAACAAGGCCGGCGGCAAGAATGCCGGGCCGGGCAAGGTGCTGGCAGAGTCGCGCGAGCCTGCGGGCGATGTGCGTTTCCGTTCCAGCCAGCCCCAGCCGGGCCGCATGCTGACCCAGCACACGGGCCTGCCGCCGCGCCCCGGTGTGGGCGGTCCTGCCCGTTCTGCGGGCGCTGCCGGTTCAGGCCGCAAGGCGGCGCCGGGCGGTCGCAAGCCGCGCTGACGCGCCTTTGCCTCTAGCTGGCGGCCGGCGCCAGCGTGCCCTGCCATTCGCGGCGGGCGGCCTGGGCGCCGCTTTCAAAGTAATGCGTGTCCAGCGGCACGGGCCGTGCCAGGGCAAAGCCCTGTGCATAGTCCACGCCCACGGCCTGAAGGGCCTGGGCGATCTCGCGGGTTTCCACATACTCGGCCACGGTGCGCTTGCCCAGAATGTGGCCTATGCGGTTGATCATCTCCACCATGGCGTGGTTGCTGGGGTCCTGGAGCATGTCGCGCACAAAGCCGCCGTCGATCTTCAGATAGTCCACGGGCAGCTGCTTCAGATAGGTCAGCGAGGACATGCCCACGCCAAAGTCATCCAGCGCAAAGCGGCAGCCCAGGGTGCGCAGGGCCTGGATCAGCCTGGTGGCACTGGACAGGCTGGCGATGGCGCTGGTCTCCGTGATCTCGAAGCACAGCAGCTGCGGCGCAATGCCATGCGTGCTCAGCTGTTTCTGCACGAAGTCCAGCAGCCCGTCGTCATCCAGGCTGGGGCCTGACAGGTTGATGGCGCAGGTGTCGATGTGGCGCAGTGCGGCCGGATGCTGGGCCAGCGTGGCCAGCGTTCTGGCGATCACCCAGCGGTCCACCGTGGGCATGATGCCGTAGCGCTCGGCAGCAGGAATGAAGGTGGCCGGCGAGATGATCTGGCCCTGCTCGTCGCGCAGCCGCAGCAGCACCTCGAAATGCAGGCCCCGCTGGCCGTCGGGCTGCAGCGGTGCAATGCTTTGGGCGTACAGGCAAAAGCGCTCCTGCTCCAGCGCCATGCGTATGCGTGTCACCCATTCCATCTCGCTGACGTGGCGGGTGTACTCGCCATCGTCGCTGCGGTAGACGTAGATGCGGTTGCGGCCGCGCTCCTTGGCGCGGTAGCAGGCCATGTCGGCCATGCGCAGCAGGTCCTGGGCCGACTGGACCTCGCCGCCGATGTGCACCAGGCCGATGCTCAGCCCCGTGCGCAGCACCTGCTTGCCCCAGTGCACGTGCAGGGCCTCGGTCGCCTGGCGCAGCTTCTCGGCAATGCGCAGGGCGGGCTCGGGCGGGCAGTTCTCCAGAAGAACGCCGAATTCATCTCCGCCCAGCCGCGCGAGGGTGTCGGTCTCGCGCAGGTTGTGCAGCAGCAGGCGGCTGACCTCGCACAGCATCTCGTCGCCCGCCGGGTGGCCGCAGGTCTCGTTGATGAGCTTGAACTGGTCCAGGTCCATGTACAGCACGGCCGAGGGCCGCAGCCTGTGCTGGCCCTGGTTGAGCAGGCGCTGCAGCCGGCGCTCGAACTCGACGCGGTTCTCCAGCCCGGTCAGCCCGTCGTGGCTGGCATGCCAAGACAGTTGGTCCAGATACTGCTGCTCGCGCGAGACATCCCTGAGCACGATCACCGCACCGGCCGGGCGCTCCCCGCCGCCGCTGATGGCCGACCCCATGAGCTTGACCGGCACGATGCTGCGGTCATGGCGCCGCAGCCAGCGCGTGTGCTCCTCGCGCAATTGCTGGCCCGACAGCAAATGGGCCAGCAGGCTTTCCGCGGTCTGGGTGGTGTCGATGCTGTTGAAATGCAGGCCCTTGGCCAGGTGCTGGCCCTTGAGCTGCTGCTCGCTGCTGCCCAGCAGGCCCAGCGCGGCGGGGTTGGCATAGTCCACCACGCCCTGGGCGTCCGTGGTGATCACGGCGTCGCCCAGCGAGGCCAGCGTGGTCTGGGCCCTTTCCTTTTCCGTCAGCAGGTCGTTTTGCACCTGCTGGCGCTGCTGCAGCATGCGCCGCGTATGCCAGAGCGCCACCAGGATCAGCGCCACACCCAGCACCAGATGGATGCCCTGCAGCCACATCACCATCTGCCGTGAACTGCGGCCCAGCGAGGCGCTGAACTGCTGGGTGGCCGGTGTGACGCCGGCGTTGATCTGCTCGATCTCGCGCTTCCAGGTGATGGCGTCCTCGGCGCTGACGCTGCCCACGGCGTGGCGCTGCTCTATCTCCTGGGCCAGCCTGTCGAGCTGCTGCAGATACTGATCGCCTTGTTTCCAGTAGCGATAAGGCTCTTCCAGAAGCTCGACATGGCGGAAGGTCTGCATGAGCCAGATCAGCGCCTCGGCATCGTCAGGGTGGTTGCCTCCCAGAAGAATGCCGGCACGCGCATCCTTGACCCTGGCTGGCACATCGTCCAGCGCCATGCGCGCCTGCCAGTCGCCCGCGGGAATGGCCATGGCCTGCTCGAAGCGCGCCATGTCGCGCGCCGAGCCGCTGTCCACATAGCGGCTCAGGGCGTAGATGGCGTCCTTCTGTGCCTTGGACCACAGGCTTTCTCCGGCCACGAAGGCGCGCACGGCAGACACAAGGTACAGGCTGCCGCTGGCCATGACCACCAGCACCACGACCACCAGCACCAGGGGCCAGATGCGCTGCACCAGCTGCAGTACCGGCACATGGGCTGGGGGCTGGCTTTGCATGGGTGGAGCCGGGGAGGGTTGGCCGTGTGGGCGGCTCAGGCGCTGGCGCCAATGCGCCGCAGAACTGGCGCCGTATGGCTGGGTGGCTGACGCGTCCCGGATATCCGGGCGGTTGATGGATGTTCTCGAACCATGGGGCTGCCTCCAGATAAGCCGATTATGGGTGTTTCCAGATGTGTTCGGGTTGTCCGGTTGTATGCGCAACTCCGATTTAAGAGGAGCGGGCTATTACGGTAAAGAGGGTCATTGGCCGCAGCGTGCCCGCACGCTGCGGCCAGCCATGACCTGCGCGGCTTGTAGGTTGCGGGCAGGTGGTGCTTTTAGGTGTCCGCCTACAAGCGAGGCTGTGCCTGGGGTGGGCCGGGAAGAGGGTGCAGGGGCAGATCGTGCTGCGCGGCCAGGTCTGCCAGCTCGGCGCAGGACAAGGAGGCCAGGAAGGCTTGCAGGGCTGCATGCATGGCGGGGCTGCGCATGCTGGCGATGCTGCCATCGCCATTCACCGACGCCACGGCGCACAGGCGGGCCGCGAAATGCGGCTCCAGGGCCGCCACGGCCACCGATCCATCGGCGCAGGCGTAGACGCGATAGCCTGCGTGCGCACCGCCCACATCGCCGTCGGGCCGGGTCAGGCCCCAATGCCAGGGCAAAGCCAGCCACTGCGCGGCCTGGGCCAGGCCTGTTTCCTGGAGACTGCCGTGGCCGCTGCGCTGGCGCAGCAGCCAGGCCTTGAGCACGGCTTCGCTGGCCATCAGCGCACCGGCCATGTCGGCAAACAGGCTGGGTGGCATGGCGCCGCCCTTTACCAGCCCCGCCTCGGCCTGGTAGGTCAGGTCATGGCCCGGCACGTCGGCCAGGGCTCCCGCGCTGCCGACGATGCGCACCAGCGACAGCTGAGGATGGCGCTGCTGCAGCGACGCCCAGTCCAGCCCCAGCTTGGCGAGTGCGGCGGGGCGGAACGAGGTGAGCAGGATGTCGGCCGCATCCAGCGCATCGTGCAGCGCCGCCTGTCCTTCCTCGCTCTTGAGCTGTGCCTGCCACACCGCAATGCCCTGGTGCATATCGGCATAGGCTTGCGGGCTGTAGTGCGCCATCGGGTCTGCACCGGCCACACCGGCTGTACCGGCCGCACCGGTCGCAGCTGGCTGTGCAGACGGAGGCTCCAGCTTGCTGCACTGCGCGCCCATGGCGGCACAGCGCATCAGGGCGGCGGGGCCGGGCAGATTCAGGGCCAGGCTCAGGATGCGCACGCCCGACAACGGCAGCCCGTTGGTGGGGGAAGAGGAGAGGGGCGCGTGTAGCGCAATGGGTTCAGGAGGCGCGTGATCGGGCATGGGAATGGAGCGTCTCGTTGTGCATTCGGTGTTTCAACTGCACGCATGATCGCACCCATGCCTCCAAGGGCCTGGCGCATACCGGACGGTGAGGATGCAAAAGCCGCCCGGAAAAAGAAAATGCCGCCAGGGCAATGCACCGTTGGCGGCATGTCTGCAAACCCGGCGCATGGCCGGGCAGCCGGGGTGGGGGTCAGACCACCTTGGCGATCGACTGGCAGACGTAGTCGATGTTCTTGCTGTTGAGCGCGGCCACGCACATACGGCCCGTATCCGTGCCGTAGACGCCGAACTCGGTGCGCAGGCGCACCATCTGGTCCTTGCTCAGGCCGGAGTAGCTGAACATGCCGATCTGGGTGGTGATGAAGCCCATGTCCTGCTGGACACCGGCAGCCTTCAGGCCGTCAACCAGCTTCTGGCGCATGGCCTTGATGCGCACGCGCATCTCGCCCAGTTCCTTTTCCCACAGTGCGCGCAGCTCGGGGTTGTTCAGCACGGCGGCCACCACGGCGCCACCATGGGTGGGCGGGTTGGAGTAGTTGGTGCGGATGACGATCTTGAGCTGGCTCAGCACGCGGGCCGCTTCTTCCTTGTCGTTGGCCACCACCGACAGCGCGCCCACGCGCTCGCCGTACAGGCTGAAGCTCTTGGAGAACGAGGTCGAGACGAAGATGTTCAGGCCGGCGGCCACGAACTTGCCGATCACGGCGCCGTCTTCGGCAATGCCGTGGCCAAAGCCCTGGTAGGCCATGTCGAGGAAGGCCACCAGACCCTTGGCCTTGACGGCGGCGATCACCTGGTCCCACTGCTCGGCCGTGATGTCATAGCCGGTCGGGTTGTGGCAGCAGGCGTGCAGCACCACGATGGTGCCGGCGGCGGCCGCGTTCAGGTCGGCCAGCATGCCTTCGAAGTTCACCTTGCGGTTGACTGCGTCGTAGTAGGCATAGGTGCCCACTTCGAAGCCTGCATTGGTGAAGATGGCCTTGTGGTTTTCCCAGCTCGGGTCGGAGATCAGCACCTTGGCGGCGGGGCTGATCTTCTTGAGGAAGTCGGCGCCGATCTTCAGGCCGCCGGTGCCGCCGATGGCCTGCACCGTGGACACGCGGCCGGACTTGACGACGTCGGACTCGGCGCCGAACACCAGGCCCTTGACTGCGGCATCATAGGCAGCGATGCCGTCGATGGGCAGGTAGCCGCGGGCCGTGGGCTTGTCCATCATCGCCTTCTCGGCGGCCTGCACGCATTCGAGCAGGGGCAACTTGCCGTTGTCGTCGAAGTACACGCCCACGCCCAGATTCACCTTGCTGGGGTTGGTGTCGGCAGCGAACTGCTCGTTCAGACCCAGGATGGGGTCGCGGGGGGCCATTTCGACGGCGGTAAACAGAGACATGAAGCGTCCTTGGGATGTCTTGGGAGGTGGAAAAAACGCGGCTAGCCCCAAGCTACGGTAGGCTTTCGGGTTAACCCATGAATTCTAGCGATCTCGCCGGCCGATACTCACTTTTGCGAACCCACGTCATGCACGAAGTCTCTGATTCCTCTCCAGCACCCGAGGCCTCCGGCCAGTTCGTGCATTTCGCGGACTCCCCCTTCGAGCTGTTTCAGCCCTATCCGCCGGCCGGCGATCAGCCCGCCGCCATTGAAAAGCTGGTCGAAGGCATCCAGGACGGCGAATCCTTCCAGACCCTGCTGGGCGTGACGGGCTCGGGCAAGACCTTCACCATGGCCAACGTGATTGCCCGCCTGGGCCGCCCGGCCATTGTCTTCGCGCCCAACAAGACGCTGGCAGCGCAGCTGTACAGCGAATTCCGCGAGTTCTTTCCCAAGAACTCCGTCGAATACTTCGTCAGCTACTACGACTACTACCAGCCCGAGGCCTATGTGCCCCAGCGCGACCTGTTCATCGAAAAGGACAGCGCCATCAACGAGCACATCGAGCAGATGCGGCTGTCGTGCACCAAAAGCCTGATGGAGCGGCGCGACGTGGTCATCGTCGCCACGGTCTCGGCCATCTACGGCATCGGGGAGCCCGAAAGCTACCACCGCATGATCATGACGCTGCGCACCGGCGACCGCATCAACCAGCGCGACGTTATCGCGCAACTGATCCGCATGCAGTACCAGCGCAATGACCAGGACTTCAGCCGGGGCAAGTTCCGCGTGCGCGGCGACACCATCGACGTCTTCCCCGCCGAGCATTCCGAGCTGGCCATCCGCATCGAACTCTTCGACGACGAGGTCGAAAGCCTGCAACTGTTCGACCCGCTCACGGGTCGCGTGCGCCAGAGCATTCCGCGCTTCACCGTCTACCCCAGCAGCCACTACGTCACGCCGCGCGACAAGGTGCTGGCCGCCGTGGAAACCATCAAGCTGGAGCTGGCCGAGCGGCTCAAGCAACTGGTGGGAGACGGCAAGCTGGTCGAGGCCCAGCGCCTGGAGCAGCGCACACGCTTCGATCTGGAGATGCTCACCGAGGTCGGCCACTGCAAGGGCATCGAGAACTACACCCGCCACCTCTCAGGCGCCGCACCCGGCGAGCCGCCCAGCACCCTGACCGACTACCTGCCCGGCGACGCCCTCATGTTCCTGGACGAGAGTCACCAGATGATCGGCCAGCTCAACGCCATGTACAGCGGCGACCGCTCGCGCAAGACCACGCTGGTGGAATACGGCTTTCGGTTGCCTTCGGCGCTGGACAACCGGCCGCTCAAATTCGAGGAATTCGAGCAGCGCATGCGCCAGGTCATCTTTGTCTCCGCCACGCCAGCAGACTACGAGAAGACCCACTCGGGCCAGGTCGTGGACCAGGTCGTTCGCCCCACAGGCCTCATCGATCCTGAAATCGAAGTACGCCCGGCCACCAATCAGGTGGACGACGTGCTGCAGGAAATCCGCCTGCGCGTCGAACGCACGGAGCGCGTTCTCATCACCACGCTGACCAAGCGCATGGCCGAGCAACTCACCGACTACCTGAGTGAAAACGGCGTCAAGGTGCGCTATCTGCACTCCGACGTGGAAACGGTGGAGCGTGTGGAGATCATTCGTGACCTGCGCCTGGGTGTCTTCGACGTGCTCGTGGGCATCAACCTGCTGCGCGAGGGGCTGGACATCCCCGAAGTCTCGCTGGTCGCCATCCTCGATGCCGACAAGGAAGGCTTTCTTCGCGCCGAACGCAGTCTCATCCAGACAATCGGCCGCGCCGCGCGCAACCTGCATGGCAAGGCCATCCTCTATGCGGACCGTGTCACGGAGTCCATGAAGAAGGCCATCGGCGAGACCGAGCGACGCCGTGCCAAGCAAATAAGCTTCAACGAGGAAAACGGAATCGAACCCAAGCAGATTGTCAAGCGGGTGAAAGACCTGATTGATGGTGTCTACAGCGAAAAAAGTGGCAAGGAAGCGGAACGCCTGCAGGCCAATCAGCTCGAAAGAGCGCGTGTCGAGGACATGTCCGAAAAAGATGTGGCCAAGGAAATCAAGCGTCTGGAGAAGCAGATGCTCGAACATGCGCGCAGCCTGGAGTTCGAACAGGCTGCGCGGGTGCGCGATCAGCTGGCGCTGCTCAAGGAGCAACTGTTCGGGGGCTCATCCGTGCAGGTTTCCTGAGGCGGCGCCTGGTCTGAAGCCCGTTAGCTCCTGTTACCCGACAAAATTGATGGGGAATGTGGTACACTAAGGGTCAACACTCAACAACAACAAAAACTTCGATGAAAAGAAGGGCTCTGAACCTTTTGAACAGGACGGAGTAAGGGCGGAGACTGTGCCCAACTCCAGTCAAATCGCTGGAGCGGGTGTTTCTGTAACGTACAAGCCTGACTGAAGGAGCTCGTAATGCGTCTCACCACCAAAGGCCGTTTTGCGGTCACTGCCATGATCGATCTGGCCCTGCGCCAGAACAATGGCCCTGTCACGCTGGCAGCCATCAGCCAGCGGCAACAGATTTCCCTGTCGTATCTGGAACAGCTGTTCGGCAAGCTGCGCCGCCATGAACTCGTCGAGTCCACCCGTGGACCCGGCGGCGGCTACACGCTCGCCCGCAAGGCTGGCGACATCACCGTGGCCGACATCATCGTCTCCGTGGACGAACCCATTGACGCCACCCAGTGTGGCGGCAAGGAAAATTGCCTGGGCGAAGCCGGCCGCTGCATGACGCATGAGCTGTGGGCCGCACTGAACCAGCGCATGGTCGAGTTCCTCGATTCCGTGACGCTGCAAAAGCTTGTGGACGAACAACTGGCCAAGGGCATCCAGATCGAGGACAAGCCCGTGGTGCGCCGCGCGATTTCCACGGCTCCCGTGGTCAAGCCCATCCGTGTGAATGCCCCGAACTCGGTATTCGCGCTGGGCAACGCCTTCGCCAAGTCCTGATCGACTTTTGACACCCTGAGGGCAGGGCGCCGCCGCGCATGGCTGTGTGGCGCGGTGTTGCCCGCCTGGATGGATTCACCGGAGTTCATCGCCTTCCCGTTTTTTGCCAGCCTGAACCTTGATAAGAGCCAGTCATGGACATGACCCCGCATTTCCCCATCTATCTCGACTATGGCGCGACCACCCCCGTGGACCCTCGCGTGGTGGACGCCATGATTCCTTGGCTGCGTGAGCATTTCGGCAACGCCGCATCGCGCAGTCATGCCTGGGGTTGGGAAGCCGAGGAGGCCATCGAGAAGGCCCGCGGCCAGGTCGCAGACCTGATCGGCGCGGATCCCCGTGAGATTGTCTGGACCAGCGGTGCCACCGAGTCCATCAACCTGGCCATCAAGGGCGCGGCGCATTTCTACCAGGGCAAGGGCAAGCACCTGATCACGCTCAAGACCGAGCACAAGGCCGTGCTCGACACCATGCGTGAACTCGAGCGCCAGGGCTTTGAGGTGACCTACATGGACGTGCAGCCTGATGGCCTGCTCGACATCGAGGCATTCAAGGCCGCGCTGCGCCCCGACACCATTTTGGTCAGCGTGCTCTTCGTGAACAACGAAATCGGCGTCATCCAAGACATTCCCACCATCGGCGCGCTGTGCCGTGAAAAGGGCATCCTGTTCCATGTGGATGCCGCGCAGGCAACGGGCCGCGTGGAGATCGACATGTCCAAGCTGCCGGTGGACCTGATGAGCATGACCGCGCACAAGACCTATGGCCCCAAGGGCGTGGGTGCCCTGTATGTGCGCCGCAAGCCACGTGTGCGTCTGGAAGCTCAGATCCACGGTGGTGGCCATGAGCGCGGCATGCGCTCGGGCACGCTGCCTACGCACCAGATCGTCGGCATGGGCGAGGCCTTCCGCATTGCCAAGGAAGAAATGGCTGAAAGCAACGCCAAGGCCTACGCGCTGCAGCAGCGTCTGCTCAACGGCTTGAAGGATCTGGAGCAGGTCTTCATCAACGGCAGCATGGAGCACCGTGTGCCGCAGAACCTGAACATGAGCTTCAACTTCGTCGAAGGCGAGTCGCTCATCATGGGCATCAAGGGTCTGGCGGTGTCCTCGGGATCGGCCTGTACGTCGGCCAGCCTGGAGCCCAGCTATGTGCTGCGTGCACTTGGCCGCAGCGACGAACTGGCGCACAGCAGCCTGCGCATGACGATCGGCCGCTTCACGACCGAAGAGGAAATCGACTACGCGATCAGCACCATCCGCACCAATGTGGTCAAGCTGCGCGAACTCAGCCCGCTGTGGGAGATGTTCAAGGACGGCATCGATCTCAGCACCATCCAATGGGCGGCTCACTGAGCATTGGCCGGCACGCGAATCAAGTATTGAAGAGGTAGACATCATGGCTTATTCCGACAAAGTGGTAGACCACTACGAAAATCCCCGCAACGTGGGCTCGTTCGACAAGAACGACGAATCGGTGGGCACCGGCATGGTCGGCGCTCCTGCCTGCGGCGACGTGATGAAGCTGCAGATCAAGGTCAACCCCGAAACCGGCGTCATCGAGGACGCGCGTTTCAAGACCTATGGCTGCGGTTCCGCGATTGCCTCGTCTTCGCTGGTGACCGAGTGGGTCAAGGGCAAGACGCTGGATGAGGCGGCTGCGCTGAAGAACAGCCAGATCGCCGAAGAGCTGGCTCTGCCTCCCGTCAAGGTGCACTGCTCCATCCTGGCCGAAGACGCCATCAAGGCAGCAGTCGATGACTACCGTGCCAAGCGCACTGCGGTGGTGGCCGCCTGATATGGCGATCTCGCTGACCGATTCTGCGGCACGCCACGTGAGCCGCTACCTGTCGCGCCGCGGCAAGGGTATCGGCGTGCGCCTCGGGGTCAAGACCACGGGCTGCTCTGGCCTGGCCTACAAGCTGGAGTATGTGGACGAGCAATTGCCCGAGGACGTGATCTTCGAGGACCACGGCATCAAGGTGCTGGTCGATCCCAAGAGCCTGGCCTATATCGACGGCACGGAGCTGGATTTCGTGCGTGAGGGCTTGAACGAAGGCTTCAAGTTCCACAACCCCAACGAGCGTGATCGCTGCGGTTGCGGCGAGAGCTTTCGCATCTGACCGGCATCTGCCGGGCGGCCGGGCTTTTGTGGCCTGGAGGCATGCCCGGCAGACCCTGATTTCTTCTACTCCCTCAAGAGGCCGCCTTCGCTTCGGTGCTGGCGGCTTTTTATCGACATGAACCTGCAATCGGACGATTTCGAGCTGTTTGCGCTGCCGCGCCAATTTGCGCAGGAGCGCAGCACCATTGACGCGCGCTGGAAGGAGTTGCAGCGCGAGGCCCACCCTGACCGCTTTGCTTCGCAGGGAGCCGCCGCGCAGCGCGTGGCCATGCAATGGTCGGTGCGCATCAACGAGGCCTATCAGCGGTTGAAAGAACCACTCAGGCGCGCAGCGTATCTCTGCGAATTGCTGGGTGCACCCGTGCGTGCCGAGGACAACACGTCCATGCCCACCGCCTTTCTGATGCAGCAAATGGAGTGGCGCGAGGCGTTGGAAGAGGCGCAGGACGAGGCCGCCCTGGATGCGCTGGACGACGAGGTGCTGCAGGCGAGAAAGAGCATGCTGGCTGAATGCGGTCGTCAGCTGGATGAACTGCACGATGCGCAGGCGGCTGTGCAGCAGGTCAGAGCCCTCATGTTTGTTGCGCGATTTGCGCAGGACATAGAGCGTCGCCGCGATCAACTGGGACAATAACCCGCGATCCGCACCTCCCACGAGAGACCCTCATTCACAAGGCAGGCCGGCCGGCCCGGACCTGCAATTTCCCCGAGTATTTTCATGGCGCTTTTGCAGATTTCCGAACCCGGTCAGTCCCCCGATCCCCACCAGCGGCGCATTGCCGTGGGCATCGATCTGGGCACCACGCATTCGCTGGTCGCCGCTGTCCGCAATGGCGTGGCCGAATGCCTGCCGGATGACCAGGGCCGAGTGCTGCTGCCTTCTGTCGTGCGCTATCTGCCCCAGGGCCGTCGTGAGATCGGCCACGCCGCCCAGGCTGCACTGTCTACCGATGCGGGCAACACCATTGCCTCGGCCAAGCGCTTCATGGGCCGCACGCTGGCTGACATCGATTCGCCGGAAAAGCTGCCTTACCGCTTTGCGGAGCAGGAGGCCGGCCGTGGCGTGATCGGGATCGAGACCGTCGATGGCACCAAGACAGCCGTGGAGGTCAGTGCCGAAATCTTGGCCATGCTGCGTTTCCGTGCCGAAGACACCTTCAATGACGACATCCATGGCGCCGTCATCACCGTGCCCGCCTACTTTGACGATGCACAACGCCAGGCCACCAAGGATGCGGCAAAGCTCGCCGGCATCAACCTGCTGCGCCTGATCAACGAGCCCACGGCTGCAGCCATTGCCTACGGCCTGGACAACGGCTCCGAAGGCGTATACGCCGTCTACGACCTGGGTGGCGGCACTTTCGATATTTCTATCCTGCGTCTGTCCCAGGGTGTGTTCGAAGTCGTCTCCACTGGCGGCGATTCGGCCCTGGGGGGTGACGACTACGATGCGGCTTTGGCCGAGTGGGTGGCCCAGCAGACCGGCGTGGTTCCCCAGACGGCCGAAGACAAGGCGCGCTGGCGTATGGCGGCACGCCTTTGCAAGCAGGCATTGACGGATGCACAGGTCGCAACGCTGACGGCCGAGCTGTCTGCCGGCGCTGTGCATTTCGATGTAAAGCGCAGCGATTTCGATGCGAGCACGGCCCATCTGACGGCACGTTCGCTGGCGGCCGTGCGCCGCGCGCTCAAGGACGCAGGGCTGGCGCGCGACGAAGTGCAGGGCGTGGTGCTGGTCGGCGGTTCCACCCGCATGCCCCAGGTGCGCGAGGCCGTGACCGAGTTCTTTGGCCGCGATCCTCTCATCAACCTCAACCCCGACGAAGTCGTCGCGCTGGGGGCTGCCATTCAGGCCAACCAACTCGCTGGCAACAGCTCCAGCGGCGACATGCTGTTGCTCGACGTGATTCCTCTGTCCCTGGGCGTGGAGACCATGGGCGGCCTTGTCGAGCGAATCATCAGCCGCAACGAGACCATTCCCACAGCCCGTGCCCAGGACTTCACCACCTACAAGGATGGTCAGACGGCCCTGGCCGTCCATGTGGTGCAGGGCGAGCGCGACCTGGTGGCGGACTGTCGCAGCCTGGCGCGTTTCGAGCTGCGCGGCATCCCGCCCATGGCGGCCGGCGCGGCCCGCATCCGTGTGACCTTCACCGTGGATGCCGATGGCCTGCTGTCGGTAGGCGCCAAGGAGCAGACCAGTGGCGTCGAGGCCCATATCCATGTCAAGCCTTCTTACGGCCTGTCGGACGACGAGGTTGCCCGCATGCTGCAGGACGGCTTTGCCACGGCCCAGCAGGACATGCAGGCCCGCGCACTGGTGGAGGCACGTGTCGACGCCGATCGCATGCTGATGGCCACCGAGAGCGCTCTGCAGGCCGATGGCGATGTGCTCGCCGCGGACCAGCGCGCAGCCATCGATGCGCTGATCGACGCCCTGCGCGCCAGCGTGGGTTCCGAGGATGCCGCCGTCATCGAGGCCGCGACACAAGCGCTGGCCAAGGGCACGGAGTCCTTCGCCGCCGAGCGTATGAACCGCAGCATCCAGCAGGCCCTGGCCGGCAAGAGCGTGCAATCCCTTTCCTGATTTCTGATCCGACAGCAGATCCGTCATGCCCGTTATCAAAATACTTCCCCACGCCGAATACTGTCCCCAGGGTGCCGAAATCGAGGCGCCTGCCGGAACCTCGATCTGCGAGGCCCTGCTGGACAACAACATTAAGATCGAACATGCCTGCGACATGAGCTGCGCATGCACCACCTGCCATGTGGTGGTCAAGGCGGGCTACAACTCGCTGAACGAGGCCGAGGAAGAGGAAGAAGACCTGCTGGACCGCGCCTGGGGTCTGCAGCCGCAGTCCCGCCTGTCCTGCCAGGCCATCCTGGCACGCGAGGACGTGACCATCGAGATTCCCAAGTACTCGCTCAATCACGCCAAGGAAAACCACTGAGGGCCAGCACATGTCGCGTCAAATCATTCTCGACACTGAAACCACTGGCCTGTCAGCCGACAACGGCGACCGGCTCATCGAGCTGGGCTGCGTGGAGATGGTCAACCGCAAGCTGACTGGCAACAACCTGCATCTGTATTTCAATGCGGGGCGCGACAGCCATCCGGACGCGCTGCGCGTGCACGGCATCACCACCGAATTCCTCAAGGACAAGCCGCGCTTCGAGCACAAGGTCGAGGAGATCTGGGAGTACCTGCAGGGCGCCGAGCTCATCATCCACAATGCGCCCTTTGACCTGGGGTTCCTGAACAAGGAGTTGGAGCTCGCCAACCGCCCGCCGATCCGCCAGTGCGTGAGCGGGGTCATCGACACCCTGGTCATGGCCAAGGAGATGTTCCCTGGCAAGCGCAACTCGCTCGATTCGCTGTGCGATCGCCTGGAGGTGGACAACTCCGGGCGCACGCTGCACGGCGCCTTGCTGGATGCGGAGCTGCTGGCCGATGTCTACATCAACCTCACGCGGGGCCAGGAGGCCCTGTTGATGGCGGAAGAACCTGTCCAGTCCGAGGGTGGGCTGGTCGTGGCGCAGGTGGATCTGGCCAGCTTCAAGCTGCGCGTGGTGCACGCCAATGATCAGGAGCTGGCCGCACACGAGGATGTGATGGTGCAGATGGACAAATCGAGCGGCGGCAAGACAATTTGGCGCGGCTTCGAAAATCAGTCCTAGAAGTTATGACATAATCTAAGTCTTGTCGCAGTAACGACATATGGGTGATTAGCTCAGCGGTAGAGCACTGCCTTCACACGGCAGGGGTCACATGTTCGATCCATGTATCACCCACCATTTTTTCCAAAGAAGTTGGCCTAGCAGCCAGCTTCGCGGGTGATTAGCTCAGCGGTAGAGCACTGCCTTCACACGGCAGGGGTCACATGTTCGATCCATGTATCACCCACCAGTTTTTTCCAAAGAAGTTGGCCTAGCAGCCGGCTTCGCGGGTGATTAGCTCAGCGGTAGAGCACTGCCTTCACACGGCAGGGGTCACATGTTCGATCCATGTATCACCCACCAGTTTTTTCCAAAGAAGTTGGCCTAGCAGCCAGCTTCGCGGGTGATTAGCTCAGCGGTAGAGCACTGCCTTCACACGGCAGGGGTCACATGTTCGATCCATGTATCACCCACCAATCAAGCCCTCCTGAAATCTGTTCAGGAGGGCTTTTCCATTTCCGCTCGGTGCATGGTTCTCAGGCCCTGGAAATTCCAATGCGTCCAGATGATCTGTGGCGCATTCGTGTCTGACGCCGTCTGATAATCGGCTGCTGGACGGCGAAAGGGCAGACAAGATGAGCGAACAGGTCGATTGCGTGGTGGTGGGTGCGGGCGTGGTGGGGCTGGCGGTGGCCAGGGCGCTGGCGTTGCAGGGCAGGGAGGTCATGGTTCTGGAGGCGGCTGAAGCCATTGGCACGGGCACCAGCTCGCGCAACAGCGAGGTCATCCACGCCGGCATCTACTATCCCGAAGGTTCCTTGAAAGCCCGTTTGTGCGTCGAAGGCCGGCAGCGTCTCTACGCCTACTGCGGTGAACGCGGCATTGCCCATCAGCGCTGCGGCAAGCTCATCGTGTCAACGGATGAGGCGCAGCGCGGCCAGCTCCAGACCATTGCACGCAAGGCCGAAGCCAATGGCGTCCACGACCTGCGCTGGCTTGAAGGCGCCGAGGCACGTGCCATGGAGCCCGCGCTGCACTGTGCGGCGGCACTGCACTCCCCCAGCACCGGCATCATCGACAGCCACGCACTGATGCTGGCCCTGCAGGGCGATCTCGAAAACGCAGGCGGCATGGTGGTCTGCCATGCCGAGGTGCAGGAGGCAGCCATCCATCCAGGCGGCGTGTGGCTGCGCACGGCCGATGGGACGGAACTGACGGCCCGCACCCTGGTCAATGCGGCAGGTCTTCATGCGCCATTGCTGGCGGCCCGTTTGCAGGGGTTTCCGCAGCAGTTTGTTCCGCAGGCCTTCTATGCCAAGGGCAACTACTTCACGCTGTCCGGGCGGGCACCGTTCTCGCGCCTGATCTATCCCGTGCCCGAGGCAGCGGGCCTGGGCGTGCATCTCACGCTGGACATGGGTGGCCAGGCCAAGTTCGGCCCCGATGTGCAGTGGGTCGAGAGCCCAGGTGATCTGCAGGTCGATCCCGTGCGCGCCGACGCCTTCTACGCGGAGATCCGCCGGTATTGGCCGGGTCTGGCCGATGGCGCGCTGGTGCCCGGCTACGCCGGCATCCGCCCCAAGATCAGCGGCCCCGGCGAGGCCGCCGCAGACTTCGTGATTCAGGGGCCTCAGACCCACGGCGTTGCGGGCGTGGTGCAACTGCTGGGCATCGAGTCACCGGGATTGACCAGTTGCCTGGCCATTGGCGCGCACGTGGCGCAATTGCTGGCCTGAGGATCTGCCGGTTCACGACACACGGCCACGGCAGGCCTTGTCTGACAAGGCTCAGGCCCCCTCGCTTCCCGGAAGCCCCGGAACAATTGGATAAGATGCTTGCATGTAACAAGGGCCTTGCCCATGTTGCGTGACAGGTATCGGGCGACATGATTGCCTGCTCCCCGCTGTATTTGTTTTCACCTCAATAGAAAGGCTCATCATGACGAAATCGATCACTGACACCGTCTCCACCGCACAAGCCGATCTTGAAAAACTGGTCGGCGACCTGCGTGGTCTGCTGTCTGCCAAGGAGCTGGATGCCGTGCCGGAAATCCATATGCTGCGCCAGCGTATCGATGATGGCATGTCCAATGTGCGTGAGTCCGCGGTGCGTGCGGCGCAGGAAGCGGCCCGCCAGGCCAAGGATGCCGCCTACGCTGCCGATCGCTACGCCCACGATGAGCCGTGGCGCGTCGCAGGCGCGGCCCTTGCCATGGGCGCCTTGCTGGGCTTCCTGCTGGGTCGTCGCTGATCAGCGGCATGCCTGACCAGAAAAGGATGCCTGTGAATTGGATTTCCCTTCTGGGTTTGGATGCCTGGGTGGCGCGCTGGCGCGCTTCCGTGATCGAGCTGGCCATTGCCGCAGAAGACCGCACGGATCTCGCGCGGCTTGAATGGGCCGAGCACAAGCGCAGCATGCAGACGGTGGTCGTGATGCTGATTGCGCTTGCTGGACTCAGCGTCGTGGTCATGCTCACGCTGTCGGTGGCCTTGCTCGTGCAGTTCTGGGACACCGAGCACCGCGTGCTGGTGGGCTGGCTGGTGGGCGGTGGCTGGCTGGCGGTCTGGGCCATTGCCCTGTGGCAATTGCTTGCTGCCGTGCGCCGCCTGGCCCGCCCCTTCATCCTTACCCGCAACGAGCTGAGCCAGGACTGGCAGGCGCTGAAGAAGAGGCTGTAGCCATGGTCGATGCTTCCAACGCTTCCCCGTCCCGCAACGCTGTCACGCCACCCGCGCCCACGGGGCTCAATGCGGAGCTCTGGTTCACATCCACCGTTGAGCAGCAGCAGGTGATGCAACGCATTGCCCAGCAGCGCGAGCGCCTCAAGGCGCGCTCTGCGGCCGTGGCCCAGGCCCGGGCATTGAGCCGCTCTGCCACCCATGTGCAGCCCGATGCACCGCTGGTGGAGCGTGCCATCACCTTTGCGCGCCTGCATCCTGTGGCCGTGGCCGTGGCGGCCGGTGCCGCACTGATGGTGGGCCCGCGCAAGCTGCTGCGATTCGGTACCACCGTCATGCCCCTGATCCTGCGCTGGCAGCAGCGCAGGGGTTGAGGGCCGAGAAGCCTGCTTCTCTCCCAAAGAAAGAAAACGCCCGGCATGCCGGGCGTTTTCGCGTTCTGCGTTCAGTGCGCCAGCACTGGCTGTGTGGTGTCTTGACTCAGCTGCCTTGGCTCGAAACGGCCAGCCAGCCACCTGTCTGGCACGGGCCTCAACGCAGCTGGGCTATGGCGCGTGCGGTCTCGGGCACCAGGGCAGGGCCTCGGTAGATCAGGCCGCTGTAGATCTGGACCACGTCGGCGCCTGCGCGGATTTTGCTGACGGCATCTTCGCCGCTGAGAATGCCGCCCACGCCGATGATGGGGTAGCGGCTGCCCAGGGCGGAACGCAGCTGGCGGATGACCTGGTTGCTGGCCTCCAGCACCGGCGCACCGGACAGGCCGCCCGTTTCCTGCGCGTGGGGCAGGCCCTTGACGGCTTCCCGGCTGATCGTGGTGTTGGTGGCGATCACACCATCCATGCCATGGCGCTGCAGTGTGGCGGCGATGACGCCGACCTGCTCTTCATCCAGGTCGGGTGCGATCTTCACGAACACCGGCACCCGCTTGCCATGCTGCGTGGCCAGTTGCTCGCGGCGCTCGGCAATCGCACCCAGCAGGGCGTCCAGCGCTTCGTCGCTTTGCAGGGCGCGCAGGTTCTTGGTGTTGGGCGAGCTGATGTTCACCGTCACGTAGTCGGCATGCGGGTACACGCCGTCCAGCGCCTTGAGATAGTCGCTGGTGGCATCTTCGATGGGAGTGGTGGCGTTCTTGCCGATGTTCAGCCCCAGCAGCATGGGTTTGCCCTGGGCGCGGGCCTGCGAGCGCTTGACGTTGCTCAGGAAGGCATCCAGGCCTTCGTTGTTGAAGCCCAGGCGGTTGATCAGCGCATTGCGTTCGGGAATGCGGAACATGCGCGGCTTGGGGTTGCCCGGCTGCGGGCGGGGTGTCACGGTGCCCACCTCGACGAAGCCGAATCCCATGGCGGCCAGCGCGTCGATGCAGCGCGCGTTCTTGTCCAGACCCGCTGCCATGCCCACGCGGTTGGGGAACTTGAGGCCGGCAAGCTCGACGGGGTCACTCACCATGGGCTGTGCCCACGCCTGCTGCAGGAGCGTGTTCTGCCCCTTTGCCATCAGGTTCATCGTGAGATCGTGGGCGGATTCGGGGTCCATGCCGAAGAGAAAGGGACGGGTCAGGGCGTAGGGGATCAGAGACATGGGGATAATCAAAGGATTACCTGGATTTTCCCTCATGACGACATCTGCTGCCTCTTTTTCCCAAGATGAACTCAAAGCCCTGGTCGGGCAAGCCGCTCTGGCCTATGTGGTGCCCGGCGAAATCGTCGGCGTTGGCACCGGCTCCACGGTCAACAAGTTCATCGATGCACTGGCCACCATCAAGGACCAGATCCCGGGCGCCGTGTCCAGTTCCGTGGCAAGCACCGAGCGCCTGAAGGCGCTGGGCATCAAGGTGCTGGATGCCAACGAAGTCGCCAGCCTGTCGGTCTACATCGACGGAGCCGACGAGATCGACGGCCGCGGCTACATGGTCAAGGGCGGTGGCGCCGCACTGACGCGCGAGAAGATCGTCGCTGCGCTGGCCGAGCGCTTTGTCTGCATTGCCGATGCCTCCAAGCGCGTCGAGGTACTCGGAGACTTTCCGCTGCCTGTGGAGGTGATTCCCATGGCGGCTGCCCAGATTGCGAACCGCTTCAAGGCCATGGGTGGCTGCGCCGAGATCCGCATGAAGGACGGCGCGCCCCTGGTGACGGACAACGGCCAGCACATTCTTGATGTGCGCGGCCTGAAGATCGCAGAGCCTCTGGCCTTCGAGTCCGACGTCAACCAATGGCCTGGCGTGGTGACCGTGGGAGTGTTTGCGCACCAGAAGGCATCGGTCTGCCTGCTGGGCACGCCCGAGGGCGTGCAGACGCTCAACTATTGAGCGAAGACCTTCCGGCCTCGGCTAGCCGAGGCTCTCGAACGCCACGGCGCCTGTGATCCACGCGAGCAGGGCCAATGCACCCAGGCACAGCGCGCGCAACGAGGCTTGCGCGCGCTGTTTTTTTATGTGCTGAATGAGCCAGGTGATGGCCGCCAGCCCGGCGTAGATGGCAAAGAAGCCAGCCGTCGTCATGTAGTAGGCCAGGCGGTTGAGGCCATTGCCCAGGCCTCCGTCATGCATGAACCACAGCGTGATCAGGCAAGGCACCAGCGCCAGGCTGGCCAGCCTGAAAGGCTCGCGCCATGAAGGCCTTGCAACCAGGGTCCACGCGATGAGCGCGGGCAAGCCGGCAAGCGTGGCAAGCCTTGCCATGGTCCAGACCACATCGGACAGCATGGAATCCACTGTCGGGCTCCTGATTGCGGCAGGCGCTTGCCTAGAAGCTCAGGCCTGCGGGGTTGTCGTTGGTGCGTGCACCAGGCGTTGGGGCGGGCATGGGGGTGCGCCGGCTGCCCGGGTCCTCGGCAGCGGCGGGTGCTGCTGCGGGCGCCGATGCCGTCGCCGATGCAGCGGGCGTAGGCGTGGTCAATGGCTGTGCCGATGGCCGCTTGTACTGGGCCGGCAGTTGCGAGGTCGCAGGATAGCCTGCGGCATCCAGGTATTGGGTCCATTCGCTGGACGAGAAGCCGCTCAGGAACTGCTTGCCAACGGTGGCAAACGGCAGGCTGTTCTGGCCGCTGAGCTTTTGCATGGCAGCGGCGTCCGCCTCGGTCTGCACCAGGCGTTCGGCATAGGGAATGCCTCTGGACTGGAGCAACTGGCGCGCGCTGTCGCAGGGCGCGCAGTCGGGCGAGGTGTACAGCGTCACCGGAAAGCGGCCGGCGATCTGGCGCAGCGCATAGGGCAGGTTGGCATTGCTGTCAGCGGTGCCCGCGACTGACGGGGCCGCAGGGGCGGCAGGCGCTGCCTGCTGCTGGGCGCTTTGGGCCGGGCGGTCCGAGAAAGTGACTTTTCCATCGGGGCCGACGATGCGGTACACCTGCTGCGCACCGGCCGGCAGTGCGGCGGCAAGGCAGGCGAGGGCGAGGCATGGCATCAGGTGGCGCAGGGCGCCGCGGCCAAGGCTGGTAGAAGACTGCATGGACGATCTCGGTTTCGGAAGAAGGGTTTCGTGCCGGGGGCCACCACTCGTCGGATGGATGCCCGCACAGGAGTGCCTGCAAGCATAGCGTGCCATTCATCCTGGGCCATCTTCTGGAGCCACAGGATGTGGCTGCGCGCATCCGATGGGGTGGCCGGGCCAGGAAAAAGCGCCCCGTCGGGGCGCTGCAGACCTGGGGCCGGGCTCTCAGGCCTGGGCCATGCCCTGGTGGCGCAACAGCGCATCCAGCTGGGGTTCGCGGCCACGGAAGGCCTTGAACGACTCCATGGCCGGGCGGGCCCCCCCGGCCTCCAGAATCGCCTCACGGTAGCGGCGGCCTGTCTCGGGGTTGGGGGTTCCATCGGCCAGCATGGTTTCCTCGAAGGCCGCATAGGCATCTGCCGAGAGGACTTCAGCCCACTTGTAGCTGTAGTAGCCGGCTGCATAGCCGCCTGCAAAGATGTGGCTGAAGGTGTGGGCCGAGCGGCTGTAAGGGGGCGACGGCAGCACGGCCACCTCGGCGCGCACGCGGGCCAGCAGCGGCATGATGTCTGCCTTCGGATCGTGCTCGGTATGCAGCAGCATGTCGAACAGCGAGAACTCGATCTGGCGCAGCGTCTGCATGCCCGACTGGAAGTTCTTGGCTGCGATCATCTTGTCGTACAGGGCGCGCGGCAGCGGCTCGCCGCTGTCCACGTGGGCGGTCATGTGCTTGAGCACTTCCCATTCCCAGCAGAAGTTCTCCATGAACTGGCTTGGCAGCTCCACGGCATCCCATTCCACGCCCGCGATGCCCGAGACGTCGCGCTCGTTGACCTGGGTCAGCATGTGGTGCAGGCCGTGGCCGGTTTCATGGAACAGCGTGATCACGTCATCGTGCGTGAGCAGGGCCGGCTTGCCGTCAACGCCGGTGGCAAAGTTGCAGACCAGGTGAGCGACCGGCGTCTGCAGCCTGTGGTTGTCAGGGCGCAGCCAGCGGGTACGCACATCGTCCATCCAGGCGCCGCCACGCTTGCCCGATCGCGCCGGCTGGTCCAGGTAGAACTGGCCGACCAGCTCGGGGCCTTGCGGCGTGCTGCGCTCGATGCGGTAGAACTCGACGGCGGGATTCCAGACCGGCGCCGCGTCGCGGCGGATGGCCACGTCGAACAGCGTCTCGACGATCTTGAACAGGCCGGCCAGCACCTTGGGCGCAGGGAAGTACTGCTTGACCTCCTGCTCGCTGAAGGCATAGCGTGCCTCCTTGAGCTTTTCGGAGACATAGGCCCAGTCCCAGGGCTGGGGATCGGCCAGGCCCAGTTCATCGCGTGCGAAGGCGCGCAGGTCGGCGACATCCTTCTCGGCATAGGGGCGGGCCCGGTGCGCGAGATCGCGCAGAAAGTCGATCACCTGCTGTGGCGAATGCGCCATCTTGGGAACCAGCGAAATCTCGCCGAAATTGCGGTAACCCAGCAACTGCGCCTCTTCCTTGCGCAGGGCCAGGATCTCCGAGATGTTGGCCGTGTTGTCGAAGCGGATGGCATCGCCCTCGGCCTGGTCGGAGGCGCGTGTCACATAGGCGCGGTAGAGCTTCTCGCGCAGCGCACTGCTGGCCGCAAACTGCATCACGGGCAGATAGCAGGGCATCTTCAACGTGAGCTTGAAGCCTTGCTTGCCTTCGGCCTCGGCGGCGGAGCGGGCTGCCTGGCGCACATCCTGCGGCACGCCGTCCAGCTCCTCGGCCGTGGCGTAGTAGGCGAATGCATCGGTGGCGTCGAGCGCGTTCTCGCTGAACTTCTGCGTCAGTTCGGCCGAGCGTTCCTGGATCTTGGCAAAGCGCAGCTTGTCCTCGCCCCGCAGCTCGGCGCCGGAGAGCACGAAGTTGCGCATGGCATGGTCCCAGGCCGCACGCTGCTCGACATTGAGCGTGGCGGGGTCAATGGCCTTGTACTTGGCGTACAGGCGCTCGTCGGCACCCAGACGCGTCCAGAATTCGGTGACCTTGGGCAGGGACTCGTTGTAGGCGGCGCGCAGCTCGGGCGTATCGGCCACGCTGTTGAGGTGGCTGACGGCGCCCCAGGCCGTTCCCAGCTTCTCGGTGGCGACATCGAGCACGGCCGAGATCGAATCCCAGCGCGCCGGAAAGTCGGGTGCCGTGACGGTCTCCAGGGCCTCTGCGGCCCCGGTCAGCAGGATATCGATGGCCGGGCCGACATCGGCAGGGCGTATGCGATCGAACAGGGGCAGGTCGGGGGATTCGAGGAGGGGATTGCTCATGCGTGTCAGATGCCGTCGGGTGCATTGAAATCAAGCGGCTCTCCAGGGAGCCGCCCGATGCTTGTCAGCTCCTGGTCAGCCGGCGGCGCGCTCGGCCGCCTCCATGGTGTTGACCAGCAGCATGGTAATCGTCATGGGGCCGACACCGCCGGGTACGGGCGTGATGAAGCCGGCCACTTCCTTGACGCCGTCAAAGTCCACGTCGCCGCAGAGCTTGCCTTCGTCGTTGCGATTCATGCCCACGTCGATGACCACGGCACCGGGCTTGCACATGTCGGCCGTCAGCACGTTGCGCTTGCCCACGGCGGCGACCACGATGTCGGCCTGGCGCGTCATGGCGGCAAGATCGGCCGTGCCGCTGTGGCAGATGGTGACGGTGGCATTGGCGGCCAGCAGCATCATGGCCATGGGCTTGCCGACGATGTTGGAGCGGCCGATGACCACGGCGTGCTTGCCGCGCAGGTCCTTCATGCCGATGGATTCGAGCATCTTCATGCAGCCGTAGGGGGTGCAGGCCTTGAAGCCGACCTCGCCCACCATCAGCGCGCCTGCACTGGCCACGTGAAAGCCATCCACGTCCTTGAGCGGCGAAATGGTCTCGATGACCTTGTGGTCGTCGATGTGTGCGGGCAGCGGCAGCTGGACCAGGATGCCGTGGATGCTGGGGTCGTTGTTCAGCGCCTCGACGCGGGCCAGCAGTTCGGCCTCGGTCATCGAGGCATCGTACTTCTCCAGCACCGAATGAAAGCCCGCGTCCTCGCAGGCCTTGACCTTGTTGCGCACATAGACTTGGGAGGCAGGGTTGTCGCCGACCAGGACCACGGCCAGGCCGGGCGTGGTGCCGCGGGCCTTCAGGGCGGTGGCGCGCTGGGCGACTTCGGCACGCAGTTGGCGGGAGAGGGCGTTGCCGTCGATGAGTTGGGCTGTCATTGCAGTGAATACCAATAAAAATGCTGCTAGGGCTTGTTGATCAAGCGCTAGCAGCTCTTTGAAAAAAAGCGGTGGTGTCTTGGCTTATCCGGCGACGGCTGCCTTGGCCGCTGCAGCGGTCTGGCCCTGGCCCAGGGCGATCTTGAGCAGATCGGCCACGGTGTTTGCGTTGAGCTTTTCCATGATGTTGGCGCGGTGCGCCTCCACCGTCTTGATGCTGATGCCAAGATCGTCGGCGATCTGCTTGTTCAGCCGGCCGGCGACGATGCGCTCCAGCACTTGGGCTTCACGGCTGGTCAGCTTGGCCAACAGCGCATCGCGGCTGGCGGCCTGCTGGTGGCCGGCAAAGGCTTCGCGGGCATGGTCCAGCATGCGCTCGACCAGGTTCAGCAGTTCCTCTTCGTTGAACGGCTTCTGGATGAAGTCCAGTGCGCCCTTCTTCATGGTGTTCACCGCCATGGGCACGTCGCCGTGGCCGGTGATGAAGACGATGGGAAGGGGGGACTTGCGTTCGATCAGGCGGTCCTGCAGTTCCAGGCCCGTCATGCCGCCCATGCGGATGTCGACGATGAGGCAGGCGATCTCGCGTGGGTCGTAGCGCGAGAGGAAGGTCTCGGCCGAGTCGAAGCAGCGCACACGATAGTCCTTGCCCTCCAACAACCATTGCAACGAATCACGAACCGCTTCGTCGTCATCAACTACGTACACAGTGCCTTTTTTCGGGATCAAGCTCATGCAATCGTCCTTGTTGTGGGTTCAATGGTCGCTGCCGGCGTTGTCGCGTCGCCCGGCGGGGCCAGCGGCAGCCAGAATGAAAACCGGCAGCCGACAACCTCGGAACCATTGTAGAGGTTCTCGGCACGCATCCGGCCCTGGTGGGACTCGACAATGCTGCGGCACAGATTCAGCCCCATGCCCATGCCTTCGCTCTTGGTGGTGAAGAAGGCCTCGAAGAGGCGTTCCAGCACCTCCGGCGGCAGGCCCTTGCCGGTGTCCTGCACGTTGAATTCGATGACGCGCTGGTCCTCGATGGTGCGTGGCACCACGCGCAGTTCCACATTGCGCTGGTGGCTGGGGCGGCCCGATTGCTCGATGGATTCGGCGCCGTTCTTCATGAGGTTGACCAGCACCTGCTCGATGAGGATGGTGTCGGCCATGATGGCCGGCATGCGCTCGGCCACGTGGTAGGTCAGCTGCACATTGCGGCGGCGCAGCTCGATCCCGGCCAGCTCCACGGCCTCGCTGACCATGTCGGTGACCTGGGCCAGGGTGCGGTTGGGCTCGCTGCGCTTGACGAAGGAGCGTATGCGCAAAATGATCTGCCCCGCGCGCTGCGCCTGGTGGGCGGTTTTCTCCAGCGCGAACTTCATCTGCTCTTCGGTCAGCGTGCCCTTTTCGAGCCGGGTGAGCATGCCGCTGCAGTAGTTGCTGATGGCGGTCAGCGGCTGGTTGAGCTCATGGGCGACGCTGGAGGCCATCTCGCCCATGGTGATCAGGCGGCTGACGGACTGGGCGTGCTCGGCCTGGCGATCAGCCTGCTCCTCGGCCAGGCGGCGCGGCGTGATGTCGGTGGCGATCACCATCTGGGCCAGGCGGCCGTCCACCCAGCTCAGATAGCGCGATCGCACTTCCAGCCACTTGCCCAGTTCGGGCAGGTAGATCTCGGCGTTTTCGCTGCGTGCGCTGGTCAGCGAGTCGGTGGGCAGGCCCATGAGGCCGTCCTCGTCGTCCATGCCTTGCGGCTGCGAGCGCACGGGCAGCACGCCGGCCTGGGCGACGAGCTGCAGGTGGCCGTCGGTCTGTGAGCCAAACCATTGCCGGTACAGCTTGTTGGCGAACAGCAGCTCGGCGCTGCCCAGGGGGGCGACGGACACCGAGGCGTCCAACGCCTCCAGCACGATGGTGAAGCGCTCATAGGAGGCCGACAGTTGCTCGCGGATGCGGTTGGGCTCGGTGATGTCGGTCATGGACGACATCCAGCCCGTGTGCTGGCCATGGGCGTCGATCAGCGGCGAGACATACAGGCGCGCATCGAACTGCGTGCCGTTCTTGCGCTGCACGCGCACCTGAAAACCGCCGACGATGGTCTTGCCCGAAAGCTCTTCGCGCAGCTTGGAGTGCAGGTTGTCGTAGTCGTTGTCGGGCCAGTAGGAGTAGGGCGGCATCTGGCCTACCAGCTCTGACTCGCTCCAGCCCGTCATCTGGCAGAAGGCGGCATTCACATAGGTGATGCGGCCTTGCAGGTCCAGCGCGCGCATGCCGGTGAGCACGGAGTTTTCCATGGCGCGGCGGAAGTTGGTTTCCGCGACCAGGGCCTCCTGGGCGCGCTGGCGGCGGCGCGTGTGGCGCCAGGTGGCCAGCAGCAGCCATGCCGTCATCGCACTGAGCGTGCCCACAAGCCAGAACAGGCCGCTGCCGACCACGCCCAGCGAGGTGCGATAGGCCTGGGCACGCAGCACCAGGCTGTTGCCGACGGGGGCGACGGGTGCCTCGTCCTCGTTGGCAACGGTGCGCCAGCGCAGCAGTTCGGTGGCGGTCTGCTTGCGCGGCGTCAGCGGCGTGCCGGCCAGCACCTGGCCCCGGCTGTCGAGCATGGTCATGGCGTAGCGGGCCATGATTTCGGTGGGCGTTCCATAGCGCAGCAGGCTGTCGATGGAGTACTCGCCCAGCAGCTCGCCGATGTAGCGGCCGTCCTGTGCCAGCGGCACATGCAGTTGCAGCAGCGGCGCGGCTTCCCCCTTGTGGGCCAGTCCCTGCACGTAGATGGGTTGCTGCATCTCGCGCGCGAGCTGGTAGGCCTCCAGCGCGTCTCCGGCGCGCAGCACTTCACGCGGGATGCGCAGCTGCTCGCTGCTGACGGTGGGGGCGGACTGGCTGGCCAGGATGCGCCGCTGTGCATCGATCCAGGTGATGGACTGCAGTTCCGGGTACTGGCTGATGAGTGCTTCGGCGCGGCTGGCGAAGTCGGACTCGCCCAGGTCGTGGTTGCCGATGTCGCGCGCCATGCGCATCAGTTGCTCCTGGCGCTCCAGCAGGCGCAGGCGCACGCGTTGCTGGGCATATTCCACGTCGCGGTGCAGCGCTTCCTTCTCGCGGTCGATCTCCTCCATGCGCAGGTACCAGAAGGAGGCCACGATGGCCGCCATGAACATCAGTACGGCCGCGAGGGGGGCGAGCGCCGCGAAGCGGTCCTGGCGCGTGGGGGAAAGACTGCGCCACCAGCTGCGCCACCAGCGCACTGGCGCGGCCACGCCTGCCATGGGGGCAGGGCTGTGCGTGCCGTGCTCGGAAGGGGAGGATTGCATGCGCCCAGTGTAGGGGAGAGTCTGACTGTTTTTAAGGAGTATTGGAGTCGCCACGGAGGCGCTTCGGCGACGTTCTTTGGGGTCTTCACTGTATGTGCGTTTGCAGCAAAATTTCAAATTATGAAATCAAAAAGCACCATTTGAAATTCGAAAAAAGTATGCGACACTCGCCGAGCATTGAGGCAGTGAATCGGTATTTTCAAGTTCGCCAGACAGGGTCTGTGCCGCGCAAGGCGTGGTGAACTACCCGCCTGCGTTGGCGCGCTGCGCCGCTCACTGGTTCGACCCCAAGACGCTACCTTCTGCAAGGAGACATTCCCATGACAGCTCAGACTGACCCGCAAGGCAATGCAGGCGTTCCCGCCGGCCTGGACCAACAAGAATCGCGCGAATGGATGGACGCCCTGTCGGCCGTCATCGACCGTGAAGGCGCCGAATACGCGCACAAGCTGATCGAGGACCTGCTCGAACACGCACGCCAGAACAGCGTGGACATGCCTTTCTCGGCCAACACCGGCTATGTGAACACCATCGAGACCTCGCAGGAAGCCCGCTGTCCCGGCAACCTGGAAATCGAAGGCCGTCTGCGCGCCTACATGCGCTGGAATGCCATGGCCATGGTGGTCAAGGCCAACCGCCTGCACCCGCCCGAAGGCGGTGACCTGGGCGGCCACATCGGCTCCTTCGCTTCGCTGGCCAACATGTTCGCGGCCGGCTTCAACCATTTCTGGCACGCCGAAAACGAGAACCACGGCGGCGACTGCCTGTACATCCAGGGCCACGTCTCGCCCGGCATCTATGCCCGCGCCTACCTGGAAGGCCGCATCTCCGAAGAGCAGCTGCTGAACTTCCGTCAGGAAGTGGACGGCAAGGGCCTGTCCAGCTATCCGCACCCCAAGCTGATGCCCGAGTTCTGGCAGTTCCCCACGGTGTCCATGGGCCTGGGCCCGCTGATGGCCATCTACCAGGCGCGCTTCCTCAAGTACCTGCATGCCCGCGGCATTGCCGACACCGAAAGCCGCAAGGTCTGGGTGTTCTGCGGCGACGGCGAAATGGACGAGGTCGAGTCGCTGGGCGCAATCTCGCTGGCCGCCCGCGAAAAGCTGGACAACCTGATCTTCGTGATCAACTGCAACCTGCAGCGCCTGGACGGCCCGGTGCGCGGCAACGGCAAGATCATCCAGGAACTCGAAGGCGAGTTCCGCGGCTCCGGCTGGAACGTCATCAAGCTGCTGTGGGGCAAGGGCTGGGACGAGCTGCTGGCCAAGGACAAGGACGGCGTGCTCAAGAAGATCATGGCCGAGTGCAACGACGGCGACTACCAGTCGTTCAAGGCCAATGACGGCGCCTACGTGCGCAAGAACTTCTTCGGCCGCGATCCGCGCGCGCTGAAGATGGTCGAGCACATGAGCGACGACGAGATCTGGAACCTGCGCCGCGGCGGCCACGATTCGCAGAAGGTGTATGCGGCCTTCCACGCCGCCAATTCGCACAAGGGGCAGCCCACCGTGCTGCTGGTCAAGACCGTCAAGGGCTTCGGCATGGGCAAGATCGGTGAAGGCAAGAACACCGTTCACCAGACCAAGAAGCTGGGCGACGAGGACATCAAGGCCTTCCGCGACCGTTTCAACATTCCCATTCCCGACAGCCAGATCGCCGACCTGCCTTTCTACAAGCCGGCCGACGACACCCCGGAAATGCGCTACCTGCACGAGCGCCGCAAGGCCCTGGGCGGCTACCTGCCGCACCGCCGCGTGAAGGCCAGCGAGCAATTCACGGCGCCTGCGCTGGATACCTTCAAGGCCATCCTTGAAGCCACGCCCGAAGGCCGTGAGATCTCGACCACCCAGGCCTATGTGCGCTTCCTCACGCAGCTGCTGCGCGACAAGGAAATCGGTCCGCGCGTCGTGCCCATCCTGGTGGACGAGGCCCGTACCTTCGGCATGGAAGGCCTGTTCCGCCAGATCGGCATCTACAACCCCGCTGGACAGCAGTACACCCCGGTCGACAAGGACCAGGTGATGTACTACCGCGAGGACAAGGCCGGCCAGATCCTGCAGGAAGGCATCAACGAAGCCGGCGGCATGAGCAGCTGGATCGCGGCAGCCACGAGCTACAGCACGAGCAACCGGATCATGATCCCGTTCTACGTGTACTACTCGATGTTCGGCTTCCAGCGCATCGGTGACCTGGCCTGGGCGGCCGGAGACATGCAGGCGCGCGGTTTCCTGCTGGGCGGCACTTCGGGCCGCACCACGCTGAACGGCGAAGGCCTGCAGCACGAAGACGGCCACAGCCACATCCTGGCCAACACCATTCCCAACTGCGTGAGCTACGACCCGACCTTCGCCCACGAAGTCGCCGTGATCATGCAGGACGGCCTGCGCCGCATGGTGCAGAACCAGGAAAACGTCTTCTACTACATCACGCTGCTCAACGAGAACTACGCCATGCCCGGCCTCACGCCCGGCACCGAGCAGCAGATCATCAAGGGCATGTACCTGTGCAAGCCCGGCCAGAAGGTGCCGGAAAGCGGCCTGCGCGTGCAACTGCTGGGTTCGGGCACCATCCTGCGCGAATCCTTCTTCGCCCAGGAACTGCTGCTGGCCGACTGGGGCATTGCCGCCGACGTGTGGAGCTGCCCGAGCTTCAACGAGCTCACCCGCGACGGCCAGGACGCCGACCGCTGGAACCTGCTGCATCCGCTGGACACCCAGAAGGTGCCCTTCGTCACGCAGCAGCTGCAGTCGCACAATGGCCCGGTGATCGCATCCACCGACTACATGAAGGCCTACGCCGAGCAGATCCGCCCCTACATGCCCAAGGGCCGCACCTACAAGGTGCTGGGCACCGACGGCTTCGGCCGCTCGGACTTCCGCCGCAAGCTGCGCGAGCACTTCGAAGTGGATCGCCACTACATCGTGGTTGCCGCACTGCGCGCGCTGGCCGAAGAAGGCAAGATCAACGCCACCACCGTGGCCGAAGCGATCGCCAAGTACGGCATCAAGGCCGACAAGATCAACCCGCTGCACGCTTGAGTAAGAACGGGAGACACATATGGCATTGGTAGAAATTCAAGTCCCCGATATCGGTGATTTCGACGAAGTTGCTGTGATCGAAGTGCTGGTCAAGGCCGGCGATCAGATCAAGGCCGAGCAATCGCTGATCACCGTGGAGTCCGACAAGGCCTCCATGGAGATCCCCTCCAGCCACGCCGGCGTGCTCAAGGAGCTGCGCGTCAACATGGGCGACAAGGTCAAGCAGGGCAGCATCATTGCCGTGGTCGAGTCGGCGGAAGCCGCTGCCCCGGCACCTGCAGCCGCCGCACCGGCCCCCGCCGCTGCAGCCCCGGTGGCTGCGCCTGCACCGGCCGCTGCTCCCGCTGCCGCGCCTGCGGCCTCGGGCGCCGCCACGCAGATCGACATCAAGATTCCCGACATTGGCGACTTCAAGGACGTGGCCGTGATCGAGATGCTGGTCAAGGTCGGCGACACCGTGACGGCCGAGCAATCGCTGTTCACCGTCGAATCCGACAAGGCCTCGATGGAAATCCCGTCGCCAGCGGCCGGCACCATCACGGCGCTGACGCTCAAGATCGGTGACACGGTCAACGTGGGCGACGTGGTCGGCCAGATGAGCGTGCAGGGCGCTGCCGCGCCTGCAGCCCAGGCTGCGGCCCCGGCACCTGCTGCAGCAGCCCCTGCACCGGCAACTGCTGCCCCGGCCGCTGCAGCTCCGGTGTCTGCCGCTGCAGCATCGGCTCCCGCCGCTGCACCTGCGCACAACCCGACCGTGGCGCCCACGGGCAAGCTGCCCCATGCATCGCCCTCGGTACGCAAGTTCGCCCGCGAGCTGGGTGTGCCGCTGGACGAGGTCAAGGGCTCGGGCAACAAGGGCCGCATCACGGCCGACGACATCCAGGCTTTCACCAAGTCCGTCATGGCGGGTGCCGTGCAGACCAAGGCCCAGGCCGCGACCGCCCCCAAGGGTGGCTCCGGCGGCGGCGCAGGCCTGGACCTGCTGCCCTGGCCCAAGGTGGACTTCTCCAAGTTCGGCCCGGTCGAGCGCAAGGACCTGTCGCGCATCAAGAAGATCAGCGGCGCCAACCTGTCGCGCAACTGGGTCATGATTCCGCACGTCACCAACAATGACGAGGCCGACATCACCGACCTGGAAGCCTTCCGTGTCTCCACCAACAAGGAGAACGAGAAGAGCGGCGTCAAGGTGACCATGCTGGCCTTCGTGATCAAGGCGGTGGTTGCGGCCCTCAAGAAGTTCCCCGAGTTCAATGCCTCGCTGGACGGCGACACCCTGGTCTACAAGCAGTACTTCCACGTCGGCTTTGCGGCCGACACGCCCAACGGCCTGGTGGTCCCCGTGCTGCGCGATGCCGACAAGAAGGGCATCCTGCAGATCAGCCAGGAAATGGGCGAGCTGGCCAAGAAGGCCCGCGACGGCAAGCTCGGCGCTGCCGACATGCAGGGCGGCTGCTTCTCGATCTCGTCGCTGGGCGGCATCGGTGGCACGAACTTCACCCCCATCATCAACGCCCCCGAAGTGGCCATCCTCGGCCTGTCCAAGGGCCAGATGAAGCCGGTGTGGGATGGCAAGCAATTCGTGCCGCGCCTGACGCTGCCGCTGTCGCTGTCCTATGACCACCGTGTCATCGACGGTGCCTCGGCCGCGCGCTTCAATGCCTTCCTGGGCCAAGTGCTGGCGGACTACCGCCGCATCCTGCTGTAAACGGAGGCCCGACACATGGCAATCATCGACATCAAGGTGCCCGACATCGGCGACTTCGCCGAAGTGGGCGTGATCGAACTGCTGGTCCAGCCCGGTGACACCGTGGCCAAGGACCAGTCCCTGATCACCGTGGAGTCCGACAAGGCCTCCATGGAGATCCCCTCCAGCCATGCCGGCGTGGTCAAGGAGCTCAAGGTCAAGATCGGCGACAAGATCGCCGAAGGCGGCCTGATCCTGACGCTGGAGGCCGCTGGCGAGGCGGCCGCCGCACCCCAGGCGGCAGCACCGGCCCCTGCAGCGGCGGCTCCGGCCCCTGCCGCTGCAGCGCCCGCAGCATCGGCTCCCGCTCCGACCGCAGCCAGCTACGCTGGTGGCGCGGCCGATTACGACTGCGACGTGGTCGTGCTCGGCGGCGGTCCTGGCGGCTACTCGGCAGCCTTCCGTGCGGCCGATCTGGGCCTGAATGTGGTCATCGTCGAGCGCTACAAGAGCCTGGGCGGCGTCTGCCTGAACGTGGGCTGCATCCCGTCCAAGGCGCTGCTGCACGTGGCCGCCGTGGTGGACGAGGTCAAGCACCTGGAGGTGGCCGGCGTCAAGTTCGGCGCGCCCGAGGTCAACATCGACCAGCTGCGCGGACACAAGGACAAGGTCATCGGCAAGCTGACCGGCGGCCTGGGCCAGATGGCCAAGATGCGCAAGGTCACCGTGGTGCGCGGCTACGGCAACTTCGTCGGCGCCAACCACCTTGAGGTGGAAGAGACCACGGGCGACGGCCAGGAAAAGACCGGCAGCAAGAAGATCGTGCAGTTCAAGCGCGCCATCATTGCCGCCGGCAGCCAGGCCGTGCACCTGCCCTTCATGCCCAAGGACCCGCGCGTGGTGGACTCCACCGGCGCGCTGGACCTGGCCAGCGTGCCCAAGCGCATGCTGATCCTGGGCGGCGGCATCATCGGCCTGGAAATGGGCACCGTCTACTCCACGCTGGGCGCACGCCTGGACGTGGTGGAGATGATGGATGGCCTCATGCAGGGCGCCGATCGCGACCTGGTCAAGGTCTGGCAGAAGATGAACGCGCCGCGCTTCGACAACATCATGGTCAACACCAAGACCGTGGGTGCCGAAGCCACGCCCGAAGGCATCAAGGTCAGCTTTGCGCCTGCCAAGGACGGCATCACCGTGCCCGAGCCCCAGGTCTACGACCTGGTGCTGCAGGCCGTGGGCCGCACACCCAACGGCAAGAAGATCGCTGCCGAGAAGGCCGGCGTGGCCGTCACGGACCGCGGCTTCATCGAAGTCGATATCCAGATGCGCACCAATGTGCCCCACATCTTCGCCATCGGCGACGTGGTGGGCCAGCCCATGCTGGCGCACAAGGCCGTGCACGAGGCCCATGTGGCCGCCGAAGTCATCGCCGGTGAACTGCAGGGCAACAAGGAGCTGGCTGCCAGCGCCTTCAATGCCCGCGTGATCCCCAGCGTGGCCTACACCGACCCGGAAGTGGCGTGGGTGGGTCTGACCGAGGACCAGGCCAAGGCCCAGGGCATCAAGGTCAAAAAGGGTGTGTTTCCCTGGACGGCTTCGGGCCGCGCCATTGCCAATGGCCGCGACGAAGGCGTCACCAAGCTGCTGTTCGATGACAGCCCCGAGGCGCACGGCCACGGCCGCATCCTGGGTGGCGGCATCGTCGGCACGCATGCGGGCGACATGATCGGCGAGATTGCGCTGGCCATCGAAATGGGCGCCGATGCCGTGGACATCGGCAAGACCATCCATCCCCACCCCACGCTGGGCGAAAGCCTGGGCATGGCGGCCGAGGTGGCGCACGGCTCCTGCACGGACCTGCCGCCGCAGCGCAAGTAAGCGCAAGGCCTGGCGTTCAGGCCTGGCAAGAACAGAAAGGCAGCTTCGGCTGCCTTTCTGCTTTGGGAGACGAAGATAAGGACACAGACATCAGCCCGGACACCGGTCCAGACACAGGCACGGGAAAGGGAAAGGGAGTAGACCTGTTCAGGCCTGGGCGCGCAGCCACTGCAGCAATTGGTCGTGCACGCCATCTGGTGTGGGCGGAGCGGGGGACAGCAGGCAGTAGCGCGAACCGTCCTCGACAAAGCCCATGGGCGCTGCCAGCACGCCGTTGGCGATGTCGTCGCGCACCAGTTGCCAGGGTCCGATGGCCAGTCCCATGCCTGCCACGGCGGCCTGCAGGCTGAAATAGAAATGGTCGAACTGCAGCTGGGATCCCGACGGCGGCGGCTGGCCGCTGTGCTCGGCCCAGGTGGACCAGGCCCCCGGGCGGGTGCGGCTTTGCAGCAAGGGTGCCTCCGGGCGCAGCCCGGTGGCATGCCCCTTGTCGGAGCGCGTGCACCACTGCGCCAGCCGCTCGGGTCGGCAGACCGGGCCTATGCGCTCGGCAAACAGGGTCTCCGCATGACAGCCCGCTGGCGGAGAGAAGTCATCGCGCCGTATGGCCAGATCGATGCCGTCCGCGAAAGAGAAAGGCCCGCCGCCCGCCATCAGGTGCAGCTGCAACTCCGGGTGCTGTTCCTGGAACTGGGGCCAGCGCGGGATCAGCCAGCGCATGAGCAAGGTGGGCTCGCAGGACAGCACCCAGCGGCGCGCCTGCTGCGCGCGCGAGCGCAACTCCTGCGTGGCCTGGCGCATGCGCTCCAGGCCTTCGTGCACGGCCTGGGCCAGGTGGCGGCCCGCCTCGGTCAGGAAGACGCGGCGGCTGCGGCGGTCAAACAGGGTCACGCCCAGATCGTCCTCCAGCAGGCGCACGGCCCGGCTGATGGCGCCATGGGTCAGGTGCAACTCTTCTGCTGCCTTGCTGAAATTCTCCCGCCGGGCGGCCGCTTCGAAGCAGCGCAAGGCCTGCAGCGACGGCAGCCGCTTGCTCGGGGTGTGTGAGTTGAGTTCACCAACTGTGTCAGAAAACATCGTTATGTATTTTCATGGAAGGCCAATACTATCCGGCGCGTTGCATTGAATCGAATGGATAACCGATGACCGAATGGATAGCTGTAGTCACCATTACCTTGCTGGCCGTCATCAGCCCAGGGGCGGATTTCGCGATGGTCACACGCAACAGCCTGCTGCGCTCGCGCCGCGCGGGCCTGCTCACGGCGCTGGGCATTGGCCTGGGGGTGCTGGTCCATGTCGGCTATACCTTGCTCGGGGTCGGACTGCTCATGCAGCAGTCCACCTGGTTGTTCGACGTGGTCAAGCTGCTGGGTGCAGCCTATCTGATCTATCTGGGCGTGACCATGCTGCGCAGCCCCCGGGAGGGCGATTTGCCCAGCCAGCCCGTGGCCGCGCTCTCCGACATGGCGGCACTGCGCACGGGCTTTCTGACGAATGCGCTCAATCCCAAGACCACGGTGTTCGTGGTCAGCCTGTTCCTGCAGATCGTGGGACAGGACACGCCGCTGGCCACGCAGCTGGCATATGGCGGATTCATCTCGCTGGCCCATGTGGCGTGGTTCTGCATCGTGGCGCTGTGCTTTTCCGCCCAGCGGGTGCGTGCGCGGCTGCTGGCCGTGCGGCATTGGATAGACAGGGCCTTTGGCGGCATGTTGGTAGGGTTTGGTTTGCTGCTGGCAACGGCCAAGCTGCGGCTGTGACGTGGTGATGGTCTGACAGGAATTGGTGGGGGAGGACGGGCAGGCAGGCGGCTGCTGCCCGGCATGCGAGGCCTGCGGGGTGCCATCTGGTACCTCGCAGGCCTGGCTGTTTCTGGCGAGTGGCATGTTCGCCCGGCAAGCGGGCCGGCGTCCCAGTGGTTTGCGGTTCGACCCTGCACGGCAGGTGTTCATGGTGGGGGCGTGCCATCGTCTCTATGGTGAACGCCGGCGCCAAGGCCTGCTCCCATGCCCAGGCCGCCCATGCCTGCGGCGCCCATTCCTGCGCCACCACCGCCACCGCCCTTGCTTGAAGCGCCGGATTCCGCGCCACCTTTGCGCGCCCCGCCCGCCGTGCCGCCGGGACGCGTGGGACCCTGGTTGGGAACGCGCAGGCTGTCGGGGATCGGCTCCAGATCCAGCGCTTCGCGGATGAAGGCGCGCAGCGAAGTGACGAGTGCCGCAGTCTCGACAGGCTGGCCTGCCACCATGTCCTGGGCCGCCTGGGCGGCCATGCGCACCTGGTCCTGCGTCCCGAGCAAGATGACATCGGACAGCGCGGCTTCGACCGCATCGCGAATGCGCCGTTGGCGCTCGCTGCCAAAAGCCGGTGGTGCATCGGTGTCGTCGGCGGTGGGCCTGCGCATATCGCGCAGGTGCAGGGGATTCACATGCAGCGTGCCCGTGAAGGAGCCGCCCAGCGTCTTGTAGGCGGCGATAAGCGACTTCAGGCGTTCATTGATCTGGCGGTTCTCACGCTCGCGCCGCTTTTGCACGGTCTGCATGAACAGCAGGCGAATGCCCATCATCAGGCAGGTGACCAGCAGCAGGCCCAACACCGTGGACAGCAGCGAAGACCAGGAGCTGAAATCTAGTGATGAGCGCATGCGCAAGGCCTCGGGAGTTGATCCAGGCCTTCAGTGTGCCTCCATACAGACGGGTCGGCGGGTAAGAAGAGTGCTGTTTGCAGGCGCCGCTTGGCCTATGCTTTCGATACTTCACACATCAGCTACAGGGCGCATGGCATGCGCCCCCGGGAGACAGCATCCAGTGAAAACAACGAAGCAGGGGGTGCATCCCTCATGGATCGTCGTGGCGGCCGGCGTCAGCGCGGCTCTGCATGTAGGCAAGCTGCCGCCGGCTGTGCCGGTGCTGCAGCAGCAATTGGGCCTGTCCCTGCTGCAGGCCGGCTTTCTGCTTTCCACCGTGCAGGTGGCCGGCATGGTGCTGGGCCTGGTGGTGGGTCTGGGTGCAGACCGCTGGGGGCTGCGGCGCAGCATGCTGGCAGGCCTGCTGCTGATGGCGGGTGCCAGCGTCCTGGGCGCCACCGCTACGGGGTTTGCAGCGCTGCTGGCCTTGCGTGCCGTGGAGGGACTGGGCTTTTTGCTGGTGGCCATGCCGGGGCCGGGTCTGATCCGGCGCTGCGTGGCGCCAAGCGATCTGAGCGCGCGCATGGGCTGGTGGGGCACCTATATGCCGTTGGGCAGTGCCATCGGCTTGCTGCTGGGGCCGTGGGTGATGGCCTGGGCATCCTGGCCCGCATGGTGGTTGCTGTTGGGGCTGATCTCGGCGCTCGCATGGGTCGCCGTCTGGTGTGGCGTGCCGGCAGACAGGCCGGTGCAGCTTGGCGCGTCGGTGGCGGGCGGTGGCTGGCGTCCTCGCCTGGCGTTGACCCTGCGCAGCCGCGGACCCTGGTGCGTGGCTGTGGCCTTTGCCGTGTATTCAGGGCAGTGGATGGCCGTCATCGGCTTTCTCCCCACGGTCTATGCTGAGGCTGGCCTGGGCGCCGCATTGTCGGGGACGCTGACGGCCGTGGTGGCGCTGGCCAACATGGTGGGCAATGTGGCCTCGGGCCGTTTGCTCCAAGGCGGCTGGAGCGCCACGCGCGCCTTGCGCCTGGGCTTTGGCTGCATGGCGGCGTGTGCGCTGCTGGCCTATCTGCAATGGCAGGGGCAACCGCTGGCGCCGTTGTGGCTGCGCTTTGTGGCGGTGGTGTTGTTTTCGGCGGCGGGCGGGCTGATTCCGGGCACGCTGTTTTCCATGGCAGTGCGGCTGGCCCCCGATGAGTCCACGGTATCGACCACGGTGGGTTTCATGCAGCAATGGTCCAGCGTGGGGCAGTTTGCAGGCCCGCCTCTGGTGGCGGCCGTGGCCGTGCAGGCGGGCGGATGGCAGTGGACCTGGGTGGTGACGGCGGCCATGTGCGCCATCGGCTGGTGGCTGGCCGGCGCGATCGGGCGCATCAGTGGTGCGGGTGCAGCGCCGCGCGGGCGCGCTGCAGTCTGATCACGCGTCGCGCGAGCCTATCAACGCCTTCAGGGCCTCTTCCATCTGCTGCGCATGGTCCAGCGCGGGCAGCCAGGCCTGGGGCACCGGCTGGGCGGGTGCCTGGGGAGCGGATGCGGCCAGTTGGGCCAGGGCGTCATCGGGCTGCAGGGCCACCACGTTGCCGTTGGCGGACAGCTGGCGGCAGGCATCGACCAGCCATTCACAGTGCAGCACGATGGCGCGCGGCATGAGGCCACTGTCATGCGACATGCCGCGCACCAGGCTTTCGCCCAGCAGCAGTGCGCTGGCATACAGGCGCACGGCGTGGCGGTCATAGCGCCCGGTGATGGTCTGCAGCCCCGCGCCACCCAGGCGGCCGCGCAGGGACCAGCGGCTGGCGCTTTGCGCCTCCACCATGGCTGCGCGCAGTGCGCTCAGCGCATCGCTGCTGCGCGTGAGCTGGCCCAGCGCGACGGTGGCATCGGGCGTGTCGTGGGTGGCGGTGGCGCGCAGAGTGGCTTCCAGCCCCTCGGCCAGCTGGCCCAGCAAGGCGCTTGCCGAGCGCGACACGGCGCGCAGCGGATTGGCCGTGAAGATCACCTGGCTGAACATCAGGCCGACACCGGCGCCTACCAGTACGTCAACCAGCCGCGTCTCGCCCGCGGCGCTCGGCCCCATGCTCAGCACCAGCACGACGGAGACGCCCGCCTGTATCGGGACGACCGGCGGCTGCCCGAGCATGGCGGCCAGAGACAGGGCGACCAGCGAGGCCAGACTAAGCCGCAGCAGCGGAATGGTGTCGGGCAGCAGCCAGGCCAGTTCGCCGACGATGATGCCGATGGCGCAGCCCAGCACCAGACCCCAGGTCTGCTTGAGGTGGCTGGGCAGTCCGGGCGCCAGGCAGACCAGGGCGGTGACGGCGGCAAAGACGGGTTTGGGGTGGCCGAGCAGGTAGTGGGACAGCTCCCAGGCCAGCATCGCACCCAGGGAGGCGGCGATGGCGTCGCGCAGCGCCAGACGCAGGCGACCGGGCGCAGCGGCCATGCCGCTCTTGGGAGTTCCAGGGGGTGTTTTTGCTTTTGCTTTTCGCCAACGCACGAAGATTCTCCCTCCAGCATGCGAAATCCAGGTTCGCAAATGCCCAAAAGCATAGCGGCCGGTCCAGGTCCGGCGTGCAGGAGAGAAGCTTCTTGCTTGTAAGAAAGCAGCCCGCGGCGGGGCGGGGCGGGTCGGCAGCTCAGGCGGGTTGGAGCAGGCCTTCGATGAAGGCCCATTCCTCGGGCGTGACCGGCGTGATCGACAGGCGGTTGCCCTTTTGCAGTACACGCATGCCGGCAAGCTCGGGATGCTCGCGCAGCTCGGCGATCTGCAGCGTGCGTGTCTTGCGCAGCGCCTGCACGTCCAGCGTGAGCCAGCGTGGCTTGTCGGGCGAGGACTTGGGGTCGTAGTAGGGACTGCGCGGGTCGAACTGCGAGGCATCGACGCGCAGGTTGCCTGCAATGCGGGCGATGCCGTAGATGCCGGGCTCGGCGCAACTGGAGTGCCAATACAGCACCCCATCGCCCACCTGCATGGCATCGCGCATGAAGTTGCGCGCCTGGTAGTTGCGCACACCGTCCCAGGCGATGGTGGCCTGCGGTGCGGCCAGCGCGTGGTCTATGGAGAATTCGTCTGGCTCGTTCTTCATGAGCCAGAACTGGCGGGCGGAGGTGGGGGCGGCAGTCATGCCGCGATTGTGGCAAATCCCCGGGCGCCGTGGCGGCGTTCCGCGCACGCCGGCAAGAGCGCGCCGGTGACGGGACAATCACTTTCAGCCGGGCACCTCTCCCCAGCCCGCGAACCACAGGAATCCTGCATGACCGACAGCTCCACCTATGTCCCGCCCGCCGTATGGCAGCCAGCGCCTTCGGGCGGCACCTTTGCCAACATCAACCGCCCGGTCGCCGGTCCCACCCATAACAAGGCATTGCCGGTGGGGCAGCAGCCGCTGCAGCTGTATTCGCTGGCTACGCCCAACGGCGTGAAGGTCACCATCATGCTGGAGGAGCTGCTGGCGCTGGGCCATGCCGGCGCGGAGTACGACGCGTGGCTGATCCGCATCAGCGAAGGCGACCAGTTCTCCAGCGGCTTTGTCGAGGTCAATCCCAACTCCAAGATCCCGGCGCTGGTGGACCGCAGCGTCGAGCCGCCGGTGCGCGTGTTCGAGTCAGGCTCCATCCTGCTGTACCTGGCCGAGAAGTTTGGTGCGCTGCTGCCTGCCGAGCCCGCTGCGCGCACCGAGACGCTGAACTGGCTGTTCTGGCAGATGGGGTCGGCACCTTACCTTGGCGGCGGTTTCGGACATTTCTATGCCTATGCGCCCGAGAAGTTCGAGTACCCCATCAACCGCTTCACCATGGAGACCAAGCGCCAGCTTGATGTGCTTGATCGCCAGCTGGCCCTGCATCCGTTCATTGCGGGTGCGAACTACAGCATTGCCGATATCGCCATCTGGCCCTGGTATGGGGCCCTGGTGCTCAACGAGGTGTATGGCGCGGCCGAGTTCCTCTCAGCCCATGAATACACGCATGTCATGCGCTGGGCCAGGGAGATTGCCCAAAGGCCGGCCGTGCTGCGGGGCCGCCGCGTGAACCGTACCTGGGGAGATGAAGCCACCCAGGTGCCCGAGCGCCACCAGGCGTCGGACCTGGGCTGATAGCCGTCTACTGGGAGCGGCCCCAGGGGCCGCGATCGGGCTGGCGCCAGAAGCGCGGGCGCTTGCCGGAAGGCTCGGGAGCGGGCTCGGCCTCGCGCCCGTCCTTGTCGGTCCTGTCGGCCTTGTTAGCCTCTTCCAATTGCTGACCTGTTTGCTCGACCTTGCGCGCCGTGCGATCAAGCCGCGAGGGAATGTCGAGTTCTGCATGCTCGACCACACGAATACAGTCCTGGATATGGCGCTCGCCCAGATAGCGCAGCGTGGCATAGCCCAGCGCTGCCGCTGCGGCCTGGCCTGCCAGCGGCACGTACTTGGCGGCCTGCGTGGCCGTCATGCGCATGCCGGCCGCGCGCGCCAGGCGCACCACCATGTCGCGCGTGATCAGCTTGCCGATCAGCACCGAGCCCACCATGGCCACGGCCTTTTGCACCTGCTCGCGCTTGCCGGGTTCCAGCTTGTCCAACTGTTCGGGCGTGAGGCCGAATTCGCGGTTGATGCGTGGCAGCAGCCGCGCCAGCAGTGCCGCATCCACCAGCCAGTCCAGGCCCGGAATGGGCAGGCTGCTGGCCGCTGCGCCGACCAGCGCACGCCGGTGCAGCAACTTGCGCGCGCTCTCGGCCGCCTGCGCCACATCTTGGCGCGGTGGTGGAGGGGGAGGGGTTTTGTCCGATGTGCGAAAGATCATGCGTGCCAGTGAAGACGGGGCAGATGTCGATCAGGAAAATGCGCCAGCCGGCGGATGCGGCTGGCGCGCAGGGGGTCAGCGTGCGCTCTTGCTGCGCACCAGACTGTAGATGAAGAGGATGACGATGGCGCCCACGATGGAGGCGATCCACCCTGCGGGCTGCCCGGCCTCGTACCAGCCCATGGCGACACCGACGTAGCTGGCAAGAAACGATCCTGCCACGCCGAGCAGGATGGTCATGATCCAGCCAAGGCTGTCATCGCCGGGTTTGAGTGCCCGCGCCAGCAAGCCAACGACCAGGCCAACGATGAGGGTACCAATCAAGGACATCATGCTTTTCTCCGAACTGAAGCTTCCATGCCGCGACTCTAGGGCCCGGCACCGAGTGGCCCTGTCGGACAGCATCTCAACCTGGGACGAAGCCAGAGCAGGGCCCTGAAAAACAAAACGCCTGCATGTGCAGGCGTTTGTGGATTGGCGCAAAAGACGCTGCGATCACTGCAGCTGGCTTGCCTGCATCTGCAGGGCCAGAGCGGCCTTGCTGGCGTCAAGGCCCAGGCCGTCGGCGTCCTGCACGCGGCGGGCGCCATCGAAGCGGCGGGCCCAGTACGCGCTTTGCATGCTTTCCACGCGAACCTGCGCACCGGTGCGCGGTGCATGAATGAAGTTGCCGTCGCCGACATAGATGCCGACATGGCTGAAGGTGCGGCGCATGGTGTTGAAGAACACCAGATCACCGGGCTTGAGTTCGTTCTTGTCGATTTTCTCCGTGGCCTGTGCCTGCTGGTCAGCGCGGCGCGGCAGGACCTTGCCCAGGGTTTCGGAGTAGATGGCGCGGACGAAGCCGCTGCAGTCGAAGCCGGTCTCGGCACTGTTGCCGCCGCGGCGGTAGGGAACGCCGATGAAGCCCATGGCGGTCACGACCAGATCGGAGGTCTTTTCGGCGACGCTTTGTCGTGCTTCCTTGACGAAGTCGGAAGTGCGTTCCGCCATGTGGTGGCGGGCTTCGCGCAGCTGCGAGATGAGGCTGCGGTTGACCAGCAGCTGGTTCATATCGTCGTCACGCATTTCGGGCGGAGCCGCGTGTGCCGTGACGCTGACAAACAGGAGTGCAATAAGCCATCGGGACATGGGGCGCGAGATTACCACGCAAAAACGTAGGACAAATTCGATAAGACCCCCGAAAGCCTGGGTTTTTGAGTTACCTCAGGAATCCGGGCTGCGCGGCAGGGAGCGCACGCAAGCTGCGACAATGGAAAGCTTTCCCTTTTGTCCTCTATAAGAAGGGCGGCCCGCGCCGCCCCATATTCCCAAGAAAGATCCGCCATGCTGCTTGAAGCCACCGACTCCCAGCTCGTACTCGTCGATTACCAGGAGCGCCTGATGCCGGCCATCTTCGAGGGACCGGCAGTTCTGGCCAATGCCGTGAAGCTGGCGCGCCTGGCGCAGCTGGTGGACGTGCCGGTCTTCGGTACCGAGCAGAACCCCTCGCGCCTGGGCGCCAACGACGCCGAACTGCGCGCGCTGTGCGACCGGACCCTGTCCAAGATGCATTTCAGCGCCGTGGCCGAGGGCCTGGGCGAGTGGCTGCGTCCTCCTGCACGGCCCCAGGGCGGCAATGCACGCAGCCTGCCCAAGCACCTGCAAAAGCCCCAGCAGCAGGCGCCCGAGCGCAGCATGGTGGTGATTGCCGGCTGTGAAGCCCATGTCTGCCTGCTGCAGACGGCGCTGGAGCTGCTGGAAGATGAGTTCGATGTCTGGGTCGTCACCGACGCCTGCAGCTCGCGCACCGAGCGCAACCGCGATGCCGCCTTCGACCGCCTGGCCGGAGCAGGTGCCGAGCTGGTTACCACGGAGATGGTGGCCTTCGAGTGGCTGCGCAGCTGCGAGCATCCGGCCTTCAAGGAGCTGCTTGCCCTGGTCAAGTAAGGCACGGGTTCCTGGGTCCGCCGTATTGGGGCGCTCTTTGGAGCGCCTTTTTTCATGGTGACCTGTCTGTTCTCGGGAGGCGGGCCGTCGCTGCACCGCGTAGTTCTACGGAGCTGCGTGCGTAGCCGGCCGAATAGGCGCGGGCAGGGCGTTTTTCTACAGTGGCGGCATTCCCCCAAGAGAGACTGTATGAAGCACGTTCTGACCTTCACCGCCCTGATCCTGACCGCCTCGGGCAGCGCTTTGGCTGCCGACCATTTCTATGGCGCCGTCCGCATCAACTCCGCCAACTACAAGGCCCACGATATGGACTCCAGCGCCCGCCCCGGCTTGGGGCAGTTCGTGCCTGGCGACGACAGTCGCCGCGCTACAGGCGGCTCTCTGGCCCTGGGTTATCAGCTCCCGTCGGACTGGCGCCTGGAAGCCGAGTACACCCTGCCCAGGAGCAACGAATTCACCAGCGGCTCCACGCGCTTTCCCACGAGTTTCAATCACCACAGCATCCGTTCTCAGCGCCTGATGATCAATGCGTACAAGGATTTCCCCCTGAACGCGCAGTTCTCCGTGTACGGCACGGCGGGCCTGGGCCTGGCCCACCTGCAGTCCAGCGGCTGGCAAGGCAATCCGAATCGCCAGTACTTCAGCGATTCCCAGAACAATCTTGCCTATGCGCTGGGCTTTGGCGTCAGCTACTCGCCGATTCAAAAGGTCAGCATCGACCTGGGCTACCGCTATGTGGGCATGGGCAAGACCCACAGCGGCGCCAACAACTTCACCAATGTCCGTGGCCTGCAGGATGAGCAGATGCGCGCCAAGCTGAGTTCCAGCGAGATCTCGGTCGGCCTGCGCTACAGCTTCTGAGTTTGAAGGGGCCTGTCTGCCCGCGCAGCGCGGAGTTGTCAGCTTTTGGCAAGCGCATTATGAATAATTATGAATTCAGAAGCCACCAATCCATGACAACGACAGGAGACAGACAATGGCCCCGCGTTTCGACGATTTCCACCGCCGCTCCATCGAGGAGCGCGATGCCTTCTGGGCCGAGCAGGCCCGCCGCATCGACTGGCATGTGCCGCCCCAGCGCATCTGCGACTACGACAATCCGCCGTTTGCAAGGTGGTTTGTCGGGGGGCAGACCAATCTCTGCCACAACGCCGTGGACCGGCACCTGGCCGAGCGCGCCGACCAGAACGCGCTGATCGCCATCTCCACCGAGACCGGCACGGAAAAGGTCTACACCTACCGCGAACTGCATGCCGAGGTGCAGCGCATGGCCGCCGTGCTGCAGTCGCTGGGCGTGCAAAAGGGCGACCGCGTCCAGATCTACATGCCCATGATTGCCGAGGCGGCCTTTGCCATGCTGGCCTGCGCGCGGCTGGGTGCCATCCATTCGGTGGTGTTCGGCGGCTTTGCCTCGGCGGCGCTGGCCTCGCGCATCGACGATGCCGAGCCCAAGGTCATCGTCAGTGCCGACGCGGGCTCGCGCGGCGGGCGCGTCGTGGCCTACAAGCCCTTGCTGGACGAGGCCCTGCAACTGGCCAGCCACAAGCCAGCGGCCGTGCTCATCGTGGACCGTGGCCTGGCGCCTGCGCCCATGCGCGCCGGCCGTGACCACGACTGGACCAGCCTGCGTGCGCTGCACGCCGACGCCCAGGTCGCCTGCACCTGGGTGGAATCCACCGACCCCAGCTACACGCTCTACACCAGCGGCACCACGGGGCGCCCCAAGGGCGTGCAGCGCGATACGGGCGGCTACACGGTGGCGCTGGCCGCCAGCATGCCGCTGATCTTCGGGGCCGAGGCAGGGCAGACTTTTTTCTGCACCAGCGACATCGGCTGGGTCGTGGGCCACAGCTACATCATCTATGCGCCGCTGATCGCAGGCATGGCCACCGTGCTCTACGAGGGCCTGCCCATACGCCCCGACGCAGGCATCTGGTGGAGCATCGTGGAGAAGTACCGGGTCACCCACATGTTCTCGGCGCCCACGGCCATCCGCGTGCTCAAGAAGCACGATGCCGAGTACCTGCACCGCCACGATATCTCCAGCCTCAAGGCGCTGTGGCTGGCCGGCGAGCCGCTGGACGAGCCCACGGCGCAGTGGATCAGCCAGGCCCTGGGCAAGCCCATCATCGACAACTACTGGCAGACCGAGACCGGCTGGCCCATCCTCACGCTGTGCAACGGCGTGGAGCAGCAGACCACGCGCTTCGGCAGTCCCGGCAAGGCCGTCTATGGCTATGACGTGAAACTGATCGACGAGGCCACGGGCGAGGAACTGCTCGGTGCCGGGCAAAAGGGCGTGCTGGCCATCGAGGGACCGCTGCCGCCGGGCTGCATGCAGACCGTCTGGCGTGACGATCAGCGCTTCGTCAATACCTACTGGAAGAGCATTCCGGGCCGCATGGTCTACAGCACATTTGACTGGGGCATTCGCGACGAGGACGGCTACTTCTTCATCCTGGGCCGCACGGATGACGTGATCAACGTGGCCGGCCACCGCCTGGGCACGCGCGAGATCGAGGAATGCATCTCCGCCCATCCCCAGGTGGCCGAAGTCGCCGTGGTCGGCGTGGCCGATAAGCTCAAGGGCCAGGTGGCGCTGGCCTTTGCCGTGCCCCGGACGGCGCTGGAGGGCGAGGCCGAGCGCTCGGCGCTGCAGGCCGATGTGATGAAGCTGGTCGATGCACGCCTGGGCGCCGTGGCCCGGCCCTCGCGCGTGGTCTTCGTCAGTGCGCTGCCCAAGACGCGCAGCGGCAAGCTGCTGCGCCGCGCCATGCAGGCCGTGGCCGAGGGTCGTGACCCGGGCGACCTCAGCACCATGGAAGATCCGGCCGCGCTCGCCCACGTGCAGCAGCAGCTGTGAGGCAGGGCACGCGCCGCAACCGCTTGCAGCCGGGGTGACGTGCGCCGGCGCCTCTGCCTGCCGCGCCTACAAGCCTGCCGCGCCTACAATTGCGGCTTGGGCCGCAGCCGGGCCAGGTTCCGGGCTGCGGCGCCCTGTTTTCAACCGACGAGAAAGCGTTTTCGACGTGCAGGTCGCATCTTCCATCTTCAAAGCCTATGACATCCGCGGCATCGTGCCGTCCACGCTCAACGAGGAGGTCGCGCTTGGCGTGGGCCGCGCCTTCGGCATGGCGGCCCTGGCGGCCGGCGAGACCGTGGTGGCCGTGGGACGCGATGGCCGCCTGTCGGGACCCTCGCTGTCCGCGGCGCTGATCGCCGGCCTGACCGAGGTCGGCATCGAGGTGATCGACATCGGCCTGGCCACCACGCCCATGCTGTACTACGCGGCCAGCACACTGGCGCGCTCTGGCATCCAGGTCACGGGCAGCCACAACCCCAAGGACTACAACGGCTTCAAGATGGTGCTGGCCGGCCGCGCCATCTACGGCGAGGAAATCCAGGCGCTGCGCCGCCGTGTCGAGAGCGACGACTGGACCCTGACGGGCACCGGCAGCGTGCGCCGCGCCGATGTGCAGGCCGACTACCAGGCGCGCATCGTGGGTGATGTGAAGCTGGCGCGCCCCATCAAGATCGTGGTGGACTGCGGCAACGGCGTGGCCGGTGCCTCGGCGCCCGGCATCTTCCGCGCCCTGGGCTGCGAGGTGATCGAGCTGTTCTCCGAAGTGGACGGTGAATTCCCCAACCACCATCCCGACCCCAGCAAGCCCGAGAACCTGCGCGACGTGATCGAGGCGCTGCGCACCTCGGACGCCGAACTGGGCCTGGCCTTCGACGGTGATGGCGACCGCCTGGGCATCGTCACCAAGGATGGCCAGAACATCTTCCCCGACCGCCAGATGATGCTGTTCGCCAAGGACGTGCTCTCGCGCGTGCCGGGCGGCAGCATCGTCTACGACGTGAAATGCACGCAGCGCCTGGCGCCCGCCATCCGCGAGGCCGGGGGCGAGCCCGTGATGTTCAAGACCGGGCACTCCCTGGTAAAGGCCCGCATGAAGGAACTGGACGCGCCGCTGGGCGGCGAGATGAGCGGCCACATCTTCTTCAAGGAGCGCTGGTATGGCTTCGATGACGGCACCTACGCGGGCTGCCGCCTGCTGGAGATCGTCAGCCGCGAGGCCGACCCCAGCGCCTTGCTCAACGCGCTGCCCACCAGCTTTTCAACCCCTGAACTGAATGTGGCCTGCGCCGAGGGCGAGCCCCATCGCCTGGCCGCCGAACTGCAGGCCCTGGCCGCCGAGACCTTTGCCGCACCGGCCCAGGTCAGCACCATCGACGGCCTGCGCGTGGACTGGGCCGATGGCTTCGGCCTGATCCGCGCCAGCAACACCACGCCCGTGCTGGTGCTGCGCTTCGAGGGCCAGACCCAGGAGGCGCTGTCGCGCATCGAGGCGCAGATGCTGGCGCTGCTGGAGCGCGTCAAGCCCGGCGCGCAGGTTGGCGGCGCCGCGCACTGATTTGCGCGCCAGGCGATGACTTCACGCTCTCCCACGTCCTGGGCGCGCGCGCTGTACAGCGCCGTGACCTGGGCGGCGCAGCCGCTTCTGCGCCGCAAGCTGCTGCGCCGCGCCGAGGCCGAGCACGTCTATGCCGAGCACATTCCCGAACGCTTTGGCCGCTACCAGCCGGCCACGCTGGGGCAGGACGGGCGCGGGCAGTGGGTCTGGATCCATGCCGTATCGCTGGGCGAGACGCGTGCTGCCGCCATCTTGCTGACCGCGCTGCGCGAGCGCCTGCCCGGCATGCGCCTGCTGCTGACCCATGGCACGGCCACAGGCCGCACCGAAGGCCGCCGGCTGCTGCAGCCCGGCGACCTGCAGGTCTGGCAGCCCTGGGATACCTCAGCGGCCGTGCGCCGCTTCGTGCAGCAATTCCGGCCCGCGGTCGGCGTGCTCATGGAGACCGAAGTGTGGCCCAACCTGGTCGCCATCTGCCGCGAAGAAGGCGTGCCGCTGGCGTTGGCCAACGCACGGCTCAGCGACAAATCACTGGGCCAGGCGCTGCGCGTGGCGCCGCTGGCGCGGCCCACCTATGCCGCCCTGGCCGCCGTCTGGGCGCAGACCGAGGACGATGCCCGGCGCCTGCGCCTGCTGGGTGCGCCCGTGCGCGGCGTGCTCGGCAACCTGAAATTCGATGCGCGTCCGGACGCTGCGCTGCTGGAGCGCGCCCGGCAATGGAAGTCCGGCCTGTCCCGCCCTGTGGTGCTGTTGGCCAGCAGCCGCGAGGGCGAGGAGGCCATGCTGCTGTCCGCCCTGCGCACGCTGGGGCCGGCAGGCCGGGCCGTGCAATGGCTGGTCGTGCCGCGCCATCCGCAGCGCTTTGACGAAGTGGCGGCGCTGCTGGCTGGCGGCGGCCTGCATGTCTCGCGCCGCAGCCAGTGGGTGGGTGGCCCGCCCTGCGGGGCTGCGGCGGATGACATCGACATCTGGCTGGGTGATTCGCTGGGCGAGATGGCCCTGTACTACGGCCTGGCCGACGCCACGCTCATGGGCGGCAGCTTTGCGCCGCTGGGCGGCCAGAACCTCATCGAGGCCCTGGCCTGCGACTGCCCCGTGGTGCTGGGGCCGCATACCTTCAACTTCAGCGAAGCCTCGGACCTGGCCTGCGAAGCCGGCGCCGCGCTGCGGGCGCCCGACATGGCACATGGACTGCGCCTGGCCGTGGACCTGGCCCGGGACCGACAGGCCCACGCCCATGCCGTGGCCCAGGCGCGCGGCTTCCTGGACCAGCACCGCGGGGCCGCGCAGGCCACGGCGCAGGCGGTGACCGGGCTGTTGCGGTCGCTTGCCTGATCCTCCTGTGCCAGGGGGCGGGCAGGCAAGACTGCGCAGCAAAAGGGCTTTTGCCCGTTCAGCGAAAGGGCGACTCAAAGGGGTTGACAAGCGCCACGCCAAAATCCGCGAAGTCGCGAATGTTGCGTGTGGCCACGACCAGCCTGTGGCGGATGGCCGTGGCTGCAATCATTGCGTCCTCATACAGCGCATCGGAGCGCCCGTGCATCAGCCGGGCCCAGATGCGGAAGGTCTCGGCATCCATCGGCAGCACGTTGTAGGAGGCGGAGACCAGATCTGCCCAGCGTTCGATTTCCTGGGCCTTCTCAGCATCCTGTTGCCGGGTCAGCTCTATGCCCGCCTGGATTTCGCCCAGGCTGACCGCGGACAGATGGAGCTCCGGCTCAGGCAGGGATTGAAGCCAGGCCAGGACGGCTCCGTGGGGCCTGGGGCGCCGCAGCTCTGAAATGATGTTGGTGTCCAGCAAATACATTTCTGGCGCACTCAGTTGCCGGGTTCGATGGGCCTGCGGTGTGCCTGGCCGCGCGGCGGGATCAGCAGGTCTGCGCGGCCCACTTCCGAGAGCAGCAGTTCCTTGAGCGAAGCAGGTTCGGCAGCGGGATGCAGGCGGCGCCACTCTTGCATCGGAACGAGCACGGCAGTGTCTGCGCCACGCCGGGTCAACACTTGCGGGCCATCGGTCAGGCAGGCTTCGAGAAGCTCGTTGAAGTGGTCTTGGGCATCTTGCACAGGCCAGGATTTCATGATTGCGCTCCTTCGCTCACGGGTTACGGGCCCAGTCTAGTTCCTGGACTGTTGGCTCTGCAATCCTGGGCCCATGCACGCATCAAGGGCCCTATCCTTCCTGCAGCACCGGCAGGCTCACACTAGCCAGCAGCCCTCCATCATCCGCACTGAGCAGCTCGATGCTGCCGCCGTGCCGCTCGGTCACGGTTCTGGCGATGGCCAGGCCCAGGCCGCTGCCGCTCTGGCTCTGGTCGGGCACGCGGAAGAAGCGGTCGAAGACACGCTGGCGCCAGGCCTCGGCGATGCCCGGGCCACGGTCGCGCACCTGGAGCACGGCCTGGTCGCCCTGGCGCTGCAGGCGCACGCTGATGGTGGCGTGCGCGGGGCTGTATTTGATGGCGTTGTCCACGAGGTTGTCGATCAGCGAGACCAGGCCTTCACGTTCGCCCATCACGCTCAGTGGCTCGCTGGCTTCCAGGGCCAGTTCCACCGGGCGGCGGCAGGCCAGGGCGTCGAGTGCGGCGAGCCGGTCTTCCAGCAGCAGGTCCAGGCGCAGCGGCTGCATGGCCATGCCGGGCGCTTCGGTCTCGCTGCGCATGAGTTGCAGCAGCTGGGCCACCATGCGGCTCGCGCGCTGGTTGCTGCGCAGCAGGCTGTCCATGAGTTCCTGCTGGCGCGGTTCGCTGCCAAGGCGCAGCAGGGCCTCGACGTTGACGTGCATGGCTGCCAGCGGCGTGCGCAGTTCGTGGGCCGCATCGGCGATGAGGTTGCGCTCGCGCTCGCTGCTGGAGCGCACGCGGGCCAGCAGGGCGTTGATGTCCTGCACCAGCGGCCGCAGCTCGGCGTGTGGCGGCGCATAGGTGAGCGCGCTGAGGTCGTCGGGGCCACGCGTGGCCAGCTCGTCGCCCACGCGGCGCAGCGGGCGCAGCGCCGCGCGTACCGACCACCAGGCAGGAAAGGCCAGGAAGGGCAGGCTGATCAGCAGCGGCAGCAGGTAATAGCTGCGGGTGTTGAGGGTGATCAGCAGTTCCTTGAAGGACGGCAGCATCAGCGTGACTTCGGTCTGGCCCGAGGCCGAGCGCAGCGTGCTCATGCGCCAGGTCTGCCCTTCGAAATCTATGTCCTCGACCGTGTCCAGCACGCGGTTGCGCAGCGTGGGTGCCGGCGTGGGCGAGCGGTACAGGAGCTGGCCGCGCTGCCAGACCAGCAGCGTGGGCGTGAAGCGGATGTCGTCGTCTCCGTCGCCGTACTCATGGCGCAGGGCCGTGTCCAGCGCGGCCAGGCTGTGCTGCTGGCGGTCCGGAAGGTCGGCCAGGTCCTCGGCCACTGCCATGACAAGTTCGTAGACAGGCTTGCTGACCAGCAATTCATTGTGGAAGTGGGCCATGTAGATGGCTGCCACCAGCAACGCGGTCCAGATCGCGGTGAGCACGCCCATCTGGGCCAGTAGCATCCGCCGGCCAAGGGTGGGCCGCAGCCAGCGGCGCCATCTCGGGCTGGCCTGTTGCCCCTGCAGGGTGTGCGATGTCATGGTCAGGACAGGGGGGCCATCGGCTGCGAGTCGATGACATAGCCAATGCCGCGCACCGTGCGTATGAAGCCCGGCCCGATCTTGCGGCGCAGGTTGGAGACATGGACCTCCAGCGCATTGCTGCCGTTGGCGCTGCCGCCCGGGATGACTTCCTCCTCGATGCCGCTGCGCGTGACCACGCGGTCCATGCGCCGCAGCAGCAGGGCCAGCAGGTCGAATTCGCAGCGGGACAGCTCGACGTTCTGGCCTGCAACGCTGACACGGCGCGTGGGCTCGTGCAGCGACAGGCCGCGCAGATGCAGCGTGCCGTCGCCCTGCCCATAGCTGCGGCGTGCCAGGGCGCGCACGCGTGACACCAGTTCGGCCAGGGCAAAGGGCTTGACCAGATAGTCATCGGCGCCGCTGTCCAGGCCGTGCAGCCGGTCGTGCAGGCTGTCGCGTGCGCTCAGGATCAGCACGGGCAGGCGGCGCCATTCGCGGCGCAGGCGCGTGAGCAGGCTGATGCCGTCGCCATCGGGCAGGCCCAGGTCCAGCAACACCATCTCGAAGCTTTGCTGCTCCAACGTGCGCAGCGCATCGGACAGGCGGCGCACCCAGACCACGTCCATGGCGTGATCGCCCAATGCGATGCGCACGCCATTGCCCAGATCCAGATCGTCCTCCACCAGCAGCAGTCTCATCGTGTGTTTCCTGTGCCGCTCCCATGCCGTGGACCGGCGCCTGCGGGAGGGCTGCCGCGAGTATCGGTCAAGGCGGGGACGATGCGCTTCAGCATCCCTTCAGGAAAGCCGGGGCAGGTCTTCAGGCTGGTTTGCCACAGTGGCCCGCTCGACAACTCCCACGAAGGCAAGGCACGCATGCCAAGACTCTCCCGCTGTTCCTTGCTGAGTCGTCTGGCGGCGCTGTGCGCGCTGGCTGCCTGGATGCTGGTCGTGGCGGGTTTGCGTGCCTCGGCTTTGCCAGAGCACAGGACTGCTGCGCCAGGCGCGCGGCCCGCGGCGGCCGGGCATCAGCCCGGGGCAATGCCGGCCGTGCGGGCGCTTCAGGGATTCAAGGGGCTGGCGCGCGGAGCGACAGCGCATCGATGGCGCGCAGGTCGTCGTCGCTGAGCGTGCCGGCGGCCTGGCGCAGCTTGAGCTGGCCCAGCAGCACCTGGTAGCGCGCCAGGGCCAGGTCGCGCTGGGTCTGGTAGAGCTGGCTTTGCGCGTTGAGCACGTCGATGTTGATGCGCACGCCGACCTCGTAGCCGAGCTTGTTGGCGTCCAGCGCGCTTTGGCTGGACGCCAGCGCGGCCTCCAGCGCCTTGACCTGTGCCTGGCCCGACTGCACGCCGAAGAAGGCCGTGCGCGTGCTCTGCTCCACGTTGCGCTGGGCGTCGTCCAGCTGTGCCCGCGCCTTGTCTTCCAGCGCCAGGGTTTCCTTGATGCGGTTTTGAACGGCAAAGCCGGCAAACAGCGGCAGGTTCATGACCACGCCCACGCTGGCGGCATTGGTGCGGTAGCTGGTGCCGATCTGCGGTGTGACCGAGCCATTGGGATAGCGGTTGACCACGTAGCCGGCCTGCAGGTCCACGGTGGGCTTGTGGCCGGCCTCGGCTTTCTTCGTTTCCAGCTGGGCGATGTCCAGCGCCAGGCGGGCCTGGCGCAGCTGGGGCTGGCCTTGCAGTGCGGTGTCCACCCAGGCCTGGGCGTCGGAGGGCATCAGGGCCGGCAACTGCAGCGGCTGGGCCAGGGGGCGGGGCACGGTGCCCACGGCGCCAACGATCTGGTCCAGCACCAGGCGCTTGACGCGCAGATCGTTCTCGGCGGCGATTTCCTGCGCGCCGGCCAGGTCGAACCGTGCCTGGGCTTCGCGCGAGTCGGTGATGGTGGCCGTGCCGACCTCGAAGTTGCGCTTGGCGAATTCCAGCTGCTGAGCAATGGCTGCCTTCTGTGCCTTGACCACGGCCAGGCTGTCCTGGGCGCCGAGGACATCGAAGTAGGCCTGGGCCACGCGAACCAGCAGGTTCTGCTCGCCGCTGTCCAACTGGGCGCGCGCCACGTCCACGCCGCGCTGGCCCTGGTCGTAGGCGATCTTGTTGGCCGGACGGTACAGCGGCTGCTGGGCGCTGAGCTGCAGGTTCTGCTGGGGCGAGCGAAAGCTCCCTGGCAGCACGCTGACTTCCACATGCGAGGTGTTGGCACCGGCCTGCAGACCCACGCTGGGCAACAGGCCCGAGCGTGCCTGCTCGGCGCGGCTGGCGGCGGCCTGGGCGTCGGCCTGCTGGGCCTGCCACTGGGCGTCGTAGCCGCGGGCCTTGGCCACCAGTTCGGACAGGTTCTGGCCCGTGGCCGCTGAGGCTGTCAGAGAGGGCAGGGCAGACTGCGGGGCCGCAGGGGCGGGCGCAAGGACGGCTGGGGCAGGAGCCTGTGCCAGGGCCGAGCCCATGCCCGCCGCGCACAGCAGCAAGGCCATGTGGCGCAGGGGCCAGGCGTATGGGCGGGTCAGGGCGGAAGCGACAGGGGCAAGGGGCCGAAGCAGGGGCATAGAGGTCCTCGAATCAAAACACAGTCGTCACGAAGCACCGGGGACGGCTGGTGTACCGCCGTGTCCCGGGTTTCTTTTGCGTGTTGCCGCTCAGTAGCGCGGCACGCCTGGGTCGCGCTCGCGCGACCAGGCATCGATGCCTCCGCTGATATTGGCCACGGTCTCGAAGCCGTTGTTCATCAGGAAGGCAGCGACATGCATGCTGCGTGCGCCGTGATGGCACAGGCAGGCTGTGGGGTGATCCGGATCGAGTTCCTGCAGGCGCGAGGGAATCTCGCCCATGGGGATGCAGCGCAGCTCGAAGCCCTCGGGGCGTACGCTGGCCTGGGCCACTTCCCAGGGCTCGCGCACGTCCAGCACCAGGGGCAGGGCATCGGAGCCGCTGGAGTGCTGGTTCAGCCAATCGTTGAGTTGCGCGGGAGGCACTTGGGGAAGCATCGGAAAGATCCTTGCGGAATGAAGTGGAGTTGCCGCAGCGGCCGAAATCCTCTGGACCCCGGCCGCCGTGGCGGATTTCAGAACGTGAAGCGCGAAGGCTCTTCGAAGTTGGCCAGGCGTGCGGTCACCACGTCCCAGGGCTGGCTGGTTTCGAACTGGTGGCCGTTCTTTTGCACCAGCGTGAAACGCATCATGGGCAGTTGGCCGACGATGGCTGCCAGGCGGCCGCCGTCGTTGAGCTGGGCCAGCAGGGACTGGGGCACCTGGGCGACCGAGCCGCTGAGCACGATGGCGTCGAACTGGCCCAGAGCGGCCGCTGCCGTGGCGCCATCGGCCAGCTTGACCTCGGCATTGGTGATGCCGGCGCCCAGCAGGTTCTCGCGGGCCATCTCGGCCAGCTCGGGGACGATTTCCAGTGTCACGACTTCCTTGGCCTGGGCGGCCAGCAGGGCGGCCATGTAGCCCGAGCCGGCGCCGATTTCCAGCACGCGGTCGGTGGGCTTAATCTTCAGGTCCTGCAGCATGCGGGACTCGATGCGCGGGGCCAGCATGCACCAGCCCTTGGCGGCGGCTTCCTCGGCCGGGGCGACCAGGGGGATTTCCAGGTCCATGAAGGCCAGGCCGGCATGCTCGGGCGGCACGAAATTCTCGCGGTGCACCTTGCCCAGCAGCGCCAGCACTTCTTCATCAAGCACGTTCCAGGGGCGGATCTGTTGCTCGATCATGTTGTAGCGCGCGTGCGCTTGGGCGCTGTGGTGTTCGGGCAGGCTGTTCAGGGGCAGGCTCATGGGGTATCTCCGGAGAAAGACTTGTCAGGACAAACCTTTGATTCTACGAGTCTCGCGGCGGGGTGGGGGCGCTGGCGGCGCCTTGGCCGGGTGCCGCGTCGTGCCGGTTGCCGTTCCACAGGCGCCGCAGCCACTGGGAGAAGTCGTCAAGGTAGCAATAGACCACGGGCACGACCACCAGGGTCAGCAGCGACGAGGTGACCACGCCGCCGATCACCGACTGGCCCATGGGCGCGCGCTGCTCGGAGCCTTCGCTGAGTGCGAAGGCCAGCGGCACCATGCCGAAGATCATGGCCAGCGTGGTCATCAGAATGGGGCGCAGCCGCACGCGCGCCGCCAGCAGCAGGGCCTGCTCGCGCGGCAGGCCGTCGCGGATCTGGCCGGTGTCCGGGTCGCTGTGCGGCCCGCGCGCGCGGATGGCGAAGTCCACCAGCAAGATGGCGTTCTTGGTGACCAGTCCCATGAGCATGACCACGCCGATAATGGAGAACATGGACAGGGCCGAGCCGAACATCATCAGCGCCAGCACCACGCCGATCAGCGTCAGCGGCAGCGAAGTCATCAACGCCAGCGGCTGCAGGAAGCTCTTGAACTGGCTCGCCAGGATCATGTAGATGAAGATGATGGCCAGCGCCAGGGCGGACACCGCATAGCCGAACGATTCGTTCATGCTCTTGGTGGCGCCGCTGAACTGCGTGCGGTAGCCGGGCGGCAGGGCGATGTCGGCCAGGGCATTGCGGATGTCGGCCGAGACCTCGCCGCTGGAGCGCAGGTAGACATTGCCGCTGAAGGCGACCTCGCGCGTCATGTCGCGGCGGTTGATCTGGCTGGGGCCGGTGGCGGGCGTGACGGTTGCCACCTGGTTCAGCCGCACGATGCGCATGCCGCCGTCGCCCGAGGTGGAGGGCAAGGCGAAGGGCAGGCGCTCCAGGTCCTGGGGCGTGCTGCGCGACTCGGGCGCCAGGCGCACCTTGACGTCATAGGTCTGGTCGTCGCTGGCGCGCCAGTTGCCCACGGTCTGGCCGGCCACCCAGGTGCGCAGAGCGGCGGCCATGGAGCCTACCGACAGGCCCAGGTCGGCGGCCGCATCGCGCCGCACGGTAATGTCGATCACGGGCTTGTCGGGCTTGAGGCTGCTGTCCAGGTCCACCAGTCCGGGAATGCCGCGCAGGCGTTCCATCACCACGCGGTTCAGGCGCTCCAGCTCGCCCAGGTCCGGGCCCTGCAGCGAGAATTCGACCTGTTTTTGCCCGCCCACGGGCTCGCGCTGGCCCACATGGGTGACGGTGATGCCGGGCACGCTTTGCAGCTGCTCGCGCAGCACGCCCGACAGTTCATCGCCGCTGCGCTGGCGCAGGTGGCGGTCCAGCAGGCGGATGTAGATGCTGGCGTATATCTTGCCCTGGGCCGTGCCGGTGTTGATGGTGGCCAGCGTGTAGCGGACCTCGGGCAGGGCGCGGATGATGGCATCGACCTGGCGGGCCTTGGCCTCCGTGGCCTCGATGGACGAGCCCACGGGCGTGTTGAAGCTCACCGTGGTTTCCGAGAAATCGGCCTTGGGCACGAATTCCGTGCCCAGCAGCGGCACCAGGAAGATGCTGGCCACGAAGATGGCCAGCGCTGCCGCCAGCGTGGTGATCTTGTGGCGCAGCGCCCAGCCCAGCACGTCCTGGTAGAAGTGGGACAGCGAGTCGGTGGCGCGCTCGAACCAGGCCGTGACCCGGCCCAGCGTGCGGTCGTAGAGGCTGTTGCCGCGCTTGTCGCCATGGGCGTGGATGGTCGGGTCATGCCAGACGCTGGAGAGCATGGGGTCCAGCGTGAAGCTCACGAACATGGAGATCATCACGGCCGCCACGATGGTGATGCCGAATTCGTGGAAGAACTTGCCGATGATGCCGCCCATGAAGCCGATGGGCAGGAACACCGCCACGATGGACAGCGTGGTGGCCAGCACGGCCAGGCCGATCTCCTGCGTGCCGTCGAGCGCGGCCGCATGCGCGTCCTTGCCCATCTGCACGTGGCGCACGATGTTCTCGCGCACCACGATGGCGTCGTCGATCAGCAGGCCCACGCACAGCGACAGCGCCATCAGCGTGATCATGTTGATCGAGAAGCCGAACCAGTACATGAACAAAAAGGTGCCGATCAGCGCAATGGGCAGCGTCAGCCCCGTGATCACCGTGGAGCGCCAGGAGTTCAGGAACAGGAAGACGATGAGCACCGTCAGTGCCGCGCCCTCGATCAGCGTCTGGCGCACGTTGTTGACGGCCACGCGGATGGGGCGGGCGCTGTCGGCAATCGGCTCCAGCCGCACGCCGGCCGGCACTTCGGCGGCGATCTCGCGCAGCGTGGCGTTCAGGCCGTCCACGACTTCGATGGTGTTCTCGTCCTGGGCCTTCTGCACGGACAGCAGCAGGGTGCGGCTGCTGTTGTACAGGGCCACGGTTTCCAGTTCGCCCGCGCCATCCTGCACGCGGGCCAGCTGGCCCAGCCGCACGGGCGCGCCGCCGCGCTGGGCGACGATGATGCGCTCGAAGTCCTGCGGGCGCTTCATGCGTGCGTCGATCTGCACCACGCGCTCCTGCTCGCGCGAGCGGATGGCGCCCAGCGGCAGGTCCTGGTTCTCGCTGCGCACGGCGTTCACGATCTGGTCGGGCGTGATGGCGTAGGCTTCCAGCGCCTCGGGCTGCAGGTAGATGTTGATCTCGCGCGGGGTGGCGCCCACCAGGTTGACGGCGCCCACGCCGCGCACGTTCTCCAGCCGTTTCTTGAGGACCTGGTCGGCCCAGCTGGTCAGCGCGACGGCATCGGGCGCCTTGGCGCCGGCATCGGCCTGGGGCAGCACGGCCACGGACCAGATGGGCGAGCTGGCCGGATCGAAGCGCAGCACGCGCGGCTCCTTGACCTCGTCGCGCAGGGTGGGGCGCACCGAGGCCACCTTCTCGCGCACGTCTTCGGCAGCGCGGCGGCCATCGACATGCAGCTGGAATTCGATGATGACGACGCTGGTGCTTTCATAGCTGCGCGAGGTCAGCGCGTTGATGCCGGCAATGGAGTTGACGCCTTCCTCGATCTTCTTGGTGACCTCGGACTCCACGATCTCGGGCGAGGCGCCCGGATAGTCCACCGTGACCACGACCACGGGGAAGTCCACATTCGGGAACTGGTCCACCTTGAGTCGCTGGTAGGAAAACACACCCAGCACCATGAGGGCCAGCATGAGCATGGTGGCGAACACAGGGTTGGCCAGGCTGACGCGCGTGAACCACATGGTCAGCGGGCTCCGGGGGCTGGCGCAGCCTGGGGTTGATGCAACGGTTGCAACGGTTGCAGCTGCACGGCCGTGCCTGCGCGCAGGCCGCCCACACTACCGGCCAGTACCCTGTCACCGGCCTGCAGGCCGGTGGATACAGCGATCCAGGTGGCGCCATCCTGCGCGCTCTGGCTGCCCAGCGTGACCGGGCGGTGCTGCACGCGCAGCAGGGTCTTGTCCGCTTCGGACCCGCCCGCAGGCTGCAGCAACTGCACATAGGGTTGGGGCTGGTCGGTGCGCACGGCGGTCAAGGGCACGGCCAGCTGTTCGGTCTGCCCCGTGACGATGCTGCCCTGCAGGTACAGGCCCGGGCGCACAATGGGGATGGATCTGCCGGCGGCGCCTGCGTTGACCGGTGCAGCCTGCACACGCAGATAGACGGCCACGCTGCGCGAACCTGCCTGGGCGCTGGGGTTGATGCGCACCACGCGCGCGGGCACGGCGGCCACATCGTCGCCCGCGCCCTGAACCTGCAACTGGGCCTGCTGGCCGACCTGCACGCGCACCGAATCGGCGGGCGCCAGCTGGGCCACGACTTCGAGGTCGGACGGATCGACGATCTCCAGCACTCGCGTTTCCACGCCCACGCGCTCGCCGTCCTGCACAAGACGCTGCGCGACCTGCCCGTCCATGGGACTGCGCAGCACGCTGTCGGTCACGCTCTTGCGGGCCACATCGGCGGCGGCCTGGGCGGCGGCCAGGTTGGCGCGTGCGGCATCGAGATTGGATTGGGAGGTGGCCAGCGCCGTGGTCGAAATGAAGCCTTGCGTGACCAGGGCCTGGTTGTTGTCGTGCTGGCGCTGGGATAGCTGCAGCTGCGCCTGGGCCGCGTCGGCCTGCTGGCGGGTCTGGCGCCAGCGGGCCTCGACCTCGGTGGCGTCCACGCGGGCCAGTTCCTGGCCCTTGCGCACGCTGTCGCCCTCGCGCACCTGCAGGCCGCGCAGCTCGCCGGCCACATAGGCCTTGACCACGGCGCTGCGCACGGCCTGCACCACGCCGCTGACGGGCACGGTCAATTGCAGCTGGCGCGGCTGCAGCTGCACCACTTCCTGCGGACCCACGCGCACCGGCATCTCGCGCGGCTGGGTGGCTGCGGCGATGGCGCTTTGCTTGCTGTGCCGGGTGGATGCGGCGCGCCATACGCTGGCGCCGATGGCGATCAATAAGGCCAGGCCGATCAGCCAGCCGGTGCGACGCTTCATGGTGTGGGCGGGGAGGAGGGTGGTGTGGTGGCTGCAAGGGGCTGGCACATGCCATGCAGCAGGTAGTCGATCTGGGATTCCAGAAACTGCTCGGGATCGAAGTCACCATGGGGCAGGCAGCCGCCCAGCGAATGCTTCCAGATCATCAGAAACATCATCGGGGCGACCACGCAGTGCACGGACAGGTCCAGATCCATGGGCCGGAACTCGCCGCGCTCGACGCCGCGCTGCAGGATGCGCCGGATCAGCTCATGGCCTGGAAGAACCACTTCCTGGTGGTAGAACTGAGACAGCTCGGGAAAATTGCCCGCCTCGCTGAGCATGAGCTTGGTGATGCCCGACGCCTTGGTGCTGCCGATGCGTTCCCACCAGGACTTGAAGCAGTAGCGCAGCAGATCGGTTGAAGGTGCGCAGTAGTTGTCGAGCTCTTCGCTCCACTCGCCGAAGCGGCCCGCGATGCTGTGGCGCACCACGGCCTTGAAAAGCTCCTGCTTGCTCGCGAAATAGAGGAACAGCGTGCCCTTGGAGACCCCGGCGCGGGCGGCGACTTCTTCGACGCGGGTGGCGGCGTAGCCCTTTTCCACGAAGAGGTCGAGTGCCGCTTCCAGCAACTCGCCGGGACGCTCCTGCTTGCGGCGGCTGCGCTTTCCGGAAGGCTCGGCGGGGGCGGGTGAAGAGGCGGGGGAGTCGGTCACGGAAAATTAATGACTGATGGGTTAGTTATCGTAACCGCAGAACCGTTCGTCGTCACCTGGCTTGTGCATGGGCTAACCTGTAGGAGCGACGGCTTGCATGCATTGCGTGTGGTCATTTTTTCGATTTCTTCACAGAAAAGGCGCATATGGCGACTGAAACCATTTATCTGGGCGGCGGCTGTTTCTGGTGCACGTAATCGGCAAAAACTCACTTTCTCCTATGAGAAGTCATCATAGTAGCGTGATTTGGGTGAATTTTTAGGCAAATTTTGGCAGTTTGCCTAGGCTGTAGCCACCCCACTGGCACAGTGAACGCGAGTCCCTAACCCCAGCCGGGAGGCGTAGGACTTGACAAAACAAGAAAAAAGCCTGCAAGTTGCAGGCTTTTTTGTTTGATATCAAGCTATTCAAATCGAAATTTAGAAGCCTCAAGATACTCTTCTACATTATCAACTCCGATCCACTTTCTATTCAAGTTGTCAGCTACAAATCCCGTGGTCATTGACCCTCCAAATGGATCAATCACGGTATCACCTTCATCAGTCAACATTTTAATAAAAAATTCTGGCAACTGAGACGGAAAACGTGCAGGGTGAATTTTCATTCCAGCCGCCTTGCACTTTTTTGTATAACCATCGTTGCTTGAATTATTCCCCATTTTCAACATATCAAGAGGAATTTCATCTTCAATAACATTAGGCGGAATTGACCCGCCGCTATGAATTTTGTCCCAAGACTCATTAATATTGTGTCCGGATGGGCGTGTGGTGGTTTTAACGCCCCTTGCATTAAGTCGCAGCATATCTTTTGAATATGGCCTAAGGACTTTGCGATTATCAGCTTTAGGCCAAGGCGTTTTAGAGAACCACCATACATATTCAACAGCATCTTTGACCCGAATTCGGCGTACTGTCACCCATTCAGCCGGCACAGGCATCTTTGCTGGGTTGTACCAGAAGGTCTCTTGTGCCAAGTGCAGTCCCAGATCCTCCACCAGCGCAGCAACCAGCTTAAAGTGATAGATGCTGCGAGTTGGTTGCCCCTTCTGCCATGTTCCACCAATGTTGAGAACAAAGCTACCATCATCGGTTAGGATACGCTTGATCTCCTTGGCAAATTCCATGAACCAAGCGACATAGTCTCCTTGGCTCACATTGCCATATTCTTTTTTAAAATGAAGGGCATACGGTGGCGACGTAAAGACCAAGTTAACTGACGAGTCAGGAATTTTTTTCAGAACTTCCAATGCATCAGCATGGAGGACTATTCCCGTTCGAGTTTTAAAAAAAGGCTTCATGCCCTTGACCAGCTCCGTAGGAGGTTTCAGATCAAAGGTGAACAAGCTCTCTTGTTCCTTAGTTGTTGTACTCATCTAACTGCATCCTAATCTTTAACAGACGCCAGAGTCTGGCGCGCTTCGAACTCCAACGCAAGGCCCAATCGTGACACCAGAAGAGATAAACAGGATCATCAGTTCTCTGTCTTGGCAAGAACAGCAGCAACTTCAAGCTGAACTGAGAAAAATCCACCCCATACATCCGCTCGAAAACCAGTGGCATATTTCAGCGGAATTTATATTGGAAGCAATTTCAAGAAGTCAGGATATTACAAAGCGTGGAGTGCGTGGCATTGTTGCCGAACTCACATTTTTAAATTATATCATAATTCCAATGGAGCGATTAGGTTGGACAAATATCCCCTTGATTGGGGACCTTCCTTATGATGCTCTGATACAACACTCCAGTGGCAGGCAAATAAAAATTCAAGCCAAAAATCAGCGAATGAAACTTGGCCTCCCGCTATATGCTACTGAGCAATCGGCGCGGAAGTTTGCAGGATTTCCAGGCTGGTGGGTTGCAGAATGCCAGAAAACTAGATCAGGCATAGATGCTGAAGGTTTAAGTACACGCCCATACAGATTTGGTGAATTTGATATATTGGCTGTTTGTCTTCATCCGTCAACAAATGATTGGTCACGATTTATGTTTACACCAAGCGTTCGGCTCTTTCCTAGGCCAGCAGCCCAAAATTTAATTGAAATATTTCAACCAGTGCCGCCCTTAAAAACAGGATATTGGACGGATAATCTAGAAGAGTGCATAGGCTGGCTTTAATTTTTCAGTCAAAAAATTAAATGGAGCGAATTTGGTCGCCGCTCCATTTATTCCGTTTCACTACATCTCTTGCAGAGTTAGTGCTTCGCTAGCCGAATATTGGTGCTTCGCCATATTATTATTATAATTTCATGGCTAAATCTTATCTTGTATTTTCAGAAACCGTCGCCGGTTCCTGAAAATAGCTTGCCCTAACCCAAAAATAATTATTTTTCGGGGTTGGCTATTTTCAGTTTCCGGCATTTTCAGAGCTATTAAATCTCCGCGCCATATATCCTGAGTGAGAAGGGCGATCTCTCAACTTTTTACAATTCATGGTATTTGCCACCACCTATGCCGCGTTTGCTTAAGCTTACGTGAGACTGTGCATAGAACCCGCTTTAGTCTCTTCAGTCTGCCTTTTGTTTATTTGTAGCAGCCTTGTGTTTGTAATCTTTTATTCGGGTGTTGGGCTTGCAGCGCTACATTTCTGTAGGTGGGATAAATTTAATTTTGCTGACTTTCCACTCTACCAACTAGTCCGAAGAAATTACTGACTAGTTGAAAACCGGGAAACCGCGAGGTTCGACGTACATCAACTAGTGACATGAACAACTAAACAAATATTATAAAAAATGTCAAGCATTAAAAAAGCCACCTGATTAGGTGGCTTTTTCATTTGTCGTCATTTTTGATGATGCCGTCAAACCTCGCAGTCTTATGATCGCAGATTTTATTTAAAAGTCAAGTTTACTTCCAAACAATCCCAGAAGCATCTTTCAGTTCTTTCACAATGGCTTCTGCAAGTGAGAGGGTAATGTATTTTGAGATGTTGACTTGAGTTCCGTGCGTGTCAGCATAAACGAATGCTGCAATTTTATCGCTCTCTGCTCCCGGATAGTTGATTGTGCCAATCTGGCCAATCTCCTTAAATGGAAGATTTTTTCCATTAACCACCAATCCGGAATTTGGTTTCACCAAGATTGTGGTTTTCAAATTGGCTGCAAAATTCATCACAAAAAACCACAGTGCAAATGCAACAACCAGCCAAGTGATCACGGCAGTACTATTATTGCTTTTGCCGAATGCCAATACCATAGGAGAGGTAACAGCGCAAGATGCAGGCAGAAGAGCAAACACCCCCAGAAGAGCAAAGCTTTTTGCTGTCTTGGCACCAAATCGTTTTGATTTAAAGCTCAGTTCAAACGAACCATCTGAATTGACATTCTTCTCATAGCCTTTTTTGAAACTGCTTTCCATTCTGAACCCTTGAAATTGATGTTTAAGTCGATACGCTAAATTGCCTCGAAAGTCAACCTAACAGGTTGATTCCAACGCATCAAGACCTTCCCGTCAAGAGGTTGCCTGTCAACCATGCAGGTTGACTAGGAGATTGATGTGAAAGACGTATCAGAACAACAGCTAGCCAAGGCGGTAGGAGCTGCGATCAGCAAGGCAAGGGTGCAGTGTGGGTTGACCCAGGATCAGGCAGCAGAGGCTCTAGAAATCGGTCCTGAGGCCATCTCCAGGATGGAGCGCGGGGTTGTGGTTCCATCACTGGCCAGGTTGGTTGAATTTGCAGAATTATTTAAATGTCCTGTAGAGACATTTTTCAACAAAGCCACTGGATTGACTGATGACAATGCAAACGCCATTGCTCAGCATTTGAATAAATTGAGTAGGGCAGACAGGCAGTTTGTGCTTGAGCTTGTGGAAAAGACCTGTGAGCATTTGGCCAGAAAATAAAATAATTATTTTATTTTCAGCTTCTCAGTAGTGATGGATTTTTTGAGTAACTGATTTTCAATCAAGGCATTGGATAGATTTTTCTGTAAATCTTTATTATCCAACTGCAATTGGTCTAGCTGCTGGATGGCTTTGGTTTGCCTGGTGAGCTTTTCCAACAAAGCTTCTTTCTCACTTTCAAGCTTATACTGCATCTTTTTTGCAGTATCTTCAGCACGCTGCCATTCAGTCAATATTCTTTTGGCTCGTTGGATAAGTTTATTTTCATAAACTGTACTGGCAAATAATCTGGCAACTCTTGCAGTAATTTTTGCTTCCTGCTCTTTCAAATAAGTTTCAGGTTGCAGGATATTTTTAACCGTAGGTGCATCCAGCTTCACGGCCTTCTGTAGATTTTCATTATTAACTTTGGCTGGCTGCTGAATTTGTTCGTAGAACTTCTGTACCTGCTGATGTGTAGCCCTGGAGCCTTTGGCGCCACGTTGCAGCCCAAAAATATTATTGTGGGTGGCATACCTGGTCTGTAGCTCATTCAGTGCGTTCCTGGCCCCATAGAAGCTCTTGCAGTTCAGCTTACCTTTGCCATCAATGGGCACAACGTAAGCTTCTATGTGTGGGGTTTTCTCATCCATGTGCAAATACATGCAGAGAATATTTTTCTCACCATGTGCTTTTTTCATGAACTCAACTTGAGCTTCGCACCATTTTTTTAATCGCTCGTCTCTTTCATTTTTTGCACCTTCGTCAAAAAATTCCGGACTCGCAGTTAGTAAAAACTCAACTGCAATCACCGCATCTTTTCTTATTTTGCTTCCAGCAGATTTGTACTCTTGCAAAAAATTATCAGCTACGGCTGAATAATTTTGTTGCCCATAGAGTAATTTGTTGAGCTTGAATTTTGCAGGATCAGCGTTGGGTGTTTCACGCTTCCTGTAGGTGTGATTTTCTCTGGATTGCAGGCTGGCTATTGACTTGTGTTTCTTTATTCTTATTATGCTGTGCATGGTGGTTTTGCCTTCAGGTTATTCTTATTCTGTATTTATCTTAGGGTTTTATTTGGCGTTGTAAAGATCCCCCCTTCCGGGTGGAACTCACTCCACCTTTTTCACTACGTTCTCAAAGGTCAACACTGCGTGTTGGCTCGCCCGGTGGGACTAATACAAAATACAAACAGCCAACAGCCTTCCGAACATAAAAAAAGCCGCCTACTGGCAGCTTTATTTTAAATTCGGCCTTCTTTAAAAGACCCTGTTTTTCACCTTCGGTGCTCTGGCTTCGCAGGTGTTACTTTCGAATTTCAAGTGTATGTAGTAACGCTTCAAGCCTTGACCACGGCTCTTATTCTTTCTGCTCTGGCTTGGTGTTACTTTTATTCAAATTGAAGACAATGTTGTAATAGCCTTTTGTGATCTGTGGTGAGCTATGCCAATTTTTCACTGCCTGATATTGGGTGGTTGGTTCAACAGGTTCTGCGTTTACATGAAGCTCTTCAAACTTTTTGATGGACTGAATGCCAAGAATTTCAGTTGCCAAAATAGTATTGTCATGCCCAATTTTGGTCAGCAGTCTTGAAATATTAGTACGCCTCAAGTCATGAAAATGAATGTGATCAAGTTTTGTCTTTTGCATAATCTCCCGGAAAACTCGGTCATATCCACCAATGGTGTATTTGAAAAGTTTTTCTGAACTGGCTGGTTTCAGTTCTTCAAAAAACTTTTTTGCCTCTTTTGTCAGATAGACTTTCCTGGGCCTGCCTGATTTTGTGTGAATCAGTTGAATGTAATTTTCTTTGATCTGGGATGGCTTGAGGGTCAAAATTTCAGAACGCCTCATGCCAGTGAGCAAAGAAGCTTGAGCCACCAGCAACAACTCTTTGTTATTTTTGGCTGAAAGTGCGGCAAAAAATTTTGCTTCATCTTCAGGTGTGAGTACAAATTCCCGTTTGGATATCTGGTTTTTCAAAAGGTCCCGGTCATACTGGGGCACAGGATTTTGGATATCTGCAAGATCTTCATTAAAATATTGAAGCTTCCTGAAGATGGTGGAAATGTAGGAAAGCTCCCGGCTCACTGAGATTGGCTTCACAAAATGCAGGCGGCTTTTAATATAATTATTGATGTCAATTGCCTTGATTTTGCGAACATCAAACCCACCGAAGAACCTGTAGACCTTTGAATCGATTTGAGTATCAATATTGAGGTCATCTTTTTCTGTGGGACTCAAACTCCTATCCAGAACACTGGCATTTTTAACTGTTTTCAGGAATGAAAGTTTATTATTTCGGTTGCGCTGCTCAAGTTCTGTTTTGCATTCGCTAGACAAATAATCTTGAATGTACAGGTCTACAAAGTAGCCAAAGCTAAAATCACCATAGGTTGGTTTTGATTTGCGTTGCTCTTCAGTAATACTATAAATAAGCTCTTTGCCTTTTTGGGCTCTGGAAAGAGCCAGAAATTCCTTGGCCTCATCCAAGCTTTTAAAGTACTTATCTGCCTTAAAATCCTTACGAGTGATGCGTACCCGGAAGTACCGGCTATCCTTGTAAGTGACCTGTTGCACCCCACGTGGAAGGTTGCTCATGCTGGTTCCTTGGGCAAATTTGTAGGTGAATTTTTAGCGATTCACCCTATATTAGGTGAAATTTGAGAGGCGGTCAAAGTGTATAAGTCATTGATTTATAAGGAAAAATATGACTGAAACAATCACTTTGGGTGGTGGATGTTTTTGGTGCACCGAAGCCGTTTTCGACCGCGTGCGCGGCGTGAGCGACGTGCAAAGCGGCTACGCCAATGGCGATCTGGACGATCCCAGCTACGAAGACATCTGCACCGGCGAGACCGGCCATTCCGAGGTCATCCGCGTGCAGTTCGATCCAGCCGTGATCCCGCTGCGCGACCTGCTCACCGTGTTCTTCGGCACGCACGACCCGACCACGCTCAACCGCCAGGGCAATGATGTGGGCACGCAGTACCGCAGCGGCATCTACACCACGAATGAGCAACAGGCCGAAGTGGCGCGCACGCTGATTTCCGAACTCACGCAGGCCGGCGCCTACGACGCGCCCATCGTCACCGAGGTGCAGCCCCTGGCCAGCTACTGGCCGGCAGAGGACTATCACCAGGACTACTTTCTCAATCATCCCAACCAGGGCTACTGCGCCTTTGTGGTGGGGCCCAAGGTGCAGAAGTTCCGGGGCGCCTTTGCGCGCTGGGTCAAGCCGTGAGCGGGTGGCGGCGCGTGATGTAAGCGGTTGTGATTCGCAGGCATAATGCAACCCGGTTGCGATAATGCCGCCTGGCTGCCCTGCCGTGTTCAGCGGCCTGACCTTTCATCACCCATGTCCTTGCCGATCCCCACTTCCCTGCCCATACCTGCCGGCATGCGTTCGACGCGTGCCACGCGGGCCGTGCTGGCGATGTGGGAGTCGCGGGCCGACGCACTCCTGAGCGAAGCCGATGTGGAAGCGGCCCTGCACGCCCAGGGCGTGCAGGTCAACCGCGTCACCGTCTACCGGCTGCTGGATCGCCTGGCGGCAGCCGGTGTGTTGCGCCGCAGCGTGGATGCTGCCCGCGTGGCCCGCTACGGCCGGTCCGTGCCGGGCGCGGCCAGGCAGGCCGATGCCGCTGCGCATTTCGAATGCGCGGATTGCCACAGCGCTTTTCGGCTGGGCGGCGAGGGCGGTGGGGGCGGCGAGCCGCTGCAGGCCGCTTTGCTGCAGCTGCGCCAGGCGCTGGCCGCCAGCGGCCTGCAGGGCCGGGCCATCGATGTGGCGGTGACAGGGCTGTGCCAGGACTGCAGCAGTGCAGGGCCATCCCGAAATGCTCCGTCTGCCTGAGGCGATCGCCCTAGCCCCTTTCTTCTCTTGCATAGCTCTTCAGGATTTCGCATGACCCTTGCACCGTTGCGCTCCGTTTCCTTGATCCTGGCCGCTGTCTTCCTGGCCACAGCAGCCCAGGCACATGACCACGACCACGACCACGCGAAAGCCCAGGCGGACGCCAAGGCACAGGGCGCCTCGGCGCCGCTCGATGCCCATGCCCGGGCCGACATGGAACGCCATCGCGCCATGGCCAAGGCCCACGAAGCCGCCGCGCAGTGCCTGGCCGCCGGCCGCGACCATGAACAATGCCAAAAGCAACTGCAGGCCGATTGCAAGGGCCTGGCGCTGGGCAAGTTCTGCGGCATGCGCCATGCGCATTGAGTGCGGTCCTGCGCGCCGTGTGGCGCCGTGAGCAATCGCCAGTCTTTGTGACGGGATGGTGAAACCTGCCCCGCAAATTGGCGCATACACTCTGCGCTGCCCATCCAGTCCCTGATCCCTCCATGCCCTTGCAACCCCCGGAACGTCACTTGCCAGCGCAGGCCTCAAGGCTTGCGTTGCGCGGCGCCGTGCCGGGTCGGGCCTGGCTGGTGGCCTGGCTGCTGGTCTGGTCCATTGCCCTGGCGCCGTTGCTGGGCCAGATGCACCGCGTGGTACACGCGGGCGGCCTGGCCGCAGCCACGCTCCATGGCCCGGTGGAGGTGGTTGCCACTTCCTGCAATGCACCTGTCGATTGGGTCCATGCGCTGTTCTCGGGCCACGGCCCGGCGGATTGCCAACTGCTGGACCAGTTGCACGAAGGCATGGCGGGGCCGCCATCCGCCGTGGTGCTGCCGCCTTTCTGGGGCGAGCAGGCCGAACCCGTCCAGCCGGTCGTCGTGCGCGATGGCCGCATGCTGGCGGCCTTTTTCGATGCGCGGGGTCCCCCGCATCCCATCACTGTCTACCTGGCGGCTTGAATCTCCGGGACTGGCGCTGCATGCGCCTGTCCTGCACAGCCGTTTGGCCGCGCCTTGCTGCATTGATCGCAACAAGGCGCCGCGCCCAGGTCCGGCAGTTCCTTGAATGCATATCCGATCGGATGGCCGCATGCGCCTGCAGGGCGCGCCGTGGCCGTCCGCTTCCGACGCCATTTTTTGCAGCGCCCGGATTTCCACGCCCCGCAGGGCCGTGGCCGGCCGCTGCCGGGAAGACCAGTGATGAGAGTGACAACAAAGCAATACCACCAGGACGCCAAGGCGCAGGGGGAGAGGACGAAACTGCGCCCGCTGCTGCAGCAACTGCTGCTGGCAGGCGTGCTGGGCCCGGCGACGGGCGGCCTGGCCATGGCGGCAGAGCCTGCCGACCCCGTACCCGCAGCAGGGCCCGCAGCCGCAGCTGCTGCCGAGGCGGGCGCGCCGCGCAGTGATGCCCCCGTGCTCAATGAGGTGACGGTCAAGGCCAGCGGCCTGGGCCTGACCTCGGCCGACATGTCCACGCCGGCCACGGTGCTGGAAGGCGACGTGCTCATGCTGCGCCAGGCCGCCACGTTGGGCGAGACGCTGGACGGCGAGCCCGGCATCCACGCCAGCCATTTCGGCGCAGGCGCAAGCCGGCCCATCATCCGCGGCATGGACGGCCCGCGCGTGCAAATCCTCAGCGATGGCTCCGAGCTGCACGATGCCTCCACCATCAGCCCTGACCATGCCGTGGCCAGCGAGCCCATGCTGGCCACGCAGATCGAGGTGCTGCGCGGCCCCTCGGCGCTGATCTACGGCGGCGGTGGAGCCATGGGCGGCGTGGTCAACATCCTGGACGACAAGATTCCCACGTCCATTCCCAAGAACGGCATCACGGGCTCGGCCCAGCTGCGCGGCAGCACCGGCGCGGGCGAGACGGCGGGCGCTTTCTCGCTGACGGGCGGCGCCGGCCAGCTGGCCATCCACGCCGAGGGCATGGCGCGCGATGCCGGCGACTACCGCGTGGGCAGCGGCTGGGCGCCCAACGGCCAGTCCCAGGGGCGCGTGGGCGGCAGCTTCAACCGCACGGACACGGGCAGCCTGGGCCTGTCCTGGATCGGCACGCAAGGCTACCTGGGCCTGGCCTACACGCGCCAGACCGCGCGCTATGGCCTGCCGGGCCACAACCACAGCTTCGAGGGCTGCCACACCCATGGCGACCATCTGCACTGCGGCGGCCATGACCACGGCGACGAGGACGGACATGACCATGGCGGCGACGAACACGATCACGACCATGGCAGCGTGCCGGTGGTCGATCTCAACAGCGAGCGCTGGGATCTGCGCGGCGAATGGCGCAATCCGACGGCTGGCATCGCGGCGCTGCGCGTGCGCGGTGGCTGGACCGACTATCGCCATGACGAGATCGAAGGCGGCCAGGTCTCGACCACGTTCAAGAACCGCGCCCATGACCTGCGCGTGGAGGCAGAGCTGGAGCCCATCGCCGGCTGGCGCGGCGTCATCGGCCTGCAGACCGTGCAGCGCAAATTCAGTGCCGAGGGGGAGGAGGCCTATGTGCAGCCCACCGAAACCCGCCGCAACAGCATCTACCTGCTGGAGGAATACCGCTGGCAGGACTGGCGCTGGCAGGCTGCGCTGCGCCACGAGCGCCAGACCGTGGACGCCCAGCAAAGCGGCATCTCGCGCAGCCACAGCGGCACATCGTTCTCGCTGGGCTCGGTGTGGAAGTTCACCCCGGGCTACAGCCTCTCGGCTTCGCTGACGCAGGGCAACCGCCTGCCCACGGCCGAGGAGCTGTACGCCAACGGCCTGCACATGGCGACTTCCACCTACGAGCGCGGCAATGCCGACCTCAAGCGCGAACGCTCGCAGGCGCTGGACATCGGCCTGCGCAAGACGGCGGGCGACACCACGTTCAGCGTCAATGCCTTCCACCATCGCGTCAAGGGCTACATCTACGGCGCCACGCTGGACGAGCATGACGGCCTGCAACTGCTGCAGTACACCCAGGCCGATGCACGCTTCACCGGCGTGGAGGGCCAGGTGCGCCAGAAGCTGTCGCGCCAGTGGGGCGTGACCCTGTTCGGTGACGCCGTGCGTGCGCGGCTGGAAGACGGCTCCGCCTTGCCGCGCATCCCCGCGGCGCGCGTGGGCCTGCGCGTGGACACCTTCTACAAGGGCTGGGATGCCCAGGCCGAATGGGTGCAGGTGCTGCGCCAGAACCGCGTCACCGCCTATGAGACCGAGACGGACGGCTACGGCATGCTCAACGTCTCTGCCAGCTACACGCTGCGCACCTCGGGTGGCATGCCCTGGCAGTTCTTCATCAAGGGCTACAACCTGACCAACCGCCTGGCCTTCGCCCACACCTCGTTCATCAAGAACGCTGCGCCGCTGATGGGGCGAAACATCACGGTGGGCGTGAAGGTGTCGTTCTAAGAACGCACTCCAGGGCGAACTGCCCGCTGCGCTCCAGCGCCGTCTGCTACAGGTAATGCTGCAGATGGCGCAGGGCGCGCGCGCTGTCAACGCCTATCCACTGCACGACTTCGGTCTCGGCACGGCCCGCGCGCAGCCACTGCACGATGGCCGTGTTGCGCAGCACCTGCGGGCCGACACGGTGCAGCGGCGCCTGCTGCGCCGAGGCAGGCTGCGCGGCATGGGCGCGCTGTATCAGCTGTGAAACCACATGGAACAGCACGCGCACCGACAGCGGCTGCCCCTCACGCGAATAAAAGACCGTGGCATCGGGTTGAACGGCCTCCGGCCCGCGCTGGCCGGCGCTGAAGCCTTTCCAGTCCTGCAGCGCCTTCACCACCGTTTCCGACAGTTCCAGCGTGCGCTGCTGCGCGGCGCGTGCGCCATCGATATGCAATTGACAGGGGAGGCCATCGCCTGGTCCGGCGCATTGCACATCGCGCCAGCACAGGCCGCGTACCTCCTCGGGCGCCAGCGCCAGCTCGTACAGCAGCAGCAAGATGGCGCGGTCGCGCGCCGACTGAAAGCCGTCGGCCATCGGTATGTGGCGGGGCAGGGCATTCCACAGCGGCGCGGGAAGGCAATGGCCCTGGCCGTCTTCGGCAGGTGGGCGTTCCTGCGGCGCCAGCCCTGCGGCGGGATTGGCGCTGACCCATCCATGGTCCAGCGCATGGTCGTAAATGCGTTCCAGCAATCGCCAGTAGCGCCTGCGCGTGACCTCGCTGATGCGGCGGCCGGGCTGGTGGCCCGACAACTGGCCTTCGCGCGGGCGCAGGAAATTCTGGACATCAACGGCGGTGGCCTGTTGCCAGGCGCGGGCCTTCGCCTTGACTTTGCCTTTCGGCGGGGCCGGGGAGGGGGGGCCTTCTTTGGCTGACATGCCGGCATCGCCCAGGCTGCGCAGCCAGGCACGCCATACCTTTTCGTAGCCGCTGTCGGGTGCCGTGTCCAGGGCATCCCAGCCCTTGGCGCCCTCGGTTTCCAGCCAATGCCGGAACAGGGCCAGCCCGTCGGGGACAGTGGACGGCGGCTTGCCGGCAGCGGGTGCCTGAGAGGGTGATGAAGTCATGGGCGTTGAGAACAAAACGAGCCAACCAATGGAGTTGTTCAATGTAACTTACATGAAGTCAAGCGGCAACCTTGTTATCGACTGATGAACACCAGTGGCGACAAGTCGCCAGAAAAAGGGCCGTTCGGCTTGGATTCGAGTCCTTGGCACGTCTCTAGAGTGTGTTGTGCACTTTCAAGCACCCGCGCTGGCTCTGCGCGCTGGTGATCGCAAGCGCTGGTCCAGGGGAGGCAAGGGGAGGGCAGAAGGCGGCCCCTGTCCTGAAGGCAGGGGCCGCCACGGTCAAGCCGCCATGCGCCCGAATCGGCCAGCGTTGAAGTCGGCAATGGCCTCGCGGATCTCGGCCTCGCTGTTCATCACGAACGGGCCGTGGCCCACCACGGGCTCTGCAATGGGCTCGCCCTCCAGCCACAGCACGGTGGCGTCGTTGTTGGCCTCCAGGCGCACCAGATCAGCCTCGCGATCGAAGTGCACCAACTGGCCTTCGCGAACAACCTCGCCGTCGTTGACCAGCACCGTGCCATGCAGCACGACCAGGGCCAGCGTATGTCCGGGCTTGGCGCGCAGCTCGGTGGTGCTGCCGGCTTTCAGGCGCAGATCCCAGACATTGATGGGCGTGAAGGTGCGCGCCGGCCCCTGGCTGTTGCCAAAGGCTCCGGCAATCACCCGCACCCGGCCTGAGCCGCCTGGCAGTTCCACGGACGGGATCTGTCCATCCACCAGGGTCTGGTAGCCAGGCGCAACCGACTTGTCCCTGGCGGGCAGGTTCACCCACAGCTGCACCATCTCCAGCCGCCCGCCGCGTTCGGTGAACGCATGGGAATGGAATTCCTCATGCAGGATGCCCGAGCCGGCCGTCATCCACTGCACGTCGCCAGGGCCGATCAGCCCGCCAGCACCGGTCGAGTCCCGGTGCTCGACTTCGCCCTCATAGACGATGGTCACGGTCTCGAAGCCGCGGTGCGGATGCACGCCCACGCCGCGAGGCTGGGCAGCCGGCTCGAAGCTGGCGGGGCCTGCGTGGTCCAGCAGCAGAAAGGGGCTCAGAGCCGCACCATGGTTGCCATAGCTGAACAGCGAGCGCACGGGAAAGCCGTCGCCCACCCAATGGGCACGGGGAGCGCTGTAGACGCCGAGCATCTTCTTGAGCATTTGCTTCTCCTTGGGAATCGTGGCTGCCGCAGCGTTAGCGCCAGCCACTTTTTGCACATGGGAGAATCTTAGGATTTGAACGATGAATGCGGTAGATAGCAAAATTTGCCTTCATCGTCCTGAATAAAGAACAATGACCATGCTGCGTGTGCTGGCCGAAAGGGCGCAGTGCCTGGTCGTCCTGCCCGGCTGGGAGCCGCGCCGCGAGCTGATCCATGCGGTGTACGCATCCTGGCGCGGGCAATTGCCCGCCGTGCGGTTGCTCATCGACCATCTGGCCCAGGCCTTCGAGGCCCTGGAAGAAGCCTGAATGAGGCAGGGCCTGGCCTGCGGCGCATAATCTGCGCGCGCCGCCAACCTGCGCAGGCGCAGCTTTCCGATCCCGCTTCAGTGAACTCTCCCGTCTTTGCCTCCCTCATCCCCGTCATTCTTTGCATTGGCGCAGGTTTTCTCGCCGCCCGCCTGGGCTGGGTGCGGGCCGCCGCCATCAAGGATTTGTCCAACCTCGTTTTCCTGGTGCTCACGCCGGCGCTGCTGTTCCGCACCATGGGCGCGGTGCGGGTGCAGGAGCTGGACTTTCAGCCCGTGGCGCTGTATTTCCTGGCGACCGCGCTGATCTTCGGGGTGTCCATGGTCCTGGGCGGTTTTTCCACGCGTTCGGCCGCGCGGGGGCTGGCCAATATGTTCAGCAACACCGTCATGATCGGCGTGCCGTTGGTGGGGCTGGTCTACGGGGAGGACGGATTGGTGACGCTGTTCACCCTCGTTTCGCTGCACGCGCTGATTCTGCTCACGGCGGCCACCATCGTGTTCGAGCTGGCCGAGGCCCGCGAGCACCAGCGGTCGGGCCAGAGCGCGCCGCGCCCCATGTGGCGCACGGTGCTGCAGGCCGTGCGCAACGGCATCGTCCATCCTGTGCCGCTGCCCATACTCGCCGGCCTGCTGTTCGCACAGACCGGGCTGGCTCTTCCTGGCGTGGTGGATCGCTCCCTGCAGGTCTTGGGCCAGGCGCTGGGCCCCATGGCGCTGCTGCTGGTGGGGGTGACCCTGGCCTATACCAAGGTGGGGCAGAACCTGCGCGAGGCCGTGGGCATCGCGCTGGTCAAGAACCTGGTGCATCCGCTGCTGCTGCTTGCGCTGGCCTGGGCCTTCGGCCTGGGCGGCCTGCCAGTGGCCGTGATGTTCACGGCGGCTGCATTGCCCGTGGGGGCCAACGTGTTCCTGTTCACGCAGCGCTATGGCGTGATGCAGGAGGAGGTGTCCGCCAGTATTGCGGTGTCCACGGCGCTGGCCTTGCTTACCGTGCCGCTGATGCTGTGGCTGGCCCAGCGTCTGCTGGGCTGACGGTTTTCAGCAGGAGCAGCGCCGGCAATCCAGGGGATCAGGGCGCCAGGCGTTGGCGCAGCCAGGTTCCAGATTCCAGCTGGTAGCACAGGCGGTCATGCAGGCGGCTCTTGCGGCCTTGCCAGAATTCCCAGCGTTCGGGCACGAGCCTGAATCCGCCCCAGTGCGGCGGGCGCGGCGGGTTCAGCAGGAATTGCGCGCCGTACTTGGCCGCATTGGCCACCAGCACGCTGCGGCCGCTGATGACCTGGCTTTGCGGACTGGCCCAGGCACCGATGCGCGAGTCCAGCGGGCGGCTGTTGAAGTAGGCGTCGCTTTCGGCATCGCTGACCTTTTCCACGCGGCCCTCGATGCGCACCACGCGCTCAAGCTCCACCCAGTGGAACTGCAGCGCTGCAAACGGATTGCCCGCCAGTTGCTGGCCCTTGCGGCTGTCGTAGTTGGTGTACCAGACCAGGCCGCGCTCGTCGTAGCCCTTGATGAGCACGATGCGCGTGCTGGGCCGCAGGTCGCCGCCCACGGTCGCCAGCGTCATGGCATTGGGCTCGGGCACCTGGGCGCTCAGGGCTTCCTGCAGCCATTGGTCAAACTGCTGCAGCGGATCGGCCAGGGAGGCCGATTCGCTCAGTTCCGCGCGCTCGTAGCTTTTGCGCAGATCGGCGATCGAGGTGGAAATGCTGCTCATGGCCAGCATTGTGCCTGCGCCCGACCTCCCATTTGCTGCGCTAGAGTTGCGCATGCTCAGAGACTTCAAAGGCCGCCCCTGCGTGATCATCCTCGCCTCGGGCCGTGGCGAGCGTTTCCGCGCGTCGGGCGGCACCATGCACAAGCTCGCCGCGCCGCTGGGCGGCAGCACCGTGCTGGAACACACACTGGCCGCCGTCCGCGCCAGCGGCCTGCCCTGGCATCTGGAAGATGCGGGCCACCCCGGAATGGGCGATTCGCTGTCTGCGGCCGTGCGTGCCACAGCCGATGCGCCAGGCTGGCTGGTCTTGCCGGCCGACCTGCCGCTGGTGAGTCCACAGACCTTGCTGAAAGTGGCCGATGCATTGCATGCAGGGGCCCGAGCCGCCCAGCCTGTCCATCAAGGCGAGCGTGGACATCCCGTGGGTTTCGGCGCCGCATGCGGCGCGGCGCTCATGGCGTTGAGCGGAGAGAAGGGCGGGGCGCCTGTGCTGAAGGCGCTGCGCGAAGCCGGACATGTGGTTCAGGTCGATGTGGACGATGCTGGTGTGCTCACCGACATCGATACGCTGGACGATCTTGCGCGCGCTGAGGTGTTGCTGCAGAACCGGCCTGAAGTGGGCTGAATTCAGGCTTCGCCGTCTGCCGTAGCGGGGCCGCCGGTCGCTGGGTCGGCTTGGCTGCCTTGGCAATAGCCGCGCAGTTTGAGCAAGGCCCGATACATCACCTCCCGTTCCTCCTGCGTCAGCGCCAGCAGAGCAGCGGCTTGGTGTTGCCGGGCCACGGGCATCACCTCGTCATGCAACTGCCGGCCCGCAGGCGTGATGGAGCACAGGATCTTCTTGCGTGGAGTGGAGCCTTGCGCCAGCAGGGCCACCAGGCCGCGTTCCTCGAGCAGCCGCAGCGCCCGGCTCACCAGGGCCTTGTCCGAAGTGGATTGAACCACCAGCGCGCTGAACGGCAACTCGCCTGCATGCGCGACAAGGGCCAACAGCCGCCACTCCGAAACCGTCAAGCCCGCCGTATCGGCATAGGGCACGGTGATGGTGCGCCGCAGCGCATTGCCCACCTGGCTCATCAGCGTGGTCAGAAAGGCATCGACGGTCAGGCTGCTGCCTGCCTCGTCAAGGTGGGTCCAGGGATTGCCTGCGGGCGTGCTGGGCACGGGGAGAGGAGAAGGTGGGATGGACATGTTCCCATCAATTGTTTCACAGGCTGCCTGATGTTTGTGTTGTGGAATTTCTTTAGATAAATCAATAGAGGTCAATCGGTGTTTTCGGTAAGTTGATTCATCAACTTACTGGAGAAAATCGTCATTGATTCTTTTGAGGATCAATGTTTCATGAGTGAATCGTTTGGATTCATCCCATAGCCAGCCCCAGCTGCCATGCCCGTATCTGACCGATGCATGTCCGCGCTTTCAAAGGAGCCAGTGATGACACCCCATCGTCGGCAAGGCCTGACCATTGCAGCATTGGCTTTTGCCACCGCCGTCTGTGGTCCGGCATTTGCACAGGACTACCCCGCCAGGCCGATCACCGTGGTGGTCGCCTATCCCGCAGGTGGTGACACGGACGCCATGGCGCGCCTGTTCGCCGAAAAGCTCACGGTGCGTCTGCGCCAGCCCGTGGTGGTGGACAACCGGCCCGGGGCGGGCGGCACCGTGGGCAACAACCTGGTTGCGCGGGCCGTACCCGATGGCTACACGCTGCTGTTCACGCCCAACCCCTTCACCATCGCCCCCATGGTGATGAGGCTCCCTCCTGCCGCGACCTATGACCCCTTGAAAGGTTTCACCCCCGTTGTGCAGACCGCCAGCCAGGCCGTGCTGCTCGTGGCCCATCCCTCCACGGGATTCAAAAGCGTGGCCGACATGGTGGCTGCGGCCAAGGCCGGCAAGACGCTCAGCTACGCCAGTCCCGGCGCAGGCTCGCCCATGCACATAGGTGCCGAGTGGCTGAACCGCGCTGCCGGAGTGAGCATTCAGCATGTGCCCTATCGAGGCGTGGCACCGGCCGTCAACGATGTGGCAGCGGGCCATGTAGGACTGGCCTACGTCACGCTGGGGCCGGTGGCCCAGTACATCCAGGCGGGCAAGCTGCGCGCGCTGGCCGTGACCGACCCGAAGCGTTCGCCCCTGCTGCCCGATGTGCCTTCGCTGGCGGAACTGGGCTACAGGGACATCGCCGCGGGTGCCTGGAATGGCTTCTTCGCGCCCAAGGGCACGCCGGCCGCCGTGGTGCAGACCTTGAACACCCATCTCAACGAGATCCTCAGGATGCCGGAGGTGGCGGCAAAGATGGCCACCTTCGGTGCCGTGCCCGTGGGCGGGTCGCCGCAGGTGCTGGCCGATGTCAACGCTGCCGACTACGAGCGCCTGGGCAAGGTGATCCGCGAACTCGGCATCACCGCTGAATGACATGAATACCTCGAATTCCACGCTGGGCCGCGAGACGGCCCAGGTCACGGCGCTGTCCAAGGTACTAGGTCGTGCCCAGTACGCGGGCGACCTCAAGCTGCCGGGCATGCTGCATGCCAAGCTGTTGCGCAGCCCCTATCCGCATGCGCGCATCGTGCGCATCGACATTGCTGCAGCGCGTGCGCTGCCCGGTGTGAAAGCCGTGCTGACCGGGGCAGATGCACCGCGCACGCCCTGGGGCGTGAGCCACAAGGAGCGGCGCATCCTGGCCGACGGCCTGGTGCGCTTTGCGGGGGAAGAGGTGGCAGCCGTGGCTGCCGCCACAGAAGAGATCGCCCGCGATGCGCTGGACCTGATCGAGGTCGAGTACGAAGAACTGCCCGCCATCCTGTCGCCCGAGGAAGCCCTGGATGAAGAAGCGCCCGGCGTTCATCCGGGCCGGGGCAACATCGCCCACGAGATCCGCTTCGAGCGCGGCGATGCCGATGCCGGATTCGCCGCAGCTGATCTGGTTCACGAAGCCACGTACACCACGCATGCGCAGTACCCGGGCTACCTGGAACCCATGGCAACCCTGGCCTCCATCGACGCCGATGGCCGCCTGTTGGTACAGACCTCCACGCAGTCGGTTTTCCTGGCGCGTGCCCGGCTGGCGGCGGCGCTGGAGCTGCCGGTGTCCGCCATCCGCGTGGTGCAGGCCACCACGGGCGGCGGCTTTGGCGGCAAGATCGTCGAGGACGACAACCAGCTCGTGGCGGGCCTGCTGGCCCTGCGCACCGGGCGGCCCGTGCGCCTGGTCAACAACCGGCTGGAGGACTTCCTGGCCTGCTGCTCCAGCGTCCCTGAGCGCATCACGCTCAAGCTGGGCATGGCGCGTGATGGCCGCATCCTCGCCAAGCAGGTGCACATCGTTGCCGAGTGCGGTGCCTATGCGGGTCTGTCGGCCGAGGTCATGCACGTCAGTGCCATGCGTAGCGACAACATGCACAGGCAGGGCAACGTCCGATCGCACGCTACCCTGGTCTATACCAACAACCCGCCGCACGGCGCGTTCCGCGGCTTTGGCGGTACGCAGATGCTGTTCGCGCTCAACAGCCACATCCACATCATGGCCGAGCAACTGGGGCTGGATCCGGCCGAAGTCCACAAGCTCAATGCAGTGGAAGCCGGCGACGTGACAGTGCATGGCTGGAAGATCGGCAGCGCCGGCCTCAAGGAGTGCATAGACCAGGCCACCGATGCCATCGACTGGCGCGGCAAGCGCGCCCGCCCCCGCCAGGCCCTTGGCGCCCGCCGCAGGGGCGTGGGCATGGCCGCGGCCATGCATGTCAGCGGCAACCGCACCATGGGCAACTGGGACGGCTCCACCGTGGTGGTGCGCATCCATGAGGATGGCCAGGTGCTTGTGCTCAGTGGCGAGTGCGACATGGGCCAGGGCGCGGCCACCATGCTCAGCCAGATCGTCGCCCATGAACTCACGCTGCCGTTGTCGCAGGTCCGCGTGGCCGCACCCGACACGGACAGCACCCCCTTCGCCATAGGCTCGCTGGCCTCGCGCGTGACCATGGCTGCAGGCAATGCCGCCATAGGTGCCGCGCAGGCGGCCCGCAGCAAGCTGCTGGCCCTGGCCGCCGTCGTGCTGGAGGCGCAGGTCGACGACCTGGAGCTGGCCGATGGTCAGGTGCGCGTGCGCGGCACCGACCGTGCGGCAGGCATGGCCGAGCTCGCACGCCAGCACATCTGGCGCCATGGCGGCGAGGGCATACAGGTCAGCCACACCTGGGATGCCCAGACGCAGATGCACGACGCCCAGCTGCACGGCAACATCGCGCCGGCCTATTCCTTCGCGGCCCAGGCAGTGGAGGTCGAGGTCGATACGGAAACCGGCCAGGTCCGGGTGCTTGACAGCTATGTGGCCGACGACTGCGGCAAGGCGCTGAACCCCGTCGCCATCCACGGGCAGACCAACGGGGCCACCGTCCAGGCCATGGGCTGGGCCCTTTACGAGCAACTGCACCTGGAAGGCGGGCGCCTGGCCAACGGCAACTTCGCCGACTACACCATGCCAACGGCCGACGCCGTGCCCTTGCTGCGCGGCGGCTTTGTCGAGTCCAACGACCCCAACGGCCCCTATGGCGCCAAAGGGGCCAGCGAAACCGCCATCCTGCCGGGAGCGCCTGCCATCGCCAACGCCGTGTACGACGCCATCGGCGTGCGCATATGCGATCTGCCGATCACGCCCGAAAAAATCCTGGCGGCGCTGCGCGCACGCGCCGAGGAGGGCCGTCATGCATGACTTCGACTTCCTGGAGCCCACCTCGGTGGCGGAGGCCAGCCGGTTGCTGGCCGAACTGGGCGAGGACTGCCGCGTGATCGCCGGTGGCACGGCCTTGATGCTGGGCATGCGCCAGCGCATGCTCGCGCCCACGCACCTGGTCTCGCTGGCTGGCATCGATGCGTTGCGCGGCCTGGACTTCGACCCGGTGCGTGGCCTGCGTATCGGCGCCCTGGTGCGCCATGCCGAACTGGCGGCCTCGCCGCTGGTGTCGCATCACTATCCTGTCCTGGCCGGCATGGCTCAGCGCATGGCCAACCCGCAGGTGCGCAATCAGGGCACGGTGGGCGGCAATCTCTGCTATGCCGACCCCTCCACCGACCCGCCCGGCTGCCTGATGGCATTGGGCGCCCAGATCGTGCTGGCCAGCGCAAGAGGCGAGCGCCTGTTGGACATCGAGGACTTCCTGGTCGACTACTACGCCACGGCGCTGGAAGGCGACGAGATCGTCAGCGAGATCCGCGTGCCGCCCATGGGGCAAGGAGACGACCTGCGCAGCGGTGTGTACACGCGCTTTCTGCGCACAGCGGCCGAACACCGGCCGCTGGCCAGCGTGGCCCTGGTGGCGCACACCGCCGGGGGCATCTGCCGCGACGCGCGTCTCGTCGTGGGCGCCTCTACGCCCATACCCGTGCGCCAGCGGCGCGCCGAGGGCTTTCTTGAAGGCCGTGCCCTCACCTGGGCCTTGGCGGCCGAGGCGGGTGACATCGTCGCGGCCGACATCACACCGGTTTCGGACCTGCGCGGCTCGGCGGATTTCCGCCGAGAAATGGTGCGCGTCAACGTGCGGCGCACCGTGGCCGAACTGTTTGGCCTGGACCTGGCACTGGAACAAGGAGAGCTGGAATGAGCCGACATCGCATCGAATGCACCGTCAACGGCGAGCCCTGCAGCGTGGACGTGCCTGCGCGCCGGTTGCTGTCGGATTTTCTGCGTGATGACCTGCACCTGACGGGCACCAAGCGCGGCTGCGAGACGGGCGTGTGCGGCGCCTGCTCGGTGCTGCTGGATGGCGAAGTGGTGAAGTCCTGCCTGCTGCTGGCCGTGCAGGTCCAGGGCCGCGCGCTCACCACCATCGAAGGCCTGGCCGACCGTAATGCTGGGGGTGCGGGCGCAGACCCGTCACAACGGCTGCACCCGCTGCAGCAAAGCTTCATGCAATGCGGCGGCCTGCAGTGCGGCTACTGCACACCGGGCTTCATCATGGCCGCCTGCGATCTGCTGGGGCGTAACCCCCTTCCCGGCGCGGACGAAGTTCGCCATGGCCTCAACGGCAACCTGTGCCGTTGCACGGGCTACACCCAGATCGTGGAATCGGTCCTTGTGGCCGCGGAGAAAATGCATGGAAATTGAGAAAACCCTGACTGTTTCGGCCTCGCGAGAGCGGGTATGGGCCTTGTTGCTCGATCCCCAGGTCATGGGAGGTGCCGTGCCGGGCATGCAGTCCATCGAAGTGGTCAGCCCCACCGAATACGTGGCGGTGATGCACCAGAAGATCTCCTTCATCAGCGCCAGATTCAAGCTGCGCACACGCATCGTCGAGCAACGCGCTCCCGAGTATCTGCGCGTGGAAGGAACGGGAGAAGACACCTCGGTGGCCAGCTCGCTCAAGCAGCGCAGTGAAATCTTCCTGAGCGCCACGCCGGATGGAGGCACCGAACTGCGCATCAAGATCGACGTGGACCTGCTGGGCCGTCTGGGCGCCTTCGGCCTGAGCGTGATGAAGACCAAGGCCGACCGAATATGGGAGGAGTTCGGTAACAATCTGGCCGCGCGGCTCGAAGGCGGGGGAGGGGAGCCCGCTGCGGGCGAGGCGACCATGCGGGCGCCTGCACCTGTCGCGCCCGCGCCGTCCTCCGAGCCAGCCAGCGAAACGGTGGTGCAAGCCCGGAATTCGCCAGCACCAGCGCCAGCTTTGGAGCTCTCCTCCACGGCCCAAGACCTGCGGGGCCGTGGCTGGTGGGGGCGGCTAATCGGCAGCTTGAGCGGTGAAGGCAGCGCGGGCGCTGCCGACACCATTCATGTCGAGCTGCGCCGTGGCGATACCACGGTCAGCGTCCAATGGCCGGGCGCGCGCGCCGAGCAGTGCGCGGCGTGGCTGAGCGACTGCCTGCGCTGAACGCAGACCCGGCCGAGCACATCAACCGCGCGTGATCACCGCACAGGCCAGGCGCGCGCCCGAGTTGCCGGTGGGTTGCGTGGTGTAGTCGTCCGGGTCCTTGTGCACGATCAGGCCACGACCCACCACGCTGTTGGGGCCCTGGTCCAATGCCAAGCCGCGCGACACGAAGTCGATGCTTGCCATGCCTTGCGCATCGGATCGCAGGCTGGGCAGGTCGCCCGTGTGATGGGTCGAAGAATCGAAGCGGCCATGGGCCTGGCCGGTCGGGTTGAAGTGGCCGCCTGCGCTCAGGCCGTCAGGGCTGGAGCAATCGCCTTTTTCATGGACGTGAAAGCCGTGCTCGCTGTTCGGCGCCAGCCCCTGGACGGAGCCCTGCACGCGCACGCTGCCATCGGCCTGTGCCGTGAACTGCAGGCTGCCGCTGACCTTGCTGCCTTGCGTGGGCTGCAGCTGGGCCATGGCCACATTGCGGGAGGCGGGCGCTGTCGTGACGGCTGCCGGGGTCGAGGCGGAGGCTGCGGCAGGAGGCTTGGGCTGGCTGCCACAGGCGCCCAGGGCCAGCACCATGCCGGCAGCCATCAACAGCTTCACGGCGGTGGACGGGGTGGAGGGCTGCGAAGTGGCGGCGTGGCTGGATTGGGAAGCGTTCAAAGGCATGGCGGCAATCTCCTGTTTGGAATGGGAACTGAAAAAGTCACGGGGGCGCATGGCGCGCAGCCGCCATCATGCAGCGTGCGATGCGGCGGCCATGTCGGAGAGCGCAGCGTTCTGTGGCCGTGCGCGGCGATGGCGTCAAACGGAGCCTTGCCGCGCGCCTGCGTCGGGCTGGCCCGCGTAGCTGAGCAGGCGTTGCAAGGCGCGGTCCCGGATGCCGAGGCGCTTGAGCTCATCGAAGGTTGCGCGCGCATAGTCATGCGTGCTGCCGTAGATGCCCTTGGCCTCGCTGAAGATGCGGCGATAGTCTTCGGGCGCCAGCTCGCCCGTGTGATTGGGGCTTTGCCGGGACAGCGTGAACGCCAGCGCCTGCACCGTGCCCTGGCCGGTGCGGCAGGGCAGCCAGCGGGGGTCATAGACGGCATTGGCCATCTCGCGCTGCCACAGCTTTCTCATGACGTCATGGCCGTGGTGCCGGGGAATGCGGAACACCATGCCCTGGCAGCTGCCGCCGGACAGCATGCCAAAGACCAGACCAGGGTTCTGGGGCGTGCCGCGGTTGATGGTGCTCCACATCTTCAGCGCCCGGTGCCAGCCAAAGACACGCGCTGTGCGGCGTTCGCAGAAATCGAAATCCGGCCGCCAGATCAGCGAGCCGTAGCCAAAGATCCAGAGGTCATCGCTCCCACCCCATCGGTGCAGCGCCTCGTCCAGCATGGGCTGTGACTCTCGGCGGGCGAATGAAAATTCTGGCAGGGCGGACATGGGCGCGACAGCATGAAAGAACAATGACGTTTTAACGCCTGGACGCCCAAACGGTGCACAAGCGCGTGCTTTGCCCTTGCAGGGCTGGTCTTCTGTCTCCGCCGCACCACAGTTTTTGCCAGCCGTCAGCGCGGGGTTTGGGCGTGGCACGGGGCCCTCGACGGTGGCCCTCTACAATCCACCGGTTTTTCGCAGTCTTTCTGGTTTTCATCCAACAGCTCATTCACGGAGAGTGCTTCATGTCCTTCAGTCATTCCGACGACGACAGCCAACAACGTTTTGCCCTGGGTTTCCTGTTCGCGCTGATTGCGCTCGTCGTCTCCACGGTCGTTGGCGTCGTCGTCTACCAGCGCGGCATTGCGCATGGCCCGACGAAGATGGCAGGCGGCGCTTCCCCTGTGGCAGCAATGGTGCCCGTGGTCTTGGAGGAAGATGTGGCCCGCGTCGTTGTCGAAAACGGCGTGGTCAAGTTCTACTTCGCATCGGCCAAGGCCGAACTGGCCGCGGGCGCCAATGAAGCGCTGGCCGACGTGGTCGCCGGTGTGAAGGGCGGCAAGCGCGCCGTGATCTCGGGCTACCACGACGCCACGGGCAGCGCCGAACTCAACGCCGAACTGGCCAAGAAGCGCGCCCTGGCAGTCCAGGCCGCCCTGTCCGCTCTGGGCGTGGCTGAGGAAAAGGTCGAACTCAAGAAGCCCGAGCAGCTGCAGGCTGACGGCAGCAACGCCGAAGCCCGCCGCGTGGAAGTGATCCTGGTGGACTGAGCCTCAGCCTTGCCGCTGTAAACGACCAAAAAGAAAAGGCCCGGAGCGTCAATCGCTCCGGGCCTTTTCTTTTGATGGCTGCGTGGATCAGGAATTGCGCAGCGGGTCGAACTTCGCGTCACCGTCAGGCTGGGTCCCGGCATGGGCTCGCGAATTCTCTTGTATGAGTTCGATCTTGTAGCCGTCCGGATCCGTCACAAAGGCAATCACCGTGGTGCCGCCCTTGACGGGGCCTGCCTCGCGCGTCACGTTGCCGCCGGACGCCTTGATCTTCTCGCAGGCGGCATACGCGTCCGGCACGCCAATGGCGATGTGGCCATAGGCCGAGCCCATGTCATAGGCCTCGGTGCCCCAGTTGTAGGTCAGCTCGATCTCGGCTTGGGCCGGGTTGCCGCCCTCGAAGCCCAGGAAGGCCAGGGAGTATTTGTACTCCGGGTTCTCGGAGGTTCGCAGCAGCTGCATGCCAAGAACCTGTGTGTAGAAATCGATGGAGCGCTGGAAGTTGCCAACGCGCAGCATGGTGTGGAGGATTCGCATCCCTCGATTGTGCCGGGATTCCGCCATCTCTTCAGCCGCCCGCCAGCGCCGCAGTGATCTCATCGCGCACAGGTCTGGCGCCTTCCCGCAGATCGGGCACTTCAGGTCCCGACGGCATCTGGCCCGAATCCATTCAACCATTGATTCAACTGTCTGTTGAATTCTAGGAGTGGGGCCTAGGACTGGTACCCGATTTTTCGGCAATAAATCTTGCAAATCAGACAAATCTTAGATTTTTGGATTGAAAAATCAGACAAATCCAATTAAATCCTAGTAGCCGGCTGCCTAGAATAGGAATGTTCTTCGTGCGAATTATCTTAATTTTTTGAGTCATGAAAAATTTCGTCTTGCGGATATTAATTGCCGATGACCATCCGGCAGTTCTGGCAGGCATAGAAAGTGTTTTGGAGGATAAGCATGAAATAGAGATTGTAGGTCGAGCGAAAAACTCCACGGAAATCATAAGCTTTCTGAAGAAAAACGAATGTGATGTTCTGGTAACTGATTACTCCATGCCCGGTGGAACCTACGGTGATGGTCTGGTGATGCTGAATGTCATTCGGAAAAGATTTCCAAGTGTCAAGATCGTCATGCTGACAATGATCGAGAATATTGGAATCATCAAATCTCTTACCAACCAAGGAATCTACAGAATTGTCCATAAAACGGATTCTTTGGGAAGTCTGCTGCCCGCCATCTACGCTGCATACACGGATGGTCAATTCATATCTCCCAGTGCAAGCAAGCTGCTGGGAGGAGAGTGGCTGGGCGCGGTGCGGACATCGATAGAACTCTCAAAACGGGAAGAAGAGGTTCTGCTTCTTTTCATCTCTGGCATGACGGTGTCCGAGATAGCAAAAAAGCTCTATCGCAGTATCAAGACGGTCAGCACGCACAAGGTGGCTGTCATGAACAAGCTGGGTATACGCAAGGACATTGATCTCATTCGCTATGGAATTGAGATGGGCTGGATTGACGTAAGAAAATAGGTGCAGAAATGCAGCGTCATTGCCGCAGACGATCCGACCAAGCTCCATGCCATCCGCAGCTTTCTTGCAAAGATTTCTTTTATTACATGAGGAGATCCACAGCCTGATCGATGGTTGTATCTTGATGCCCAGATGGAAATATATAAAAAAGAGGCTGGAGAAAAGGAAGAGCTCCACCTTCTGACCAAATACAACAAGACACTGCTTTTTGGCGGTGGCCTGGTTTTCTCTCTTCTTATCATTGTTTTGGCAATGCTTGCGGCCCTGTTCGAGCTCAATGACTTCATGGAGGAAAGAAGAGCAGTATTCCAGAGCAAGAGAACCCGGGTTTTGGTGGAAATAGAAACAAAGCAAGTGATTATGATGCGAGGAATCATTGCATCAGAGTTGCTTTGGGGGCAGACGCACACATCTCATCCCGGTGTCTTTGCCGGGGCAGATGCTGTGATGGCAGGGGTGAGTCCTGTAGTATTGCTTGAGAATAAGATCAACAAGAATGTACACAAGCACTACAGAGATATGTTGGGAGAGCTGGCATATTTGGCAAATTCCAGCTTTCTTCAAAATGGAAGAGCAATATCTGCCTATGTCTTCAGCCCGGACAGATCGTTCATAGGCGTCCTTGTGCCGCAGGTGCCAAACGAGCATGAGCGAAAAGACATGCTCTTGAAACTCAGGGAACAGATTTCGACTTTGCCTGAAGATAACGGCACCATCATTCCGTCCGTCCAGCTGCGTCATCCCATATGGCTGCCTCCGAGTAAAAGCATTCTGACCGGGGAGATGTCATTTCAGATTGTTGTCTCGGCTTTCCAAGATGGAAAGCCATTTCTCACGGTGGTGAGCGACATGCCGACTCAATATATTGAGAACCTTATGCAGCAAGGTGAAGGCAGGAACTCCTTGTTTATTATTGATTCTCAAGGCAACGTTGCGTTGGGTGGGGGGGAGATCGGCGATGCAATAGGGGATTTTTTTGATATCGAGGCGTCGAAATTTCACGGAGGTCTGATAAGTAGATATATTTTGAGCAAGTATGGTGCCGTCTATAGGAATGGATATTTTTATTACTATTCGAGGATATCAAATACGAACATGATACTTCTCCAGGTGTTTTCCTGGAAAGATGTGTATTTAAATGGGAAGTCCCTTGTATATTTGCTGTTTTCATTGATATTCATCATTTTTTTCTGGTGTTTTTTGATATATTTTTATGATAGGGTTTTTATTCCAATATATGGAAAAGCCAAGAATGTGTTCGACACGGAACATCTGAGCCGCACCATCATTGCCATGGCGCCTTATGGACTTGGTCTTCTTGATTTCAAGGAAAAGAAGATGCTGTTGGAAAACAGCATGATGTACAAGTACAAAGAAAGCATGGTGTTGGATGATAAGTCTTCTGGTGAGCGGTTGATTGAATATTTTCTCAGATTCTACGGTGAGAAATATCTGAGTGGAAAAAAGACTGAATATTTTCCGGTAGTCAGCGAAGTCGTGATCTCTTACAACGGAACAGTTGCAGAGCTTTCAGTGATCATGGTGAAGGCCAAATATCAGGGGCGGCATGTCCTGCTGTGTGGATTTGCCGATATCACTGCGCACAAGCAGGTGCAAAGAAATCTGGAAGATGCCAAAAAGGCGGCAGAAGAGGCGAACCAGGAAAAATCTTCTTTTCTTGCTGCCATGAGCCACGAGATACGCACGCCACTGAATGCAATATTGGGCAATCTGGAAATACTGGGAAGAAGCTCCATGTCAGAAGAGCAGCAAACCAGGCTCACCACCATATCATCTTCATCCCATTCTCTTTTGACCCTGCTGAATGATGTTCTCGACTTCTCGAAGATCGAGTCTGGTCAGATGAGTGTGGAATTGGCCAGCTTTGATCTCAAGTCTGTGATCCGGCAGGTGGCTGCCATTTACAAACCTTTGGCTGCGGAATTAGGTATAGGATTTTCCTTGATCATTGACCATTCGCTGAGGGATGGATATATAGGCGATGGGGAGAGAATAAAGCAAATCCTCAACAATCTTCTCAGCAACTCCTTGAAATTCACCAAGGCCGGCAAGATTGACGTATTTGCATCAGACAGGGCCGGTGAGCTCAAGATCAAAGTGTCAGATACCGGGATAGGCATTCATCCCTCACAGCACCCCTTCATCTTTGATGCATTCAAGCAGGCAGGCTCGGATATAGCGGCGGAATTTGGTGGTACGGGGCTGGGCCTGACGCTGTGTCAGCGTATGGCACATCTCATGGGCGGGGAAATCAGGTTCTTCAGCGTGCCGGGAAAGGGCAGCATTTTCGAATTGACCTTGCCCGCATGCCACGCCCAGCCTGTTCCTGCTTCCTTGGGTTGGGACGATGGCGATGTCATGCTTGCAGACGATGAAAGCGCAGGTTATTGCGCAAGGATTCTCATCGTCGATGATCACCCGGTCAACAGGCTGCTGCTTCTGGATCAGCTGAAAATCCTCGGCTTCAAGGCGGAATCTGCAGAAGGCGGGGAATCCGCATTGCGAATGATGTCGCAGAATATCTATGACCTGGTTCTTACGGACCTGCAAATGCCTGGAATGAGCGGTTATGCACTTGCTCAGCGCATCAAGCAGAATTATCCGGGAGTTCCTGTGGGAGCAATAACGGCACATGCAGGCAAGCAGGAAAAATTCAAATGTGCGAAATTTGGCATCGCAGATATTCTTGTCAAGCCGGCCTCCTTGAAAAACATCAAGGAATTCATTGGGAAAAATATAGGAAAGTCTGGCAAGGGTGTCGCTGAAGCTGCGGAAGTTCCGGGCAGCAGATTGCCTTATCGTGATGTATTGATTTCAGCAACCGAAAGCTCATTGGCTGCGTTGAAAAAGCATTTGCTGCAAGGGGATCTGATGGCTGTGCACCGTGAAATTCATGCCATGAAAGGGTCATTTGCGGTGGCTGGGCTGAAGGATAGAGTGGAAGATATGGACCGATTATCATCTCTTGTCAATATGCGGCACCTCCGTGCAGTGGATGATGCCCTGACTGACCTGCTGGAGAACCTGAAAGATATCTGATGAGCCATGGTGCAATGATGCTGCACTGAAACGATTGTGTTTATTCCGTTGATGGTGCCAAATCATGTTTTCCAATATGAATCATAGAAAAGATTTGAATATATCCGTACTGCTGGCTGATGATCATCCTGGAATCATCTCAGGCATCCGGCATGAGCTGTCTTCCGAGCTGGAAATCCTGTTGAAAGCCAGTGTGTCAAACTCAACCGATCTGGTGAAAAAGTTGGATGAGGGTGGCTTTGACGTGCTTGTGTCGGATTACTCCATGCCTACGGGTCAATACGGAGATGGCTTGAATCTGTTTGGCTATATATCCAGAAGATTTCCTAACCTGGGTTTGGTGGTTCTGACCATGCTGGACAATTCGGCCATTCTCCAGGCGCTGGGCAAGGTGTCGAACATCAGCATCGTGAGCAAGGCGGACCCGGTGCTGCATCTGGTTCCAGCCATCCATGCCGCCTATACAGGAGGCACCTACTTCTCTCCCGCCATTTCCGAGCGACTGGAAAAAATGAATGCGGGTGTCATGGGAGGCGAAGGAAAATCACCGGGGGTGCTCAGTCCCAAGGAATCGGAGGTGGTAAGGCTTTATGCGGCCGGTTTGCGTATCGACGAGATTGCGGCCAAGCTGAACAGAAGCAAGAAAACCATCAGTACCCAGAAAGTCAAGGCCATGCACAAGCTTGGAATTGAACGAGACATTGATCTGATGAAGTATGCCCTTGAGTGCGGATGGGTGACCTCATCGAGATCTCAATGACGGCCGGTTCTCTATCTGCCGTTCAAGGTCCGGATTTCTTCCAGGAGCTGGTCAAGCTGCAGTTCCAGCGCCAGCAGCGAATGCGCATGGTGCATCAGCCCATCATGGTTGATGCCGTTTTCCAGGCCGGCGCAGCGTATTGACAGCTCAGTCAGGTCAAAAAATCGCAGTGAACCGGAAAGATTGTGCAGCTCTCTTTGCACATCCTTGCGATTCTTGCTGGATTTGATGATCGCCAGCGACGAACGTGCAGACTCCAGAAAGGCCGTTCTGATGGGGGCCGGGATCTGTTGAAAATGGGCGACGTCATCGGTCGACGAAATGCGGCCGCTGTTGGCAGGCCGGGGCTGAACGGCCAGTTGCAGTGCATCAAAGAGGCCTTGCAGCGAACGCCAGGAGACTTCGATGATGCGGGCGTTGATCACCTTGGGTTGCAAGGGGTGATCAGCCTCGCATTCGATGATGCTTGCAGCTCCTGCCACCAGGCGGTTTTCATCCTTGGGATTCCAGGACGTTTTCGATCCGCAAAGCACAACAACCTGGAACTTCTGAAGGCGATCCTGGCGAATGGCCGTGGGATGGTGGCAGGCGGTGGTCGCCAGGCCCCAACTTTTGAGGTGTGGGAGCAGATGGGCGTGCAGTTCATCGGATGACGAGATGAACAAAACCTGCTCGCCTGAAAATGACAAAGCGGAGGAGGGGGGCTCTTCTGTGGTGGTTATCGATTCGGCGGCAGTCGAGAACGTTTCAGAACGGTATGGTGTGGGTGCACTGTCCAAGGTGGATGTCTGTTTTTTCATGGGTGGCCGAGCATCTGGAGCCGGCATCTGCAGCCAGTCACTCGCTGGAGGCTTCAGATCCGGCTGGAAGATTGGACCACGGCATCCATCCATGGTGCATGTTTAAGGACATGTCCATAGAGCATTCTTGTTTCACCTGCGCGGCGCCTGGCCTTGGAAGCCCAAGCCGGGAATTCATGTGTGGCAGCAAGTGCCGCCAGAATGAAAAAAGCCTGCAGAGAACTGCAGGCTGTTTTCATGGAGGCGTTTATCCAGGCTTCAGATGGCGAACTGGGCGCGATCCTTGTCCTTGATCCAGGCGGGGGGCTTGCCACGGCCGGTCCAGGTGTCACCGGTTTCGGGATTGCGGAACTTGGGGGCCACGGTGGAGGGGGCACGGCGTGCCGTGAAGATGTCGTCGGCAGTCAGGCCGTAATCCTGAACCAGACCGCGAATCTTGGCGATCACATCACTGACTTCTTGCTTGCGTGCTGTCTGGATCTGGGCCTCGAGTGCCTCGCGCTGTGCCAGAAGTTCTTTGTATGTGGTGTTCACGGTAGTTTGCCTTTCATGGATTGAAGCGCGAATATTAACGGTTTTTTAAGAACAAGTTTGCATGCTTTCGATCATTTTCTCCTATGACTGCCATTGGCCCTCCTGACCGTGTTCAAAATGATCGGTCAACGCCAGGTAAAGGCCATGTAAAGAGCTGGCAGTTATGGAGCGCTGTATGTTCCGGAGCCCTTCAAAATCCTGTATGTCCTCGCTTTCAGGTTTGAAGCGCGGTGGTTCACAGGAGTGAGTGACCGGCTGCGAAGGAGTTTGGGCTTATTGAAGGGGATGTGAAAGGCGATGCCGTGATCAAACTGCACCGCACATTGGAAATTCTTGAAGTCCAGTCTGTACGCTGTTTGCCAGCGGCTTTTTGCGTGGGGTTTGGGGGAGGATGGCGAGCGGACTGCAAGCGAAAGATGAGGGTGTTGGTGTTCCCGTGACATCCTTCGCAAAAGACACGCGTTCTTGCCTACAAAACTGTTTATTCATACAGTATGATGCAGCCATGAGCATCGATCAGATCGCCTTCGCACTCCCCGCAGTCCTTGCCGTCTGGCTGTCGCAGTCTCGTTCCGTTGCCCTGCGGCGGTGGGCCTGCCTTCTCGGCCTGGGATGCATGCCTTACTGGATATATGTGGCCCTGTTGGCCGGGCAGTGGGGCATGTTGGCCTTGGCAGGCGCCTTTGCGTTGGGCTGGCTCAAGGGGCTTTGGGTGCACTGGCTGGCACCTCGTCGGCGTGAGGCCGTGGGCTCGGGCCTGGGCACCATCCAGATCACGCCGGGTACCCGTTGACGGCTGGGCCGCTGGTCCGCGCCTTGTGTTCATCGATGCTGCAGGCGGGCGCGTGTTTTACGGGCGCTGTGCATGGCGTGCTCGGGAATTTCAAGCGTTCTCACTGGAATTTGATGCAGATAAAAGCCGAGTGTTTTGCTTGGTTGGTGTGATGGCCGGGCCGATGCGCCGGCTGCCAGGGTGGCCCGCTGTCTTTATGCCCAGCCGTGCATGGCTGCAAGACTGGGCCGGGGCCGTGATGCAAGGATTTCTGCCCTTTGTGCACTGTGGTGGTGCGCATCTTTCGGGGCTTGGTGCAGGTTTCCGGATCGGCTGGTAGCGCTGTGTTTTTGTGGATATTTCCGATCTGTATGGTGAGTTATGTGAGCAAAAAGCCACGGAGTTTGCGGGTCTGTGCAGGTCCTTGGATGGACGCCGGCTGGCAGTGATGGGCAAGTCCGAGGCATAGAATCGTTTGCATACAACAGGCAGTCATCTATCAGAGTTGCCTCTAAAAACCACGTGAAAACAGCCCACCCCGTTGGCGGTGGGCTTTCTTTTTCGGGCTTGGCTGCGGCGAGCCCGTCGCCTGATTTTTCAGTGCGCACCTATGGTTTGCACCTGTTGTCAACCACAAGGTTTGCACACGATGAAATTCACTCTCAACCAACAAGAGGTCGAGATCCAGGGCGTGAGCCCTGAGACGCCGCTGCTTTATGTGCTGCGCAACGACATGCAGCTCAACGGTCCCAAGTTCGGCTGCGGCCTGGGCGAATGCGGCGCATGCGCCGTGCTGATCGACGGCAAGGTGGCCCGCTCCTGCTCCGTTCCCGTGAGCGTGGTCCAGGGCATGAAGGTCACGACGCTGGAAGGCCTGTCCCAGGATGCGACCCAGGCCGAGCACGCCCGCGTGGCGCGTGACTGGGAAGCAGCCCATCCGGCCGCCGTGCCGGGGATGCCTGCCGGCAAGCCCGCAGCCGATGCACAGGGCAAGGCCGTCTACCGACTGCACCCTGTGCAGCAGGCTTTCATTGACGAGCAGGCCGCCCAGTGCGGCTACTGCACCAACGGCATGGTCATGGCCCTGGTGGCCTTGTTCGACCACAAGCCCACGGCCACCGACGAGGAAGTCACCCAGGCCCTGTCCGGCCACCTGTGCCGCTGCGGCACGCATGTGGAAATCATGCGTGCGGCTGCTCGCGCCCGCGTGCTGATCGCCCAGGGAGGTGCAGCATGAGTGCATCCAACCCCCTTCAACTGACGCGCCGCAACCTGCTCAAGCTGGGCGGCATGGTCATGGTCAGCTCGGTGGCGGCCGCTGGCCTGGTGGCCGAAAGCACGGGTACGGCGCCCGCCGTGGCCGGCGCCTTCCCCATTCTCCCCATTGACCGGGTGAGCAGCTTCATCGCCATTGGCGCGGACGGCAGCGTCACGGCCTACCACGGCCACGTGGACCTGGGCACGGGCATCCGTACCTCGCTGGCGCAGCTTGTGGCCGATGAGCTCGATGTGGAGTTCGAGCGCATCACCATGGTGCTGGGCCACACAGGCCGCACGCCCAACCAGGGCCCGACCATTGCCAGCAACACCATCCAGGTGGATGCCATCCCCATGCGCAAGGCCGCCGCGCAGGTGCGCCAGCTGCTGCTGGGCCTGGCTGCCGAGAAGCTGCAGCAGCCCGTGTCCGCACTCACCACGTCCAAGGGCGCGGTGGTGGCCAAGGGCGGTCGACGCATTGGCTACGGCGAACTGGCCCAGGGCCAGGACCTGAACATTGCGCTGGACAAGGAAGTGCCGCTGCGCACCGGCGGTTTCAACTACATCGGCAAGTCCGTGCAGCGCGTGGACATTCCGGCCAAGGTGCTGGGCGCGCTGGCCTATGTGCACGATGTGCGCGTGCCCGGCATGCTGCACGGCCGCGTGGTGCGCCCGCCCTATGGCGGTGCCGATGCGTCGGCACCTCTGGGCAGCAGCCTGATTTCGGTGAACGAGCAGTCGGTCGCTCATCTGCCGGGCATCGTCAAGGTGGTGGTGCAGGGCGATTTCGTGGGCATCGTGGCCGAGCGCGAAGAGCAGGCCATTGCCGCCATGCGCCAGCTGGAGGTGAAGTGGAAGGACTGGGCCGGCGTGCCCGACCTGTCGCTGAACGCCATGCACGACACCCTGGTCAAGCACGAGAAGACCGACCGCATGCTGCGCGAGGACGCGGGCATTGACGAGGCCTTCTCGGGCGCCAAGAAGGTGATCGAGGCCGACTACGTCTGGCCCTACCACCTGCATGCCTCCATCGGCCCGTCCTGCGCCGTGGCCGAGGTGTCCGCCAGCCAGATCCAGGTCTGGACCGGATCGCAGAACCCGCACGACGTGCGCAAGGACATCGCCACGCTGACCGGCATGGCGGCCGACCAGATCAATGTGACGCGCCTGGAAGCCTCGGGCTGCTATGGCCGCAATTGCGCGGACGACGTGGCATCCGACGCCGTGCTGCTGTCGCAGGCCGTGGGCCGCCCGGTGCGCGTGCAGCTGATGCGCGAGCAGGAAGCCGCCTGGGAGCCCAAGGGCACGGGCCAGCTGATCCGCGTGCGCGGCGGCCTGGACGAGAACCATGCCGTGCTGGGCTACGAGCTCAAGACCTGCTACCCGTCCAACGACGCGGCGGCCCTGGCCCTGATCCTGACGGGCAAGGTGCCCAACAAGCCCAAGGTGCTGCAGATGGGCGACCGTACGGCCATCCCGCAGTACGAGTACCCCAAGATGCGAGTGGTCTCGCAGGATGCGGCGCCCATCGTGCGCGCGTCGTGGATGCGCGGCGTCTCGGCCCTGCCCAACGTCTTTGCCCATGAGTGCTGGATCGACGAATGTGCCTACCTGGCCGGTGAAGACCCGCTGGCCTACCGCCTGCGCTACCTGAAGGACCCGCGCGCCGTGGCGCTGACGCACGCTGCGCACAAGCAGGCCGGCTGGCAGGATGGCCCGGCCCACCGCAACCCCGCGCCGGCCGACCAGCGCCTGGTCAAGGGCCGCGGCTTTGCCTACGCCCGCTACTACCACAGCAAGTTCCCTGGCTACGGCGCGGCCTGGGCCACCTGGATCTGCGACGTGACCGTGGACCGCGAGACCGGCGTGATCAAGGTGGACAAGGTCTTCGTGGCCCATGACTGCGGCGAGATGGTCAACCCGGCCGGCGTGCGCCACCAGGTGCACGGCAACATCATCCAGTCCACCAGCCGCGTGCTCAAGGAGTACGTGACCTTCGACAGCAAGGGCGTGACCTCGCTGGACTGGGGCGGCTACCCCATCCTGCGCTTTGACGAGCTGCCCGAGATCGACGTGCAACTGGTCGAGCGCCCGGGCGAAGACCCCATGGGCGCGGGCGAATCCGCCTCCGTGCCCAGCGCCGCCGCTGTCTCCAACGCCGTGTTCGACGCCACCGGCGTGCGCCTGCGCGAAGTGCCGTTCACCCCGGCACGCGTGCTGGCCGCACTCAAGGCACAGGCTGCCGATGCAGCCCCGGCCGACAAGGCACAGAACTGAGAGCGGAGGACTGGAACATGCACACACTCAAGAAAATCACCCTCGGCGTAGTTGGCCTGGCCGCCGTGGCCGGCGCCGCCTTCTGGCTGGCCACGGGCCGCAGCGAGATCGCTCCTCTGCAGCAGATCCCGGTGCAGGAATTCAGCCAGCAGCAGATCGACCAGGGGCGCCGCCTGGCGCACATGGGCGACTGCGCTGTCTGCCACACGGCACCGGGCGGCCAGCGCAACGCAGGCGGCCTGGCCATGCCCAGCCCCTTCGGCACCATCTACTCGACCAACATCACGCCCGATGCCGAAACCGGCATCGGCCGCTGGTCGTACGAGGCCTTCGAGCGCGCCATGCGCCATGGCGTGGACCGCGAGGGAAACTACCTGTACCCCGCCTTCCCGTACACCGCATTCACCCGCGTGACCGATGAGGACATGAAGGCGCTGTACGCCTTCCTGATGACCGAGCCGGCTGTCTCCAACGAAGCGCCCAAGACCGCGCTGAACTTCCCGTTCAACGTGCGCCGTGGGCTGGCCCTGTGGAATGCGCTGTACCTGGAGCTGGGCGAGCAGCCCGCGCCCGCCAACCAGTCGGGCGAGTGGATTCGCGGCGCCTACCTGGTCGAAGGCCTGGGCCACTGCGCCGCCTGCCACTCGCCGCGCAACCAGTTCGGCGCCGAGAAAAAGGGTGCCGACCACCTGGCCGGCGCCTTCATCGACGGCTGGGATGCGCCCGCGCTCAACGACAAGGCCGTGGCTCCGCTGCCCTGGACGCGCGAGGACCTGGTCCGCTACATGCAGACCGGCTTCTCGGAGCGCCACGGCGTGGCCGCCGGCCCCATGGCGCCCGTGATCGAAGGCCTGTCCCACCAGTCGGCCGAGGACATCAACGCCATGGCCACCTACCTGATGTCGTACCGCAAGCCCGTGCCAGACGCCGCTAGCGCAGGGGACGCCCAGGCCCTGGTGAAGGAAAAGACCGAGGTTGCCAAGCTGCCGGTCGACGCCCAGGGCTACCGCCTGTACCAGGGCGCCTGCATGGCCTGCCACCGCGCCGACCCCAGCGGCGTGCTGGCCGGCAGCAGCTTCGGGGTGCGTCCCCAGCTGTCGCTGAACACCAACCTGTACAGCGACTCGCCGACCAACGCCATCCATGTGGTGCTCAACGGCATCACGCAACCGGCGCGCCCGCAGCTGGGCACCATGCCCGCCTTCCGCCACAACCTCAGCGACGATCAGATCGCCACGCTGCTCAACACCATGCGCAGCCAGTACGGCCTGCAGCCATGGCCCGGCCTGAGCGACAAGGTCAAGGCCCTGCGCGAGGAAACACGCCCCGGCAAGGTGGCGGCGCACTGAGCCTGCGCTGCGTCATCTGCGCAGCCTGTGCGCTGCGCTAGGATGGCAAGGGACCGCTGTGCCCACAGCGGTCCCTTTTTTTATGGTGACCCGCAAGATGACAAGCCACATACCCGATTTCCCCCTGCTGACCGGCGCCAACCGCCAATGGCTGGATGCACGTGCCCAGGCGCTGGATGCCGGCAACGGCGAGGCCACGGCCGCCGTCGTGCCCTATCTGGCCGAAGCCGGGCTGCTGGGCCACGGCTTGGCTGATGCCTTGGGCGGGCAGGGCGGCCGCGCCGGCAATGCCATCGAGGCGATTGCCCAGGTGGCCGCGCACTCCATGTCCGCCGCCTTTGCCTTCTGGGGCCAGCGCGTGCTGATCGAGATGCTGGCGAACACCGGCAATGCGGCCCTGCGCGAGCGCTGGCTGCCCGCGCTGCTGGCGGGCGAGGCGGCCGGTGCCTCGGGGCTGTCCAACATCATGAAATTCCTCAGCGGGCTGGAGGCACTCAACATCCGCGCCACGGCCCGGGAAGGCGGTGGCTGGCTGCTCAACGGCAGCGTGCCCTGGTGCACCAACCTGCGCGGGCCGCGCTTTCTGGCCGCCATTGCCGTGGCGCGTGACGACGGCGCGCCGCCCATGATCGTGGCCCTGCCGTCCGACCGGCCGGGCCTGGAGCGCTCGCCGGATCTGGAGTTGATTGCCCTGCGCGGCACCAACACCGCCGCCTTGCAACTCAAGGACGTGGCCATCACCGAAGACGATCTGCTGGCCGAGCGCGCCGGCGGATTCCTGCCGCGTGTGCGGCCGGCCTTCCTGGGCATGCAATGCGGCCTGTCCATCGGCCTGGCGCGCGCGGCCTGTGCGCAGGCCGCCTCGCGCATGGGGCAGGGCGGGCATGTGCTGCAGCAGCCGCTGGACGATACGCGCAGCCATCTGGAGCAGGCGGTGGCGGCACTCAAGGCCGGTGTCGAGGCCGGCGATTTCGCGGAGGCGCCCGAGCGGCTTTTCGCGCTGCGCCTGGCCCTGCACGACTGCGTGCAGCAGGCCATGCAGCTGGAGCTGCAGACGGCCGGCGGCCGGGCCTACAGCCTGGATGCGGACGATGGCTTTGCCCGCCGCTGGCGTGAATCGGCCTTCATCCCCATCGTCACGCCCAGCGTGATCCAGTTGCGCGCCGAGCTGCAAAAACTGCAAAAGCTCGGCGCCTGACGGCTCAGTCCGCCTTGGCTGCGGGCTGCAGCGCCGGCTCCAGCGCCGTGTCCAGCAGCAGCAAGGCGGTCTCCACCGCCGCCAGCAGCCGCTGGCGCGGCACGTCATCGCGGGCCTGCACCGATATGCCGTGCAGTTGCGTGGCATAGAAATCCCCCAGCGCCTGCACATCGGTGCCGGCGCGCAACTCGCCTTCATCCAGCGCGCGCTGAAGGCGGTCGATCAGGGACTGCGTGCGCTGGCGGCGGTGTTCGGCCAGCCAGGCGGCGACTGCCTCGTTTTCCTCTGCGCAATTGGTGGCGGCGGTGACCACCATGCAGCCCAGCGGATGGGCATCGTCCGTATAGGTGGCCACGGCATCGCGCAGCACGCGGGCCAGGGCGTCGCGCACACGCGGCTCCTGGGCCATGGCGCGGTCGGCAAAGCCGCCATCACCGGCCTCGTAGCGCTGCACGGCCTCGCGGAACAGGTCCTGCTTGCTGCCGAAGGCCGCATAGATGCGCGCTGACGCAATGCCCAGCGCCTGCACCAGGTCGGCCATGGACGTGCCCTCGTAGCCGCGCCGCCAGAACGCCAGCATGGCGCGCTCCAGCGCCTGGTCTCGGTCAAATTCCCTGGGTCTTCCGGCCATCTTCCTCATCCTTCTCAACAGTCAGGGCGGCATCTTAGCGGCGCCGTGATGCTGTCTTGCATCGGCTTCGCAAAAGCAGCCGCGTTGGCGTGATACTATTCTTTGTCGATCAACAAACAATAGCTCAACGCAAGGAAATCACATGCAGACCATCAAGGGCCCAAGCCTTCATCTGGCGCAATTCGCCGACAACAAGGCACCATTCAATTCCCTGGAAGACATCGCACGCTGGGCGGCCGGCGTGGGCTTCAAGGGCCTGCAGATTCCCGCCTGGGACCAGCGCCTGTTCGACGTGGCCACGGCCGCCAGCAGCCAGACCTATTGCGACGATGTCAACGGCATGCTGGCCTCGCACGGCCTGGTGGCCAGCGAGCTGACCACGCACATCTTTGGCCAGCTCGTGGCCGTGCACCCGGCCTACGATGCCATGTGCGACAGCTTTGCGCCCGAGGCGCTGCGCGGCAATCCGGCCGCACGCACGGCCTGGGCGCTGGAGCAGCTCACGCTGTCGGCCAGTGCATCGCGCCGCATGGGGCTGAGCGACATGGGCACGTTCTCGGGCTCGTTCGTCTGGCCCTATCTGTTCCCGTTCCCGCAGCGCCCGGCCGGCCTGATCGAAACCGCCTTCGAGGAGCTGGCGCGCCGCTGGCGCCCCATCCTCGACGCCTGCGACGAGCAGGGCGTGAACCTGTGCTACGAAATCCACCCCAGCGAAGACCTGCACGACGGCACCAGTTTCGAGCGCTTCCATGAACTGGTGGGCCAGCACGCGCGCTGCAAGATCCTGTTCGATCCCAGCCACTTCGTGCTGCAGCAGCTCAACTACCTCGACTACATCGACATCTACCGCGAGCACATCCGCATGTTCCATGTGAAGGATGCGGAGTTCCTGCCCAGCGGGCGCCAGGGCATCTACGGCGGCTATTCCTCGTGGCTGGAGCGGGCAGGGCGCTTCCGTTCGCTGGGCGACGGTCAGGTGGACTTCAAGGCCATCTTCTCCAAGTTCGCCCAGTACGACTACCAGGGCTGGGCCTCGCTGGAATGGGAGTGCTGCCTCAAGGACCAGGAAGACGGTGCGCGCGAGGGCGTGGACTTCATCAACCGCCACATCATCCGCGTGACCGACAAGATCTTTGACGACTTCGCCGGCGCCCCCGTGGACCAGCGCCAGATCAACGCCATGCTCGGTATCGCCTGAGCACGCCCGCAGCCAAAGAACCTCAAAAAGAATCCAACAATGAACGCTTTCACATCGAACGCCCTGCGCAAGCAGGAAGACCAGGCCTGCGAGTTCTCGCACGACTACGTGCGCATCGACGGCCGCCGCATCCACTGCATCACGGCCGGGCAGGGCGCGCCCGTGCTGCTGATCCCGGGCTGGCCCCAGACCTGGTATGCCTGGCGCCACGTCATGCAGGCGCTGGCGGCGCAGGGCTTCCAGGCCATTGCCGTCGATCCGCCGGGCACGGGCTTTTCGGACCGGCCCGACACCGGCTACGACACGGGCTCCATCGCGCTGACCCTGCACCGCACCATGCTGGCGCTGGGCCATGAGCGCTACCAGGTCGCCGGCCACGACGTGGGCATGTGGGTGGCCTATGCGCTGGCCAGCGACCAGCCGCAGGCCGTGCAGTCCCTGGCGCTGACCGAGGCCGTGATCCCCGGCCTGGCGCCCGAACCCAGCATCTTTGCGCCGCCAGACCAGAACATCTTCCTGTGGCACTTCATGTTCAACCAGCTGGCCGACCTGCCCGAGACCCTGATCGCGGGGCGCGAGCGTGCCTACCTGGAGTTCATGTTCAACCGCTGGTCGCTGCGGCGCGACCGTGTGGCCGTGGACGTCTATGTCGATGCCTATGCCGCGCCCGGTGGCCTGCGCGGCGGCTTTGCCTACTACCGCGCCATTCCCGAAACCATTCGCCAGAACCGCGAGCGTGCGCTGCGCCCGCTGGCCATGCCCGTGCTGGCCATTGGCGCCGAGCACGCCACGGCCGATGCGCCGCTGGCCACGCTGCGCGGCCATGCCGATGACCTGTCGGGCGTGATCGTGCCGGGCTGCGGCCACTTCATCATGGAGGAGGCTGCCGAGCCCTTCATCGCCGAGCTGCTGCCCTTCCTGCAAAGGACGCTGTGACCATGGGCCTGGACACTGACATTGCGCGCTATCTCGCCGAGCTGGCGCAGGCAACCCAGGCCGTGGCCCCGCCCACGCCGCCCACGCTGGCGGCGCTGCGCGAGGCCACCGACGCCGGGCTGCGCGCCCTGCATGGCCCGGCTGAGGCCGTGGCCCGTACCGAAGACTTCACGCTGCCCGCGCGCGACGGTGCGCCGCTGCGCGTGCGCATCTACCGGCCGCTGGCCTCGGACACACCCACGCCCCGGCCCGCCCTGGTCTTCGCCCACGGCGGCGGCTGGTGCTTGGGTTCGCTGGAGGTCTACGACAACCCCTGCCGCGCGCTGGCCATGGCAACGGGCGTCGTCGTGGTCTCGGTGGACTACCGGCTGGCGCCCGAGCACCGCTTTCCCGTGCCGTTGCATGACTTCTGCGATGCCATTGCCTGGACCTTTGAGCAGGCCGATGCGCTGGGCCTGGATCGCAGGCGCATCGGCGTGGCCGGAGACAGCGCGGGCGGCAACCTCGCGGCCGCCGCCTGCCTGCTGGCGCGGCAGCAAGAAGGCTGGGGAGCGGCGGGCGCACCGGCCATCGCCCACCAGCTGCTGCTGTACCCGGCACTGGACGCGGCCATGGATTCGCAGTCGTTCCAGCAGTTCGGCGAGGGCCACTACCTCACGCGTGCGGCCATGGAGTACTGCTATGGCGCGTACCTGGGCGATGCGGCACCGGGGCGGCACGAACTTGTCTCTCCGCTGCGCGCGGAACACCTGGCAGGCCTGCCCCAAGCCACAGTGATCAGCTGCGAATACGACCCGCTGCGCGACGAGGCCGAAGCCTATGCGCAGCGGCTGGCGCAGGCCGGTGTGGCGGTGCAGGCCGTGCGCCTGCCCGGCATGGTGCACGCCTGCATGCATATGCTGGGGCTGGCGCCGGCATCACGCCGCCTGTTTGACGAGGCGGGTGCCGCCGTGCGCCAGGCTTTGGGCACGGCCATCGGCTGAGGGTTGCTGGCTGCAGGTCAGGCCTGTGCCAGGAACACGGCCACCAGCGCATTCGCATGGCCGTGCCCCATCTGGTGCTGGGCCTTGAGCCAGCCCACCAGTTCCATGTGCTTGCGGGTGTCCTGCTGTTGCAGCAGGTCCATCCAGTGCGCAATCGGCTGGCCGTAGGTCTTCTCGATGGAAGGGAAATACGAGGCCGGTCCCTTGACCTTGCTTGTCTCCGTCATGGCGCTTGTCCTTTTTCTGTGATGCGGGTGGCAGATTGTGCCGCCGGCGCTGTCCGGGCCGGCAGGGTCAGGTCAGAAACAGCACATCCTTGTGCTGCGGCGCAGGCGGCAGCACCTCGCCGGTCAGCTCGCGCAGCGTGGCCTCGATCATCTGCGACATGGCGTCCAGCGCCAGGTCGTTGGGCGCCGTGCCGAAGGGCTCCTCCAGCTCGGCGCCCAAGGCCTCCAGCGCGAAGAAGGTGTAGGCGATGAAGGCCACGATCACCGGCGTCATGAAGCCGATGGAATCCACCAGGCCGAAGGGCAGCAGCAGGCAGTACAGGTAGATGGTGCGATGGATGATCACCGCGTAGGTGAAGGGAATCGGAGTGCCCGCAATGCGTTCGCAACCGCCCAGTGCCTCGCCCAGCTTGCACAGCGGCGCCTCCATGGCGGGCACCAGCACCGGCTGCACGCTGCCATCGTGGCGGCGCGCCTGCAGCCATTCGCCGGCCATGAGCAGCAGCACGGCAGGCTTGAAGCGCGCCGTGGACAGGCGTTCGCAGTCGGCGGCGGGCAGCAGGCGGCGCATGTCGGCCGCGGCATCGGTGCCGCGCAACTGGTGGCGCAGCGCGTGCACGAAGGCCGCCAGCACCATGGCCAGAGCCGGGGCGTGCTGCGGCGCGTCCGTCAAGGTCCGGGCCTGGCGTACCAGGGTGCGTGTCTCGTTGAGCAGGGTGCCCCACAGCGTGCGCGCCTCCCAATAGCGCGCGTAGCTGGTGCTGTTGCGAAAGCCCAGGAAGATGGCCAGCGTCAGCCCGATCAGCGAAAACGGCACGAAGTTCAGCGGCACCTTCCAGGCGAACAGCTGGCCATGCAGTGCTGTGACCAGCACGGCGAACAGGGTGGCGGCCATCAACTGCGGCAGGATGTCGGGCAGCACCGAGCCGCGCAGCACGAAGAGCATGCGCAGCCAGTGGGGGCGGGGCCGGATGATCATGAAAGCTTGTTCCGTGATGGAAAAGAGGGCGCAAGAGGGTGCAAGAGGACGCAAGAGGGCGCAGCAGCCCCGCAACTCTAACCGCCCCGCGCAGTCAGTGCGCCACCTGTGCGCCACTTGTGCGCCACCCTGCACGCGCTGGCTGCGGCTTCAAAGATCGCTGCCGTGGCTGTCGTGGTTGCCGTCTGGCTGGAGAAGGGCCTGTGCCGTGACCGCTGCTGCCTGCTCCGCCTGCCATGCCGTGCGCATGGAAGAGGGCGCCACCGTTGCGCGCGGGGATGGCTGGCTGGTGATGGTGCCCAGGCTGATGAAGCCGGCCAGGTGCTCGCCCTCGCGCAAACCCAGCGCTGAATGCAGGGCCGGGTCAAAACAGCGCTCGCCACTGAGCACGATGGCACCAAAGCCCAAATGGTGGGCGGCATTGAGGAAGTTGCCCAGTGCCGCGCCCGCAGCCAGCCATTGCTCACGCACCGGCACGCGCGAGCGCGGCCGGGGCGAGATGATGAAGGCGATCAGCGCCGGGGCGCGCGTTGCATGCTCGCGCGCACGGCGGATATCGTCGGCCGGGGCCAGTGGGTCGCGGCGCAGTTTTTCCTGCTCGAACAGGCTGGCCAAGGCCTCGCGCTGGTGGGCGGGAAACTCCAGAACCCGCCAGGGGTGCAATGCACCATGATCTGGTGAACATAGCGCCGCCTCGATCATCAGGTCCATGTCGCCGCTGTCCGGGCCCGGCATGGCCAGCCGCCTGGGCGAGATGGAGCGGCGCGCCAACAGGGGCGCCAGGCCTGCCCGCTTGCGCGTGTCGGCAAAGCAGTGCTTGAGTGCATCCACCGCCTGGGCGAACTGCCGTGCCCAGGCCAGCACCTGTTCGCCCTCCGGCGTGAACCCCTGGAAGGGTCGGCCCGCGCGCACCAGCGCGTGGCCAAACTCCGCCTCGGCCGAGCGTATGGCCTGGGCCAGCGTGTTGTCGGAGATGCCGCAGGCCTGCGCTGCGCGCGCCCAGTCACGCTCGCGGTCCAGGGCCAGCAGATGGGGGATGTATTTTTGCGTCAAGTCGGTTCTCCAGCACAGCCCGGCGGACTCCGGCGGGCTCCGAGGGGGCGAAGTGCTCCATGAATGGCTTCGTTATATCCGAAAAAATACAATGAAATCCGTCACTCCAGCTTGAACCGAGGCCTGGTGCGGCTTGCGGGCCTGCCGCGATGGCGGGGGCTTGCTTTGGTATGTGACAGGTGCATGGTGCCCTTGCCGAACTGCGGGATTGAACCGATTGCGCAGGCACCGGCACTACAATCTCCGGCCATGTTGCATGCCATCCGGAGCCTATCCATGCGGAGCGCCTTGCTGCTGCTCATCATGGTGGCGCAGCTGCTGATACCGCTGCTGCACAGCCATTTCGGCACTCCGAACCAGGCCGGCCTGCACATCCACGCGGCGCCGTCGCGGGTGGCCGACTCGCATTTCCACCTGTTCGTGGCCCACGGCTCCTTCACCGATGTGGATGAAGACCATGTCGAGCCTTTCGAGGTCGATGTGCAGGACGCCATACAGCCGCTGGACCTGCTGCCCATGCCTTTGCTGGCCGTGGTCGGCCTGGTCTTGCTCACCCTGGGCCTGCGTGCCGCGCGCATGCGCTGCATTGCGCCCCGGCCCGCCCTGCCGCTGCAGCCCATGCGCCTGAGTCCGCGCTGGCGCGGGCGCGTGATACGGCCTTCCCCCGCCCAGGCACCGCCCCTGGCTTCCTGACCTCCCCGGCCTGGTCCACAGGCCCGCCTCAGTCCTTCTTCGCCCGCGCGCCGCGAACCGCCTGCGCGTCGACGGCGTTCGTCTTTTTTCCCGGAGTCAGGAATGATGTTTTCCCCATGGCTGCTGGCCGGCGCATTTGCGCTGCCAGCCGTCGGCATGGCCGCCCAGGCCCAGGTCGCACCCGCAAGCCCGCCCAATCCCCCGTCCGGACCCACATCCGGATCTGCATCCACGCCCACATCCGTTGCCTTGTCCGCCGAACAGGCACAGGCGCTGGGCGTGCGTTTCGAACCCATTCAGGCGGCACAGCGCATCGAGGTCTCGGCCCACGCTCGCGTCGTGCTGCGGGCCGATGCCCAGGCCGTGGTGGCCGCCCCCTATGCGGGCGCGGTGCCGCGCGTGCTCGTGGCCCTGGGCCAGACGGTGCGCACCGGCCAGCCGGTGGCGGTGTTCACCAGCCCGCAGCTGTATGAGGCGCGGCGCGCGCTGCTGGAGGCCGAGTCCCAGTCGCGCCTGGCACGCCAGGCCCTGGCGCGCGACCAGGCGCTGCATGAGGACGGCATCATCGCCGCCAGCCGCTGGCAGGCCACGCAGGCCCGCGCCGCCGAGGCCGCGGCCATGGCCCAGGCGCGGCGCGCCGAACTGGCCGCCAGCGGCCTGCAGTTCGTCGGCAACGAGGTGCACCTGGTGGCGCCCCGCGCAGGCCTGGTGACCGAGGTGCTGGCGGTGCCGGGCGCGCGGGTGGAGGCCTCGGCGCCGCTGCTGCGCGTGGCCGACCCCACGGCGCTGGAACTGGACCTGCTGCTGGGCCGCGAGGTGCCGCTGCCCGGCGTGGGCGACCGCGTTCAGGTGGCGGCGCGCGGTGCGCAGGGCAAGGTGGCTGGCATGGCCCCGGTCGGTGATGGATCGGCCGGCATGCGGGTGCGCGTTGCGCTGGAACGCGCTGGCGACCTGCGCGTGGGCGAAAGCGTGACCGCGTCGCTGGCCCTGGCTGGTGCGGACGCCGGGCCTTCCGGTGGATCTGCCGGTGGCTCTGGCGGTGCACGCCTGCGCGTGCCCGCTGCGGCGCTGGCGCATTGGAACAACCGCACCGGCGTCTTTGTCGCCACCGGGCAGGGGGCACGCTTCATGCCGCTGTCCGTGGAGGCCAGCGACGAGGCCACGGCCGTGGTGCGCGGCACGTTGCCGCCCAAGGCGCGCATTGCCGTGACGGGCATTGCCGCTCTCAAGGGCCTGCTGGGCGGGGGTGAGTGATGCTGGCGCGCCTCATCGATTTTTCGCTGCGCCAGCGCGCGCTGGTGCTGATGGCCGCCTGCGCGCTGGCCCTGGCCGGTGCCTGGGCCTATGTGCACCTGCCCATCGATGCCTTCCCGGACATCTCGCCCACCCAGGTCAAGGTGATCCTGAAGGTGCCCGGCATGACGCCCGAGGAGGTGGAGCAGCGCGTCTCCACGCCCGTTGAGCAGGAACTGCTGGGCCTGCCGCACAAGACCATGGTGCGCTCGGTGTCCAAGTACGGCATCAGCGACGTGACCGTGGATTTCAGCGAGGGCACGGACGTGTACTGGGCGCGCCAGCAGGTGTCCGAGCGGCTGGCCGGCCTGCAGCGCGAGCTGCCCGCCACGGCCGAAGGGGGGCTTGCCCCCATCACCACGCCGCTGGGCGAGATGTTCATGTTCACCATCGACGGTGAGCAATGGTCTCTGGCCGAGCGCCGCCATGTGCTGGACTGGGTGATTCGCCCTGCGCTGCGCACCGTGGCTGGCGTGGCCGACGTGAATGCCCTGGGCGGCATGGTGCGCGGCTACGAGGTGATCCCCGACCCCGCCCGGCTGCGGGCGCGCGGCGTGACGCTGGACCAGCTGCGCCAGGCGCTGGAGGCCAACAACCGCAACGACGGCGCAGGCCGGCTGGACCGCGGGGAAGAGCACTGGGTGGTGCGCGTGGAAGGCGGCGTGCGCGGGCTGGACGACCTGCGTGCCATTGTCGTGGCGCCCGCCCATGAGGGGCGCGTTGCCGCCACCGTGGGCGATGTGGCCACCGTGCGCCTGGGCGAAGCCACGCGCAACGGCGCCGTCAGCCGCGACGGGCGTGGCGAAGCCGTGCAGGGCCTGGTGCTGGGACTGCGCGGGGTGGATGCGCGCAGCCTGGTGGACGCCGTGCAGGCGCGGCTGGACGAACTGGCTCCCCGGCTGCCCAAGGGCATGAGCACCCAGGTCTTCTACAACCGGGGCGACCTGGTCTCGCGCGCGGCGGGCACCGTGGTGCGCGCCCTGGTCGAGGCCAGCGTGCTGGTGCTGGTCACGCTCTACCTGTTCCTGGGCGGGCTGCGGGCGGCCCTGGTGGTGGCGGCCACGCTGCCGCTGTCCATGCTGGCCACCTTCCTGCTGATGCGCCATGCGGGCCTGACGGCCAACCTGATGAGCCTGGGCGGCCTGGCCATCGCCCTGGGCATGCTGGTGGATGCCGCGGTGGTGGTGGTGGAGAACATAGAGACCGCGCTGGCGAATGAGTCTGCGGGCGCAACGGCCATCGAAACGGCAGGCAGCGCCCCGCCGCAGGACCGGGCCGTGCTGATCCGCCAGGCGGTCTCGGCGGTCTCCGTGCCCATGTTGGCCGGCGTGTCCATCATTGCCATCGTGTTCCTGCCGCTGCTCACGCTGCAGGGGCTGGAGGGCAAGCTGTTCGCGCCGGTGGCGCTGACCATCGTGCTGGCGCTGGGAGCCTCGGTGCTCATCGCCTTCACCGTGGTGCCTGCGCTGGCCTCGCTGCTGCTGCGCTCGCATGGCGGCGATGAACCCTGGCTGATGCGGCGCGTGGCCCGGGGCTTCGAACGCATGCAGCGCTGGAGCCTGGCCCACCGGCCTGCGGTCTTCGGCATTGCCGGGGCATCGCTGGCCGGGGCGGCCGTGCTCTACCTGTCCGTGGGCAAGACCTTCATGCCCACCATGGATGAGGGCGACATGATCGTGCAGCTGCAAAAGACGCCCTCCATCTCGCTGGCCGCTTCGCTGGACATGGACGGGCGCGTGCAGCGCGCGCTGCTGGAGCAGGTGCCCGAGATCCGCTCCATCGTCGCGCGCACGGGCTCGGACGATCTGGGCCTGGACCCCATGGGCCTGAACGAGACCGATACCTTCCTGGTGCTGCGCCCGCGCGACGAGTGGCGCGGCAGCAAGGAAGACATCGCCGAGGCCATACGCCAAGTCATGCAGGGCTTTCCGGGGCTCATCTACGGCTTCACCCAGCCCATAGAAATGCGTGTCTCCGAAATGCTGACCGGCACGCGCGGCGACGTGGCAATCAAGATCTTCGATCCTGACCTGGCGCGGCTGGACACTGCCGCCCAGGCCGTGGCCGCGCGCATGCGTGCGGTGGCCGGGGCCTCCGAAGTCATCGCGCCCAGCAACAGCGGCGTGCAATACCTGCAGGTGGCGCTCAACCGCGCGGCGCTGGGCCAGTCCGGGCTCAGTGGCGATGGCCTGCAGGCGCAACTGCGCGCCCTGGTGGAAGGCGAGCGCATTGGCATCGTGCCCGAAGGCGTGGCGCGCACGCCGCTCATCCTGCGCGGCGGGGCGGCGCTGCGCCAGTCGCCCGAAGGCCTGGCCGGGCTGCTGGTGACGGCGGCGGACGGCAGCAGCTGGCCGTTAACTTCCCTGGCCACGCTGGCGGCCCGCGACGGCCCCGTGCGCGTGGACCACGAAAACGGCGCACGCTTCGCCGTGGTGCAGGTCAACGTCGAAGGGCGCGACCTGGCCAGCTTTGTGCGCGATGCCCAGGCGGCCATCGCCAGTGATGCCGGCCTCAAGGACATGCGCATCGTCTGGGGCGGCCAGTTCGAGAACCAGCAGCGCGCCGCCGCGCGGCTGGCGCTGGTGGTGCCGCTGGCGCTGGGCGCCATCTTCGTGCTGCTGGTGCTGACCTTCCGCTCGCCCAGGCAGGCGCTGCTGGTCATTGCCAACATCCCGTTCGCGCTGGTGGGCGGCATGGCAGCGCTGAGTGCGGCGGGCGAGTACCTGTCGGTGCCTGCCTCCGTGGGCTTCATCGCGCTGCTGGGCATTGCGGTGCTCAACGGCGTGGTGCTGGTATCGCACTTCAACAACCTGCTGGCTGCGGGCCAGCCCCTGTCCCAGGTGGTGCGGCACGGCGTGCGCGACCGGCTGCGGCCCGTGCTGATGACGGCCTGCATCACCGCGCTGGGCATGGTGCCGCTGCTGCTGGCCAGCGGGCCGGGCTCGGAGATCCAGCGGCCGCTGGCCATCGTGGTGGCGGGCGGGCTGGTCAGTTCCACGGCGCTGACCCTGCTTCTGCTGCCCTTGCTGTTCGAACGCTTCGGCCTGCCGCGCCGCCAGAGGGAGGCCCGGCCATGAACGCCACCCGCACCCACACCACCTCCCCCCACTGCAGGGCGCAAGGCCTTGCCGGACTCTCTTTCAGGAACATGCCCATGAAACCCCTGCTGCATGCCTGGGCCGCTGCCTTGCTGTGTGCCTGCGCTGTCCAGGCCCAGGCCCAAAGCCATCTGCCGCCCGAGGCCGCCGTGCGCGAGGCCGTGGCCCGCTCTCCTGCCGTGCAGGCGGCCGACGCCGCGCAACGCGGCGCTGCGGCGCGCGCCCAGGCCCTGCGCGCCGGCCCGCATGAAACCGTGGTGCGTGCCAGCGGCCAGCGCCGCTGGGTGCACGACGGCTCGGGCCAGCGCTTTACCGAGGGGCAGATCGCCATCGAGCGCCCGCTGCGCCTGGGCGGCAAGGCCGAGTCCGATGCGCAGCTTGCCGAAGCGACCCAGGCCGCATCGCGCGTGGCGGCCCAGGATGTACGGCACGAAGCCGCACGCCAGTTGCTGGCGCTGTGGTTTGCCGCACAGCGCGCAGGCCAGGCGCAGCAGACCGCCCGGGACAATGCCGACGCTGCCGCCGAATTGGCCCGCGTCACCGAACGCCGGCTGCGCGCAGGCGATGCGGCCAGGCTGGACGCCGAACTGGCCGCAGCCGAGCACGCGCGCATGCAGGCCGCGCTGGCAACGGCGCAGGCCGCGTACCAGGCGGCCCAGGCCGACCTGCAGGCACGGTTTCCGGGCCTGGAGGCTGCGCGGACGAAGGAGGGGGAGGCTGCGCCACCGCTGCTGGATCTGCCACCGCAGCCCGATCTGCCACCGCTGCCGCAGCAGCCACCGGCCCAGCTGCGCCTGCGCTACATAGAGCACAGCCACGAATACCTGCTGGCCCAGGCCGAGGAAACCCTGGCCCTGCGCCAGGCCCGCCGTGCCGACCTGGAACGTCGGCCCGATCCCACCGTGGGCGTGTTCGCCACCAGCGAGCGAGGGGGAAGCGAGCGCATTGCGGGCGTCAGCCTGTCCGTGCCCCTGGGCTCGGTGCACCGCCAGGCCCAGGCCGACCAGGCCCTGGCCGATGCAGATGCCGCGCTGTCCCGCCGCCTGGCGGCCGAGCGCCGCCTGGGCGCGGAGTTCGACGTGCTCTGGAGCCTGCTGGCCGGCAAGCGCGCCGCCGCCCAGGCCCAGGCCCGCGCTGCCGCACTGCAGCAGGGCGCCGCCGACCGCGCGCTGCGCGCCTACCGCGCCGGTGAATCGGGCCTGACCGAACTGCTGGCCGTGCGCCGCACCCTGGCCGAAGCGCTGCTGGCCGAACGCCTGGCCCGCAGCGAGGCGCTGGAGGGCGACAGCCGCCTGCGGCTGGATCTGCATGAGCTGTGGGATTTTGATGACTGAGTGCGGCTGCAGCCCTCGACAATCCGTGTACAGCGACCCAACCCCAGCCAATCCATGAGACCCAGGATCCCTCCCCTCAAACGTCTGCTTGTTCTCGTCATGGTGGTGGTGCCAGCCCTGGCCTGGTGTCTGGTCAAGCCAGTGCGCGTGATGGCTCCCGGGCTGGTCGGTGTGTCCTGTACGGCGGACCGGATCTGCGTGGACGATGTCTCGCGGCTGGAGCAGGCCAGCGCCATGGTGGAGGAGGCCCATGGATTCCTGGCGGCGCGCCTGGGCACTGCGCCGCACCGGCCCCGGGTGGTGTTCTGCGCCACCCAGGCCTGTGCGGACAGCTTCGGGCTGGGCGCGCGCTCTGCCATGAACCTGGCGGGCCTGGGCACGGTCATAGGCCCCAGGGCCTGGACCGCCTACTACCTCCGCCATGAACTCATCCACCAGGTGCAGAGCGAGCAACTCGGCATCGTCCGCATGCTGCTGCGGCCCGCATGGTGGACCGAAGGCATGGCCTACGACCTCAGCGAGGACCCGCGCCCCGTGCTCGCCGAGCCCTGGCAAGGCTACAGAGCCAGATTCCATGCATGGCATGCCCGGGCTGGCGACGCGGGGTTGTGGACTGCGCCGCTCTAGGGTCGACCACCACCCAGCGTCGCAATCAACTGCCCGTACATGGCATCCACGGCCGCCGAGCCCTGCGAGGCCTTGCTGCGCAGGGCCGACACTTCCATGGACACCAGCGGCGGCAGCTCGAAGCCGGCCGGCAGGTTTTGCAGCACCTGCAGGTGCGGGGGCACGCTGCAGCGCGTGAACACGGCCACGGCCAGGCCGCTTTCCACGGCGGCCAGCTGGCCGGCAAGGCTGGAGCTGTGATAGACCACGCGGTGCGCGCGCCGCTGGGCCGCCAGGCTGGACAGCGCCGCCGTGCGCGCCAGGCTGGCGGCCTCGTAGACGGCAATCGGCAGGGGATTCTTCCTCCACACCTCGTGCTGCGGCGCGCCCACCCAGACCAGAGGCTCGTGGAACAGCAGGCGCCCGCGCTGCGGCCTGTCGCGCGAGACCAGGGCCAGGTCCAGCGTGCCGCGCACCACTTGCGGGATGAGTGCGGTGGACTGCTCGCAGGTCAGCTCGATCTCCACGCCCTGGTAGCGGCCTGCAAAGCTGCGCAGCACGGGCGTCAGATAGGTGGATGCGTAGTCGTCCGGCACGCCCAGCCGCACGCGCCCGGACAGGTCGGGGCCGAACAGAGCCGCCTGCGCCTGGGCCTGCAGCTCCAGCATGCGCCGCGCATAGCCCAGCAGCTCCGCGCCGGCTGGCGTCAGTTGCAGATGGCGCGGGCCGCGCAGCAGCACGGGCTGGCCCAGGGCGGTCTCCAGCTTCTTGATCTGCATGCTCACGGCGGCCTGTGATCGGTGCAGCAGCGGCGCGGCAGCCGACAGCGAGCCCGCATCCACCACGGCCACCAGGGCACGCAGCCAGTCGATCTGCAAGTCGGGGTGGTTCACGGCACGCTCCATGGATTCGAATATCGAATACTAAACCTGCAAACTATTTGCTTTACGAGAATTTCCTGCCACGAGACGATCGCGGCCATGCAAGACAGAACCCATTCCTTACGGGCCGCATCCGTAGCCTCCGCCGCGCCCGCACAAGCCGCTTCCACAGCGCAGGAGACACGCGGCCAGTGGCTGATGATCGCGGGCGGCGTGCTGCTGGGCACGGTCGGCATATTTGTGGAAGAGGCCCGCCAGCACCCGTTGGTCACCGTGCTGTTTCGCTGCGCCTTCGGCGCGCTGGCGCTGCTGGCCTGGGGCCTGGCCACGGGCCGCATGGGGGAGTTGCGCGTGCGCGGCAGGAGTTGGCCGGTGGTGGTGGCCACCGGCGTCCTCATGGTGATGAACTGGGCGCTGTTCTTTGCCGCCATACCGCGCACCTCCATTGGCGTGGCCACCATCGTGTTCCACATCCAGCCGGTGTGGATCATGCTGTTCGGCACCCTGGTGCTGCGCGAGGCCGTGGCGCCACGGCAGGTGGCGGCCATGTTGGCGGCGTTGCTGGGACTGGTGTTGAGCACGGGGCTGCTGGGTGGCGATGCGGCAGCCTGGGGGCCAGACCATGTGTCCGGACTGCTCATGTGCCTGGCCGGCTCGCTGTGCTATGCGGCCGTGACCATCCTGGCCAAGACCGAGAAAGTGGTCACGCCGTTTGCGCTGGCCTGGTGGCAATGCGCGGTCGGCACCGTGCTGCTGCTGTGGGTGCCGCTGGTTCATGGCTGGCCGCAGGCGCCGTCGTCCTGGGCTTGGCTGGCAGGGCTGGGCGTGCTGCACACGGGCCTGGCCTACGCCATTCTCTTTGCGGGCATGGCCCGCCTCACGCTGGGCCGCATCGCCGTGCTGCAGTACGTCTATCCGTTGACGGCCATCGTGCTGGACTGGACCGTCTACGGGCGCGCGCTGGGCGCTGTGCAACTGGCCGGTGTGGGCCTGATGGCCGGGGCGCTGCTGGTGGTCAAGGCCCGACAGCTGCGATGAGCCGTGCGGGCCCTGGCATAGGGCCTACTCCTTGCACAGCGCCTTGTACTGCTCGTACAGCTCGTCGGCCAGCCGGCGCAGGGCGCGGCCTATGGCGGCGTACTCGTACTCGTTGAGGTTGGCCAGCGAGGCACGGCCGGAAGGCCGGTCGGACCCGAAGCCACGGCCCGGCAGCAGCACGATGCCGGTCTCATCGGCCACGCGGAACAGCATGTCGCCCGTGGACGACTGCTGCACGGCCCATTGCGAGAAGGCCTCGCCGTAGAGCCGGCAGGTCACGTTCTGCAGGTCGATCAGCGTGTAGTAGTTGACCGAGTTGGGATTTTCCAGCGGGGGCATGCCCAGTTCGCGGTACAGCGTGGCCTCGCGGCGGCGGATCAGCTGCTTGAGCGCCTGCTTGTAGGCGTCCGCTTCATCCATGAGCGCAAACAGCGAGAACAGTACCATCTGCACCTGCTGCGGCGTGGACAGGCCGGCCGTGTGGTTCAGCGCCACCACGCGGCTGTCGGCCACCAGGCGGTCGATGAACTTGAGCGAGCGCACATCGGGCAGCAGCGAGCGGTAGCGGTGGTCCAGCGCCTTCTTGGCGGACTCGGGCAACTGCGCCAGCGCATGGTCGAACACGTTGTCCTTATGCGCCGCGATCACCCCCAGGCGCCAGCCCGTGGCCCCGAAATACTTGGAGAACGAATACACCAGCAGCGTGTTCCGGGGGCAGACCGAGAACAGCGACTGGAATTCATCGGCAAAGGTGCCGTAGACATCGTCGGTGAGGATCAGCAGGTCGGGCCGATGCTCGGCCACGATGGCGCGCACGCGGTCCAGGCTGCGCTGGTCCATCTTCACGGACGGCGGGTTGCTGGGGTTCACGCAGAAGAAGATCTTGACGTCCGGGTCCTTGAGCTTGTCCAGCTCGGCGTCGGAGTACTGCCAGCCGTTGTCGGGGTCGGCGTGGATGGGCACTTCCTTGAGGTCGTACTGGGCCAGTTCGGGGATCTCTATATATGGCGTGAACACCGGCATGCCGATGGCCACCTTGTCGCCGGCCTTGAGCAGGCCGCTGATGCGCAGGCTTTCGAAGATATAGGCCATGGCCGCCGTGCCGCCCTCGACCGCGAACAGGTCCACCGACTCGGGCGGCACTGCGCCGCCTGCCATCTCGCGGACGATGTACTGGCGCACGACCTGCTCGCTCACGGTGAGCATGCGCGGCGGCACGGGGTAGTTGCAGCCCAGGATGCCGTCCACCATCTCGTGCAGGAAGGCGGCGGGGTCCAGCCCCAGCTGGTCGCGCACATAGCTCAGCGACTTGCCCAGGAACTTCACGCCCTCCTGGTCGCGGTGCTCGGCGATGAAGCGCTCGAAGCGCCCCTCGATGCCGTCGAGCTTGGCCAGCCCGCCCACGCCCACCGTCATGTAGGAGTACGACAGCTCCGACTCCGCCGCCGCGAACAGCCCCAGCCGGAAGAAGGCCCGGCGCGGCGTGGTCGCCAGGAAGTTGGGATTGCCGCGCCCCGCATTGAGCATGAGGCGGTTGGCCTTGCCCGAGGCCACCTTGATCAGTTCGTCCTTGAGTTCGAACGGGCTCAAATTCGCCAGACTCCGATAATCCTTGCTCATTGCGCAGCTCCTTGTGATGGTCCTTGGTGGTCCTTGGGAATAGATCAGGGGTGTTCAGGCAAAGGCGATGACCAGCGGGCCCAGCAATGTGAGGAACACATTGGCCAGCGCATAGGTGATCGCAAACGGTGCCGTGGGAATCGAGTTGCCGGCCTTGTCCAGAATCTCGCCAAACGCCGGGTTGGCGCTGCGCGCCCCCGACAGCGAGCCCGCGAACACGGCCACGTTGTCATAGCGCAGCACGTACTTGCCGAACAGCATGGCGATCAGCAGCGGCACGATGGTCACCACCACGCCCAGCAGGAACAGCGTCAGGCCCTGCTGCATCACCGTGGTCACGGCCTGCTGGCCCGACTGCAGGCCCACCATGGCCACGAAGCCGGCCAGGCCCAGGTCGCGCAGCAGCGTGGAAGCGGCCGTGGGCATGTTGCCGAAGGTGTGCTTGCGGCTGCGCCACCAGCCGAACAGCAGGCCCGCCAGCAGGGCGCCGCCGCCGCTGCCCAGCGTGATGGGAATGGAGCCCAGGCGCAGCACCAGGAGCCCAATCAGCAGGCCCACCGTGATGCCCAGGCCATGGAAGACAAAGTCCGTCTTGTCGCTGGGCACGATGATGGGCCCCACCGACTGCGCAGCCTTTTGCACATCCTGCGGCGTGCCAAACAGCGTCACCACATCGCCAGGCATGACCATGGTGGCCGGCGCAATCGGCACCGGCGTGCCCGCGCGCATCAGCGCCACTGCGTACACGCCGTGCTTGAACTCCTGCGACAGGCTGTCCAGGATGTCCTTCACGCTGCGGTTCAGGTACTGGTTGTTGGAGATGGCCACGTCGCGCCGCACCATCACCACGTCCATGCCCTCGGCGCCCTGCAGCTCCTCGCCCACCGAGGCGCCCAGCGCCACCACGGCCGCGCGCCGGCCCACCAGCAAGATGATGTCGCCGGCCTCCAGCGCCAGGCTGCCGTCCACGCCCACCATCGCGTTCCTGCGCTGTATGCGCTCCACCGTCACCGTGCCGCCGTTGGCGGTGGCGCTGGCCTCCAGTTCGGCCACGGTGCGGCCTGCCTGTCCCACGCGGAAAATGCGCCCCACCAGATCCGGCACGGCCGGTGACTCGCCGGTTCCGTACACGCGCACGCCCTTGAGCAGCTCCTGCTCGGCCTGGATCGCGTCCTCGCGGATCTTGCGGCCCGTCAGCCACTGCAGCACGTTCACGCACATGATGATGGCGCCGAAGGAGCCGAAGATATAGGTCACCGCATAGCCGATGGCCACATTGGCCTGCATGCGCTGCACCTCGTCGGGCGCCAGTCCCAGCTTCTCGATGGCAGAGCCCGCCGTGCCGATGATGGCCGACTGCGTCAGCCCGCCCGCTGCCAGCCCCGCCGCCAGCCCCTTGTCCAGATGGAACACCCGGGCGATCACCACCACCGTGACCAGCCCCGACACGGCCACCACCAGGGCCATCAGGATCTCCTTGACCGACTGCCGTCCCAGCGAGCGGAAAAACTGTGGCCCGCTCTCGAAACCCACGGCATAGATGAACAGCGCGAACAGCACCGCCTTGATGCCCGAATCAATGGTCACCCCCACCTGGCTGATCAGCACCGCCGCCAGCAGCGACCCCGCCACGCCCCCCAGCTGGAACGACCCGAACCTGAACTTGCCCACCCAGTAACCGAGCGCCAAGGCCGCGAACAGCGCGATTTCCGGAGCCTGATGAAAGATGCTTCTGAGAAAGTCCACAGCCACCTCTGCTTCTGGGTTGAGGTCCACGGCGGTGCAAGGCAGCGGGGAAACGGGAACGGCTGCCCGCGAAGGGCAGGGGGCTTGCGTGCGCGTGGACCTGGGGGAAACGGTGTGTTGCTATTAGAAAATGCCTATCGATATCTGATGAATGCGGCGGTTTTCGTATTCATCAATATTCAATTGGATATGGCGTTTCCATTGGCTTGCTTGAATCAGTATCTTGTCGAAAACAGAGCCACTATTCATGACAAAAAGGAGTGGCGATGTAGGACTTGGCCGTCAGCCTGGAGGCGGCTGATGTCGTAGAAGCTGGACAGGCAGGGCTGCACGGGCCGCCCTGCGCCTGGGCAGACCCTGTGCCATTCACGCTCTCAAAAAATATCCGGCTCCGGCACAGCGCTCCCAAAACCCGTCTCCAGAAAATCAAAATCGCATCCCTCATTGGCCTGCAGGATATGGCGGCCGAACAGCCATCCATAGCCGCGCTCGTAGCGCGCGGGCGGGGGAATCCATGCGGCGCGGCGGGTGGCGAGTTCCGTGTCGCTGACTTCCAGGTGGATGCGGCGGGCGGGCACGTCCACCGTGATGCGGTCGCCCGTGCGCACCAGGGCCAGCGGCCCGCCCACGGCGGACTCGGGCGAGCAGTGCAGCAGGCAGCCGCCGTAGCTGGTGCCGCTCATGCGGGCGTCGGACAGGCGCAGCATGTCCTTCACGCCTTGCTTCAGCAGCCTGGTGGGAATGGGCAGCATGCCCCATTCGGGCATGCCCGCGCCCTTGGGGCCGGCGTTGCGCAGCACCAGGATGTCTTCGCCGTTCACATCGAGATGGGGGTCGTCCACGGCCTGCTTGAGGCTGGGGTAGTCGTCGAATACCAGCGCGCGGCCTGTGTGGCGCAGCAGGTGCGGGGCGCAGGCGCTGGGCTTGATGACCACGCCGTCCGGCGCCAGGTTGCCGCGCAGCACGGCCAGCGCCCCTTCGGCGTAGATGGGGCTGGACAGGGGGCGGATCACGTCGTCCTGGTGGACCTGGCTGCCCGCAATGTTCTCGCCCAGGGTCTTGCCGTTGACCGTCATGGCCCCGGTGTCCAGATGCGGGCGGATGCGTTCCAGCAGGGCGCGCAGGCCGCCTGCATAGAAGAAATCCTCCATCAGATAGCGGTCGCCGCTGGGCCGGATGTTGGCGATCACGGGCACGCGGCGGCTGAAGGCGTCGAAGTCATCGAGGCTGACCGGATGGCCCGCGCGCCGCGACATGGCGATCAGGTGAATGATGGCGTTGGTGGAGCAGCCCATGGCCATGGCGCAGGCAATGCCGTTCTCGAAATGCGCACGCGTGAGCATGCGGGCGGGCGTGAGGTCTTCCCACACCATCTGCACGATGCGGCGGCCGCACTCGGCGCTCATGCGGATGTGGTTGGCGTCGGCGGCCGGAATGGACGAAGCGCCGGGCAGCGCCAGGCCCACGGCCTCGGCAATGCCCATCATGGTGGCCGCCGTGCCCATGGTCATGCAGGTGCCGTGGCTGCGGGCAATGCCGGCTTCCATCTCGCGCCAGGCCTGCTCGTCCAGGCGGCCGGCGCGGCGTTCGTCCCAGAACTTGAAGGCGTCCGAGCCCGAGCCCAGCACCTGCCCCTTCCAGTTGCCGCGCAGCATGGGGCCGGCCGGCAGGTAGATGAAGGGAAGGCCCATGGAGATCGCCCCCATGGTCAGCCCCGGCGTGGTCTTGTCGCAGCCGCCCATGAGCACGGCGCCGTCCACCGGGTGGCTGCGCAGCAGCTCCTCCGTCTCCATGGCCAGGAAGTTGCGATAGACCATGGTCGTGGGCTTGACCATGCTTTCCGACAGCGAGATGGCCGGCAGCTCCAGCGGAAAGCCGCCCGCCTGCAGCACGCCGCGCTTGACGTCTTCCACGCGCTGCCTGAAGTGGGCATGGCACTGGTTGGCATCGCTCCAGGTGTTGACGATGGCGATCACGGGCTTGCCCATCCAGTCCTCGTAGCCATAGCCCATCTGCAGCACGCGCGAGCGGTGGCCGAAGGAGCGGAAATCATCGGGAGCAAACCAGCGTGCGCTGCGCAGGGATTCGGGGGAACGTGTCATGGTTGTGGGGCTCCTCAGTAGCTGCCGGCAGTGGATGCGGGCCCTGGCGGGTTCGCGGCCAGCGGCCTTTTCCTGAAGCGCGCCGCCGCCGCATCCAGCCCGTCGCGCAGCAAGAGCGTGTCCAGCGCCACGGCCACGAACTGCGCGCCCAGCTCCAGGCATTCGCGCGCCCGTGCCTCGTCCACCATCAGGATCCCCGGCGCCTTGCCGCAGGCGCGGATGCGGGCAATGGCCTGGTCGATGGCCCGGTTCACCACAGGGTGGCGCGCCTGGCCCGGATAACCCAGGCTGGCCGACAGGTCGGCGGGGCCGATGAAGATGCCGTCCACGCCATCGACGGCCGCAATCGCCTCTATCTGCTCCAGCGCCTCGGCCGTCTCCACCTGCACCAGCAGGCATAGCTCGTCGGCCGCACGTGCCACATAGTCGGCCGTGCGCCCGAAGTTGGCCGCGCGAGTGGAACCGCCCATGCCGCGCATGCCCTGGGGTGCATAGCGCATGGCGCGCACGGCATCCCGCGCTTGCTGCGCGTTCTGCACAAAGGGCAGCAGCAGGGACTGGGCGCCCAGGTCCAGGTAGCGCTTGATCAGCACCGCATCGTTGCAGGCGGGCCGCACCACGGCATGCACGGGCAGGGCGCCCGGTGCGGGCAGGGCGGCGGCCACGGCCTGCAGCTGGCCCAGCATCAGCGGCACGTCGGTGGGCGTGTGCTCGGTATCGAGCAGCACCCAGTCGTAGCCCGCGCCGCCGATCATCTCGCAGACAAAGGGAGAGGGAATGGTGGACCACAGGCCGATCTGCGGGCGGCCTTCGCGCAGCGCGCGCTTGAACGTATTGGTGGGCAGCATGCTCATGGGGGCTTTCCTGAAGCTGTTCATTGGACCTGGATGTTTCCCTTGCGCACCACCTCGCTCCAGCGCGCCACCTCGGCGGCGATGAAGCTGGCGGCCTGGGCGGGCGTGCCCGGCGTGGGCTCGTTGCTCATGGCGGCCAGCCGGGCCACCACCTCGGGCTCGGCCAGGAGGGACTGGCAGGCCTGGTTGAGCCGCTCCACCACATCGGCCGGCATGCCCGGCGGCCCCGCCAGGCTGGTCCATGAATAGTTGACGACCTGCGGCTGGCCGGCCTCGGCCATGGTGGGCACATCGGGCAGGGCCGCCAGACGCCGCTCGCCTGCCACGGCCAGCGCACGCAGCTTGCCCGCCTGCGCAAAGCCCACGGCCGAGGTGGCGGGCACGAACAGCAGGTCGGCCTGGCCGCCCATCACATCGGTCATGGCGGGCACATCGCCCTTGTAGGGAACGTTGTTGAAGCTCACGCCGGCCGCCTGGCGCAGCAGCTCCGTCGTCACATGGCTGGACGAGCCAATGCCCGTCAGCGCCACATTCACCGTGCCGGGGCTGGCCTGGGCCAGGGCCACCACATCGGCCACCGAAGCGACCTTCAGCCTTGGCGAGGCCAGCAGCAGCATGGGCCCGCGCCCCAGCATGGCAATGTGCGTGAAATCCCGCCGCGCGTCGTACCTCACGTTGGAATTGACCAGCTGGTTGATGGCATGCGTGCCCGGCCCGCCAATCACCAGCGTGTAGCCATCGGCCCGCGCCCGCGCCACGGCCTCGGAGGCCAGCGAGCCATTCACGCCGGGCCGGTTCTCCACCACCACGGGCTGACCCAGGCGCTGCGACAGGCGCTCTCCCACCAGCCGGCCCACCACATCGGTCTGGCCACCGGGAGGGAAGGGAATCACCAGCGTGATCGGCCGGATGGGCCAGGCGGCCTGGGCGTGGGCCTGGGACTGGGCCGGTGCCGGGGCCAGCATCGAGGCCGGAGCCAGGGCCGCAGCCAGCAGGCGCGCCATGGCGCTGCGGCGGTTGGAGAGCGAAGGGCGCATGGTGGTCTCCTCTTGAATGATTGCGCAATCATTTCAAGCAAAGGCAGCACTCTCCATTCGGACGTACGAGAGGAAACAATCAGACCGTGCTGATGGACATCATCGTTAACATGACCACGCAATCATCCTCAAGCCGCCTCTCCATCGCCATTCCAGGCAAAGGCCTCGCATGACCCTCCGCACCCTGCGCAACGCCAATGCGCCCACGCTCAAGGACCTGGCCCGCATTGCCGGCGTGTCGCCCATCACCGCCTCTCGCGCGCTGCACCGGCCTGAACTGGTGGCCGAGGCCACGCGGCTGCGCGTGGCGCAGGCCGTGGAGCAATCGGGCTACGTGCCCAACTCCCTGGCTGGCGGGCTGACCTCGCGCCAGACGCGGCTGGTGGCGGCCATCGTGCCCTCGGTGGGGCACTCGCTGTTTTCCGACATGCTCGATGCGCTCATCCACACCCTGGCCGCGCAGCGCTATGAAACCACGCTGGGCATCTCCAGCTATGACCCGGAGCATGAGGAAACCTGGCTGGCCGCCATGCTCAGCCGCCGCCCGGACGGCATCGTGCTCACCGGCACCGAGCACACGGCCCGCACGCGGCGCCTGCTGGTCAATGCCGACGTGCCCGTGGTCGAACTCTGGGACTACCAGCCCCATCCGCTGGACATGGTGGTCGGCTTCTCGCAGGAGGACGCAGGCCGCGCCGCCTTCCGTCACCTCGCCGCCTGCGGCTACCGGCGCCCGGCCATCCTGCGCGCCGACGACAGCCGCGCCGCCCGCCGTGCCCTGGGCTTCACCCGCGCCGCCGCGGAAGCCGGTGCCCCGGTTCCCGCGCAAATCGTCTTCTCGGAAGCCATCCCCCAATCCGGCCGTGGCCGTGATGCCTTGAACGCCCTGCGCGCCCAGGTACCGGAGGCCGATGCCGTCTTCTGCAGCTCCGATGCGCTGGCGCAAGGCGTGCTCTCCCACGCCCACGCGCTGGGCCTGCGCATGCCCGAGGAATTCGGCGTGCTGGGCTTTGGCGACCAGGCCCTGGCGCTGGACGCCTGGCCCGCCCTGTCCACCGTGCGCGTGGACGGCGCCGCCATCGGCCGCCTGGGCGCAGAGGCGCTGATTGCGCGCATGGCCGGTGGCGTGGCGGCGGCAGCGCAGGATATGGGGTTTGAGGTGGTGGGGAGGGGGAGTACGCGTGGGCACCAAGATGCGCGCTGAACGCCAGCGTGAGGCGATGGCCGGGCAGCGACAGGAAGACCGGCTTTATCTCAGTATCAGCAAGACGCCGCGCTAGTCCATAACCGGGCCCCAGCCCACGCCCAGCAGGCCGGCGCCCAGTACCAGCCAATGCTCGCCGGGAAGGCCGGGCCGGGTCCTGTTCCACTGCCATGAGCGCGGGCGCCAGGGCGACGGCGGTCCGGCCCGGGCGCCTGCGCCAAAGGTAGGCGTATTACGACGCACAGGAAGGCGTTGGCCCGATGGCTGTACCGAGGGCCACACCGCATCCTGAAGGCGTTACGGACCAAAGCCCCACCATGAACACAGAACTGCTGGACCCCCCACGTACCGAACTGGCCGCTGGCGCAGGCACGCTTGAGCCTTCTTTCCTGCATGTGCCGCTCTACGAGCGCCTGGCCAACCATCTGCCCACCGAACAGGAGCGCGAGGCTGCTGCGGACTTCCTGCACGGCGTGATCGCCGAGACCTCTGCCGATGCCGATGGCCTGCCGGACAACCCGGAGCACCTGACCGACTGGATGCGTGCCAATGTCGAAAAAGTGCACGCCCAGTACCAGGCCTACCTGGCAGAGCGCAAGGCGGGTGCCGCTCGCCGCTACTTCGGCAACCGCGCCCATGCGCTGTACTTCCTGCGCAATGTGGCCCCTACCAAGCTGGTGGACGGTTCCTGGCTCTACGGCCTGTGCGCGCACGCGGGCAACTCACGCATGTCGGACCTGGTCACCACCTATGTGGAAGAACTGGGCGACGGCATGGCCGACAAGAACCACGTCAAGCTCTACCGGGAACTCCTGGCCAGGTATGGCCTTGATCCCGTGGAGGACCTGCCCGACGACCTGTACCGGCAGGGGCTGGTACAGCTGGCGTTGGGCTGGAATGCGCAGCAGTTCCTGCCCGAGATCGTGGGATTCAACCTGGGCTATGAGCAATTGCCGCTGCACCTGCTCATCACCGCCTACGAACTCAATGAACTGGGGATAGATCCCTACTACTTCACGCTGCATGTCACCGTGGACAACGCCGACACCGGCCATGCCCGGCGCGCCTGCATTGCCGCCTGGGAGAACGCGCCGCGCATTGACGATGGCGGCGAATACTGGCGCCGCGTACGCGCAGGCGCCCGGCTGGCAGACACGGGCACCAGCACGCTGGACGTGATCAGGTCGTTCGATATCGAAGCTGAGGTGGTGCGCATCCTGGCGCGCAAATCGCCTTCCGGGCATGGCGCGCACTCGGACTTCTGCAAGGTGGCCGGCCGCAGCGTCAATGACTGGCTGTCCCGTCCGCAGGACATGCCTGCCTTCCTGGGCGCGCTGGAGCAGGCACGCTGGATACAACGCAACCGGCCTGCGGAGGAAAGCCGCTTCTGGCAGCTGCTGCAGGGCGAGCGGGCAGAGATGTTCGGTGTTTTCTCCCCCTATGAGCTGCAAGTCATTCATGACTGGCTGCGTGGGCCGGCCAGTGCGGATGGCGCCTCCTTCGAATCCGTGGCCGAGCCCGGCAAACCGGCGCGGCGCATGAGCTTTCGCGTGGCCGAGCGCCTGCGCACATCCCGTGGCGCGCGGCCGGACCCGGGCCGCAGCGCGCAGGAACTGGACACCGACCTGATGCTCTTCGAGCAGCGCTACTCCACGCTCGATCCAGCGGCCCAGCATGAGTTGCTGGTACAGGCCATGTCACCGGGCCTGCACTGGACGCCCCTGGGCCTGCGCGCCACCCGCCTGTTCCTGGGCCGGTAGGCCATTCGACCCCTCTTTACCTACCCGGGAAAATCATCGGGTCATTGGGCAAGACGGGCTTGCTCTTTGACCCATTCCCGGCTTTTGCCACGCACGCACCATTCTGGGTTTTTGACCCAGTCCATAGAATCTTTATTTGAGTGGCCTTCTAGAATATTACAGTGTGTATATCCGAGTTGGGGCATGGCGTAGTACTGCAAAGGTAGTATTGCAAAAAATCCGACAGCGGCAAAGAATATATTGACGAAAGTGGAAGAGAGGAGAATGCATTCCACCTTTTTAAGTGTTCGCTTTTTGAAAGGAATTGCGTTGGCAATAACTGCCACTATCAATGTCAATGGGATTGCCCAGAAGGAGCCTATCATTGGAGATAGCGGTGTTATTCTAACGACTGGTGAAAGATTAAAGAGATCTAGAGTCTCCGGTATAACAATTTCACGGATAAGGTAAAAATCGGTAATAAGCAGCACTATGGCAAAAGGAATAGCCCAAATAATATTTTTTCTGTTCTGCTTGACGCGATCTTGCATTGTGTATTCCTGGCTGCTAATTTTTGCTGCTGTTTCTGCGCGGCAAGACTGCTTGGTCTTTGATCAATAAAATTGAGCCAATTTCAGTAAATATAGTAACTGCAGCCGTTGCGTTCAAAAAGGTACGGCTGCCTTATTTCCCCAAACGAGCTTGCTCATTGACCCATTCCCGGCTTTTGCCTCGTATACACCAATCGGGATTTTTGATCCAGTCGGTGAAATATATGGTGGGATGATCTTCCAGAATGTTGCACCGTGTATAACCAAGCTTTGGCATGGCATAGTATTGCAGAGGGGTGATGACAAAGAAACAGAGAAGCACAACGCCAGTCCCTGTGAATACTGAGAAGGCAAAGATACGCTCCGCTATTTTTAAAGTCGGCTCTTTGCAGGGAATTGATTTTTGTATCATGGCAATAATTCCTGTGACTGCAATTACTGGGAAATATAAAATTGCCAGATGAAGTGGTGTAATTCTCACTGACGCAGAAGAACTCTTTAGGTCAATGATGGTGTTGAGAAAGGAGTATTTGATGCTCCAGATTGATAGAGCCAAAATCAGTAAAAATGATGGAATACTCCATATTAGAGATTTTCTGATTTGGGCTATGTCTGTTGCTTGCATTTAAGTTCTTGTTAATTTTTTAATAGGCGCTAGCCTATTGATAGATTAGGGTGAACAGGTACACGTCATTGGTCAGTATGGGATGATCTGATCTTCATTCGCTACCTATGCTGTGACGAATGATCAGATTCAAGTGCTTGGCTTAATGTCTAAGGAAACTCGAAGGACCTGCGGGGAGCCTGCGAGGAGTCTTTCTAGTACATAGGGAGTCAAACTATGCGGGATAGGCAAAGAATACTGCGTGCCTTGTGGTCTGTGCCTTTTATTTATGGATTTGACTCAGTGCTACCGGCTAGTCGGGCTTGCTGTTTTACCCACTCTCGGCTTTTGCCACGCACGCACCAGTCAGGATTTTTCACCCAATCTGAATAATAAATATTTGGGTGGCCTTTTAATATATTGCAACGGGTATAGCCTAGTTTTGGCATGGCATAGTGCTGCAAAGGAGTAATAATAAAAAGACAAAAAAGCATAAGTAAAATGCCGGCAAATAGAGAAGTTTTTAAAATCCGCTCCGGAATTTTTGTTATGTCTGCCTTGCATGGAATTGCCTTTTGTATCATGATGGTAATTCCTGAAGCTGAAATGATTGGTGCGCATAGTGCAACCAAATCGGAAGGCGTTATTCTTATTGTTGGAGATAGATTTCTCAAGTCATATATTGTTTCAAGAAGAGAATATTTTATACTCCAAATTGATATGATCAGCATCAATAAAAAAGACGGTATACTCCATATCAAAGATTTGCGGATTAGACTGAGGCTTCTATCTTTCATCTGACTGATTAATAAATTATTCGATGAAAAGCGTACGGAAAGTTGCCTGACTATTCTGGTTGGGATGTTTATTTTTTCGTTTCACTGTTGCAGTGAAAATCTTCTGGCATTTTGACGTTGTCATTAAGATTCAGTACCTCTGTATGCATAGAAAAAGCACATGGCCACCATTTGCCAAATCTCCACGGCGAACGGTCGTGGTAAAGCGCTTGGCTCGGCGTTTGCGTTGAAAAGGAATGATGCTTAGGTATTCAGCGAAGAGTTGTTCTTAAACGCATGCAACGACATTACGCGGATAGGACAAGAAGGGCGTAGGCCTTATGATCTGCACTTTTCTGTTTATGGATTTAGCGCGGTGCTACTGTCTAGGCGGGATTGCTCATTAACCCATTCCCGGCTTTTGCCACGCACACACCAGGCGGGATTCTTTACCCAGTCTGTAAAATAAATGGTGGGGTGGTCTTCCAGAATGTTGCAGCGGGTATAGCCTAATTTGGGCATGGTGTAGTAATGCAAAGGCGCTATTATAAGAAATGCGATAGCGATAGAAATCACATTGACGCCAACGGAAAATATGGAAATATATTCAAAAATTTTAAGTACTTGCTTTTTCAAAGGAATTGCGTTGGCAATAACTGCCACTACCATTGTCAATGGAATTGCCCAGAAGGTAATTACTAGAGTAAATAGTGGTGTTACTCTGATGACTGGCGAGAGATCAAAGATATCTCTAATATCCGGTATTGTACTTTCGTGTATAAGGTACACATTGAAAATGAGTAGCGCAATGGAAAAAGGAATGATCCAGATAGTATTTTTTCTGTTGTGCTTGACGCGATCTTGCATTGTGTATTCCTGGTTGCAAATTTTTGCTGCAAGTTCTGCACGGCAAGACTGTTTGGTCTCTGATCAGTAAATTTGAGCTAATTGTCGGCAAATATAGTCGCCGCAGTCTTCGCGTTCAGAAAAGTACGGTTGCCTTATTTTTTCAGATGGGCTTGCTCATTGACCCATTCCCGGCTTTTGCCGCGCACGCACCAATCCGGATTCTTTACCCAGTCCGTGAAATATATGGTGGGATGATCTTCCAGAATGTTGCAGCGGGTATAGCCAAGTTTTGGCATTGCATAGTATTGAAAAGGCGTAATTGCAAAAATACAAAAAAACATAATAAAAACTCCTGCGGCTATGGCGGATAAAAAAATACGCGTTGGGATTTTTATGGCGTCTTCCATGCAAGGGATTGCTTTTTGTATTGCAATGATAATTCCTGTGATTGAAATTATTGGCACACACAACGCAATTGGATCAAATGGTGTGATTCTTACTGATGGTGCGAGTTTATTCAAATCATTTACGGTTTCGCATAGAGAATAGAAAATACTCCAAATTGACATTGCTAGAAGCAGCAGAAAAAGTGGAATACTCCATATTAGTGATTTTCTGATTTCGGTTAAATTTCTTTTGTCCATTTCAAGACTAATCAATTTTTGCGATTGATAGGGGATAGTAAGTTTTTAGGATGGTTCTGGGGTATTTCTTTGATCTCTGTTGTTTCATGATTGCCACTCAACTGTTCTGTGACGAGAGCGTCAGTATTAACGCGGTATATGCCAGAAGGTGTGCTGTTTGTCAAAATTTTTAATGAAGTAATAACATTTTTCTTTATTTCCCAACTTTTATCGATTCCATTTAAAGCTATCCCGGTAAAAAGTACCATTAAGGCCATGGCACCTAAAGAAAAAACAGCAATAGTGGTTACGCTTGCGACAAAAATTCCCGCCCCTATACCAACCATCGTCGCCAACCCCGCCTTGACCGCTTCCACTCCAATCCCTCCCACAAGGTCATGCATGGTTTTCTCGTCGTTGAAGATGAAGTCCAATGTCTCCACACCGATGCCAACGACCAAGCTCAAGATGAAGCCCCCTCTGGCCACGCCCTGAAGGCCGCGCATGCCCAGACCCATCTGGACCATGCGGGGATTGGTGGTGAGAAAGCGAGTGCCCTGCAGCAGATTGCCGCGAAACCCGGCTCGACCCGTGATGATGATATAGGTGCCTTTGGGCGTCGCCTTGACATAGGTGCGCGCACCGGCAAGGCGCAATGCAATCAGCGTTCTGGTGAACAGGTACGCGTCATTGGCCAGCATGGAGGCGGGGATGGTCCAGGGTTTGCCGGCGTTGGGGCTGGCCGTCTGCGTCCAATACCGGCCCAGGGCGCTTTGGGCCAGGATGGCGCGCAGGCTGGCCTCCAGGCGTGGGTCATTGCGCGATCTGTCTTGCAGAACGCCTATGAACTCTTGCGGCGTGAGTACCACCACGTCCACCTGCTGGCTGTCCATGGCACGGGTGATCTGCCTGTTGAAGGCCTTTTCATAGCTGATATACGGGCGGGTGAGATCTGTGGATGTTGCCATGGCCTGCAAGCGAATGGTTAATGGAATGAATAAGGAAATGGTGGTTTGCCAAATGCCAGAAAAATCACAAACGCAGGCCTACCCTCGGTCCTGTGAGAAATCAGGTCCGATCAAGGTATGGGAGTGGGAATTGCGCGTTCGCAATCATTCCCAAGGCCAATGTCAATCAATGGCCTGGGAATTCCGTTGTGGGAGTCCGGCTATTTGATTTCTTGGGTATCTGGAAGTCAAGCAGAAAGGCTTGTGGCTGATTATTTTCAGATCATTCCTAGATGCATATACGAGATGCATGCCTTGAGTGCAGTCGATATGGATTTGGAATGGGGAAGAGGGCTGTGACAAGGCTTTGCCAGTCAGTGCAGCCATTTGCCCCAGTGGACGCAGGCCGCCGGCACCGCCGTGCTGCGAGCCTTTGCGGCCACAGGCACGGCACCGTGGTGATGCGGTCATGAAGACCCGGTACAAGGACACCGCGCGCAGCGGGCTGGCGTTCCATATCATCGAGTGCTGCGCGGGCCTGGCGGCGCAGCCCCAACGGCAACAGCCGGCCGCCATCATCCAGCCCGGTCACAACCTCGTATATCCATGACAGCCGGTGAAAGATTGAAGGCTTGGGCACGACGCATCAAGCGCGATGGCGTCACCCTGTGGTTTGCCTGCAAGAGCCCCCAGACGCCCTGGTACGGTAGGGCCTGCTCACACTAATGTGGGGTCGCGAAGCTGCCTGCCAGCCCGCCAATCAAGGCGCGCGACGCCGTGCGTGTGCCCACACGCACAAGGAGCGCAACGCCGAGTGGCGGGCTGGCAGGCAGCTTCCCTTCGGGTTGCCCGGCTGCGGGGCCGTCTGCGGCGTTGCACGCGCTTGCAAGGCACGGGCCTTGCTGCGCACGTGCGCCTTGCATACGACCCCGCAGCCGGGCAACGCGATCCCCAGATTAGTGTGAACAGGCCCTAAGACCCTGGGCGCCTTCGTGGTCGCCTACGCCCTGAGCCCCATCGACCTGATCCCTGACTTCATCCCCGTACTGGGCTATGTGGATGACGTCCTGCTGCTGCCCGCGCTGATCTGGCTCACCGTGCGGCTGCTTCCCCCTGCCGTGCTGGCCGACAGCCGCCAGCAGGCCGAGGCCTGGATGCAGGCCCAGGGCCGCAAACCCCGAAGCCATGCCGGAGTCGCCCTGGTGGTGGGCGTCTGGCTATGCGTTTGCGTGGGGGCCTTCCTTGTGTTCCGAGGGCGCTGGGGTCTTTGAGCGCGGAGCCTTGCCGGGCTTCGCGGCGGCGGGCGGACAACAGGCAGGGGCGGGCGCTGCGCCAGAGCGCTGTATCATCTCGCCCAGGTGCTGAACACACCTTCACAGGCGGTCCCGCCACACTCCCGAAAGCAGTTGGACGTACTCACAGGAGGCCTTATGGCTGCTTTCCTTGCGGGCGTATCAATGCCCGAACCCTCTCCCAATCCATTGCATGGCCCCGTGCTTCTAGCGCATGGGCATTCCTTTGCTTCAGTCGCCAAGCGCGCTCATTGAGGAGTTGCCATGCTGTACTTTCAACTTTCCGAGCCGGAGTACAACAGCCTCCGGCGCGTGCAGGATCAGTTGGGGCTGATTTCCAGTTTGATCATTGGCGCCTACCCAGGGCATGCCTTGGAGCCGGTGACTCCTGGGCAATTGCTTGCGTTTATTCAGGCGCAGGAAGAGGCAATTGAGGGGGTGATGGGGGGAGTTAGTGAGCGCGGGGTAGTGCGGGGGACAGATTGACTGGGGTGCTGCACTGGGAGGCCACGCATGATATGCGTGGCCTTTCTAGGTGGTTTAGGGTTGCTAGCGGTGTTTGGAACATGTGGAAAGTCAGTCTCTTGAGGACTGCTCTCGGCCAAAGACGAAAATTCATTAGAATTATTGCGATAAAACAAAAAATCGGAAATTTTTTGCATTAATAAAAAGTAAATTTTTCCTATAAACTAAGTAATTCCATCTTTCTTTTTAGGAAAACCATATTCGCGAAAGCCGATAAGGAATTGAATTTGAAATAAGTATATTTGCGCAAATCGAGATTGCCATTGGAGTGAATGGCCTGGAATTTATACGCTTCATCTCGAGATATGTATTTGTAATTCATTGCAAGGATGTCGCCTTGCTCTTTGCCAACAACGCCCTCTAAATATTCATTTATAGTGATTTCTGAATCGCCAATTAGCTGATGTGCGTAAGTGTGGCGAATGTCTTCGCCTTCATAGTTGTCGTCTAATACCACATACCACTGGAAAGCACTGAAAAGTTCTACATGACAATATAGCAGGCGATCATTTTTTGAGCCAGTGAGTACTAGTCCATGAATCGGGTAGTGAGGTCCATTCAATGCATTTCTCTCGAATTTAAGTTCGACATGGCTTTTCGGAATTGAGGGAATGATAATAATTTTTTCTCGAAATTCTTTATTTTTAATATCAATGACGTCTCTCATGGATTCGCGAGGCACTCCTTTAAGTGCCGCAAAGCCTGCGGAAATTTTTGCAAGTCCCTGTTTGAATATTTTGTTGTCGAGTGTAAATTTTAGCTCAATACCTCCGGCCATGTCGTCAAGGACTTCTATCACATCTGAATTGGTGATTTTTCCTTCTTTTAGCAAGAATTTTTTATAATCATTACCGGTTTTTTTTGAATCAGCATATATTATCTTCTTGTCCTGATCAAAAATTGGTTTTGATGGATAAAATCTGTTTTTCTTAAATATTACATCCGCCCCGTATGCATTGTGAATTCCGCGCATGCTGGGCGTGGTTTTTCTATCTTTCTCTAGCTCTAACCGCAAGCAAAAAGATTCAAAAATCTTCACGAACTCCTTATCAATAAAATTGTTTAGTTTTTGATTAGAAAAGTGCGAAAGAATATCTTTGGATTTTAGTTTTCCGCCCAAGGCATTGGGAAGAATATGCTCTAGAGATTCCAAGTCATTTTCTGAGGTGCTTTCGCTTTTAATCTTGAGGTCCACACCTGTTAGATAACATCTTCTCATGATTGTTTTGTCGAGTAATATAATTGGAAATTATGTTTAACAGGAATTTTCGCAATTTCGAAAATCCGCTTCAGGTCGAGCAGCGAAAGTTACGGCAACAAATGCAACAAACGGCAGCCAGTCACGACCATCGTGACTGGTCAGCGATTCCGGTATGGGTGGCCAGTTTAGCTAGAATACGAATGCGTAACACCTAACGCAACTTTGACCCTCTCCTGAGAGAAAAATTGTGCATCTCTCATGGCTTTGGGAAAGGACCAGCGCTTTGTGTATTTTCCGATAAAGTCAGAGAAAAACAATCTGGACGAAACTCCGTCCTGATTAGCCGCGACCGCCTCTCTCAAGACGGATGACAAATTGATCTCACCAGCTGCAACGCAACCCATTGTTCGTTCGAAGTCCTCAATGGAAAGGATGAAGACGTGTGAGAGCGGTAGACGCTGCTGTGCAGCTGCGTTCGGATAGTCGAACATTCCCGGCGCATAGAGCCTCTGCATAAAGTCACCGTTGCCAAGATTCAACTCTCGGCTTGTGACTACAAGCAAAAAGTCTTGCTCTACTTGGTACTGCGCATCGAAATCTCTTCCAGGTTTTCGGATCTCTTCGCCAACCTGCCAACCTTGCTTGATAGCTTCGCGAACCCGTTTGGTCTTTTGGAATACTGCATTCTCATTATCCTGTAGCAGCACATCATCAGCGAACAAACTCATCTTGGCTTCCACCAGAATATTGCAATCTTCGCCTTTGATAATTACCTCGACAGCTGACGCGTGAAGCCCCATTTTCGACTTATAAGCGGTCTCATCGAGTACGGGGAGCCCGCTGTCGGCCGCAAGGTTGGTCACATATTGCTCGTAGATACGGCTGAACTCGTTCACATAGTCAGCGCCAAGGGCTGACAGCCGTAAGTGCACCGCGTCCTCGATACCCCTAGCAAATACCAGCCGATGCCAGCAATAGAGTTGACCATTGCGCTGGCGCAGGAGGGGAAAGCGGCGCAGAAATGGGAACTCAAATAGCTCCTGCTTGCCTCGAATTCGCTGCGCCTCATCGGACTGCATTTCTGCTCGCAAGCTAGGAAGATCGCGGACAAATAGGTGGTAAATTTGATCGACCGCCTTGCCATATGCTGGTCGAAAGGCCGCAAGCGGATCATTCGCAAGAAGCATCTGCCCCTTCATCACAGCCGCGTACAGGCCATATGTCATGTCGATATAGGCCTCCGGCTCCATGCCCATAACCTGCACGAATTGCTTGCGATTCTTAGTCCCTGGCTTGAGTTGTGCATAGAGGGCAGGCCACCTTAGAAAACCCCATGATTCAGGGCGTTGGAATTCCAACTGAACATGAATGATGTTGCGTAACATCAACCAACTGTTGGACTGGTCAATGCAGCACTCATCCTGGAGCTCCCACAGTTTTTGACGAAGGTAATAGAACTCTTGATGCGAAATAGCGGGGCCCACCCGCATATTGACCAAGTTGTCCTGCATCGCCCATTTAACAAGAAGCAGTGTGTGCCATGGAGCAGCCCTGACTGCCTCACCTAGGCCTTGGGGTGGATTCCAAAGAATCTGAAACGCCAGCTCAAGGATTGAGTTGCCGTTGTAGCAGCGCAGCTTATTGAGAATCGACTTGTAGGCTTTCTCTATGCCCTTTTTGGGCTGCGGGGCTACATGCTGCGCCATCTGGTATACCAGGGGCACGGGAGGAAAATTGATGTACTTATTCATTGACGTAGTTATCACTGTCAAAAAGCATCCAACGCTAGCGCATCGTTCCACCAAATCTGCGTGAAAGACCGCTCACGCCGGTAAATTAAAACGCTAGCGAGTGACTGCAAAAGGTCGGCTTGTGACAGTCGCAGAACAGCCAGAAGCAGCCTGTGGAAGCGAATGGAAGCAGACGCCCAACGCCGGAGTTGACGGGCACGCACCTGCAAGGCGCCGCAAGACGTATTCTCTGCGCACGGCTTACGACGCCATGCCGGCGCTTGTCCGCGTCGAACGACCTGTTAGTGGGCATCGGTCGGAACTCCCCAAAAGCTCTTCGAAGCATTGGACAACTGGTGATCGAGGCAGTCCCACGCGAATCCAGCGTTGCGGACGATGAGCCCAATTAGTTCGACGAGCCGCTGCATTGACTCAATGCTCGCACGCAGATCGCGCCATTTGATGCCGAGAGTACCGATGTCTATGAGCTGGTATTTATCGACCACGAACCGCACCTCTGTATGTGCGGAGACCTTATCTCGTACGGTGAGGAACCCCGTCATCGCGGGGGTGGTGGAGAGCTTGATCCAGAGCTCACGAAGTTCCACCAGGTGCTCACGAAACTGCTCTCTTCGTTCTGCGCGCTCGCGCTCTTCCATTCTCTTCAGAGCCATAGCGATTTCTGGATTGGCTTCTTCTTCGACGGAAGGAATCAACCATATCGCGTACCGATCCTCCAGTTCGGAAACAAGGGTGGTTTCGTCAAGCTCACCAACGAGATTACGGATGCTCGGCGTGCGTTTGTCCACATCAAGCGTCAGCTTCGCGATGTCTTGAGCACACGACAGGAACAAGGAGCTCCGCAGAATCTGAAACCCACGAGCTTGCTCCCGGGAACCTCGGTTCTTATTTGTATCGGGATCAAAGAGCATCGGCTCGAGCATTGCGTACTTCTCCCGAAGGCCGATGAATGCGTCGAGCAGATGGCTAGCATGGGCTTCCAGCTTTTCGATTTGCGATGGCATACAGTTCACGCTAACGTTAATGCTCAGTAGGTGGCGTAGTCGGCCGCTGCAGCAAAAGGTTGAATCCACCGTCGAAAGCAGTCCATATACAAAAATCAATTGCCATTCCTAACCATCTCCCGAGTCCCCCGACACCCCGCACCAAACGCCGAGCACCCCCCAAAACGCCTTCCCAGCCGCTGGCCCACGCTTCGCAACCCGCTGAACCATGGCTTTCCCGCATTGAGGACAGCCAGGTATTGGGGAAGCGGCCGGTTGCACTGTGTCAAAAGCAGGCTCCGTCTTGACGGGCTCGGCCACAGGCACAGGGTTCGCCAAAGGTACAGAAGTCCGGGCCTTGGTTGCTGAAGTCGCTTCTGTCTGGGCCTTTGCATCCTTCAGCAATCTCATGAGCGCGGCGCCGTCCATGAGGTGGATATTCCTCCCTGCAGCAAACGCCACAGCCTCCTGAGTAAACCGGCCAGAAGTCACCACAAAGCCGGCAGCGGCCCCATCAGCCGCCATGACGCCATATAGCTCGCGCACAGTGGAAACGCCCACCTTGACGGCTTTCCACTGCTTGCATTGCACCAGTGTCTTTTCGCCATTCTTCGAGAGGACCAGGTCCACGCCACCATCGGGCCCGCCGCCACCGGTTTCCTTGACGCTGTAGCCGCGCCGACGAAATCCCTCACCCACCAGCGTTTCAAACTCTCGCCATGACATGTTCTGCAGCGCATCTGCGCTGGAGCTGGCCGAGGTGGTTTCGAACAACCGGCTGCGGCGGCGCTTGCGCACGGCGGAAATGGCCGCGCCGGCCAGGCAGATGAGGGGCAGGATGTATTGGCCCCCGATAGCCAGGCCCTGCCAGATGGCCGTGGTGGCCAATTGGCCGATTTGCTGCGGGCTTTGTGCTGCAGGCAGGGGGCGGATGGCAATGGAGTGCAACACCATGTAGCAGGCAATTGCCAATGCAATGCCGGCCCACCATGGGCGCATGGCGATCAGATCCATGAGGTCTTCCGCCGTGCTGGACTTGCTTTTTCTTGCCACTCCTGCCCCTCCATTGCGTCAAGTTGCAAAACATTTTGCGACATTTGAGGGCTGAATGCATTCCTGAGTCAATGGGTGCGGTGAAATGCATAGAAATTGACAATGACGATTTTTTCTGAAATGGCAGTCAATTCTTGCTATTTGCTATTGATTGAGTAGCGGGCAATGCAAGCCTGGCCTATGCAATTGTGGAGGCTTGCCTTTTGAGGCAATGGCGTGACCGTGCTCATTGCCGTGAGTCGCGCAGGTGACAGGAACCTTGGGATGTGAGATGGCAATCCGGTTGCTGTCCTTATCCCCAGTGCTGTATGAATTTGTGTCACTTGTTTGGGGGACATACAGGGCCATGGCGGCTACCTAGCATCCGGTCGACTGGAGCGCAAAAGGAGGGCGGGCGATGACTGCGGTGCGGTCATTTCTTCAACGCCGCCGCTTGTTTGCACACCGATTCGAGGCCGAATCCGGCCTTTCACCATCAGGAGCCTTCGCCATGTCCGACTCTGCAAATTCAACGAATGCATTCACACCGTCTGCCGATATCTACAAGGGAATTTCCGTTCTCAGTTCAGAAGACTGGATCGGGCTGACGACGTTCTTCGAGTCTGCAGTCACCGACAACCCGACCACTACGGAGCTGATGCGCGCCATGCTGGGCATGCAGAAGCAGGATGCTTTCAGGCCGGAGTTTTCCGAAGCGGTGGAGCTGTTCGTCACGCTCAAGGGTGTCGGCCAGAAGTTCAAGGCCGATGTGCAGGACAAGATGCTGACCCTTGCCGACGATATCGTTCAGTACAACGATGTGGCGGCAACCACCTATGAACGGCTGATCGAGCTGGTGGACCGTTTCGATCTGGAGGGGGCGCCCACCCCATCGGCGGAGCCGGCGGTGGAAGCGAAATGGAAGGCCCTGGTCAAGGTTTGGGAAAGCGATACGCCCAGCGGGCGTTCGGAGCAGATCAAGCGCAATTTCAGCAGCGCGCTGGAGCAGTTGATTGAAGACGCCAATGCACGATCGGTGCGTGCCTTCGCGCTGCAGAACTCCATTCTTGACAACGGAAACGGAATACTGATGCGCCTGAATGCCTGCAAGACCGCGTTCAACGGGCAAAAGCAGAAGTTCACGACCACGCTGGGCGCCGAGGGTGCTGCCAACCAGAAGCTGAAGGCCGCCATGGAGAAGCTTGAGAACGACTTGAAGGCCCTGCGCCGCAAGGAAAAGGATGAAGTCATCGTGCTGTCCACGTCTCCGGCCTATCTGGCGATTCCGCTTTTCGGGCCGCTGATTCTGGCGGGGGTGGATATCGGTGTGGGTGCGGACCTTGCGGTCACGCGCAGGAAGATTGCCGAGAAGGTGGATGAGGTGAGAACCATCCAGGCCACGATGGCCACGAACGAGCGCTTCATCGGCTACTACAACCGAAGCAATGATCGCTTTGACAGCATCAGCAAGAGCATCGAAGACCTGGGTCCCAAGCTCAAGACGCTGGGCGAGGCATGGCGTGCGATTTCTGCCGATCTGGGCAACATACACAAGGTCTTGAGCACCACCGGCCGCAAGTCCCTGCAAGGGGAAAACTGGTTCAGCCTGACGGTGGTGCTGGGCACGGCAAAGAAGGGCTGGGCGCGTGTCGCCGGACAGGCAGACCATTTCCGTCGTTTTGGCGGCACGCCGAAGAAGGCGCAGAGCGTGGACCAACTGGTGGAGCTTGCCAGCAAGAAGGCAGCCTGAGCGATCTGCTCCGGCCTTTGTCCCACCGCTGCACAGGTGCAGTGCCTTACCTGGAACCACCCGCCATGACTTCAGCAATGACTCCCGCGCTCACTGCCGCGATAACTCCCATTGAATTGCGAACCCTGATTGATCGCTACCGTGCCGAGGGCCTGGTGCCGCCAGGGCCGCTGGTCTGCAGCGGTGGCCGCGCGCCGGACGGCAGCTTCAATCCCTTCGGCACCGTGGCCGATCTGGTGGTGGACCTGAAGGTGTCGCTGGACGAGGCCGACGCGGCTGGCCTGCAGGCGCTGGACATCCATGCCGATACCGTGGTGGTGCCCGAGGGGTTCGACAGGCGGCTTGACGGTGCGGTGCGGCGGCTGACGGTGGTTGCCCGCCGCATTGTTTCCGAAGGCACGACGGTGCTGCGCATGCTGCATGACGAGGACAACGAGCTCAGCAGGGTGCGCATTTTCGTGGAAACCGTGGAGGGCCGGTTCACGCTGTACGGCGGCCCCACGCGCGACACCCCTTATGCGCTGGAGGAGGCCTGGGACACGGTGGCGCGGCCGCAGTTCAGCAATTTCCTGTGGCAGGACAACCGGGCTGTGGTGAAGCACACCCCCGTGCCGCCCGGCCTGCTGGAGCATGGCGAGCCGATGCACAGGGTGCTGGCCGCGCTGTTTGCCCTGAGCGCCGGCATGGCGGGCAGGCCCGGCCATAGCGCGGCCGAGCTGGCGTTGTGCCATGAGGCGCTGGGCTGGATCACGCGCTGGTCAGGGGTCGAGTCCGGGTTTGGCGAGTTGATCCAGGCGGCGGGTTCGCTGCAGCGTCTGCTGCCGGTCATGGGCGTTGACGGGCTGGCCAGGCCGATTCCTGATCTGAGCGCAGGCAGCTATCTGTCGCTGGCCAAGGCCCGGCAGGAGGTGATGGCGGCCATGGAGGCCCACCTGCGCAGCCTGCGCGCCAGCGGCGAGCTGGCAGGTGCCGTGGGCAGCGTCGCGCAGGCGTTTGCCGACCGGGACACCTTGGACCTCAAGACGCTGGAGGCACGTTGCACCGAGCTGGAGCAGCGGTTGATTCAGCAGATCGAGGCCCTTGACCGCGCCGCACGCACGGTGCGCCAGGAGGAGCTTGAAGCGGAACTTGCCGCCATGCGGCTCAAGCTTGAAAGCGACGTTGCCCAGATCGTGCGCACCGTGAAGATGAGCCTGGAAATCGCCTTTGGCGTCATTGCGGTCGCGGGCAGCGTGGCGGCCCTGTGCGTGGGCGTGCCGCCCGACCCGAAGGCGCTGACCGAGACCGGTCAGAAAGGCGTGCTCGGCCTGAAGGATTTGTACGGGCAGGCCAAGACGCTTGGCGGCAGCATCGACGGCCCGCTCAAGGCGCTGAAGGCCCTGGGCCAGTCGTTTGCCATTCCACTGCAATGGGCCAGGCACAACTCCAGCACGCTCAAGAATCTGGTGGATCCCGCCAAGGGCGCATTGAATGCGGTGCTGCCGGTGATCCGTGGGCCGCTGGGCGGGCTGGATGTCGAGGGGATTTCCCGGGAGCTGGGCGACACCATGCGTGCACTTGCGCTCATGCCGGATGCCAATGAAGCCAAGGCCGCCTGGACGGTGCTGGAAAACGATGCAGTCAACCGGCTGGATCTGGTGCTTGCCACGGAAGGCACCGAGGCGGCCGTGCGCAACGCTGCCAACACCCTCAAGACACAGGTGCAGAAGGTGGCCGTCTATGGCCGCCTGCTGGCAGAGCAAAGCGCATCCAAGAATGCCATTGCCCGTGAGCTTGCCACGCTCAAGCTGGAATACGTTGCGGTGATCGGCAAGCGCAAGCGCCTGCAGGCGCTGGAGCAGCAGGCGCTGACAGAGCTGGAGCGCAGCGCGCGGCTGCAGGGGGAAATCACCCTCAGGGCAGAAAGTGCGCGCCGCGGCTTCTTCGTGGACTGCTTCGGGGTCCGCGCCGCACAGGCCTACGAGACAGGCAAGCAGCCTGGTCACCGTCTTTCGATGCCGGGCACGGCCGCTGCCATGGCAGATGCACACGCCACCCTGCTGGCAGACCACGCCAGCGCGCAGGCCGCCAATGCGAGGACCCAAGGGGATCTGCGGCGGGAATTGCGGGTCACTGACGCCGCGCTGCTGCAGCAGCTGGCGCATGGGCAGCCCATCAGCCTGTCCATTGCCACCAGCCATCCGGCACTGGCCAGCTACCGCCGCATCCGCCTTTCGTCGGTGCAGGCCTGGCTGGAGTTTGCCGATGCCTCGGCCCAGCGCATCAATGTCGACATGGTGACTGGCCGCGACTTTCACGACAGCACGGGCAACGGGGACGAGAGGCTTTTCTGCTCGCCCCTGAAGATCAACTTCACCTACGCCGGCGACCAGATCGAGTTCTCGCAGCATCTGGGAGACGTCTGCCCGACGCCGTTCACGACGTGGCTGATCGAAGTGCTGGAGCCCCGACGGATGCCGGCAGCGCCTCGGGCCCTGCGCCTGTTGATGGCCGGCACTGCAGCCAGATGACCCGGCTTCTGTGGCTGCCCGCCGCTGCCACGGCGCTGTGCTGCGGTGGCGCCCTGGCATCAAGCTGCCGCGTCGAAGCCGAGCCCGCGCGTGAGCCAGTCTCAAGGCAGGTATGGACCGATATCGCCGAGTTCTCGTTCCTGACCGGGCTTGATCTGGACGATGCCAGCGGCCGCATGACGCTGGTAAGGAGCCTGGAGAGCATGCAGTCGTTCCCTTCGCTGAAGGCGGCATCGGCCGCTTGGGGCACGCTGCGTGCCCGTATCGACGGGCTGGCCGATACGGTGCAAAAGCTGGGGCAGGCCGTCGGGCGTTTGCAGCAGCTGTGCGACCAGCTGGATGCCGTTTCGCTGGCCCCCGACGCACCGCTGGACGAGGCCCGATGGAATGCGGGTGTCGCAGCCGTCGAGACGGAGATGGATACGGCCATTGCGGCGGCTGCACCCGTCGTGGCGCAGCTGGAAAGTCATGCCTCGCTGCTTCGCGTGGCCGCCGCGCACCATGCCAGGCAGCCGCCACCCGCAAACGCGGTGGTCCGCCTTGGGCCCGCGCCGCAGGCGATGGCAACGGAATTCAGCACCCTGGCATTGCGCTGGCGGGCCGTGGCCTCCGACCTTGCAAATGCTCGCCGCATCTTGCCGGTGAGGCCGGTGCGTGGTTCATCCGCGCCCTTGATCGCCATGACGGCCGCCATGCGGGAACTGGCACGGATCTCCGCCGAGGCGCATGCACTCTCGGCCCAGCGGCTCAGCGATGCGGATTTTCGGCGCTACGAGACGGGCGACTACCTGTACGACCAATGCCCCATGCTCAAGGACCGCCAATGGGTCGGGCTGCAGAACCTGTATTGGAGCGAAAGGCGCAACGCGGTAGCGCTGCTGCAGGGCACGGGCCTTGTGTCGCCTCCCGGGCTGTTCAACTTCGAGCCACGGCAGATTTCCGTCCCGGCCATGATTCTGGGCGCCGACAGATGGAGGTTCATGCGCACCGGCAAGGGCTACTGGCTTGTCCAGAATGCGGCGTTCGGACCGGGCACCATGGCGCTCGATGTCACCAGCGTGGCCGGGAAACCGCATCTTGAGCTGAAGATGACGGCGTCAGCGGGAGACTCCCCCCGCTTCAGCGGCCAGCAATGGCGCTGTGCGCCCAGCGCCCTGCCGGGCCAGTTCCATCTCTACAACCGCTTCCTGTCGGATGCCGTCGTGCTGGATACGGCCAATGACAATGGCATTGCCGTCATGCTGCCGGCCGCCAGCCGCTCCTCTGGCCAGTATTGGCGCGTGATCGAGCGGTAAGAGGTACTTGGGGGCAGGACCCCCTTGATCTCAACCGCACTTGAGGTTGCATGCTCCAGGCTTCTCGTCGCCATGGCACTGCGCCATGGCCGGCGCAGACCCTGCAACCAAGAAGCATCCATGCCCCATCAAGATTCCCTCACGCTGGACGATCAGGTCCGGCCGACGACCACCGAGAGCTGGTCCATCCTGTCCTCCCCCTACCGCCTGACGACGATCGGCATCGTCTCGCTGGTGGCCTTGATTGCCTTTGAGGCCCTGGCCGTGGCCACCGCCATGCCAGCGGTGGCCCGCGCGCTCGATGGGGTGCCGCTGTATGCGGTTGCCTTTGGCGTGACCCTGGCCACCAGCGTGGTGGGCATGACGGTGGCCGGCGGCTGGTGCGACGCGCGCGGGCCGGCGGCGCCGCTGTGGTCTGGCATGGCGTGTTTTGTGGCGGGGCTGCTGCTGGCGGGCTTTGCGCCTTCCATGCCGGTGTTTCTGGCGGGGCGGCTGGTTCAGGGGCTGGGGGCCGGTGGCATGTCGGTGGCGCTGTACGTGCTGGTGGGCCGGCGGTATCCCGAGGCACTGCGGCGGCGCATTTTTGCGGCGTTTGCCACGGCCTGGGTGGTGCCCGCGCTGGTGGGACCGGCGTTGAGCGGCCTGGTGGTGGAGCACCTGGGCTGGCGCTGGGTGTTCCTGGGCGTGCCCCTGCTGGCCTTGCCGGCCGGGGCGATGCTGCGCCCGGCGCTCCAGGGCCTGGGCGGCCATGGCCAGGGCATGCAGGGCGGTGTGCGGCGCGGGCTGTGGGCCCTGGGCGCGGCCACGGGCATCTGCCTTCTGTATGTGGGCGGGCAGAGGCAATCGGCGGGCGCCTTGGGGGCGGTGGCGGTGGCCGCGGCCTTGTCGCTGGTCTGCACCTGGAAGCTCTTGCCGGCCGGCACGCTGCGCGCCGGGCGCGGGCTGCCCAGCGTGATCGCCTTGCGCGGGCTGGTGTTTGCAGCGTTCTTCGGGGCCGAGGCGTTCCTGCCGCTGGTGCTGGCGCGCGAGCACGGGCTGTCAGCGCCCATGGCGGGGCTGGTGCTGAGCGCGGGTGCGCTGGGTTGGTGTTCCGCCTCCTGGTACCAGGGGCACAGCCGCAACGGCTGGAGCCGTCACCGCTTCCTGCGCGTGGGCACCAGCGCGGTGCTGGCAGGCGTGCTGCTGACGGCATCGGTGGCCTGGCCGGCCGTGCCCGTGTGGGTGGCGGTGGTGGGCTGGATCGTGTCGGGGCTGGGCATGGGCCTGCTGTCGGCAAGCCTGTCGGTGCTCACGCTGTCCATGTCCGCGCCCGGCGAGCAGGGCGCCAACAGCTCGGCCCTGCAGCTGTGCGAGGCCATTGCCGTGGCGGCCACCCTGGCCATTGGCGGATCGCTGTTCGCGGCCTTGCTGGAGACTTCGGCCCAAGCGGCGTATCTGGCGAATTTTGGGGTTGCGGCCGGGGCGGCGGTGCTGGCGGCGGTGATCGTGGGGCGAACGGATACGCGGCAGGTGTTTGTGGGGTGAGGGGGCAGGAGGCTGATCCAGCCGCAGGCAGGGGTATCCACAGTCTTTTTAGTGCCATGGGGTGGCGGGGCCTGGGCTCGGGTTTGGCGCAGGCACCGCTGCGCGGACGGGGTGCCGATCGCTCACGCGATGGAGCGGCAGAAAGAGCGACAAACCGTGGGCTATCATCATCCGTCAGGTCCATCCGCGTAACAGCCGTCTGTTGCGCTGGCAGTGCGGCCTGCAACGTCTGGAGAGCGGCTATGACCACCACTACGCACTATGAGAACGCCAATTTTCTGCGTGAACTTGCGGAGAATCTGCCACGTATCCTCCCCACCAGTGGCTCCGACAAGATGGAGCTGCTGCAGCGCCTGGCGGATGAGGAACTGGCCCAGGCGGAATATGACGATTGGGTGCGCGCGAAGGTGGCAGCCGCCCGTTCGGACAAACAGACCGGGATGAGTACGGATCAGGTGCGGCAACTCCTGCAGGATCGTGCCGAGGAGTTGCGTGGTGGCGCATAGGGTCGACTGGCGTCCGCCTGCAATTGAGGATATGCGGGCGCTTTTTGAATATTTGCTCGAGCATGCTTCGCTGTGGGACGCGGAGAACGTCACGGAGCAAGTGCTGCGCTCCACAGACCGCCTTGCCGAGTTTCCGCGCTTGTATGAAGCCGATCCGCGCTATGGCGATGGTGTCCGCCGCGTCAGTGTTGCCGGTCAGAACCTTTTGTATGAAGTGGATGACCAGGCGCAAACTGTCAATATCCTCGCCGTAGTTGGGCAACGCCAGCAACCTCGGCTGAGGAAGTGCTGATCGCCCGAACGGGGTCGGCAATGCACCCGGCCGACTGGATGCCGCATCCGTCCGCCCCGTCTCCTCAACGCAATTTGAAGATGGCCTTGTTCGTGTCGAATAGGGAGGAATGCCCGGGACAGGGTCGTCGATTCTGTTTCTGTAGGACGTGCGCGCAGGGGCTGGCGCGCCCCGGGACCACGCCTTGCCCTGTGGCGCCTGTGCTGTGATGGCGGCTTGTCCAACCAACGCACAGGAGAAACACATGTCCGAGAAAACCGCTTCCGTCCATTGGGAAGGTGCAGGCAAGACCGGTCAGGGCCGCATCAGCACGGAGACCGGCGCGCTCAAGGACCATCCCTACGGGTTCGGCAGCCGCTTCGGGGATGACCGCAAGGGAACGAATCCCGAGGAGATCGTGGGCGCCGCGCATGCGGCGTGTTTCACGATGGCCTTTGCCTTTGCCTGCGAGAAGGCGGGCATCGCCACCGAGATGCTGGACACCACGGCCAAGGTCCGGCTTGCCAAGGATGGCGAGGGCTTCAAGATCGACCGCATTGCCCTCACGCTGCAGGCCAAGGTGCCCGGCATCGACGATGCGCAGTTCCAGAAAATCGCCCAGGAGGCCAAGTCCCAGTGCCCGCTGTCCAAGGCGCTGGCAGGCGTGCCCGAGGTGACCCTGGTGGCCACGCTGCTGCATTGAACGCGCAGGCCCTTTGGGCCTTTGCCGCGCGGTGACGCGGCCTCAATCCTCCAGTACCAGCCTTCCCCGCATGGGCAGCGCATGCGAGGGATACGAGCAAAAGTAGGTATAGCTCTCGCCCTTTTGCAGGCGCGCCACGGGGAAGGTGACCGAGGCATGCTCGCCGCCCGACAGCATTTGCGTGGCGGCGATGACGCGTGCGTCGGCGTGGTCCACCCAGGCCCGGTCGGGGCCGGCGCGCAGGCCGTCGGCGATCACGGCGTCAATGTCGGCGCTGCGGGCCAGCACCCAGTTGTGGCCGGCTTCCTGCCATGGCTTCTTGCCGGTGTGGACCAGGCGCACGGTGAAGTTCTCGCAGCGCGCGCTGACGCGGATTTCGGCCAGGCTGAAGCGTTTTCCGGGCTGGCCTTCAATGGTGGTTTCGCAGGCGGGATGGGCCACGCTGGATGCGGGCGTGGGGTGGGCATGCTGGGCCTGGGCGTTCATGCAGAAGGCGGCCAGCAAGGCAGCGGTGGCGGTGATGCGGGTATGCATTCGGAATCTCCAAAAAAAGCGGATGGATCTGGAATCGGCAACCGGGCTCAGGCCGCAGCCGTCAGCCCGTCCACGATGACCTGGGGAAGGCCCTGGGAGCAGGGCTCCACCCGGGCCTGCACGCCGTAGACGCGGGCCAGCAGGGCGGGGGTGATGGCCTGGGCAGGCGGGCCGTCGGCCAGCAGCTGGCCTTGTTTGAGCACGATGACGCGGTCGGCGTGGCGCAGGGCGGCGCCCAGGTCGTGCAACACGACCAGGGTGGTCATGCCGTGGCGGCGCGTTTGCTCGCGCACCAACTGCATGACGTGGAACTGGTGGTTGAGGTCCAGGGCGGACAAGGGTTCGTCCAGCAGCAGCACGCGCGGCTCGCGGATCAGGGCCTGGGCCAGGCCTGCAAGCTGGGACTGGCCGCCAGACAGCTCATCCAGGTGGCGCATGGCCAGGTGGGCGATGCCCAGGTGCTCAAGCAGGGCGGCGGCCTGGGTGACCGCATCCGGGGAGCCGGCCTGCTGCGGGCGCGTGGTGTGTGGCGAGGCCTTGCGCGCGGCCAGCAGTGATTCGATGACGCGCAGGTGCACGGCGGCCGGCAGGGCCTGGGGCAGGTAGACGATGCGGCACGCGCGCTCGGCCAGGCTGGCGTGCTGCAGTTCCTGGCCTTCCAGCGTGATGCTGCCCTGGGCGCGCACCAGGCCGGCCAGGGCACGCAGCAGGGTGGATTTGCCGCTGCCGTTGGGCCCCAGCACCACGGTGAGCGTGCCGGCGCGCAGCGGGGCGATGTCCAGCAATTCGATGACGCGTCGGCGCCCGTAGGAGACGCTGAGACCCTCGATCTGCAGACCATCTTGCGTGAGAGGTGGCAGATAGGTGGGTGCGAAGTGCGGGGTATTCAGGGAGGTGTTCAGGGTGGTGCTCATGTCCGCCCCCGCGTGCGCAGCACGATGGCCAGGAAGAAGGGAATGCCCACCAGCGAGGTGACGATGCCCACCGGGATGATGACGCCGGGGATCAGCGTCTTGGACGCCACCGAGGCCAGCGACAGCACCAGCGCGCCGACCAGGGCGGCGGCGGGCAGGTAGAAGCGGTGGTCATCTCCCACCATGCGGCGCGCGATGTGCGGTGCCACCAGGCCGATGAAGCCGATGCTGCCCACAAAGGCCACGGACAGCGCGGCCAGCAGGCTGATGCGCAGCAGGGCGCCCAGGCGCAGTCGGCGCACGTCCACGCCAAAGCTGGCGGCACGGTCCTCGCCCAGGCGCAAGGCGGTGAGGCGCCAGGCGTTGAGCAGCGAGAACGGCAGCACCAGGGCCAGCGCGGCGGCCAGCCCGGCCACCTTGGGCCAGGTGGCGCGCGAGAGGCTGCCCATGGTCCAGAAGACCAGGCCCTGCAGCGCCTCGGCCGTGGCCACGAACTGCAGCAGCGAGACCAGGGCGTTGAAGCTGAACACCAGGGCAATGCCGAACAGCACCACGCCCGATGCGCTCATGCCGCCCCAGCGCGCCACCAGGTCCAGCAGCAGGGCCGAGGCCATGGCGAACAGGAAGGCGTTGGCAGGCACGGCCCAGGCCGTTGGCACGCCGGGCAGGCTCCAGTCCAGCACGATGGCCAGGGCCGCGCCGAAGGCGGCGGCCGACGACAGGCCCAGCGTGAACGGGCTGGCCAGCGGGTTGGCCAGCACGGTCTGCATCTCGGCGCCGGCCAGGCCCAGGGACAGGCCCACGGCCACGGCCATCAAGGCGTAGGGCAGGCGAATGTCCCAGACGATGACGCGCAGCGCAGGCGGGGCCTGGTCGGCATGGCCCAGGGTGGCGATCAACTGGTCCAGCGCCAGCCCGGAGGGGCCGGTGGTGAAGTCCAGCAGCAGCGCGCCCACGATGGCCGCAGCCAGCAGGGCCAGCACCAGCACGCGCAGGGCGGTCAGGCGCCGGTAGCCCCTGGCCAGCGGCGTGGCGCTGGCGGCCGTGCTGGCGAGCTCCACGGGCAGGTCGGCGGCCATGTTCATCGCGCGGCTCCGCTGGCCGCTGAGGCCGCTGCCTTGGCAGGTGCATCGCCCCAGAAGGCGCCGTGCATGGGCAGGGCGGGCAGGAAGCGGCGGTTGATCTCGTCCAGTGTGGCCTGGGGATCGATGTCGCCAAAGCGCTCTGGGTAGAACCACTTGGCCATGGCCTCGATGGCCAGGATGTTGGTGGGTGCGTCGTAGAAGTTGTGCCACAGGCCGTGGGCGCGGCCCTGGCGAACGGCACCCAGCACCTCGAAACCGGGGCGCGCGGTCAGCGCCTGCAGGCTGGCCGAGAGGTCGGCCGGCGCCACGCCGCTGCCGGCCTTGAGCATGAGGCGGTTGCTCTGCGGGCGGCTGCCGGTGGCGATGTAGACCTCGGGGTCGGCGGCGATCAGGGCTTCCTGGTGCATGTCGCCTATGGCGCCGGGCACCTTGCCGGCCGCGACGTTGATGCCTCCGGCCGCCTCGATGAATTCGCCCATGTTGCCCTTGCCCACGGTGTGGCAGCAGCCGTCCCAGACGCCGGCCAGCAGCTCGGCGAAGACGCGCGGGCGCTGGCTGGTGGGAATGCCCTCCACGCGCTGGCGCACCTGCTGCAGGTGCTGCTCGTAGAAGCGCGCATAGGCCTCGGCCTGTTCCTCGCGGTGCACGGCCTTGCCCAGGATGCGCATGCTGGCCAGGGTGTTGCGCACGGGTTGGGCGCGAAAGTCGATGAAGACCACGGGCACGCCGGCCTTCTTGAGATCGTTGACCAGGCCGCTCTGGCGCCCCGGCCCATGTCCGCCCAGGCCGAAGATGGCGATGTCGGGCCGGGTGGAGACCGATTGCTCGGCACTGACGCTGTCTTCCGAGGTGCGGCCGATGACCGGGATGCGGTCTATGGCCGGGAAGCGGCGCCGGTAGTCGGCATAGCCGTTGGGGTCGGCGAAGGGCAGCTCGCCCTGCCAGCCGGCGATGCGGGCCAGGGGCTGATCACCCTCGATCAGGGCCAGGGCGTAGAGGAAGCGGCCCTCGCCCAGCAGGATGTGCTCCACCTTGGCGGGGATTTCGACCGTGCGGCCGACGATGTCGACCACGGTGGTGGCCGGTGCACTGGCAGCGGTGCCGGCAGGCGAGGCCGCAAGCGCGGAGGCGGACAGCAGGGCGGCGGCGCAGGCTGCGGCCAGGGCCAGCAGGGCGCGGCGTGTGGGGAGACGTTGGGTGGATGTCATGGTATGGCCCCGGCTCAGAAGGACAGGTCCAGGCCCGCCGTGTAGGTGCGGCCCGCGCCCGGCACGCCGTACAGCTGGAAGCCGTCCAGCGAGGCGCCGATGCGGCTCCAGTAGAAGCGGTTGGTGAGGTTGTTGATGTTGAAGCGGGCCGTGAGCTGGCGGTTGATGCGCCAGCTCAGCGCCAGGTTCTGCACGAAGTAGCTGGGCGCTTTTTCGTGGTCGGCCACATAGATGGGGTGCACGCCGTTGGGGCCGTTGACGGTGCTCGACGTATTGTTCTGGCCGCCCACCATGACGTTGTCCGTATAGCGGCGCTCGCCCACGTACTGCGCGCCCCAGCTCAGGGTGACGGCGGGCGTGACCAGGAAGGAGGTCCAGACGCTGCCGCTCCAGTCGGGCACGTTCCTGGCCTCGGCACCTTCGTTCGCGCCCTTGGTGAGGCGGCTCTTCAAGTGGGACAGGCCGGCGTACACCGACCAGCGCGACGTGATCTCGCCCTGGGCGCCCAGCTCGAAACCCTGCACCCGCTTGGCGGGCAGGGCGCGCACGGGCGAGACGCTGTCGGGGCTGTACTCCCACGATTCGCTCAGCTCGGTGCGGAACACGGCGCCGGTCAGCGACAGGCGCCCGCCCAGCACGTCCCACTTGCTGCCTGCCTCCCAGGTGCGCGACAGGGCCGGCGCATAGGCCAGCTGGGCGGCCGTGCCGTAGACGCCGTTGTTCGTGGTCACGCCCATGGCCGAGGGCTGGGCCGCGCGGCTGTAGGAGACATAGATGGAGCCCTCGCTGGCCGGCTTGTAGACCAGGCCCAGGCGGCCGCCGAGCGCGCCGTCCGTGCGGCTGGCGCCGCCGTTGTTCGCCTGCCAGCGGTCGTAGCGCAGCGCCGTCTGGGCCTGCCAGCGCGGCGAGAAGGTGATGGTGTCGTTCACATACACGCCCGCGTTCTGCACCGTGGCGCGCGCACTGCCCGCGCCCACCACCGTGGGCGTGCCCGGGAAGATGGTGGCCGGGTTGGTCATGTCGAAGCCCAGCGTCCCGGTGGGCAGGTCCATGCTGCGCTCGCGGTCGCCATAGGTCTCGCGGTACAGCTCCAGCCCTGCCGTGAGGTCGTGCTTGAAACCTGCCGTTTCGAAACTGGTGCGCACATCGGTCTGGTTGTTGGCGATGGTGTAGCGCTTGGACACGGACACCGAGGCCAGGCGCAGCGAGGCATTGGCGCCCGCCGTGTCCACCAGGCCGTAGTCGCCATAGGACAGGATGCCGCCCGGCGCCGTCACCAGCCCGCCCAGGCCCACATAGCCCAGCGAGTTCTTGCTGCTGCCGCTGTTGAAGCGCGCGGGCGCCAGCACGCTCCAGTTGTCCGAGCGCTCGTAGCGGAACTGGTTGCGCACCGTGGCCGTGGGCGAGAGGTCATGCTCCACGCGGGCCGTCACCATATCCGTGCGCGACTGCTGGGTGTAGAGGTTGGAGGCGCCGTACCAGGCATTGCGCGGCACGCCCGGCATCACCTGGCCGCCCGTGCCGCGCTGAATGGGCAGGCCGCCATCGGGCGTGTTGTCGTCCACCTGGTGGAAGACGTTGACCACGGTGCGCGTGGACGTGCCCAGGCCGTGGGCGAACGAGGCTGCCACGCCGTAGCGGTCGTAGTCCACCACGTTGCGGCCGGCCACGTCGTTCTGGTGCTTCATGAGGTTCAGGCGCACGGCGCCGGTCTCGCCCACGCTGCGGTTCAGGTCGGCCGTGGCGCGGCGGTAGCCATCGCTGCCCACGCCCACCGAGCTGTTGTAGAACGTGTCGCGCCTGGCTTCCTTGCTGACCAGGTTGACGCTGCCGCCCACGGCGGACACGCCAGACTCCACCGAGCCCGTGCCCTTGTAGACCTCGGCCTGCTCCAGGTTGAAGGTGTCGGTGCGGCTGGCCATGCCGCCGTCGCGCACGCCGTCGATGGTGATGGCCTGCTCGGCCGAGAAGCCCCGGATGGTGAAGAAATCTCCCCAGCCCAGGTTGCCCTCGCCCGAAGTGAAGGTGATGCCGGGCACGTTCTGCAGCACCTCCTGCAGGCTTTGGGCGTTTTGCTCGCGGATCAGCTCGGCCGGCACCACGCTGATGCTTTGCGGCGTGTCGCGCAGCGGCTGGGTGAGCTTGGGCGACTGCACGGCGGCGGGCTGGTAGGCCGGCGCCTCACGCGTGGAGCGGACCTCGACCGTGCCCAGGGGCGATGCCGGAGCGGCCGCAGTCTGGGCCACGGCCAGGGTGGAGAAGGCGCCCAGCGTCAGCGCAAGGCTGGTGGACAGGGCCGGAGGGAAACTGCTGGAGTGCTGAGAAGACATGGCGACGAATCACTAGAATGAAAATCGTTCTTATTGACGAGCAGGACTCTAGTGACGCGACAGCGCAGACAGGCCAGCGGCCGCCGGGCAAATGCAATGCTCCATTGCACAGGCCGCTGCCACAACATTCCATTACAAAACGCCATGCGCCAATGCAATCCATGAGCGCAACAGCCGCCGCATCCCCGGCCGCCCAGGGTCCGCGCATCCTGGTGGTGGACGACGATCCCGACATCCGCGAGCTGCTGTGCGACTACCTGCGCGCCTCGGGCATGCGCCCGGCCGCCGTGGGTGACGGCCAGGCCATGTGGGACTGGCTGGGCCGGCATGCGGCCGACCTCATCGTGCTGGACCTGATGCTGCCCGGCACGGACGGCCTGGCCCTGTGCCGCAGCCTGCGCGAACGCACCCACATCCCCGTGGTCATGCTCACGGCGCGCGGCGCCTTGCTGGACCGCATCCTGGGCCTGGAGATGGGGGCCGACGACTACCTGCCCAAGCCCTTCGATCCGCGCGAGCTGCTGGCGCGCATCAAGGTGGTGCTGCGCCGCGTGGCCCAGGCACCGGCGCCGGCCAGCGAGCCGGAGCATCTGCCCGTGCTGCGCTTTGCCGGCTGGACGCTGGACATGCGCGCGCGCGAGCTGCGCTCGCCCCAGGCCGTGCTGGTGCCGCTGGCCCAGTCCGACTACCGCGTGCTCTGCGCCCTGGCCAGCAACCCGCACCGCACGCTGAGCCGCGACTACCTGGCCGACCATGTGTTCGGCCGCGAGCGCCAGGCCCAGGACCGCGCCATCGACGTCTGCGTCAGCCGACTGCGCCAGCACCTGGAAGACCCTGCGCGCCAGGCCAGCCTGATCCGCACCGTGCGCAACGCCGGCTACGTGCTGACCTGCGACGTGGTGCCGCAGGCATCGTGATGGCTTGGGTGCCGGCCGGCGCGCTGCTGCGGCGCCTGTGGCCGCAGACGCTGTCCGGGCGCGTGGCCCTGATCCTTGTGGCCGGAATGCTGGCCGCCCAGGCGCTGACGGGCACCATCTGGTGGGAAAGCCGGCGCAGCCAGCTGCTGGAGGTGCCGCTGCGCCTGCTGGGCGCGCGCGCCGCCGATTCGCTGCTGCTGCTGTCCTCCCTGCCGCCCGAGGCGCGGGCCGCCGCCGTGGGCACGCTGAGCACGCAGGGCTACCAACTGACCCTGATCGATGCGGCCCGTGCGCGGCGCCTGATGGAGGACCTGGCGTCCCATCCCGCCGATGCGGCCGACGCCATGGCCGGCGATCTGCTGGCCGACGTGCTGGCGCGGCGCGTGGGCGCGGCCGTGCCGTTCCACCTGCTGGCGCTGGAGCTGCACGGCGGCGCGGAAACCCTGCTCACCGCCCATGAGCCCGAAGCCCATGTGCGCATGCTGCTGGGCCTGGGCAACGGCCAGTGGCTGCAGGTACAGGCCGTGGAAGGCGAAGCCGGCTACCCCGTCAGGCCCTACTGGGCGCTGGCCGACTACGTGCTGCGCATCTATCTGCTGCGCATCATCGTGGTGGTTGTGGTGGCTCTGCTGGCCGTGCGCCTGGCCATGCGCCCGCTGGCGCGCATGGCCAGCGCGGCCGACGCGCTGGGCAAGGACCTCAAAAGCCCGCCCCTGCCGCTGGACGGCCCGCGCGAGGTGCGCCAGGCGGCCCAGGCCTTCAATGCCATGCAGCAGCGCATTGCCGATGGCGTGGCCGAGCGCACGCGTTTCTTTGCAGCCGTCTCGCACGACCTGCGCACGCCCATCACGCGGCTGCGCCTGCGCTCGGAAATGCTGGAGCCCGAAGCCCTGCGCGACAAATTCCGCCGCGATCTGCAGGAGATGGAAGCCATGGTCACCGCCACGCTGGACATGCTCACCGGCGCCGACGCGCGCGGCGAGCACCAGGCGCTGGACATCAACGCCCTGGTGCAGGGCGTGGCCCAGGACCTGGGCGAGGCGCATGGAGTGCACATCCCCATCACGGGCCGCGCCCTGCGCCCGCTCGATTGCTATCCCCACAGCCTGCGCCGCTGCCTGCAGAACCTGCTGGAGAACGCGCTGCGCTATGGCCACGACGCCGAATTGCGCATCAGCGACAGCGACGATTTGCTGCGCATCGACGTGCTGGACCGGGGGCCGGGCATTGCCCAGGAGCAACTGGCCCAGGTGCTGGAGCCGTTCTACCGCATGGAGACCTCGCGCAACGCGGGCTCTGGCGGGTTTGGCCTGGGCCTGTCCATTGCCGATGCCGTGGCCAAGGCGCACGGCGGGCGCATTGTGCTGGGCAATCGGGAGGGAGGCGGGCTGGAGGCGGTGCTGGAGCTGCCGCGCAAGACTCCTGTCCGCTGATCAATCCTGGGCTGTGAAGCCTTTGCCGCAATCGCCGCAGATCAGGTTCAGCCCCGGCTTGCCCCAGACATTGACGGGCGCCGCGCAACCGCCGCAGCGGTACTTGACGCGCAGGGACTTGTTCACGGGCTGCACCATGGTCTCGCCGGTGGTGGAGCCCGGCACCGCCACCGAGGTGCCCACGGGCCGCACGGCTTCGGCCAGGGCGGGAACGGAGGACATGGGCGGCTGGGTGCCCTGCATGCCCTGGATCTGCGTGGCCATGCTCCACTGGCCCGTGACCACATGCTCGATAGCCGGGAAGCGGTCGTACCAGCTCAGTTGGAAGCGCGTGGTCAGCAACTGCTCGCAGGCCGCGAGAAAGGGGCCGCCCGCCATGGCGTAGTCGGCCATCATGTCGCCCGTGCGCCGGCCGCCGGGCCGGCCCGTGGACGAGGGCATGAGGCCCAGCGATTCCAGCTTGTCCGCCCATTCCTCGTTGTGATACCGCGCGCGGCCCGGCTTGCCGAAGTGGTGCTGCCACAGGTGCGTCATCTCATGCACCAGGGTCTGCAGCGTCTCGATGATGGGCACGGCCGCGAAGTAGGCGGGGTTGAGCGCAATCTCGTCCGTGGTGCTGCCATCCAGCGACGCAAAACGCGCCGCAGAGAAATAGCCGCAGGTGCGTTTCTCGCGCTGCAGCGTAATCAGGCAATGGGGCAGGGCATCGTCGAACAGGCGCTGGTTGAAGTGCTCGTAGGCCTGCTGCAACTCGGAATAGGTTTCGCGCGTGGGGACTGCGCGCGAAGAGGCAAGGGAAGATGCAAGGGAAGAGGCAGTGGCCGAGAGCATGGCTGGATTGTGCAATACAGCCATGCCGACATTGGCGAGTTTCAGGGCGATCCGTCCTGCACGTTCAACGCCTGCCCAATCGCATAGAACTGCCCACCCGCCACATAGTGCAGGCTGCGCAGCGCGGGGTCGGCGTCCTCGAAGTGCCAGTGGCCGTCGCTGAACACGCGGGTGTCGGACCAGGCGCCCACGATCTCGCCGATGAACAGGTCGTAGGTCTGCTGGTTGTGGGGCTCGGGGATGAGTCGGCAGGCCAGCCAGCCGGCGCAGCCGTCCACGAAGGGCAGGTCGAACCCTTCCATGCCGAACAGCTGAACGCCGCTGGTGGCGAGCTTGCCGGCATCGGTAGACAGGGTGCGCGTGCCGACCTGGTGCGTGAGCTGCAACTGGGCGGCCGTGGGCACCTGGATCACGAACATGCCGCTTTGCTCGACCAGGGCGCGCGTGGCCGTGGCCTTGTCCAGCACCACGGTGAGCTTCGGGGGCGCAAAGTCCAGCGCGCAGCACCAGGCTGCGGCCATGACGTTGTCCACGCCGCCATGGCGGGCAGAGACCAGGACGGTGGGGCCGTGGTTGATCAGCCGGTAGGACTTGGCGAGATCGACCGGGGCGATATGCGGGTTCATGCAGGGGTTCCTGAAGGGTTCTGTTTTTGCGCGTGCAGGCGCCGGGTTCATTCGGCCAGCGCCTCGGAACCCACGATATGGACGCCGGGCCTGGCGTTGACAGCAGCCTCTATCAAGGCCTGGGCAATGCGGTGCGCGGGGTTGAGCCGCCAGCGCCGGGGCAACAGCGGGCCCAGGGCGCCAAGAACGCCGACCATGAAGCGCTCGCCCGCGCGGTGTTCGGTGCGCGGGCCGCTGATCAGGCCGGGGCGCACGAAGGTGAGGGACGCAAAGCCTTGCGCCTGCAGGTCGCGCTCGAGCTCACCCTTGACGCGGTTGTAGAAGATGCGCGAGCCGGCGTCGGCGCCCATGGCCGAGTTCAGCACATAGGTGGGCGTGCCGTGGCGATGGGCCAGGCGGGCGGCCAGCAGCGGATAGTCATGGTCCACACGCTGAAAAGCCGGCTGGCTGCCGGCTGTCTTGATGGTGGTGCCCAGGGTGCAGACCAGGGCGTCGGCGCGCCACCAGTCGGCATCTTCGGGCAGGCGTTCGAAATCGACGATGGGGGCGAGCAGCCTGGGGTGCTCCGGCAGCGCCCGGCGTACCGGGGCCACGATGCGGGTGATGCGGCTGTCGGTCAGGGCCTGTTGCAGCACCTGGCTGCCCACCAGCCCCGTGGCGCCCACGATCAGCAGTTGCATGGCTTGGTCTTTCGCTTGGTCATTCGATGGGGACGCAGGTCAGCCAGTGTGCCGCAGATCGTGGGGCGGATGGCCGGCTCAGGCGGCCACTGGCCAGTCCGTGTAGCCCTGGGCGCCGCCGCCGTAGTAGGCCTCGTGCGGGGCCACGGCCAGCTCCTTGCCGTGGCGCAGGCGGGCCACCAGGTCGGGGTTGGCGATGAAGGGGCGGCCGATGGCCACGGTGTCGATCAGGCCCTTGGCGCGGCGGTCCATGGCCAGTTCCAGGTCATAGCCGTTGTTGCCCATGTAGGCGCCGTCAAAGAGCTTGCGCAGCGCGTCCAGGTCCACGCCCGGCGGCAGTTCGCGCGAGCCGCCGGTGGCGCCTTCCACGACGTGCAGGTAGGCCAGGCCGAAGCGGTTGAGCTGGGGGATGAGGTAGCCGTAGAGGGCCATCACATCGCTGTCCAGAGGCGTGTTGCCGGCGTTGGGCGTGACGGGCGACAGGCGGATGCCCACGCGGTCGGCGCCCCAGACCTTGGCCACGGTGTCGGTGACTTCCAGGGTCAGGCGGGCGCGGTTTTCGATGCTGCCGCCATAGGCGTCGCTGCGGTGGTTGGTGGAGTCGCGCAGGAACTGGTCGAGCAGGTAGCCGTTGGCCGAATGCACTTCCACGCCGTCAAAGCCGGCACGCTTGGCGCATTCGGCCGCATGGCGGTATTGCTCGACGATGCCGGGGATTTCGCTGGTTTCCAGAGCGCGGGGCATGGATACCTCGGCCACGCCGTTGGGCGTGAAGGTGACGCCTTCGGCCTTGATGGCAGAGGGGGCGACAGGGGCCACGCCACCGGGCTGCAGGTCCACGTGCGAGTAGCGGCCCACGTGCCACAGCTGGGCCACGATCTTGCCGCCGGCCGCGTGCACGGCGTCGGTGACCTTCTTCCAGCCGGCGACCTGTTCCTCGGTCCAGATGCCGGGCGTGAGGTTGTAGCCCCGGCCCTGGGCGGAGATGTTGACGGCTTCGCTGATCAACAGGCCCGCGCTGGCGCGCTGGGCGTAGTAGGCGGCGTGCAGTTCGGTGGGCACGCCGTCGTCACCGGCGCGGCTGCGGGTCAGCGGGGCCATGACGAAGCGGTTGGCGAGCGACAGGCCGCCCAGTTGGGTGGGGGAGAACAGATCGGTGTGAAGGCTGTGGTCGGTCATGGTGTGCAGTGGTGGTGGTTGAACAAAAAGGAAGAGGGATGGGTAAAGGGTGAAGGGTTTGAAGTTGACCAGTCGTCTACAAACAAGGCAAATAAAAAGCGGCGGCCAGGCCTGCTCAGCCCAGCAGCCGCTTCGTGGACACAAGGGCTGCGGCAAATGGCTCCTCATGCCGGCCCAGCTTGGACAGCAGTGAGGCGCCCAGCCACAGCTGGTACAGCGATTCGGCCAGCGCAGGCGCGTCCAGGTCGGATGTGATGGAGCCATCGGCCTGGCCGGCGCGCACGCAGTCGGTCAGCCGGGTGATGATGGCGTCGGTGCCGGTGCGCAGCACCGAGCGCATGTCGTCGGACAGGTCGCAGACCTCGGGGCCCAGCTTGACCACGAGGCACTGGCCTCCTGCATGGGCCGAGCACTGGTTCTGCGTCCAATGGCGGAAGTAGGTCATCAGCCGGGAGATGGCCGGATCGGGCGTCTCCATGAGCGCATCGATCTTGGCCAGGTACTCGTCGAAATACTCCTGCAGCAGGGCCTGGCCGAACTCTTCCTTGGACTTGAAGTAGTAGTAGAAGGAGCCCTTGGGCACGCCCGCGGCCGCGACGACCTCGGCCAGACCGACGGCCGTATAGCCTTTCTGGGTCATCAACGCCTTGGCCACATCAAGGATGTGCTGGCGTGTTTCCTGTGCGGGTTTCTTCATGGGATCGAAGTCTAACGCAAAAACCGACCAGTCGTCTACAAACTTTGTTCCCGCGTCATTCCGGCGGTCGCAAGGCCTGCGCCGTGTCGGGCAAGTCACCCGGCCGGATGATGCGCGCAAGGCCCATCCTGTCGCTCAGAAAGTCGATCAAGGCGCGGGCGGCGCCGGACTGGAAGCGGTTGGGCATGTACAGCATGAACATGCGGCCCTGGTTGATGCTGAATTCGTAGTCCTGCATGGCCAGCACGACGCGGCCATCTTCCACCTGGCGGCGCACCATGTAGTCGGGCACCAGCCCCACGCCTAGGCCGCCAGTGATGCAGTCGCACAGGAAAGGGTAGCTGCGCGACATCAGCGTGGGCGTGATGTCCAGCTCCTCCAGCGGCTGGCCGTTCCGCGCAATCTGCAGGCGCACCTTGCCGCTTTCGCCGCCCGATGTGATGAGCGGCGTGCGCGACAGCTCGGACGGGGTCTCCGGCAAGCGGTGGCTGCGCAGCCAGTCGCTGGAGGCGCACAGGCTGTAGCGCACCGGCCCCATGTCGCGCGCCACCAGCATGGGCGGCGGGTCGGACATGACGCGGATCGCGATGTCCACGCTGTCCTTGAGCAGGTTGTCGATGAAGTTCTCCAGGCGGATGTCCAGCACCACCTGCGGATGGGCGCGCTTGAACTCGATCAGCCACGGCGCCATGACCAGGTGGCCGTAGCCGGTGGGCACGCTCAGCCCGATCTTTCCCGAGATGTCGTCCGTGCTGCTTTGGGCCAGCTCGCGCACCAGCTCGGTCTCGTTGAGGATGTTGCGCGCATGGCGGTAGATGCGCTGGCCGACCTCGGTGGCCTCCACGCCCTGGGGCGTTCTGCGCAGCAGCGATGCGCCCAGGGACTTCTCCAGCCGGGCCAGGTGGTAGCTCACGTTGGCCCGCGACATGTTCAAGAACTTTGCCGCCTGGCTCAGGTTTCCGTGCTCGATGATCTGGACGAGGATGTTGAATGCCAGGAGATCCATGCGCTGAAGTCCGAGGGGGTGTCAATATTGTTTGACATGATGTCAACCGCCGCCGCCATTGTCAAAGAGGGTGCGCTGGGCAGAATGGGCCAGCCAGAACACATAAACATTCAAGGAGACAAGATGGCAGGCATCACAAAAAGACAGGCGTTGGCCAAGGGCATGGCGCTGGGCGCCATCGGCGTGGCTGCGTTCGCATCGCTGTGCAGCGCGGCGCAGGCCAATACCGATACCGGCGCCTGGCCCGACAGGCCGATTCGCCTGGTCGTTCCCTTCCCGCCAGGCGGACCCACCGATGGCGCGGCGCGCGTCTACGCCGAGGCGCTGGCGCGCCAGCTGGGCCAGCCCGTGGTGATAGAGAACAAGCCCGGCGCATCGGGCGCGGTGGCGGCGGGCCAGTTCCGCACGGCAGCGCCTGACGGCTATACGCTGATGATGATGGTCACGCCCACCATCATGGCGCCGCATTTCTTCAAGAACGTCAAGTTCCACCCGGCCACGGATTTCGCCCCGGTCACCAAGATCTATGACCTGCCCAATGTGATTGCGGTCAATGCGCAGTCGCTGCCCAAGGTGACGGACCTCAAATCGCTGTTCCAGTACGCCAAGGCGCAGCCCGCCACGCTGGACTACACCAGCTCCGGGGCGGGCAGCTCTGGCCACCTGAGCATGGAACTGATGAAATCCGCCAAGCTGCACACCATGCAGCACGTGGCCTACAAGGGCAGCGCGCCCGCCATGAACGACACGCTGGGCGGCGTGGTGCCGGTGATCTATGCGGACATGGTGTCGGCGCTGCCCCATATCCGCAGCGGGCGGCTGAGGGCGCTGGCGGTGGGCACGCCGCAGCGCGTGAAGGCGCTGGACGGCGTGCAGACCATGGCCGAGCAGGGCTTTGGCGGCTATGAGGCATCGTCCTGGGGCGGCCTGGTGGCACCCAGGGACACGCCGCGCGCCATCATCGACAAGCTCAGCGCCACCTCGCGCCAGCTGCTGGCCACCGACGAGGTGCGCGACCGCTTCGAGAAGATCGGCGTGACGGCCGCCTACCTCAACCCCCAGGACACCGAGGCCCTGATCCGCAGCGACTACACGCGCTGGGGCGAGGTGGTGCGCACCAACGGCCTGGGCGCGGAGTGAGCCCATGGCCATGAGTCCTATCCCTGTGCAATCCATGTTCAGGCCCCTGCGGGCCGTGCGTTCCCTGGCCGATGTGGAGGCCATCGAAAGCCAGCCCATGGCCGGGCTGATCACGGCGCAAACGGTCTACGACCTCTTTTGCAACTCCGCGCGCGAGCACGGCCAGGGCAGGGCGCTGAGCTTTCTGCCCCAGGCCGGCAGCGTGGATGACGCCCGGCACCTGAGCTATGCCGAACTGCTGGGCAAGATCCACCAGACGGCCAACGCCCTGCATGCGCTGGGCATGGGCGCCAGCGACACGGTGGCCATCCTGCTGCCCGGCTGCATGGAGTACCACTTTGCGCTGTGGGGCGGCGAGGCGGCGGGCATCGTGCAGCCCATCAATCCGCTGCTGAGTGCCGAGAAGATCTCTGCCCTGATGCGGACCACGGGCGCGCGCTTTCTGATCGCCTGGGCGGACGAGGACGATGCCGGCATCCGGGACAAGGTGGCGTCGCTGGATGCGGACCTGGCGCATGTGCTCTGGGTCTCGCATGAAGGCCGGGTTCCCCGGGGGGATGGACAGCGCTGGCCCGCCAGCGATCTGCATGCCGCCCTGGCCGCCCAGCCCTCCGACCGGCTGGTGAGCGGGCGCCAGCCCCAGGCCGGCGACGTGGCGGCCTACTTCCATACCGGGGGCACCACGGGTGCGCCCAAGATCGCCGTGCAAACGCATGGCGCCCAGGTTTACACCGCCTGGGCCAGCGTGCAGATGCAGGGCCTGAACACGGCCGACCGCACCATCAACGGCTACCCGCTGTTCCATGTGGCGGGTGTGCTGCCGGGCTCGCTGGCCTGCTTCTCGGCCGGGGCCCACGTCATCATTCCGACCACGGGGCTGTTTCGCAACAAGGCCGTGATTGCCGGCTTCTGGCGCATGGCGGCACAGTGGAAGCCCACACTGATGTCGGCCGTGCCCACGGTGCTGGCCGCGCTGGTGGAGGTGCCGCTGCAGGGGGCCGATGTGTCCTCCATCCGCTACTTCCGCACGGGCGCCGCGCCGCTGTCGCCCGAGGTGGCGGCGCGCTTCAAGGCGCACAGCGGTTTCCATGTGCACGAGAGCCTGGGCATGACCGAGATGACGGGCATCTCCACCATCACGCCGCCCGGCCTGCACGCGGCGGCCGGACATGTGGGCCTGCGCCTGCCGTTTGCGCGCCTGGCCGTGCGCCGCATGGGGCCGGACGGCAGGCCATCGGACCAGGAAGCCGCGCCCGGCGAAACCGGCATGGTGGTGTTCCAGTCGCCCAACCTGTTTTCCGGCTACCTGGGCGGCATCGAGCCGTCCAGCTACCTCACCGATGACGGCTGGCTGATCACGGGCGACCTGGGCTCGGTGGGCGACGATGGCCTGCTGCGGCTGCGCGGGCGTTCCAAGGACGTCATCATCCGCAGCGGCCACAACATCGATCCGCAAGTGATAGAGCAGGCGCTGGAGCGCCATCCCGCCGTCAAGGCCTGCGCCGCCGTGGGCGCACCCGATGCCTATGCGGGCGAGGTGCCTGTGGCCTTTGTCGCGCTCCACCCCGGCGCCCAGGCCGATGAGACCGAACTGCTGGCCTTTGCCGCAGCCGGCGTGGACGAAGCGCCCGCGCGCCCGCGCTATGTGCGCATCATCGATGCGCTGCCCACCACCAACGTGGGCAAGGTCTACAAGCCGCGCCTGCGCAGCATGGCTGCTGAAATCTACGCCCGCACCCTGGTGGCCCAGGCGCATGAGCGCATGGGCCTGCCGCTGCCGCTCGCCGACAGCACCACGCATGCGGAAGGCGAGGGCTTTGTGCTGCGCCCGGCCAGGGCGGCTGACCGGAGCCCTTGGGAGCAGGCCGCCAAGGCGCTGGCCTTCACGGGCGAGCCGGTGCGCATCGAGGATGCCGCCTGAACGCTGGGCCGGACCCTATTGCAGCCACCTGGTGAACTGCGCCGGGGCGGTGTGCAATGCGCATAGAATGCAAACCATTCGCATTCAATAATCAATGCGGCGCCATGCGGCCGCACCCCACTCCCCAAGCACGTTCATGCCGTCGGCCCGTTGTGGCGCCGATGGCTGTTTTTTTGTCCTTTGAGGAAGCTGCAATGAAGAAACACTGGATTCTTGTCTCCGCACTCCTGGCCGCCAGCGGCGCCAGCCAGGCCCACCAGATATGGCTGGAACAGCCGGCCGGCGAAACCGCCGTGATCCGCTTTGGCGAATTCGGCGACAACCTGCGCGAGACATCGCCGGGCCTGCTCGACAAGTTCGGCAAGCCCGTGGCCACCCTGGTGTCTGCCCAGGGCGAGAAGGCGGCCGATGGCCGCAAGACCGGCACCGGCTTTGCGCTGCCCTTCAAGGCCGGCCAGGGCGACAGCATCGTGGCCGAGGATGCCGGCTACCCGCTGTACACCAGCAAGAAGGGCGAGCAGGAACTGCGCAACTGGTACCACCCGGCCGCGCGCCTGATCACCGGCTTTGCCGCCCAGGCCCCGCGCCTGACGCTGGATGTCGTGCCCTCAGGCAAGGCCGGCGAGTTCAAGGTCATCTACAAGGGCCAGCCCCTGCCCAAGGCCAAGGTCGTGCTGACCGTGCAATCGGGCTGGAGCAAGGAAGCCCATGCCGACGAGCAGGGCCTGGTGCAGTTCGACATGCCCTGGAAGGGCACCTACGTGGCCGAAGCCACGCACGACGAGCGCAGCGGCGGTGAGCGCACCGGCCCGAACGGTGCAGAAAAATACGACGGTGTGCACTATGTGACCTCGGTCACCTACGTCAAGCCCGAAGGCGTGGCGCCCATCGCTGCCGGCCCTGCGGCCAAGCCCAACAAGTAAGCGCTGCGGCCAGACACCTTGGCCCGAGACGCAGGCAGCCATGCCTGCCTGCCGGCCTCCATGCCTCATGCATGGAGGCTTTTTTATGGGCGCTGCAGTAGGAACACATGGGTGGGTGCGGGATTCGTCGTATACGATTGAATATTTCGTAAAGAGAGGGGCGTGGGCTTCAACGCCGCGTTCTAGAGGAGGAAATCTATGTTCAAACGCATACGGTCCCGCGGCCTGGCGCCGCTCCTGGCGCTGTTGTTGGCTGGCTCGGCCAGTCTGGCCCATGCCGATGAAGGCCTGCTGCTGGCCGCTGGCGCCGGCTACCGCAAGCCCGTGCTGGAACTGCTGCAGGCCTTCAGCCAGGCCACGGGCATTCGCGCCGAGGCCAGCTTTGGCAACATGAAGCAGATCGAGACGCAGGCCCGCCAGAACCCCGAGATCGCCGTGCTGATCGGCGACCGCGCCTTTGTCGAGCCCATGCAACTGGCCGAGCGCTACATCACGCTGGGCCAGGGCCAACTGGTGCTGGTGGCCTCGCGCGGCCAGCGCCTGGAAAGCGTGCAGGACCTGGCCAGGCCCGAATTCAAGCGCATTGCCATCGCCGACCGCAGCAAGGCCGTATACGGCAACGCAGCGCGCATCTGCCTGGAGCGCCTGGGCCTGGCGCAGACGCTGGGCGAACGCCTGGTCGAAGTGGCCACGGTGCCTCAGGTCAGCGCCTATGTGACCACCGGCGAGGTGGACGCAGGCTTTGTCAACAAGACCGAGGCCCTGGCCCTGAAAGACCGCGTGGGCGCCAGCGTGCCGGTGGCGGCCAGCTGCCATCCGCCCATCGAACTGAGCCTGGCCGTTCTCAAGGGCCGCGCCTCATCGCCGCAACTGCAGGCGCTGCTGGACTTCATCGCCACGCCGCAGGCCCGCCAGGTGCTGGAGCGGCACGGCCTTTGATGGGCCACCCATTGCCTGCTGGCAGCTGACAGTCCATGACCGCCTCCGTTTGCGCCCAGGCGCCGCTGGCCCTGACCGCGCATGTCATTGCCTGGAGCCTGATGCTGCAATTGCTGGTGGGTGCAGGCCTGGGCTGGCTGTTGGCGCGGCGCCGGTTTGCGGGGCGCCAGCTGGTCGATGCACTGGTCAGCCTGCCGCTGGTGTTTCCGCCCATCGTGCTGGGCTATGGCCTGCTGGTGCTGCTGGGCCGACAAGGGCTTGTCACCCAGATGCTGCCGGCCGTGCTGCGGCCCGACATCGTGTTTTCGCAAACGGGCCTGATCATTGCGGCCTTCGTAGCCGGGTTGCCGCTCATGGTCAAGCCCACGCAGGCCGCCTTTGCAGGCACTTCGCCACGCCTGCTGGAGGCGGCGGCAATGCTGGGGCACCGCCCCTGGTCGGTGTTCTGGCGCATCGAGCTGCCGCTGGCCCGGCGCGGCATTGCGGCCGGCCTGATCCTGTCGGGGGGCCGTGCGTTGGGCGAGGTCGGCCTGTCGCTCATGCTGGGCGGCAACATCATTGGCCGGACGGAAACCCTGTCACTGGCCATCTACAACAACGTATTGGATGGCAATCTGGCCTGCGCCAATCAGCTCTCTCTGATGCTGGGCGTGGTGGCCATGGCGGCCTTCATGGTGCTCAGGCGGTTTGGCATGCTGTAAGCAGCGGGCAGGGCGCAAGCTGGAAAGGAGTCAGGGCAGGAACGGTGAAGACAGCAGCCGCAAGCCGATGGAAAACCACCGCTCCTGCGTGCTGCTGCCTGCGCGATTGCCGTAGGTGGCATCGATCTGCACATGTCCAGGCACCAGCCAGTAGCGCAGGCCCATCTGGTAGAAGGGCTTGCCCTGGTTCTGGCCGAATGTCTCGGCAATCAGCCAGGTGCTCTGGCTCAATTGGGCCTCGGTGGCCAGGCCCCAGGTCATGAGGTTGCGATGCGCCTGCGCCGTGCGCAGCCAGCCCACGTTGGTGTGGAAGAACAGCCGGTCATCGCGCAGCGAGAACGTGACGGGCACATAGGCGTACAGATCCCCTCGGCCCTGGCCCTCGTCATTCGGATGCCGCGCATTGCCCACGGCCAGGCCCCAGCCCCAGCCATTGGGCTGCAGTTCCTTGAACAGGGTCTTGCCCTGGATCACCACATCGGTGGTCCGGCTGCTGCCGTCCTCTCGCGTGCGTGCCGCGCCCAGCGTCAGCTCCAGATTGCCCGTGAAATTGCAGGCCGGCTGCGCCCAGAACTCCGTGCTGTCCTTCCTGGACTTGACCCAGCTTTCCAGCTGGCAGGACTTGGCATCGACGATGCGGGCATCGTCCGTGATCATGGGCCGGGCTGCATGGGCCGGGCCGGTGCCGAGACAGGCTGCCAGGCCCAGGGCTGCCGCCGTCCAAAGGGAGTGGGAATTGCGCATGGCCCGCCATCCTAAAGCCGAAAAATGACGCCACCAGAACATTGCTGTGCCAGGAGCGCCACAACAACGGCTGTGCACGGATTGGCCCCATATGGCCCTATATGCCCTTATATGGCTGGCACATCGAGGCACAGACGCAGACCCGCCATCTGCCCGGGCATGTTGGCCAGCGGCAGCTGAAGCTCCGTCAGCAGCATGGCCTGCTGCATGGGATGCTGAAACGGATAGAACGCCGCCGCACCGCCACGGATGCGCCACTCGTGCGGGCTGGCCTGCAGCCGGGTGAACGTGGCCACGGCCAACGCCGCCATTCCCCAGGGATTGGAGGCCGCGCGGTTGAGCTGCCCATCGCCAAACTGCGTCAGGCACACATCACCGGACAGATCGCGCTGGGGAACTGCGTCCCCGCTGGAGAAATCAGGCCGCTCCAGCCCATCGCACAGCTCCACATGCTCTTCAATCTGGTGCTCGGCGCTGTAGCGAAAGCGCTGCACGGTGTGCCAGCCGATGCGGCGCTCCACGATGTTGCCGTGCAGGTCGTACTGGAAGCGCAGGTCCTGGTAGACGGCGAGTCGGTTGGTGGGCACCTGTTCGCGTTCGTTGCTGGTGCCGCCGCTGCTGAGGTCTCCACCACGGTTGGGGTTGAGCAGGTTGCCTGCGGGGTCGAACGCGAAGGTTTCCAGGTTCCGGCCCGAGGTAGGCGATCCGCCGGCAGCATTTTTCTGGGCGGCGAGGATGCGGCCCAGGGCGTCGTAACGGTACTGGCTGTCGCCGCGCAGGCCGTCGCGCGTGGCGACGAGGTTGCCTGTGGGGTCGTACTGGTACAGGCGGGCGATGCGCTGGCCGGAGGGCAGGGGAGTGTCCCGGTCCCAGAGGGCCTGGGGTGAAGGCCTGCCGGGCTGACCTTATGGGAGGTAAGGCGACCTATTGGGTTCCAGCCATAGCTAGTAATAAGCCAAGTCGTTCATAACCAATGGATCTTGAGCTTTCATTTATGCGCTGCCTAGTTGACTAATATTATTGAAGTCAGCAGTGCTATCTGGATATAGATTATCCTAGAGATGCTAGCACCACATCAGGCGGTTGGCCTGGAAAAAATAAGAAATTCTCCTGATTTCCAGTCTTCTTGGCCTAACCAACCGTAGGGAAAACCCTGTCTTTTATATATGCTGAACATGTTTTCGAAATATGGATGCGAATCAGTCATTAATAATCTTGATGATGCACAAAGAAGCAGATCATTGCTGATTGCATCGGCTATAAGCTCGGCTTGATCTTTGCTGAATTCTTTAATCGCCAATATTCTTGGAGCGATAAGTTTATAAAAATTTTCTTGCTCAGCAAATTCTATTAAAGAACGCCTTAACGTTCGAAGTGGCTCATCCATTGGGTACGGAATTTCTGAGGAAGCATCCTGAGTTATTTCAACCAATGGGAAATGTGGTGGACTGATATCTTGATCAAGATACTCAGCCAATATTTTTTTTATATCTGTAGCAACATTTTTATCGTCTCCATTGGGGATGTATTCTCGTTCCATAATGGAACCTTGCTTTATGTAATTTAGAACTTCAACAACTTTTGCAGGAAATGAATTTATATCAATCATGTTAAAATCTAGAGTTTCGTAAGATCTTATCCCATTGAGAGAAGCTAGCTCCCTCTTTGTTCATCATAGGCGTTCCTTTTCTTAGTTCCTTTCTTATGGTTCTTTGCATCTCTCCAAGCATTTGTGAGAGCTTTTTGGGGCAGCTTCCTGCTTTTTGAGCTGCTCTCATAACGGAATCTTCGATTGCTAGAGAATATGGCGTATGGTTTGTATTATGCGTTGATCTTCCAAAGTACTTTCCTTTTTGTCCTTTGTAACGCCCTCTTTCTGTTGGAGGATTAATTAAATTATCCAAATGATCTTTGTCTATACAATTTAGTATAGGGAATTTCTTGAAAACCTCTTTGGGGATCATGTGGTGAGTTTGATGACTTGTATGCTGCCCCACTTTCTTATTCATTCGATTACGGTGGGTACTGAGTCCTTCAGGATCAATCCAATCCAAAGGATTCGCTCCATAGTGATATAAATTTTCTCCCCCTCCAGCCCAATCGGATCCTGATGCACAAACCTCCCCACCACAGGATCGTAGTACCTGAACCGGTTGTAGTGCAGCCCCGTCTCGCCGTCAAAGTACTGTCCCTGAAACCGTAGCGGTTGCTCCGCCAGCGCAAGGCTTTGTACCTCACCCTGGGCGGCCAGGGCCAGCGGGCGCTGGTCGTGGGGGAACACCGCCGCATCGTCCGTGCCGGTGCGCAGGTACTGCAGCTGCTGTGTCTGGCCCCAGACCTTGTAGCTGGCGGCCCAGACGATGCGGCCGGCTTCGTCGGTGAGTTCCTGGGGGGCGCCGATCTGGTCGCAGTGGTAGTAGTAGGTGGCGAAGCTGGCTTGGTCCGCTTCTGCCTGCGCGTTGCGGTTTTCTTCGCTCTTCCATTCCGACTCCAGCTTGGCCAGGGGCACGAAGCTGTCGGGCTCGTAGAGGTATTCGCTCAGGCGTGAGCCACGGATTTCCCCGGCGAGCAGGTCGCCGTAGAGAAAGGTGGTGCGCCCGAAGGCATCGTGCTTATCGATTCGCCGGCCCAGTGCGTCGTGGCTGTCAGTAGCCTACGTACGCACAGGCTTCTTGAGAGGAGTTCTGCAAAATCTAGTTTTCTGCGATTTCAACTCAATGAAATTAAATTTCATGGGTGATGATCGTTTGAAAACAGTTTTTTGCGAATCAATTTTCAATTGGACAAGAATTTAATTCTTGGAATAAACCACAAAACTACCTTTGTTCGGATTACTACTACCTTTCCAACCACAAGGAAATCCCGATGACTTATATATTTTAAATACTCTTTCAAAGAAATCTATTTTTTCCTCGGAGAATAATCTGGATTTTGCGCAAAACACCAAATCTTCATAAAATATATTCATTAGAAATTCATAATCATCGTCATCTATACCTAATTCAATAATAAGATGTTTGTTGTTATTTGTTATTTTTTCGTAATAATTTTCCGAGTCTCGGTGTATTGCAAATTTTTCTAAATAATTGGGTGGAGGTGGAATATCAATTTTCTTTTGTGCGGAGGAGAATATATCTTGTAAAAAATAATAGGGTTTTTTGATATCCTGATCTGTATATATTTCTAAGGCCGTCTGTATATTTGTGACAATTTCTGTATTTTTATCACTGCCTTTATATATAGTGCTGAGAAATTTATGATCCCTCATGAAAATTAAAATCTCCTGCACATCTGCCGGAAAATCAGTTATGGTCGTCATTAGAATCCTCCTTTTTTCAAGAGATCGTCCCAAAGTTTGAATGTAGATCCTTCACGTTTCATTATTGGCGTTCCTTTTTTTAACTCTTTGTGTAAGAAATCCTGCATTTCATTTACTCTTTTTGAGAGTTGCTTGGGACATCCGCCCGATGATGCTATTTCTCTATCTATTGCAGATAATATGGCGTCGGAATAGTCATTGTGATTAGTATTGTGGGTGGATTTTCCAAACCATTTTCCCTTCTTTCCTCCAAATTGCCCTGTTTTCTTGGGTAAATTGATAAGATTCTCTAAAGCGTGTCTGTCTATGCAGTTGAGAATAGGTCTTTTGTTAAAAATATCTTGTGGTACTTTGTGATGTGTTTGATGATCTGGAGATTTACCTGCTACCCGATCCATTCTATTTCGATGGGTTGATAGACCAGCAGGATCAATCCATTCCATTGGATTGGCCCCATACAAATAGAAATTTTCACCGCCAAACAACCCAATCGGATCCTGATGCACAAACCTTCCCACCACAGGATCGTAATACCTGAACCGGTTGTAGTGCAGCCCCGTCTCGCCGTCAAAGTACTGTCCCTGGAACCGTAGCGGTTGCTCCACCAGCGCCAGACTTTGTACCTCACCCTGGGCGGCCAGGGCCAGCGGGCGCTGGTCGTGGGTGAACACCGCTGCATCGTCCGTGCCGGTGCGCAGGTACTGCAACTGCTGGGTCTGGCCCCAGACCTTGTAGCTGGCGGCCCAGACGATGCGGCCGGTTTCGTCGGTGAGCTCCTGGGGGGCGCCGATCTGGTCGCAGTGGTAGTAGTAGGTGGCGAAGCTGGCTTGGTCCGCTTCTGCCTGTGCGTTGCGGTTTTCTTCACCCCGCCATTCCGATTCCAGCTTGGCCAGGGGCACGAAGCTGTCGGGCTCGTAGAGGTATTCGCTCAGGCGTGAGCCACGGATTTCTCCGGCGAGCAGGTCGCCGTCGTAGAGGAAGGTGGTGCGCCCGAAGGCATCGTGCTTGTCGATGCGCCGGCCCAGCGCGTCGTAGCGGTAACGCGTGGTCTGGACGGTGGCGGCAGGCTCTGGCTGCGTGTTCGATCCGGCGATCTTCGGTTCGGGCCTGTCGTGGTAGCGCGTGACCGTGGATTCGAGCATCTGGTGCTCGGCGCTGTAGCGAAAGCGCTGCACGGTGTGCCAGCCGATGCGGCGCTCCACGATGTTGCCGTGCAGGTCGTACTGGAAGCGCAGGTCCTGGTAGACGGCGAGTCGGTTGGTGGGCACCTGTTCGCGTTCGTTGCTGGTGCCGCCGCTGCTGAGGTCTCCACCACGGTTGGGGTTGAGCAGGTTGCCTGCGGGGTCGAACGCGAAGGTTTCCAGGTTCCGGCCCGAGGTAGGCGATCCGCCGGCAGCATTTTTCTGGGCGGCGAGGATGCGGCCCAGGGCGTCGTAACGGTACTGGCTGTCGCCGCGCAGGCCGTCGCGCGTGGCGACGAGGTTGCCTGTGGGGTCGTACTGGTACAGGCGGGCGATGCGCTGGCCGGAGGGCAGGGGAGTGTCCCGGTCCCAGAGGGCCTGGGGTGAAGGCCTGCCGGGCTGACCTTGGAGTGCGCCTTGCTGGCTGACCTTGTGCGAGGTGAGGCGGCCCATGGGGTCCCAGCCATAGCGGCTGGTCAGCGTGCCTTGGGTGCGTTCGATTTCCTGGTGCAGGGCGTCGCGTTCGATGTCGCTGAGCACCTGGCCGTCGGCGAGGATCTGGTGCAGGTGGCCCGAGCCGTAGTAGAGCCATTGGACGTGGCGGCCCCCGGGCAGCCAGCAGTCCGTGCGGTTGCTCAGCGCGTCGTAGGCGTGCCGATAGCTGTAGGTCGCCAGCGCCTGCTCGTCTGCACTGGGCGCCATGTGTACCTGGGTCTCTTCCACCAGCCGCGATAGAGCGTCGTAGGCGAAGCGCACATGTGCATCGGGGTTGCTGGCATGCAGCATGCGGCCCAGCAGGTCGTAGCCATAGGTGGTGGTTCCTCCGTCTCCATTACCTGCCGCGTCGCTGCCCACGTGGATCTTGGCGACAAGGCGGCCCAGCACATCCCTGCGAAACAGGGTGCGCTTGGGCAGGGCTGCGTCGGGCCGTGGATCGTAGGGCGTATCCGGGGGCAGGTGGGCATCGCGCTCGTGCAGTTCGGTCAGTTCGCTGGCGGCGTTGTAGCGGTAGCGCTGTATGCGGCCGTCAAAACCGGTTTCCTCGATCAGGTTGTCTGCGGCGTCGTAGGTGAAGCTGGTGACGGCGCCGTTTTCGTTCTGCAGGGCGATGAGCCTGCCCACGGCGTCATAGCGGTAGCGCAGCGTGCCGCCCAGCGCATCGCGGCGCTCCACGGGCTGGTCCAGGCCGTTGTAGGTGTAGCGGGTGATGGCGCCTTGCGGGTCGGTGTAGGAAAGCAGGTTGCTCTGGGGGTCGTAGGCATAGTGATGTTCGGAACCATCAGCGCCCCACATCCGGCGCAGGCGTCCAAGCGCGTCGTGAAGGTAGCGCGTGGTCTGGCCCAGGGCGTCGGTGGAGGCCACGAGGTTGCCCAGTATGTCCCACGCATATCGCGTGACCTGGCCCGAGCAGTCGGTGTAGGCCACGAGCTGTCCGGCTTCGTCCCACTGCAGATGGCGGGTTTTGCCCAGCGCGTCTTCTATGGCGACGGGCAGGCCGCGCGTGTCGTATTTCCAGCGCGTGGCGTGGCCGAGCGGGTCCAGGCGCTCGACCAGGTTGCCCTGGGCGTCGTAGGCCTGCCGCCAGACATGGCCCAGCGCGTCGGTGACTTCTTCGGGCAGGTTGAGCTGGTTGTATTTGAGGCGGGTGGTAGCACCTGATGCGTCCGTGACGGCCAGCAGGTTGCCCTGGCCGTCGAATTGCCAGCGGGTGGTGCGGCCCATGGCGTCCCGCGCCTGTTGCGGGTTGCCGGCGGCGTCCATGCGCGTCTCGGATCGGACGGGCTGGCCATCCGGCCCGGGTTCGACGATGGCGATGACCTCATGCCGGGCGTTGTATTCGTAGCTGCTGCGCCGGCCCAGGGCGTCGGTGACATGGGTGGTGCGGCGGCCCAGGTCGTAGTCGAAGCGGGTGTCCAGCGTGCCGGGCTCGTCGGTCCAGGTCCGCACTACGCGGCCGCCCGCGTCAAGCCGGCTCCATTCCTGGTGGTAGGTGAAACCGGTGCGGCTGCTGTAGGCCACCATCAGGTGCTGGCGATAGCGATAGTGCGCCACGCCGCCCATGGCATCCGTGGCGGACTGGAGGTTGGCGTGGGCGTCATCCGGGACGTTGCCATCCGTCCCATAGGCATAGCGTGCCAGCAGGCCGCCGACCTGTTCCACACCGTTGATCACACGGGATTCCAGGTGGATCTCCTGCAGGAGCGGGCCGGAGGGGCCCAGGTCTTCACTCCAGGTGAAACGCAGCTTGCGGCCAGCGCTGTCGGTCAGTCCCAGCGGGCGGGGCGCGCGGCCATCGATGCCTGTGGCGGTGTAGGCCGGGTAGTGAAGGCTGATGGTGTTGCCATTGCGGTCCATCAGGTGCACCAGTGGCAGACGCCATTGGCCGGTGGCCGGGGGGGCGAACAGGTGCCGGGTGCCATCGGCGCTTTCAACGCTCCAGCCGCCTTGCTGGTGGTGGGTCACGGTGATTTTTTCGCGCGGGTCGACGTGGCTGGTCCCGGCGGCAATCACGGGCAGCTGTATGCGGCGCCCGCGGGCGTCGTAGTAGTGCACCGCATCGTGGACCAGCACCAGTTCGGTGGACAGGGGCGTGCTCCATCCCCATCCAAGCCAGCCGGGGCGGCGGTCGCTGGAGCGGTAGTACCGCTGCCAGGTCAGGGCCATGGGGCCGGGCAATTCGAAATCCGTGTCGCGCAGGATCTTGGTGCCTGTGGCAAAGATCACGGGATGGCATGTGCCCAGCTCGCAGGTCGGTGGCGTGGCAATGCTTCCCTTGGAGGCGTTATCGATGATGTTGCCCTGCGTGTTGGGATTGACGCTGTTGTCCGTGCGCTGTGCCACGGGGTTGCGGCGCGACTTGGCGCGCTGGGCGATCTTGCCCAGGACAAAGCCAATGGTGATGGCGGCCACGCCATCGGCGATCACTTCGGCGATCTGGTCGATTTTTTCGTCGGTCAGGGGCGGTGTCAGCAGCTCCTGGATTTCCTGGGCAAGTTCGGCGACTTGCTCGGCCGCCTGGGCCATGGCGGCCCCTCCGACGACGAGGTTGACGCCGGGAATGAGCTTGCCCACGAGCTTGAGGGCGGGTCCGATCAGCGCGCTGGGATCGGTCAGGCTTTCTCCAAGGGCCGACAGCTGGCTGGAGAAGGCGCCCGGCAGCTTTTCGATCACCTTCTGCGCCAATTGGTCATAGGGACCGGGCAGCGCCTTCATGGCAAGGCGCATGGCCCAGCCAGGATTGATGACCATGGCGTTGCTTTTGGTCGTGTCGAAGGACCGCACGCTGCCCCGGCTCTCGAACTTGGTATCGCTGCTGTAGCTGGTGGGTTCGGCCGCGCCGCCGACAACGCCGGAACGCACGCCCGCGATGCCACCGACCTTGTCGGGCGTGGCGGGTATGGACTCGAAGCGGCTGCCGGCAACGGCCACGGGGTGCCCATCGATCTTGAGCGTGGCCGTGCCGTTCTTCAGTCCCGGGCCATGGGCCATGTTGAGGATGGGAACCGGTGGTCCCTGGGGCTTGGGAAAGACGGGGTTGATCGGGCCAGGAATCATGGCCGGATTGCGGCCTTCGTGGATCGCGCGGCGGTCGTTGACGTAGGTGGCCATGGATGGACTCAGGACTCTTGGGAAATGGAGGATTGGCGCCGCCCGGCTGCGGAAGATCTTCCTGCCGTGCGGGCATGGCGATTCCAGGTGGCGCTCCAGGCGGCCACGCGGGTGTTCAGCCCGGTGACCGTGAGCAGGCCTGCGTGGCCTGCCAGGGGCGACGGCATGACGGGGTGCGTCAGCCACTGGCGCATCTCATGGAACAGGCTGAGCATGAGAGGCGCCCAGGCCGCGCCCATTTGACCAAGCAGTGCTGCCGGGTCCTGGGCTTGCGGCAGGCCGCCCTTTGACGCCAGCGCCGCGGAGAGGCTGGCCAGCTCTGCGCCCCGCCATGCCGAGCCATCCATGTCGGACCAATAGGAGTGCAGGGCGTTGACCGGCATGTGCGCTGCCTTCAGCGCACCGTGGCTGGCCTCGATCAGTGCGCGGCCATCGGGCAGGGTGTCGCTGTCCAGGCGTGAGCGTGGCTCGTCTGCAAAGAATGGTGGATAGACCGTGACGAAATCTGCAGTGGCCGGCTTGCGGGACAGCCGTACAAAGGCTGCGCCTTCCGAGGCAATGAAGCCTTCGCACACGCCGTTGACCTTGGCCCAGCGACGCTGGTAGAGCACGTCCGCGATCTCCGTGTCCACGAAGCTGTCCACTCCGCCGATGATCACTTCGGGCACCGAGGGGTTGTCGTGCATGAAACGATAGGCCTGCGACAGCGCATCGGCGCCTGCCACTGCGCCGCCCGGGTAGACCTTGATGGGCAGGAACTCTGCGGCGAGGTCCAGTGCGCGGGGAAGCTCCAGTGCGAATCGGCCGGTGTCTATCCAGCCCGGCAGTTCAGGCAAGGAGTCGGGCAGTGCCACGAAGAGGGGGATGGGCCGCTGCAGCGGCCAGCCTGCGGCAGGCGCCGGCTGGCCGCGCAACGCTTCGTGCAGGGCAGGGGCTGCGAGCCGGATCAGGCGTTCCGTTCCTTTGCAGGCTGCATCAATGGCTTGCACCCGGGATACGGTGGCACGGTGCTCGGCCTGACCGGTGATGGCCTGCCGGGTAAAGCTCGACTGGCGTGCAGTGAAGCCGCAGCCGGTCTGCCAGGCCCGGGTCCCGATGGGGGTGCATGCGCCAGTGGCCGCGATGACGAGAGGGTTCATGGTTGTGCCCTGCCGATGTTGAATGCCGCACGTTCGATCACGGAGGCCGTGCTGCAGGCCAGGGCCTGAACGACGGCCAGATCGTCGGCCTCGATCCACAGCGCTGCGCCCACGCGTGAGAGGTGTTCCAGATAGAGCAGTCGTCGCAAGGGCGCTCCCACCATGGCCGAGGACTCTTGCAGAACCACCTGTGTGCGAGGGCGGCCCAGACGCAGTGCAGGGCCTGAAACAGGAAGCGCGGCCAGGGCAGCATCCACGCAGGCGGCACGGCCGGATGCCTCATTGCCCATGTCGAAGGCGATATCGGCAGGCTCTCCTGTAAGCAGGGCCGTGGCGTCAGCCAAGGTGCGGCAGGCCTCTTCATCCTCCCAGGCCGTATGGGCAGCAAGCTGGCGAAGCAGAGGAATGTCTCCCACAAGCGAGGCCGCATATACCTGCAGGCCCCAGGGCATTTGGGGATGCCGGCCTTCCCGCAAGGCGCTTGCCAGCGCATGTCCATCCCTGGCGGCCAGCAGGGCCAAGGCCACGGTGGAATGCGGCATCCGGGCCAAAAGAGTGCGTGCCACAGGCGTTTCCTGCCGGCTGCCCATGAGCGCCAGTGCCAGCAAGGCAGCCTGCGCATCGCTGTCTTGTTGCGTGGCTGCGATGGCCTTGGCTTCATCGCCACGCCCGGTGCATCGCCAATCACACAGGGCCGCCACGCCGCCCGGCAGACCGGATGTCCATGCAGAGATGGCTTGTGCGAATTCGTCGCTGACAGCCGGCCGGGAAATTGCGAGGCGCTGGAGCAACTGTGCCAATGGCGCGCTCTGCCTGTGCTGTTCCTGGGAGAGCAGCCAGGTGAAGTATTCGGCGACGGTGTTGTCAAAGCAAAACCGCATGGCGTTGAAGACCGCGTTCGGCTGGGCCTGGAGATGGGCTCCCAGCGTTCGCTCCAGCCCATCGTGAACGTGCTTGCGTTGCAGGTGCAGGGCTTGCAGGCAGGCCAGCGCGAAGATGCGGGAGGGCTCATCCAGGATTTCAGCGCCAGCTGTTTCGATGGCCTGCTGGCAGGCTTGGTCCAGCTCGGGTGCGTGCATCAGGTGTTGCTTCAGGCCACTCAGCGCCTGCACGATGCTGTCGTCGAACACGGCAAATGCGTCGGGGCGCGACGCGGGGCGCTGCAGCAACTGGGAGCGGCGCCAGTACTGCGTTACCAGCGTGCGTGCCAAGCGGGGCGCCTGCCCGTCCATGACGGGGATGTCGATGGCCCGGGGAATGGGGAGTTCAATAACGGTCATGATGAAAAGAGGCTGGTCGCTACGTCGCAGCGGCATTGCATCAGGGACAATGCCGCCCAGGAGGAACCCAAGCGATGCTGGACAATCTGACGCCGTTTGCTGCGGAAATACTGCCGGGACACAGCGCCGACGGCGGCCTGTGCTCCACCGTGGTGATCAAGGCCACGCTGGATTTCGCGGGCCGCGCAGTGGCACAGGGCAAGGCGGTGCCGGTGTTTCGCGGTGATGAGTCCTTTGATGGGAGCGGGCACGTGGTGCGCCACGAGGCCGATATCGCCCCGCTGAAATCCCGCGTGGATGTTCTGTTCAATGGCCATGCCCATGCACCTGGCGGCAAGGCTGTGGCACGTTTCGACGCGGGTCTGGCCATTGGCGGCGAAAACCGCGTCATCCGCGTCTTTGGCAAGCGCGTTTGGCGCCGCAAGATGGGGCTGGTGCCTGTGGTGCAGGAGCTGGAGCCTGCGCTCAAGGTTCCCCTGACCTACAACCTCGCCTTTGGCGGTGCGGATGCAGAAAACCCCGAAATATTTCACGGCCCCAATCCGGTGGGGGCGGGCTTCAGTGCAGGCCTTCCCCAGGACGGAGCGCCGATGCATCAGCTCGAATGGGCCGATGACCCGCTCCGATCGCCAGCCGACCGGATTTCGCCAGCCGGCTTTGGCTGCATAGGACGCAGCTGGTTGCCGCGTCGTGCCTTGTGGGGCAGCTATGCGGCTCGGGAGCTTGAACAGTCGCCGGGCCTTCTCTCGCGCATGCCGGCCTCTTTTGATCCGGCTGCATGGAACTGCGCCCATCCGCGCATGCAATTCAGGCGGGACCAGGTACGGGCGGGAACGAGGGTTGCCTGGGTCCACCTGAGCGCCGAGGGCGAGGGGGAGACCATCATTCCTGCTATCCGTCCGCAGCTCAGTTGGGTGATGCGTGGTGAGCGCGGCGCTGCAAGTCCCGAATTCGATACGCTGATCATTGAACCCGAGCATGGGCATCTGGTGCTCATATGGCGGCACACGCTTGCAGGGCATGTCCTGCGTGGTCTCGAAAGCGTTCAGGTCCATCTCTGATCCAGCCTTCAGTTGATGCGGACTTCGGCCGCATCCAGATCCAGCAGGTCCCGCGCGTCCTGCTCAATCGTCAGTGCGACCAGACGGACAAGGCCCTGGGCTGTCAGCTTCAGCGTGGCTTGCCCGCAACTGAGCGTGATGCAGTCCTGCGACTGCAGGCGGATGGCACGCTGCCCCCACGGCGCTGCAGGAGAAGGCGAGAGAACGGCTGTAATGGTGGCCCGCCCGGTGGGCAGGACTGCGAGCAGGACCTCGTCTCCGGGAACCAGTTCCGGAAGCAGAACGCCAGCGGGAGCCTGAAGCGAAACCACGGGGTCTTGCGCAAGGGCCACCAGATACAGGTCTTGTTCCTGAGCTTCGATGACTCGTCCAGCCAGGAGCTGTACGTTCGACACGGCGTGCTGCAGGCTGCCGTCATCGGACGGTTCGACAGGAATGCGTGCTTGTGGGATTGCCATGGGATTTCCTTCAAGCGGGGTTGATATGGCTGTCCGGAGACGACACGGTCACCTTGGAGCTGCCGCTGATGGAGATCGTCTGTCCGTTGACCTGCACGGTGCCGTCGCTGGTCATGCGCAACACGGCCTTGCCGCACTTGATCTCGATGGCGTCGCCCACGGTGATGGCCATTTCCTTGCCCACCGTGATCGTCTGCACCTCGCCAACGGTGGTGGCCGAGTTCTTGCCGACCGTCGCCGTATGGTTGTCGGCCGTGTCGTCGGTGCGGTTCTTGCCCACGCTGGTGGACTGGTTCTGACCCACTGAAACACTGCGGTTCATGAGCACCGTCGTGCTCTGGCTCAGCCCCACATTCACCACCATGGCCGCGCCCACATTGACGTTGTAGGCGGCGCCGATGTTCACGATCTTGGCCAGGCCCACGTTCTGCATGTAGGCCAGTCCGATGGTCTCTGTCTTGAAGCTGCCCACCTTGATCGACCAGTTGTTCCCTATCTTGTCCTTCTCGTTGCGGCCTATGGTCTTGCTGCGGTTCTTGCCGATGGAGATGTTCTCGTCGATGCCGACGTCTTCATTTCGGTTGTCGCCAATGCTGATCTTCTCGTTGTGGTCCACCCGCTCCGTGCGGTTGTTGTGCACGGTGATGGTCTCGTCGCGGTCCACGGTCTCGGTGCGGTCGCGGTGGATGACGTTGGTCTCGTCCCGGTCGATGGTCTTGCGCCGGTCGTTGCCCACCCATTTGTCCTCGTCGTTCTCGACTTCGGTGAGCTGGTCCTTTTGCGCATGCAGCCACAACTGTTCTTGCCCGGCCTTGTCCTCGAAGCGGATGGCGTTGGCGTCGCCCTGGCCGTTCTTCATGCCCGCGCCCGGTGCGCCGCCCTTGCTGGATCTGGTCTTGATGCCCGATTGCGTGGCGTTGGCCGGCAGCGCCCAGGGCGGCATGTTGGAGGCGTTGTAGACGCAGCCCATGACGATGGGGTAGTCCGGGTCGCCGTTGAGGAAGTCCACGATGACTTCCATGCCGATGCGCGGGATGTGCACCGCGCCAAAGCCCGGCCCGGCCCAACTGGTGGCCACGCGCATCCAGCAGCTGGAGTTCTCGTTCATGCCGCCGATGCGGTCCCAGTGGAACTGCACCTTGACGCGGCCGTACTGGTCGCACCAGATCTCTTCGCCTGCGGGGCCCACGACGACGGCGGTCTGCGGGCCCGTGGTGCGTGGTTTGGCGGTGATGCGTTCGGGCTTGAAGGGCAGGCTGGTGGGCTGGGCCTGGAGCACGAATTTCTGTGTCGAGCCCTCGCCGCTGCCGCCGTCGCTGACGCGCGGGTTTTCTTCGAAGGCGTAGTCCACGGCCGTGACCAGGTAGGCCTGGTTCTGGTCGCCGCGCGGGTAGTTGTCCAGCGTGAAGGTGTAGCCCGGCGCCATGGCGCGGTGGTTGGAGCTGCCCTGCACCGTGCTCTGGCGCGTGAGGCTTTGCTGCAGGCGCACGCGGATGTAGTCCTCGCCGTCGCCGGTTTCGGTGTAGCCGCCCGGCCATTCGTAGATTTCGTAGGCGTCGTGCGCATGGCCGGGCGGGTTGCGGCGCATGTTGGACAGCTCGGCGCGGGGCTTCTTGAAGTCGTAGTCGTCGTTGTAGTGCCGGCCGGGCTTGACGCGCTGGTGCAGTTCCCAGGCGTGTATGCATTCCTCGCGCGCCACGGCGGCCTTGCCGGGCGGGTGGAAGGGGATGACGGCGCCGCCCTGCAGCGGGTCGTGCGAGGCGACGATGTCGTCGCCCAATGTCAGCACATGCTGGCCCGCGCTGTGCTGGTGGTAGTAGCAGATGCCCTCGTGCTCCATGAGGCGCGAGACGAACTGGAAGTCGGTCTCGTTGTACTGCACGCAGTACTCCCAGGTGCGGTAGGAGCGCGTCAGGCGCTGCTGCATGGGGTGGCCGTAGATGCCCAGGACCTCGTTGATGATGTCCGGCACGGTCTTGTTCTGGAAGATGCGGAAGTCGCTGCGGCGCGTGGCCAGCCACAGCCAGGGCGACAGGCGCGCGCGGTACAGGAAGTTGCGGTGCTCGTCCTGGCCGCGCATGCCAAAGGCCGTGACCAGACCATCGATGTAGCGTTTGCCGCCGTCCTGGGTCTCCACCACCACGGTGGCGCCCTTGCCCAGCAGGGCCTTGGGATCGATGCTGTCGCTTTCGCTGAGCAGGTCGATCTCCAGGGCGAACAGATGGCTGATTTCCTCGCGACCCTGCAGCCGGCGCAGCTGCAGCTGGTCTGCCAGGGGGGTGTTGATGGTGACTCTGCGTGTCATGGTGTCGGATCTCGCGGTGCTTGGGGTGGAAGAGGGGTCGGGGCTTCAGGCCTGGATGGCGGGGCCTGCGTGCGCCGGTCGATGAAGGGCTTGCATGGGGTGGCTTGAAGGTCCTCTGCTGCTAGCGGGCTGCGTACACCAGCCCTGGACGGGCGCCGTCGGCGTCATCCTGGGCGTCATCCATGACAGGGTCGCTGTCGAAGGGCTGGCCCAGCGCAATGAACTGGTAGTTGCCGCGCCGGTCGGTGAAAACCGCCAGGCCGCCCGGCGTCAGGGCTACGTTGAACCAGTCGTTGTCGGTTCTGGGCTGGTCCGGATCCAGCGAGCCTGGCCGGCTCCGGGCCAGCACGCTGCCGGCCAGGCTGGCCTGGTTCAACGCCCGGGTCTGCCGGCCATCCACGCCATACAGCCGTAGCTCCCCGGTGGCTTCGACCTTGCGCAGACCCTCGCCCAGAGGGACGGAGCGCTTCAGGCTGGCCAGCACGAACCGGCCACCCGGAGCCAGATGCAGGTCGGGCGGGATGTCGTTGCCACCGCTGCGGAACTCGGCCAGGTGCACGATGCGCGCCTCGGCGCCCAGTGCCAGCGCGGCGCCCATGCCGCGCTGCCCGGGCAAGGCATAGATCAACAGCACATTGCCTGCCGACCATGCCTGGGCGCTGGTCCAGGCCATCGCATCCGCGGCCGTCCGGGCCCGGGCCTGCGCGGCCATGGAGGCGGCCGGGTCCTTGTCCTGGGGCAGCACGGCCAGGGCTCCATCAGCGGCGCGTGCCAGGCGGGGCAATGCATCGAAGCTGCCCAGATTGCGCGCTTGCTGCAGCGTCCAGCCCGGCAGGGCGAAGGTCAGCAACTGGTAGGGCTTGCGGCCGTCCGCATCGGGGTCCAGCCGGCTGCTGGCGATGATGTTCACCAATCCGTCACTGCTTCCCTGTGCATCCTGCGTGACGACAGGGCGGGCAAGGCAGCCGCCAGGTCGAACTCCTGGCCGTGGCAGCGCCGCAATGGCCGTAGGGCTGCCGCTGCGCTCTGACAGTTGAAAACTGCCTGTCTTGGCCTGGTTCTTCAGATCGAGTCGATCCACCCGGCCATTGCAGTACACGGCATACAGGTAGCGGTACTGGCTGCGGTCGGTGGGATCTGCGGGATCGAGTGCCTTGGCCGCAACTGGCGTAGCGAGGGCAACCCGCATCTGGTCGGTGCTGGACGAGCAGCCCGCTGCCAGCGCGCTGGCAGCCATGACTGCGCAAGTCACGAAACGGGCGGGGGTCAGGTGCGGTGGCATGGCGGCAAGGGCTTGTGGGTCTAGCGCGACGCCTGCGCGGCGCGGCTGCGATCCAGGTGGAGTACGGCGGCGTCCAGCAGCGGGTCGCCACCGGCCTGGACGGAGGCGGTGAATGCCGCGTCCACGGGCACGCGCAGGCGCGGGGTCACGCCTTGGGCTTGTGCGGCGGTGTTGTTGCCGCCAGCGGGGCCGGTTTCTGCGAGCAGGGGGACTTGCACGATGAAGCCGGCCGGCAGGTGCACGCGCGTGGCCGGGCCGGTGGCGCCGGCCGTGGCGCTGGTGGCGACGATGTCGGCACGCTGGCTGTGCTGCAGCCAGGCGGCGAACAGTTCGCAGGGGCCTGCGCAGCCGGGGCTGGTGAGCACGGCGACGGGGGCCGTGAAGGGCGTGCCCGAGGCGGCCAGCGGCAGCTGGGCCGGCAGGCCCAGGCCGCCACGGCTGCGCCAGACGCGGGCAGCGGGGTCGAACAGGCGCTGGGCGGCGTCCTGCATGCGCAGCGGCTTGTCGCGCGTGTAGAGCGAGGCCAGCATGTGGGGCACCAACTGGTAGGCGTCGTCGCCCCGATGGGCGCGCAGGTCGATGACCAGGCCCGTGACCCTGGCCTGGGTGGCTGCGGCCAGGGCGCCCTCCCAGCGGTTGAGCTGGCCGGTGGCGCCGTCGGAAAAGCTGTCGAGGGCGATGTAGGCCAGGTTGCCGCCCTGGGCGCTGCGCAGCAGGAAGGAGGCGAGGGCGGGCTCGGCCGCAGGCAGGGCCGTGGTTGCGGCGGGGGCGGCGTCCAGGCGCAGGGTCTGCTCCTGGCTGGCCGAGGGCGCGCCGGCTGCGGTGCGCAGGCTCAGCGTGGCGGGCGTGCCCAGGTCCAGCGCCAGCAGGTCGGCGCGGCGGGCGTCGGCACCGGCGCGCAGCGAGGCGGGGGCAATGCGGTCCAGGTAGCGTGCCGGGCTTTCCCCTTCGATGGCGAGGATGTCGCTGCCGGGCTGCAGGCCCGCCTTGGCGGCGGCTGAGCCTGGCGCCACGCTGGTGATGGCGATGCGGCCGTCCTCGCGCAGCCAGGTGCGCGGCATGGGCAGGTTGACGCTGCCGCGTGCCAGCAGCTGCGGGGACAGGCCCCGGTCTGTGCGGGCAGGCCAGGCCTGCCCGCCGGGCAGCAGAACGCGGTATTGGCCATCGCCCAGGCGCTGGCCCATTTCTGCCAGGGCCTGGGCCTGTGCGGCGCTGTCGCCGCGCTCGGCGGCGGTCTGCAGGCGCTGGCCGTAGTCGGCACGCAGCTTGCCGGCATCAAAGCCGCTGGCAGCGGCCAGCGGGTGGCGCTCGGCAATGAGGCCGATGAGGGCCTGGGCCGCATCGCCTGCGCCCAGGCGGGACAGGTCGATGTCCTGCGCGGGCTGGACGGCATGGAAGGCCAGGGCGATTTCCCGGGCGCGGTCGAAGCGCAGGCCCTGAGGCTCCAGCGTGACCACGGTGTAGCCGCGCGGCAGGGTGACCATGGGGTCGTCGGCGGTGAACAGGCGCCCGTCGGCGCCAAAGCCGGAAGGGAAGCGCTGCGTGGCATCGCTGGCCCAGACCAGCAGCTTGCCGCCCGTGGGCTCCAGGATGTCGCCGCTTTGGCGCGGCCATTCGGTGCGCACCGAGCTGGCGCGCAGCATGGCGTGCTGCTCTATGGCGTCCAGGCTGCGCCGGCCCGCGCGCTGGGGCACGTCGGCGTGGACGGACAGGGCGAAGATGCGCACGCCCCGGCCACCGGGGCGCGCGCGGCCGGTGGACAGGTCATAGGTCGTGCCTTCGGGGTCGCCGGGCAGTTCGATGGCCACGCCGGTGCTGTCGCCGCGCGGCAGGGCCAGCCATTGCGACTTGGCTGGCGCCACATGGGCGGCCTGGCGCTGCACGAGGTACGGCCCCTGGTCCATGAGCGCGACCACGGCCTGGCTGCGCCGGGCGCTGTCCGTCCAGGCGTCGCCCAGCACGGCCATGACGCGGCGTGGGCCGCCCTGGTCGTCCTGCACGGGGGCGGCGCCGGAGGGCGGTGACTGTGCCGCCTCGGGCTGGGCCTGGTTGCGATCCCACCAGGCACGGGCCTCGCTGGCGGCACCGGTGGCCGCGTTGGTGGCCGTGCTGGCCGCGCTGCGGCCGGCCTCCAGCGCCTGCTGGCCGGCCGTGGCGGCGCCCGAGGCCCGCTGCACGGTGTCGGCAGCCTGTCCGATGGCGCCCAGGTCCAGCGCCTGCGCGGCCGGGGCGGCCAGCAGCGCGGCGGCAATCACTGCCGTGGTGGCGCGTGGAAGACGGCGCCCGCTCATGCGGGCTCCGCAGCGCGGGTGCGCACGTCCAGCGTGAAGTCGTCGCCGCTGGCGCCGGCGTGCAGGCTTTGCAGTTCCTGGCCTTCCACGGTGGCCTGCAGGAAGTGGGTGGCCATGCGCGGCAGCAGGTTCTGGGTGAGGATGCCGTCCACCATGCGCGCGCCGGACTCGACCTCGCTGCAGCGGCGGCGCACCAGGTCCACGGCGGCTTCGTCGAAGCTGAACTGCGCACCATGGCGTTCCTCGATGCGCCGCTGTATGCGCAGCATCTGCAGCCGGATGATCTGCTCCAGCATGGCGTCGGAGATGGGGTAGTAGGGCACGACGGTCAGGCGGCCCAGCAGCGCGGCGGGGAAGGTCTGCAGCAGCGGCTGGCGCACGGCCTGGGCCAGGCCTTCCGGCGTGGGCGCCAGGTCCGGGTCGCGGCACATGTTGGCAATCAGGTCCGAGCCCACGTTGGAGGTCAGGATGATGACGGTGTTCTTGAAGTCGATGTAGCGGCCCTCGCCGTCTTCCATCCAGCCCTTGTCGAAGACCTGGAAGAACATCTCGTGCACGTCGGAGTGGGCCTTTTCGATTTCATCGAGCAGGACCACGCTGTAGGGGCGGCGGCGCACGGCCTCGGTCAGCACGCCGCCTTCGCCGTAGCCCACGTAGCCCGGTGGCGCGCCCTTGAGGGTGGAGACGGTGTGCGCCTCCTGGAACTCGCTCATGTTGATGGTGATGAGGTTTTGCTCGCCGCCATACAGGGCTTCGGCCAGGGACAGCGCCGTCTCGGTCTTGCCCACGCCCGAGGGACCGGCCAGCAGGAACACGCCGATGGGCTTGCCCGGGTCGTCCAGCCGCGCGCGCGAGGTCTGGATGCGGCGCGTGATGGCCTCCAGGCCGTGGCGCTGGCCGATGACGCGCTTCTCCAACGTGTCTGCCAGCGAGAGCACGGACTGCACCTCGTCGCGCACCATGCGGCCCACGGGAATGCCGGTCCATTCGGCCACCACGGCGGCGACCACGCCGGCATCGACCACGGGCTGCAGCAGCGGGGCATCGCCTTGCAGCTCGGCGAGCTGGCGGCGCAGCGCTTCCAGCGTGGCCACGCTGGGGGGCTCGGCAGGTTCGGTTGCGGTGGCTTCGGCGGCCGTCTCCGGTGCCGCAGCGGACGGGTCTGCGGCGGCGCCGGTGGAGAAGACGGGCGGCTTCAGGCCCATGAGGGCGGCCTCGGTTTCCAGGATGTGGCGTGCCAGCGCGCTTTCCTGACCGAAGCGCTCGGCCAGCGTGGCCTGGCGGTCGCGCAGGCTGGCCAGGTCGGTTTCCAGCGCCTGCAGGCGCTCGGCCGTGGGCAGGCCGAGGGCGGCCTCGCGCAGCAGCACTTCCTGCTCCACGCCCAGGGCCTCGATGCGGCGCTGCACGGCTTCCAGCTGGGCGGGCGTGGCATGCAGGGCCATGGCCACGCGCGAGCAGGCCGTGTCCAGCAGGCTGACAGCCTTGTCGGGCAGCTGGCGCGAGGGAATGTAGCGGTGCGACAGGCTGACGGCCGCGGCCACCGCGTCGGCCGCAATGCGCACCTGGTGGTGGTTTTCCAGCTTGGCGGCCACGCCGCGCAGCATGTCCACGGCGCGGGGCTCGTCGGGCTCGTGCACCTGAACGAGCTGGAAGCGGCGGGTCAGGGCCGGGTCTTTTTCGATGTATTTCTTGTACTCGGCCCAGGTGGTGGCGCCGATGGTGCGCAGCGTGCCGCGCGCCAGGGCGGGCTTGAGCAGGTTGGCGGCATCGCCCGTGCCGGCCTGGCCGCCCGCGCCCACCAGGGTGTGGACTTCGTCGATGAAGAGCACGATGGGCGTGGTGCTGGACTGCACGGCGTCCAGCAGGCCGCGCAGGCGGTTCTCGAATTCGCCCTTCATGCTGGCGCCGGCCTGCAGCAGGCCCACGTCCAGCACGCGCAGCTCCACGCCCTGCAGCGGCGGCGGCACGTCGCCCTGGGCGATGCGCAGGGCCAGGCCTTCGACCACGGCGGTCTTGCCCACGCCGGCCTCGCCCACCAGGATGGGGTTGTTCTGGCGGCGGCGCAGCAGGATGTCCACCATCTGGCGCACTTCGTCGTCGCGGCCCGTGACCGGGTCCAGTTCGCCCGCCTTGGCGCGGGCCGTCAGGTCCACGGTGTACTGCTGCAGCGCACCGCCCTGGCCGGGTGCGGCGCCCGTGGCCTGGCTGGCTTCGCCCGGCGTGCCTTCCAGCCCGCTGCCATCGGCCGCGCGCATGCGTGCCTCGGGCGAGTCGGGCAGCAGGCGGGCGAAGGCATCGCTGAGCGCGGGCTCGGAGATCTTGTCGAATTCGCGCGAGATGGAGCGCAGCTCATTGGCCAGCGAGCGCGTGCGCACCATGCCCGACAGCAGATAGGCGCTGCGGATCTGGCTGTCGTTGAACATCAGCGTGGCATAGACCCAGCCGCGCTCGATGGCGGTTTCTATGTGCTCGGAGAAGTCGCTGATCGAGGTGGCGCCGCGCGGCAGCTGGTCCAGGCGGCGAAGCACGTCGGCCGCCAGGCGGTCAGAGGCGATGTCGAAGTGGCGCAGGATGCGGATCAGGTCGCAATCGTTTTCCTGCAGCAGCTGGTGCAGCCAGTGCACCAGCTCCACATAGGGATTGCCGCGCAGCTTGCAGAACACGGTGGCGCCTTCCAGCGACTTGAACAGCAGCGGGTTGAGTTTGCCGAAGAGGGATTGGCGGCTGATTTCTGTCATGGGTCTTGGGTGCGGAAAAAGAGTGGATGAATGGGGGCCGGGAATGCCGGCTAGCGGAGGGGGCGGACTTCGACCTTGCGGCCCTTGGCCTGGCACTGCGCCAGCAGCCGGTCGACCCAGGCGCGTTCGACGAGGAAGCTGCTGCCGGTGATTTCCTGCGCCGTTTCACGGACGTCGGCGGCGAGGTGGATGGTCTTGGCTTCGGACAAGGCATCGCCATCCCATTGCGCTTCATCCGGCGATGGTTTGGCGGTGAAGCGGCGCTGTCCCAGATTGGCGATCTGGCGACCTTCGAGCCAGACCATCCAGACCGACGATCGCGCAGGGACTGCGCTGCGGTTGTGCTGTTGCACGAAGCAAAAGCGCTGGAGGGCTGCAGGCTTTCCGTGGCCAGTCGATGCCTGGCGGCTCTTCAAATAGATACGCAGGGCGGCTGGAGAAGGAATCAGGGACTGCGCTGGACGCGAGAAATCGGAGGCCCGCCCGCTTTCAGGCGCTGCCAGCAAAGGCAGGGCCGATCCCGCCAGGGTGGCCAGCAGACACCTTGCGAGCAGGCGACGGCCTTGCCTGACACGGCATGGCCCGGGAAAGCGGTTGTGTCCGATATGCGGCATGCGGCTATCGGGCAGGAGCCACTTTGATGGTGCGGCCCTTGGCCTTGCACTGCGCCAGCAGTCTGTTCACCCAGGCGCGTTCGACGAGGAAGCTGCTACCGTAGATTTCCTGGGCCGTTTCCCGCACGTCGATCGCGAGCTTGATGGATTTCATTCTTGCTAGGCTTTCACCATCCGCTTTGGCGTCTTCTTTCGTCAGCGTTTTGGGCGAATAGAGATGCCAGCCCATATTGACGATCTCGCCGCCATTGAGCCAGACCATCCACACGTTCGGTTCGGGATCGGACGGATGGTCGGGACGCTGCTGCACGAAGCAAAAGGTATTGCTCTGGCGGGCTCTTTGGGTTTCCCAGACTTCATCCTTGAACTTCAGGTATTGCCGCAGCGCAGTCATGGACGCGACTCTTTCCTGCGCAGGCCGAGAGTAGTCGGCAGCCGTCGGCTCGGTTTGCTGGCTGCTGATTTCAGCCGGCGATGCTGGTGGCTGCGATGATTCGGAGGCTTGGGCACCCATCAAGCAGGCGCTCACTGCAATGGCAGTGGCAAGGCTGGCCATTGGGAAATGGCGATACGGTTTCAACGTGCTTGATCCAGTATGGGTTGGTGACATGGAGTGGCCTCCTTGGTTTTCGATGTTTTTGGGGATCAGTCGCGTTTGCGCAGCCGGGCATGTGTGTAGAACATATTTCTAGCCAGCGCGGCGTGCTGAATGAAGTCGGCACCGGGAGAGCTGGATTTCGCAGTTCTCCAGGCGAACAGGCCTGTGGGGGTTGGGTCTGGCGGCACCGCGCCGGTGGCAACGTCCAGGGCCGCCTGCACAAAGTCCAGATAGGCCTTGCGTTTGGGATGCAGGCCGTTGTTGGCGTTGTCCACATAGTCGCGGAGGTTCTTGGCAATGTCGGGACCCAGCTTCGGATAGACGTTGAAGCCATGGAATTGGACCGATCCCCGGTCATCCGCCATGACGATGTCCTCGACGCTGGTGGCACCGCGGGCCATGAAGTCTTCAGGCTTTCCGCTTTTCAAGCGGTTCTCGATGACTCGGCGCATCCATTGCATTCCGGTTTTCACGTTGTCGAGATTCCAGGCCAGTGAGGTGTCGCCCGGCGAGACGCTTTCCGCCAGGAACAGCCTTGCCAGCATCCCCTCCGTCGTGCTCTCCGCAGGCAGCGAATTGCTTTTCTCCACCTGCACGGTGATGGCTGCGGGCATGACGCTGAGCCCGGTTCCCTGCACCGCTACGATGCTGAGCTTGGTGAGCCCGGGCTGCTGCGCCACGAAGTCGAATTGCCAGCTGTCGGCGCGGGCGTTGTGGGCGGGGGGCTGGGCCGCAAGAATGCTGGGCGCATCGATCCTGGCGCCCAGCTTGTAGGTCTTTGCGACGGCCTCGATCTTGACGCGCAGGCGGTTGCCTTCGACCAGCGTCAGTGTGGAAGGGACCGGTGCGTTGTGCGGGAACTTGATCTGTACGGTGGGCATGTGTGCAAGCAGGGAAGTGGTGATTCAGTGGTTCGGTGATTCAGTGGTTCGAGGGCTGGGGCCGGGGCGCCGGCCCCGCACGGGCTGGCGGCGCTGGCGCAGCCAGGCTTCGGGGTCCAGGCGGAAGTCGCGCGCGTCCTGGGCGGGCTCGGCGTGGGTGAGCCAGGTGGTCCAGCCCAGCTGGGTGCTGCTGCCCAGCCGGGCGGCAGGCACTTCCTGGCGGCGCAGCACCAGCACGTAGTCCCAGGCGAATTCGATGCCCAGGTAGTTGCGCACCCAGTCCACCAGGGTCTGGAACAGTGCGGCCTGGGGCAGCAGCTGCCGGTATTGCTCCAGGCCCAGCGGGCCGAGCACCAGGCGGAACTTGCTTTGCGCATCGGGCACGCGCGAGCCCACGACGGCGTCCACGCCCAGGCGCGAGTTGCAGGGGCGGCCCTGCAGCCGGGTCTGTTGCTCGGGCTCCAGTTCCAGGTGGTGCAGGCAGTTTTCTTCCAGCTTCACGGGAATCTGGAAGTAGTGCGACAGGGCCTGGCACAGGCCTTCGGGGTTGCGCGTCCAGCGGGTCAGATGGCCGGCCATGAAGCGCTTGGCGTGGTCTGGCACGTCGTCGCGCGCGCGCTGGCTGGGCAGGCCGGCGCCTATGAAACTGTCTATGTAGCGGCCAAAGGGGTCTTCGCCCGGGCGGTCCAGCGATGCGGTGGGCTGTGCGTCCGACCAGGCGCGGAACAGCAGCAGCAGCATGCGGTGGTGAAAGATGTCGGAAAAGCGTGCCAGCGTGGCGTCGTCATGCTGGCGCAGGCGCTCGCGCACGTATTCGGTGATGTGCGTGGGCAGCGGTCCGTTGGGGCCGTAGAGGCCGAAGTTCCAGACCGTCATGCGCTCAGGCTCGCCGGCGCGCGAGGGCAGGATTTCGGCAATGGTGGCGGGGGCGAAGGCCAGCGACGGGTCCTGGCCCAGGCGCAGCGGCTCGTCCTTGGGGCGCGTGGCCTGGCCCAGGCGCGGCAGCGCGGGATGGCGTGCCTGCAGGTAGCGCAGGCTGTGCATCAGGTCGAACTGGTAGGGCTTGGCGCTCAGGCGCTGCCAGAACAGGCGCGCCCGGGCGTCGTCGGGCCCGGCGGCCTGCACGGGCGCACGCGCGGGCGCCGGCACTGGAGCCGCCGACTGGAGGTGTTCCGGTTCGGGCAGGGGGGCGTGGGCGGCGTTGCTCATATGCCGGGCCTTTGTCCGGGGCGCGGAGTCCAGCGCGCGACGGGGCCGCGCTGGCGCGAGTGCAGCTGCAGCTCGGTGAAGCTGTTGACGCCCACATGGCGGGCGAAGAATCGCTCCAGCACATTCGACAGGGGCCAGGGGCTGACGCCGGCCATGGCCGGCTCGTCCACGCTCAGGTGTACGCCCACGCCGCGGCCGTAGACCAGCTGGCGGTGCTGGGGCAGGCGGCGCGTGATGGGTTCGATGCGCATGCCCTGGATGGCGGCGATCTGCCCGGCCAGCTGGTGGTTGCCCAGGTCCAGGTACAGGCGCAGCAGCTCCTGCAGCGTGGCCGCGCCTTCCTCGTCGGACAGATCGGTCATGGCCAGGTAGTTCAGGCTCAGGTGGGAGATCAATCGCCAGGTCAGGCCTCCGTCGGCCACGGCGGGGATGGGCGCGCTGGGGCCGGCGATGGCGCGGGCCCATTCCACGGGTGCCGATTCCTGCAGTGCAAAGTCGCCGCCCGGCTGGTTGACGCGCATGAGCAGGGGCAGATCGCGGTTGGTGCACAGGGTGTGCATGGACAGCTGCTTGAGGTCGTCGGAGAACGGGGCCTCGCGCTGGTCCACCAGGGAGATGAAGACTTCCGAGCCCAGGTACTGCGTGCGCGGTCCGCTGCGCAGGCTGCGCTCGGAAAACAGCCGGGGCTCGCGCCGCGTGGTGAAGTAGGCCTGCTCGGTGGAGTGCAGGCCGTGCGTGGATGCGTACAGCGGCGCGAATTCGCGGTCCTGGGTCTTGCCTTCGTGGTGGCCGGTGACGGCCTGCACGCCGTAGACCTCGAAGTCCAGCGGCCGCGTGCGGTCGGGAATGACGTGGTACTCGTGCACGTTGGAGGCCACATGCAGGCGGTCCGCCGTGTACTCGAACAGGTTGATGGCCGGAATGCAGTGCATCAGCAGCTTGGCCGCGTCGATCTGCGGCTCCAGCGTGGGCGCGGCGCGGCGCAGCAGCACGGTGATGCCCACGCCGTCATGGGCAATGCGGCGCATGCTGCGCGACAGGCCGTTGATCGAGAAGAACCGCTGCCGCGCGGGAAACGCAAAGTACTCGTGCAGCAGACGGTGGCCCTGGAAGGCGCGGTGCGAATAGGGAATCAGCGCCTGCTCGCTGTCATGGCCTTCGGCCCGCAGTGCATCGGGCTGCAGCACGTCCCAGACCTGGCGCGGGTCCTGCGGGTGGTGGACAACGATGGCCAGCGTCTGCGTGTGGATGAGCTCCTGCAGGTGAGAGGCGACGACATCGCCCGCATGGATGTAGACCCACAGCTGGTCCATCGCCAGCTGCATGCACTGCGAGGCGTCCAGCGTGGCCAGCTGCAGGCGCAGGTGGCCGCCGGCCTCGCCCAGCTGGGGCACGAGGGCATGGGGCAGGTCCAGCGCCGGGCCGCCCAGGCGCGCCTGGCGTATCTCCAGCGGCCACAGCGTCAGCGGCCCGCCGGTGCGGAATTCGCAGATGGTCTGCTCTTCCTGTGACTTGTGGGTGCGCAGCACGCTGCCAGAGGGCAGGGTGAAGCCGTCCACGAGGTTGCCTTCCTTGGCGCTGGGCTTGAGCTGGACTACCACCATGGATGGCGTGGGCGCCAGGTAGTGGGGGCAGACCATCTCCATCATGCGCTGGGACAGGCGCGGAAACTCCGCATCCATCTTCAGCTGGATGCGCGCGCTCAGAAAGCTGAAGCCTTCCAGCAGGCGCTCCACATAGGGGTCGGCCACATCGGTGTCGTGCAGGGAAAGGCGGCCCGCCACCTTGGGGAAGGCGGCGGCGAACTCGGCGCCCAGCTCGCGCAGATAGGCCAGTTCGCGGTTGTAGTACTCGACGAGGCGGGGATTCATGGTGTGTGTGGCGGCGTCCGGGCTCAGGCCCTGAGGTTTTGCAGCGAGACCTGGCCGGTCTCCAGGTCCAGGCTGGTCTTGAGCAGCAGCTCCAGCGGATAGGGCATGGACCAGAACTGGCAGCGGATCTCGAACTGCAGCGTGTTGTGGTGGTTGAGCTGCTCGGTGGAGGCCAGCAGCGTCACGGCCAGCGTCTTGGGCAGGATGCGCGGCTCGAAGGCCAGGATGCTTTCGCGGATGCTGCGCTCCACATGGCTCCAGTCCAGCTCGGACAGCAGCTGGCCGGCCAGCGGCGGCATGCCGTAGTTGATGACCGAACGCTGCACATGCTCCAGCCCCTCCATCTCCACGTGGTCCCAGGCATCGCGCGCATTGAGCAGCCAGCCCAGGTCGCGCAGCAGGGCCTCGCGCAGGCGGGATTCGTTCACGAAGACCGCGTCGGGCCGCTCGGTGCGCAGATGGGGCTCATGGTCGGTCAGCCGGTCCAGCAGGGCGGGCTGCAGCCGGTCCTTGGCTGCGGTCGCCTGGTTCTGGCGCGTGCGCAGCGTGGGCATGGGGTTGAGGGGACTGGGGCGCATGCAGGGTCCTCAGGAGCTGAAGTGGCTGGAAAGGGAGGGCAGGCTGGAGGACTCTTTCGTCCGCAGCGCCTGCTCATTCACCCATTCCCGGCTTTTGCCGCGCACGCACCATGCGGGGTTGCTGACCCAGTCGGTGAAGTACATGCTGGGATGGCCTTGAAGGATGTTGCAGCGCTCGTATCCCATCCGGGGCATGGCGTAGTGCTGCAGTGGCGCAATCACCAGAAAGGACACGGCAATGGAAAGCACATTGATGGCGAGGACGCCCATCAGTGCGTACTCCACCTTCTTGAGCACGGTCTTGCTGCAGGGAATGGCATTGGCGATGACGGCCGCAACCATCACCAGCGGGAACGCCAGCGCTGTGATGGCCAGTGGCGACAGCGGCGTGATCCTGACGGCGGGCGCGCGATCGAGCAGGCCCCGGATGTCGGGCGCAATCTCCGCCAGCACCAGGTACGCATTGGCCGCGAGCAGGGCCATGCCAAGGGGGACGGCCCAGATGGCGTTCCTGCGGTTCTGGCGGACGCGGTCTTGCATGGAGTATTCGGTCCCTGTCACTTCTGACGGTTGATGCTGCACAAGAGGCCGGTACTGCCGGGGCCGGGCGCGCAGGCGATGTCACCGTCGGGCTGCTGACCGTTGTCCTGGTTCAGCTTCTTCCATTCGGGCGACTGGGTGTTGACGCGGTACAGGCCTTGGGGCGTGTCATCGGTCAGGGATTTCAGGGCGGAAATCACCTTTTGCTTGATCTGCCATTTCTGGTCGGCTGCATTCAGCGCCATGCCTGTGACCAGCACGGCCACGGCCATGGCGGCCAGCGGGAGCACGGCCACGGCGGTGGCGCCAGCCACGGCAGCGCCTATGCCAAGGCCCACCATGGTGGCCAGGCCGGCCTTGACGGCCTCCACGCCAATGCCGCCGACCAGGTCGTGCATGGTCTTTTCGTCGTTGAACATGAAGTCCAGCGACTCGATGAGGCTGGAGACCACCACGCCCAGGATGAAGCCGCCCCTGGCCACGTTCTGCAGCCCGCGCATGCCCAGGCCCATCTGCACCATGCGCGGGTTGGAGGCCAGGTAGCGCGTGCCGCGCAGCAGGTGGCCGCGCAGGCCCGCATGGCCCCTGATGATGATGTAGGTGCCGCTGGACGTGGTCTTGACATAGGAGCCCACGCCGGCCATGCCCAGGGCCTGTAGGGTTCTGGCGATCATGTAGGCATCCATGGAGCCCAGGGCCGCAGGCGCGACCCAGGGCTCGCCCACGTTGGGGCTCATCACCTTGGTCCAGTACTCGCCCAGCGGCGTCTGCGCCAGGATGGCGTGCAGCCGGGAGGCGAGCCGCGGGTCGATGCGTGCCTTGTCCGCGAGGATGCCCAGGTACTCCAGGGGCGTGAGCACCAGGACATCCAGCTGGCGCCGTTCCATCTCATCGGCGATGGACTTGGCGTAGTTGACTTGGAAGAGGGTGAAGGCAATCGATGCGGACATTGTGGGCAGGTGTCTGGTCTTGCGGGTGATGAAAAAGGGGCGGGGGATCAGGAAGCGGTGCTCAGCGTGAGCTGGCGCACCTGCAGCATGGGAAAGTCCTCGGAGTCGGTGACCCAGGTGCGCTGGCCGTGGCCGGCCACGTGGCCCGAGGATTCGTCAGGATCGGAGGAGGCTGCATCCAGCGGGCTCCACTGCGTGCGGCGCGACATGCGGACGGCGTCGTCATCGCCGGGCGCCAGCGGATAGCGCGCAGGCATGAAGCCCTGCAGCGCGCCGCCCTCGCGCAGCGTGACCTCGCAGGGCAGCCAGATCAGGTCGCGCAGGTCCTGCACGGGCTCGAAGCCGATCTGTGCAATGGCGTCGAAGGGCAGCCAGTAGTAGCTGCCGTGCGCCAGCAGCTCGCACACGGGCCCCAGGCGGGTATCGCTGTCGGCCAGCCATTCGAAGCGGTGCTCGCCCATGTGGCCGGCCGTGGCGGGCGCCTCGTCCAGGGCGCGGGCGCGCAGGTCCTGGGCGGCCACTCCTTCATGGGCCAGGGCGTCGATCAGGCAGGCCAGCCATTGCGCGGGCTCGCCCATGAGAAAGGGCTTTTTCTTGCCGGCGAAGACCTCGGCGCGCAGCACCTCGCAGCGGATGGCCTCGCGGTAGGCGCGCGCCATGGGCTCGCACGACGGGTCGAGCTGGGCGCACAGCTGCAGCTGCTCCAGTGCCTTTTGCCATTCGCCCAGCACGCACAGCAGCTGGAAGTAGTAGACGCGCAGGGGCGCCGAGGCCGGGGCCTGGCGGATCTGGTCCTTCAGGGCCTTGAGTTGCTCGTCCAGGGAAAGCTGTGAGGTGAAGCTGGGCAGGGGCATGGTGAAAACGCAGGAAAAAGAGAGGGGCGGGGTGCGGCTGCGCCCCGGTCAGTCGTCGTAGGAGCGGCAGCCCCAGCGCACGGCGTCGGGCGCCTCGCCGGCCACATGGCCGATGACGATGCGCGGTGGCGTCTCGTCCACGCCCTTTCTGAGCGGCATGGCGCGTGCGTACTGGGCGGGCAGCTCGCCGAAACCTTCCAGGTTCCAGCTGCTGCGCGCCTGTGGCCGGGCCTTGGTGCGCTGGACCAGCGCCTGCAGGCTGCCCGTGGCGCGCGCCGCGACAATGCTGCCGCTGCCGCCGCGCACGGTGATGGAGGACACCTGCGTGCCATCGATCTCCAGCGGCGTGGCAAACAGGTAGAGCAGGTCCAGGCTTTCGCCGGGCGCGCGGTCCACCACGGTCACGCCCTGCGCGCGCAGGCGCTGGGCCAGCGCTTCGTCGCGGCCGTCGGGAAACTCGATGCGGCAATGCAGGGCGTCGGTGAACAGGGTGGTGATGTCCGCTGCCGTGGCAGGGGCGGCTTGCACCGTGGCGCAGGCCGTGCCGGCCAGCAGCAGGGTGAAGAAAGCTTTGGAACAGGCGTTCATGGCGTGGGTCAATGGACTCATCAGGGATGGCGGTAGATCTTGAAAGCGGGCTTGTGGGTGCGGTAACCGGGGCCTGCCCAGAAACCGTTCTGCTTGAAGTCCGAGATCCAGACGCTTCCGTCGAACATCTGCATGTGGCCAGCGGGCGATGAGGTGAAGCCCTGCATCACGGCCACATCGCCTTTCTTGTAGCCACCTTCAGGCATGGCGTCGTAGCGTGTGAAGCCGGCGGCCACCAGGCTGGTGCCGTAGTCCTTGGCATCGCGCGTGCGCTGCAGTGCGATGCCGCCAGCGCCGATCGCATCGCGCACATAGCGCGCGCAGTAGCCGGCGGAGCTGGCGCGGGCATTGGTCTGCAGGGTGGCGACGGCGTTGTCTACATTCCAGGGCATGAAAAGCCTCTCTGAGTTGGGTCCTGGAGGGGAAAGCTTCTCCAGGCCTGTTTCTTGTTATGGGGCCTGGCCCTGGTGCGAGCGTGTCGGCACCAGGAGCCAGGTGGGCGGGCAGTCTTACTTCGCGCCCTGCTTCACGGAAGGCAGCTTGGACACCAGGCGCAGCGAAACCGTCAGGCCTTCCAGCTGGTAGTGGGGGCGCAGGAAGAACTTGGAGGTGTAGTAGCCGGGGTTGCCCTCGACTTCCTGCACCTGCACCTCGGCGGCGGCCAGAGGCTTGCGGGCCTTGGTCTCCTGCGAGGAGTTGGCCGGGTCGCCGTCCACGTAGTTCATGATCCAGTCGTTGAGCCAGCGCTCCATGTCGGTGCGCTCGCGGAAGGAGCCGATCTTGTCGCGCACGATGCACTTGAGGTAGTGCGCGAAGCGGCAGCAGGCGAACATGTAGGGCAGGCGCGCCGACAGGTTGGCATTGGCCGTGGCGTCGGAGTCGTAGTACTCGGCGGGCTTGGCCAGCGACTGGGCGCCGATGAAGGCGGCCACGTCCGAGTTCTTGCGGTGCACCAGGGGCATGAAGCCGTTCTTGGCGAGCTCGGCCTCGCGGCGGTCGCTGATGGCGATTTCCGTGGGGCACTTCATGTCCACGCCGCCATCGTCGGTGGGGAAGGTGTGGGCCGGCAGGTTGTCCACCGCGCCGCCCGATTCCACGCCGCGGATGGAGGTGCACCAGCCGTAGTACTTGAACGAGCGGTTGATGTTGACCGCCATGGCGTAGGCCGAGTTGGCCCAGCAGTACTTGCCGTGGTCGCCGCTGTCGGTTTCTTCCTCGAAGTCGAATTCATCGACCGGGTTGGTGCGCGCGCCGTAGGGCAGGCGTGCCAGGAAGCGGGGCATGGCCAGGCCGATGTACTTGGCGTCATCGGACTCGCGCAGGCTGCGCCAGGCGGCGTACTCGGTGTTGGTGAAGATCTTGGTCAGGTCGCGCGGGTTGGCCAGCTCCTGCCAGGATTCCATCTGCATGATGGCGGGCGCCGCGCCCGAGATGAAGGGGCAGTGCGCCGCGGCGGCCACCTTGGCCATTTCACCGAGCAGCTCCACGTCCGGCGGGCTGTGGTCGAAGTGGTAGTCGCCCACCAGGCAGCCGAAGGGCTCGCCGCCGAACTGGCCGTACTCCTCTTCGTACACCTTCTTGAAGACGGGGCTCTGGTCCCAGCCCACGCCCTTGAAGCGGCGCATGTTGCGGTGCAGCTCCTTCTTGGAGATGTTCATGACGCGGATCTTGAGCATCTCGTCCACCTCGGTGTTGGTCACCAGGTGGTGCAGACCGCGCCAGGCGCCTTCGAGCTTCTGGTAGTCGTCGTGGTGGATGATGCGATTGATCTGCTCGGACAGCTTGCGGTCGATCTCGGCAATGATGGCCTGCACCGTCTGGTAGGCATCGTTGGACAGCGTGATCGCCGAGCCCAGGGCTTGCTGGGCCAGCGTCTGCACGGCCGCTTCCACGGCTTCGCGGGCCTGGTCGGTCTTGGGCTTGAATTCCTTTTGCAGCAGGCTGCCGAATTCGCTGCCGGCCAGCGCCTGGGTCGATTGTTCGAGTTGGGTTGCGGTATTCATGACGTGCTTGCCTTCCTGATGTGCTGCCTCAAGCCTCGGATGCAGGGCCCGAGGCCTGCGGGGCAGTGATGTTGGGCGCGGCGGCCAGCGACTTGAGCAGCGCAGGGTCCTTGAGCACCTTGCCGATCAGCTCTTCGGCGCCCTGCTTGCCGTCCATGTAGGAAAGCAGGTTGTGCAGCTGGGTGCGTGCCTCCAGCAGCGAGTTGAGCGCGCCCACGCGCCGCGCGATGGCGGCGGGGGAGAAGTCCTCCATGCTCTCGAAGCTCAGGTCGATGTTGAGCTTGCCCTCGCCCGTCAGCGTGTTGTCCACCTGGAAGGCGACGCGGGGCTTGATGGACTTCATGCGCGCATCGAAGTTGTCGATGTCGATTTCCAGGAACTTGCGGTCGGCGATTTCGGGTAGCGGATCGACGGGCTTGCCCGACAGATCGGCCAGCACGCCCATCACGAAGGGGATCTGCACCTTCTTTTCCGAGCCATATATCTCGACGTCGTACTCGATCTGCACGCGCGGCGCACGGTTGCGCGCGATGAATTTCTGACCACTCTTGCCGGTTTTGGTGAGCGACATGCGGGTGTTCCTTTCAAGAAAAAAATGGGTCGCAGAAGTAAAAAGCCTGGAGTCCCGCCTTGCGGCGGACCGAAGGGCTGAGGGCGCAAGAGGCCGTGTGGAAACAGGTGGACGGGGTGGGTGTCATGGGGCAGCCAGCTCCTTGAAAGCGAAGTCCGGGTCCAGCAGGTCCGTGTGGGGCCTTCATGTCTGCTGCTCCTGCAGGTGGGCGCCCGTGATCACTTCCACCTGAGCCAGGCTGTCGGGTGACAGTTCGCGCAGGATGTCCATGAAGCCCATGCGCATGAAGCGGGCGGCACGGCGGATGAGCAGGGGGGCGGGGTTGGAGGGTTCGGTGCGCTCCACGAAGGCGGCGATTTCCAGCAACTGGGCAATCGCCTGTTCGCGGTTGCGCGCCGGGGCGGGTGCCGAGCCTGGCGCGGGGTGGGCCACCGTGCCGCCCTCTGTACCGGTTTGTGCGGCCGGATCGGCTTCGGCGGCCGTGTCGGCATCGCCTGTGGACTGGGGCTGCCATTGCTTGAGGGCCAGCAGCAGCTGGCGCAGGCCGTCGAGCTCGGGCTGCTGGTGGCTGGGCAGGTGCTGTTCGCAGCAGGCGCGGATCTGGTCGAGCTCCTGCAGTGCGGGGGTGACGGCCAGCAGGGTTTCGTGGCCCTCGGCATGCGCGCGGGCCGAGGCCATGCGCAATTCGTCGGCGGTCAGGTGCGGCAGGTCCTCGGGCACGTTGCCCTTGGCCATCAGTTCGGCGTCGCGCACGCTGATCTGGCCCAGGGCGCCGCGCAGGAAGTCGGCGTTGCGCAGGTCACGCACAAAGCCTGTCACGTCCGACAGGGTGCCCAGGGCATTCATGCGCATGAAGTAGTCGTCGCCATCCTCGGGCAGGGGGTGGACATGCTCCCAGTGGCGTTCCAGCAGGGCGCCGCACAGCTGCAGGCCCTGCAGCGTGCCGGGCAGGCCGTGCAGGATGGTCCAGGCACGGCACAGCAGCACGGCCACGCGCAGGTCCTTGGTGCGCTGCATCAGGGCCGAGGCCTGGCGCTCCACGTCGCGCCAGTCCGGTGGCTCGGCGGGGATGACGGTGTCGCCGAACTGCTGTTCTACCTTGCCCTGCGCAGCGCTTTCCATGGCCTGGAAATCGTTGTCATAGGTAAGGTCCGGGCCGCAGGGCGGCTCGGCGGCGGTCTCGGTCAGCAGGTCCTGGATATTGGCCATGGGCGGGTCGGTGTTGCTTGGGTATGGAGTGGACGGTGCGATCTGGACGAACTCAGGCACCCTTGAAGAGCCGGGTGAACAGGCGGCGGTGCAGCACTTCGTGCTGGACCACTTCGTCAGGGGCGTGGCGGGGCGTGGCCGAGATCCACCAGACGGAGGTGGTGGAGCCCGGGCGCATGCAGGCGCGCCAGTCCATGCGGGGCAGGCGCGCGGCGTTGCCTTGCGAGGCGCCCATGTCAAGGTCGGCCAGCAGGCTGTGGATGGAGGTGCTTTCGGACGCGCGGCCGTCCTGCTGGAACGGCCATTGCAGGGTGGCCAGCCGCTCATCGAGCTGCTGGGCCGACAGGGGCAGGCGCCGGGCGTCGATGAGCGCATCACGGGCGCCGCTCAGAAAGCGTTCGATGTCCTGGTCCGACGCCGGCATGCCGGAGCTGCCGTCCACCGTGGCCATGATGGCCAGCGGAAAGAGCCGGCCGATGCGGTCGGAGCTGGGTCCGATCACGCCCACCATGGGCTGGCCCAGGATGGATGCGGGGCACAGGAAGAACCACAGCGGCGAGTGCACGAAGCGCGTGGACCAGTTGTCGGCCGCATCGCTGCGCAGCTGGTCCATGCCGTTGCGCAGCCACTCGTCCCAGCGCATGGTCAGTGCGTGGGGCATGCGCCGGCCGACGAAATCGCCCTGGCTTGGCAGCTTGCCCCACCAGGCGGCGCAGGGTCGCTGGAGGGTCATGGCGTTCACAGCCGGTCCGGACATTCGAATTCCTCCATGGCCTTGAGCCGGAATGGGTTGAGGACGCTGCTGGTGGTGACTTCCATGCGCAGCTTGCGTCCGTCGATGGTGAAGATGGCCGTGAAACGCTCGGGCGAGTTGCCCGGCAGGATCTGGGCACGGTCGAACAGGCGGTGCAGCGCCCAGGGGCCTTCGGTCACGATGCCGGTGTTCTGGGCGCCGGCGGCCGTGATCTGCAGGCGGGCCTGGCCGGTGCCGCGCGTGCCGGGCCAGGAGACGGCCTTGGGGATTTGCGGGCCGTGCTGGTAGCGCACGATTTCGCCGTCCACGTCCAGCACCATCTGGGAGATGGAGGCGTCCATGTCCAGCGGCTTGATCTCCAGCCGGATGCCGGGCGTGTTGCCGCCTGCGCGGAAGAACACGTCGCGGATGGAGGCCGCGCGCTGGAAGGCTGCCAGCGAGGCAGAGCCTCCTACCGGCGTGCCGTCCACACCCTGCTTGAAGGTCCAGGGCACGGTGGAGATGTCCACCATGGTCTGCAGCTGGGTGCGGAAGAACTCGTCCATGGTGCCGCCGGTGGCGAACAGGCGGGCGAAGTCGTCCGTGGTCACGTCGCGCGTGGCGCTGCGCGTGAAGGGGTAGCGGCCCAGGATGGCACGGCGGCAGAAGTCGCCGATGGTGGCGTTGAGGTTGCCGCCCAGCGTGCTGCGCACGCTGCTTCCCACGAAGGACGAGGTGGACGTGGCCAGGGCCTCGTACATGCTGTTGAGCGGAGGCGGCACGCGCTTGGCTTCCGAGCGCACCTTCTCCAGCGTGCCGCTGAGCGAGGGAGGCACGCCGCCGCCCTGGATCACCTGCTGGCGCGCCGAGGCGATGACGGCCGCCGCCTCGTTGAGCACCTGCAGGCTGGCGGTGATGGGCGCCGGGCCCGAGCCGTTGCTGGTGGCAAGGCGCCGGTATTCGCGGAAGCGGAAGTCCACGATGTCGGCTTCCAGCGTGCCCGTGGCCAGCATGCCGCCCACGTTCAGCGGCTTGCCGGTCAGGCGGCTGAGCTGGTGCTGTTCCTCGCGGATGCGCTGCAGTTTCTCGCCCAGCCAGCTGCTGGTGCTGCCCGAGCTGCCGCCTTCCTGCTGGTCCGGGCGGCGGGCCAGCGTGGTCTCGCGGGCCACGGCGCGGATGAACTGCTCCAGGCTGGAGTTGGCGGACGAGTACAGGCGGGCCTGCTCGCCGGCCTGCTCCAGCGAGGCCGTGCGTATGGGGCGGATGTCGGCCAGGAAGGTTTCCCACAGGCGCGCGTACTCCATCAGGTACAGGCGCTTGACCTCGTTGGCCAGCTGGCCCGTCAGCACTTCCTGGGCCACGCTGCGCCGGCCTTTGGCCTGGCCCAGCACCCAGGTTTCCTCCTTGGCCAGCAAGGTGGTGACCTTGGGCAGCTCATGCAGGAAGAGGCCGTGGTAGCCGTCATAGGTGAACAGGCCGCTGATGCCCTGGGTGAGCGGCTTGCCGCTGGCACGCGCAAAGACCTGGGGCGCCTCGGGACCGCTGGCACGCACCACGCTGAAGTCGGGCGGCAGCTTGTCGCCGGTGTTCAGCAGCTGCTTGAGGCGGCTGTAGGCGCGCTGGGCGGGCGACATCTGGGCCAGGCGCTGGCGCACTTCGGCGACCAAGGTGGCGTCGATGGGCTGGGCGGAAACCACCACGCGGCCGTCGATGAGGCGGTCCAGGTGCTCGGACAGCTGGTCCACCAGGCCGGCCTGCACCAGATGCTGGGGCAGGGTGTTTTCCCAATCGCTGCGCAGCCAGGCCTTGACGAAGGTGGCGTCGAAGTGGTCGGGCTCATAGAGCATGAGATAGGCCTTGAGCGTTTCGTAGCTGGCCTCGGGGCTGCCGGTGCTGACCTGGCGCAGCGAGCGCGCGACATGGCTGCTCAGGCGCGGCAGCCAGGCGTCTTCCAGCAGGCGCAGGTAGGTGGCGTGGGCGGCCGTCTGCACCTTGGGCACCTGCAGCAGGCCCCAGCGCCAGCCCAGCGGGGCCGATTCCTCGAAGCGGCTGCTCTGCGCCACGCGCGCCGCATGGTTGAGCATGGGCACCAGGGCGACCACGTTGTCGGGGTCGGTGGCCTTGGATTCCTCCACGGCCTGGCGCAGCGTGCCGGCGTTGTCGGCCACTTCGTTCAGGTAGCGCTGGTTGTTCTCGTAGCTCAGCGTCCAGGCCAGGGCCGCGCCGCCCAGGGCCAGCAGCAGCGCGCACAGGCCGGCGGCCTGCATCAGGCGCAGCTGGCGCTCTTTCTTGGCGTTGCGCCCGGTCAGGCCGGACTCGTTGAACATCACGTCCTTGAACAGCGACTCCAGGAAGTAGCTGCGGCCCTGCTGCGGCACATCATCGGCCGGCAGGCGGCCACGCAGCGCAAAGCGGCGCGACAGGGCCGACATCACGCGGTCGAAGGGCATGCCCTCCTGCGTGCCGCTGGTGAAGTAGACGCCGCGCAGCAGCGGCTTTTCCTTGAAGCGCGAGGCGGAGAACGCCGCATCCAGCGTGTCGCGCACCACGTCCTTGAGGCCGGCAAACTGCTGGGGCAGTGCGTAGAGCAGGCTGCGGCGCGCAAGGTCGGGCTCGGTCATCAGCCGCTGGGGCAGCAGGCGGTTGATCTGGGCGACCAGGGCGTCGAACTCCTCCATGTACAGGGCGCTGGCGGCCTGCGGGTCGCTGGCGGGCGAGCGCTGGGTCTTTTCGTCATAGGGATAGGTGAAACCCCAGACCTGGGCGCGCTCCTCGCGGCTCATGGCCCCGAAGAACTCGTTGAAGCCCGCCAGCAGGTCGCTCTTGGTGACCAGGACGTAGACGGGGAAGCGGATGGTCAGCTCCTCGCACAGCTCGCTCAGGCGCAGGCCGATCAGCTGGGCCAGCTGCGCGCGCTCGGCGTCGCTGGCACTGAGCAGTTCCTGCACGCTGAGCGTGACGATCACGCCGTTGACGGGCTGGCGTCCGCGAAAGCGCTTGAGCAGCTGCATGAAGCCCTTCCAGGCTGCCTTGTCCTGCTCCGCATCGCTTTCCTGGGTGGTGTAGCGGCCGGCCGTGTCCAGCAGCACGGCCTGGTCGGTGAACCACCAGTCGCAGTTGCGCGTGCCGCCTATGCCGGGGATGGCACGCTTGCCGAACTGGGCCGCCAGCGGGAAGTCCAGCCCCGAGTTGATCAGGGCCGTGGTCTTGCCCGAGCCCGGCGAGCCGATGATCAGGTACCAGGGCAACTGGTAGATGTAGCGCTTGTTCCAGCGGCCGAACAGGCCGCCTTCGGTCTGGCCGAAGCGGGTCTTGCTCAGCGTGTCCAGGGCTTCCTTGAAGCGCGACTCCAGCTCGGCCACCTCTTCGGAGCCTGCTGCGGGCGTGCCGTCCGCCTCGCGCGGCGAGGTCAGGCGGGCCAGGCCGGTCATGAGGTGCTCGTTCATGCGCTGTGCGCGCCACCAGCGCAGCAGCAGGCGCAGGAACCAGAGGATGAACAGGCCGGCAATGATCCACCAGCGCACGGTGGGGCTGCCCAGCGGCTGGTAGGGCTGGATGAAGACGAGCGGGCCGACGAACCAGATGAGCAGGCTCAGGGCCACCAGGCCCAGAAGCTCCAGCATGTAGCGGTTGAACAGCCATGAGGCGATGCGACGGATCATGGGATCAGTTCCTGGTCTCGGGTGCGGCAGGCAGGGCCTGCAGTTGCTGGTCACGTTGCTGGGGCGCGACCAGCAGGACGATTTCCACCCGCCGGTTCAGCGCCCGGCCTTCTGCCGTGTTGTTGGGGGCGACGGGGTCGCTGTCGGCACGGCCCTCGGCATGCAGGCGCTGGCGGTCGCGCAGCGAGCCGCCCAGCATCTGGGACACGGCCTGGGCACGTTCCTGCGACAGGTTCCAGTTGGACGGGAAGCGCGCCGTGCGGATGGGCAGGTTGTCGGTGTAGCCGTTGACGACGACCTTGCCCGGCACTTCGTCCAGCGCCGCTGCCACGCGGTGGATGACCTGCACGTAGCGGGGCTTGACGACGGTGGCGGCCGGGTCGAACAGGCCGTCGCCGCGCAGGATGACGGTGCTGCGGTCGGCCTCGTCGCGCACGCTGACCAGGCCTTCGCGGATCTCGGGCTCCAGGAACTGGCGCAGCCGCGGCTTGAGCGTGGCGACGGTGGCGGCCGCCGAGGTGCGCGGGAAGCGGATCTCGTTGATGGCGGCGAACAGGTCGTCCGAACTGTTGGACAGCCGGTAGCTGAACCACAGGTAGATGAAGAACGCCAGCAGCAAGGTGATGGCAGCCGCCACCCACAGCGGCACCATGGCCCAGGGCGGCGAGGCCAGGCGCTGCACGCCACGCCAGTGCACGGACAGCAGGCTGCTGCGGTCGCCGCGCGTGGATTCGATGAGCTGCAGCAGGCGCGCCTTCAGCGTCTCCAGCTGGGCGCGGCCGTTGTCGATCACGCGGTAGCGGCCTTCAAAGCCCAGCATCACGCAGTAGTACAGCAGCTCGATCAGGTCGATGTGCTGGTGCGGCGTCTGCACCAGGCGGGCCAGCAGCTGGAAGAACTTCTCGCCGCCCCAGGTTTCGTTGTGCAGGGCGACCAGCAGGCTGTGCTTGGGCCAGACGCCGGCACTGCCCCAGGGCGTCTGGGCGGCGGTTTCGTCCAGCACCGTGCAGATGCAGTAGCGTGCACCGATGATGGTTTCCATGGGCACGCCGCTGGCGCCTGCGCGCTGCTCGAACTCGCGGATGTGCTCGAGCAGCAGTTGTTGCAGCGCGCGCGGGTCCTCGTTGGTGACCATGGCGCGGATCTGGGGGATGAGGTTCAGCAGCCGGTTGGCGGCGGCCACCAGCGGGTTGCCGCCGCTGACCACGTCGGGCAGGTTCGAGCGCAGCGGCTCCTGGCCGGCAGGCGCGGGCGCGGCGCTGGCCGCGCCTTCGGCACGGCCCGTGTCGGCGTCGCCGCCCCAGGGCATTTGGTGGCTGATGTTGGAACTGTTCATGTCGGAAGATGCGTCGCGCCGTCAGCGGCGGATGGCCCAGAACTCCAGTTGCAGGTCGGGGAATTCGCCGGAGACGTGCATGGCAAGGCCGCCGGAGCTTTGCAGCTGGTTCCACAGATCGTGCGTGGTGTCCACCTCGAAATAGTTGTAGCCCGCGTGGTAGGGAATCTCGCGCGGGGCAATGGGCAGCGGCCGCAGCGTGACGCCGGGCAGGTGCAGGTTCACCAGGTCGCGTATGCGCTCCACGGGGCCCAGCTTGGTCTGGGTGGGGAAGTGGGTGCGCAGGAATTCCGGCGTGGTCTGGGCATGGGCGGCCAGCACGAAGTCGCAGGTGGTGAGCAGTTCGGTGGACGGGATCAGCGCCACGCGCACGCCGTACTGGCGGTCGTGCAGCGGGATCTGGATGGCGTTTTGCTCCAGCACCGAGGACAGGCTGCGCCGCAGCTCCAGCATCAGCGGAGGGAAGCTGCGCCGCAGGTCGTCATGGTCGTAGGCGGGCAGCACCTCGGGGCGGCGGCGCTCGTGGTCGAAGGTGGTCAGCTCGGCGGCCAGGCGCAGCAGTTCCTCGAACAGGCGCTCGGGGTGGATGCTGGCGGTGCGCACCCAGTGCTGGGCCGCGCCCGTCCAGTGGTTGATGAGCTGCAGCAGCAGGAAGTCGCCGACCTCGCCGATGCCGCCGCGCTCGGGCTGGATCATGCGCTGGGCCAGTACTTCGCCGCGCTGGCGCAGCAGGCCGTGGATTTCCTTGCAGAAGGTGTTGAGCACCGAGCTGGGCCCGTTGTTGACCACGGTGGGGATGAAGCCGGGCTCCAGCAGCACGCCGCCGCTGGCCTGGCGCTCCACCACATGGGCCACGGGCAGGCTGACCCAGCCTTCGGTCAGCTCGTGGGCGGGGCGCAGGCTCAGGCGCAGCCGGCCCAGCTGCACCTCGGCGGGCTGGGCACCCACGTCGTTGCTGTCCGCCACTTCGGTCACGTCGCTGAGATAGCGCGCAGGGCTCTGGGAGCCTTCGCCAAAGGTCACTTCGCTGCCCGAGAAACGGCGCAGCGGCAGCGCCAGGTGGACCACCACGTCCTTGAAGTCCTTGCCGATGTCCAGCGGGGTGGGCGCCTCGTCGTCGCCCGGCAGCTGGAACGGCGTGCCGTCGGGCAGCACGCCGTGGGCAGAACGGATGCCCAGCTTGCCCATGCGCAGCAGATCGGTGTCCAGCTCCAGTTCCGAGAAGCCCCAGAAAAAGGGCTGCCCCGGCAGGCTGCGTGACTGCAGTTGCCGGAACAGGAAGCGCTCCTGCTGCTGGAAGTGCTGGGGCCGAAGGAACATGCCCTCGGCCCAGATGACTTTGCGTTGCCAGACCATGGTGGATAGATGTGCGTTTATTGGGATGCGGGTTGAATGCGGACGGTGACCTCTTCGCGGGTCAGGTGCACCTGGTAGCGCACTGGCTGCAGCTTTTCGGTGGAGCCCATGCCCCACCAGCGCCGGCGCAGCTCCACGGAGTTGGGCGCGACGGCCGAGGCGCGCCAGGTGCTGCGCTCCAGATCGCGGTAGGCGGCGAACAGGCCGAAGGCGCGCACATCGGGGTTGCCCTTGCGCTCAATCACCTGGCGCTGGCCGGGCGCGACCAGGAATTCCTCGCGCCGCACGAAGTCGCTGCCCAGCTGGCCGTCGTCCTTGTCCTGCAGGTCGAAGAAGCCGGCGCGGTCGAAGGCGGCGGAGGCGCGCAGCTCGTAGATGCGCAGCAGCACGGGCTTGGGAATGCCTTCACGGTCCGGGTTGATGTCCATGTCCGCCACCACTTCGAATATGGCGGTGGGCACGGCTGTGGGCGCCACTTCGGGCGCGCGGCTCAGGGGGTTGAGGGAGCCGCAGCCGGCCAGGCCGGTCACCACGGCCGTGCCCAGGCCCAAGGCGCCCAGCGTTTGCAGCGCCTGCCGGCGCCCCTGCGGTTCCTGTGATCTCCACATGGCTTCTCCTGTCTCGATGTCAGTCATTGGTTTCACGCGGGCAGATCCACACCGTCAGCGCGCTGAGGTTGTCCTGGTGCGGATTGCCGCTGGATACGACGCGGCCGACCATGCGCTGTATCCATTCGTCGGGGCGCTGGCTGGCGGCCAGCAACTGCTCCATTTCCGACTCGTGCATGCCTTCCCACAGGCCGTCCGAGCACAGCAGGAAGACATCGCCGGGCTCCAGGGCCACGGCGTCGGCGCGGATGCTGGGCGGCACCTGGCCCTCGGCGCCAATGGCGCCGGCCAGCACGTTGCGGTTGGGCAGGCGGCGCGGGTCGTTCTCCTCGTACAGGCCGGCGTGCAGCAACTGCTGGACCAGGCTGTGGTCTTCGGTGCGCAGGTGCATGCGGCCCGCGCGGAACCAGTACAGGCGCGAGTCGCCCCAGTGCGCCCACAGGGCACGGCCCTGCTCGGGATCGATGCACAGCACCACCACGGTGGCGCTCATGTGCATGCGCGAGACCGAGGTGGACTGCTGGCCGCTGACGCGGTGCTCCGCCTGGGAAATCAGGGAGGCCAGGCTGGCGGGGGCGAACAGCGGGTTCTGCCGGAAGCCATCCACCACGGCCTGCACGGTGAGCTGGGCGGCGAGTTCGCCATGCCCATGCCCGCCTGCGCCATCGGCCAGCGTGCAGCACAGGCCGCCGGCGCCCAGGTCCATCAGGCCCATGGCGTCTTCGTTGCTGGAGCGCCTGCCGCTGTGGGATGCGCTGGCCACCTGGATGCTGTAGCGGTGGCCGTCTCCGTCGAGGTAGGCGATCACGGCTGGCCTTTCACGGACTGCTCGGCGTTTTCGTAGGCCTCGACGAAGGTGCGGCCCGAGAAGGCCATCAGGTCGTCCTCGGCATGGCGGCGCAGCACGTCGAAGTTGTGCTTGTAGTCGTCCCACAGCGCGGCCTTGCGGCCATTGGTCAGCAGCTTGTCCAGCAGGCCGGGGTTGGTTTCGGTGCGGCGCTCCAGCTCGGTCGGATCGAACCGGGTCAGGGCCTCGGCATAGGCGGCGCGGATGCCGGCCATCAGGGCCAGCTGGTGCACATGCAGGTCCTGGAAGGCGTCCTGCATGGCGGGCAGCGGCTTCATGAAGCCCGGGAAGGTCTGGTGGACCATCTGCATGAGCACGCCCTCGGAATTGGGCAGGAACTTGAGCGGGTTGTTGGCCCCCGTGGCAATGATGGTCACGCCGGCGCGGAACTCGCGCTTGATCTCGGAGCGCGCGGCCAGCAGGTCGATGGTTCCCTGCACCGCAATGCGCAGGGCTTCGCCGAAAGTGCGCATGAATTCCGGTGTGACCTCGAAATGGGTCTTGGCCGGGTTCAGGCCTGCGCCCTCCATGAAGGCGGCGGCCAGTGCCTGCAGATCGGCGCTCGCGGCCGGCTGGGGCTGCACGGGAATATCGACAGGCGCGGCGGTGGAGGGCAGGGCGCCGATGGGGATGGCGGCGTCGCCCTGGCCGAGGATGCTGGAGGCCGCGGGGATATTGACGTTGATGCCTGTGTCAAGGGGGGCCGAGGTAGGGGCAACGGCAGCCCTGGCGACGGGCGCAACATGGGCAAGACCGGACTTGAAGAGGTCCAGATCCAGTCCATTGGTGGGCAGCAGACCGTCCAGCGCGGCCGGCTCGGCGGGGATCTGGGGCACGGGCGCCGGTGCAGGCGCAGCAACCGGAATGTCCTGTGCCCGTGCCTCTACCACCTGTACAGGAAGCTGCTCCTGCACTGCAGGAATCACGGTATCGATCACGGGCGGGAGTGCGTGCTGGGCCGGTGCTGCCGCCTCCTGCGGTGGCACCGGCTCTGCGGGCTGTGCATGCGATTGCATGCGCGGCAGATTGAAGGCCTGGCCCAGTTCGGAGCCCCGGCCCGAGGCCTGCTGCAGCGGCTGCGCATCGGGGGGCAGGCCACCCTGGTCGAACAGCGCAAGCGGGTCGAGCTTTTGGGATTGCTCGAAGCACGAAGGCAGGCCGGTATGGGAGGCATCATGCAAGGCCTCGGTGCTCAGGCCCTTGAGCGGCAGGGTGTGGACCATGCCGTCATGGCGCTGCTGTATCAGATCGCCCGTGCCTTGCGATGGCAGGCCGGCCCAGCCTTCCTCCTGCTGCCGAGCCTGCTGGGGCGGCGGAGCAAAGGGGTCGAAATCATTGGGGATCAGCAGGGGGCGATGCTGCGGCTTGGCGGGCTGCGGCATCGCCGGTGCAGCCTGCTCGGGCGGGATGGCGCTCTCGATCGAAGGCACGGCAGGGGTCTGGATGGCATCCAGGCTCAGTGCCGTCAGGCCTTCCCAGGGATCGGCGATGCCGGGGGCAGCGGCAGGCAATACGTCTGCCAGCGGCGCTGCTTCCGGCAGCGGGGGCTGTGCGGCGACGGGAGGCGGGACGATCTGGGGCTGCGGGGCGGCTGTGGCGGGTGGGGCCGCTGCCTGCGTTGCTTGCGCGGCTTGTGTGGCTTGCGCGTTTTGCATTGCAGCCGAAGGCGGTGCCTCGAAAGGCGTACCCGGCGCCACGGCGGCCAGGGTGTAGGCGCCGATACGGATGCGTGCACCCAGGGGCAGGCCCACTTCCTGGCCCGAACGCACGGGCTGCTCTGCCACCCAGATGGGATCACGCTCGCTCAGGTTCGCAACAAAGGCTCCCTCGGAATCCAGCCTGACCATGGCGTGCACGCGCGCGACGGAAGCGTCCGGGTCCGAGATGATGAGCTTGTTCTGGCCACTGCGTCCGATCGTGCCGCCGGCCATGCCGAATACGGCATGCCAGTGGCGATCGACCGGAACGCCATCGTGGTCCACGACCCTGAGTTCGATTTTGTCCATGGAGTCTTAGGCTAGGCAGTTTTCAGGAAGCGTCGGGATGCCTCAGGAGGCTTTGCGCGCGGGCGCAGGGCGCTTGTTGCGCAGCGCGGCACGGGCGTTGTTGAACTCCCGGCCCCAGATGGGATGGCCCTTTTCGGCCTCGGTCAGCTGGAAGGTGGGGTCCAGGGCCAGGGCCATGTCGAAGTGCTGGCGGCAGGGCTTGCGGCGGCCTTCCACGCAGTGGCTGAAGGCGATGTACTTCAGCGCCTTGACCTGGCTGCTCATGGGCAGTTCCTGTGCGGTGGACAGGGGCGTCAGCGCCGTGATGGCGTCCTCATAGCGGCCGTCCACATAGAGCTGGATGGCTTCGACCAGCTCCTGCTCCTTGATCACCACGGGGTCCACGGGCTTGACGGGCTCCGGAGGCTGGACCACGGTCGGGGCCGGCTCGGGCTCCACGGGCTTGGGCGCGGTTTCACACGCGGCCAGGCCGAAGGCGACGGCCAGGGCGAGGGTCAGGCGCTGGATGGAGTGAGGAATATTCAGGGTCATGGACATGGGCATGGTCAGCGGGCATCAAAGTCATGGGAAAGGGTCACCGACTGGCCGTCGGTGATGCGGATCACCTGCCGATAGCTCTCGAAGCCGGGATTGCGCAGCTCCACCGTGTGGGAGCCTGGCGCCAGCTTGAGCAGCACGACGGGAGGGGTGACGCCGGACGGCTTGCCGTTGATCAGCACATTCGCCCAGGGGCTGACCCTCAGGCGCAGGTTGTGATCTGTCCGTGGCGTCTCAGACCGTGCGGCCAGCGCGGCGGAGCGCGCTGGAGCAAGGCCGGGTGTCAGGGCGGTGATCGAGGTGACCACGCGGCTGTTCAGTGCAAAGCCACCGGCCGTGGGTGCCGCAGGCGCCGTGCGCAGCCGCTGCGCTGAAGGGCAGCGCTGGATCCAGCGGTCCTGGGCGCGGCTGTAGGCGTCCCGCCACGGCGTACCCGTGATTTCGTAGGCTTGCAGTGCAAAGCCCGGGTGTGCGGAGAACGCGGAATCGAAGGCCGCCTCGCAGCGCGCCCATTCCTTGTGCGTGCAATAGGTGTAGGCCAGGTACTTGTGGGCAGAGGCCCGCTCCATGGGATCGGCCAGCCCGCCAAACAGCGCAGCCTGCAGCGCACGCTCGGCCTGGGCCAGGTCGCGCGCCTCGAACAGCGCAATGCCCTGCGCCAGCTGCGGGCGTCCTGCCGAGCCGGTTTGGGCGGGCGCGGCCTCTTCGCATGCCGCCTGGGAATGCGCCAGGCAGGGCAGGCCGAGCACTGCAGTGCACAGCATCCATCGCCAGCGGTGGTTCATCAGTCGAGCCATGGGCCGCGCTCATTCGAAAAGATGGTTCACGGTCACCGACTCGCCCTTGGTGACCGTGATGGTCTTGGTCACCGTGGAGGCCGCACCCGGGTTGCTGATGTCGATGCGGTACTCGCCCTCTGGAAGCTCCATCTGGGTCAGCGGCGGGCTGGTCCGCGCAGGGGCGCGGTTCACGGAGACATAGCCCCAGGGCACGACCCTGAACACCACCTTGCCCGTGGCCGCTGCAGGCTTGACGGGGCGGGCCTCGGTCTTGGGCGGCTCGGTGGGCAACGGCTCGGACCCGGTGGCCACCGTGACGGGGACGACGGGCGTGCTCTGCTCGGGCTGCGAAGGGGCAATCTCGGGCAACGCGGCCTGCTGCTCGGGCGAGGTCATCGGCTGCACCTGCTCCGTGGAGGCCAGCGAGGCCTCGTTGAGCAATTGCTTGAGCAGCGCCTGGGCCTCGGTGCGGTGCTGTCCTTCGGGGAAGCTGTCCAGGTAGTCCTGCAGGCGGGCCAGGCTGGACTGGCTTTGCGCCTGCTGCCAGGCCAGGCTGTCGCGTGCTGCCAGGGTCTTGGCGCGTGCCTGGTCCTGGGAATGGTCGTACCACAGCACGCCGCCGCCTGCGATGGCAGCCAGCACCAGGGCGCCGATGGCCAACGGTACGGCCATGCTGCTGCGCCTGGCCTTGGGCGCAGCCTGGGCCCCCGCAGCTGGAGGCCGGGCAGCCGGAGGCTTGGCCTGGACGGCCGGCGCTGCGGCGGGCTGCTCGGGAACGGGTGCAGGTGGTGCAGCCGGAACCGGGGCCTGACCCGTAGCCTGAGGCGCCGGCATGCCTGGCAATGCCTGGTCGATGTCGATGAAAGGCCCGTTGCCCAGGCCCATCGGGTCGGCGGCAGAGGCCTGGGGTGCAGATGGGGGTGCCATCTGAGGCGTGGCCATGGCAGCAGGAGCGGGGACCGGCGATGCCGGGGCCACGGGTGGAACCGTTGCAACAGGCGGCACGGGCAGCGCAGGCGCCACAGGTGCCACAGGTGCCACCGGCATGACCGTCGCCACGGGCGCAACCTGCGGGGTGGGTGCGGGAACGTAGGTTTCCGTGATCGGCAGGAACCGGGGTGCCTGCGCGGATGCCGACTCACTGGCCATGGCGGCCTGAACGGCCGCAGGCGTCGTGATCGGGATGTAGATGGGGCTGGGGCTGGGCTCCACAGGCGCAGGCGCCGCCCGGTTTTCGGCAGACAGGCCCAGCAGGCTGCGCAGTTCGGCAATCGACTGGGGCCGGTCCTGCGGGCGCACGGCCAGGGCTTTTTGCATGCCCTGCAGGAAGGCGTCGGAGTAGCCGGGAACCTGCTCGGAAGTCAGCGGCTGCATGGGGTCCGTGACCATGCGCGCCACTGAGGTGGCAGGAGTGCGGCCCGTGGCGGCCTGGTGAATGAGGGCGCCGACCTGGTAGATGTCCGTCCACGCGCCCTGGGGCATGGCGCCGTCGTCCACGTACTGCTCGATGGGCGCAAAACCGGGCTTGAGCACCATGGTCAGCGCCTGGGTCATGTCGCCGATGATGCGGCGCGCGGCGCCGAAATCCAGCAGCACGGGGCTGCCATCGCGCTGCACGAAGATGTTGTCCGGCGCGATATCGCGGTGGAAGCAGTCCTGTGCATGCAGGACCTCCAGCACATCGAGCAGCGGGGCCAGCAGGGTGCTGAGCTGGGCTTGGTCGATGCGGCCCGACGATGCCTGCAGCACGCGGCCCAGCGTCTGGCCCTCGTAGTGGCGCATCACCATGTAGGCCGTGCCGCCGGCTTCAAAGAATCGGTAGACATGCACCAGGGTGGGGTGCGAGAAGCGCGCCAGCAGGCGGGCCTCGTTGATGAAGCTGCGCAGCCCGGCGTCGAACGCGCCACGGTGCTGCGAGCGCACATGCACCTGATGGGAGCTTTGCCGCCCGGCCAGGGCCGAAGGCATGTACTCCTTGATCGCGACCTCGCGGTCCAGCGAGAGGTCACGGGCCTTGTAGACGATGCCGAAACCGCCTTCGCCGATGACATCGAGCACGCGGTATTCGCCAATCTGGACACCTGCCGGAAGGCAGTTGGTCGAACATGCTGCTTCGCTATCCATGCAATCCCACCCAAGATGTTGTTTCACACCCTGGCGGGCGATGTCTGTCGCGCAGCCAGGGTGCCGAACCTGTTCGAGGCCATTGGACAAGGAGAAAGCCGGCATCACACCGGCAATCTGTCTCTGTAAACCGTTGGTTTTCCTCAATCAGCCTATTGTCTGAAGCCAGGGGCCAAAGACGAGCGTCATGGATTCGTCATGAATACAAGATCGTATTTCAATCGGACTCCGAATGCGGCGTGAGTGTAGCTTGAGTTCCGCAAAAAGCCATGACACGAATCGAATGGATATGAGGTGGATACATTTTTTTTCAGATGTATCCGCCGTAACAATTCAGTCTGCTCAATTGTTTGTATTTTGCCGGCCTTATCCACTATCATCGCGGCTCCAACAAAGGAGGGCGGTTCACGACAGTGAGGATTGCAGGCGATTGTCAATACATTCCTTGACCATCCAGGGTATGCGCCGCACTGATCTGAATCACGTGTTAAGTGAATCGGTTTCGTGCGCTCTACCCGAGAGTGGTTTCCCCTTTGTTCGCGTGTGAACTATCCGATGCAATCAGGCTATTGGGTTGCATGCGAACGTTTAATCCATTAGTTCGAGAGGTGTGCAATGTCCGTTGATATGTTCATGAAGGTCGAGGGCGCCAGTGGCGAGTCCCAGGATTCCAACCACAAGGGCTGGACCGACATCGACTCCTTCACCTGGGGTGCTACCCAGCCCAACACCATGTCCAGCGGCGGTGGTGCCGGCGCCGGCAAGGTGAGCTTCCATGACCTGAACGTCATCGCCAAGGTGGACAAGTGCTACCCCGCCGTGCTCAAGCACTGCGCCACGGGCAAGCACCTGGGCCAGGTCGACATCTCGCTGTGCAAGGCCGGCGGCTCGCAGATCGAGTTCACCAAGATCACCCTGACCGACGTCATGGTGACGAACGTGACCGTCAGCGGCGCCAACTCCTCTGACACCGTGACCGTGAACTACTCGTTCCAGGCTGCCAAGGTCAAGACCCAGTACTGGGAACAGACCAACCAGGGCGGCAAGGGCGCCGAGAGCCAGATGGGCTTCAACATCAAGGAAAACCGCGAAGCCTGAGCTTCCTCCCGCAGCTGTGCTGCTGCGGCAACCCGCGTCGGACTCGTCTGGCGCGGGTGTTGCCGTGGACGTGCGGGAATATGGCCTCCATCTATCGATGGAGGCTTTTCAGTATGGAAAGCCGAAATCAGGCCGTTGGGGGAATATTGGAGAGACGTGCCTTGAGGCCGCGTGGGTAACCGCGTGCCTGGCTGGTTTTTGTTTCATTTTTTTGACGTGGGCCAGCTTTCCATTCCTGTCAAAAGCTGAATGTCGTTCGGCTTGTCAATCTTTGACAAACACGAAAACCCATGGCCGCGGGCATGGGGAATCGACTTGCTCGCTGCACTATCGATGTGCGGAAAATTTCTGATAAAAATGGATTGCCGTGGATATGCGCAGGATTACCGCGCGTGGGCTCCTGTGTCTATTGATCAGGCACATTGAATGCCTGGTGCCGGGGCCTGCGAACCGTTGTGGTGCGTTTGGCCTGTACTGCGGCGAGTGGCGGAGCATACACGAACATCGAACGTTGTCGAGAATATTTTTGCCGGTCCAATTATTAAAACGCAATTCGTTTCTTTAATAAATTCCACTGCCAACTTGTGTACAAGAAAGAGTACTAAATGCGTGAATGGACCATTGCCCATTGCCGGCGTGCAAATCCGTCAGAGAGATTGCAGCAGCAATCGGCGTATACCCTGTCACCGGCCGCAAATCTGCCCGTTGCCGCAGGCATGGCGTCGCTCTTTTCCACCGCCTTGAGCCGGGTCCTGGCTGGCCTTGGCTGTCGCCAACGGCAGGGACGGTGTTCTCCAACCGGCATGGCAGTCGCATGAGCATCGCGGTTGCCTCCCCGCCCGTGTGCGAGACGCGCCAGGGGCCTGCAAGCAGCGCGCATTCGCTGGCCGCGCAGATCTACGCTTGCCTGAAGAACGACATCTTCGACTTCCGCCTGCTGCCCGGCGACCGCTTCAGCGAGGGCGAAATCGCCACGCGCATGCAGGTCAGCCGCACGCCTGTGCGCCAGGCGCTGTTCTGGTTGCAGCGCGATGGCTATGTCGATGTGCATTTCAAGAGCGGGTGGCAGATCAAGGCCTTCGACTTCAAGTACTTCGAGGATCTCTACGAGGTGCGAACCCTGATGGAGACCAGCGCCGTGGCCAGCCTGGTGGGCGAATCGCTGAAGTCATTGCAGCCGTTGCGCGAAGTCTGGTGCGTGCCCGAGGAGCAGCGCGAGACCGACCCCGCCGTGGTGGCCTCGCTGGACGAGGCCTTCCATACCGGCCTGGTGGCCGCGACCGGCAACCAGGAGATGGCGCGCATCCACCTGGACATCACCGAGCGCATCCGCATCATCCGGCGCCTGGATGTCATCAAGCTGCCGCGGGTCTCGGCTACCTATGACGACCATGCCGCCATCCTCGCGGCCATCGAGGCTGGCGATGCGGCGCGGGCCCAGTCCTGCCTGAGGGAGCACATCGCCGACAGCCGGGCCGAGGTCAAGCGCATCACGTTCTACATGCTGCAAACGGCGCGCGAGCGCTATGGCGCCCTGACGCAGATGGCCTGAGGGCTGCAATGTGTTGCTGGAGGGCCTCTTCGGAGGCCCTTTTTCATGGCCGGGCCGCTGCGGGAAGGCGGCGGACATTCGTTCCGGCGCAGCAAAGCCTTCAAGTCGTGGGCAAGGGGCCTGCTTTTCCCCGCATCGCTGCGGCGGCGTCCCGGTAGTCTTCCTGCCAAACCGTGGACGGGCCTCGCGCCCGCGCCATCTGCCAACTCACAGGGAAGAGAACATGAGCATCAGAACCGACAACCTGAACGTGCAAAGCCTGCTGGCCCGCGCCCAATCCAAGCTCAACAGCACGACGCAGGCGGCTTCGGATTCGGCCGGCAAGAAGAGCGCTGCGGAGACCAGCGCCACCAAGACGGACAGCACCAAGGCGGAGACCACCGAAGCGGAGAAGGTCCGCAAGCTGGCGCCGTCGCTGACCAAGGCGCACGAGCGCATTGCGGCCCAGGCCCAGGCGGGATCGACCTCGCTGTCGGCGTTGGGGCAGTTCAAGTCATCCCTGGTGGACCTGGCCTCGGCGGGCAAGGATGTGGCCGCGCTCTCGGCCACCAGCACCACCCAGTCGGTGCAAGGCGCGCTGGAAAAGCTGGTGGCGCGCTATAACTCCAGCGTTGCCAAGGGCAGCGTGAGCGCGGCGGCCGGTTCTTCCACCGATGTGGGTGCCACCCGCGCCCTGCGCGAGTTGCGCTCGGCCATCATGAGTGTCACGGGCAGCGCGACTGCGCCCAGCCTGGGCAAGCTCGGCATCGTCCAGCGCCAGGACGGCACGCTGGCGGTGGATGCCAAGGCCCTGGAAAAGTCCATGGCCGCCGATGCCGCCGGCGTGACCTCGGCCCTGGCCGGCATTGGCAAGGCGGTGGAGAGCAGCGCCAACTCTGCGCTGTCCACGGGCAGCCGCCTCAGCTCGTCCATGGCCAGTCTGGGTGACCGGGTCAAGACGCTGCAGCAGCAGCAAAGTGCGGTGGTTGCCACGGCCGAGAAGCTGGGCGATTCCCTGGTCGGTTCGGCCAACTGGAACCGCATGGTGCTGGACGCCTACCTCAAGAACTGATTTCAGCACCATCCCGCCCTGCATCCTGCTCCCGGAAAACATGAAAAACCTGCGCATCGGCCTCCGTCTCGGAGGCGGCTTCACCATTCTTTTGCTGATCATGCTGTTGATCAGTGTCACCAGCATCGTCAGCATGGGGCACATGGCCCGCTCGACCACGGAAATCACCGAGGTGGCCCTGGCCAAGGAGCGGATGATCAGCGACTGGTTCCGCAACATCCACTCGGGCTCGCGCCGGACCACGGCCATTGCCAAGAGCAGCGATCCTTCGCTTGCCACCTTCTTTGCCGAAGACGCGGCCGAGTCTTCGCGCCAGTCGGGCAAGCTGCAGGACCGCATCGAGCCGCTGCTGCAGACGCAGGAAGAAAAGGACATCTGGGTCGAGATCAAGAAGGCGCGCGCCGGCTACCTGGCGGGCCGCGACGTGGTGACCAAGGCCAAGGCCGAAGGCCGTGCAGAAGATGCCGAGCGCCTGTTCACCCAGGAGTACCAGCCCGCCACGCAGCGCTATATAGAGATCGTGCAGCGCCTGCTGGACATGCAGCGCGCCGCCATAGACAGCTCCGCCGGTGAAGTGCAGGTGCGCTTTTCTGCCAGCCGCGCCACCATCATCGCCGTGGTGTCCCTGGCCGTGGTGCTGGGCGCGCTGGCCGCATGGTGGATCACGCGCGGCATCACCGTGCCGCTGGCCGAAGCCCTGCGCGTGGCGCGCACCGTGGCCAACAACGACCTGACCAGCCGCATCACCGTTGATTCGCGCGACGAAACCGGCCAGTTGCTGCAGGCGCTGCGCCAGATGAACGACAACCTGGCCCAGGTCGTGGGGCAGGTGCGCTCGGGTGCCGACAGCATCGCCACGGCTTCGGGCGAGATCGATGCGGGCAACCAGGACCTGTCCTCGCGCACCGAGCAGCAGGCCAGCTCGCTGGAGCAGACGGCTGCCGCCATGGAGGAGCTGACCAGCACGGTCAAGCAGAACGCCGAGAACGCACGCCAGGCCAATCAGCTGGCCGCTTCGGCATCGCAGACTGCGGTGCAGGGCGGCAAGGTGGTGGCGGGCGTGGTGGACACCATGGGCGGCATCAGCGAGTCCAGCCGCAAGATTGCCGACATCATCGGCGTCATCGACTCCATTGCCTTCCAGACCAACATCCTGGCGCTGAACGCTGCCGTGGAAGCGGCCCGCGCCGGTGAGCAGGGCCGTGGCTTTGCCGTGGTGGCGGGCGAGGTGCGTGCGCTGGCCCAGCGCAGCGCCTCGGCGGCCAAGGACATCAAGGACCTGATTGCAGACTCCGTGTCCAAGGTGGACGCGGGCACGCGCCAGGTGGCCGAGGCCGGCCGCACCATGGACGGCATCGTGCAAAGCGTGCAGCAGGTCAGCGACCTGGTGGCCGAGATCACGGCCGCCAGCCAGGAGCAAAGCAGCGGCATCAACCAGGTGCACCAGGCGATTTCGCAAATGGACACGGTGACCCAGCAGAATGCCGCGCTGGTCGAGGAAGCAGCAGCTGCGACCGGCTCGCTCAAATCCCAGGTGAATCAGCTGGCGGCCGCCGTGGGCGTGTTCCGCATCGACGGCGTGGCGCCGGCCCGTGCAGGGACAGGAGCCGCTTCGTCTTCCGTACCTGCCGCGCGCGCGCCTTCTGCGGCAGCGCCCATGCGTCCTGCGGCCCGACCGCTGGCCGCGTCCGCCGCCGCTGCTGGCACGGCACCCGCTACTGCCCCACGCAGCGCATCTGCCGCCCCAGCGCCCGCCGCAAAGCTGCCGGCCGCCAGGCAGACCGTGGCGGCCAAGGGCAGTGACGACGGGGACTGGACTTCGTTCTGAGTCCGCCCGGCTACGGTTGAGTTCTGCCGGGTTTGGCCGAGTTCAGCTACTTGGGGGCGCCCAGTTGGTACTTGGAGCCCTCGCCCTGGCCATCGGTGATGGCGGCAGCCTGGCCGGCGGCCGGGTTCACGCCGCCGGCATCTTCCTTGTTCGTGGCTCCTGCGCCGCTTGCGGGCTCCGATGCCTTGGCGGGCAGGGGCGCGGCTGGCGGCAAGGGCTCGTGCGGATCCCCCTTGGCATGGGGCATGACCTGCTCGGCCATGATCACGGGCTGGCCCAGCAGGGGCTTGTCCGGCGGGGGCTGGTTGAAGCGCGGCACTTCGGCCATGGGAAATCCCGCGCGCGTCGACGAGGTCTCGCCCGAGCAGGCGGCCAGCGTCAGCAAAGAGGTTGCGGCGACGCCCAGGGCCAGCCGTCTGGCGAGTGTCGTGGCCTGCACAAATTCATGGGGCATGGTTGTTCTCCGATGTCGATCTTCCGGCCGACATGCTCCCATGTGTCCAGGACTGGTGGCGTAGGTCCATGCCGGATTCCCGGTGACAGGCCACCGCAATCCTTGCTCAGGGCTGGCTGCCGCTGGCCTTCCACGATCCATCGGACTGCTTGCAGAACCAGAAACGCCAGTTTTCCGAGGTCTTTTTCAGGCGCACATCGGCCGACAGCAGGCGGCAGCTTCCGGCCGAGCCGGTCTGCACGGTCTGCTGCGGCTGCAAGGCCATCGTCACGCGCTGGTTGGTACGGTTCGGGCGGCTGGTCCATTCGGTCACGGAGCCGTCGGCAGCCTCGTTGAGCACCTTGGCCACGGCGGCCTTTGCATCGGGCAGGTCCCTGGCGGGAATGCGTGCGGCGATGGTGTCGTTGAGGAAGATCAACGCTGCCGCATTGGCGCTGGTGGACACCAGCGAGGCGGCGGCGGCCAGCGATGCGACGGTGAGGGCAAAGGTTTTCATGCAATGGTTCCTGGAGTGTGGGCCGACGACCGCAGCGGGATGTCGGAAGGAAGGTATCGGGCCATGTTAACGGCTGCCGTGGTGGCGCCGGGCGTCGCGCACCGCTGAAACCAGCGCGGACTGCGGCCGAGTGTGGTCGAGTGCTGCCGAGGGCCGCGCAAAACCGTTACAGTCCCTGGCGGATTCCTTCGTCCATTTCCGCCAGAAATTCCACTGCATGCCACGATCTTCCAGCCACCAGACCACCCAGCGCTTTGCCATTCCATGGACGCTTGTTGCAGGCTTTGGTGCAGCGGCCCTGGCCACCCTGGTCATCGCCTTCGTCAATTTCCGGGCGTCCGAGGCGCGGGGCCAGGCCGTGAATGCCATGGACCGCACGACGCTGGCCATGCGCCAGCTCAGCCAGCTCAACGCCTCGCTCAAGGATGCCGAAACCGGGCAGCGGGGCTTTCTGCTGACGGGTGACCAGGCCTATCTGCAGCCCTACCAGCAGGCGCGCGATGTGCTGCAAAAGCAGCTGGAGGCGCTCAAGGCGCGCACGTCCAGCGACTCCGTCCAGCACCGGCTGCTGGACCAGATCGAGGACATCTCGACCCAGAAGCTGCGCGAGCTGCAGGAAACCATAGACTTGCGCAAGGCCGGCGACCTGGACGCCGCCATGGCCCTGGTGCGCCTGGACGTGGGCAAGAACGCCATGGACCGGCTGCGCGAGCTGATCGATGATCTCTACACCCGCCAGACCCGTGAGCTGGAGCAGCGCCGCCAGCTGTGGGTGGAGGCCTCCACCACCTCGACGTACTACTCCTGGGGCGGCTCCCTCATCTTGCTGGGCCTGATCCTGGCATCGGCCGCGCTGACGGTGCGCGAGTACCGCGTCAAGGCGCGCCAGTCGTGGGTGACGTCCGGTCTGTCCGGCCTGGGCCAGCAGTTGCAGGGCGACCGCCGGCTGGAAGACCTGGGCCAGAAGGCACTGGAATACCTGGCCACCTACCTGCGCGCCGAGGTGGGCGCCGGCTATGTGGTGGACTGCACCGACGGCGGTCTGCGCCTGTTCGGCGGCTATGCCTTGCCGCGCGATCGCCTGCAGCACAAACTGCTGCCCGGCGAGGGCCTGGCGGGCCAGGCGGTCACCTCGCGCAAGCTGCTGCATGTCAGGGACGTGCCCGCGCAGCACCTGCCGATTTCCTCGGGCACCGGCCAGTCCAGCCCGTTGCAGCTGATGGTGGCGCCCGCCATGGAGAACGGCGAAGTGTTCGCCGTCATCGAACTGGGCTTTCTGCGCGGGGTGAGCGAGGCAGAGCGCAGCCTGCTGGAGCGGGCGTCCGAAATGCTGGCCGTGGCCATCCGCTCGGGCCTGGACCGTTCGCGCCTTGAGACCTTGCTGGAAGAAACGCGCCGCCAGTCGGAAGAGCTGCAGGCCCAGCAGGAAGAGCTGCGCGTGAGCAACGAGGAGCTGGAGCAGCAAAGCCGCATCCTGCAGGAGTCGCAGACGCAGATGGAGCACCAGCAAAGCGAGCTGGAGCAGACCAATGCCCATCTGGAGGAGCAGACCCAGCAGCTGGAGTACCAGCGCGAGCAACTGCTGCGCGCCCAGGGTGCGCTGACCGACAAGGCGCACGAGCTGGAGCTGGCCAGCCAGTACAAGAGCGAGTTCCTGGCCAACATGAGCCACGAGCTGCGCACGCCGCTGAACTCCACGCTGATCCTCGCCAAGCTGCTGGCCGACAACAAGCCCGGCAACCTGCAGGCCGATCAGGTCAAGTACGCACAGACCATTCATGCGGCGGGCAGCGACCTGCTGGCGCTGATCAACGACATCCTGGACCTGTCCAAGATCGAGGCCGGCCAGGTCAGCGTCCTGGTGGAGCCCATGACCATCGCCACCGCCTTGCAGGCGCTGATGGAGCCGCTGCGCCCCATCGCCCGCGAAAAAGGCCTGGAGCTGGCATGGACGGTGGACCCCGGCGTGCCGGCCTCCATGCAGACCGACCCCATGCGGCTGGCCCAGGTGCTCAAGAACCTGCTGTCCAACGCGCTCAAGTTCACGGCCAAGGGCTCGGTCGACCTGCAGGTGTCCCGCGTGCCCGGGGGCATGCTGGCGTTTGCCGTGCGCGATACCGGCATCGGCATTGCCGAGCAGCAGCAGCAATTCATCTTCGATGCCTTCCGCCAGGCGGACGGCAGCACGCATCGCAAGTTCGGCGGAACGGGCCTGGGCCTGTCGATCTCACGTGACCTTGCCGGGCTGCTGGGCGGCACGCTGACCGTCTCCAGCACGCCGGGGCAGGGCAGCGTGTTCACGCTGACCGTGCCTGTGATCCTGGAGCTGGTGGAGCCTGGCCGGGCCTTGGCTGCCGCGCCGCTGCCCCGCCCGGCGCGGGAATCGCTGGCGAATGCGCAGACACAGACACAGACGCAGGTGCCGGTGTCATCGCCCGCGTCCGTGCCCGCCGTCGCCTCGGCCCATGTCGCGCCGGCTGCCCCCGCGTTCGCGCCGGCCATGTCGCCAGCCATGTCTGCGCCGATGCTGTCGCCTACTTCGTCCGCGGCGAATGCCCTGCGAAAGAGCGGGCAGAGCGGGCGCCGCATCCTCGTCATCGAGGACGATCTGCGCTTTGCCGACATTCTTTCCGAGCTCGCGCGCGAGATGGATTTTGAATGCGATGTGGCCAACACCGCGTCCGACGGCCTGGCCATGGCGGCAAGCAACCAGCCCAACGCCATCGTGCTGGACATCAACCTGCCCGATTTCTCGGGCCTGGGCGTGCTGGATCAGCTCAAGCGCAACCCCGTCACGCGCCACATTCCCGTGCACGTGGTCTCGGTGGCCGACTATTCGCAGGAGGCCATGGGACGCGGCGCCGTGGGCTACGCGCTCAAGCCCGTCAAGCGCGAGGAGCTGGTCCATGCCCTGAAGCGGCTGGAGGCCAAGTTCACCCAGGACCTGCGCCGCGTGCTGGTGGTGGAGGACGACGAGCGCCAGCGCGAGAGCGTGCGCCACCTGCTCAGCCGCAGCGACGTGGACATCGTCTGCGCGGGCACGGCGGCGGCGGCGCTGGAACATCTGCGCGGCGCCACCTTCGACTGCATGGTGATGGACCTGAACCTGCCCGACATCAGCGGCTACGAGCTGCTGCAGCGCATGACGGACCAGGACGATGTTTCCTTCCCGCCTGTCATCGTCTACACGGGCCGCGCGCTCTCGCGCGATGAAGAGCAGCAGCTGCGACGCTTTTCCAAGTCCATCATCATCAAGGACGCGCGCTCGCCCGAGCGCCTGCTCGACGAGGTCACGCTGTTCCTGCACCAGGTGGAGTCCGAGCTGTCGGCCGAGCACCGCCAGATGCTGCAGGTGGCGCGCAGCCGCGAGTCGGCGCTGGAAGGGCGCACGGTGCTGGTAGTGGAAGACGATGTGCGCAATGTGTTCGCGCTGTCCAGCATCCTGGAGCCCACGGGCATCCGCGTGGAGATCGCGCGCAACGGGCGCGAGGCGCTGGAAACCCTGGAAGCGCGGGGCACGGCGCAGGCCGGCATCGACCTGGTCCTGATGGACATCATGATGCCCGAGATGGACGGCTACACCGCCATGCGCGAGATCCGCAACCGCCCGCAATGGCGCCGCCTGCCCATCATCGCCCTGACCGCCAAGGCCATGAAGGACGATCAGGAGAAATGCCTGGCCGCCGGTGCCAACGACTACATCGCCAAGCCGCTGGACGTGGAGAAGCTGCTGTCGCTGGTGCGGGTGTGGATGCCCAAGTAGCAAGGAGGACGCGATGCCGCAGCTGAATAGGAGGACGCGATGCCTCAGCTGAAAAAAGCCCGCACCGCCGACATCGAGCAGCGCCTGCTGATCGACGCCATCTACCACCGCTACCACTACGACTTCCGGGGCTACGCCCAGGCCTCGCTCAAGCGGCGCTTGCACTCGGCCCTGGTGCAGTTCGACTGCAAGACGCTGTCGCAGCTGCAGGACCGTGTGCTGCACGATACAAGCGTGTTCCCGGCCCTGCTCGAGTACCTCACGGTCCAGGTCAGCGACATGTTCCGCGACCCGACCTACTTCCGCTCGCTGCGCACCGAGGTCGTGCCGCTGCTGCGCACCTATCCCTCGCTCAAGGTCTGGGTAGCCGGCTGCAGCGCGGGCGAAGAGGTGTATTCGCTGGCCATCCTGCTGCATGAAGAGGGCCTGCTGGACCGCACCCTGATCTACGCCACCGACATCAATCCCCATGCGCTGAAGGCGGCAGAGCAGGGCGTGTTCGACATGGCGCGCGTGGCGGCATTCACCGACAACCATGCGCGCTCGGGCGGGCACAGCTCGCTGTCGCACTACTACACGGCGCGCTATGGCCGTGTGGTCTTCGACAAGGGGCTGCGCGAGCACATGGTGTTCTCCGACCACAGCCTGGCCACCGACAGCGTGTTCGCCGAGATGCACCTGGTGTCCTGCCGCAACGTGCTGATCTATTTCGAGCGCGAGCTGCAGGACCGGGCGCTGGGCCTGTTCCGCGATGCGCTGTGCCATCGCGGGTTCCTGGGCCTGGGCTCCAAGGAGTCGCTGCGGTTTTCAGGACATTCGGAGGCCTTCGAGGACTTCGTGCTCGAAGACCGCATCTACCGCAAGAGGGCCGGGCTGTGATGCCCGCGACCACGAACCCACCCGCCTCGGACGCCGCCACAGCCTACGAGGCCATCGTGATCGGCGGCTCGGCCGGCGCGCTTGATGCGCTGTCCGTGGTGCTGCCCACGCTGCCCGCCAGCCTGCGCGCTTCGGTGCTGGTGGTACTGCACCTGCCGCGCGACCGGCGCAGCCTGCTGGGCCAGCTTTTCGGGCCGCGCTGCGCCCTGCCGGTGCGCGAGGTGCAGGACCAGCAATGGCTGGAGCCGGGCTGTCTGTACTTTGCGCCGGCCGACTACCACCTGCTGGTGGACAGCGGGCCCAGGCTGGCGCTGTCGCTGGATGCGCCCTGGCATTTTTCGCGGCCCTCGATCGATGTGCTGTTCGAGTCGGCTGCCGACTGCTATGGCGAGCGCCTGCTGGCCGTGCTGCTGTCCGGCGCCAACGAGGATGGCGCTCAGGGCATGGCCAGCGTGCACGCGGCTGGCGGCCTGGCCGTGGTGCAGTCGCCAGACAGTGCCGCAATGCAGACCATGCCGCGGGCGGCCCTAGCCCGCGTGCCACAGGCCCAGGTGCTGGCGCCGCAGGGCATTGCCGCGCTCATCGCATCGCTGCACGGCCAGGGGAGGCTTTGAATGTCCATTCAGCGCGCTCCCACCAGACAAAATACCGAGAGAGAATCCATGTCCCAAACAGATCGCGTCAAATGCCTGATCGTCGATGACATTGCCGAGAATCTGATCGCCATCGAAGCGCTGCTGCAGCGCGACGGCATCGAGTTCCTCAAGGCGCATTCCGGCCCCGAGGCGCTGGAGCTTTTGCTCGACCATGGCGATGTGGCGCTGGCCCTGCTGGACGTGCAGATGCCCGAGATGAACGGCTTCGAGCTGGCCGAGCTGATACGCGGCAGCGAGCGCACGCGCCACATCCCGCTCATCTTCATGACGGCCGGCTCGCGCGAGCACAACTGGCAATTCCGCGGCTATGAAAGCGGCGCCGTGGACTTTCTGTACAAGCCCATCGACCCGCACATGCTGACCACCAAGGCCAACGTGTTCTTCGAGCTGCACCAGCGCAAGCAGGCGCTGGCCCAGCAGCTGCAGGAGCGCACCGAGGCGCTGCGCATCAACGAGATGTTCATGGCCGTGCTCAGCCACGACCTGCGCACGCCGCTGCAGTCCATCAAGGCGGCGGCCACCGTGCTCACGCGCCAGCCCGATCCCGGCAAGGTGGCCAACATGGCCGAGCGCATGCTCAGCAGCAGCCAGCGCATGTCGCGCATGATCGAGGATCTGCTGGACGTGACCCGCATCCGCCAGGCAGAAGGCCTGCCGCTGTCGCCCCAGCCGGCCAGCCTGCAGACGCTGCTGCAGCGCACGCTGCAGGAGGTGGAGACGGGCTTCCCGGAGCGGCGCCTGGAAAGCGAGATGCTGGGCAATCTGGAAGGCATCTGGGATGGAGAACGCCTGTGCCAGGTGCTGACCAACCTGCTGGGCAATGCCATGCACCACGGAGATCCCGCGCAGCCGGTGCAGGTGACGGCCGATGGCCGCCAGGACGATCGCGTGTCCATCACGGTGCGCAACGGCGGCACCATTCCCGCGGAACTGCTGCCCACGCTGTTCAACCCGTTTCGCGGTGGTGAACGCCGGCCCGGCCAGCACCAGGGACTGGGCCTGGGGCTGTTCATTGCGCACCAGATCGTGCGTTCGCACGGCGGGCGCATCGATGTGCGCTCCGCCGACGGAGTGACCAGCTTCAGGGTGGAATTGCCGCGCGAGGCGGCGGTGGGAGGCTCCAAGGCCGTGCTGTGACGGCGGGAGCCGGGGGCGCCGGGGCGCGCGAAAGCGCGAACGCTTCAGTGGGCGGGGTTGCCGAGCGCTTCCTGGATGGAGTCCAGCAGCGTCTCCAGGTCCTCGATCTCGAAGGGCTTGAGCAGGGTCCGCACATGGGGGCCCCAGGCCGTGGGGTAGGGGCCCAGGTCGTAGCCGGAGCACAGGATGATCCAGCGCTGGGCATCGGCCTCCAGCAGCTGCCGCGCCAGGTCGGTGCCTGACAGGCCGGGCAGGCTGACATCGGAAACCACCACGTCGAAAGGCTGGGCCGCATCCAGTTCCAGGGCCTGCTCGGCGGTGGCGCAACTGGTCACGAAGCGCGATTCGCTCTCCATCAGCAGGCCAATGGTTTCGCGCAGGTCGGCATTGTCTTCAACGTACAGGATTCGCATATCTCTTTGTTGCAGTGCATCATGCTGCTATCAAAAAGGCAGCATTGACGAGGGCTGATCATCCACACCCTCGGGCGGCCATCGCGTAGGACAGCATGCAAACTTTTCTGCCGCCGCCTGCGTGGAGCCGAGGTTGTGGATTGTGCAATACAACGAAGAACGCCAGAGCAAGGCTTGCGCGCGTTCAGCGGGTGGAGGCCTGCGGCGGGTCCAGAACATGCTTTTGAACGGGCAGGAATTCATCCGCCTGCCGTGAATAGTCCCAGCGCGTGAGCTCGCGGCGCCAGGCCGGGCCCTGTCCAGCCGAGTCCTCCTGCTGCTCCAGCGTGAACAGGCTGTTGGGCGCATGCGCGCGCAGCCGCAGCGATACCGCAGTGCCCGCCTGCGCCGCCCACAGCCCCGGCAGCGGCTGGATCAGACCGGGGTCATGTCCATGGCCTGACAGCACCAACTGCGCTCCGGCGTCGCGCCAGGCCGCCAGGGCCGTTGCCGCGCGGTGCGGGCGGTGGCTGCAGTCCTGCGCATGGGCGGCTGCCAGCGGGTGGTGGCCGACCACAATGCGCCAGTCGCCGGGGCTGGCCTGCGCCAGCCTTTGGGCCACCTGCCGTATCTGGCTGGCCGACAGGCTGCCGCGCTGGTGGCGCCACCAGCGCGTGGTGTCCACGCCAATCACGCAAAAGCCCTGCTCTGCGCACCAGGGCTGCAGGTCGGCACTGATCCAGCGGGCGTAGCGATCATGGGCATGGCCGCCCAGCCGCTCCCACCAGGCCAGCAACGGCAGATCGTGGTTGCCCGGCACGACCAGGCGGCGCGGTACGGGAAGGGCATCGAGAAACTCGCGCGCCTGGGCAAACTGTGCGGCCGTGGCACGCTGGGTCAGGTCGCCGGAGACCACCAGCAGCGCCACGGGCAGACGTGCGGCCAGTCTTGCCGCGGCGGCGCACACGGCCGGATCGTGGGCGCCGAAATGCAGGTCCGACATATGCATGAGCAAAGCCATGGGCGTTCCTTGTCCCTTGATGATCAGGAGGAGGGCCCGGCATCGCCCGGCACGACCAGCCACAGCGGCTTATCGCCCAGGCGAAAACGAATGGGCGGCGCCATCCATTCGCGCTCGCCATCAAAGGCCACCTTCAGGCGCCGCGGGCGCCGGCCTGCGGGCTCTGCCACCAGCTCGGTGCAGGCCAGGCTGGCCACCGCATCGTCCTGCGCCAGCCGTCCCAACACGGCATTCCAGACCACGCGCGCCGGGGCCTCGCTGGCCTGCGGCAGCAGCAGCACGGCGGCCAGGTGCTGGCCGTCGGCCACGGCGCGGGCTTCGGCAATGCCCACGCGCTCCAGCTGCATCGGGTTGTTGCCCACGAACAGTGTGCTGGCCAGGTGCTCCTGCTGCTGCAGCGGCGCCTGGCGGTCGGAGCGCAGGGCGATGCGCCAGCGGCGCGCGCTGCCACCGCGAAGAATGCTCCAGATGGAGGCCGCAATGGCCACCAGCCGCGTGCGGCCAAAGCGTGTGGACGCGCGCTCGCGTTCGTCCAGCAGGCGCGGGTACAGGCCCAGGCTGGCGTTCACCAGAAACAGCCGTTCATTGACCAGGCCCACGTTCACGGGCCGCATCTGGCCGGCCTGCAATGCCTGAAGAATGTCCTGCACGGCCTGGGCAGGCTCCAGCGACAGCGCCTGCTCGCGGGCGAAGTAGTTGAAGGTGCCCAGCGGAACCACGCCCATGGGCACGCCCCGCGCCCAGGCTGCGGCGGCCACCGCATTGATGGTGCCGTCACCGCCGGCGGCCACGACCAGGCCGCCATCCTGGCTGGCCCTGTCCACGGCGCGGGCGGCCAGGTGCACGATGTCGGCGCGTGCGCCAGGCACATGCCACTGCACGCTGCGCTGCTGCAGCGCGGGCACGCTGGTGAGGCGGGCGCGCAGCTGTTCCAGGTCGGCGCCTGGGCGCAGGGGCACGATCAGGTGGATGGGGCCGGCGGGGTCCAGACGGGGCGGGGGCGGCTGGCTCTCGGAATAGGTGGGCGTCATGGAAGGCGGGAGGCTGGAACAGGCGCCGATTGTTTCGTGGATTGCACCTGCATGTGCACCGGATCATGCAAGCGGCACACGTCAGCCAAAGCCGACAGGCAGGGCACCACAAGGCAGCAGTGGATCACCAGCGACTCCCTGGTGGCCCACTGGTGGCTCACTCGTGCCAGGGAGAGCGGTACTCCAGCATCTGCGCCAGCGGCACGGGCCGCTCGAACAGATAGCCCTGTGCATGCTCGCAGCCCAGGGCGTGCAGCAGCCTGGCCTGGGCCTGCTCCTCCACGCCTTCGGCCACGACCTTGACGCCAAAGCCCTGGGCGATGCGCAGCACGGCGGTCACGATGGACTTGTCGGATTCGGACTCCGGCAACTGGCCAACGAAGCTCTGGTCGATCTTGATGCAGTCAAAGCGCAGGCGGCTGAGATAGGCCAGGGAGGAGTAGCCGGTGCCGAAGTCGTCAATGGCGATCTTCACGCCCAGCGCGCGGATGGCGGCAATGCGCTGCAGCGTGGCGTCGCTGTCGTCCAGCAGCATGGACTCCGTCAGCTCCAGGGTCAGCAACCGGGCGGGCAGGCCGCTGGTGGCCAGTGCCTGCTCCAGCGTGGAGGCGAAGTCGGACTGGATGAGCTCGCGTGCCGACATGTTGACGTGCAGCTCGAAGTCGGCGGGCAGCCGGGGCAGGTGGGAGGCGATGTCGTGCGCCGCCGTGCGCAGCACCCATTCGCCCACGCTCAGGATCAGGTCCGACTCCTCGGCCACCGGAATGAAGACGCCGGGCGGCACCATGCCGCGCGTCGGGCTGTTCCAGCGCACCAGGGCCTCGGCGCCGACCATGCTGCCCGTGGCCAGGTCCACCACGGGCTGGTAGAACACGCGCAGCTCGTTGCGCTCCACCGCCTGGCGCAGCTCCATGGCCAGCTGCGTGCGGCCCAGCATTTTCTGCGCCAGGCTGGGCTCGAACAGCAGGAAGGGGTGCGAGCCGCGCTGCGCCTCACCCAGCGCAATGCTGGCGTTGCGCAGCCACTCGGGCAGCGCGCCCGGCAGCAGCTCGCCGCTGACGGCGCCCGCGCAGGCGCGCAGCACGATGTCGTCCTTGCCCACGGAAAATGGCTGGTCGAAGATTTCCAGCAGATGGCGGCATTTGTCCTGCATCTGCTGCGGCGTGCAGTCATGCAGCCACAGCATGGCGAACTCGTTGCTGGCCGTGCGCGCCAGCAGGGCAGGAAACTGCAGATGGTGGTTGCGCAGCCGCTCGGCCACGGCCCGCAGCAGCTGCTCGCCCGTGCCGTGGCCCACATCGTCGCGGACGCTGCGGAAATTCTGCAGCTCCAGCAGGCACAGCGCTGCAGGGCAGGGCGTGTTGGCGGCTGCCGCCGCATCGGCCTGCTCGATCAGGCCGGCGCGCGTGAGCAGCTGCGTCAGGCTGTCGTACTGCAGCCGGGTGCGCATGTGCTCGAAGGATTCCTGCAGCCGCTGCGCCATGTTGTGGAAGGCCGAAACCAGGGACGATGTCTCGACCAGGGACGTATCCGGCAGCGCCCCTACCGCGCTCCAGTCACCCTTGGCCAGGCGGTTGGCCGCATCGGCCGTCACCGCCAGGGGGCGCAGCGCCCGGCGCAGGCACCACACGCCCAGCCCCAGTCCCAGCAAGGCCAGGCCGAAAGCGAGGACCAGCGCATGGCGGCTGTCCGCCCGCATGCTGCTGACCAGATCGGATTCGGGCTGCAGCACCAGGATCCGCCAGTCGATGCCGCGTCCATCGTGGAATGCGGTGACCTGGCCGTGGTAGATCTGCCCCTGTTCCTTGAAGCTCAGGTTGATGGTGTTCTCGGGACCCGCTGGCGCCGATGAATCCGCGCTCAGATGCGCAGGCAACAGGGCGGCCAGGCTGCGCAGCGCAAGATCGGGGCTTTCGGACAGCCGCAGGCGCACGGGCGGGTCATAGGGGCCTTCGCGCCGCTTCAGCACCGACAGCTCGGACGAGTGCGCCACCATGTAGCCCTGTGCGTCGACCACGGCGATATGGCCGTTGCCACGCAAGGGCTCGTCGCGCAGAAAGAGGTTCATGCTGCTCAGCCGCACATCGGCGGCCACCACGCCGGCCAGCTGGCCGGACACCCGCACGGACGTGGATGCGGAAATCGTGGTATCGCCGCGGTCGCCAGTCACCGTGTAGATGGGCGACCAGTGCGGGCCGTCTTTGTGGATGGCAGGCTGGTACCAGGGGCGCACGCGGGGGTCGTAGCCTGCAAGGCTGGACATGGGTGGGCCGGGCTCCAGCCCCTCGAAGATCTGCAGGGCGCCCTGGGTGCTGCGGTCCTGGAGAATCAGGCGGTAGCGGCCATCGGGCTCCAGCCGCACGCCCGTGTATTCACCTTGTACGCCGCCAAAGCTCAACAGGCTGATCTGGTGGTGCTGGGCATACAGCTCGGTGAATGAGCGTGTCAGATAGCCATAGATGGGGCGCAGGTCGCCGGGTGTGTAGAGCGCCTGCCGGGCCACGGTTTCGGCCAGGGCCTGCTGCACGCGCAGCGGGGTCTCCAGGTAATCGGCCAATTGGTGGCGCGTGGTGGTGGACAGGGAGTCGAGCAGCCGCAGGCTTTCGCGGTTGATGAGTTGGTCCACCTGGCGCTGCTGCCATGCCGCCAATAGCCCGGCCGTGACCACGAACACCGCTATGAAGGGGGCTGTGACTGCCGTGCGAAGTGAGAGCCTGAAGGCGGGCATGCAGAGGTTTCCGTAGCGTGCGCCGGGCAGCCAAGGGCCGGATCTGCCTGCGACAGCGGCCATTGTGCAGTGCCTTCGCAGCCCTGCGCCGCCGCCGCCGCAGTCCGCGCCTGGGCGCTCCTGTGGTTGATAGGAAAATTTGTTGATAAATGGTTTTGGGTAGAAAAAATGAATTCTTGATGGCGATTTGCCAGAACGCAAAGGCGGGCCGTGGCCTGCGCAAAGCCGACCATTGCGCCACTCGGTTTACATATCCGTTTACAAATTGATCGCCATTACATGTAGACATCACATGTAATGGCCGCTATGGTATCCGCATGGAACAAAAGACATCAGCCCATTACCAGCGCCTGCACCGGCAACGGCTGCGCGAACAGGGGCTGGTGAAAAAGGAGGTCTGGATTCTTCCAGAGTACGGCGCGGCATTGCAGCAATTGGAAAAGCAAATGCGCGTGCCGGGATTGCAACCGGAATCAATGGTTCTCATCCACAAGGAGGGCGGCATGGACAACAGCAGACAGGCATATCGGGATATTCACGCCTTGGCGGGCGATCTGCAGCAATCGGCACTGGTGCAAGGCGGCCGGCTCCATATCGAGGTGCTGGAAGGCGCAGACGCAAGTTTGCTGGTCAGCCTGCCCGAATTCGGCGATCTGCCGGTGCATGTGGCGCTTTCGGGCGACCAATTGGTGGTGGAGGCCTTTCTGTGGCCCGCCGACCAGGTGCACGACCGCGCCGGTCTCAACGAGCAGATGCTGCGCCTGCAAAAACTGTTTCCCTTCACCACGATGGCGCTGGAACCCCAGGCCCACGGCGGCGAGGGCTACGTGATGTTCGCCGCCCTGCACGCCAGCAGCAGCGAGGGCGACATCATTGCCGAGATCCTGACCCTGGCCGACAGCGTCATCCAGGCCACCGAGGCACTGGCCCACTACCTGACGCCGGTGCCCGCACCCGCGTCCGCATCCGCCCCCGTGCAGGCCTGACGCCCCGCCCGTTGAAGACACTGAGCCCCTAGGAGATCATCATGACCATCTGGAACAAGCTGGTGACAGCGTTGCGCGGCGCCGCCCACGAGGCCGGCGAGGCGGTGACCGACAGCCAGGCCCTGCGCATCCTGGACCAGGAAATCCGCGATGCCGACAGCGACCTGAACAAGTCCAAGGAAGCGCTGGCCGACATCATGGCCAAGCAGAAGCTGGCGGCCGGCAAGCTCAAGCAGACCCAGGAACGCATTGCCGAATACGAGGGCTACGCCGTCAAGGCGCTGGACACCAGCGACGAGGCGCTGGCGCTGGAAGTGGCCGGCAAGGTTTCCGTGCTGGAGACGCAGCGCGACGAGGAGCAATCCCAGCTGGACGCCTACACGCAAAGCGTGGAGCAGCTGCGCGTGGCCATACAGACGGCGCAAACGCATATCAAGCGCCTCAAGCAGCAGGCCGACACGGTCAAGGCCACGGAAAGCGTGCAGCGCGCCCAGGCCACGGTGGCCGGCCGCTACGCAGGCTCGCAGACGCGCGTGCAAAGCGCGCTGGATTCTCTGGAGCGCATCAAGCAAAAGCAGGCCGAGCGCGGTGCGCGCATGGAAAGCGCGGCCGAGCTGGCGCGCGACAGCAGCGAAGACGCGCTGGATGCCAAGCTGCGCGCTGCCGGCATCACGCCCCAGGCGGGCAATGCGCAGTCGGTGCTGGAACGCCTGAAGGCGCAGCGCGCCGCAACTGGCGGAAAAAACGCTTGATGCGCGGCCGTTGTCCAGGCAGGCACTGTCAGGCCTGCCGCCTCGGCTGCCGGATTTGAGGGGAGGGGAGAAACATGTCTGCATTCCTGCAATACGCGTTTGGCTTTCCGACTTTCATCTTTGGCGCCTTGCTGCTGTTCATGCTGCTGTACTGGCTGATCGCCATGCTGGGCCTGCTGGAGGTGGACTCGCTGGACCACTGGGTGCTGTTCGACGGCAGCGACCATGCGCACGGCGTGGAGCATTCGGTCAGCGCGCTGGCCGGGCTGCTGCTCAAGGTGGGCCTGGGCGGCATTCCGCTCACGGTCATCCTCACCGCGCTGTTCCTGATGTCCTGGCTGGCCTCGTATGTGCTGTGCCATTTCGTGCCCATGCCCCAGGGCTGGACCCTGGTGAACCTGCTGACCGGCTCCTTGGTGGCTGCGGCAGCCATGGTGCTGGGCTTTGCCGCCACCGTGCTGCTGCTGCGCCCGCTGCGGGGCATCGTCAACAAGGTGGCGCCTGCAGAGGAGCCCAGGGTGCTGCTGGGCCGAACCGGCCTGGTGCGCAGCGCCGTGGTGGACGGCACGCAGGGCTACGGCAGTGTCGAGGACGGCGGCGCGGGCCTGAACGTGCAGATGCGCTCGCCCGAGCGCGCACTGGGCCGGGGCACCGAGATCGTGCTCATCGAGCACCTGCCCGAGCACAACGCCTGGCGCGTGGTCAGCAAGGCCGAGTTCGACGGCACCGAGCTGCCGCGCTAGTTCCGGGATTCCCACAAGGCCCGAGCGTCCGTTCGGCGGGCGCGGCCTTTCCGTTTTTTCAGCGTTTTCACAGATAGCAATTCACAGGGGAGATTCGCATGAACATGAGCAACATGGAGTGGTACATCGTCGCCGGGGTGGTGATCGGTTCCGTCTTCGTCGTCATCCTCGGGCTGTTCGCCCTGGTCAAGGCCTTCTACATCAAGGTTCCGCAGGGCACGGCGCTGATCATCAACGACACCACGTCGCAGCCCAAGGTCAAGTTCACGGGCGGCCTGGTGCTGCCGGTGATCCACAAGAAGGAGTTCATGCAGATCTCGCTGCTGACGCTGGAGATCGACCGGCGCGGCAAGGAAGGCCTGATCTGCCGCGACAACATGCGCGCCGACATCACCGTGGCCTTCTACCTGCGCGTCAACGAAACGGCCGAGGACGTGCTCAAGGTGGCCAAGGCCATCGGCGTGGACCGGGCCTCGGACAAGACGGCCGTCAACGAGCTGTTCAACGCCAAGTTCTCCGAGGCGCTCAAGACCGTGGGCAAGCAGATCGAGTTCGTGAAGCTGTTCGAGAACCGCCAGGATTTTCGTGACCAGATCATCCATGTCATCGGCAACGACCTCAACGGCTATGTGCTGGAAGACGTGGCCATCGACTACCTGGAGCAGACGCCCAAGTCCTCGCTGGACCCCAACAACATCCTGGACGCCGAGGGCATCCGCAAGATTACCGAGCTGACGGCCAACCAGAACATCGTCACCAACGAGCTCGAGCGCAACTCCGACCTGGCCATCACCAAGAAGAACGTGGAGACCAAGGAAGCCATGCTGGCGCTGGAGCGCCAGCAGGCCGATGCCGAGGCGCGCCAAAAGCGCGAGATCGCCACCATCCAGGCGCGCGAGCAGGCCGAAACCCAGAAGGTGCAGGAAGAAGAGCGCCTGAAGGCCGAGCAGGCGCGCATCCAGACCCAGGAGCAACTGGACATCCGCGAGGAAAACCGCCAGCGCGAAGTGGCCGTGGCCCAGCAAAACCGTGAGCGTGCCGTGGTGATCGAGGTCGAGAAGGTCACGCGCGCCAAGGAGCTGGAGATCGTGGCCCGCCAGCGCGAGGTGGAGCTGCAGCGCATCGAGAAGGAAAAGGCCATCGAGGTCGAGAAGGCCAACATCGCCAACGTGGTGCGCGAGCGCGTGGTGGTGGAAAAGTCCGTGGCCCAGGAAGAGGAACGTATCAAGGAAGTGCGCGTGGTCTCCGAGGCCGAGCGCATGAAGCAGGTCACCGTGCTGACCGCCCAGGCCCAGGCCGAGGAAGACATGGTGCGCCAGGTCAAGAAGGCCGAGGCCGAAGAGGCTTCCTCGCGCCACAAGGCCGTGGAAGTCACGACCATGGCCCAGGCCGAGCTGGAAGCGGCCAGCAAGACCGCCGAAGCCAAGAAGAAGCTGGCCGAGGCCATCGAGGTCGAGCGCGCCGCGCCCGGCCTGGCCGATGCCAAGGTGCGCGAAGTCACCGCCGCCGCCCTGGAAAAGGAAGGCCTGGCCCAGGCCCGCGTGATTGCCGAGAAGCTGATGGCCGAAGCCAAGGGCCATCAGGAAAAGGGCCTGGCCGAGGCGCGCGTCATCGAGGCCACGGCCGACGCCAACGAAAAGCAGGGCCTGGCCGATGCCAAGGTGCTGGAAGAACGCCTGCTGGCCCAGGCGCGCGGAGAGGCCCAGGTGGGCGCCACCAAGGCCACGGTCACGCGCGACGTGGGCATGTCCGAGGCCGATGTGCTGCGCGACAAGCTCTTCGCCGAGGCCAAGGGCCTGACCGAGAAGTTCACCGCGCTGGCCTCGCTGTCCGACCAGGCGCGCTCGCATGAGGAGTTCCGCATGCAGCTGGAGAAGAACTTCGAGCAGGCGCTGGCCGCCATCGAGGCCAACAAGAGCGTGGCCAAGGACCAGTCCGAGGTGCTGTCGGCCGCGCTCAGCAAGGCCAACATCGACATCGTGGGTGGCGAGGGCGCCTTCTTCGACAACTTCGCCAAGGCGCTGTCCGTGGGCAAGGCCGTGGAAGGCGTGGCGGGCAAGAGCCCCATCGTGCAGGACCTGATCAGCAAGTTCCTCAGCGGCAAGGGCGGCGCATCGCTGCTGAACGCGCTGGGCGACGGCAAGGGCCTGCCGCCCACGCAGAGGGTCGACTGAACGGGGCGGCCGCCCGGCCGCTCCCTCCATCGGCTGCCCAGCCTCCCGCATCCGCCTTCCTCCGCCCGCCAGCCAGCCAGTCAGCTGGCCGGGGAGGGCGTGAATGGTCCCTGACACGCGAAAGCCCGTGACGCCCATGTCCCAACCGTCCCCATCGTCCTCACAGTCCCTGTCCCCTGACACCGCGGCCTCTGCCGTGGACCAGGCAGTCGCCAGCGGCGGCTCCTACGAAGTGCTGGCCAAGCGCCTTGACGGCCAGGGGCAGGCGCTGGAGACGCTGGCACGCCAGCTCAACGAGGAGCGGCTGGAGGAATTCGGCCGCAGCCAGATGGAAGTCATCGGGCGCATGCGCGTGCGCACCGAAAACAACTGCCTGGGCCGCGATATCGCCCAGGTCGGCGGCTACCTGCTGTTTGGCTACAACGTCTTCATGGGCCTGAAGCAGTCCACGCGCGTGGAAGACGTGTTCGTGCTGTACCGCCTGCACGAGGGAGAGCAGGGCTACGAGGTCACGCCGGTCGATCTCAAGGACAGCTTTCTGGGCATACAGAGCTTCGTGCAGGACTTCCAGGAGCTGTACGCCTACTACAAGAACACCCGGCTGATGCAGCTGGCCGTGCGCGACGGCAAGCTGCTGGCGAGCTTTCAGATTGGCGAGCGCCTGTCCGATGTGCGCGTATTCCGCTGGTCCGTGCCCGTCGATGGCCAGCCCATCCGCTACATAGACAACCGCGGCGAGCGCGACATCGAGCTGCCTGCGCCCCATGACTTCGAGTGGCAGCGCGCCGGGCGCGAGCAACTGGTGCAGGGGCGCCATCCGCACATCAACATCCTGGACAAGGTCTTCGTCGAGACCCTGGGCGGCACGCTGACCATCAAGGTCGAGAACAACACCAACGACGGACTGGGCATCTACAGCGAGCCCGTGCAGGAGAAGAACCAGTCGCTGGACGACGCCGTGTTCGAGTACGCCGCCGTCGGCAGCCTGATCCTGCTGAAGATCCTGCCCTACCGCGAAGAGCAGTGGCGCTACCTGATCTTCAACACCCTGTCGCGCCAGGTGCTGCGGATGGACGCCATCGGCGCGGCCTGCATCCAGCTGCCGCAGGACCACGGCATCATCTTCCCCGGCGGCTACTACCTGCAAAGCGGCGAGAACCGCTCGTTCGAGCAGAACATGCAGGGCATGCGCTACCGGCGCAGCATCCGCTCGCCCAACGGCGAGGATGTGCTCTACGTGTTCTACGAGCCCGAGAGCGGGCGCATGGCGCTGTTCAAGTACAACCTGATCGAGCGCGCCCTGCAGCCGCCCATCATCGGCCACGGCTATGCGCGCATGGACGACGGGCGCGTCGTCATCTTCGCGGCCGAGAGCAACGAGGCCTCGCGCGTGCACCCCATGCAGGTCTGGCGCACGCCCTTCGCCTCGGACGACTATGCGGCACGCCAGCCGCAGCGCGACAGCTTCCTGGGCCGCATCGGCAATGCCGAGCTGGTCAGCGGCATCTCCGACCTGTACAGCGTGCGCAAGGAAATCGCGGCCACCGAGGTCTCGCTGCCGCGCTACGAGCGCCTGATCGACGCCGCGCGCCGCCTGTTCGAGCGCTACCACTGGCTGGGCGCGCCGCAGCTCAAGGGCGTGCACGAGACCCTGCTGGGCATCCTCGCCACGGGTGATGCGGTCATCGACGAGTACGAAAAGGTCGAGAGCATCCGCAACGCCTCGGCCAAGGCCATGGGCGAGGTTTCCAGCCGCCACGGCCAGCTGCTCAAGACACTGCGGCTGGCCGACTGGAAAAGCATTGGCGAGTACGTGGACGCGCTCACCCAGCTGGGCCAGTTGCGCGGCCAGCTCATGGCCACGCGCGACCTGCGCTATGTGGACCAGGCCGCCATCGACATCATGGTGCATGGCGTCAACGAGGCCCAGGCCGAAGTCTCCCAGCGCACGGCCGCCTTCATTGCCACCGACGAGGCCATGCAGCCCTATGCCGACCAGCTGCAGGCACTGGACCAGGCCGCGCAGGCGGCAGCCACGGTGGCGCAGATCAACGAGCCGCTGGCGCGCATGGCCGACATGGCGGCCGCGCTGGACATGCTGTCCGAGCTCATGGGCAGCCTGTCCATCGACGACGCCACGCAGCGCACCCAGGTGGTGGATCGCATCTCGGCCGTCTACGCGCGTCTGAACCAGGTGCGTGCACGCGCCGAGCAGCGCCGGTCGGGCCTGGGCGGCGCCGAGAACGTGGCCCAGTTCGCAGCCCAGCTGGCGCTGTTCTCGCAAAGCATCGTCAGCGCCCTGGGCCTGGCGCAGACGCCCGAGAAATGCGACGAGCAGCTGGCGCGCCTGCTGGTGCAGCTGGAGGAAATTGAAAGCCGCTTCGGCGAGCACGAGCAGTTCCTCGGCGACATCATGGCCAAGCGCGAGGAGGTGCTGGAGAGCTTCGAGGCGCGCCGCCAGTCGCTGCAGGACGAGCGCCAGCGCAAGGCGCAGGGCGTGCTGGACGCGGCGCTGCGCATCGTGCAGAGCCTGCCCAAGCGCACCGAAAAACTGGCCAGCGCCGATGCCCTGCATGCTTTTTTTGCAGGCGATCCGCTGATCGGCAAGCTCAAGGAGCTGGCCCAGCGCCTGCGCGAGCAACTGCATGACCCGGTCAAGGCCGACGACATCGATGGCCGCGTCAAGAACCTGCGCAACCAGGCGTTTCGCGCGCTGCAGGACCGCACCGAGCTGTACGAAGGCGACGGCGCCATCATCCGCCTGGGCCGCCACCGCTTCAGCGTGGGCAACCAGGAGCTGGACCTGACCCTGCTGCCGCGCAACGGCGAACTGTTCCTGCACCTGGTCGGCACCGAGTATTTCGAGCCCATGGACAACCCGGAGCTGGCCGCCCTGCAGGCCTACTGGGATGCCTCCACGCCGGCCGAATCGCCGCAGTTCTACCGGGGCGAATACCTGGCCCTGGAAGTGGTGCTGGCCGCGCGCCAGCGCCGTGACGGCTGGAGCGAGGCCCGGCTGGCCCAGTTGCTGCCCGACGAGGCGGCACTGACCCAGGCCATCCGCGAGTTCTCCGCGCCGCGCTACCGCGAAGGCTATGAGCGCGGCATCCACGACCATGATGCGGCCCGCATCCTGCAGGTGCTGCTGCCCCTGCGCGATGCCGCCGGCGTGCTGCGCTTTGCGCCCGACGCCCGTGCGCTGGCCCTGCTGTTCTGGAGCGCACAGGCCCAGGTGCAGCAGCCGCAGCTGGCTGCCGCCATGGCGCAGTGGCCGCTGCGCGCCCAGCAGGCCCAGGCCATGCAGCAGATGTTCGGCAGCGAGGCCGAACAGCTGAGCCTGCGCACCGACATCTCCGAGCGCCTGCGCGCCTATGCCGAAGAACGGGGCCTGCTGCGCGACCTGCTGCCAGGACAGGCGGCGCCCGCAGACAGCGATATCGACAGCCTGATCCACGGCGCCGCCGACTACCTGCAGGCCGAGCTGGCGCAAAAGGCCGTGCGCTTTTCCTTCTCCAGCTACAGCCAGTCGGCCATTGCCGCGCTGCAGGCCGCCGTGCAGCAGCAGGCCCAGCCGCTGCAGCGCTGGGAAGAAATGCAGGCCTACTGGCAGGGCGAGGACCGGCGCGACAAGGCCGTGGCGCCGCTGGACCAGCGCTGGCGCAGCGCGCTGCACTGGCTGCAGACCGCCTGCCGCACGCTGGACGACGGGCAAGGGCAGGCCTGGCTGGCCTATTGCGGCGAGGCTGCGGCATGGCTGTGCTGTGCCGGCCAGTTGCCCTGCAAGGTCAGCAGCGTGGACCTGCGCCACGAAGTGCCGGGCCTGCTGGGCCAGCATCCGCGCATTGCTAACGGCCGCATGTGGCTGCAGATCGACGACCTGGGCCAGCGCGCCGCGCGCCATTTCCGAACCTTTGTTCCCGAATTCGGCCGCTACCAGGCGCTGCGCCAGCAGCTGCTGCAGGACTGGCGCTCGCGCGTGCGGGTGGAGGAATTCAAGGCCCGGCCGCTGTCGTCCTTTGTGCGCAACCGGCTCATCAACGAGATCTACCTGCCCGTGATCGGCGACAACCTGGCCAAGCAGATCGGCGTGGCCGGCGAGAACAAGCGCACCGACCAGATGGGCCTGCTGATGATGATCTCGCCGCCCGGCTACGGCAAGACCACGCTGATGGAGTACGTGGCCAACCGGCTGGGCCTGATCTTCATGAAGATCAACGGCCCGGCGCTGGGCCACTCCGTGCGCTCGCTGGACCCGGCCCAGGCGCCGGACGCCACGGCGGCCAAGGAGCTGGAAAAGCTCAACCTGGCGCTGGAGATGGCCAACAACGTGATGCTGTACATCGACGACATACAGCACACGCACCCGGAGTTCCTGCAGAAATTCATCTCGCTGTCGGACGGCACGCGCCGCATCGAGGGCGTGTGGAAGGGCCAGACCCGCACCCACGACATGCGCGGCAAGCGCTTTTGCGTGGTCATGTCGGGCAACCCGTACACCGAGTCGGGCGAGGTCTTCAAGATCCCCGACATGCTGGCCAACCGTGCCGACATCTACAACCTGGGCGATGTGCTGGGCGGCATGCAGGAAGTGTTCAAGCTCAGCTACATCGAAAACAGCATGACCTCGAACGCCGTGCTGGCGCCGATGGCCACGCGCAGCCTGCAGGACCTGTACCTGCTGCTGGACAAGGCGCAGGGCCGGGAGGTCTCGGGCAATGCGCTGTCGCACGACTATTCATCGGCCGAGCTGCGCGAGATCGAGGCCGTGCTGGCCCGCATGGTGCAGGTGCGCGAGCTGGTGTTCAAGGTCAACCAGCAGTACATCCAGAGCGCCGCGCAGGACGACGGCTACCGCACCGAGCCGGCCTTCCGGCTGCAGGGCAGCTACCGCAACATGAACAAGCTGGCCGAGAAGATCACGCCCGTGATGAACGACCAGGAAATGCAGCAGATGCTGGCCGACCACTACCAGGGCGAAGCGCAGATGCTGACCACGGGCGCCGAGGAGAACCTGCTCAAGCTCGCCGAGCTGCGCGGGCAGATGAGCGACGAGGACAGCGCCCGCTGGCAGCAGATACGCCAGCAGTTCCTGCGCCGCCAGGCCGCAGGCGGTGCCAATGCCGACGCCGCCACGCGCGTGACGGCGCAACTGGTCGATCTGGTCGCCGCCACGCGCGAGGTGGCCCAGTCGGTGTCCCAGTCCCAGCAGCAGGCGATGCAGGAAGGCGCCGCCGACCAGGCCCACGCATCGGCAGCGGCCGCGCAGGCCGCCGCCACCCGGGATGCCGAACAGTCCCAGCTCCTGCAAGCGCTGCAGGCACTGCTGGCCCAGTTGCTGCAGACGCAAAGCGCCGCAGGCGACTCGCTGCACGGCATACGCGAGCTGATGGCGCAAAGGGCGGCCAGCGAGCCCATCGGCGCCAAGGCCAGCACCCCGTCGGAGGTACAGGCCGCCCAGGACCGTCAGGCCCTGGTCCACATGCTGGGCCAACTGCTGACCCGGTCGCTGGCCCAGTCCCTGGAGCCCGTGGTCACGCACCTGGACCAGGCCCGCCGCCAGCAGCTGGGCCTGCACCGCGTGCTGATGCAGGTGGCCACGCGCATGCAGGAGCAGATCGACGCCCAGCGCGCGGGCCGTCCGGTGCCGGCTGCGGGCGCCATACGCTCCGAGGAAATCGACAAGGCCTTCGAGCGCATGCAGCGCGGCGACGTGCCGCCAGCGGCCTAGCTCAGAAACGCCCGCGCACCGTCAGCATCACGTTGCGCGGCTCGCCGAAGTAGTTGGAACCGTAGGCGGCCCACACGCGCTGGTAGTACACCTTGTCGAACAGGTTGTTGATGGTGAGCGTGGCGTCCACATGGCGGTTGATGCGGTAGCCGAGCTGCAGCGTCGCCGTGGTGGCCGGACCCTGCGAGAACTTCACATCGCCGTTGAGCCGGTACATGCGGCTGACGCTGCGCAGGCCGCCGCCCAGGCTGAAGCCCTCCAGCGCGCCGGTGCCGAACTGGTAGCGCGTCCACAGGTTGAAGCTGTGGCGCGGGGCGATGAAGGTGTACAGCTGGGCCTTCTGGTCGGGCGTGCCCTCCAGTGTCTTGGTCTGTGTGTAGGCGTAGCCGGCCGACACATTCCATCCGGGCGCAATGCGCCCGCCGATCTCGGCTTCCACGCCCTGGCTGCGCATCTTGCCGGATGCCACCGAGAACAGCGGATTGGCCGGATCGGTCATGGCGCGGTTGGTGTCCTCCATGCGGAAGAGGGCGGTGCGCGCGTTGAGCTGGCCGTCCATCCACTCGCCCTTGAGTCCCGCCTCGTACTGCTGGCCCACGCGTGGGCGCAGGGTGTTGCCCGCGGCGTCGCTGGTGGTCTGCGGCGCAAAGATGCGCGTGTAGCTGGCATAGGCCGACACCTGGTCATTCAGGTCCAGCACCAGACCGGCATAGGGCGTGAACTTGCCGTTGATGCGGTTGTCGGTTTCCGAGAACTGGTTGAAGTAGGCATTGCGGTTGATGGCGTGGTTCTGCCACCAGGTCATGCGCCCGCCCACGCTGATGAGCAGGCGGTCCACGGGGCGCAGATTGGCGCGCCCATACAGGCCGAACTGCTCGGTGCGGTTGTCGTTGCCGTTGGAGAAGCTGTAATTGGTCGGCAACGGCACGTTGTTGTCGGGCTGGTAGATGTTGATGGGCGCGTTGTCGCCGCCGCCGTACTGGAAGTTCTTGCGGATCTTGCGGTAGTCGGCGCCCACGGCCAGCTCGTTGCGGGTGCTGCCGAAGGCGCTGAAGGGCAGGCTGGCGGAGGCGTCCAGGCCATGCGTCTTCCAGTGGCTGCGATAGGCCCAGCTGACCAGGCAGCTGTCGCCCGTGGCCGGGTCGGCGGCGCAGTCCGACCAGCCGAACATGCGCGAGGGCTCGTCCTGCTCGCGGTACATGGCGTTGAGCCTGATGCGCCCACCGTTGTCCAGTCGGTGCAGCAGCTCGGCAAAGTACTCCGTGTTCTTTTCCGTGATGTGGTTCCAGATGGGGTCCAGGTAGCTGGAGCGAGGAATGTCCAGCAACTGCCCATCGGGCAGGGCCGGCAGCCCGAAGGCCGGGCGGCCCTTGTACTGTTGGTAGCTGCCGCCGGCCGTGAGCGTGGTGGACGGGGCCAGGTCCACCTCGACCACGCCGTAGACCAGGGGCTTGCGCGAGTACACATGGTCCACGAAGGATTGCTGGTCCTGGTAGGCCGTGACCAGCCGGCCGCGTACGCGGCCGTCGCGGGACAGCGGGCCGGTCATGTCGGCCTCTGCGTAGTAGCGCTGCCACGAGCCTGCCGAGAACTGCGTGTTGAACTCGGCCTGCGCCTTGGGGCGCTTGCGCACCAGGTTGATGGAGCCGCCCGGATCGCCCGCGCCCTGGAACAGCCCGGCCGGGCCGCGCAGCAGCTCGATGCGGTCGTACATGGCCATGCCGAAGCCGGTGGACAGGTCATTGCCGGTGCTGGCCGGCATGTTCACGCCATCGGTCTGCACCGTATCCACGGCATAGCCGCGCAGATAGAAGTTGCCATGGTTGCCGCCCGTGCTGCCGGGCTCCACGGTGACGCCGGCCAGGGTGCGCATGGCATCGTCCAGGCTCTGGATGTTCTGGTCTTCCAGCATCTGGCGTGTGACCACGGACACGGATTGCGGAATCTCGCGCAGGCTTTGCACGCTCTTGCCCAGCGTTACCACCCTGGCCGTGTAGGCGCCGGTGTCCTCGGTGGCGGTGGAGTGCTCGGCCCGGGCGTTCACCCGCACCTCGCCCAGGGTGAAAGACGCCGCGGCGGCCGCAGGCGGCGTGACCACGGGATGGGCCGCGCTCTTGCGCAGCACGTAGACGCCCTGGCCGGCCTGCACCGCCTCCAGCCCCGTGCCGCGCAGCAGCTGCGCAAGCCCGCCCGTCAGCTCGAAGCGTCCCTTGAGGCCGGCGGACTGCAGGCCCTGCGTCAGGCGCGGGTCGGCCGACAGCGTCACGCCCGACTCGCCGGCCAGACGCGACAGTGCCTGGCTCAGCGAACCAGCGGGAATGTCGTACTCGCGTGCTGTCTGCGCGGCCGGGGCGCTTGGGATGGCCTGTGCGGCTGCCGCACCGGCGGCGCCCAGCATCAGCCCGAGCAGGGCAGCCTGAACGGGCCGGCGCACAAGTCGGTGCGAAAGGCGCTGGTGGACCGAGGCGGCAAGCGCCGAAAGAGGGAAGGGGGCCGTGGCGGCCAGGGAAATACGCTGCGCCATGAAGAACTGTCCTTTGGAAGACGAGGGAAGCGGTGCCCAGCCAGCCTGGGACGCGCCGTTGAAGCTGTCTTCCTGTATGACCGCCGATCCCGCAAAAGGGGACATGCCGCAGGCTCAGGGCGCGGCCAAGCCCGAAATCTGCACCCAGTAGCGCGTGCGCTGGTGGATGCGCACCGGCAGCGAAGCGGCCAGCGCCAGCAGGGCCTGGTCCGTGTCGCGCAGCTGGAAGGCGCCGCTCACGGGCAGACGGGCCACGGCCGGGTCGCAGCGCAGAATGCCGGGCCGGTAGCGCGACAGTTCGGCCACGAATTCGCCCAGCGGCGTTTTCTCGGCATAGAGCACGCCCTGCGTCCAGCCGTCCGAGGCCAGGCCAGCGGGCTGCACAGGCTCTGCCGCGCCGCTGGCCATGCGCGCCTGCTGGCCCGCCGACACGCGCACGGGCTCGCCGCCCCGTGCCGGGCGCAGCTGCACCGCACCTTCGCGCACGACGACCAGGGTGCTCTCATCGTCCATAATGCGCGCCGCATAGCGTGTGCCCAGGGCCAGCGCCGTGCCCTGCGGCGTCTGCACAAGAAACGGGCGGCCGGCCGCATCGGCAGCGGTCTGTATCCACACGGCGCCCGCGCGCAGTACCAGGCGGCGCTCCATGGCGGTGAAGGCAATGTCCACGGCGCTGCCGGTATCCAGCTGCATGCGGCTGTCGTCTGGCAGCTGCAGTTCGCGGCGCTCGCCCGTGGCCGTGCGCACGTCGGCAGACCAGGCCGACCACGGTCCGGCGCGCCAGGCCAGATAGCCTGCAGGCCCGGCCACGATCAGCGCGGCCAGCAGCTGCGTGGTGGCGCGGCGCCGGGCGCTCCCTGCATCCCTCAGGGCCGCCGCCCCCAGCGGACCCAGGGCCGCGCCGTTGCCGGATGGCGCTGTGGCCGTGCCCACGCGTCCCATCACCAGCTCGGCGCGTTGCCAGGCGGCTTCGTGCTGCGGATCGGCTGCGCGCCAGCGGGCCAGCGCCTGTGCCTGGCCCGCATCTTGCGGCTCGCATTGAATGCGCACCAGCCATTCGGCTGCTTCGCGCGCGGCGCGCGCATCGATGGCGCTGGAGGTGGACGAAGCGCCCATCAGCAGACCAGCACGATGCACTGCGCAAAGGCCTGGGCCATGAAGCGCTTGATGGTGCGTTCGGTCACCCCCAGGCGCTCCGCCGCCTGGGCGTAGGTCAGTCCGTCCAGTTGCGACAGCAGGAAGGCCTCGCGCACCTTGGGCGGCAGGCCGTCGAGCATGGCGTCGATCTGGTGCAGCGTCTGCAGGATCAGCAGCCGCTCCTCGGGCGAGGGCGCCATGGGCTCGGGCATTTGCGCCAGGGTGTCCAGCCAGGCTCGCTCCAGCGATTGGCGCTGCACGTGGTTGATCAGCAGGTTGCGCGCCACCGTGGTGAGGTAGGCGCGCGGCTCGCGCATCTGCAGATCGCCGCGTGCTGTCTGGGTGGACAGCAGGCGAACGAAGGTGTCATGCGCCAGGTCGGACGCGTGGTCCGAGCCGCCCAGCTTGCGGCGCAGCCAGCCCAGAAGCCAGGGGTGATGCGCCCTGTAGATGGCTTCAACATCGCTGTGCGAGGTGGCGCAGTGTGGAGCAGACACGGTCTGGAAACTCTGGAAGACAGCCCCGAAGGCCTGTGGAGATGAAGGTCGGAAATAAGAATCGGTCGCAATTATAGGGATGCGGTGGCCGGATTTTTCCTTGTCGATGGCTTGGCCGTTGCGGTCCTTGGCTGAGCCGACATCGCAAACCTCGATGTCCCGGACATGGGTCCCTCACCTACAGCCTGACCCAGCTCAGGCGCCGATGCTGGGGCAGCGTGTCCGCCACGGCGTGCACGCCCCACGAAGAGCCAACACGATGGACGCCCCATGGAACACAACACCCAGCTTTCCGTCTCCCGCAGGGACCTGCTGATTGCAGGTGCCTCCACGGCTGCGGCAACGGCCGTGCCTCGATCGGCCGGCGCGCAAGTGCAGCCTCCCTCCATCCCCGAAGGGGTCCAACTGCCCGTCACCCTGCAGGTGAACGGCCAGGAACACCGCCTGGACCTGGACACCCGCACCACGCTGCTCGACGCCCTGCGCGAGCACCTGCACCTGACCGGCACCAAGAAAGGCTGCGACCATGGCCAGTGCGGGGCCTGCACGGTGCTGGTCAATGGCCGGCGCGTGGTGTCCTGCCTGAGCCTGGCCGTGATGAACCAGGGCGCCGCCGTGACCACCATCGAAGGCCTGGGCACGCCGCAATCCCCGCACGCCATGCAGGCCGCCTTCGTGCGGCACGACGGATTCCAGTGCGGCTACTGCACGCCGGGGCAGATCTGCTCTGCCGTGGGCGTGCTCGATGAAATCAAACGCGGCATGCCCAGCCATGCCAGCGAAGACATCGTGGCCCAGCCCCTGGTGTCGGCCCATGAACTGCGTGAACGCATGAGCGGCAACCTGTGCCGCTGCGGGGCGTATTCCAACATCGTCGATGCCATCACCGAAGTGGCGGGGGAGGGCAGGACATGATTGCCTTCACCTACGAACGCGCCCAGTCCCCCGCGCAGGCTGCCGCCGCCGTGGCGGCCCGGCCGGGCGCCCGCTTCATCGCCGGGGGCACGAATCTGCTGGACCTGATGAAGCTGCAGATAGAAACCCCCGTGCATCTGGTCGATGTGAACGGCACCGGCATGGACACCGTGGAGCCCACTGCGCAGGGGGGCTTGCGCATAGGCGCGCTGGTGCGCAACAGCGACCTGGCCGCCCATGCGCGCGTGCGGCGCGACTACGGCGTGCTGACCCGCGCCCTGGTGGCCGGCGCCTCGGGCCAGTTGCGCAACATGGCGACCACAGGCGGCAATCTGCTGCAGCGCACCCGCTGCCCGTATTTCTACGACACCAATATGCCGTGCAACAAGCGCGTGCCGGGCAGCGGCTGTTCGGCCATTGCCGGCGTGAGCCGCCAGCATGCGGTGATCGGTGGCAGCGAGGCCTGCATTGCCACCCACCCCAGCGACATGGCGGTGGCGCTGCGCGCGCTGGACGCCACGGTGGAAACCATCCAGGCCGACGGCAAGGCCCGCGTCATCCCCATTGCCGACTTCCACCGGCTGCCCGGCAGTACGCCGCATGTAGAGACGGCCTTGCAGGCCGGCGAACTGATCACCTCCGTCACCCTGCCGCCCCCGCCGGGCGGCACGCACATCTATCACAAGGTGCGTGACCGCGCTTCCTATGCGTTTGCGCTGGTGTCGGTGGCCGCCATCGTGCAGCGCGACGGCAGCGGGCGCGTGGCCCTGGGCGGCGTGGCGCACAAGCCCTGGCGGCTGGAGGCTGCCGAAGCACAGATGCCGCAGGGAGCCAAGGCCGTCACCGACCGCCTGCTGGCAGGCGCCCGGCCCACGCAGGACAACGCCTTCAAACTCACGCTGGCGGAGCGCACGCTTGCCGCCGTGCTGCATCAGGCAAGGAGCTGACGCCATGAAATTCGACACCCCCGCAACGGTCAACCCCATTGACCAGCTCAAGATCATCGGCCAGCCGATGAACCGCATCGACGGCCTGCTCAAGACCACCGGCACGGCGCCGTATGCCTATGAACGGCATGACGTGGTCCAGCACCCGGCCTATGGCTATGTGGTGGGCTCGGCCATCGCCAAGGGCCGCATACGCAGCATCGGGCTGGCGCAGGCAAGCCGCGCGCCCGGCGTGCTCGCCATCGTTACCGCGCAGACCGCTGGCAAGCTGGGCCAGGGCAAGATGAATACCGCGCCGCTGCTGGCAGGCCCCCAGGTGGCCCACTACCACCAGGCCGTGGCCCTGGTGGTGGCGGAAACCTTCGAGCAGGCGCGCGCTGCCGCGCAGCTGGTCCGTGTGGACTACGAGCCCGTGGCTGGCGCTTATGACCTGGCCAAGGCCAAGGACTCCGCCGTGCCACCCGACAGCATCAATGGCGATGCGCCGGATACGGCCATTGGCGACTTCGACGGCGCGTTCGCCTCCGCCCCCGTGAAGGTGGACGCCACATACACCACGCCAGACCAGTCGCACGCCATGATGGAGCCCCATGCCACGCTGGCCGCATGGAAGGGCGACCAGCTCACGGTATGGACCTCGAACCAGATGATTGCCTGGGGCCAGGGCGAGCTGGCAAAGACGCTGGGCATTCCCAAGGACAAAGTGCGCCTGGTCTCGCCATTCATTGGCGGCGGTTTTGGCGGCAAGCTGTTCCTGCGGGCCGATGCACTGCTGGCCGCGCTGGGGGCCCGCGCGGCAGGCCGGCCCGTCAAGGTCGCACTGCAGCGCCCGCTGATGGCCAACAACACCACGCACCGCCCGGCCACCATCCAGCGTGTGCGCATCGCGGCAGGGCAGGACGGCAGGATCACCGCCATCGGCCACGAAAGCTGGTCGGGCGACCAGCGCGGAGGATCGGCGGACGGTGCCGTGGACCAGACCCGCCGCATGTATGCCGGCACCCATCGCATGACCGCCACGCGCCTGGCCGTGCTGGACCTGCCCGAGGCCAATGCCATGCGCGCCCCCGGCGAAGCCACGGGGCACATGGCACTGGAGGTTGCAATGGACGAGCTGGCGGAAAAGCTCGGCATCGATCCCGTGGAGCTGCGCATCCGCAACGACACCCAGGTGGTGCCGGACAGCGGCAAGAAGCCGCAACCCAAGGCGAAGGAGGGCACCCCTGCCCAGGAGCACAAGCCGTTTTCCCGCCGTGAGTTCGTGCAGTGCCTGCGCACGGGCGCCGAGCGCTTCGGATGGAGCCAGCGCAATCCCCAGCCGGCCCAACGACGCGAAGGGCGCTGGCTGATCGGCCTGGGCATGGCCGGCGCCTACCGTGGCGCGCCTGTCATGAAGTCCGCCGCCCGCGTGCGCCTGGACAGGCAGGGCATGCTCACCGTGGAAACCGACATGACCGACATCGGCACGGGCAGCTACACCATCATTGCCCAGACGGCGGCCGAGATGCTGGGCCTGCCGCTGCAGCAGGTGCGCGTGCGGCTGGGCGACTCCGGCTTTCCCGTGTCTGCCGGTTCGGGCGGGCAATGGGGCGCGGCCAGTGCCACCTCCGGCGTCTATGCCGCCTGCGTGAAGCTGCGCGAGGCCGTGGCGCGCAAGCTGGGCATGGACCCGGCGACGGCCGAATTCTCGGATGGGCATGTGCAGGCGGGCGGCAAGCGCCGGGCCCTGGCCAGCGCTGCCGGCGACGCCGACCTGACGGCCGAGGATGCCATCGAATTCGGCGTGCTCGACAAGAAGATGCAGCAGTCCACCTTTGGCGCGCACTTCGTGGAGGTGGCCGTGGACGCATTCACCGCCGAGGTCCGCGTGCGCCGCATGCTGGCCGTTTGCGCGGCCGGCCGCATCCTCAATCCCAAGACGGCCCGCAGCCAGGTCATCGGCGCCATGACCATGGGCGTGGGAGCGGCCCTGATGGAAGAGCTGGCCGTGGACACGCGACTGGGCTATTTCGTCAACCATGACCTGGCAGGCTACGAGGTGCCCGTGCATGCCGACATTCCGCACCAGGAAGTGATCTTTCTGGACGAGGTCGATCCCATGGCCTCGCCCATGAAAGCCAAGGGTGTGGGCGAGCTGGGCATCTGCGGCGTGAGCGCAGCCATTGCCAACGCCATTCACAACGCCACCGGCGTGCGGGTGCGCGACTACCCGATCACGCTGGATAAGCTGCTGGCAGGACTGGGGAGGCTGGCATGAGAGGGGACTGCACCTGAGGCAGCCCGCTCAGGCCCTGGATTCTTGATGAACGAAGGCCGGTCACCTCTGGGTGGCCGGCCTTTTTGCCTGTGGCCATCAATAGAACGCATAGCTTGCGCGTCCGTCGGCATTGGCCTGGAAAGGCTGGCGTGGAGATACTTTTTGCACTGGGGAATGTCGGCGCTGTGCGCTCCGAATGCAGGCCGCCCCCAGTTTTCCCACAAAAGAACCTGGCCTGGGCGCAAAGCGCCTGCCAGGGCAAAGAGACAACCTGCTCCGACAAGGACTTGTATGAAAGATATCCGCAAGACGATGGACGAGGGCGCCATGGCGCCGTTCCAGTGGCTGGCCGTGGCCATCTGCACCCTGCTCATCATGCTGGACGGCTTCGATGTGCTGGTGATGGCCTTCACCGCCTCGGCCGTCGCTGCCGAATGGAAGCTCAACGGGGCGCAGCTGGGCGTGCTGTTCAGCGCCGGTCTGATCGGCATGGCCCTGGGCTCGCTGTTCCTGGCGCCCGTGGCCGACCGCCGTGGCCGGCAACCCATCATCGTGCTGTGCCTGGTGCTGGTGTCCGTGGGCATGCTGCTGTCTGCGGCAGCGCGCAGCCATGTCGAGCTGGCAGCCCTGCGCGCCATGACGGGCGTGGGCATTGGCGGCATGCTGGCCAGCGTGGGGGTGATCACCTCTGAGTATTCATCGAACAAATGGCGCAGCACGGCGATTGCGCTGCAGGCCACGGGCTATCCGATTGGCGCCACGCTGGGCGGACTCATGGCCGCCTGGCTGCTGACACACCATGGTTGGCGCTCGGTCTTTGTGTTCGGCGGCCTGGCCACGGCGCTGATGGTGCCCATCGTGCTGTGGCGCCTGCCGGAGTCGGTGGATTTCCTGATGGGCCGTCGCCCGGCGCGTGCGCTGGAAAAGCTCAACCGCCTGATGGCACTCATGGGGCACCCCGCCATGCTGCAGTTGCCCGCGCAAGCTGGCGGTGACGTCCAGCAGGGCAATACGGTGGCCGCCTTGTTCAAGAACGGCCTGGCGCGCCCCACGCTCATGCTCTGGGCCGGCTTCTTCCTGCTGATGTTCAGCGTCTACTTTTCCCTGAGCTGGACGCCCAAGCTGCTGGTGCAGGCCGGCCTGTCGGCACAGCAGGGCGTGACGGGCGGCGTACTGCTCAACCTGGGCGGCATTGCCGGCGGCAGCCTGTTCGGCCTGCTGGCGGTGAAGGCCAAGCTGCGGCATCTGGCCATGGGCAGCCTGTTGCTGAATGCCTTGTTCACCGCGCTGTTCGGCCTGGCCTCGGCCAGCCTGGGCTGGGCGTTCGCCGCAGCGGTGGGCGTGGGCGTGTTCCTGTTCGCCTCCATGGCCGGGCTGTACGGGTTGGTGCCGGCCACCTATCCGGCCCAGGTGCGCGCCACCGGCATGGGCTGGGCCATAGGCATTGGGCGCATAGGCGCCATCGTGGCGCCCACCATGGCTGGCCTGCTGCTGGACGGCGGTTGGCAGCCTGCCTCGCTGTACTACGTCTTTGCCTTGCCGCTGATTGCCGCTGCGTTGGCCGTGTGGGCCACGGGCGCCGGCCGCACCCTGGCGCCGGGGGGTGGCGCGCTGCGAGCGCCTGGTGCTTGATCCTTGAACCCCTATCCGTAAGCACGCGCCCGAGCGCTCAAGCGCTCAAGCGCAGGAGAAACACTTCCATGGCATTGGACAAACCCTATCTCGACGTACCGGGAACCACGGTCTTCGACGCCGAGCAATCCCGCCAGGGCTACTGGCTCAACCAGTTCTGCATGTCGCTGATGAAGGCCGAGAACCGCGAGCGCTTTCGGGCTGACGAGCGCGCCTATCTGGGCGAATGGGCCATGACGGCCGAGCAAACACAGGCCGTGCTGGACCGCGACCTGAACCGCTGCATTGCGCTGGGCGGAAACATCTACTTCCTCGTGAAGATCGGCGCCACCGACGGCGTCAGCGTGCAGAACTTGGTCTCGACCATGAGCGGCATGAACGAGGAGGACTACCGCCAGATGATGCTGGGCGGCGGACGCAGCATCGAAGGAAACCGCTACCTGCATGAGCAGGAAAGACAGGAAAAAGGCATCTGATGGCACGCATCACCGCATCCGTCTACACCTCGCATGTGCCCGCCATCGGCGCGGCCATGGACCTGGGCAAGGCGGGCGACCCCTATTGGCAGCCTTTGTTCAAGGGCTTCGAGCACTCGCGCCAATGGCTCAAGGACAACAGGCCCGACGTGATCTTCCTGGTCTACAACGACCACGCGACCGCGTTCAGCCTGGACTTCATCCCGACGTTTGCCATCGGCACGGCCGCTGAGTACCAGCCCGCCGACGAAGGCTGGGGCCCGCGCCCCGTGCCCAGGGTCGTCGGCCATCCGGAGCTGGCCAGCCACATCGCGCAGTCGGTGATCCAGCAGGACTTCGACCTCACCATCGTCAACAAGATGGACGTGGACCACGGCCTGACCGTGCCGCTGTCGCTGATGTGCGGCGAGCAGGACGCGCGCACGGGCGCCTGGCCCTGCCCGGTGATTCCGTTTGCCGTCAACGTGGTGCAGTACCCCGTGCCGTCGGGCCAGCGCTGCTTCAACCTGGGCCGTGCCATCCGCCGCGCCGTGGAAAGCTTCGATGAAGACCTGAACGTGCAGATCTGGGGCACGGGCGGCATGAGCCACCAGTTGCAGGGCGCGCGTGCGGGCCTGATCAACAAGGAGTGGGACAACCGCTTCCTGGACCTGCTGATCGAGAACCCTGCCGGCCTGGCCAAGATGCCGCATATCGACTACGTGCGCGAAGCCGGCTCGGAAGGCATCGAGCTGGTGATGTGGCTGATCGCGCGCGGCGCCATGGCCGATGTGGATGGCCCCGCGCCGCTGCCCAAGGTCAACCACCGCTTCTACCATGTGCCCGCGTCCAATACGGCCGTGGGACACCTCATCCTGGAGAACGCTGCATGAGCCGGCCTTGCGTGGTACTTCTGCCGGGCCTGCTGTGCGACGAGACGGTCTGGCGCGGGCAGCAGGCGGCCCTGTCCTTTGCCGGTGTTGCCGAGTGCATTGTTCCGTCCTATGGCGCGGCGGCCACCATCGAAGACATGGCGCGCCTTGTGCTGGACTGCGTGGCGGCCGAGCGGTTTTCGCTGGCGGGCCATTCCATGGGCGGGCGCGTGGCCCTGGCCATTGCCGGCGTGGCGCCCCAGCGCGTGGAGCGGCTGGCCTTGCTGGACACCGGCATGGACCCCATCGCCCCGGGTGAGGCCGGCGAGAGCGAACGCGCCAAGCGCATGGCGCTCTTGCAGATCGCCCGGCACAGCGGCATGCGCGAGATGGGCCTGCAATGGGCGCGCGGCATGGTGCATCCCGACCGGCTTGATACGCCACTGTTTGGCGAGGTGCTCGACATGGTGGCGCGCTTCACGCCCGAGGTGTTTGCTGCGCAGATCAATGCCTTGCTGAACCGCCCCGATGCGGGCGATGTGCTCCGGCAACTGCGCTGCCCGACCCTGCTGGCCTGCGGTCGCCAGGATGCCTGGAGCCCGCTGTCACGCCATGAGCGCATGCAGGCCCTGTGCCCGGGCGCCGAGCTGGTGGTGATCGAGGACAGCGGCCACATGAGCACCATGGAGCAGCCGCAGCAGGTGTCGCGGGCACTGCTCGACTGGATGGGCCGCTGAGCGAGCGCTGCGCTCAGGCTAGGCCGGCAGATCGCCCACGGCCCGCCGGCAGGCCCGTATGAACAGCTCCAGGTCCTGCGATGCCGTGCTCAGCGCACGCGTGGCCAGCCCGATGCGCCTGCGTGTGGAAGGCAGGTCCACGGGCACGATGGACAACTGCCCGCCGTGGTCATCCTGCAGGGCCTGTCCGCGCGAGGCCAGGGCCAGCCGGCCCGTCTGCAGCACAAAGGCCAGCGTCATGGTCGGGCTGCTGGCGCGCAGGCTGGCGCGCGGCGGCTCCAGGCCCTGGCTGCGGAACAGCTGGACCATGGCGCGGTCGGCCGGCGTGCCGGGCAGGGGCGACACCCAGGGCCATTGCAGCAAGTCCTCCAGAACCAACTGGCCGCAGCCCAGGCAGGCATGGCCGGCCGGTGCCACCACGACCAGGTCATCGTCGAACAGGTGTAGCTGGCGTACCTCATCGGAGGGCATGTCGGCGCGCAGGGCGCCAGCGATGGCGTCGATGTCGGCGCTCAGCAGGTGCTGCACCAGGCTCTCGTAGGTGCCGTCCACGATGCTGACCTCGATGTCCGGGTGGCTGGCGGCCAGGCTGTCGACCGCGCGCGGCAGGAAGATTCCCACCGACAGCGGCAGCACGCCGACCACCACGCGCCCCCGGATCTCGCCGCGCCAGGCGGAAATATCGCTGTCCATGCCGCGCACCTCGGCCAGGGCCAGCTTGACACGGCGCAGCAGCGCTTCGCCGGACGGCGTCAGCCGCGTGCCGAAGGCCAGCTTGTAGAACAGCTGCATGCCCAGACTGGCTTCCAGCCCCTGCAGCGCCGCATGCACGGCGGGCTGCGTCAGGCCCAGCCACTGCGCGGCCAGGGATTCGCTGCCGCAGTCGGCAATGGCCATGAGGGCGCGCAACTGGCCTGCAGGCACGCTCTCGGCAAAACGCTCGGGCAGGGGAGGGCGCCTGGCCGCCAGCGTGGCGGCGGCCTGGGCGTCGGCCGCGCCGCTGCCCAGATGCTGGAGCATGGCCTCGATGCGGGCGGCCAGTTGGCTGCCCAGCGGGGTCGGCATCATGCCGCGCGCCCCCCGCATGAACAGCGGCAGGCCACAGGCCTCTTCCAGTTGCAGCACCGAGCGCGCCACGGCTGGCTGAGAAAGATGCATAGCCTGGGCGGCCCGCGTGGTGCTGCCGTGGCGCACCACGCCCAGCATGGCGCGCATGGCCCGCAAATGGCCTGCCAACTCGGGAAAACGCGAGGGATTGCTGGTGGCCGGGCCGGTCCAGGGGGCAAGGTAAAGGTTCATGGAAAGGCGTTGAACGGTACGTTGGAAAACCGTGTTTTGATTGTCCCATAAGAAAAACGCATTGATGGCCGGGGCTCCGGCATTGGCCGGATCGATGCCGGCGTGGAATGCTTGGGGCCTGATCAAGACAGCCCATCGCAGGCTGCGAATTCCGGGGAGACAAGACACATGAACCATGAAATCGACCGGCTGCTGGCCCGCCAGGCCTGCCTGGACCTGGTGCTGCGCGCTGCTGCCTTTGCGGATGCCGGTGATGCCCAGGCCCTGGCGCAGCTGTTTGCCGCAGACGGCCAGCTGCAACGGCCCGGCGGCGAGGTGCTGGGCGGGCGCGCAGCCATCGCCGCCGCGTACTCCCGGCGTCCTGCGGGCCGCATGACCCGGCATCTGGTCACCAACACGCTGGTGGAACTGCAAGGCCCGGACCGCGCCAGCGCGCGCAGCCAGGTGCTGCTGTGGTCCTGCGACGAGGCCGATGCCATCACGCCGCACGGCCGCCCGGCCCAACCGCGCCAGCTCGTTGGCGAGTTCGATGACATCTTTGGCCGCAGTCCTGAAGGCCATTGGCTGATCACGCGCCGCGTGGCGCGCTTCGTCATGTACCGGGACCTCCCGGGCGCCTGAAGCGCAGGGCGCCCAGCCGCTTTCTCCCATTTCCCCGTGCCCGCCACTGCAGCCCTATCCCAGGCGCAGCGTTGCGGCGTGCCGATTCCACGACGACAACGACAGGAGACAAAAGCATGAAACGCACTCTCAAGAGCATTCCCCAACCCCCAGCCAGGCGCCCACTGCGGGCTTGTCTGGCCCGCCTCGCCCCGCTCGCCATGCTGGCAGCAGCAGGCGGCGCCCAGGCCCAGACAGCCTCATCGGTCACGCTGTACGGCCATCTGGACACCGGCATCGAGCACCTGACGAATGTGCAAGGCGGCGGATCGCTGACGCGCATGCCCGGCCTCACGGGAACGGCACCGTCGCGCTGGGGGCTGCGCGGGAGCGAAGATCTGGGCGGCGGCCTGAGCGCCATCTTTGCGCTGGAGTCAGGCTTTGGCCCGGATGCCGGCACCTTCAACCAGGGCGGGCGGGGTTTCGGGCGCCAGGCCTGGGTGGGACTGTCCGGAGGCTGGGGCAGCGTCTCGCTGGGGCGCAACTACACCATGCTGTACTGGGCGCTGTTCGACGCCGACCTGCTGGGTCCCAACGCCTTCGGTCTGAGCAGCCTGGACAGCTACATCCCCAACACGCGCACCGACAACTCCCTGGCCTACCGGGGGCGCTTCGGCGCCTGGAGCCTGGGTGCGGCCTACAGCCTGGGACGCGATTCCGTCAACGCCGGCCCCAGCCCGGCCGGCACCAACTGCGCCGGCGAATCGGCCATGGACAGGCAGGCCTGCCGCCAGTGGTCCGCCATGCTGAAGTACGACACCGCGCCCTGGGGCTTTGCGCTGGCCGTGGACGAGATGCGCGGCGGCGCCGCCGCATTTGCAGGGCTCACGCGCTCGGACCTGAAGGACCGCCGCATCATGCTCAACGGCTATGCCGCGCTGTCACCCACCATCAAGCTGGGCGCCGGTCTCATGCGCCGCGACAACGACGCGGCCCAGGCGGCCTCGGCCAGCAACGGCGCCACGCCGCGCAGCACCCTGGCCTGGGGCGGCTTGTCCTGGTCCCCCAGCGCCGCCGTCGTGGTCGATGGCCAGCTGCAGCAACTGCGCTATGCCCAGGGCGGCGACCGCTCCACCCTGCTGGCCCTGCGCGCCACCTACAGGTTCTCCAAGCGCACGGCGGTCTATGCCCAGGCCGCGCGCATTGACAACGGACAGCGCCTGGCCATCTCGGTCAGCTCGGCCGCAGCCGGCGGCAGCCCGCTGGCGGGCGCGTCGCAGACCGGCCTGATGCTGGGCCTGCGCCACTCGTTCTGAAACCGAAGGCCAGGCCGGCCGCATCCAATGCGACGCCTGGAGCGTGTGATCACCAGCGCGAAGAGCCAACGCGGGCACTTGAAAGTGCACACCACGCTCTAGATCTGTACAGCGCGGCCGATGAACTGAATGGGCCCTGTCGGGCGTCCGCTTGGGGAGCCGCCTTCTGGCTCCAAGGTGAGCTCGAAAAGCTGATTCGGCTGCAGAGGCGGCAACTGGTCTACCGGCACTTCGATGGCTTCGCCCGGTTTGACCAGACCCAGGGACACCGGCGCTTTCCAGCCGTCGGCCTTGGTCCAGAACTGCAGGGATTTTTCCGCCGGAATGGCATCCTTGCCCAGTGGCAAAAGGCGCAGACGGCCTTCAGACTGGGCCTGGACCACCCACCCGGGGGCCTGATTCTGCGGCGCTGCCAGCACGACGAAATAGCGCGGGGCAGCCGGCGGTGATGCCTCTCGCACCACCAGCACAGCCGCTAGCAGTGCTGCAGCTGCAAAGCCGCCACCCGCCAAGCCGCGCCAAAGGGCGAGGCTATCCCAGTGCCACCAGGCACCACGCTGTGCGCGGACCGCTGGCCTGGCCGGCTTGACGCTGGCCGCGATGCGCTGCCACAGCGTTGCGGAGGGCTCGATGGGGGGAGCCAGCTGAACCAGCGGCAGGAGCCGTTGCTCCCATGCCTGCACGGCCGTGCGCAACGCAGGCTCGTAGGGCAGACGGGATTCGATGGAGCGGCGCTGGGCTGCATTGAGGGTGCCCAATACGTACTCGCCGGCCTGCATCTGGAGATCGTCCGGGGAGCCGCCATCCGTCGACTCTGAGGGATTGGGGTGGGTGTCGCCGCTCATTGCATGCACTCTCTCAGGGCACGCAGTCCGCGTTGAACCCAGGCCTTGACCGTACCAAGCGGCGCCTGCACACGCGCCGCAATTTCGCTGTGGCTGCAGCCGTCCACGTAGGCGTGCAACAGGCAGGCGCGGCGCTCGGGGTCCAGCCGGTCGAGGCAATCGCCAAGACGACCCAGCGTCGCCTGCCGCTCCCATTCACTGCCGCCTTCCTTCCATGCCGAAAGTGCGGCCTGGGCGTCATGCGCTTCATGGGCAGTTTCATCCAGCACGGTTTCGCGTGCGCCATCCCGTACACGGTTGAGGGCGGCGTGCCGCACCACGCTGTAGATCCACCCTCGACCACTTCCGCGATTGCCGTCGAAGGTGGATGAGCGGTTCCAGATGGAGACAAACGCATCGTGCAGCACGTCTTCCGCAGCGGCGCGATCGCGGACGATGCGCAGTGCCACGCCGAGGAGGAAGCGCGCCTCGGCCTCATAAATCCGCTGCAAAGCATCGCGTTCGCCGCGTGCACATGCATGCAATGCTGCGTCATGGTCGAAAGCTTCGTCGTTCTGGGAGACAGCGGGCGGCACGAAATGGAGCGAAGGGGGCGTTGCAGGAAATCCTTCGTCCAGTGTATCCGCGCCGCTGCCGGCTCTTACATGGGCTTCCAGAAGATGTAGTCGGCCTGGTACTTCACGGTGGTCTTCTGGCCCTTGTTGGCGGCCATGCAGGGCTTGTCAGCCGGCGCCACTCCGCCCTGGAGCGCCACGCGCTGGATGTAGCTCACACCCTCCAGCGCGCCGCTGCCCATGGCCGGGTTTGCCTTCACCAGCTGGTAAGGCAGATTGCCTGCGCCGGACGGCGCCACAGCCAGCTGGGTGGCGGTGAGTTTGGAGCCGTCGTTGGCCTCCCAGGTTGCAGGGGGTCCGTAGTAGCGGCCCACTTGTTTGCCCATGCGGTCCTTCAGCACAGCATCGGGTCCCACAAAGACCCATTCCGTCTGGCCAGGCGCGTTGGCCTTGTCGCGGCATTCGTAGGTGATGTCACCGCTGCCTACGGTTTCCCACGCGACCTTGTTGCCCGCAGGAACCTGGATGGGGGCGGGCAGCGATGCCTGGGAAAAAGTGCTGGCCGGCTTGTGCATCGAGCCACAGGCAGTGAGCAGGGCCGCTGTGGCTACAGCGAAAGAAACGGCGGCGGTGCGGGATGCGGAACGAGAGGTCAACATTGCAATTCTCCAAACAGTTTTGTGAAGGGGACTGAAGCAGCGCCTTTTTTTTGGGCTGCTGCTGGTACTACCCGCCATCGCATCGTTTGGATGCACCCCATGCAAAAATATTTTCGACAAATGCCAGCGCCAGACTCCATCAGACTGCGGTTGGTGACATTCTTGACCTGCAGCACCCGGGCCACCTCTCCCGAGGCGCGCGGCTCCCAGTAGGCCACGCGGCCGGTGAGCCAGGGCAGGGGAGAGAACTTGACGCCTGCTTCCCAGCCATCATTGATGGAGGGCCTGAGGTTGCGATCCTGCGTGCGGCAGGCGTCGATGCCCGAGCCGATCTCAAAGGTGGGCGAGCATGTCCTTTGACGGAACGAAGAAGGCAATGCCTGTCACCGCCGCCGAGAAGTCAAGGATGCGGTCATGGAGCGGGGGCGGGCTTCCGATGAACATCCGTTCGAGCATCTGCTCGATCACCCAAAGGTGCCTGGAATAACCGATGAAATAGGTTCCGTACTCCTTGAGTGCAGGCCTCGCGAAGGGCATGTTGTCTCGCAGGATGTCGTGCTCGACGCCGTCCTGCGTGATGGTGCACAGCGTCTTGTGTGACTTCTGTTCCGCCTCCGAGGCATCGGGAAGCTCGGTGTTGGTGAACTTCTTTCGTCCAATGATCTGCTCCTGGGCTTCGGTGCTCAGGCTTTTCCATGCCGGGAGGTCGTGGAGGTACTTCTGTACGACGACATAGCTTCCGCCCGCATGTTCAGGATCTTCCTCGCCGACTATCGTTGAGGCCGGCAGCGCCAGGCCAACCGGATTCGCCGTGCCATCGACAAAATCCAGCAGGTCGCGTCCGTCGAAGTACCGGAATCCGGCGACCTCATCCATGGCCGCGACTGTCCCTTCCAGGGCCTCCAGGAGCATCTGCTCGAACGCCACGATGAGATCCATGGACCTGGCGCGGATGTGGAACAGCAGGTCCCCCGAAGTAGAGACTGCCACATGGGTGGCGCCCCGGATTTCGCGGAATGGATGGAGCTCGGCCGGAAGCGGGGTACCGACGAGCGGACCCCACACATCGGCACCGATGCCCACGTTGCAGGTAAAGGTCCCGGTCACGTCCCGTACAAGGACGTTCTTGATCAGGCCGTCCAGATCGCCGAGCACGGATCGCACGGTGGAGAGGGACGCTGCGTCTCTTGCAACGGTAAGGACCAGGAAGGATGCGGCGATCGACAGCGCTGCATCAATTTGCTGGGGCTCGGCCTGGCGCGGGATCGTGGGTGTGGTCATTGGAAGTACCGGCAGATGGACGAAATGGGCGTCAGGGATGGCGCATTATCTGGCCCAACCGGCGCAGCCGGCCCAACCGGCACCAGGAGCAACATCACGGACGGTTTCGCCAGATCCTCACTCCCATTTTTTCGGCATCTTCCCGGTACTCCTGGATTTTCTGCTTCAGGTACTCCTGCAGCGGCCTGCCGACCAGGGAGTAGGGGCTGTGGCTGTAACCGCATGCGGAAGCGCAGGGGAGGGCACATCCCAACCCACGAAATGCCAAAAGGTCGTTGCCTATGGCAATCCGGCGGCACAGTGCACGACATTGAAGGGCGGCGAAGTGATATCGCTCAATGAAAATACGATGGTTCGCGTGGTGCGCTGGCTGCACAGCATCGACTGCGGCGAAGTCGTCAACAAGGGCCTTCCCAATCAGGTGGTCTGACAATCTGTCTGCCGCCGTGAAAGATGCCGGAATATCCAACATCGACCTGTGGCAAGGCGGCCCAGAGTCGAATGTCGTGGCGCAGGCCCGCGTCATCATTCCGGCCTTCAAGGTGAAGTATTTCCAGCCGCATCATCTCGGAACCCGGGCAACGAAGGTGGATGGAAATTCCGTAGGCTTCAGCCTCGAATACGGACTGCATTTTCCCTATCTCGAAACCGAAGTGCCGCGTCTGACGGACTATCTGAAGTCTGCGAACGCTGTTGCCTACAACCCCGTGAACTATTTCGATGCATGGTCTCTGTCCAAGGACGGCTTCAAGTCACAGGACAACGCCGACGTGAAGGCCGTGTATGGACTGCCTGCCACCGGTCCCGGCCCTGGCAAGCAAGGTCCGAACCCCCGGGCTGGCCAGTTGGAGTGCACCGGTGCGTAAGAACTCTTGCCCTCTGCTTTGTTTGATACGATGTATATTATGTTAAATCACAAACGCAGATAACAGCCTGAAAACCAAGGCAAGGCACTCCTCCAGTGCCTTGCCTGCTTCGTTTTCAGCTGTTCAGGACGGTTTCCAGGCCTTCAAGCTCCTGCTTCAGCAAAAGCGCGGTTTCCTGTGGCTCGAACTGGCGCTGCAGCAGCGGGATGGTGAAGACGTAGCTTGCATCGTGCACGCCGTGGGTTTCATCGCGGCGCAGGACGTAGGCCAGTTGCAGGCGCGCCAGGGACCGGCGCAAGGCCTGGGCCTGGCCGGTGGCGCCGTGGGATTGGACCAGGGCGTCGAGTGCGGTCAGGCTGGTCTGTCCTTGCTGGGCCGTGTGATAGACGGCGATGCGGTCCAGGCGACAGGCCTGTTCATCGGTGCTCAAGCGGCCCCATCCCACCAGCGCGTCTTGCACAGGCTGGGATGCCATGGCCTGGCGCAGGTGGCGTTCTTCGATGACGCGTTCGTCGGGTCCCAGGGCTTCCAGGCATTCCTGGCAGAGGATGGCGACCAGGTTGGCGCGCCTGCCGCTGGCCTCTATCAGCCGCTCGGCCAGAGCGTCGTTGGCAAAGCCCAGGCGCAGCCTGCGCAGCGGTTCGGTGGCCAGGGCTTGGCATGCCGCTGGCTCCAATCCCCCAATGGCCAGGATTTCGCCGAAGTTGCGCAGCGGCGACTGGTAGTCGAGCAGCGCTGCCGCGTACAGATCCCAGAATCCCGCCAGCATGAACCAGCAACGGCCCTCCTCGCTCAGCGCGCGCAAGGCGCTGAGCTGGGGGTAGCCATTGCGGGCTTCGTCGCGGAAGAACAGGTCGGCTTCGTCGATCAGCAGGTACAGCCGCCTGCCCTGCGACTGCTTGTGCAGGTGTTCGATGATGGCCTCCAGCGGTGTTTCCACGGGAAGGCCGAACTGCGTGGCCAGGCGCGGCGTGAGGCGGTGGTCGCGCAGCGAGATGTAGTGGCAGGCGATGGCCGGATGCTCCTGCAGCCGCCGCTGCACGGCCTTGAGCAGGCTGCTTTTGCCGAGCTGGCGTCCTCCCACGACCAGGTAGTTGGCCGGTTCGCGGTTGAGCACGCGGGCCAGCAGGCGCTCGCGGCCAAAGAAAACGTCCTCGCGCGTTACGCCGCCGCGCGTCTGGTAGGGCGATATGCGCGTGACCTGCAACTGAGTGGCCAGCAGCCGCAGCAGCACCTGGTCCGGATCGCCGCCCAGCAGCCATTCGGTCTGCCCCGGGCTGTCCAGCAGCACGTGCAGGTTGGCGCGGTCCTGGGCATGGCGCTGCAGCAGCGGCATGGGCGACTGGGGATGGTGCGGGCTCACGATGAGCACCACATCGCCGCCGGTTTGCAGCAGGCGCAGCTGGCGCACGAGCTCGCCCTCTTCCAGCTCCGCCGGGGGCGCATAGACCAGGCAGCGACCCAGGGCGATGGGCAGCTCGGGCGGCAGCGTCCACTCGAACATGTCGCCGGGCACGGGCCACTCGCCTTGCGCCGTTTTGCAGACGGCGGACAGGCGTTCGGCCAGGGCCCGCACGCGGGCGCCTGGGCTTGCGCCGGCAAGGCGCAGGGCGCGCTGCCAGTCCGGCGGGCGTATGCCTGCAGCGCGCAGGACGGCGGAACGGCGGCCGGTGAGCCGCAGCAGCCGGTCCAGCTGGGGCAGATGCTGGTAGGGCTTGCGGCGCAGGCGCTCGGGCTTGAGCTGTGCCGGGCCTATCAGCGGATGGCGCACCAGCCACAGCAGGGCCAGGCAGCCAAAGACCAGTGCGCTGGTCCAGATGACGCTGCGCAGCCATCCAAAGGGCTCATGCTCGGGCTGGCCCGGCGAGGGGCTGCAGTTCAGCGGCAGGTAGCGCGGCGGAGTCGGAGGCAGGCCGCCCTGGCAGCTCCAGTCCCAGCGTTGCCTGTCCAGTTGCAGCAGGACCTGGGTTCCGGCGAGCACGCCCATCTGGCTGTCGCGCACCACGTCCGCCTGCAGCACGAATGGACTGGGCGAGCTCATGCGCACGCGTGGTTCGGCAATGTCCGGCGCCACGCTGGCCAGGTCCTGCGGCCAGCTTTCATGCTGGCGCACATAGTCCATCAGGGCCAGGCGCCACAGGATGATTTCGTTCCAGACCCGGCCCGAGCTTTCCGCGCCCTGCAGGCTGCTGCGGGTGACGGGGTTGTAGCGGGGCAGCAGGATGGCCGTGCCGATGAACAGCGTGACCAAGGCGAGCAGCGCGGCGCGCCACCAGGATCTGGGCAGTTGCACAAGCCGGCCCAGGCCGCTCATGCCTGCAGCACCGCCACGGCGGCTTCGCGGGCAATGTCGCAGCGCCAGTGCAGATGGGCGCCCTCGCCTGCTCCGCGCACCTGCAGCAGATTGCCCCAGAACAGGCGCCGCAGCACGGCATCCTGCAGATAGGGGCGTGCACGGCCCAGCGATGCCGCGTCCACCAGCCCGCGCAGTTGCTCGCGCGTGGCAGGCTCCTGCGCCAGGGGCAGCAAGGTCTGCCACAGGCGCGCACTGGCCACCAGATGGGCGCGCAGCAGGGGCGAGTGCACGGAAGCGACGCCCACGCCCTGCTCCACCAGCCATTGCAGCGCTTCCTCGAAAAGCGCGGGATGCCCGCCCGTCAGCGCCTGCAATGCCTCGATGACCTCGGCCGGCCAGGCTGTGCCGGGCCAGCGCTGGCGCGCCATCAGGGCCAGGTCTTCCAGCGTGGGATCGGGCCAGTGGGCCACCTGGCCGATGTTGAGCAGCGACAGGTCACCGCTGCGGTACTTGAGGTCGGCCAGGGCCTCGCTGCCGCACAGCAGCAGGTGCAGGCGGCCGCTGTGCATTTCGCTGAGGCTGCGCAGGATGCCGGCCAGTGTCTCGCGCAGCTGCGCCGTGCCCTGCTCGAAGCGGCTGACCAGGCAGAACAGCCGGCCGCCGGCCAGCAGGCGCTTTTCCAGCAGGGCCTCGAATTCGTAGTCCGAGCCCACTTCGCCCAGCCCGCATTGCCGGCCCAGGGCCGCAAAGTAGTCGGCCGCAGCCGTGCTCACGCTGTAGGGCGGCTGGATGTGCAACACCGCCTCGGCGCCATACTGGGCGCGGGCGCGCAGCAGCAGTTCCTGGCGAAACGGGGGCTGTCCCCAGTGCGCGGGCGACAGCAGCATGGTGATGGCATAGGGCCGGGCCTGGGCCAGCTGGGCGAAAAGCCGGTCCATGAAGCCTGCAAAAGGCTGGGCGCCAGCGGCGGCGGCCTGCAGCGGAAACTCCGTGGCAAAGCCAGCGGCGGAGAACAGGCGATTGGTCTCCGCCTCCGTCAGGCGCAGGTACTGGGCGCAGGCGGCCAGCCGGTCGCGCGAGCGCGGATTGGGCAGGGAAACCCCATTCCTCCAGTTGTTGACGGCTTCCCGGCTCAGCCCGATCTCGGTGGCCACGCCCGAGGCGCTGGCGCGGATGCGGCGCATGTACAGCCCCAGCAAATGGCCGAAATCCTCGTGAACGCCTGGTGCCACGGCAGCCCCCTGTTCAATGGCGGTGGGCTGCATCAGCGACGGCTCCGCTCAGGAAAACAGCGCCTGCTGGCGCAGATCCACCCTGCCGGGGCCATGGTCCGTATCCTCATCCTGTTCACCCTCTCCTGGGATTCAGCTGGTCTTGTGCAATTTGTTTCATTTTGCCGAGCGCGGATTGTCTCAGGATGCGGCATCGCCGCCACCCTGCCCCGCAAACTCCCGCCGCGCGCCGGCCATGCGGTACAGCGGCAGCACCACCGCCAGCAACAATCCCAAAGCCAGCCAGAGCCACAGTCCCTTGCCTCTGAAGGCCAGGGCCGCAATGACGGTGAAGGCCACGGCCTCGCACAGCCCGCGAAAGCCGGCCCGCAGCATGAACAGCCCCACGATGCCCTGCACGGGCGATACGCCGCTCTTGCGCAGGCTGGCCATGGTGTCCAGCAGGGCCTGCACGGATTCCTGGGCCTGGCGGTCACGCTCCTGGTCCCGCTCGCGCAGCCGGGTGATGGTCATGGGCTGGGCCGGATTGGTGAGGGCGGTGCCGTCGGCGCCCTCTTCCTGGCCGGGCTGCGGATAGACCTCGCCATTCGTATCGACCAGCACCTGGCGCTCCGGGTAACGGGACAGCCAGGCGTGGTGGCTGACCCATTGGCCGGCATCGAAGTGGTAGCGCTCGCTCTCGCCCACCTGGTCGTAGAAGACATGCAGCACCGCCGCCTGCAGCCCGTGCTGGAACAGCGTCTCCAGCAATCGCCAGGGCATGCCGGCCGTGGTGCGGGTGTCAAAGCCCAGCTCCAGGTGCTGGGGATGGCCCAGGGCGCTGGCATTGGCCCAGTCGTCATCCCACAGCGAGGACCGGTCCAGGGCGGGGTCCAGCTCATGGATCCAGCGCTCGGCCTGCTCCCAGGACTGCCGGGCCAGGTACTGGCAGATCAGTTGCACGCGGCGCAGCTGCAGGGGCGTATCGAAGAAAAGATAGAGGTGATGGACGTTGCTGGACATGGCGGGCCTGAGGCGTTTGCAGGAATGCCTCGATTGTTCAATTGCAGCCGCCAGCCCGCCCTCCCAGGCCTGTCCAGCAGGCGGCTGGCAGGCGCTCCCACCGGTTGACATTCTGTCCACTGCAAGAAGCGGGATGCAGGCGCTGCGGCGCCGCCCTAGACTGCGGCAATTGCCCACAGCGCCCATATTGCCAACCGCGCCCGCCATGCACAACCTCGGTCTTTTCGACAACGAAGCTTGCGAATCCGCCCCGCCCTGCCACTGGACGCAGATGGAGCACCAGCTCGATGAGCAAGGCTGCGCTCGCCTGCCCGGCCTGCTGGATGCGCAGCAGTGCCGCGACCTGGCCGCTCTTTACGCAAGGGAGGACGGCTTTCGCTCCCGCATCGTCATGGCACGCCACGGTTTCGGGCGCGGCGAGTACCAATATTTCGACTACCCCTTGCCACCGCTGCTGCAGCGCCTGCGCGAGCAGCTGTATCTGCGCCTGGCGCCGGTGGCCAATCTCTGGAACCAGCGCATGGGGCTGGAGGTGCGCTATCCGGACCGGCTGCAGGACTTCCTGGCGCGCTGCCACGCGCAGGGCCAGTTGCGGCCCACGCCGCTCATCCTTCAATACGGTGCGGGCGACTACAACTGCCTGCACCAGGACGTCTATGGAGAGCATGTGTTTCCGCTGCAGGTGGTGCTGCTGCTGTCGCGGCCCGGGCGGGACTTCACGGGTGGCGAGTTCGTCATCACCCAGGCCGACGGCGACCGGCAGCGGGCCGATGTGATGGCACTGGACCAGGGCGATGCACTGGTCCTGGCCGTGCGCCACCGGCCCGTGCCCGGGCGGCGCACCGGCTACCGCCGCGTGGCCATGCGCCATGGGGTCAGCCGCATCCACAGCGGCCATCGCCATACCGTGGGGCTGATCTTTCATGACGCACTTTGATGGATGGCCGGCATGAGCACGCTGGATCTTTTCGCCGATGAACATCCCACCGGGGCCGAATCCATAGGCCCCCAATCCGTGGTGCTGCGCGGCCATGCCCTGCCCCATGCCGCGCAGTTGCTGGAGGCGGCCGAAGGCATTGCGGCGCGGGCGCCGCTGCGCCATCTGGTCACGCCGGGCGGCTTCACCATGTCGGTGGCCATGACCAACTGCGGCGCGCTGGGCTGGACCAGCGACAGGCGCGGCTACCGCTACAGCGCCATCGACCCACTCAGCGGCCAGCCCTGGCCGGCCATGCCGGCCGTGTTTGTCCGGCTGGCGGGCGAGGCGGCCGCTGCGGCGGGGTTCGATGGCTTTGTGCCCGATGCCTGCCTCATCAACCAGTACCTGCCCGGCACCCGGCTTTCCCTGCACCAGGACCGCGACGAACGCGACCTGGGCGCGCCCATTGTCTCGGTGTCCCTGGGCATGCCGGCCACGTTTCTGTTTGGAGGACTGGCGCGCGCGGACAGCACGGCCAGGGTGCCGCTGCAGCATGGCGACGTGGTGGTCTGGGGCGGTGTGGATCGGCTGCGTCACCACGGCGTGTTGCCGCTCAAGGACCAGCCTCACCCGCTGCTGGGCGGGCGGCGCATCAATCTCACTTTTCGCAAGGCGGGCTGAATGGTTGGACGGTCTGAAATGGACAGGCTCAACAGCCAGGATCGCTTCGCCCGCCTGGATTGGGCGCGGATTGCCGCTGAGCTCGATGCCGAAGGCCATGCCCTGCTGCCGCAGCTGCTGACTGCGGATGAAAGCCGCGCCTTGGCCCGCGAGGCGGCAGCCGCGTCTGGCCTGCCGCCCTGCGTGCAGGCATGGCGCCCGGTGCTGTACGGGCATCTGCTGGCCCTGGCCAACCGCTGGCGCGAACACATGGGCATGCAGCCTGGGTTGCCAGGCTGCTTCGAGGATTTCATGCGTCAGGGCCGGCAAGCAGGCCAAACGCAGCCGCAGCCACATCTGCTGCGCGTGCCGCAAGCGGGCCATGCCCCGCTGCGTTCATACAGCGAAGGTGCGGCGGTGTTTCCGCTGCAGCTGGTGCTGCTGCTGTCCCGGCCGGGCCAGGATTTCGAGGGCGGCGAATTCGTGATGACCGAGCAGCGCCCGCGCATGCAATCGCGCCCCATGGTGCTGCCGCTGAGCCTGGGGGATGCGGCCATCATCGCCACGGGGCCGCGCCCGGTGCGCGGTGCGGCAGGCTTTTACCGCGTGCACCTGCGGCATGCCATCAGCCGCGTTCACCGTGGCGAGTGGCTGGGTCTGGAGCTGCTTTTGCACGACGTGCCCCAGGCGCCAAAGGCTCTGCAAACAGACCGCTGGCTATAATGCCGCGCCTGCAAAGGCATCCGTGCAACAGGTGTCCACATGCCAGCCATGGGGATGAAACGGGAACAAGGTGACTGCCAGCAAATGCTTTTTGCGCTGCCGGCACAGGCCTTGGCTGCCCCCGCAACGGTAAACAAGTCAAGGCGCTCCATGCCTGTCCCGCCAGTCTCCGCAACCCTGCGGAGGGGCGATGACAGGCTGTCACTGGTTCATGGCGTGGTCTGCAGCATGCAGCTTTTCGCGGGTGGATTGGGAAGACGGGGCGCTGGGCGCAAGGCATGTTCTTGCGCCGCTTGTGAGCCCGGAGACCGGCCTGCTGCGTTTCGCGCCTGCTGTGCAGGCGTTTTCTTGACTGTCTGCGGGGTGCGGATGGCAACGTCCTGCTCCCCTTCCTCCCACGCTGGCTGGAGAGGTGGCAGTGCCTTGCTTTCGCATCAGACGGTCGAAGACCGATGTTCGAAATGCATTCTTCCTTTTCCAGGGTTTCCAGCGCTCGCGCTGCCCAGTCCCTTTCCGTGCGGCTGAGCCCGCTGGCCCTGGCCTGCGCCTTCATCTGCCTGCCGGCGCAGGCTCAAACCCAAACGCCCACGCCAACGCCCCCATCAACCGCCCTGCCCGAGGTCCAGGTCACCGGCCAGGCCGAACGCATAGGCCAGCAACTGGCCCAGCCTGCGCGCTCTGCCAGCCATACCGGCGTCTCCAACCAGGAAGTGCCGGCCAGCGTGGACGGCGTCTCTGCCGAGCAGATGCAGGAGCGCGGCGACTACGCCCTGGTGGACGCCGTCACACGCACCGTGGGCCTGACCTCCAGCAGCACGCCGGGCAACGGCGGCCTGGCCTTCAGCAGCCGCGGCTTTGCGGGTGTCAATTCCGTGGGCGTGGCCGAAGACGGCATGGTGCTGGGCGTGGCCGCCGGCACCACGGCCTATCCGGGTGACAGCTGGGGCTACGAGCGCATCGACGTGCTGCGCGGCCCGGCCTCGCTGATGTACGGCAGCGGCACCATGGGCGCCACGGTCAACGCCATCCGCAAGCAGCCCAGCCGCACCAGCTCGGCCGAGGTGCTGGTGGGCGCGGGCACGGACGACACGCTGCGCCTGGGCCTGGGCGTGACCGGCGCCCTGGGCGCCTATGCCAGCTACCGCATCGACAGCTACACCGCCCGCAGCGCAGGCGAGCGCGATCTGGACCAGTCGCGCAACGGCAAGTTCATGAGCACGCTGCGCTTGGAGCCCACGAGCGACCTGCAGATCGACCTGATTGCCGACCGCAGCGTGCAAAAGCCCAGCCGTTACTGGGGCACGCCGGGCCTGGACGGCAAGGTGGTGGAGTCCCTGCGCGACCGCAACTACAACGCCGAAGACAGCGTGCTGCGCTATGCCGACGAGCGCCTGCGCGCCAAGGTGCAATGGAAGGCCAATGACTGGTTGACGGTGCGCAACGAGCTGTACCACGTGCAGTCCGACCGCCACTGGCGCAACATCGAGGCCTACGCGCTCAACCCCGCCACCTGGACCGTGGGCCGCTCCGACTACCTGGAAATCCTGCACGACCTGGAGCAGACCGGCAACCGCCTGGGCCTGAACGTGGACCGGGGCTCGCACAAGATCGCCATGGGCTGGGAGGCCGCGCGCATCAACCTGCGGCTGTCCAACAACTCGCCCTATGGCGGCTCGTCCACGGTCTCGGCCTGGGATCCCGTGCATGGCAGCTGGGCCAGCCCCGATCTCACCGCCGCCAAGACAGAAACCGGCGTGACCCAGCATGCCCTGTACCTGGAAGATGCCTGGCGCATCAGCAACCGCTGGCTGGCCATGGCCGGCCTGCGCCGCGATGTCTACGACTTTGCCAGCCACTCGCTGGTGGGCGGCACTGATTTCAACAAGACGCTGGCCGCCACCTCCTGGCGCCTGGGCCTGACCTATGAGCTGGCCCGCAACACCCATGTCTATGGGCAGATCAGCTCGGGACACGATCCCGTCAACAGCCTGGTGTCGCTGAACCTGGCCAACACGGCTTACAAGCTGAGCAAGGGCCGCCAGGCCGAGATCGGCATCAAGCAACAGGTGGCCGGCGGGCGCGGCGAGTGGACGCTGGCCGTGTTCGACATCAAGAAGGACGACATCATCACGCGCGACCCGGACCGCCCGGCCATCTCCATCCAGGGCGGCAGCCAGTCCTCGCGCGGGGCCGAGGTCACCGCCACCTTCCAGGCCACGCCCGCCCTGCGCGTGGAGGGCAATCTGTCCTATGTGGACGCCCAGTTCGACAAGCTCATCGAGGCCGGCGGCAACCGCGCCGGCAACCGCCCGCAGAACGTGGCCAAGACCACGGCCAACCTCTGGGGCCACTACCGCGTGGGCGTCTGGCAGGCCTCGCTGGGCCTGCGCTACGTGGGTGACCGCTTTGGCAACAACGCCAATACCGTGAACCTGCCCGCCTACACCGTGGCCGACGCTGCTCTGAGCTGGCAGGTGGACCCGCGCACCACCCTGAGCCTGATCGGCCGCAACCTGGCCGACAGGGTCTATGTGGGATCGAGCTACGGCAGCCAGTTCCTGGTCGGGCAAGGCCGTCGCTTCGAGATCGCGGCCCATATCCGGTTCTGATGGCCATGGCGCGCTCCAAAAGCCTCCACGGCCTGTGCGCTGGCGCCCTGGCGGCCACCCTGCTGCTGGCCGGCTGCTCGCGCAGCGATTCCGGCACCACCAGTGAACTGCCGGCACCGGCTGCCGTACCGCAGGCGGCCGTGACCGTCAATGTCTGCGGCAGCCCCGTGACCTACGCCAGCGCACCGCTGCGCGCCGTGACCCATGACGTGAACATCACCGAGATGTTCCTCTTTCTGGGCCTGGGCGATCGGCTGGTGGGCTACAGCGGTATCACGCAGGCCAAGCAGATCGACCCGGCCTTCCAGGCCCAGCTGGCCCGCGTGCCGCGGCTGGCCGAGCGCGAGATGAACCTGGAGGCCATCCTGGGCGCCTCGGCAGATTTCGTCTTCGGAGGCTGGAGCTACGGTTTTCGCCAGGGCCAGATCACGCCCGAGGTGCTGCAGCGCCACGGCATTGCCTCATATGTGCTGTCCGAATCGTGCATCCGCGTGGGGCCGCGCAGCCAGGTGGCGCTGGAAGACGGCCTGACCGACCTGCGCAACCTGGGCCGCATCTTCCGCATTGACGCCCATGCCGAGCAACTGGCGCAGGGGCTGGAGCGCGAACTCAAGGACCTGCGCGAGCGCATGCAGGGCGTGCGGCAGCGGCCTTCGGTCTTCGTCTACGACAGCGGCCAGGACATCCCCGTGACCGTGGGCCGCTACGGCATGCCGCAGGCCATGATCGAGGAAGCGGGCGGGCGCAACATCTTCGACGACATTCCCAGCAACTGGCCTGCAGGTAACTGGGAGGACGTGGTGCAGCGCAACCCTCAGTGGATCGTCATCATCGACTACGGCCAGCCCCATGCACAGGGCAAGATCGACTTCCTGCTGGCCAAGCCCGAGCTGGCCGGCGTCGATGCCATCCGCGAAAAGCGGTTTTTCGTGATGACCTATGCCGAGGCCACGCCCGGCCCGCGCAATATTGCGCGGACCCGCGCCCTGGCGCAGGCCCTGCACCCCGACCGCATGCCGGCGCCCAGCCATGCGGCCAACTGATTCCCGCTGGCCCAGGCGCTCGGGCGCCGCCCGCCTCTGGTGCCTGCTGCTGTTCGCGGCCCTGTTGTTGGTGATGACGCTGGCCATCACTTGGGGGCCAGTGGACATGCCGGCGGGCACGGTCTGGCGCATTGCCTGGAGCCGGCTGCTGCAGGTGCTGGGCATGCAGCCGCCGCCACTGGAGGGCATCACGCCGCAGCACCAGCAGATCGTCTGGCTGATCCGCATGCCGCGCGTGCTGCTGGCGGCCCTGGTGGGCGCGGGGCTTGCCGTGGTGGGCACCATCATGCAGGCCATGGTGCGCAATCCGCTGGCCGATCCCTATCTGCTGGGCGTGTCCTCTGGTGCGTCGGTGGGCGCCGTGGCCGTGCTGGCCTTCGGTGCGCTGGCCTCGGCCGGCATGTACGCCCTCACGGCCGGGGCCTTTGCCGGGGCGCTGGCGGCCACCGTCGCCGTCTACCTGCTGGCCCGCTCCCAGGGCCGCATTCATGCCACGCGGCTGATCCTGGGTGGTGTGGCCATCGGCTATGTGCTGGCAGGCGTGACCAGTCTGATCACCCTGTCATCGGGCCAGCGCGACCTGGCCAATGCCCTGCTGACCTGGACGCTGGGCAGCCTGGCCGGCACGCAGTGGGAGGAACTGGGCATTCCCGCTGCCGTGCTGGCTGCGGGAATGCTCTGGCTGGGGCTGCAGACGCGCCCGCTCAACGCCCTGCTGGCCGGTGACGAGGCCGCCGCCACGCTGGGCGTGGACACGGCACGGCTGCGGCGCGCACTGTTCCTGGCGGTATCGCTGCTCACGGGCACCATGGTGGCGGTCAGCGGCGCCATCGGCTTTGTGGGGCTGATCGTGCCGCACGCCGCGCGCATGCTGGTGGGCACGGACCACCGGCGCGTGCTGCCCGTGGCCGCCCTGGCCGGCGCCCTGCTGCTGGTGCTGGTGGATCTTGTCGCGCGCACGGCCTTTGCGCCCATGGAACTGCCCGTGGGCGTGATCACCTCGCTGATCGGCGGACCCTTCTTCGTCTGGATGCTGGTGCGCCAGCCGGTGCAGGGAGGGCGCGGCCCATGAAGCTGCAAGCCCAGGACCTGTGCTGGAGCGCCGATGCCCGGCGTGCCGACGCCCGGCGCATCGTGGACCAGGCCAGCCTTGCCCTGCACGGCGGCGAATGCGTGGGGCTCATCGGCCCCAACGGAAGCGGCAAATCCACCCTGCTGCGCATGCTCTACCGCGTGTTGCGGCCCGACGCAGGCTGCGTGCTGCTGGACCAGCGCGACATCCGGGACATGACGGCGCGCGAGTTCGCGGCCCAGGTCTCGGTCCTGGCGCAGGAGGCGCCGCAGAGCTTTGACTTCACCGTGCGCGAGGCGGTGATGATGGGCCGCATCCCCCACCAGTCTCCCTGGGCGGGCGACAGCGCCGAGGACCTCGCCTGCATGCGCCAGGCACTGGCCCAGGTGAATGCCCTGGCGCTGGAGGAGCGGCGTTTCTCCAGCCTGTCCGGCGGCGAGAAGCAGCGCGTGCTCGTGGCCCGCGCGCTGGCCCAGCAGCCTCGGCTGATGCTGCTGGACGAGCCCACCAACCACCTGGACATACGCCATCAGCTGGAGTTGATGTCACTGGTCCGGCGCCTGCAGATCAGCAGCATCGTCGCCCTGCACGACCTCAACATCGCCACCCACTACTGCGACCGTCTCTATCTCATGGAACAAGGCCGCATCGTTGCCCATGGCACACCGGCGCAGGTACTGACCCCGGCCACCATCGGCCAGGTCTACGGCGTGGCTGCCGAGGTGGACATCCATGCCGCCACCGGCCGGCTGCGCATCAGCTTCATTCCCGATGAACTCCTCTGAAACATCCATCCCGCCCGGGCCCGACGCCGTGATCGTGCTGGGCCGTGGCGGCACGGGCGCCGCCTCGCGCCAAAGCCTCATCGAACTGGCCGATGCCTTGCGCCCGACGCTGGAGCCGGCCTGCAAGGTCGTCACATCCTTCGTGGACAAGGCCGCACCCTCGCTGCCCGAGGCGCTGCAGCAATGCCTGCCGGCGCGCTCCATCGTCGTGCTGCCTCTTTTCTCGCCCGACGAGCCTGCCCTGCTGCGCTGGCTGCACAAGCTGGCCATGCGCTGGCGCTCGCAGTTGCCGGACCAGGGCGTGCAGGTGCGGTTTGCCGACCATCTGCTGGGCGCTGCGGCCATGCCCGCGCTGCTGCTGTCTCAGATGGCCCGGGCCCTTCAGGCCCCCGACATTGCCGAGACCGCTGGCGACCAATGGCAGCACGATCCCCAGGCCTGGTCCCAGGTGCCAGACCACCAGCACCACGCCCTGGTCTGCACGGGACCGCGCTGCACCGCCCTGGGCGCCGTGGCCGTCTGGCAAAGCCTGGGCGATGCCGTGCAGGCCAGCAGCGAACTGCGTGCCAGGCTGCGCCTGCTGCAGACCAGTTGCCAGTACCCCTGCAACCATGGCCCGCTGGCCATCGTCTATCCGGACGGCGTCTGGTACGGGCGGCTCACGGCCGAGAATGCCGCCGAAGTGATCGAAACCCATGTGCTCTCGCGGCAGGTCTGTGCGGAGCACCACGTGCACGGGCCAGTGGAGCTGGGGACGCGGGCTTCGTGATGGATCAGGGCTGGGCCGCCTCCAGCTCGGCCAGCCTCACCGCCACAAAATCCCGCAACGCACGCACCAGCGGCGTGAACTGCCTGCGGCTGGGGGCGACCAGGAACAGCGGCACGCACTCGGTCGTCCAGTCGGTGCACAGCGCAAGAAGGCGGCCCCGGGCCAGGTCCTCGGCCACGTCGAAATACGACTTGTAGGCAATCCCCCGCCCGGCCACGGCCCAGCGCCGCACGGCATCTCCGTCATTGGCCACATTGCGGCCGCGCACCCGCACATGGACGGGCTCAGGTACGGCAGCCCCCTGCCCTGCCGGCCAGAAGCTCCAGCGGTCGTGCACTTCCTCGCCCAGCATGAAGCACAGGCAGTCATGGCCGGCCAGGTCGTGGGGGGTGGCGGGTGCGCCGCGTTCCTGCAGATACGAAGGCGCGGCGCAGAGCACGCGGCGGTGCGTGTCCGACAGCGGCAAGGCCACCAGGCTGGAATCCTGCGGCCTGCCGTAGCGAAAAGCCGCGTCCACGGGCTCGCTGTAGACATTGGCAGCGCGGTCGGACAGGTGCAGGCGCAGATCCACGCCTGCATGCTGGCTCTGGAACTCGTCCAGCCAGGGCATGAGCACGTTGCGGCCCAGGTCGGAGGGGGCGGCCAGTTGCAGCGTGCCGCGCAAAGCGGCCTGGCCGCCAGCCAACTGGTCGCGCACCTGGCGCAGGCCGGCCAGCGCGGGGCGGCAGTGCTCCAGAAACAGCTCGCCCTCCTGCGTGAGCCGCAGGCTGCGCGTGGAGCGCACGAACAGGGTCACGCCCAGCTCTGCCTCCAGCCGCTTGAGCGCTGCGCTGGCCGCAGCCGGGGTCAGGTCCAGGGCACGCGCCGTGGCCGAGAGGCTGCCGCTGTCTGCGGTGCGCACGAAGATATCCAGGTCTTGCAGGCTTTTCATGGGCATTCGCCAGGCTTTGATTTTCAAAAACTATTTGAAGCTTAGTCCAACGAGAAAGCCATTTGTCGCGCTTGCGCCAACTGGGCGCACGGCCTGGGATGGAAGCCGGCTTCCACCCTTTGGCAGCGGATCTTGGCGCCGCGGCAACCGTAGTATGGTTGCCGCCATGCAGCTCAAACATTTCGCCGGTGCCCTGGCTGGCAGCCTTGTATTCGCCACAGCCACGGCAGGGGTCACCGCAGCCAAGACCCCCTCCTACCCCGATGCCGATGCCAGCGACCCCGCAAAGCTGGGCTGGATGGTGGGCTCGCCGCCGCCGCCGGACCGCATGCTGCGCTTCGACGACGGCTCCTATTTCCAGTTTCCCGCCATGCGCTGGAGCGTCTCGCACTTTCGCCAGCTCATGCCCACGGTGAATGTGTCGCGCGGCCTGGCGCCTGCAGCGCCGCTGGCCCAGGCGCTGCGCGAAGACATCGACGAGTTGCGCTTCACGCCATTGGGTGCCAGCCAGCCCATGACCTGGCGCGATTCGCTCAAGGCCAACTACACCGACGGCATCGTGGTGCTGCACAAGGGCCGCGTGATCTATGAGCGCTACTTCGGCGTGCTCAAGCCCGAAGGCCAGCACGGCGCCATGTCGGTGACCAAGTCCTTCGTCGGCACGCTGGCGGCCATGCTGGCTGCCGAGGGGCAGCTCGACCCCTCGCGCCGCGTGTCGGAGTACGTGCCAGAGCTGGCGGCTTCGGCCTTCGGCAATGCCACGGTGCGCCAACTCATGGACATGACCACGGGCATACGCTTCAGCGAAGACTATGCGGATCCCCAGGCCGAGGTCTGGGCGCACGCGGCCGCGGGCAACCCGCTGCCCAAGGCCAAGGACTACACCGGGCCGCGCAGCTACTACGAATTCCTGCAGACCGTGAAGCCCGAAGGCGTGCACGGCAAGGCCTTCGGCTACCGCACGGCCAATACCGATGCGCTGGGCTGGGTGCTGGCGCGCGTGAGCGGCCAATCGGTGGCCGAACTGCTGTCCGAGCGCATCTGGAGCCGCCTGGGCGCCGAGCAGGATGCCTACATGTCGGTGGACTCCACAGGCACGCCCTTTGCAGGCGGCGGCCTGAACCTGGGCCTGCGGGATCTGGCGCGCTTTGGCGAGATGCTGCGCAATCGGGGCCAGTTCAACGGCCAGCAGATCATTCCCGCAGCGGCCGTGGACGATGTCCGCCGGGGCGGCGATGCGGCGGCCTTTGCCAAGGCCGGCTACAAGCTGCTGCCGGGCTGGACCTACCGCAACATGTGGTGGGTCACGCACAACGCCCATGGTGCCTTCGCGGCGCGCGGCGTGCATGGCCAGACCGTCTACATCGATCCCAAGGCACAGATGGTGATTGCGCGCTTCGCCTCCCACCCGGTGGCTGGCAATGCGGCCAATGACCCGACCTCGCTGCCGGCCTACGAGGCGCTGGGCAGGCTGCTGGCTGGGGAGCGCTGAAGCGCTGAAGGGGCGCGAATTTCCCGCATAGGCTTCGGCGGCCAGGGGGCACAGCCTGCAAGAATGCGTATTGTCAAGAAAATTTGCTAACGTATGTAGCATCTTCTTGCAATAAGTAATTCTTCTATGTTCCAGTCCCTGCGTGCGCGACTCATCGCGCTCAGCGTGGCCATCGTCACCGTGGCCATGCTGGCCCTGGCCATTGCCAACTTCCTCACGGTGCAGCGCCATGTGCTGTCCACCCTCGACGACCAGAGCCGCCAGCTCGTGAACGCCCAGGCCCAGGTGCTGGGCGAATGGGTGGCGACCAAGCGCCTGCTGACCCATACCCTGGCGCAGGCGGTCGATACGCCGGAGCCGCGTGCCGTGGTCCAGGCTCTGCGCGACGGCGGCGGCTTCTCGGATGCCTACTTCGGCTACACCGACAAGCGCATGTTCTTCCTCAATGAGATGGCTGCCGACTACGACGTGACGGCCCGCCCCTGGTTCAGGCAGGCGCTCAATGAAGGCAGGCCCATCGTGACGGCGCCCTATCTGTTTGTCTCTCCGCCCGAAGTGGGCGTGACCTTTGCCGAGCCCGTGGGCCCGGCCGGCAATCCCGTCGCCGTGGTCGGCACCGACGTGCTGCTGACCACGGTGGTGCGCACCGTGGGCGCCATCCGGCCCACGCCGGGCAGCTTTGCCTTCTTGGTGGATGAGGCGGGCGCCATCGTCACCCATCCCGATCCGGCACTCACGCTCAAGCCCGTCTCCGCGCTCTCGCCCCAGTTGCGTGCCGACGCCATCCAGGCCCTGCCCAAGGAGGACACCGGCATGCGCACGGCCGTCGGCGGCAAGGACTTCCTGCTCTACGGCCAGGGCGTGCCCGGCACGAACTGGCAACTGGTGGTGGCCGTGCAGCGCGACGAGGCGCTGTCCGCGCTGGGTTCGCTGCTCAAGGTGTCGGGCGCCATCGTTGCCATTTCGCTGATCCTGGCGATTGCGCTGCTGGGCGCCGTCATCGCCCGCGTCACGCGCCGGCTGGCCGTGGTGCGCGATGCGCTGGAAGACATCGCCTCGGGTGACGGCGATCTCACGCGCCGCCTGTCGGTGCAAGGCAATGACGAACTGACGCAGATCGCACGCGCGTTCAACCACTTCACCGACAAGATCGCCTCGGTGCTGGTGCGCATCCGGGAATCGTCCGAGACCGTGCGCCATGCCTCCACCGAAATCGCCAGCGGCAACCAGGACCTGTCGGCGCGCACCGAGCAGCAGGCCAGCTCGCTGGAGGAAACGGCTGCCGCCATGGAGCAGCTCACGGCCACCGTGCAGCACAACGCCGAGAATGCGCGCCAGGCGCGCGAACTGGCCAGCAGCGCCTCGGACATCGCCACGCATGGCGGCACCGTGGTGGACCAGGTGGTGCGCACCATGGGCGGCATCGAGCAGTCCTCGCACCGCATCGCCGACATCATTGGTGTGATCGACTCCATTGCCTTCCAGACCAACATCCTGGCGCTGAACGCCGCTGTGGAAGCGGCCCGCGCCGGCGAACAGGGCCGGGGCTTTGCCGTGGTGGCCTCTGAAGTGCGCACGCTGGCCCAGCGCAGCGCCACGGCCGCCAAGGAAATCAAGGCGCTGATCGATGACTCCGTGGGTCAGGTCGATGCCGGCAGCCGCCTGGTGCAGGACGCGGGCGCCACCATGGGCAAGGTGGTGGAAAGCGTGCAGCGCGTGACCGCCATCGTCACCGAGATCAGCAATGCCAGCCAGGAACAGAGCACGGGCATTGCCGAGATCGGCACGGCCGTCAGCCAGATGGACCAGTCCACCCAGCAGAACGCGGCCCTGGTCGAAGAGGCCACGGCCGCGGCGCAGTCGCTGCAGCAGCAGGCCGCGCAACTGGCGGACGTGGTGGCAGGCTTTCGGCTGGACAGCGAATCATCCCGGTCCAGGAGCATCGCCCTGCATAGATGAAATCGGCGCCGCACGGCAGGCAACCCACCGCCGTGCCCCACCGCCCTGCCCCGGCGGCGCCGGTCCGGTTACTGCAGCGCGATTGCGGCCTGCCGCACCAGCTTCTCCGTGCGGGGGACCTCGGTTTTGACGAAGGCCTCGAAGTCGGCAACGCTGCCGCCACGGGCTTCGGCGCCGGTGGCCACCAGGCGCTCGCGGAACTCAGGGGTGTTCAGCAGCTTGTTGATCTCGGTGTTGAGCCGGGAGACCACGGCCGGCGGCGTGCCGTGGCTGGCCACGATGCCGTACCACGGGGCGATGTCAAAGCCCGGATAGCCTTGTTCGGCAATCGTCGGGATATCCGGGGCCATGGCGGCGCGGCTTGCAGTCGATACGCCCAGGGCGCGCAGCTTGCCGGCCTTCACCTGGGGCAAGGCGGTCATGATGGTGTCGAAGTACAGGGAGACCTGGCCCGATATCAAGGCCGGGATGGCCTCGGCCGCACCCTTGTAGGGCACATGCACTATGTCGATGCCGGCGGCCTGGCGCAGGAACTCGCCAGCCATGTGCGAGGTCGTGCCGGCCCCGAAGGAGGCATAGGTCAGCTTGCCGGGGTTTGCCTTGGCATAGGCCACCATCTCAGCCAGCGTACTGAACGGCAGGGACGGGTTTGCCAGCAGCACATTGGGCGTGACCGCCACGATGGCCACCTTCTCGAAGGCGTCCGGGTTGTAGCTCAGCTTCTTGTACAGAAAACGGTTGGTGACCATGGAGGCCGGCCCGCTCATCAGCAGGGTGTAGCCGTCGCCCGGGGCCCGGGCCGCGGTGTCGCTGCCGATCATGGCCGCGGCACCCGGCTTGTTTTCCACCAGCACGGGCTGGCCCAATGAATTGCTCAGCCCGGCGCCAACCTGCCGGCTCAGAAGATCCGTGGCGGACCCGGCCTGAAAGGGGACGACGATGCGAATGGGCTTGCTGGGCCAGGCGCCGGCCCCCTGGGCAGAGGCTTGAGCGGATGCGACAAGGGCCAGGGCAGACAGCAGGGCCGTGGCCAGGGGAGTGCGGAGCGTTTGGAGAGGCATGGTCTTCATCAGGTTGGAGAGCAGGCATGGCGAAGGAACAGGTTCCGGCTGCCATGGGGAAAATGCATAGATATTTGGATATTTGTATCCAATCATGCAGAAGACTAGCAAGCAATAATCGAACCAGCTCTAGGGAAAACCGCCTCTTGCCATCACCTGCACAGGCATGGCTGCGTGGAAACCGGCACAAACGGGGTCCCCGGGAGGCGCAGGCAGGCCCCCGTAGAATCGGCGGGCCCCTGCCCTGGGCGAAAGACACCGGATAAACCATGCTGACCGACCGACGCGCCTCGTTTGACACTGTCCATGCCACGGCACAGGAAGAGGCCTACCAACACATCAAGCGCGGCATACGCACGGGCGAACTGCGCCCGGGCATGCGGCTGGCACCGGATGACATCGCGGCCGAAATTGGCACCAGCCGCATGCCCGTGCGCGAGGCGCTGAACCGCCTTGCCACGGAAGGGCTGATCGTCAACCGCCCCAACCGTGGCTCGGTGGTCCGGGTGCTGACCGAAAAAGAGGTGCGCGAGGTGTTCGCCATGCGTTCGGTGCTGGAGGGCCTGGCAGCCACCCTGGCAGCCGAGAACGTGACCACCAATGACATCCACGATCTGGAGCAGTTGCTGCAGCGCATGCACCGCAGCGGCCTGAATGCATCGGAATGGATCACGGCGCACCGCCAGTTCCACGAGCGCCTGTGCACCATTGCAGACGCTCCCCAGCTGATGCGGCAGATCGCGTCCCTGCACTCGGTCTCCGAGCCCCTGATGCGGGTGTGGCTGGAGGGCAAGCCATCGACGGACTACGTGCACGACAGGCACGAAGAACTCATAGGCGCATTGAAGGCCAGGGATGGCGCAAAGGTGGAAGCCCTGATGCGCGCCCACATCCTGCGCACGCTTCCAGGCATCCTCCAGGCGAACCAGGCCGACTGAAATCCGCACTTAAAGCCGCGCTGGCCCCTTCGCTGTCACGACAGCCTGGAGCCAGCGCGCAGGCTGCCGTCCGTCAGGAAAGGTTGGCGCCCATGGCGCAGCCGTCCTTGCGGTGGTCGGATGCGCCGTGCAGCACACCGTTGTCCCAATCCACCCGAATGGCCTGGGCGCCGCCGATGGCAGGATAGCCGGGCGCCACCAACCGGTAGCCCTGCTGCTCCAGCGCCTGCGCGACATGCTGCGGCAAGGTGCTTTCGACCTCGACCTTGTCGGTGCCGGGAATGGGGAACAGCCGTGGCAGATCGCTGGCGGCCTGGATGTCGCAGCCGTAGTCGATCACCTTGGACAGAAAGTGCGCATGGCCCATGGCCTGGTAGTGGCCGCCCATCACGCCGAACACCAGCTCCACGCGGCCATCTTTCGTGGTCATGCCGGGGATGATGGTGTGCAGGGGCCGCTTGCCTGGCCCGATGCAATTGGGGTGGCCCTCAGCCAGTTCAAAGCTCTGGCCCCGGTTGTGCAGCAGCACGCCTGATTTGGGCGACATCAGGCCGGAGCCGAAGGGGTGGAAGATCGAGTTGATGAAGCTGGCGCAGTTGCGATCCTTGTCCACCACCGAGATGTAGACCGTGTCCTTGTGCTCCGCTGCCGCATTGGTCGCCGGGGTCTTGAAATGCTCCGGGAACTCGCCGTTGCGCAGCTGGGCGGCCAGCTCCTGCGACAGCAGATAGTCGATGTCCACATCGGCAAAGCGCGGATCGGCCAGCAGCGCATCCCGCACCCGGTACGCCATGCGCGTGGCATCGATCTCGGCCTTCAGCCGCTCGGGCGAGAGCGGGTCCGTGCCCGGCTCCAGGCCCTGCAGAATGTTCAGCAGCAGCAGGGCAATGATGCCTTGGCCCGGAGGGGGGCACTCGTGCACCACATGGTCTCGGAACCTGCTCTTGACCGGCTGCACGAACTCGCCACGATAGGTGGAGAAGTCCTCAAGCGTGTGCACGCCACCGAGGCTGCGCAGATAGGAGACGATGTCCTGCGCGACCTCCCCCTCGTAGAAGCCGGCACGGCCCTGCTCGGCAATTTTGCGCAAGGTGGCGCCCAACTGTGGCTGGCGGTGAACCGATCCGATGGCCGGTGCCTGACCATCGACCAGCATGATGTCGCGCGCAGTGGTGGCGGCCAGCAGTTGCGTGTGCATGGCCCAGTCGGCGCCGGCGCGCGGCGCCACGGCATAGCCTTGCTCGGCGAAGCGGATGGCATCTTCCAGAAGGCGGCCCATGGGCAGCCGGCCGAACCGGTCCGTCAGGGCGACCCAGGCGTCCACGGCGCCAGGCACCGTGACCACGTAGGGCGACTGGCGGCGCAATTGCTTTTCCTCGCCCGAGGCAAGAACGGCCTTCAGGGAGGTGGCCTGGGGCGCCCAGCCGGCGCCGTTGTAGGCCGTGATCTGGTCAGAGCCCTTTTCGCTGTACAGCGCAAAGCAGTCTCCGCCAATGCCGGTGGAGCCAGGCTCCACCACGCACTGGACCGCACAGGCCGCGACGGCGGCATCCATGGCGGTGCCGCCGGCCTCCAGGATGCGAACAGCGGCCTGGGTGGCGGCCGGGTGCGAGGTTGCCGCCATGCCGTGCGTGGACATGACGACGGAACGGCCAGGATTCTGGAAATTACGCATAACGGTTCTTCTTCCTTGTGTTGCTGGGACTTGGATTTCGGGCAATGAATGGGGGGCCGGGGGGCTGCCAACGCTGCTTGCAGCGGACCGCCATCGACGCAGGGCGCGATGGCAGCCTCGAGATTACCGTATCCTGATATCTTTGTATCCAATTTTTCCAAAGATACCCAAGCAATCACCATGCCTGGATTGGCCGTACACAATGCACCATCAGAGTGCGCCCTGGACCCTGATAGCCAAACCTAGAATGACGACCGGGCTCCGCCCACCCCAGAACCATCACCATGCTGCCACTTGCCACCCCCTCGCCCGATGCGGCACAGACCAGTGCCCACGAAGAGGCCTACCAACACCTCTCTCATGGCATTCGCATGGGGCTGCTGAAGCCGGGCGACAGGCTGGTGGCCGATGACATCGCCAACTCCATCGGCATGAGCCGCATGCCGGTCCGCGAGGCCTTGCGCCGGCTGACTGCGGAAGGCCTGTTGGTCATGCCGCCGAACCGGGGCGCGATCGTTCGGGAGCTTTCCGAGAGCGAGGTCATCGAGGTTTTCGAGATGCGGGCCGTGCTCGAAGGCCTGGCCGCAGCCATGGCCGCCAGGCGCTGCACCCAGGCGGATGTGGACGACCTGCAGGACCTGCTTTTGAAAATGAAGCGTTGCGAGAGTGACCAGTCGGAATGGATCACGGTGCACCGGCGCTTTCACGAGCGCTTTTGCCGCATCAGCGCAGCCCCGCGCCTGTGCGAGCAGATCTCGGCCCTGCACTCGGTGGTCGAGCCGCTGATGCGGATCTGGCTGGAAAACAACGAGCCCTCGCCGAAGCTGCAGGAGCACCACCAGCAACTGGTGGCCAGCCTGCAGGCCGGTGACCCGGATCGCATGGAGCGCGAAGTGCGCGCGCATGTGCGTGGAACGGTAGACAGCATTACGCAGGCCATGCGCAGACATCGGCTGCCCCAAGGCAAATCGCGCGCCAAGGCCTGACCTTGGCCTGGGCGATACGCCCTAGCCTCTCCTGTCCTTGAGGCGCGTCATGGAGCGGCGCGCCGCGGACAGGCTGCCGCGCCGGCCCAGCGAAAGCCCCGCGCCGGCATCCGGCAAGGCACCGCCAGCGGCCAATCGCTGCTGCGCCTCCAGCAGGCTGCGCAGGTCCGCCGCACGCTCCTGCGCCAGGGCGGCCGCATTCTGGGCGGTCTGCAGCTGGGAGTGCAGGCTCAGCTGCTCCTCCTCACTCTTCTCATAGCGGCCTTGCAGCTCTGCAAGGCGGGTCGCTGCCTTGCGCTCCTGCTCGGTGGCTGTCTTGCGCGCAGCCGCCAGTTCCTGGCGTGCACGGTCCACTTCGTTGAGCATGTGGCGCTCATTGCCCGCGTATTGCTCGGCCATGCGCTGGCGCTCCAGCGCGGCAGACTGCATTTCCTCGCCATGCTTTTGCTGCAGCGCCTCGCGCTGGCGGGCGGCTTCAGCCAGCGCATCGCGCATTTCCTCCAGGCGCTCGTCGCGGTCCTGCAGCTGCTGCTGCATTTCGTCCAGCCGGCGCGACAAGTCCTGAGACTGCGCCTGGGCCACTTGCAGGGCCTGGTCCATGGCCTCTTTCTGCGCCTGCATGGACGCCTCGCGCCGCGCCATTTGCTCTTGCTGCTCCTGCAGCTCTGCCTGCGTGGCCTGAGCCGCTTCCTCGCGCGATTGCAGCGCGGCGCGGGCGGCCTCCATGGCGGCTTCCTGGGCAGCGTCCCAAAGCTGCTGCGCCAGGCGCTGAACGGGATCGGGCACAGACGAGGGCAGCAGCTCGCCCTGCCCTGCCGCCACGCCCAGGCGCTGGCCCAGGGTGGCAAACCAGGTCTCCAGCATCGGGCTGACGGTATTTGGCGAGCCTCGGCCGATTTGCTGGCGCACGCGCTCGATGGTCGGCCGCAGGCCCTGGGCGATCAAGGCGTCTGCCGCGGCCCAGACATCGGCTTCCTGCACGCCGCGGGTGGATGTTTTCTGCATATCGTGAACTATTTTCCAGATTACCAACGATAAGTGATTGTTATCGTGAGTTATTTTAATAATGCGTAATACATCATATGTGTCATGTATTAAATATTACATATGAAATTTTCATACAGTATGGATACGCACATTACACGGCTTTGCCCAGGCAAAAAGCCGCTGCAGCCTCTGGAAAGCCTGGAGACTGAACTTTGCATGGCCGCAGGCTCCGCGGCGGGCGGCCATGCTGCGCCGGGCGACAATCCACGGATGCGCAACGGCCCCTTTTCGATGATTCCCCAAGAGCAGCCTCTGGAAGACACAAAGCAAGGCAGCACCCTGCCCTCCGCGGGGCTGGAGCCTGCCGCCCAGCAGGCCGTGCGCGAGTTGCTGCGCGAGGGCGAATCCACCAACACCAGAAACAGCTACCAGAGTGCGATGCGCTACTGGGCCGCCTGGCATGCGCTGCGTTTTGAGCGGCAGATGCAGCTGCCGCTGAATGTGCCCTGCGTGCTGCAATTCATCATCGACCACGCCCAGCGGCAGACCGGTGCGGGCTTGGCCAGTGAAATGCCGGCGCACATGGACCGCGCCCTGATCGAGGCCGGATACAAGGCCCGCGAAGGCCCCCTGTCGCACAACACGCTGGTGCACCGCATGGCGGTGCTGTCCAAGGCCCATCAGGTGCACGGTTTGCCCAACCCTTGCCAGGACGGCGCGGTGCGCGAGCTGATGTCGCGCACGCGCAAGGCCTATGCGCGGCGCGGCGAGCAGCCCGCCAAAAAGGATGCGCTGACGCGCGACCTGCTGGAGCAATTGCTGGACACCTGCGACGACAGCCTGCGCGGCCGCCGCGACCGCGCCCTGCTGCTGTTCGCCTGGTCCAGCGGCGGGCGCCGCCGCTCGGAGGTGGCCGGGGCCGACATGCGCCACCTGCGCGCCGTGGGGCCGCAGGAATTCATCTACACGCTGGCTCACTCCAAGACCAACCAGTCCGGGCGGGATGCGCCCGAGAACCACAAGCCCGTGACCGGGCGCGCGGCCCAGGCGCTGGCCGATTGGCTGCGTGCCGCTGCCATACAGGAAGGGCCGATCTTCCGGCGCATCCGCAAGGGCGGCCATGTGGGCGAGCCCCTGTCGCCAGCGGCCGTGCGCGACATCGTGAAGCAGCGCTGCGCGCTGGCGGGCGTGGAGGGGGATTTCTCGGCGCATTCCCTGCGCTCGGGCTTTGTGACCGAGGCCGGGCGCCAGAACGTGCCCCTGCCCGACACCATGGCGCTGACGGGGCACAGCAGCGTCAATACGGTGCTGGGCTATTTCCGTGCGGATTCCGCGTTGAGCAACCGTGCGGCCCGGCTGCTCGACGCCGGCGACGACGATGCGGCCGCCGCCGCGCAAGGCAGCGGCCGGCCGTAGTCCTGAGCCGCTGGCTCAAAAGAGCTCAAAAGCTCAAAAAGCTCACTCCTGTACCGAGGTCCGCGTGCCGCTCAGGCCCAGCTTGCGCAGCAGCGTGGTGTCGGCTTCCACATCGGGGTTGCCGGTGACCAGCAGCTTGTCCCCATAGAAGATGGAATTGGCGCCGGCCATGAAGCACAGGGCCTGCACGGCGTCGCCCAGCTGCTGCCGGCCTGCCGACAGGCGCACGCGCGCCGTGGGCATGGTGATGCGCGCCACCGCGATCACGCGCACGAAGTCCAGCGGATCGACTGGCTCGCTGTCCGCCAGCGGCGTGCCGGGCACGCGCACCAGGCTGTTGATGGGCACGGATTCGGGATGGGGGTTGAGATTGGCCAGCTGGGCGATCAGGCCCGCGCGGTGCACAGGCGCCTCGCCCATGCCGATGATGCCGCCGCAGCACACGCTGATGCCCGCGCCGCGCACGGCCTTGAGCGTGTCCAGGCGATCCTGGTACTGGCGCGTGCTGACCACGTCCTGGTAGTACTCGGGCGCGGTGTCCAGGTTGTGGTTGTAGTAGTCCAGGCCCGCTTCGCGCAGCGACTGCGCCTGGTGCGGCTGGAGCATGCCCAGCGTGGCGCAGGTCTGCATGCCCAGACCCTTCACGGCGCCGATCAGCTCGTTCATCTTCTCGATGTCGCGGTCCTTGGGCGCGCGCCAGGCCGCGCCCATGCAAAAGCGCGTGGCACCCGCGTCCTTGGCGGCCTGGGCGGCCCGCGTGACTTCGTCCACGCTCATGAGCTTTTCCGCCTTGACGCCGGTATCGAACTCTGCCGCCTGCGGGCAGTAGCCGCAGTTCTCGGGGCATCCGCCCGTCTTGACCGACAGCAGCGTGGCCAGCTCGATGTCGCCCGCGGGCCAGTGCTCACGGTGCACGCTCTGGGCCTGGAACATCAGGTCCATGAAGGGCTTGTCCAGCAGTTCCTGGATGGCCTGCACGCACCAGGCGCCTTCAAACGGCAGCGTGTCGCTTTTGGAGGGGCGTGCATGCCATTGCAATGGGCTGCCGGCCGCAGGTTGTGCGGGGCTGTCGGAATTCGTCGGGGTGGTGCTGCAGGCGGTCATCAAAAACTCCTCTGTGGGTCTGCTTTTTTCATTCTGATGAGCAAAAAAAGCATTGGGAATGAAAAAGCCGGCTCCTTGGCAAAAATAGTTGCCCCATTTTCATGGCCTGCAAAAAGAGCGAACTTCGCTTATTTTTGAGCGATGTTCGCTGCGTTTTGGCAGAAGTTTTTCTGCCTGCATGCTTCATGCTGCAAGCGCGCAGCCATTGGTGGCCAACATCGCTCAATTGTCCGATGCAGGCCGAAAAAGATGTGCAAGCGGGCGCGGGCCTTGATTCCCAATACCTGCCAGATGCCTCTCCAAAACGACCACAATGGGTGCCCGCCGTCGTCGCCACGGCGGTTTTCATTGCCACGGCCCGTGCTTCCACCCGCTTTCCACCACTTTCCCCCGATTCGCTCCGATGTCCCTGCGCTCCCTGGAATTTCCCACCGATCACGGCCAACCGCTGCTGCTGTCGCGCGAGCAGCAGGCCATCCTGGCGCATGAGGGACGTTCGGCCATCGTGGCGGCGCTGGCGGGCGTAGGCAAGACGACCACGCTGGCCTGCAAGGTGGTTCAGGCCTGCCGCAGCGGCCAGGCCCAGCGCATCCTGGTGCTGGCCTATTCGCGCTCCGGCGTGGCGGCCTTTCACCACCGGCTCAAGCAACTGGTGCGCGAAGTGCCGCCCCAGGTACAGATCACCACGGTGGAGCGCTGGGCGGCCCAGCAGATCCGCCGCCGCGACCCTGCGGCCCGCTTTCTGGCCGACCGCGTGGCACTGCAGGCCCGCGTGCGCGAGGCACATGCCGCGCTGTGCGAGCGGCTGGCCTGGCAGCCCGACCCTTTGTTCGAGCAGCCCGGCGATCTGGATCTGGACGCCTTCTGGGACTTCAACCTCAGCGCCAAGAAGTCGTTGCTGCCCCAGCGCCTGGCCGAGGAAGGCATGGGACTGGCGAGTTTCTGCGAGGAATATTTGCTCGACTACCGCATGGCCGGCCTGTTCTTCGAGTACGAGCGCCGCCGCATCGACCACTGCGGCGACCCGCTGTACTACGCGGAAGGCGACTGCAGCCATGCACTGGCCAGCGACGCTCTGCAGGGCCAGGCGCTGGACCTGCCGCGCTACGACCTGGTGGTGTTCGACGAGATGCATGACCTGGACCCGGCCTCGCTGCAACTGCTGCGCGCCCTGGTCGGAACCAGCGGCTGCGCCTTTCTGGGCGCAGGCGACTTCAACCAGCACATCGAGGCACAGGCCTGGTCCGTGTTCCGCGACAAGCTCCACCAGCTCGATGACTTCCTGCCCCAGGCCACGGCCACGCTGGCGCTGACCCAGTCGCGGCGCTTTGGCCCGCAGATCGCCAAGGCGGTCAATGCGCTGTTCAACGTTGGCCTGACTGCGGCGCCCACGCGCTTCAGCACCGTGCAGCAACTGCAGCACACCGATGACAGCCAGTGCATTGACCAGCTGCTGCAGATCCAGGCCGGTCTGGCGCGCGGCACGCCAACGGCGGCGCCGGGTGAGCCCCCGTCGCCCGGCGCGCGCAATCCCTCGCTGACCGTGATCCTGCGCCATGAGCAGGATGCCTGCGCGCTGGAATGGGCCATCCACCGCGCCGGCAAGTCCGCCAGCTTCTACGGCTTCAAGCGCTTTTACCTGCAGCGCGAGATTGCCCTGCTGCTGGGCCTTTGCTACGCACATGGCATGCAGGCGCTGTCATGGAAGGCCGAGGTCAGCGTGCTGGGCAGCGAGACCCTGGCGGCCTTTGTGGAAGGTGCGCTTTTCTACGGCAAGGGCAGCGTGGACGGTGCCGACATGGCCGATCCGTCAAGCCGGCATACGCTGGCCCAGCGCATGGCGGGCGAGATGCTGCACAACCCGCAGATCATCTGGCGATTCCTGGGAAACCAGTCCAGCCTGCAGGGCGGGCAACGCAACTTCCAGGCCTTTGGCAGCTTCTTGCAACTGCCCCTGGCGCTTCAGTCAGACGCACGCAGCCTGCTGGAGCAGGCCGACGTCTGGGGCCTTTTTGCGGGCGTGGCCCTGTCGCAGGCCCAGACGGCGGCCTTGCGTCAGCGCGTGAAGGCTTTCATGGATTCGGTGGCGGGCATGGCCGTGCCCGACATGCTGGCCCAGGTGGCCGCCATGGCCACGCGCTTCGAACGAACCGTGCGGGCCGAGCGCGGCTTCGACTTTCATCTGAGCACCATCGAGGAAGCCAAGGGCAAGGAATACGAGCATGTCGCCCTGCCTTTCATGGAGCCTGGCCGCTTTCCGGCCTCGGCCCCGCACGCGCTGGCCTTTCTGGAGCGCAACCGCCTGTACGTGGCCATGACGCGCGCCCGAAAAAGGCTGTGGCTGCTGGAGCATGCCGAGCGGCGTGTCCAGCCTTTCGCCTGAAGGCGTCTCAGCCCAGGGCGGCGATCACCTCGGCCGGCGCCTGCACCAGCTCGATCAGCACGCCCTCGCCAGCGATCGGAAACTCGTCATTGCTCTTGGGGTGCAGAAAGCAGATGTCGTAGCCGGCCGCGCCCTTGCGGATGCCGCCGGGCGCAAAGCGCACGCCCTGCTCCGTCAGCCACTGCACGGCCAGCGGCAGGTCGTCGATCCACAGGCCGATATGGTTCAGCGGCGTGGTGTGGACGGCGGGCTTCTTGTCAATGTCCAGCGGCTGCATGATGTCCACCTCGACCTTGTGCGCGCCTTGGCCCATGGCCAGGATGTCTTCGTCCACGTTCTCGCGCTCGCTCTGGAATGTGCCGGTCTGGGTCAGACCCAGCATGTCCACCCACAGGCGCTTCATGCGCTGCTTGTCGGTGCCGCCGATGGCCACCTGCTGTATGCCCAGAACCCGGAAAGGACGCTGTTCGCTTGCCACTGTCTCACTCCTGTTGATTTATGAAGAATCACATTGTGGAGCCAATCCGCAAGGCCGCAGCCCATCGCACAGGCAGCTTAGAACTCCCCCAGCACCCATCCGCTGATCACCGCAAAGTACTCGCGCAGCCAGGCGTTGGCGCGGATGGTCACGGGCGTGGGCGCACCCACGGTGAAGGCCTGGCCGTAGCCGCTGCGCTCGGCTATCCAGCCGGCGCGCAGGGTGTGGAAGTCGCTGGTGACGATGGCGATTGCCGCCTGCGGCTCCACCCCGCGTGCCTGCAGCAGGGGCAGGCTCCAGGCCAGGTTCAGCGCCGTGCTGGTGCTGCGTTCCTCCATCAGCAGCCGCTCGGGCGGCAGGCCGTGGCGCTGCTGCAGATAGCGCGCCATGATGGCGCCCTCGCTCTCGCTTTCCCCAAAATCCACCCCGCCGCTGGTGAGCACCAGCGCCTTGGGTTGGCGGGCGGCCAGTTCGGCAGCGCGGTCCAGCCGCTGGGCCAGCGTGAGCGACGGCTGGCCGTCACGCGTGGCACTGCCCAGCACCACGATGGCCTGCACCGGCTGTTCCGGTGGCAACCCGGACGAGGCGGACAGCAGGTGCGCCCAGAACACCAACAGGCTGACCAGCCACATCGCCAACGCCGCCCAGCCCAGCCACCAGGCGCGCCGCAGCCATGCACTGGCGCGCAGCCTGCGCGCAATGGCCGAGCGCCAGAAGCTGCAGGCCATGAACAGCAGGCCCAGCATCGCTGGCAGCGTCACGCCCAGATTGAACATGCCGCGCGCCATCAGCACCACGGCATCGCCCAGCAGCACGGCGCCAGTGATCAGGCCCAGCCACTGCAAGGGCCCCAGCCGCCGGAAGCCCGCAACGGCGTTGCGTCCGGGCACTGGCCCGGGCGCGGGAAAGAGCTTGTGCAACAAGCGCCCTCAGTTCCAGCGCTGGTTCGGGCCGCCGGCGCAGGACCACACGATCACGGGCTGGCCCGGCCGGGCATTGCCGCCTTCGATGTCCAGGCACTTGTTGGCAAAGCGGCTGCGGATCTGGCCACGGCTCCAGTCCCATTTCTGGTTGGGCTGGTTGCGGCATTGCCAGGCAATCACCCGCGCACCATTGCGGGTGTTGCCATCGGCCACGTCCAGGCACAGGTCGCCCACGCGCATCTCGCCATCACGCGTCAACGTGAAACGCTGATTCTCACCGCCGCTGCAGTGGTAGACGATGAGCCCATTGCCTGGGCGAAGGCCTCCGGATATATCCAGGCACAGGCCGTTCTGGCCCCGCACCTCCCGTCCTCCCCACGAGGGATAGCCGGGCTGCTGGCCCGGATAGCGGTCATCGTTCCACTGGTCGTCGCGGTCACGTTCGCGGTCCTTGTCGCGCTTGTTCGCCAAAATGGCGGCGCCGGCAATGGCTGCCACGGCGGCACCGGCGATCCATGCGCCCGTGTTGTCGCTCCCGCCTTCCTGGCCCTGCGCGCCCTGGGGCAGGCCGCTCAGGATGCGGAAACGCCCGCCGCAGCCGCCCTTGACCCACATCTCGCGGCGGCCCAGGTCGTAGCCCCAGTTCTGGTTGTAGCTGCAGTTGCCAGCCAAGGTCTCGACCAGTTGTACCTGCTGCGCATCGTCGGGCAGGCTGTAGGTCTGGTAGCGGCCATTGGACATGAGTTGCACCGTCTCTTCGCCTGCACGCGCAGGCAGAACCGGCAGGATGAAGCTGCTGGCCAGCAGGACGGAAATGCATTTCTTGATTTGCATGGGATTTCTCGGGCTGCGTTGATCTGAGGGGCGGCCGCATTGCGCACGGCACTCGACTGCGAGCCCAGCATGAACCCGGCTTCCCTCGACAAGCCATGGAGTTTAGCCAAGCATTTTGTAGGAACAGGGCGAAACCACACCGCACGGCCACTCATTGGCAGGCGTTCAATGATCCGGAGGCAAAAAAAGAGACGGAGGGCAGGCCGCACATGGCTTGTGCATGCATCCTGTCTCGGATTCGCTGCGGGTAACAAAACCATACATATGATCACGAGTTCGACATACAAGGAGCCAATTCATGATCATCGGGATTGACCTGGGCAGTACCAATAGCCTGGCTGCAGCATGGCAGGATGGGAAAGCAGTTCTGATTCCCAATGCCCTGGGCGATTTCATGACGCCCTCCTGCGTCAGTCTGGATGATGATGGAAGCGTGCTGGTAGGCCGTGCGGCGCGGGAACGTCTGCAGACCCATCCGGAACGCACTGCCGCAAATTTCAAGCGTTTCATGGGCAGCAACAAGGGGGTGCATTTGGGGGATCGACAGTTTCGCCCGGAGGAGCTGTCGTCACTGGTGCTGCGGGCACTCAAGGCCGACGCCGAGGCATTCCTGGGACAGACCATCGAGGAGGCCGTAATCACCGTACCGGCCTATTTTTCGGATGCGCAGCGCAAGGCCACGCGAGCGGCTGGACAGCTTGCAGGCCTGCGCGTCGAGCGGTTGCTCAATGAACCCACTGCCGCCGCCATGGCTTATGGCCTGCACCAACAGGACGCTGAAACCCGCTTCCTGGTCTTCGACCTTGGCGGCGGGACATTCGATGTCTCCATCCTGGAGATGTTCGATGGCGTAATGGAGGTGCGCGCATCAGCCGGAGACAACTTTCTGGGAGGAGAGGACTTCCTGCAAGCTCTGGTCGATCTCTTCATTGAGCGTCAGGCGCTGTCCGGAGACCTACTGAAGGATCGACGCTTCATGCAGCGGCTCCAGGCTGAGGCCGAGCGTGCCAAGAGGGCGCTGAGCGACCAGCCGAGCACCTCCATCCGTCTGGAGCACGAGGGCCGAATCCTGGAGATGCCGCTGGATGAAGCACTTTTGGAGCAAGCCTGCAGAAGTTTGCTTCAGCGGCTGCGCATGCCGGTCGAGAGAACGCTGCGCGATGCCAACCTTCGAAGCGCCATGCTCGACAACATCGTGCTCGCCGGAGGGGCCACCCGCATGCCGGTGGTAAGGCGCCTTGCAACAACGATGTTTGGCCGGTTTCCTGCGATCGATTTCAATCCTGATGAAGTCGTGGCACTGGGTGCCGCGGTGCAGGCAGGGCTCAAAGCCAAGGATGCTGCGCTCAGGGAAGTTGTGATGACGGATGTCTGTCCCTACTCGCTGGGGGTGGCAGTCAGCAAACGCATGCCGGATGGCTCCACGATCCAGGGGCACTTCGACCCTGTCATCGAGCGCAACACTACCGTGCCTGTCAGCCGGGTCAACAACTATGTCCCGACTTCCCCGTACCAGTCGTTCATCGACCTCGAGGTTTACCAAGGGGAGTCCCGCATGGTCCGCGACAACATTCATCTTGGCGATTTGCGCATCGAATTGCCTGGATTGGCTCTCGAAGATTCTTGCGTGGATGTGCGTTTCACCTACGACGTCAATGGATTGCTGCAGGTTGAAGCCAAAGTACTCAAGACGAACAGGACATTCAGCCTGCTAATCCAAGGAAATCCCGGCGTGCTGTCGGAAGAGGACATCGTTGAACGCCTGGCTGCGATGGATGCGTTGAAGATCCATCCTCGCGACACCATCGAAAACCGCACCACGCTGGCGCGGGCCGAGCGCGTCTATGCACAGATGCGCGGCAATGCCAGGCAGTGGCTGAGTGAGCAGATTCTTCAGTTCGAAGCCAGCCTGGCAACCCAGGACGCCCGTGTGGCAACCAAGGCACGTGTCCTCTTGGATGAACAGCTCTCCCATCTGGAGCGCAGTGCAGCGGTGCTGGCTGATGATGCAACCTGATCCGCCGACAGCGACGTACATGTCTCTTCCCTTTCTTGCTCGGCTGGGTCTGGATCTCAACGCTGACGAGCGCGCGATTCGTCGTGCCTATGCCCGCGCACTCAAGGAAATTGACCAGGAAACAGACCTTGAAGGTTTTCAGGCACTGCGGGAGTCCTATCAGGCCGCGCTTGCCTGGCATGCCCAGCGCCGTCCTGAAACGGCAATGCCACGCTCAAGTTCAGACAGCAAGGAAGACGCACCGCACTCGCGGAACTCGTCCGACGCGCATATCGATACGGGGAATACGCCTTCCCGCAAGGCAGACCCTGCATATTCCGCCCGCACCATCGACCATGCCCGGCAGATAGCGCACGCACTGCTGGCAGACCTGCGCAAAAAGCTGGCAGCCGGGTGGCCCCAAGACCGTACTGCTGCCAGCATCTGGCTGAACGAGGTTCTGAAGGACCAGCGCCTGATCGACATGGATGCGCGCCACTTCTTTGAATGGGGCATGGCAGCCCTCCTGGCTGAGGGCTGGCAACCCCGCAAGGAGTTCCTGTTCGGCCCTGCGATAGATTGCTTTGGCTGGAAGCAAGACCGTGGCCGCCTTGCAGCATTTGGCCATGCCGGGGCCGTCGTGGCATCCGCCATTGGCGAACTGGAGTTCTTCGACACCAGGCCAAAGCACGTACGGGTAGCGCAAAAGGAATTGATCCAGGGTCTGCGCGAAAGCAGCAAGCCGCCGACATCGACGCTCTTGAAGCACAGGGCCACGTTGCGGGATGTCGTCCAACACTACCCTCACTGGCTGCACATCATCACCGACACACGCAATGCGAAGCGCTGGCTTGAGTGGGCAGATCAGATACCGCGATGGCGTCAACGATTGGCTCTCAGCGCCTCGTCCAGTACGAGCGAGAGAAAAGGTGGAAATTTCTGGTTTGGCTGGATTTTTCTTCTGGTGCTTGTCCTGTCAACACTGGGGAAGATCTCCGCGCTCGTGAACTCATCTGGGCCATCCGTGCCGAGGCACAGCCCGCCTTTGACCACTCAGTCGTTCGCACCGTCTGCGGCTGCAACTGACGGCACTGCCTCCAGCTTTACCAGAATCGTCAAGGACTTGCCTGCCTCCAGCGCGGCGCCTGTCCCCCTTCCCCTGGACGATGACTCCCTCAAACTGCCGCCTGCGGCCGAGCTTCCTCGGCATCTGCAGGCTCCGCGCCTGGCTTATCCGGAGCAGGCCAAGCGCCTGCGACAAGAGGGCAGAGTCGTGATCAAGGCGCGAATTGATCCTGACGGCAAGATTCGTCGTGCAGAAATAGACCAAAGCTCAAGCCACGCCATCCTGGACGAAGCAGCGATGGCCGCCGTGTTGAAGGCTTCCTTCATTGCGGCGAAAGACAGCTCAGGCGCGTCGGTCCCCAGCGTCATCAAGATTCCTATCAAATTTGAGCTTGGCAACTAGAACGTGTTACGGGCCTGCGGAGGGAATGCGTGCCTGCTTCAATCAAGCTCCTGTAAACCGCGCCACCCCCGCCCGAAACGCCCCACTCCCATACACCGCCGACACCAGATCCTCATCATCCAGCCGCTGCTCCACCACGATGCGCCTCAGGCTTTCCTTGACCGCTGATTGGGTGGTTGCCGACAAGGCCATGAGCTGCTCGGCCAGCGCCTGTGCCTGGGCTTGCAATTGATCTGCCGGCACCACCGCATGCACGAACCCGCAGGCCTCGGCCTGCCCGGCTGACAGGTAGTCCGCCAGCAGCAGCATGCGCTTGACGCGCGGCACGCCCAGGCTGGCCACCAGGCGGGCGATATTGCGCGATGACAGGGTGTTGGACAGCGTCTTGGCAATCGGCGCACCGAAGCGCGAGCCGGTGCTGCAGATGCGGAAATCGCAGGCCGTGGCCAGGGCGAGGCCGCCGCCGACGGCCCAGCCATCGATGACGGCGATGGTGGGCACGGCGATGCGCTCCAAGGCGTCGATCACGCGCTCCACGAAGGCTTCATAGGCAATGCCTTGCTGGCCGTCATGGAAGTCCTTGAAGTAGGCGATGTCCGTGCCCGAGATGAAGGATTTGCCGCCCGCGCCGCGCAGCATCACGCAGCGGATGGCCGGGTCGGCCTGGCAGCGTTCCAAGGCCGTGAGCAATGCCTCGTACATGGGCATGCTCATGGCGTTGTGGCGTTCGGGGCGGTCGATGAGGATCTCGGCCGCGCCCCCGGCGTGAACGGTCAGTGCCACGGATTCATGCAGGGCCGGGCTCATGCGGCGGCCTTCAGTGCCTGGAGTTCGGCCATGATTTCTGCGTTGTGCTCGCCCAGCAGCGGCGGATGGCGGCGCACCTGCTGGGGCGTGCCGAGCATCTTGACGGGAAAGCCGATGTTCTTGACTTTGCCTTCGATGGGATGGTCGATCTCCATGCACATGCCGCGGTGCTGGCCGTGTTCACCCTCGAAGGCCTGCGGATAGGTGAGCAGCGGGCCTGCGGGAATGCCTGCCTCCAGCATGCGGTCCACCCAGTCGGCGCTGTCGTGGTGGGCAAACTCCGCTTCCAGTGCCTCTATCAATGCCTCCCGGTGCTTGAGGCGCAGCGCCACGGTGGCGTAGTCCGGATGTTCGACCAGGTCCGCGCGCTCGATCAGCGCGCACAGCCTGGCCCAGAGCTTCTGGTTGGTGGCGCCCATGACGAAGTAGCCATCGCGCGCCTTCACGGCCTGGTAGGGGGCGCTCATCTTGTTGCTGGTGCCCAGCGGCGCGGGCGGCACGCCGGTGCCCCAGTATTCGGACATGTCCCAGATCGAGAAAGCCATGGCCGAGTCGAACAGCGAGGCGTCTATGTGCTGGCCCTGCCCTGTCTTCTGCGCGCCGATGTAGGCGGCCAGCAGTCCGTAGGTGGCGAACAGTGCGCAACCGATGTCGGCCACGGGCACGCCGGCCTTGACGGGTTTCTCTCCCTTGTAGCCGGTGACGCTCATCACGCCCGACATGGCCTGGGCCATGAGGTCGAACCCCGGCCGCTGGGCCCAGGGGCCGCTCTGGCCGAAGCCCGAGATGCTGACATAGACGATGCGCGGATTGATGCGGCGAATGCTTTCATAGTCGATCTTCAGGCGCTGGACCACGCCTGGCCGGTAGTTCTCGACGATGACATCGGCTGTCGTGGCCAGCTGGTAGAAGGCCTCACGCCCCTCCTCGCTCTTGAGGTCCAGCGTCAGCGACCGCTTGTTGCGGTTCATGTTCAGAAAGCCCATGCTGTCCGGGCCCTTCATCTTGAAGCCCATGGCGCCCCGCGTCTGGTCGCCGGTGCCCGGAGGCTCGACCTTGATGACATCGGCGCCCAGGTCGGCCAGCAGCATGCAGGCAAATGGGCCGGCCATGACCTGGCTGACGTCGAGCACGCGGATGCCTTGCAGGGGCAGTTGCAGCGGGTTGGATTGGGGATTGCTCATGCCGGGTCCTCAGCTTTCTTCGGTGATTTTTGCAGCGCGCACCACGTCGCCCCACTTCTTGTATTCGGCAGCCATGAAGGCCGCGAACTTGTCAACGGAGCCGCCACCGTCCTCCACGCCGTATCCGTCGAAGCGGCTGACCACGTCGGGCATGGCCAGCACGCGGTTGATGTCGGCATTGATGCGCTGGGCCAGTTCCCTGGACATGTCGCGCGGGCCGACGACGCCGTACCAGCTCGATGCGTCAAAGCCCTTGAAGCCCTGCTCGTCCATGGTGGGCATGGCCGGGAATCCCTTGGCACGGTTCACGCGGGTCTGGGCGATGCCCAGCATTTTTCCTGCGCGGACCTGGGCAGTGGCGGCCGTCATGGTGTCGAAGCTGAAGTCGATCTGTCCTCCGATCAGGTCGGTCTGCATGGGGCCGGACCCTTTGTAGGGAACGTGGATGCTCTTGACACCTGCCGCCATGTTGAACATCTCGGCCGCAAGGTGCTGCACCGAACCTGTGCCCGAAGAGCCGAAGCTGACCTTGCCGGGGCTTTTGCGGCACAGTTCCACCACTTCCTGCACCGAGGCATGGCCGTTCCTGCTGCTGGTCACCAGGATGTGGGGCGTTGCGCCGATCAGGGCGATGGGCGCGTAGTCCTTGAGCGGGTCATAGGTGATGGATTTGAAGATCTGCGGCGAGATGGCGTGCGTGTTCACATGGGCCATCAGCAGGTTGATGCCTTCTGTGAAGCGGGTCTTGGCAAAGTACTCGGCCGCCAGCGAGCCCGTGGCGCCGGGCTTGTTCTCCACGATCACGGGCCGGCCCCAGATCTCGGACAGCTTCTGGCCCACGATGCGCGCGAACACGTCGGTGCCGCCGCCCGGCGCCCAGCCCACCAGGATCTTGACGGGCCCCTTGGGCAGGTCGGAGGCAGGGGGCGCGGCCCCTGCCCAGGGTGCGGCCAGCGCGGTGGCGCCGGCCGCGATGAAGTCGCGGCGTTTCATGTCTGTCTCCTGCACATCGTTGTTGTGCAGTCACTGTCGCCGGGCGCCGATATCGCGGCAAGCCTGTGTGCCGCATGCCTGGTTTCGCAATCTGCGAAACCAGAAGGGTCAGATCGCGCGTTCGCCCTGCAGCAGGGCGGCGACGACGTTGCGCAGCGCCTGTTCCTGAGCCTGGCCTTCGATGAAGGACAGCACGTAGCTGCGCTCGTGCCAGTCGCCTTCCAGGGTGGCCCAACCCAGGTCGGGCTCAGGGTGGAAGCTGCGCAGCACACCGGGTGGCATCAGCCCCACACCCAATCCTTCGCGCACCAGGGCCAGCATGGTGTCGAAGCCGCTGACGGCGAAATCGTTGCGAAACACCCTGCCCCGGCTGCGGTGGGCGCGTCGCAAAGCGGCCAGGATGGCCGAGCCCCGGCCCAGGCTGACGATGGGGCAGTCCAGCAACTGGTCCAGTACCACCGGCTCGACGGCAAAGCTGAAATGCCTGCGGCTGTAGACCAGCACCAGGCTGTCCTTGCGGTAGTCGGAGCGTGGCAGATCCACGAAGCCGCTGGTCTTCTCGAAGATGCCGATGTCGATGACCTTGTCGCGCAGCAGTTGCTGGACGATGCGGCTGTTCTCCTCCATCACCTGCAGCGTGATGTGGGGATAGCGCCGCTGGGTGATGGCGATGTCGGCGGCCAGGAACTGCAGGATGGCGGATTTGGGGGCGCCGATGATGATGCGGCCGTCGCGCCCGCGGCCCAGGGCCTGGGCGTCGGCTTCCAGCCGCTCCACCAGGTTGCCTATCTGGCGGATATGGGCCAGCAGCTTGAGGCCAGGCTCGGTGGCGCGCACTCCATGGGGCTGCCGCTTGAACAGCCTGGCGCCCAGTTGCTGCTCCAGGTCACTGAGCCGCCGCGAGGCCGCTGCCACCGCCAGTTGCAGCCTGTCGGCTGCGCGTGAAATGCTGCCCTCTTCGGCAATCGCAAGCACAAGCTGCACGGTGGTGGAGTCGATCTTCATCATGGCGGCAAGGCCCTCTTGCGCAGGCGGCGTCTGCTGAGGGCGCGATTGTGCCCCAGTGCAGCAACCGTGCTCAGGCGTGCGCGGGACACTCCAGCACGTCGCTGAGCCTGAAGCCCTCCAGGAACGGCAGGACATGCTCCTCGTTCATCGGGCGGGCGATCAGAAATCCCTGGACGTACGTGCACCCGAGCTGCTGCAGGTGCAGAAACTGCTCCGTGGTTTCCACGCCTTCCGCGACGACTTCAAGGCCCAATCTGCGGCTCAGTGCCAGCGTGGCCTCGACAATCGCGGCAGCCCCGGCGTCCTTGTCCATGGCCTGTATGAAGCTGCGATCGATCTTGATCAGGTTGAAGGGAAAGCGGTGCAGGTAGGAAAGACTGGCATGGCCGGAGCCAAAGTCATCGATGGCGAGATTCACACCCAGTGCCTTCACTTGCCGCATGACGGACAGCACCTGCTCATCATCTTGAAGCAGGGCCGATTCCGTCACTTCGATGTAGCAGCGCTTGGGGTTCAGGCCGGCGCGGTCCAGATGTTCCTTCAATTGCACCGCCATGCCTGGATCGAGAAATTCAAAGGCCGGGCAGTTGATGGACACCGAGATATCGGACGGCCATCCGTTGGCAACCAGCAGCGGGGAGCGCTCCACCATTTGGTCGATGGGAAGCAGCAGGCCGCGCCGCTCTGCCATGGGAATGAAGACACCTGGCGGCACTGACCCTCTGGCCGGGCTGTTCCAGCGCATCAGCGACTCGAACCCCGATATTGTTCCCGTGGCCACATGGCAGATCGGCTGGTACGCCATGAACAACTGGCTTGTTCCGATGGCGGACCGGAAATCCTGCTCCAGCAGCAGTTGCTCCTGCATGGGGCCATCGGCGGAAGGCTCGAATTTCACGAATCGCCCACGTCCCTGGGATCGCGCCCGCTCCATTGCCGCGCGCCCTTCGCGCAGCAGCTGATTCCAGTCCTCGTTGTTCTTGCAGACCGCCGTCCCTACGCAGACAGACAGCAAAATGCTGCGCTCACCCAGGATGTAGCGCTTTTCACCCAGTCGGATGGAGAGCGTTTTCGCCATGGAATCGGGGTTCCCTTCATATTGGGCGACACAGAACTCCTCGATGGCAAGGCGGGCGGCTACGTCATTCTGTCCAATACAGGAGCGCAATTGTTTTGACAGTTGCGAGATCAGTTGGTTGTCCATTCCAGGAACCAGCGTATCTGCCAGCACTTGCAAATGCTCGATACCGATGACATGGATGGCAACAGGACGCCGCTGTGCTTGCGTTCTGTTCAGAAGTTGCTCAAATCCGGTTGAATTGAGCAATTCGGAAGCAGGGTCATGGAAAAGATGGTGCCTCAACTGTGAATGCACCTGCACCAGATCCCTCGCCTCGAAATAGGATCTTCTGCGCTCACGCATCCACAATTGCGCCAGTAATAAAAATGAAGCCAGGCTGATGGCCGCCCATGCCATGATGGTTTTTCCGAACCTCCACCATGGAGCCGCGAGCTTTGCCTTGGCGGCCAGCGTGGCATAGGCGAGATCCCTGCCGCCTTGGCTGGAGTGGTGCATGGCGACGATCCAGCCGTGTCCAAAGCCATCGTCAGCGTCCAACATGCCCTCGCCTGCAGCCATCATTTTTGCAAGTCCGGAATCCATCCCGTCCAGAATGTGCGGATGCTCCGGAGGAATTCTGACCAGATCTTTGCCGTTTGGCAGGCTGACCATGACCTGATGGCCATCCAGCAGCAGTGAACTGAATGCCTGGCGAATGGAATCCACGGCAATGAAGGCCACCACAATGCCAGTCAGCGCCCCACTGGAGTCACGTACCGGACGCCCCAGCACCAGGGACGGTATATCGAAGACCGGCGATTTGCTTGCATTCAGCAAGAAGAAGCCGCCAGGCTTTGTCTGCAGCGCTGCATTCCAGATGGGGCGCTCGGGGTTGTCGGGAGACAGCGGCAGCTTGCTGAAACGTGAGGAAATGGACCATTTCCCATGTCGATCAAGCACGCTCATGCTGATGACCCCGGGCAGCGCCGCCACCTCCTGGATCAAGGCATTGCGGATATCGGTGCTGGCATCAGGGTCTGCCGTGATTTCGCCTAGGCGGCCCGGTGCCAGCAAAAGTTGTTCTGTTCTCTCTACCGCCAAAGAGGTGGCAAGAATGATCTTGTTGGTTTCAGCGGCAGAGGCAGACAGCGCATGCAGGAGATTCGACTTCTCTTCATGGAGCGATGTCTCGTAGCTGGAGATCAGAGAAACGCCCGCAACGCCAATGATCACCAAACATGCGATGAAAATACAGGCATACCAGCGCCTGGGCTGCCAGCTTGGAAGTCTTCTCTCTGCATGCATCATTCAACGCTCATCTGGTCAAAATACCAGCGAACAGGCGCCGTTCTCCTGGCAGGCAAGCCTGCCAGGAGAAACGCTTCCCGTTGGCTGTGACGCACTGGTCTGAATTTCCGTCAGGATGCGGAAAGACTCAGCGGCCTCATGGGTGAGGGGATTTTCCTCAAGACAGGGGCCTCCTTTTCCGCGGGGTCCAGCTTGAAAATGGAAACTGCCGAAACCAGGGCCTGCGCCTGCTGGCTGAGACTTCCGGCCGCCGCTGCCGACTCTTCCACCAGAGCGGCATTTTGCTGGGTGACCTGGTCCAGCTGGATGATCGCATCATTGATCTGATCGATGCCCTGGCTTTGCTCCCTGGTGGCGCCACTGATCTCTTCGATCATGCTGGATACCTTCTGGACCTGGGTGACGATATCTTCAATGCTGCTGCCCGCAGCCTGGGCAAGCTGGTGGCCATTGCCGACCTTGGAAACACTGTCTTCGATGAGAGACTTGATCTCTTTTGCGGCCTCTGCACTTTTCACTGCAAGGCTGCGAACTTCGGCGGCAACCACCGCAAAACCACGGCCCTGCTCTCCGGCGCGGGCTGCTTCGACAGCAGCATTCAAAGCAAGAATATTGGTTTGAAAAGCGATTGAATCAATGACGTTGATGATGTCCTCGATTTTCTTGGAGGACGTATTTATTTCATTCATCACGTCCACCATCTGCCGGGCCATGCCCCCGCCGTGCGCTGCGGCATCGCGCGCTGACTGGGCGAGCATGGTGGCAGTGATCGCCGCATCGGAATTGCTTTTCACCGTGCTGGCCAGTTCCTCCATGGATGCGGCAGTCTCTTCAAGATTGCTGGCCTGCTCTTCCGTTCGGCTCGACAGGTTGGCATTGCCTGCATCAATCTGCGTGGCGCCTGTGGCAATGCTGTCGCTGCTGCTGCGCACGGTGCCCACGACGCGTTGCAGCGATACCTGCATTTCCTGCATGGCCGTGATCACACTGCCAGGGCGTGCCCTGGACAGGTCGATCCTGGAGGTCAGGTCCCCTCTTGAGATGTTTTCCGCAATGTGCGCCACATCAGCCGGCTCTCCGCCCAGCTGGCGTGTGATGGAAATTGTGATGATCACGCCAATGGCCACCCCCACAATCACGCCGGAGATGGTCAGGAGGGTGAGCATGAGCCGGATCTTTTCGTAGATTCTGTCGGTCTCGTCATTGAGCCAGCTGGCATTCTTCTTTTTGATATTGACAACTTCCGTCATCAGGCTGTCGATCTTGTCGGACTCCACCCGGAATCTGTTGATCAGATCAATCGATTCCCTGGATTCCGAAAGATGCTCTGACTTGATTCTTTCAATCGTCTGCAGCAGACCCTTTTCATAGATGACGAGGGTTTCATCAATGGACTTGAGCTTTTCCTTGCCATCGCCCTCGGCAAAAAGCCTCTTGCTGTTGTTCAGCGCCTCTTTCAGCAGTTGCAGCCTTTGCAGCACGGCGTCCGTGTGCCGGTTTCTGCTTTCATCATCGTTTGCAAGCACGGCATTTCTGATGGCCCGGCCCGCTGCGATCAGCTGGACGTTGGCCTCGGATATTTGTGACAGGCCCAGCAGTTCCTTCTCGTACATCTGCGTTGCGAGATCATTGATTTCCCCTGCCTTCAGTATTCCATTGATACCGATGAATGCACCAATGCATGAGACCACAAGAAAGCCCATGGTCAGTTTGGTGATCACTTTTGATTTTTTGAAGCTCAACATCTTGATTGCCGAATGAATAATTTTCAACGATGAAATATTTGCCCTGACACCAGGATTCTTCGGCCGTAGAAAATCGGGAACTTGAAAAAGAATAATCCACCTCTTCTAAAAAAGACGTGGATTATTCTGGAAAATGATATATTGATGTTATAATTGCTCGATGCTCGATGCTCGATGCTCGATGCTCGATGCTCGATGCTCGATGCTCGATGCTCGATGCTCGATGCTCGATGCTCGATGCTCGATGCTCGATGCTCGATGCTCGATGCTCGATGCTCGAT